>NZ_JBGAKA010000004.1:0-262755 GCF_044224635.1 Reyranella sp. | reverse complement strand
GGTCGCGGTGGGCCGGCCGACGTTGTCGTATTCGAAGGTGGTGACCCGGCCCTCGGCATCGGTGGTGCGGGCCAGGCGGTCGAGGATGTCGTAGGCCCAGGTGGTCACGTTGCCGTTGGCGTCGGTGGCGCTGGCCTGCTTGCCGGTCGGCGTCCAGGTGGCGCTGGTGGTGCGCAGCACCGCGTCGGCGCTGCTCTGGCGGGCCTGCAGCAGCCTGCCGTCGGCATCGTAGGTGTTGGTCGTGACGACACCGCCGGGCGCCGCCGGGGTGGCGGCGGTCGTGGTCTCGACCGGCCGGCGCGCGAGGTCGAAGGTCGCGCGGGTGACGTTGCCGTTGGGGTCGGTGATCGAGATCACGTCGCCCCAGGCATTGTAGGCATAGGCGGTGGTCCGGCTGAGCGGTCCTGTGCCGTCACCCTCGACGGTCGACAGGCGATTGCCGAGCTCGTCGTAGGCGTGGCGCGTGACGGTGCCGACCGGGTCGGTGACGGTGAGGGGCAAGCCGGCCCCGGTCCAGGCATAGCTCGTGGTCGCCTTGGGCGTGCCGGCGCTGTTGGCGACCACGGACAGCAGGTTGCCGGCACCATCGTAGGCGAGGGTCGTCACCAGCCCGCGCGGGTCGGTGATCTGGATCGGCTTGTTGAAGGTCGGATCGTAGACCGCCGAGGTCACCAGGGTCTTCACCGGGGTGGGGACGGTCTTGTCGTTGCGCGTCGCCCTGGTGACGTTGCTGTTGAGGTCGTACTCGTAGGAGATGCTGTTGCCCGCCGGGAGAGACGTTTTCGTCGGCCGATCGCGACCGTCATAGTCCGTGGCGGTCCGGAGGTTCAGGCCGTCCAGGTCCTGGATGTCGAGCCGCGTTCTGCCACGCGCTGTGGTGTAGAGCACGTGCCGCGTGCCCTTTGGGTCGACCTCCTCGCTGCGCGTGCCGGCGAAGAAATACTGCCAGGCTCCGCCATTGGCATCGGTCTGGGTCATCACCCGGCCCAGCGAATCGTAGCTGTTGGTGACGAACGGCGTGCTGGGGAAGGAGGGATTGACGACTGTCGCGAGCTGACCCGGAGCCGCGTAGGCATAGCTCGTCAGGTTGCCCAGCGTATCGGTGAACCCGATGAGATTTCCCGACGGATCGTAGGTGTAGGACACGCTGCGGCCGGAATCGTCCTGCACCTGCTTCAACAAGTCGGAGTCATAGGTGAATGTCAGCTGGCGACGGAAATCGTTGGTAACGCTGACCAGCTTCGCCGGGGAGCCGGCGTAGGTCAGGGTGATCGTTGCCCCTGCCGCGCTGCGCCAGGTCGCGAGATTGCCGTTGGTATCGAACGACAAGGTGGTGCGATCCTTGGCGACGTAGGTGTAGGCGCCATTGTCGAGGGTCAGCCTGGCTCCGGAAGCCAGCGGCGGATTGTAGGTTCCGTCGGCCAGCTTGACGAAGTGCTCGACGAGCCCGGGTTGCGTCACCGCGACGACGTTGCCGGTAAGCTGGTCCATCAGCCAGCGCTGCACGATCGATGCGACCACGATCCCTTCCAGGGATTTCGCTGTCGTCGAACCGTCGTTGAGAATGTCCCAGGCGACGAACAGCGCCGCTATGGAAGCCGCGCCGTTGATAGGCGAGTTCACACCGAGACCTTCGAAGACGTCACTGTTCGCCAGCGCCGTGATGGCAAAATTGTGGGACCAGCCAGGCCCCAGGGGGCCGCTTTGGAAACGCGTGCCGGAGTCGTAATGGCGCTGGAAGGCCAGACCATAGGGCATCCCCTGGCTGCCAACGGACAGATCGGTCGCGCTCAGCAGATAGTCGCCCGTGACAAGGTTGATGGGCTCCCAACTGATCGGCACCCCGAAAAAGCCGCCGGCATAGCCCCAGGAGCCCTGCGGATTGGTGATGACGGACGATTGAAACAACGCCGGTGTCAGGGAGTAGGGAGTATTCGCGACGACCGCATCGATCGGAACCGGAACCGCCGGTTCGCCACCGCTCAGACCACCCGATATGAGCGCGCCTATTCTTCTCCCATCCTGCGCGACACTGAAGTATCCCACCCCGGAGAACTGATCCACGACGATCGTACCGTTGGCGGGTGCGATCACTCGCAAATGCTGCCCGAGCACAAAGTCGTTTATCCGGTTCAAGTCCTCCGGACGGTACGTAGGGGTGAGAATCGGCCGAATGGTGCTCTCGTAGTACGCCTCGCTTCCTCCATTGGAAGTATTGTTGATGTCGAAGATGGTCCCGCCGGCCAAAACGGTCGTATCGATCAGTTTGACCGTCGACACCGCGACTGATCCGGGCTGTGTCTGCTCGATGGCGCCCGACTCGGCAATGCTCAAGAAGGTGGTGTCACCGACGAACACGGCGGCCTCGATCGGCGTGAATCCATCGGTGTCCGGCCGCGCGCTCTTCTGTATTGGCGACACGAGTACGAGTGGCAGATCGATGAAAGGACCGACCGAAGATGTCCCCACTGGCTTCATGCCGACGATGCCCACCGCATGGTGGGAAATCAAGGTAGTTCCCGAAACCTGGCCGATCACATGCTTCGCTTGTGCATGCTCGGCGAGCCACGTGTAGCTGAGCATGGCCAAGCTCTCCCCGAGCACCGGTTCCGCGGAGGGATCGTCAGGTGACTGCCTGGCATTCTGCACGAGCACCTTTCGGTGCTTCTCGATCATGCCGCGGCCGGTTGGGCCCCACCCCGTGCCAATCAGGAAGGTGGCGTTGGATGCGGGTGTGACCTGCAGTTGAGTGTTGTCGACCACGTCGACGCCGCCACCACTTGGGTACGGGTGGTCAATCGACGTTTTCACCACCAGCCGTCGACCGGCTGGGACTGCCCCCGACGCCGCCAGTTGGGTCACGCCGTCGTACAGAAGACTTGGAACAGCGGCTCCGTCGAAGTGGACGACGAGTCTGTGACCATACACATCGGCACTGTTGTAGGTGACCGGGCCAGCAAGAGAACTGAAGACCTGCGTGCCAGGGTCTATGGAGCCCAGCTCCAGAGTCAGCCTCGTCCGCAAATAGCTCGGAATAGAGTCCGTAATATCGATGATCTCGAATTGGTTTGGCAAAAAGGTCTGGCGGCGCTTCACACCAGGTGGTTGGGGACGAATTGCGGCGCCGCCGATGATATCGCTGGTTGCAGCTGCCGGGCTGTTGCTCCGGATGTGCTTGACTGGACCTCTGTCACGGTTGACCCAACCGAATCGATAGTGCCGGCGAATCCCCCAGAACCCAGCGTGCGGTTGACGCTGCCGTAGCTGTCGTCCACCCGAGCCAGTTCGTCAGCTCATCAGCTTTGATCTTGATCCTGCCGTAGACAAAGTAGGCCTCGAAGCCCGATTGCCGCAGCAGGGCAATCATCAACTCGGCTTGATCGTGGGACGTTCCCTTGCCGTCGAGCAACGTGCCCAGTGGTCCCTTGAGGCTACCGAACTGCGGAAGAGTCTCGATATTATTGAGCACATACTCGTAGATGAGGTCGGGATCGTGCTTGAGCGCCCGAGCCAGCTCGACGATTTCCGGAGGCTGATCCTGGGCGCTGACGGCACGTGTGTGCCCAGCGAGACACGTGGCCAGCCACAAGACGGTCCCAATCCAGCGCAGCGCCTCCCCCGTAATCGGACAGGGCGCTCGCATATGGGCGCTCTTTTCATTCTCCTCCCCAGCGAAGCTGGGGAGGTGCCCCCGTAATCGAGGGCGGAGGGGTCATAGGCCCCAGTGCTGCTGCTCATGACCCCTCCGTCGCCGTGAGACGGCGACACCTCCCCAGCTTCGCTAGGGAGGTGGGACCAAGAGCTGGCGCGCTCCCGGCAATCAGGCCCGGGGTCCGCCTGAGGGCGTCCCGTCACTCGAAGTCGATGGCGTGACGGATCTGGTAGCCGCCCAGAAGCTCGCTGCAGCGCCGGGCGATGGCGTCGCGCGATCCGGCGGCGGCCGACGGCGCGGCGATGCGCACCGCCGCCAGGGTGCCGTGGGTCGGGTCGTTGCGGACCGTGACGGTGGCGGCGATGCCTTCCGCCCGGAGCGGCGCCAGGGCGGCCTCGAAGGCGAGCTGGGCCGCCTGCAGGCGCAGCGCCGGCTTGAAGATCTTGCCGACGCCGGTCAGCGGCATGACCGGGATCTGCACGACCTGCACCGGCACGGCGGCGCGCTCGGGAATCTCGCGGCGGCAGAATTCGCGCAGCGCCTCGGACGTGGCGCCGGCGTCGGGGCGCAGCTGCACGAAGGCCATCGGCAGCTCGCCGGCATAGCTGTCGGGCAGGCCGACGGCGGCCGCGGTCTCGACCGCGGGATGGCGGCTCAGCGCCTCCTCGATCACGATCGGATCGATGTTGTGGCCGCCGCGGATGATCAGGTCCTTGGAGCGGCCGGTCAGCCAGAGGTAGCCCTCGGCGTCGAGGCGGCCGAGATCGCCCGAATCGAGCCAGCCGTCGGCCAGCATCGCGCCGCGGTCGTGGCGCGGATCGAGGTAGCCCGGCGTGACCTGGGGCCCGCGCATCAGCACGTGGCCGATCTCGCCCGTGGGGCAATCGCCCCGGATGGTGCCGTCGGGTGCGACGTCGGCGATGCGGACCTCGGTGTAGGGCATGCGCAGCCCGACCGAGCCGGCGCGCCGCTCGCCGTGCAGCGGGTTCATGGTCGAGTAGCAGTGCACCTCGGTCATGCCGTAGCCCTCGATCACCGGCGCGCCGATCTCGCGCTCTATGCGGCGGATCAGCTCGACCGGCACCGTCGAGCCGCCGGTGACGAAGGTCTTGAGCGAGCTGAGGTCATGGCCGTCGCGCGGCACGTTCATGATCGCGGCCAGCGTCGTCGGCACGGCGCCGGCGACGGTGACGCGGTTGCGCTCGACGATGCTCCAGTAGTCGCGCACGACGTTGGGGTTGCGCGCGCCGAGCGGGGTGGGGATCACCACCGTCCAGCCGTTGGCGATCGGCGCCAGCCCGCCGAACAGCGAGCCGCCGACATGGAACTGCGGCAGCGGGTTGAGCAGCACCGTGCCCGGCCCGAGATCGACCATCAGGGTGTTGGTCCACGCCATCAGGGCGAGCGCGCCGTGGGTGTGCCTGGCGAGCTTGGGCAGGCCGGTGGTGCCGCCGGTATGGAACAGCGCCGCCACCGTGTCGCGTGCCAGCGGCTTGGGCGCGATCAGGCGGTCGTCGGGTTGCTGCGCGCAGGCGGTCTCGAAATCCACGGCGTCGGTCGCCGTCCTGTCGCTGCCGATGCGGAACACTTTTAGCCCGGGCATCGCCTGGCGGATCGCCTCCACCTTCGGCCAGATGTCGGGGAAGATCGAGGCGTCGGCGGCGATCAGCGCCCGCGCGCCGGCTTCCTTCATGATGCCGGCGATCTGCGTCGCGTCGAGGAAGTAGTTCACCGGGTTGGCGACGGCCGCGATCTCGGCCGCCCACAGGGCGATGAAGGTTTCCGGCAGGCCGGGCAGCAGCAGGGTCACGGTGTCGTCCGGCCCGATGCCGTGGGCCTGCAGCAGGTTCGCCGCCTGGGTCACCCGGCGCAGCATCGCGTCATAGCCGACGTCGCGCACCGGATCGGTCGGCCCGCTGCCCGACAGGAAGCGGAACGCGGTGCGGTTGCCGTGGCTGGCCGCGGCATCGCGCAGGATCTCGGCGACGGTGTGCTGGCGGATGCGGTCGGTCGCCGGCACCCGCTCGAGCTCGACGATGTCGGCTTGCGTGCGAATCTTCATCGTGGGGTTTCCTGCCAGGGCTCAGGTCGGTCAGACGTACTCGACCTTCATGATCTCGATCTCTTCCTCGCCGGCCGGCGTGCGCATGCGCACGACGTCGCCTTCGTGGGCTTTGAGCACGGCGCGTGCGATCGGCGATATCCAGCTGACGTGGCCGTGACCGGGATCGACCTCGTCGACGCCGACGATCTTGATGGTGCGCTCCGCGCCCGTGGCATTGGCCCAGGTCACGGTGGCACCGAAGAACACCTGGTCGGTCTTCGGCCGCTTGGCGGGATCGACGACCTCCGAGCGCTCCAGGCGCTTGGACAGGAAGCGGATGCGGCGGTCGATCTCGCGCAGGCGCTTCTTGCCGTAGAGATAGTCGCCGTTCTCCGAGCGATCGCCGTTGGCGGCCGCCCACGACACGACCTGCACGACTTCCGGCCGCTCCTTGCGCATCAGCGTCATCAGCTCCTCGCGCAGGCGCGCGAAGCCCGCGGGGGTCATGTAGTTCTTGGCGCCGGCGGGCAGGCCCGCGATCTCGTCCGGGAGATCGTCGTCGTCGCCGTCGTCGGTTTCCTTGGTGAAGGCCTTGCTCATGACGCCGCCAGTCTAGCCGCTCGGGGGCAGGGCGCCAGCCGGCGGAACGGGCGCTCTTCCGGACCGCGAGTGTTTGCGCTGGGATTAGAGGTTGCCGACGGGCGAGACCCATAGGCGTCAAATGTGTCGAAGACCCTACAAAATCCTCATCCTGAGGAGCCACGCGAAGCGTGGCGTCTCGAAGGATGGGCCACAGATGAATTGGTTGGAGAAGTGAGTGTCGCGACACCTTGTCTGTTGCCGACCAAAGGGCGAAGGTGACTTCGCCCGAATCGAGACGCGGCCCTCCGGGCCGCTCCTCAGGGTGAGGATTTTTCGTAATTCAACGCCTATGGGGGCGGGACCCGCACCCGATCCGGGCCGGGCTCTCTTGACGGCGTGAGAAGCCTGCCTAGCGTGGGGGGCATCGGCGATAACGCATGCCGTCAGCCAATTCGGCTGGGCCGCCTGCCCGATCCTGTCATGTCGTGATATCGCGTTTGGGGAACCTTTGTGCAAACCCGAGGGAATGATCGTGATTGCCAGGATTGGCGCCAATCAACGTGCGGCAAGAGACAGCGGGGGCGCGCCTGCGCATGACCCCGACCGCAAGACGGCTCCCCCGACCGCAAACGGCCCTGCCGGGCGGTGTCTTGCGGTCGGCCAACCCCTTGATTCCAAAGGATCCGAACGCACCGAACGCACCGAACGCAAAAATGCAGGGTGATTCTATTCGGCAGGTGCCAGGGTCGGGACCGCGACGCTCTTCGAATCCCTCCCCCGTAATCGGGGGAGGTGCCCCGTCATACGGGGCGGAGGGGGAGAGCCGCAGTCGAGATCTTTTTGACGTTGGACTCACATGGATCTCGTGTGAGGCCTTCCCCCTCCGCCCCCTGCGGGGGCACCTCCCCCGTAAGACGGGGGAGGAATGGAGATGCGTCCACTCGTGACGGCCCCATCCTCCGATCCGCTCGACCGGCCGCGCCTGCAGCGCTCGTCCGGCGCAAGCCGTGTCGCCTACGACCTGCGCGACGGCACGACGCGGCTCAGCGATCTCTACCAGCGCGATCCCTGCCGGGTGCTGTTCCCCGAGCCCGAGCCGGGCGAGCCGCCGCAGGCGGTGCTGCTCACCACCTCGGGCGGGGTCACCGGCGGCGATGCGCTCGCCATGGCGATCGAGATCGGCCCCGGCGCGACCGCCGTGGCGACGACCCAGGCGGCGGAGAAGGTCTATCGGGCCGCCCCCGGCAGCGGTCCCTGCCGCATCGACGTGTCGGTGCGCGTGGGCGAGGGCGCGACGCTCGACTGGCTGCCGCAGGAGACGATCGTCTTCCAGGGCGCGCGCCTGCAGCGGCGCACGGTGGCCGACGTCGCGCCCGGCGGCGCGCTGCTGGCCTGCGAGATGGTGGTGCTGGGCCGCGCCGCCTCGGGCGAGCGTTTCGTCTCGGGCCTGCTGCTCGACAGCTGGTCGGTGCGCCGGACAGATCGGAGTCAACCTGGGCGTCTCCTGTGGACCGACGCCTTGCGCGTCGAGGGCGAGACGCCCGAGGGCGCAGGCTTCGGCGCGGCCAATGCGCTCGCCACGGTGATCGGCGTGTGGGACGAGCCGCGTCAGCATTTCGAGAGGGCGCGCGCCCTGCTCGACGGCGTCACCGAGGCGCGGGCCGCGGTCACCCTGGTCAACGGCGTGATGGTCGCCCGCGTGCTCGGCGAGGCGACGGCGGTGCGGCGCACCACCATCCGGTTTCTCACCGATTTCCGCGGCCGCCGGCTGCCGCGAGTCTGGCATGTTTGATGCAGCCTTTTATAGTCGGGCCACGTCGCCAGGGGGAAACGCTCGATGAATCTGACGCCGCGCGAGAAGGACAAGCTCTTGATTGCCATGGCGGCCCAGGTGGCGCGCCGCCGCCTCGAGCGCGGCGTGAAGCTCAATCATCCCGAAGCGGTGGCGCTGATCACCGACTTCGTCGTCGAGGGCGCGCGTGACGGCCGGTCGGTCGCCGAGCTGATGCAGGCGGGCGCCACGGTCGTGCGCCGCGAGCAGGTGATGGACGGCATCGCCGACATGATCGACGAGATCCAGGTCGAGGCGACCTTCCCCGACGGCACCAAGCTCGTCACCGTCCACGCGCCGATCCGCTGAGGAGAATCCTGATGAAACCGGGAGAGATCCTCGCCGCGCCGGGCGAGCTCGAGCTCAACAAGAGCAGCAATCCGATCACCCTGGAAGTCGCCAACACCGGCGACCGCCCGATCCAGGTCGGCAGCCACTACCATTTCTTCGAGACCAACGAGGCGCTGAAGTTCGACCGCGCGCGTGCCAAGGGCATGCGGCTCGACATCGCCGCCGGCACCGCGGTGCGGTTCGAGCCCGGCCAGTCGCGCACCGTCCGCCTCACGCCCTTTCTCGGCGGCCGTGAGAGCCATGGCTTCCAGGCCAAGGTCTCGGGCAAGCTCGGCCGCATCGCCAGGGCCGGACCGTCCAACGAAGGCCCGGCCCGCATCTCGCGCTCGGCCTATGTCCACATGTTCGGGCCGACGGTCGGCGACAAGGTGCGGCTCGCCGACACCGACCTGCTCGTCGAGGTCGAGAAGGACCACACGACCTACGGCGAGGAGGTCAAGTTCGGCGGCGGCAAGGTGATCCGCGACGGCATGGGCCAGAGCCAGCGCACGCGCGCCCAGGGCGCCGTCGACACCGTCATCACCAACGCGCTGATCATCGACCACTGGGGTATCGTGAAGGCCGACATCGGCCTCAAGG
This sequence comes from Reyranella sp., assembly GCF_044224635.1. Taxonomy (GTDB): domain Bacteria; phylum Pseudomonadota; class Alphaproteobacteria; order Reyranellales; family Reyranellaceae; genus Reyranella. Next base: position 253,716 of record NZ_JBGAKA010000004.1, on the reverse strand, counting down.
ACGGCCGCATCGTCGGCATCGGCAAGGCGGGCAATCCCGACATCCAGCCCAACGTCGACATCGTGATCGGCCCGGGCACCGAGATCATCGCCGGCGAGGGCAAGATCGTCACCGCCGGCGGCATCGACTGCCACATCCATTTCATCTGCCCGCAGCAGGTCGACGACGCGCTCTACAGCGGCGTCACCACCATGATGGGCGGCGGCACCGGTCCGGCGCACGGCACCTTCGCCACCACCATCACGCCGGGCCCCTGGCATCTCGGCCGCATGCTGCAGGCGGCCGAGGGCCTGCCGATGAATCTCGGCTTCTTCGGCAAGGGCAACACCAGCAAGCCGGCCGGCCTCAGGGAGCAGGTCGAGGCCGGCGCCTGCGGGCTCAAGCTGCACGAGGACTGGGGCACCACGCCGGCGGCGATCGACAATTGCCTGAGCGTCGCCGACCGCATGGACGTCCAGGTGGCGATCCACACCGATACGCTGAACGAGTCGGGCTTCGTCGAGACCACGCGCGCCGCCTTCAAGGGCCGCGCCATCGCCACCTTCCACACCGAGGGCGCGGGCGGCGGCCACGCGCCCGACATCATCCGGCTGTGCGGCGAGAAGAACGTGCTGCCGTCGTCGACCAACCCGACGATGCCCTACACCGTCAACACCGTCGACGAGCATCTCGACATGCTGATGGTGTGCCATCACCTCGATTCGTCGATCCCCGAGGACGTCGCCTTCGCCGAGAGCCGCATCCGCAAGGAGACCATCGCGGCCGAGGACATCCTGCACGACATGGGCGCCTTCTCGATGATGTCGTCCGACAGCCAGGCGATGGGCCGCGTCGGCGAGGTGGTGATCCGCACCTGGCAGACCGCCGACAAGATGAAGAAGCAGCGTGGCCGGCTGAAGGAGGAGCAGGGCGACAACGACAATGTCCGGGTCAAGCGCTACGTCGCCAAGTACACGATCAACCCGGCGATCACCCACGGCATCGCGCGCCATGTCGGCTCGATCGAGGTCGGCAAGCGCGCCGACCTGGTGATCTGGGCGCCCGCCTTCTTCGGCGCCAAGCCGGACGCCGTGCTGATCGGCGGCACCATCGTGGCCGCCCCGATGGGCGATCCCAACGCCTCGATCCCGACGCCGCAGCCGGTGCACTACCGGCCGATGTTCGGCGCCTTCGGCAAGAGCCTGGTGGCCAGCCCGGCGCTGTTCGTCTCGCAGGCCGCGATCGCCAAGGGCGTGGCGAAGGCATGGGGCCTGTCGCGCCCGCTGATCGCCGTCAAGAACACCCGCAAGATCGGCAAGAAGCACATGGTTCACAATGATCTATGCCCCGAGATCGAGGTCGACCCCGAGACCTACGAGGTGCGCGCCAACGGCGAGCTCCTGACCTGCGAGCCGGCGACCGAGCTGCCGATGGCGCAGCGGTATTTCCTGTTTTGACAATGATCCGCTCTCTTCTTCTTCTTCTCCTCCCCAGCTTCGCTGGGGAGGTGCCCCGTCATACGGGGCGGAGGGGTCATGAGTCACAGAAGGCAGCGGTGCCATGACTCATGACCCCTCCGTCGCCGCAAGACGGCGACACCTCCCCAGCGGAGCTGGGGAGGAGGGTTTGACATGAAGCGCGCCGTCGAAGTGGTGCGCGCCTGCGGCTGGCCGGCCGGGCAGCGGGCCGACACCGTGACCCTGCCGTTCGACGACCGCTATCGCCGGCGGCTGCGCATGCTGGGCGACGGCGGGCTCGATTTCCTGCTCGACCTGGTCGAGCCGATCGTGCTGCACACCGGCGACGGGCTCCGGCTGGAGGAGGGCGGCATCGTCGAGGTCAGGGCGGCCGACGAGGACCTGGTCGAGGTGCGCGGCCGCGATGCCGCCGCGTTCGCCCGCATCGCCTGGCATCTCGGCAACCGCCACCTGCCGGCGCAAATTGACAGCGACAGGATCCTGATCCGCGACGACCACGTGATCGTCGACATGCTGAAGGGTCTGGGCGCCGACGTGCGCAAGGTGCGCGCCCCCTTCGATCCCGAAGGCGGCGCCTACGGCCAGCACAACCACGACCTCGGCCACCGGCACGGCCCGCTGCACGAGGAACGCCATGGCTGAGGCGACCCTTGATCCGCTCTATCGCCTGCTCGCCTGGCTGTCGCCCGCCTACCCGATCGGCGCCTTCAGCTACAGCCACGGCATCGAGACCGCGGTCGAGCAGGGTTTCGTCAAGGACCGGCCGACGCTGGTGACGTGGCTCGCCAGCGTGCTGCTGCATGGCACCGGCGCGGTCGACGGCGCCCTGTTTGCCGCCGCCTGGCGGGCCGCGACGGACCACGACTGGCAGGCCTTCGACGCCATCGCCGAGCGCGCGGCGGCGTGGCGCGGCAGCGCGGAGATGGCGCTCGAATCGCGCCAGCAGGGCGGCTCGTTCCTGTCGATCACGCGGGTCGCCTGGCCGCATCCGGCGCTCGACGCGGCGCACCGGCGCCTGGCCGGCGAGATCGGCCTGCCGGTGGCGGTGGCGCTGGCCGCCGCCGCGCACGACATCGCCCTGGCGCGCGCCCTCGCAGGCTACCTGCATGCCTTCGTCGCCAACCTGATCTCGGCCGCGGTCCGCTCCGTGCCGCTCGGCCAGAGCGACGGCCAGATCGCGCTGGCGTCCCTGGAGGGCGCCGTGCGCCGGGCGGCCGCGGCGGCCGAGGCCGTGACGTCGCTCGACGAGGTCGGCGCCTGCACGCCGCTGCTCGACTGGTGCTCGATGCGCCACGAGACCCAGTACACGCGCCTGTTCCGCTCATGAACCTCGTGCTCGCGATCCTGCTGTTCCTCGGCATCGGCGCGGCGGCGGCCGTGCATGCCGTGTGGGGGCTCGGCAGCACCTGGCCGGAGGCTGACGAGGAAGCCCTGGCAAGAAGCGTCGTCGGCGACGGCCGCCGGCGCATGCCGCCGGCCTGGCAGTGTTTTGCCGTCGCCGCCCTGCTCGCGCTGGCGGCGCTGTGGCCCTTCCTCATGCTGGGGCGCGGCGAGGTGCCCGTCGTGCTGGCGGGAAGCTTCGCCATCGGCGGCCTGTTCATCGCCCGCGGCTTCGCCGGCTACAGCCCGCGCTGGCGCGGCCGGTTTCGCGACGAGCCTTTCGCGACGCGCGACCGGCGCTACTATTCGCCGTTCTGCCTCCTGATGGGGGTGGGCTATCTTGCGCTGCTGGCGGGAGAGATGGAGCTGCAATGAGCGTGCGTGGCCCGTTGAGGGTGGGCGTCGGCGGCCCGGTCGGATCGGGCAAGACGGCGCTGGTCGAGCGCCTGTGCAAATCGATGCGCGGGGCCTACGACATCGCCGTCGTCACCAACGACATCTACACCAAGGAGGACGCCGAGTTCCTGACCCGCGCCGGGGCGCTGGCGCCCGAGCGCATCGTCGGCGTCGAGACCGGCGGCTGCCCGCACACCGCGATCCGCGAGGACGCCTCGATCAACCTCGCCGCCGTCTCGGACATCGTGCGCAAATGGCCCGGCCTCGAGATCGTGTTCGTCGAATCGGGCGGCGACAATCTGGCCGCCACCTTCTCGCCCGAGCTGGCCGATCTCACGATCTACGTCATCGACGTGGCGGCCGGCGAGAAGATCCCGCGCAAGGGTGGGCCGGGGATCACCCGCTCCGACCTGCTGGTCATCAACAAGATCGATCTCGCGCCGCTGGTCGGCGCCAACCTCGACGTCATGGACCGCGATGCCCGCCGGATGCGCGGCACCCGGCCGTTCCTGTTCTCCAACCTCAAGGAGAACAAGGGCGTGGCGGACGTCGTTGCCTTCATCGTCCGGCAGGGCGGCCTGCCGGAACGGCCTACCGCGAAGAGCGGGTGATGAAATCCAGCCATGACAGCAATTCTGGATCAAGTGTTTCGTGACAGGCCCTGCCGTTGACAGGTCCTTAACAGGTAAGGGGTAGAAGAATGAGTAGAACGATTGGCCTCACCGCTTTGCTGCTGGCCCTTGCCGGCCCGGCCCTCGCCCATTCCGGCCACGACGGGTCGGGCTTCCTCCATCCCTTCACCGGGATCGATCATGTGCTGGCTGCCGTCGCCGTGGGCGTTTGGGCCTTCCTGCTCGCCCATCGCAAGGCCGTGCTCGCCGTCCTGGTGCCGGCCGCCTTCCTGATCATGATGGCCGCCGGGGCAATTGCCGGATTTGCAGGCATGAAACTGCCTCTTGTCGAGGCGGCGATCCTCACCTCGGTTTTTGTCGTGGGCGGCCTGATCGCCGGGGGCGTGCGCCTGTCGGCCGCGCTCGCGATGACGGTCGTCGGCGTCTTCGCCGTCTTTCACGGCTACGCCCACGCCGTGGAAGCGCCTTCCTTGCCGCCGGTCCCCTACATCTTGGGCCTGGCGGCTGCGACCGCCATCCTGGAGAGCGCCGGGCTGCTCCTCGGCTGGCTCGTCAGGCGCGGCATCGGCGAGGTCGGCTTACGCGCCCTGGGCGGGGTGGTCGTGGCCGGCGGCGCGCTGTTCCTGATGGCCAACTGAGACTTATCCCGGACCGTGGCCCGAGTTTGGCACGACTTTCGCTCTCGCAGAGTTTCGACGGGGAGATTCCGTCGGATATCAAGGAGAGCGGGATGAAACTGGGTTCAATCGTGCGGACGGGCCTCGTCGCCGCCGGCCTGCTGGCCGGCGCTGCGGGCAGCGCGTTCGCCCAAGGTGCGCCGATCAAGGTCGGCATTCTGCATTCGTTGTCGGGGACGATGGCGATCAGCGAGACGACGCTCAAGGACGTCATGCTGATGCTGATCGAGGAGCAGAACAAGAAGGGCGGCGTGCTGGGCCGCAAGCTCGAGGCGGTGGTCGTCGACCCGGCGTCGAACTGGCCGCTGTTCGCCGAGAAGGCGCGCGAGCTCCTGCAGAAGGACAAGGTCGCGGCGGTATTCGGCTGCTGGACCTCGGTCAGCCGCAAGTCGGTGCTGCCGGTGTTCGAGGAGCTGAACGGCATCCTGTTCTACCCGGTGCAGTACGAGGGTGAGGAGAGCTCGCGCAACGTGTTCTACACCGGCGCGGCGCCCAACCAGCAGGCGATCCCGGCGGTCGACTACCTGATGGAGAACGAGAAGGTCCAGCGCTGGGTGCTGGCCGGCACCGACTACGTCTATCCGCGCACGACCAACAAGATCCTCGAGGCGTACCTCAAGCAGAAGGGCGTCAAGCAGGAAGACATCCTGATCAACTACACGCCGTTCGGTCATTCCGACTGGCAGTCGATCGTGGCCGATATCAAGAAGTTCGGCTCGGCCGGCAAGAAGACGGCGGTGGTCTCGACCATCAACGGCGACGCCAACGTGCCGTTCTACAAGGAGCTGGGCAACGCCGGCATCAAGGCCAAGGACATCCCGGTGGTGGCGTTCTCGGTCGGTGAGGAAGAGCTCGCCGGCGTCGACACCAAGCCGCTGGTCGGCCATCTCGCGGCCTGGAACTACTTCCAGTCGGTGAAGAACCCGACCAACGAGGCCTTCATCAAGACCTGGCAGACCTTCACCAAGAATCCCAAGCGCGTCACCAACGACCCGATGGAAGCCCACGTGATCGGCTTCCAGATGTGGATCGAGGCGGTCAAGAAGGCCGGCACGACGGACTCCGACGCGGTGATCGATGCGCTGATCGGCATCGCCGTGCCCAACCTGTCGGGTGGCTACTCGGCGATGATGCCGAACCATCACATCACCAAGCCCGTCCTGATCGGCGAGATCCAGGGCAACGGCCAGTTCGACGTGGTGTGGCAGACCTCCGGCCTGGTGGTCGGCGACGAGTGGTCGGACTATCTGCCCGACTCGAAGGACCTGATCTCCGATTGGCGCAAGCCGCTGAACTGCGGCAACTTCAACGTCGCCACCGGCAAGTGCGGCGGCAAGGGCAAGTAGGCCCAGAGCGTGATTGCTTCAAGTGGAAACCTCACCCTGAGGAGCCACGCGGAGCGTGGCGTCTCGAAGGGTCGGCGACAGGCACGGCGTCTGGGGCCCATCCTTCGAGACGCGCCCTGCGGGCGCTCCTCAGGATGAGGTCATTCTTTGGTGCTTCAACCAAGGAAGATCACGCTCTAGCCGCCTGCCCAAGCCGTCTCATCGTGGGTCGATATCAGTAACCAACAGGGCGGGGCGACTTTCGAGTCGCCCCGTTCTGATCTCCGAGTTAATCCTGAGACATGCCGTTTCTGCGCCTGCTCGCAAGGCTCCTGCTGGTCCTGGCCTCGGCCTTCCTCTTCGGCACCGCCTTGGCCGCCGACCTCCCCGCCCTGGTGACCGGCCTTACCACCGGCGGTTTTGGCGAACGCGAGACGGCAATCGGCGCCCTGGCGGCGTCCGGCGAGGCGCGGGCGGCGCCGGTCCTCGAGGCCCTGGCGGCCGGCCAGCTCTACGTCCGCAAGTCCGACAAGGTCATCGTCATCGGCAAGCCCGACGGCAACCAGCTGGCGCTGAGCGATGCGATCACCGGCAAGCCGGCCGGCACCGCGACCGAGGCCGAGCTCGACCGCGTGCGGGTCAACAACCGGCTGCGCGGCATCATCGAGGCCGCCGTCGGCTCGCTCACCCTGATGAGCCCGGATGCGCGGGTGCGCCGCGGCGCCGCGGACTCGCTTTTGAAGCGTCCCGATCCGGCCGCGCTCAACGCCCTCGACGTCGCCATCGCAGCCGAGAAGGATCCACGCATCAAGGCCGCCTTCAGCGAGGCGCGCGCTGCCGTCGTGCTGGCCTCGGACGCGCCCAAGCCGCAGAAGCTCGACGCCATCGGCGTGCTGCGCGATCGCGGCGACCGCGATGCGCTGAGCGTCCTGCAGGGCGCCGCCAACAGCGCCGGCGACGCCGAGGTCAAGGCTGCCGCCAACGCCGCGGCGGCGGCGGTGCGCCAGACCCTGGCGGCCTGGGAGGCGGCGCAGAACGTCTGGTACGGCATCTCGCTGGGCTCCGTGCTGCTGCTGGCGGCGATCGGGCTCGCCATCACCTTTGGCACCATGGGCGTCATCAACATGGCGCACGGCGAGATGGTGATGCTGGGCGCCTACACGACCTTCGTCGTGCAGGACATCATCCGCACCTCGGCGCCGCACCTGTTCGACGCCTCGCTGGTGATCGCCCTGCCGCTCGCCTTCCTCGTCGCGGGCGCGGTCGGCGTCGCCATCGAGCGCGGCATCATCCGCTTCCTCTACGGCCGGCCGCTCGAGACCCTGCTCGCCACCTGGGGCCTGTCGCTGGTGCTGCAGCAGGCCGTGCGCTCGATCTTCGGGCCGTCCAACCGCGAGGTCGGCGCGCCGTCCTGGATGTCGGGCTTCTTCCAGGTCGGCCAGATCACCGTCACCTATGGCCGCCTGTGGATCGTGGTGTTCGCCCTGGTCGTGTTCGCCACCCTGATCCTGCTGCTGCGCAAGACCGCCCTCGGTCTCTACATGCGCGCGGTCACCCAGAACCGGCCGATGGCCTCGGCCATGGGCATCCGCACGCCGCGCGTCGATGCCCTGACCTTCGGCCTCGGGTCCGGCATCGCCGGGCTGGCCGGCGTGGCGCTGAGCCAGATCGACAATGTCAGCCCCAATCTCGGGCAGGGCTACATCATCGACTCCTTCATGGTCGTGGTGTTCGGCGGCGTCGGCAACCTGTTCGGCACCCTGGTCGGGGCGACGGCGCTCGGCATCGTCAACAAGTTCCTCGAACCCTATGCCGGTGCGGTGCTGGGCAAGATCCTGGTGCTCGTGTTCATCATCCTGTTCATCCAGCGCCGCCCGCGCGGCCTGTTCGCGCAGAAGGGCCGGTCCGTCGAATGATCACGCGCACCCTGCTGCAGGGCATCGACCGCAACCTGCGCTACTTCATCGCCCTCGTGCTCCTGCTCGGGATCGCCCTGGCGCTGTGCAACCAGCTCGTTCCGGCGGGCAGCGCGTTCCACGTGCCGGCCTGGGTGCTGCAGCTGATCGGCAAGTACCTGTGCTACGCCTTGCTGGCGCTGGCTGTCGACCTGGTGTGGGGCTACTGCGGGATCCTGTCGCTCGGCCACGGCGCGTTCTTCGCGCTCGGCGGCTACTGCATGGGCATGTACCTGATGCGCCAGATCGGCAGCCGCGGCGTCTACGGCAACCCGCTCCTGCCCGACTTCATGGTGTTCCTGAACTACAAGGAGCTGCCCTGGTTCTGGCACGGCTTCGACCAGTTCTGGTTCGCCGCCATCATGATCATCCTGGTGCCGAGCGTGCTCGCTTTCGCGCTCGGCTGGTTCGCCTTCCGCAGCCGCGTCACCGGCGTCTATCTCTCGATCATCACCCAGGCGATGACCTTCGCCCTCATGCTGGCCTTCTTCAGGAACGACATGGGCCTGGGCGGCAACAACGGCATGACCGACTTCAAGGACATCCTGGGCTTCCCGGTGCAGGCCGACACCACGCGCGCGGTGCTGTGCTTCACCTCGGCCCTGGCGCTGGCGCTCGGCCTGGTGATCTCCGGCGCAATCGTCGGCTCGCGCTTCGGCAAGGCGCTCACGGCGGTGCGCGACGCCGAGAGCCGCATGCGCTTCCTCGGCTACCGGGTCGAGGGCTACAAGCTGTTCGTGTTCGTGCTGTCGGCCGCCATGGCGGGTGTCGCCGGCGCGCTCTACGTGCCCCAGGTCGGCATCATCAACCCCAGCGAATTCTCGCCGGCCAACTCGATCGAGGCGGTGATCTGGGTCGCCGTCGGCGGCCGCGGCACCCTGATCGGCGCGGTGATCGGCGCCTTCCTGGTCAACTGGGGCAAGACCTGGCTGACCGGCGCGCTGCCCGAGGTCTGGCTGTTCGCGCTCGGCGCCCTGTTCATCGCCGTCACCCTGTTCCTGCCCAAGGGCGTGGTCGGCCTGTGGTCGCAGATCCGCAGCCGCGGCGGCGCCGGCAAGGCGAGGGCCGCCGCATGATCGCCCCCCGCAGCACCTCCGCGCTGCTCTATCTCAGCGGCGTCACCGTGTCGTTCGACGGCTTCAAGGCGCTGAACAACCTGTCGCTGCTGGTCGAGCCCGGCGAGATGCGCGCCATCATCGGCCCCAACGGCGCCGGCAAGACGACCATGATGGACGTCGTCACCGGCAAGACGCGGCCCGACGAGGGTGAGGTCGTGTTCGACGGCAAGGCCGACCTCACCAAGCTCGACGAGGCCGATATCGCGACCTTAGGCATCGGCCGCAAGTTCCAGAAGCCGACCGTGTTCGAGAACCACACGGTGCGCGACAACCTGTTGCTCGCCCTGGCCGGGCAGCGCAGCTGGTATCGCGTGCTGATCGCCCAGTCGACCAGGGCGGAAAACCAGCGGCTCGAGGAGATCCTGTCGATCATCCGCATGGGGCCGCAGCAGCACATGCTGGGCGCGCGGTTGAGCCACGGCCAGAAGCAATGGCTCGAGATCGGCATGCTGCTCGCCCAGGATCCCAAGCTCTTGCTGGTCGACGAGCCGGTCGCCGGCATGACCGACGTCGAGACCGAGACGACGGCCCAGGTGCTGCGCGAGATCAACCGCACCCATTCGGTGGTGGTGGTCGAGCACGACATGAGCTTCGTGCGCGCGCTCGGCGTCAAGGTGACGGTGCTGCACGAAGGCTCGATGCTGGCCGAGGGCACGCTCGACCAGGTGAGCGCCGATCCGCGCGTCGTCGAAGTCTATCTCGGCAGGTAAGGGCACGATGCTCGCGGTCAGCAACGTCGATCTGTACTACGGCGCCGCCCAGGCCCTGCGCTCGGTGTCGCTCTCGGCCGCGATCGGCCGCGTCACCTGCCTGCTCGGCCGCAACGGCGTCGGCAAGACCAGCCTGCTGCGCGCCATCGTCGGCCTGCAGCCGATCGCCTCCGGCTCGATCGCGCTTGCCGACGAGGAGGTCTCGCGCCTGCCACCCTACGAACGCGCTCGGCGCGGCGTCGCCATGGTGCCGCAGGGCCGCGAGATCTTCCCGCTGCTGACGGTGAAGGAGAATCTCGAGACCGGCTTCGCCCCGCTCGTCCGCGACCAGAGGAAGATTCCCGACGAGGTGTTCGAGCTCTTCCCAGTCCTGCAGTCGATGCTGAAGCGGCGCGGCGGCGACCTGTCGGGCGGCCAGCAGCAGCAGCTCGCCATCGGCCGCGCGCTCACCATGCGCCCCAGGCTCCTGGTGCTCGACGAGCCGACCGAGGGCATCCAGCCGTCGGTCATCAAGGATATCGGCCGCGCCATCACCTTCCTGCGCCAGCGCGGCGACATGGCGATCCTGCTGGTCGAGCAATACCTCGAATTCGCCCACGAGCTGGCCGACGATTTCGCGGTGATGGACCGCGGCGAGATCGTGATGTCGGGCACCCGTGAGACCTTCGACCAGGAGGCCGTCCGCCGTCACATGACGGTGTAGGAGAGGGAAGATCCCGCGCTGCGCTCGGGATGACATCAACTTTGCAGCAACACCCTCGATGTCATCCCGAGCGCAGCGAGGGATCTTTCTCTTCGCTGGGGAGCGCGCCACAAGGAGGCGGAGATTGCTCCGCCGTCGGTGGCGTTCATGGCCTTCATTGGACCGCGGGCGTACGCGCCGGGCGTGCCGGAGTTACCTAAGCGTCGCGGAGATTGAGACGGTTCTCTCGGCACCCCTCACCAGCCGTCCCGGCCGCTCGCCGGTCAGCTCGTCGTTGCACACCGTCTCGACGCCGGCATTGAAGGTGTGGCGGTAGCCCGTGGCGCGCTGGATCAGGCGGCGGCCGCCGGCCGGCAGGTCGTAGACGACCTCGGGGCGCTTCAGCGCCAGGCTGTCGAAATCGATCACGTTGATGTCGGCCTTGTGGCCCGGCGCCAGCAGGCCGCGGTCGTGGAGGCCGTAGGCCTCGGCCGTGCCGCGTGTCTGCTTGGCGATCAGGAACTCGAGCGTGAGCTTGGGGCCGCGCCGGCGGTCGCGCGCCCACAGGGTGAGCAGTGACGTCGGCGAGGAGGCATCGCAGATCACCCCGACATGGGCGCCGCCATCGGCCACGCCCAGCACCGTCGCGCTGTCGGTGATCATCTCGTGCACCACGTCGAGGTTGCCGTCGGCGTAGTTCTCGAACGGCAGCATCAGCAGGCCCTTGCCGTTCAGCGCCATCAGCGTATCGAGCGCGACCGCCTGGGGCGAGCGCCCGATCCTGCGTGCGATCGCGGCGATCGAGCTCTCGGCATCGGGTTCGTAGTCGGGCCGCTCGCCGACCGGGAACATCTTGTGGAACGAGTCGGCCAGGAAGGCGCGCGGACCATCGCCATTGGGCGTCTCGACCAGGCGACGGCGCAGCTCGCCATCCGCCACCAGCCGGGCGTAGCGTTCGGCCGGGGTGAGCCGGCGCATCTCGAGCCACGCCGGATGGGCGGCGAACGGATGCGCCGTCGTCTCGAGCCCCATCATGACGCCGATCGGGCGCGAGCCGACCTGGGCGTTGGCGGCGCGGCCGGCGCGGCGCACGCCATGGATCTGGTCGAGCGTCTGGCGCCACAGCCTGGGCTGCGCATCGACCTGCACCAGCAGGCAGGACAGCGGCCGGCCAGCCAGCGCGGCGGCCGCTTCCAGCGCCTCGAACTCGCCCGGGCCGAAATCCGAATTGACCTGCAGCACGCCGCGGCCGGCCCGCTTCATGCCGGCGGCGATGCCGAAGAGCTCGGCTTCGCGCGCGCTGAGCGACGGCGTGAAGCGGCCGTCCTTCGCCTTATGCTTGGTGGTGCGGGAGGTGGTGAAGCCAAGGGCGCCGGCGTGCAGCGCCTCCTCGGTGAGGCGGGCCATGGCCTCGATCTCGCGCTCGCCCGGCACCTCGGCATGGTCGGCGCCGCGCGCGCCCATGACGTAGAAGCGCAGCGCGCCGTGCGGCAGCTGGGCGGCGACATCGACGGCGCGCGGCATCGCCGCCAGGGCATCGAGATATTGCGGGAAGGACTCCCAGTCGAACTTCACGCCCTCGCTCAGGACGGTGCCGGGAATATCCTCGACGCCTTCCATCAGGTTGATCAGGTAGCCCGACGACCCGGGCCGCACTGGCGCGAAGCCGACGCCGCAATTGCCGAACACCGTGGTGGTGACGCCGTGCCACGAGCTCGGCGTGATGTAGGGGTCCCAGGTCGCCTGCCCGTCATAGTGGGTGTGGATGTCGACGAAGCCGGGTGCCACGATCAGCCCCGCGGCATCGATCTCGCGCCGGCCGGCGCCGAGGCTCGGGCCCGCGGCGGCGATCCGGCCGTCCTGCACGGCGACGTCGGCGATGCGGCGCGGCCGGCCCGAGCCGTCGATCACGGTTCCATTTCGGATGACGAGGTCAAACATGGCGGGAGGATAGGCCGCGGGCGGTCGTCCGGTCTATGTTCCGGACCCGCACAAGCCATCCCGTCCGGGGGACCACCCTTGCAGAAACCGCTTCTCTTTCAGCCCCTCAAGCTGCGCGGCGTCACCGCGCCCAACCGCGCCGTCGTGTCGCCCATGGTGCAGTACCGCGCCACCGATGGTCAGGTGAACGATTACCACCTCGTTCATCTCGGCAAGTTCGCGCTGGGCAAGTTCGGCATCGTCTTCACCGAGAACTGCGCCGTCGAGCCGCGCGGCCGGGTCACCCAAGGTGATCTCGGCATGTGGGACGATGGCCAGATCGAGAGCCACAAGCGCCTCGTGCGCTTCCTCAAGCAGGAAGGGGCGCTGGCCGGCACCCAGATCACCCATTCCGGCCGCAAGGGGTCGACGCCGCGCTCGTTCGACAAGCCCGGCCAGCTCGGCCCAGAGGGCGCCGGCTGGAGGAAATGGGAAGTCGTCGGCCCATCCGAATTGTCGGCCGCCGAGGGTTGGCTGGTGCCGCGCCAGCTCGCGGCGAGTGAAATCGAGGAGATCGTCAGGAAGTTCGGCGAGGCGGCGCGGCGCGCCGACGCCGCCGGCTACGACGTCATCGAGATCCACGGCGCGCACGGCTACCTGCTGGCGCAGTTCCTGTCGCCGATCAGCAACAAGCGCAACGACCAGTACGGTGGCGACCGCGCCGGCCGCATGCGCTTCCCGCTCGCCGCGGCGCACGCGGTGCGCAGTAACTGGCCCGAGCACAAGCCCATGTTCATCCGCGTCTCGACGGTCGACGGCGCTGGCGGCTGGGAGGTCGAGGACACCGTGGTCTTCGCCAAGGCGCTGAAGGAGCTGGGCGTCGACGTCATCGACTGTTCGTCGGGCGGCCTCACCGGCCTGTCGACGGCGCTGCCGGTCAAGCGCGGCCTCGGCTTCCAGGTGCCGTTCGCCGCCGCGGTGAAGCGCCAGGCCGACATCAAGACCATGGCGGTCGGCCTGATCCTCGACGGACCGCAGGCCGAGGCGATCCTGCAGGCCGGCGACGCCGACCTGATCGCGATCGGCCGGCAGGCGCTTTACGATCCGTTCTGGGCCCTGCACGCCGCGCAGGAGCTGGGCTGCGACGCCGACTTCGGCCTGTGGACGCCGGAATACGGATGGTGGCTCGAGAAGCGCAAGAACAACCTCGGCATCAGATAACAAGACAAGACACGGAAACGAACAATGACTGGCATTCTCGCTGGCCTTCGCATCGTCGAAGGCTCGGCGTTCATTGCCGCCCCGCTGGGCGGCATGACGCTCGCGCAACTGGGCGCCGACGTGATCCGCTTCGACGACATCGGGGGCGGCCTCGACAGCGACCGCTGGCCGATCACCCGGGACGGCCGCTCGATCTACTGGGCCGGACTGAACAAGGGCAAGCGGTCGATCGCCGTGGCGCTGCGCTCGCCCGAGGGCCGTGAATTGCTCACGGCGCTGATCACCGCGCCCGGCGAGGGCGCCGGCATCTTCACCACCAACATGCCGGCGCGCGGCTGGCTCGCCTACGAGGCACTGGCCAGGCGGCGCGCCGACCTGATCGCGCTCAACATCGTCGGCGCGCGCGACGGCACCGCCCATGTCGACTACACGGTGAACGCCATCACCGGCTTTCCCATGGTGACCGGGCCGGTCGCCCACGAAGGTCCGGTCAATGCCGTGGCGCCGCCGTGGGATCTCGCGACGGCCTATGCCGGCGCCCTGGCGATCCTTGCCGCCGAGCGGCATCGCCGACTGACGGGAGAGGGCCAGCGCATCGTCCTGCCCCTGCAGGACATGGCGCTCGCGGCCACCTCGGCCCTGGGCTATCTCGGCGAGGCGGTGATCAACCAGGTCGACCGCCCGCGCTTCGGCAACGAGATCTTCGGTACGTTCGGCCGCGACTTCCGCACGCGCGACGGTCGCTTCGTCATGATCTGCATCTTCTCCGACCGCCATGTCGATGCCCTGGCGAAGGCCGGCGGTTTCACCGACGCCTTCGCCCGCATCGAAAGTGAGCAGGGCCTCGACCTCAAGACCGACGCCGGTCGCTGGCTGGCGCGCGCCGAGCTGTGCGCCGTGATCGAGCCCTGGGTGGCGGCGCACACGGCCGAGGAAGTGAGCGCAGCGCTCAAGGCAGCGGGCGCATTGTGGGCTCCCTACCGGACCTTCCGCGAGCTTGCGGCAGATCGCGACCATGTGCGCGACAATCCGATGTTCACCGTTCTCGACCAGCCCGGCATCGGTCGCTATCCGGTCGCCGCCTCACCGCTGCAATTCGGCGCCGTGCCGCGCCAGCCGCCGCAACCGGCGCCGTTGCTGGGCCAGCACACCGACGAGATCCTGTCGGGAATCCTGGGACTGCCCGATCACGAGATCGCCCGCCTGCACGATCGCGCGATCGTCGCCGGGCCGGCCTAGAACCATCGCAAATGTGTCTTTCCGGCTACGCCCGGGCAGTCTCGACGCGCTTGGCGCGTCGCGCACAACGGTGCCGTGAAAAAGCCAGCGTTGCGTGACACAAGCCAATAGCCAATAGCCGAGAGTTGCCGACACCGCGAAAGGCACTACCACCTCAGGATTATAGACTCAGGTGGAGATTGAGACGGGATGAATCCGTCAGGCACGTTCTAGATATTCCTGTGTCGCCCAAGCCGCTGTCACGTCATGGAGGGCTGGATGATTTGGAACCAGATCAAGACCATGAATTGCCTGCCGCAGAAGCCTGACGACCGCTTTGACGCCTACCTGACCAGGAATCCGATAGCCTTCACGACTCCGGCGGGTCCTGACCAGCGCTACTGGGTGATCGGGCCCTACGACAAGCTCAAGGAGCTCGCGCGCGCCTTTCGCGTCGACGCCACGGCGCGGGCCAGCTTCGACGATGGCTGCTTCGGTCGGCGCCACACCGACCTGCCGCCGACCGGTGAGCAGCCGGCGGGAGGGTTCCGCAAGAAGATGGCCGTTGCGGTGCCTCGCCCGGTGAATCCGGCCCTGATCGCCATGCGCCAGGACGCCAGCCCGCCGCAGACACCCAGGCGCAGCGATCAGTTCAATGTCTTCGCCGACTTCTATGCCAAGAAGACCCTGGAGGCGCACCACATCATCGAGAAATCCATCCTGGGCGACCTCAAGCGCAACAAGGGCGACCTGCGCGACGACGTCGCGCCGTGCGTTCTCGTCGTTGCCGAGCTGCACCAGCAGATCTACACGCCGGAGGTGAGCCGCTTCCGGGCCTCCTTCAGTCCGGGCATGTCGAGCATGGCGCAGGCCGATCTGCTGACCACGATCTACAAGGATCTGTACGCGTCGCCGCAGATGGCCGATCTGCTGGCGATCGCCAATGTCATCATCGGGCAGGTGCGCCTCGGAATGCCGAAATAGGGCGCTGTTGCGAGCGTATTGATTGCTCCTCGACGCACCGACCGAGTTCCGAGGTGGGCGTGGTCGACATCGCCTTGCATATTGTGGCGAACAGACTAGTTGATTAAACTAGTTGGAAGCGAGCAGAGGCGAACATGGCGACCATTGGAAGCTTTGAGGCCAAGACCAAATTTTCTGCTCTTCTGGAGCGCGTGGAGCAGGGCGAGCAAATCTTGATTACCCGACGCGGCAAACCGGTTGCGCGATTGATGCCGATTGCGACGGCACGGAAAGAGAAAGTGTCGGCAGCGATGGAAAGGCTCCGCAAGCTGCGCAAAGGAACTACTCTTGGTGGCCTCGGTTGGAAGGAATTGCGTGACGCTGGACGCAAGTACTGACCATGTTGGTCGTCGATGCCTCGATTGCGCTGACTTGGTGTTTCGAGGATGAGGTGACGGACGCGACCCGGGTCATCGAAGTGCGAGTTGGCACCGAAGGCGCCATCGTCCCTGCCATATGGCGGCTGGAGATTGCCAATGCATTGCTGACGGCCGAACGGCGTGGCCGGCTTGAGAAGTCTCGGGTGGAAGAATGCCTGAAGCTGATGGCAGCCTTGCCGATTGCCGTCGATGCCGATTCTGACAAGCAATCGTGGGCAGATACGTTGTTGCTTGCGCGCGCCGAACGCTTAACGGCGTATGACGCTGCCTACCTCGAACTCTCAATTCGTCTCGATGCCGATCTTGCCTCGCTGGATCAAGACCTGCGGCGAGCCGCGAAGATCATGGGTGTGAGTGTAATACCCTGAAGGTGTCCCGTACGTTCCCGGACGGCGAAGCGCGCGTGTCACAGCGCAATGGAGACCGGCCAAGGCCCTTAAAGCAAAAAGTAGGATGCCCGCCGTTTCGGACATCCCACTATCGCGGTCACGATAGGCGAAAAGAAACAGACTGGCAAGCCTCGGCGAGTCGCAATAAATGAGGTCCCCTTCGCGCCTGATGGGGACAGAGATGATCGCTTGTGGATTGGATTTCGGGACGTCGAACTCGGCAATCGGCGTCGTTCGCGACAAGGCAGCGGCGCTGGCGCCGGTCGAGGAGAGCAGCACGCTGATCCCGAGCGCCGTGTTCTTCGACAGCGAGACCAAAGGTCGGGTTCTGTTCGGAAACGAGGCCATCTCGGCCTATGTCGGGCAGACCGAAGGGCGCCTGATGCGCGCGCTCAAGACGATCCTCGGTTCGCCGCTGATCGAGGAGGAGACCGTCATCGGCGGCCGCAAGGTGGCCCTTGCCGACGTCATCGAGACCTTCGTGCGGCATTTGAAGCACAAGGCCGAAGCCTTCGCCGGGCGCGAGATCACCTCCGTCGTGCATGGCCGCCCGGTGCGCTTCGTCGACGGCGACGACAAGGCCGATGCGCGGGCGCAGGACATGCTCGAGACCATTGCCCGGCGCGTGGGCTTTCGCGACGTGGCGTTCGTGTACGAGCCGATCGCGGCGGCGCATCACTACGAGCAGACGGCGGAGCGCGAGGAGCTGGCGCTGATTGCCGATATCGGCGGCGGCACGAGCGATTTCTCCATCGTCAGGGTCGGTCCGCGGCAACGCGATCGTGTCGATCGCGGAAGCGATGTGCTGGCCAACGCGGGCGTGCGTGTCGGCGGCACGGATTTCGATACGGCGCTCAGCCTGGCAGCGGTGATGCCGAATCTCGGCCTCGGCACGCAGCTGGTGGAGAAGAATCTGCCGATGCCGAACGCGCTCTATCACGAGCTTGCCACCTGGGCGACGATCAACTTCGCCTACACCTACAAGAACGAGCGCGCGCTCGCCGAGCTGGTCGCGCTGGCATGCGAGCCGGAGAAGGTGGAGCGTCTTTTGACCCTGGTGCACCACCGGCTGGGCCATCGCCTGGCCTTCGCGGTCGAGGACGCCAAGATCACGCTCAGCGCCGAGGATCGCGTGACCATCCTCCTGACTTTTCTCGACGCGAACCTCGCCGCCGAGGCGACTCGCGGCCAGCTCGATGGCGCCATAGACGCCAGATTGGATCGTCTGCATGCTACGGCGCGCGACTGCATTGCAGTGGCGGGGCTGGCCTCTACGGCCATCGACACGATCTTCCTCACCGGCGGCTCGAGCCGCGTGCCGGCCGTGCGCGCCGCGATTGCGCGGGCCGCGCCAACAGCTCGCCTGGCCGCGCGCTCGGATCTCCTGTCCGTTGCGCTGGGGTTGACGCAAGTGGCGGGAGCCATGAGCTGAGTGCCGGTTGTTCGAGCGACCGAAAGTCTCTCCTGTCATCCTGAGCGCAGCGAAGGATCTCATCGCCGGAAAATTCAGAGCACACTTGTGGCGGGCCGCGATGAGGTCCTTCGCTTCGCTCAGGACGACAGCCATGCCGTTCGGAGGCTGGCGATCAACGAGCTCTGGATGCCGAGGCCCGTCGATGGGCTATACAGTCTCGTCGTTCCATCGTTCCGCAGGTCACGCCCATGAAGACGTCCACACGCCGCCAGATGCTTGCCCTCGCGTCGATGTCGATGGCGGGCAGCGTGCTCTCCCCGCCGCGCGTGCGGGCGGAGGACAAGCTCCTCAACGAGATCGTGGGCTTCACCGGCACCATGCTGTTTCTCGATGCCCGGGTTCCGGCCTTGATCCTCGGGGCGGTGCGCGACGGCCAGACGGCGGTGTTCGGCTTCGGCGAGACGTCGGACGGATCGGGCAAGGAGCCCGATGGCAACACGATGCTGCGCATCGGCTCGATCACCAAGGCCTTCACCGGGCAGGCGCTGGCCGGGCTGGTATCCCAGGGCGCCGTCAAGCTGACCGATCGCCTGCAGGATCGCCTCGGCTGGCCGGTCAAGGTGCCGGAGCGTGACGGCCGGCCGATCCGCCTGATCGAGCTCGCGACCCACACGTCCGGCCTGCCGCGCGAGGTCGAACGCTCGCCGGGCCCGCCCGACGACCCGTTCCGGACGCTGACGCAGGAGGCCTACATCAAGGGCCTGCAATCCGATCCGTTGCTGTTCACGCCAGGCAGCGGCGGGCTCTACTCCAACTTCGCGTTCGACCTGCTGGCCGCCGCCCTGGCCTCCAGTGCAGGCAAGCCCTACGACCAGCTCCTCAAGGAGATCGTGCTCGACCCGGCGGGAATGAAGGATACGGTGCTGGCGCTGCGTGATGGCGATGCGGCGCGCGTCATGCAGGGTCATTTCTTCGACGGCAAGGCGATGCCCTCCGTCAGGGCAACCAGCGTGATGGCGGGCGCCAGCAGCCTCTACGCGACGGCCAACGACATCCTGCGCTGGCTGGCCTGGCATCTCGATCGGTTCTCGCCGCAGGGAACGGAAGTCCGGCTGCTCGATCATGCCGCCTACGTCCCGCGGGACGGGCTGAAGCCGGTCTCGGGCTTCGACGAGGCCGGGCACATGGACGCGATGGGGCTCGGCTGGATCGTCATGGCGCCCAAGGGCAGCCGGCCGCTGATCCTGCAGAAGGCCGGCGGGCTGCAGGGCATCTTCACGTACTCGGCTTTCGCGCCGACGCGTGGTGTCGGAGTCTTCGCCGCCATCAACCAGTTCAATGTCGGCGCCTTCACCGCCATGGCCGGCACGGCGAACGGCCTGATCGAGCAGCTCGCGCCGCGGTGAGGTGCAAAGACAAAGGTCCCTCGCTTACGGCACTTGCGAAGCAAGTGCCGTAAGCGAGGGACCTTTGTCTTGCCTCAATGAATCACGTCCGCATGCATGGTCGCCATCAGGCCCTGGTTGTCGCGATAGTCGACCGGGACGCCGACCAGGACCGGGCCGGCCGTCGACATCGCCTTCGCCAGCACGGGCTTCAGGTCGTCGGCTGAGGCGACATTGAAGCCGCGCGCGCCCATCGACTCGGCGAACTTGACGACGTCGACAGGGCCGAAGCGCACGCCGGACTCGCGGCCATAAGCGGCCATCTCCTGGAAGCGCACCATGTCGTAGCTGCCGTCGATCCACACGATGTGCACGAAGTTGCACTTCAGGCGGACGGCGGTCTCGAGCTCGACCGCCGAGAACAGGAAGCCGCCGTCGCCCGACACGGACACGACCTTGCGGCCGGGCTCGGCGAGACAGGCGGCGATCGCCCAGGGCAGCGCCACGCCCAGCGTCTGCTGGCCGTTGCTGATCATGATCTGGCGCGGCCGATGGGCCAGCAGATGGCGCGCCATCCAGATGTGGAACGAGCCCATGTCGGAGCACAGCGTGATGTCCTGGTCGAGCAGCTCCTGCAGCGCTTGCACCAGCCGCAGGGGATGGACGGGCATTCCCGTGTGCCTTGCCGCGTCGGCCGCCAGCCGGGCACGCTCGGCCGCGAACTCGGCCAGCACGGCCGCCTGCGCCGGCCGCGGCCGCGGCTTCAGGAGCGAGGCCAGTCCGCCCAGCGTCGCGGCGATGTCGCCCAGCAGCTCGAGGTCGGGGCGATAGTGGCGATCGGGATCGGGCGGCACGCAGTCGAGATGGATCAGGGTGCGCTTGCGGCCGGCGTTCCACAGGGCCGGGTCGTATTCCACCGGATCGAAGCCGATGGTCAGCACGAGGTCGGCGGAATCGAGCAACCGGTCGGCCGGCTGGTTGTGGAACAGCCCGATGCGGCCGCCGAAGCAGTCGAGATGCTCGCGCGGAATCACGCCTGCCGCCTGGAAGGTGCCGGCGACGGCGAGCTTGCTGTGCGCCAGCAGGGTGCGCACCGCCGCCGTCGCGGTAGGCTGGCTCGACAGCATGCCGAGCACCACGACGGGCCGCTCGGCCGCATCGATCAGGCGGGCGGTCTCGGCGACCGCCTCGGCATTGGCCGGGCCGAGCGTCGGGCAGCGCGCCGGCGTCAGGACGTCGCCGGCGGCGTCGGCTTTCATGACGTCCTTGGGCAGGCCGAGGAACGTGGCGCCAGGCCGGCCCGATTCGGCGGCTCGGAAAGACGCCGCCAGAGCCTCGGAGATGGCTTCCGGCGCATCGATCTCGGCGGCGTACTTGGTCACCGGACGGAACAGGGCGACGGTGTCCATCGATTGATGCGTCTGCTTCAGCCGCTCGGCCACCGGCACCGAGCCGCCCAAGGCGACGATGGGATCGCCCTCGGTATTGGCCGTGGCGAGACCCGTCACCAGGTTCGAGCAGCCCGGTCCCGACGTCACCAGCACGACGCCCGCCTTGCCGGTCAGGCGGCCGAGGCCGCCGGCGATGAAGGCGGCGTTCTGCTCGTGACGGCACACCACGGTCTTGATCTTCGAGTCGAGCAGCGCATCGAACACCGGGTCGATCTTGGCGCCCGGAATGCCGAAGATGTACTCGACGCCCTGCGCCTCGAGGTTCTGCACCAGCAGCCTGGCGCCGTTGCGTCCGCCGCCGCTCATTTGCGCCTCGCCTTGCCGGCCGTCTTGCGTTTCTTCGCCGTCGCCTTGCCCCGGCCGGAGGCGCCGTCGATCTCGTCGAACACCTCCTTCATGGTCATCAGCGCATTGGTGGCGGCGGGAAAGCCGCAATAGGCGATCATCTGCGTGATGATCTCGGCCACCTCGCCGCGCGAGTTGCCGCAGCGCAGGGCGGCGTTGATGTGCAGCTTGAGCTCGGGCTGGGAGAAGCCCTGCACGGTGAGCGCCGCCACGGTGCAGAGCTCGCGCGTCTTGAGGTCGATGACGTCGCGCGGGTAGAGCTCGGCGAACGGGAAGGTGACGTTCACCCAGGCGAATTCCGGCGCCAGCGCCTTGATCCTGCGGATGTAGTTGTCGGCCATCGGGCCAAGCTGCTTGCGGATCTCCGCCATGCCGCGCTGGTATTCGGCGGAACTCTCATCGTGCCGCAGTGTCTGTCTTTTCGCCATGGCTCGCCTCGGTTGACGGGTCGATTGCATTACTGTGCACCGGGCACGAATGGAAAAGAACCGGCATAATGGCCGGCGATGCCGCCGTCCGGACCCCGTTCTGTCATCATCGAGCTCAATGCCGTGCTGGTCGCCCTGGTCGACGACCAGCCGCAGGTGCTCACCCTGGAGGACGGGGCCCTGCTGCCGTCCGGTCCGTTCGAGGGCGATCATCCGACCCTGCAGACCGGGTTGCGCGCCTGGGTCGAGCGGCAGACCCATCACCCGCTGGGCTATGTCGAGCAGCTCTACACCTTCGCCGATCGCTATCGGACCGATGCTGCCAGCGGTCGGCGCATCGTGTCGATCTCCTATCTCGGCCTGACCCGTGAACGGTCGATGAGGGGCGAGCGCGAACCGGGCTGGCGCAGCTGGTACCGTTATTTCCCCTGGGAGGATTGGCGCGACGGCAGGCCCGCCGTGGTGGCGAAGGTCATCCTGCCCAAGCTCGGCAAGTGGATCGACAAAGCCCGCGATGCGGCGACCAAGCGCGAGCGGCGCCAGCGTGTCGATCAGTGCTTCGACCAGAGCGACTGGAATGATGAGCTGACCTTGCAGCGTTACGAGCTGCTCTACGAAGCGGGCGCCGTGCCCGAGGCCGGACGGCCGCGCCGGCCGATCGCTGAACCGGTGCCCGGCGAGACCATGCGCTACGATCATCGCCGCATCCTGGCGACCGGCCTGGCGCGCCTGCGCGCCAAGATCAAATACCGGCCTGTCGTGTTCGAGCTGATGCCGCCCGACTTCACGCTGGGGCAGTTGCAGCGCGCCGTCGAGGCGCTGGCCGGGCGGCCGCTGCACAAGCAGAACTTTCGCCGCCTGGTCGATCAGCAGGGCTTGGTCGAGGAGACGGGCACCGTCACCGCCGGCACGGGCGGGAGGCCGGGCAAGCTCTACCGCTTCCGCCGCGAGATCCTGCTCGAGCGCGCCGTCGCCGGCACCAAGCTCCCGCTCGCGCGAGCGGAGTGAGCGCCAACGATCATTCTCCTCCCCAAGCCTTGCTTGGGGAGGTGTCGGCGTCATACGCCGACGGAGGGGTCATGAGCCACAAACGGCAGCGAGGCCGTAACTCATGACCCCTCCGTCGCCGTAAGACGGCGACACCTCCCCAGCGAAGCTGGGGAGGAGATGATCGTCAGCCTGGCAAGCCAGCGGCCAACTTCTCGTCCACATCACTGCCGCGAATCGGCTTGACGCCCATTATGCTCATTTATAGCATAAAAGAATATTGCTCATGGAGAGCATAAGAGGTGCCCAATGTTCGTCTCCCTGCAAGCCGATCGGCTCTACGAACGGGTGAGGTCGGTGATCCTGCCGGCCGAATGGTCAGCGTTCGCCGGCGACATCGATGCGATCCTGGCGCTGAAGCGCGAGAGGAACGCCGTCATCCTGGCGCACAACTACCAGACGCCCGAGATCTTCCACGGCGTCGCCGACATCGTGGGCGACAGCCTCGCGCTCGCGCGCGAGGCGATGAAGACCGATGCCGACGTGATCGTGGTGGCCGGGGTGCATTTCATGGCCGAGACGGCGAAGCTGCTCAATCCGGGCCGCACGGTGCTGATTCCCGACCTGCGCGCCGGCTGCTCGCTCGCCGCCTCGATCACGGCCGCCGATGTCCGGCTGCTGCGCCAGCGCTGGCCCGGCGTGCCGATCGTCACCTACGTCAACAGCTCGGCCGCGGTGAAGGCCGAGAGCGACATCTGCTGCACGTCGGGCAATGCGCGGCGCATCGTCGAGAGCCTCGGGGTCCCGAAGGTCATCATGCTGCCCGATGAGTATCTCGCGCAGAACATCGCCGCCGAGACCGGGGTCGAGATCATCACCTGGGCCGGCCATTGCGAGGTGCACGAGCGCTTCTCGGCCGCGGACGTGCACCAGCTGCGCGCCGGCCATCCCGGCATCGTCGTGCTCGCCCATCCCGAGTGCCCGCCCGAGGTCGTGGCCGAGGCCGACTTCGCCGGCTCGACGGCGGCGATGGCCGACTACGTCACGCGCGAGCGGCCGGCGCGGGTCGTGCTGATGACCGAGTGCTCGATGAGCGACAACATCGCCGCCCTCAACCCCGATCTCGAGTTCGTGCGACCCTGCAATCTCTGTCCGCACATGAAGCGCATCACCCTGCCCAAGATCCGCCGCGCGCTGGAGACGATGCGGCACGAGGTGACGATTGATCCCGCCATCGCCGCGGCAGCGCGCCGGTCGGTCGAGCGCATGCTGGCGATCTGAGGAGACCACCATGGAAACCATTCGCTCGGACTTTGCCGGCTCGGTCGTCGTCATCGGCGGCGGCTTGGCCGGCCTCATGACGGCCCTGCGGCTCGCGCCGCAGCCGGTGATCCTGCTCGCCAAGACGCCGCTCGGCGAGGGTGCCGCCTCGGCGCGGGCGCAGGGCGGCGTCGCCGCCGCCGTGGGGTCTGACGATGCACCGGCGTTGCATGCAGCCGACACCTTGGAGGCGGCCGATGGGCTGGGCGATGCCACCGTTGCCAGCCGCATCGCAGCTGCGGCGCCGGAGGCCATCGCGCTGCTCGAGCGCTATGGCGTCGCGTTCGACCGCGACCCAGCCGGCAACCCGGCGCTCGGGCTCGAGGCAGCGCACAAACGGCGTCGCATCGTTCACGTCGCCGGCGACGGCACGGGGGCGGCCATCATGCGCGCCCTGGTCGCCGCCGTCGCGGCGACGCCGTCGATCACCGTGATCGAAGGGCTGGAGGCGCGCCGCCTGCTGGTCGACGAGCGCGGCATTGCCGGCGTGCTGGCGGCCGGGCCGTTCAGCGCCTGCCTGCTGCCGACGCGGCGCGTCGTGCTGGCGACCGGCGGTCTCGGCGGCCTGTTCGCGCACACCACGAACCCTCTCGGCGCGCTCGGCCAGGGCATAGCGCTGGCGGCGCGCGCCGGCGCGGCGCTGGTCGACCTGGAGTTCGTGCAGTTCCACCCGACGGCGCTCGATGTCGGCCTCGATCCGATGCCGCTGGTCAGCGAGGCGGTGCGCGGCGAGGGGGCCGTGCTGGTCGACGAGACCGGTACGCGCTTCACGGCCGGCCAGGGCCAAGGTCAGGGCGAGGGCCAGCGCCAGGCCGAGCTGGCGCCGCGCGATGTTGTCTCGCGTGCCGTCGCCGCTCACATCGCGGCCGGCCATAAAACCTTCCTCGATGCGCGTGCGGCGCTGGGCGAACGTTTCGCCGCGCACTTCCCGCTGATCACGGCGCGCTGCCGCGCCGCCGGCATCGATCCCGCGCGCGAGCGGATCCCGGTACGGCCGGCGGTGCATTACCACATGGGCGGCATCGCCGTGGACGCAAGCGGCCGCAGCACGCTCGACGGATTGTGGGCTTGCGGCGAGACCGCGGCGACGGGGCTGCACGGCGCCAATCGGCTGGCCAGCAACTCGCTGCTCGAAGCGGTGGTCATGGCCGACGCGGTTGCCCGCAGCCTCTCGGGCAGCGAGGCGGGCACCTTGCCGGCGCCGCGTCCGGTGGCGTTGCCGCCGGCGTCCAACGCCGGAGCGCTGCGCGCCCTGGTCAGCGACACGCTGGGCGTCGTGCGCGATCGCGCCGGCTTGTCGAGCGCTGTCGAGTCCCTCCAAGAGCTGGCCTTCCGCGGCGGCGCGACCGCCGATCCCGCTCTGGTCGGCCTGCTGATCGCCACGGCGGCGCTGCGCCGCGAGGAAAGCCGCGGCGGGCACTGGCGGTCCGACTTTCCGGCATCGTCGCCCGGCTGGCGCTGCCGCCTGGTGCAGCGCGTCGCCGATACCGGCACGCATCTCGTGTGCCGGGCCGTTCCCCTGTCCGATTCAACGCATTCCATCGCGCGAGGAGCCTGATCATGACCCTTTCCCGTTTGCCCGCCCTCATGGTCGAGCCGATCGTACGCGCGGCCCTGCTGGAAGATCTCGGTCGTGCCGGAGACCTCACCACGGATGCGATCGTGCCGGCGGCAGCGCGCGCCGAGACGACGCTCGCGGCGCGCCAGCCTGGAATCGTCGCCGGGCTCGACGTTGCCCAGCTGGCCTTCCGGCTGGTCGATCCGGCCATCGAGATCCAGGTCGAACGGCCGGACGGCACGGCGCTGGCGGCGGGCGACCGCATCGCCGCCCTGAGCGGCCCGGTGCGCGGCATGCTGACGGCCGAGCGCGTGGCGCTCAATTTCCTCGGCCATTTGAGCGGTGTCGCCACGGCGACGGCCACCCTGGTCGAGGCGGTGCGCGGCCACAAGGCGCGCATCTGCTGCACGCGCAAGACCATGCCGGGCTTGCGCGCCCTGCAGAAATACGCCGTGCGCGCCGGCGGCGGCATCAACCATCGCTTCGGCCTCGACGACGCCGTGCTGATCAAGGACAACCACGTCGCCGTGGCCGGCGGCGTGGCCAACGCCATCCGGCGCGCCCGCGCCGGCGTTGGCCACCTGGTCAAGATCGAGGTCGAGATCGATCGTCTCGACCAGCTCGATGAGGCATTGGGCGAGCGCGCCGACGCGATCCTGCTCGACAACATGAGCCCCGCCGAGCTCGCCGAGGCGGTGCGACGCATCGACGGCCGCGCCGTCAGCGAGGCCTCCGGCCGCATCACGCCGGCAACCGCGCCGGCCATCGCGGCGAGCGGCGTCGACCTCATCTCGGCGGGCTGGCTGACGCACAGCGCCCAGGTGCTCGACATCGGGCTCGACTGGCATCGGCCGCGACAGGCGCTCGCCGCCTAGAGCATGATCTTCTTGGGTAAGAGAGCGATGGCGTTGAGCCCGGCCGACATGGATCGCAAGATCGACGAGCACTTCCATTTCGAGGCGACCGATGATGTCGCCGGCGTGCTGGCGACGCTGGCGCCCGACGTCGAGCACGACATCGTCGGCTGGCCGACCGGCCCGACACGCGGGCCGGCCGCCGCGCGCGGCTTCTACGAGGCGCTGTTCGCCGACCTGGCGGACGGCAGGATCGAGTGCGTCAAGCGGCTTTACGGAGCGAACTTCCTGGTCGACGAATCGATGTGGCGCGGCCGCGCGGTCGGCCGGCCGTTCGGCCTCGAGGGCGGCGACCGGCCGCTGGCGTTCCGGCTGCTGCATGTCATCGAGCTCGCCGCCGACGGGGCGATCGCGCGCGAGAACGTGTGGCTCGATCTGGCCGCCATCCTGCAGCAGCTGCCGCAGAACCGTCCGGCCGCCTGATGGAGGGCGGTGGACGCGCCAACCAGCGGCGGCGCACGCGCAAGGATCTGCTGCAGGCCGCCGCCCGGCTGATCAAGGAGGGACGACCGCCGACCCTGGAGGAGGTCGCCGAGGCGGCGCTCGTCTCGCGGGCGACCGCGTACCGCTACTTCCCCAATATCGATGCGCTGCTGGCCGAAGCCACGCTCGACATGGCCTCGCCCGACCCGGCCCGGCTGTTCGAAGGCGCTTCGTCGAGCGATCCGGTCGCGCGCGTGGTCCTGGCGGACGAGGCGCTGCACGACATGGTCGCGGCCAACGAGCCGGCGCTGCGCCTGTTCCTGGCCAGCACCCTGCAGCAGGCCGCCCGCAACGGCGGCGAAGACGGCGTACCCCTGCGCCAGAACCGCCGTACGCCCTTGATCGAGGCGGCGCTCGCGCCGACGCGGCGCCAGCTCAAGCCGGCGGCGTACGACTCGCTGGTCAAGGCGCTGGCGCTGGTCCTCGGCACCGAATCGGTCATCGTCTGCAAGGATGTCCTGCAGCTTTCGGACAGCGAGGCGCGCAAGGTCAAGCGGTGGGCCATCAAGGCCCTGGTCGAGGCGGCGCGCCGCTGAAGTTCGGTTGACGCCGAAGGGTGGGTCGGCCGAAGCACCCCATCTGTCGGGCAGGGCATTCGCCTATGGGCGCTCTCTCATTCTCCTCCCTAGCGAAGCTGGGGAGGTGTCGCCGTCATACGGCGACGGGGTCATGAGCGGCGGAACTGGGGCCCATGACCCCTCCGCCCCCGATTACGGGGGCACCTCCCCAGCTTCGCTAGGGAGGAGAATGAAAAGCGCGCCCCAGCGCATTCTCGAGGCAGGAGGTGCCCGATGATCGCAGTGATTTTCGAAGTCTGGCCGGTCGATGGCCGCAAGCAGACCTATCTCGACCTGGCCGCTGGCCTGCGGGCCGAGCTCGAACGGATCGACGGCTTCGTCAGCATCGAGCGGTTCCAGAGCCTGACCGACGACAGCAAGCTCCTGTCGCTGTCGTTCTGGCGCGATGAGGCGGCGGTGGTGGCATGGCGCAACCTCGAGCACCATCGTGCAGCGCAGAAGGCGGGACGCGGAGGCGTGTTCCGCGACTACCGGCTGCGCGTCGCCCATGTCCTGCGTGACTACGGCATGACCGAGCGGGCGGAAGCGCCGGCCGATTCGCGGGAGATCAGCGGCCTGTTGCCAAAGCGCCGGGGCAGCCCTACCTCATCTCGATGAGAGAGCAGCTCAGCGAATCCCGGCTCGCCGACATCATCGACCAGGCGCGCGGCAAGGCGCCGGCCGATCTCGTGATCAAGTCGGTCGGCATCTTCGACCTGACCTCGGGCGAGATCACGACCGGCGACATCGCCATCGCCGGCGATCGCATTGTCGGCACGCGGGAGGCCTATGCGGGCGCGAGCGAGATCGACGGGCGCGGGCTGGTGGCGGTGCCGGGCTTCATCGACAGCCATGTCCATTGCGAATCGACCCTGGTGCCGCCGCTCGAGTTCGACCGCTGCGTGGTGCCGCGCGGTACGACGACGGCGATCTGCGACCCGCACGAAATCTGCAACGTACTGGGTGTCACCGGCCTGAAATACTTTCTCGAGTGCGCCGCCGTGACGGTGATGGACCTGCGTGTCCAGCTGTCCTCCTGCGTGCCGGCGACCCATCTCGAAACCTCGGGCGCCCGGCTCGAGGCCGAGGACCTGCTGCCGTTCAAGCACCATCCCAAGGTGCTGGGGCTGGCCGAGTTCATGAACGTGCCGGGCGTGCTCAACAAGGACCCGGCGGTGCTGCGCAAGCTCGCCGCGTTCTCCGACGTGCAGATCGACGGCCATTCGCCGCTGCTGTCGTCGCACGATCTCAACGCCTACATCGCCGCCGGCGTGCGCAACTGCCACGAGACGACGTCGGCCGCCGAGGCGTGCGAGAAGCTCGCCAAGGGCATGCAGATCCTGGTGCGCGAGGGCACCGTCTCCAAGGACCTGGCGGCGCTGGCCGAGCTGATCACCGCCGACCGCACGCCGTTCCTCTCTTTCTGCACCGACGACCGCAATCCGCTCGATATCGCCGAGGAGGGCCATCTCGATCACCTGATCCGCAGCGCCATCGCCCGTGGCGTGCGCCCGCTCGACGCCTATCGCGCCGCGACCTGGTCGGCGGCCCGCCATTTCGGCCTGGTCGATCGCGGCCTGGTCGCCCCGGGTCAGCGCGCCGATCTCGTTCTGCTCGAGGACCTCGCGACCTGCAAGATCCATTCCGTGATCTGCCGCGGTGCGCCGGTGACCCCGGATCGCTTCCGGACACGGCCGCTGGTGCCGGCGGTCGGACTCGAGTCGATGAAGCTCCGGCCCGTCATGGCGGACAAGTTCCGCATGCCCGTCGGCGCCAGCGGCCCGCCGCCGGTGATCGGCATCCGGCCCGGCCAGATCCTGACCGACCGGTTGGCGCTCGAGGTGACGGTGCGCGACGGCGAGATGGTGTCCGACGTGGCGCGCGACATCCTCAAGGTCGCGGTGCTGGGCCGGCACAACGATCGCGGCGAGGTCGGCCACGGCCTGGTCAAGGGCTTCGGCATCGTGCGCGGCGCCATCGCCTCGTCGATCGGCCATGACAGCCACAATGTCTGCGTCATCGGCTGCACCGACCGGGACATGGCCGTGGCGGTCAACCGGCTGATCGAGCTCCGCGGCGGCTTCGCCGCGGCGGTCGACGGCACGGTGGTGGGCGAGCTTGCCCTGCCGATCGCTGGCCTGATGAGCGATCAGCCGTTCGAGACGGTGGAGCAGGGCCTGCGCGCCCTGCGCGCGGCGGTGCGCGGCCTCGGCACGCAACTGCACGAGCCGTTCCTGCAGATGGCGTTCCTCGCCCTGCCGGTGATCCCGCACCTGCGCATCACCGACAAGGGCCTGGTCGACGTGGACAGGTTCGAGTTGGTGGCGTGAGCGTTGGGGCATTTCGAACTGGTGAGGCAGCGAACCAGGCCAGAGAACGTCACAGCGACAGGGAGCTAGGCTCCTCGTGGCCGCTTTAGTTCGTTCCCAGGCGCCCACTGGGGATACGTCCGCAGGTCGTCGTTGACCCACCAAGGCGTATTCGAGGAAGTGAGTATGTGCAGTCGCGAGCGGCTCCGCCTGGATTGTAGCTCTCCAACGAGCCGCATCCCTGCGACTGCAATGCTGCCACCAATCGGAAGGGCGCCGGGTTCCACGCCCTGCCGCCGTAGTGGAGCATGATATGGATACAGCCGCCTTCACCGGAAAACCTGTCCTCATCCTCCCGTTGCTGTATGATCAGCCAGTTCTCGGGAGAGTAAGCGTTGGGTCGCACAAATCGCCTGAAGCGGATCGCGGTCAACGGCGCCCTGGCAGTCTGCCTGCCCCTTGCGCCGGCGTATGCTCAGGATGCGACGTGGCTCGCCAATCCCGTCGGCAACATTTTTCGGGACCCCGGCAACTGGTCGCCCGCCGTGGTCCCCACGGGGACGGCGACGTTCGGACCCTCGACCAAGACCCTCGTCGCTCTCATCGATTCCGGCACGTCCGTCGACAGGATCGCGTTCGCGGCCAACGCGCCGCCCTACATCTTGGCGATTTTCAGCAACGGTGTGCTCACCCTGACCGGCGCCGGCATCGCGAACGCCTCGCCGAATCTCGCGAGCTTCGAGGTCTACAACGGCAGCTTGACCCTGCAGGGTGCCGCGACCTTGGGCCAGAGCCGGGTCGTCGGCATGGTTGCGACGGGCGCGCTGAATATCTCGGGCCTCACGGCGGCCAGCACCACGGTCGGCTCGATCGAGGGCAATGGGGTGGTGAACCTGGGCGCCAAGCAACTGATCGTCGGCGGCAACAACCTGTCGACGACCTTCACGGGCCGCATCGACGGGGCCGGAGGTTCGATCGTCAAGGTCGGCAGCGGCAGCCTGACCCTCACCGGCGCCAACAGCTATGGCGGCGGGACCACGGTGTCCGCAGGTGTCCTGCAAGGCAACGCCACCAGCCTTCGAGGCGACATCACCAACAATGCCACCGTCGTGTTCGACCAGGGCAACACCGGCCTCTATGCCGGCAACATGTCCGGGACCGGTGGCTTGGCCAAGCAAGGTAGCGGGCTGCTGGCCCTTTCCGGCACCAACAGTTTTTCGGGAGGTACGACTGTAAACGGCGGCACCTTGCAGCTCGCGAGCAGCGCGGCGTTGCTGTCAGGAAGCGCGCTGACCATCAATGGCGGCACGCTCGACCTCAACGGTCACAATCTGACGGTGAGCACGGTGGCAGGCAGCGGCGGTGCCCTTGCGCTGGGCACGGCGACGCTGACTGCGGGCAACGCCGTCAGCGCGACGCTCGCCGCGGCGATCTCGGGCACTGGCGGACTGGTCAAGCAGGGCCCCGCGACGCTTACGCTGACGGGCGCCAGCACCTACACCGGGCCAACCACGGTCAACAGCGGGATCCTGGCCGTCAACGGCAGCCTCGCGAGCAACGTCACCATCGGCTCCAGCGGCGCGATCGGCGGAACTGGTGTTATCGGCGGACTGACCAACAACGGTGGGATCATCTCGCCGGGCAACGCCATCGGCACGCTGACGATAGCCGGCAATCTCGCACAGACCGGCGGTACTTACGTCGTCGAAGTGAACAACGGTGGACAGAGCGATCGCATGAATGTTGGCGGCAGGGCCACGGTCAACGGCGGCACAGTGGCCGTGCAGGCCCAGCCCGGCACCTATGCACGCAACACCAGCTATACCATCCTCAATGCGGTGGGCGGGGTAAGCGGCACCTTTTCCAACGTCACCAGCAACTTCGCCTTCCTCGTGCCGTCGCTCTCCTACGATGCCAACAACGTCTATCTGCAGCTGTTTCAGTCGGCCAACGCCTTCGCCGCGGGTGCGCAGACCGCCAATCAATACGCCGTCGGCAGAGCGCTCGACCAGGCGAACGCCACGGCGACCGGCGACTTCGCCAACGTGCTGAATGCGTTGTCGACGCTCGACGCCGTGCAGGGACCGGCCGCGCTCAATGCCATCAGCGGGCAGAACTATTCGGGCTTCTCGAGCGCGATGGTGCAGGGCGCGCAGCTTTTCCTGAGCAATTTCCTCTCGCAGGCGGGTGGCGCCAGCCGCGGCGCCGCCAAGTTGGCGCTGGCCGAGATGTGCGATGTGGCGTGCGACGCCACCGAACCTGGGCGATGGGGCGCGTGGGGCGGGGGGCTCGGCGGCGCCGGCACCATCGCCGGCAACGCCAACGCCGCGACGCTCACCTACAGCGTCGGCGGTTTTGCCGCCGGTCTCGACCGCAAGCTCGGCGACAACTTTCGCGCCGGCGTCACGGTGGGCTACACCAGCGGACAGCAGTGGGTCGGTGGCTTCGACGGCAAGGGAATATCGAACACCATCCTGGCCGGCGTCTACGGCGGCTACGCCCAGGGCCCCGTCTATGTCGACGGCATCGTGGGCTACGCCTACAGCAGCAATCAGATGTGGCGCACCATTGTCATCCCCGGCCTGCAGCCGCGCACGGCGCAGGGGCTGACCGGGGCAAACCAGTTCTATGGGCAGGTCGAGACGGGATACCGCTTCGATCTCGGGGGGACTGCGCAGGCGTTCGTCACGCCGTTCGCACGGCTGCAGGGCTTCACCGGCACGCAGAACGCCTTCAGCGAGAGCGGTGCACAGTCGCTCAACCTCAACGTGGCGGCGCAGACCACCAACTCTCTGCGCTCGGTGCTGGGCGCGCAGATGGGTGGGGCGATGGATATGGGCTGGCGCGACAAGCTCAACGCGCAGGTCCGGCTGGGCTGGAGCCATGAATACGCCAACACGGATCGGCCGGTGACGGCCTCGTTCGCCGGCGCGCCGACGATCCCGTTCACGACGTTTGGCGCCAGCCCGCAGCGCGACGGCGTGGTGATCGGGCTTGCCTTCAACACCGCAATTGCCCAAGCGTCGTCGATCTATCTGCGCTACGAGGGTGACATCTCCGGCCAGGATTCCAACCATGCCCTCGCCGTCGGCCTGCGCATGACGTGGTGAACCACATTTCCTCTCCGTTGCAGAGGCACTGTCGCGGCGAAAGCCAAGGCTCAGTCCCTTGCCGGCGGACGCCGTCGGGGTAGACGGTGAATGGCCTCAAGATTGGCTTTTTCGCCGGTAAGGAAAGCCTCCAAAGCTGCCACCCGATCACGTGGCATGTGCCAGGTGCCGTTGAGATAGCGAGTAGGCGTGCCTTCATTCCAGCCGAGGTGCTGGGCGACCTGTGAGAGGATGATTGCGATCAGCCTCGAACCCCAAGCAGTTCGACAGAACCTGACATGGCACTATCGAATCATCGCCCGCAGCTTCGACGACACGAGGTCGGCCGCCAGCACGAGCACCAGGATCACGATCACGCAGGCCGCGGTGTCCTCGTAGGCGAACAGCTTCATCGAGCTGATGAGCTCGAAGCCGATGCCGCCGGCGCCGACCATGCCGAGCACGGTCGAGACGCGGATGTTGGTCTCGAAGCGGTAGAGCACCACGCCGATCCACGCCGGCAGGACCTGGGGCAGCACGCCGAACACGATGCGCTGCAAGGTGCCGGCGCCGGCGGCGCGCAGGGCGTCGAGCGGGCCTTCGTCGATCTCCTCGATCGCCTCGGCGAAGAACTTGCCGAGCATGCCGGCGCCGTGGATGGCGATGGCCAGCACGCCGGCGAACGGGCCGAGCCCGACGGCGGCGACGAAGATCAGCGCCAGGATGATCTCGTTGATGCCGCGCATCACGTTCAGGACCTGGCGCAGGCCATGGAACACCCAGGCATAGGGCGAGAGGTTGCGCGCGGCGAAGAAGCAGACCGGCAGCGCCAGCACGACGCCCAGCAGGGTGCCCCACAGGGCGATCTGCACCGTCTCGATCGCGGGCTGGATCAGCTTCTGCATGAAGGCGAAGTTGGGCGGCAGCATGCGGCCTATGAAGTCGGCGATCCACGGCAGGCCGGCGATCAGGTCGCCGAGGCTGAGGCGCGTTCCGACGGCCGACCACCACAGCGCGGCCACCGACACGCCCACGATCGGCACCAGGATCCACCAGCCGAGCGGGCCACGCGGCTTGTTGACGACGAATTGCAGGGACATGGTCAGGCCCTTTCCTCTGCCGGATCGGCTGTGGCTGCGGTGGCGGCGCCGGCGCTCGCCAGCGTCGCTTCGGCGGCGGCGCGCCGGCGCTCGGTCAGGCGCTGCGCGGCATCGAGCACGTTGGGATCGTCGAGGCCGGGATAGATGCGGCGGATGACGTCGCCCGATACGCCGCCCGGCGGGCCGTCATAGACGATCGATCCGGCCGACAGGCCGACGATGCGTTCGCCGAACTCCAGCGCGTAGTCGATCTGGTGCAGGTTGCACAGGACGGCGATGTTCGACTCCTTGCAGCTCTTCTTCAGGTAGGTGAGCACGGTGCGCGAGGTCTTGGGATCGAGGCTCGCCACCGGCTCGTCGGCCAGCATGAACTTGGGCTGCTGGGCGAGCGCGCGGGCAATGCCGACGCGCTGCTGCTCGCCGCCCGACAGCGCATCGGCGCGGCTCTCGGCCTTGTGCGCCAGGGCGACCTGCTCGAGGCAATGGCGGGCGATCGCCACGTCGGCCTCGGGGAAGAGCTGCAGGGCGCTCAGCACCGGCGAGAGATCGGCCATGCGGCCGATCAGGACGTTCTTCAGCACAGACAGGCGTTTCACCAGGTTGTGCTGCTGGAAGATCATGGCGACGTTGCGCCGGAGCAGGCGGAGGTCGCGCGCGCTCGAGCGGAACGGCGTGCCCTCGACGACGATCTCGCCGGCGGTCGGCTCGGCCAGCCGGTTGATGCAGCGCAGGAGCGTCGACTTGCCGGCGCCCGACGGCCCCAGCACGACCACGAACTCGCCGGGCCGGATCGACAGGCTCACATCCTTCAGCGCCTGATGGGCACCGTAGGTCTTGGCCAGCCCACGGATCTCGATCATCGCCCGCTACTTTTGCTTCTTGAGGTCGATGTTGGCGAGCCTGGCGGTCTCGCGCACGACGTCGTAGGCCTGATCGTTGGTGTCCTTGAAGCCGTTCAGCTTGCCCTGGTCGGACCAGTTGAGGTCCTTGATGGCGAGGAAGGCCGCCTTCACCTTGGCCTTGAGCTCGGGCGACAGGTCCTTGCGCCACACCATCGGCGATTCGGGAATCGGCGCGGAGCGCCACACCACCTCGATCTGGTCGGCCTTGATGTGGCCCTTGGCGATGGCAGCATCGAGGATGCGGTCGGCGATGGTGGCGGCGTCGACCTTGCCGTTGGCCACGGCCAGCGCGTTGGCGTCATGCGCGCCGGTGAAGATCACCGTCTTGAAGTCGCGCTTGGGCTCGATGCCGGCTTTCAGCAGCCCGGCCAGCGGAAACGCATAGCCCGAGGTCGACGCCGGGTCGACGAAGGCGAAGTTCTTGCCCTTGAGGTCGTCGAGCGTTTTGATGCCGCTCGATCTCAGGGCGATGATCTGGCTGTGATAGAAGGTCCGGCCCGACTTGGCGGTCTCGGCGATAACGAACGCCTCGACCGGAGTCACCGTGGTGGCGAGCACGTAGGAGAACGGCCCGAGATAGGCGATGTCGAGATGCTTGGAACGCAGCGCCTCGATGACGCCGTTGTAGTCGGTGGCGACGAAGCCCTGCACCTTCATGCCGAGATTCTTCTCCAGCGCGTCGAGGATGTCCTTGCTCTGCGCCAGCATGGCGCGCGAATCCTCCGACGGGATCAGGCCGACCTTGAGGACGGACTGGGCTCTGGCGGGAACGGTTGTCAGGGCGCCGGCAGCAACCACGCCGCCGGCGATGCGGCCCAGGGTACGACGCGACAGTGCAGTCATGTTTTCCTCCCATTCTTGATTTGATTGGCTCAGGCGGCGAGGGCGGCGATCAGCGTCTCCCGGCGTCCGATGAAGTTGCGGCCGCGATCGCCCGACAGCGCCGCGTCCACGAGATTGGCCCAGTCGCGCGCGGCGATGCCGTGGTCGGTCGCCTCGGGCGACACGCCGAGCGCGCGCAGCAGGCGTTCGAGGCGCAGCGCGCCGGCCTCGAGGTCGGGACCGAAGATGCGGGCCAGCGCGCGATCGCAGTCCGGGTCGCACCCGGTGACGGCGCGCATCACCAGAGGCAGGCTGAACGAGCAGGCGATGCCGTGCGGCACGCCGTGATGCAGGGTGAGATGGTAGGACAGCGCGTGAGCGAGCGCGGTCCGGGTGTTGGAGAAGGCGAGGCCGGCGAACAGGCTGGCGCGGGCGAGGCGGCTGCGCAGCTCGGCATTGCCGAGATCGGCGGCCAGTGCGGGAAGGGTGTCCAGCACCTCGCGGGCGGCGACTTCGGCGAGCGACGTCGACACCGGGTTGGCATGGACGTTCCAGATGCTTTCCAGCGCGTGGCTGAGCGCGTCGAGCCCAGTGCTGACCGTGACGGCGCGCGGCAGGCCGAGCGTCAGGGTTGGATCGACCAGCGCCGTCGTCGGGTAGAACTGCTCGCCGGCCAGCGAGTATTTCTTCTTCGCCTCGGTGTCCCACACCGTGGCCCAGCTCGTGACCTCGCTGCCGGTGCCGGCGGTGGTCGGCACGGCGATGATCGGCGTGCGGCCGAGCCGGTCGGCGCCCTTGCCGGTCTCCAGGTAGGTGCGGACGCGATCGAAGCTGCCGTCGGCGGCGGCCAGCACCTTGGCGGCGTCGATCACCGAGCCGCCGCCCAGCGCCACGATGACCTCGATCGGCTGCGCGGCCTCGGCGTAGAGCGCGCAGGAGCGGGCGAGGCTGGTGAAATCGGGGTTGGGGCCGATGTTGCGCACCAGGGCGGCCGGTTGGCCGGCCATCGCGATGGTGCGCCGGGTCAGCTCGGCGAAGGTGCCGCCACCGTTGGCGTCATCGTAGGTCACGAGGCAGTAGGTGCGGCCGGCCAGGGTGGCGCCGAGGTCGTCGAAAACGCCAGCGCCGAACCTGACCTCGACCGGATTGCGATAGCGCCACATCCCGGCGCTCCTCCCTGACCGTTCATGCTCTTTGTTGGACAATCCTCCCGCCGGCCCGCACATTTATCCAATTCAAAGTATTTCGATCATCCATTGAGAAAATCGATATGAGGCACACCCAGCTGCGCTCCTTCCATGCGGTGGCGCAAAGCGGCAGCGTCACCGCCGCCGCACGCGAGCTCGGCGTCGGCCAGCCTACCGTCACCACCCAGGTGAAGTCACTCGAGGCGGAGTTCGGCCTCGAGCTGTTCGTCCGGCGCGGTCGGCGGATCGAGCTCACCGAGGCCGGCGGCGGCCTGCTCGCCATCACGCGCCGCCTGTTCGCCGACGAGAAGGAGGCGATCGACTACCTCAACGAGACACGCGAGCTCAAGACCGGCCACCTGCGGGTCGGGGCCGTCGGGCCGTATCACGTCACCGACATGCTGGCGGCGTTCAACGCGCGGCACCCGGGACTGTATGTGTCGGTGACGGTGGGCAACTCGCGCCAGACGGTGGCTGACCTGCTCGACTATCGCACCGACGTGGCGGTGCTGGCCCATGTCGATCCCGACCCGCGGCTGGTGGCGATCCCCTACCGGCGCCACCGCGTGGTGGTGTTCTGCAACGTCGAGCATCCGTTCGCGTCACACCGGTCGATCCGCATTCGCGAGATGGCGGGCCAGCGGCTGATCGTGCGCGAGGCCGGGTCGACGACGCGCCGCGCCTTCGACCAGGCGATGCGCGAGGCCGGCGTCGCGGCGCGCGTGATCATGGAGATCGGCAGCCGCGAATCGATCCGCGAGGCGGTCGCCAAGGGCATCGGCCTCGGCGTGGTGTCGGAGGCCGAGTTCATCCCCGATCCGCGCATCCGCGCCCTGCCGGTGAGCGACGCGGAGATCCACACCGCGGCGCACGTCGTCTATTTGAAGGAGAGGCAGAACGCGCGTTTGGTGCGCGCCTTCCTCGCCGTCCTGAGCGGCCTGCTGCCGGCCGGCCCTGCTCGCCGCCGGCGGGCGCGGGGGCGGTAGCGCGACTCATCGCCGGGAGCGCCCCACTTGAGGCCGAGTAATCTCGGCCGACGTGGGCGCTCTTCTCATTTTCCCTCCCCAGCGAAGCTGGGGAGGTGTCGCCGTCATACGGCGACGGAGGGGTCATGAGCAGCGGGACTGGGGCTCATGACCCCTCCGTCGGCGATTACGCCGACACCTCCCCAGCAGAGCTGGGGAGGAGAATGAGAAGAGCGCCACGTCGGCGGAAAGGAGGCGTCACCGCCGCTCGAAGTCGATGCGTTCGTCGATCGGCAGGCCGAGGAGGTGGCGGCGCAGGCAGTCGAGGCCGAGCTCGACGGCGCCGGCGCGCACCCAGTCGCGGCCGCCGATCAGGCGGGCCTGGCGCGACACCACGGTGTCGGCGTCGGCGATGCCGACGGCGATGGTGCCGCCGAAATCGGGCCGGTCGGCGCCCTGGTCGAGATCGATCAGGAGCGCCAGCGCATGGCTGCTGCGGCTCTTGTCGCGCAGGTCGCGGGCAACTGCCTCGGCGGCCCCGGTCGAGACCTCGGCGATGGCGAGCTCGGCCGGCTCGCGCACCACAACGCCGCGGCGGAAGGCCTTCTCGGCGCCGCTGAGCGGCGCCAGCCGCGCGGCGAGATGACCGCCGGTGAACATCTCGGCTGTCGACAAGGTCAGGCCGCGCTCGAGCAAGGTGGCGAGGATCACGCCCTCCAGGCTCTGCTCGTCCTCGGCGATGATGAAGTTGCCGAGCCGCTTGCGCACCTCTTCCTCGACCGGCGCCAGCAGGCTGGCGAGCTCGGCCTCGTTCTCGCCGCGCGCGGCGAGCTTGGTCTCGAGCTGCGGGTAGTGCGCCTGGAAGCCCAGCTTGATGCCGCCCTCGGCCTTGAAGGCGTCCATGTCGGCCAGCATGTTGTCGGCGCGCGATTCGCCGATGCCGAACGTGTGGAAGCGCTTCAGCCTGGTGACGCCGGTGATGCCGCCGATCTTCAGGAGGCGCGGGATCACCTGCTCGTCGAGCATGCGCCGCATCTCGCGCGGCACGCCCGGCGTGAAGAAGAAGCGCGCCTTGCCGATGGTGACGGCGAAGCCGCACGCCGTGCCGATCGGGTTGTCGATGAACTCGGCGTTGGCCGGCAGCATCGCCTGCTTGCGGTTGTTGGGCGGCATCACCCGGCCGCGCCGCGCATAGGATTGCTCCATGCGCGTCATCCAGTAGTCGGAGAGCACGAGCCCGACGCCGCAGGCTTCGGCCGCGATCT
This sequence comes from Reyranella sp., assembly GCF_044224635.1. Taxonomy (GTDB): domain Bacteria; phylum Pseudomonadota; class Alphaproteobacteria; order Reyranellales; family Reyranellaceae; genus Reyranella. The sequence goes on along the minus strand of NZ_JBGAKA010000004.1, from coordinate 214,752 downwards.
CCTGCGAGAGGTCGTCGACGGTCGGCCCCAGGCCGCCATTGACGATCACCGCGTCGGCGCGCTCGCCGGCCTGGTGGAACGCCTTCAGCAGGCTCGCCCGGTCGTCGCCGACGGTGGTGCCCCAATGCACGGTGAGCCCGACATCGCCGAGCCGCCGCGCCATGTGGCTGTAGTTGGTGTTGATGGTCTTGCCGGTGAGGATTTCATCGCCGGTGCAGAGGATTTCTACGCGCATGTTGGGTCGATTATCGGCTAACGTCGCCGGGAAATCGAGGGAGAGACGCTCATGACAGCCCTATCGTCCGATCTCAGGGAAGCGCTGGCCAAGGTCGGCACATCGACCCTGACCGGCGTGCTCAATCGCCGCGGCCTGCGCAGCATGACCCTGTACGACGTGTGGCCGCTCAGGGTCGAGCAGCCCCGCCTGGTCGGCATCGCCTTCACCATGCGCTTCATCCCCTCGCGCGAGGACAAGGACGGCCCGACCTCCAAGAACCGCAGCACCGTCCAGCCGCAGGCCATGGAGGAGTGCCCGCCCGGCCACGTGCTGATGATCGACTCGCGCGGCGATTCGCGGGCGGCTTCGGCCGGCGACCTCTATGTCGGCCGCCTGAAGGCGCGCGGCGCGGCCGGCATCGTGACCGACGGCGGTTTCCGCGACACCGACGGCGTCGCCAAGACCGGCCTGCCGGCCTACCACCGCCGGCCGTCCTCGCCGCCCAGCCCGATCGTCCATCGTCCGATGGATCTCAACCTGCCGATCGCCTGCGGCGGCGTCGCGGTCTATCCGGGCGACATCGTGGTCGGCGACCGCGACGCCATCCTGGTGATCCCGCCCGACATCGTCGAGGCGGTCGCCCAGGAGGCGCTCGACACCTACCACTACGAGGAGTTCGCCGAGGCCGAGGTGGCGCGCGGCCGCTCGCTCAAGGGCCTGTTCCCGGTCGCCGGCGAGGAAGCCAAGCGCGACTACGAGGAGTGGAGGAAGAAGCGCGGCGGCTGAACGTCTTGCCGGGAGCGCGCCACTTCAGGCGGAGTAATCTCCGCCGGCAGTGGCGCTCTTATCTTTTCACCTCCCCAGCTTCGCTGGGGAGGTGTCGCGTCATACGCGACGGAGGGGTCAGGAGCCATGGGAGAGGCTTGAGCCTGAGGCTCATGACCCCTCCGTCGCCGAAGACGGCGACACCTCCCCAACCTCGTTGGGGAGGAAACCATGAGCGCCATCGGGCCGGTGCGCTCCCAGCAATGAGTCGTCACCCGAGCCGTGTGCGGATCTCGAGGCCGCCCTTCAGGGTCAGCGTGACGGGCGTGCGTTCGGCGATGTCGGCCATGCGCTTCTTCTGCTCGGTGTCGACCGGGCCCTCGATGGTGAGCACGCGGTCGATGTGCTGCCTGTCGCCCTCGCGTCCGTAGTGGACGTCGGCGTGCACCGCCGTCACCGCCCACTGCTTGCGCTCGGCATACATGCGCAGCGTGATGACGGTGCAGGCCGCCAGCGCCGAGGTCAGCAGGTCATAGGGCGCCGGCCCGGCATCCTTGCCGCCGAGCTCCGGTCCTTCGTCTGCCGTGAGCGCATGGTGTCCGGTGACGATCGCGGTCTGGTAGTTGGTCGTGCCGATGCTTGCCCGCGCGTGCGCCATGGGAGTCCTCCGTTCGTGAGTTTCTCTTGTCATCCTGAGCGCAGCGAAGGATCTCATCACCAGAACGTTCAATGTGCGCTCTTGCGGGCGGCGATGAGATCCTTCGCTTACGGCACTTGCTTCGCAAGTGCCGTAAGCGAAGGACGACAAGATTCGCGGAACTCAAGATGAGTGCAGCTCGATGAACGTATCGGCGATGCCTCTTGCCCGCACCTCGCCGATCACCATAGCATCGGGAACGTCGGCCACGTGATCGGCCGGCACCGCGGCGAGCAGGCCGCCGGCGGTTTGCGGATCGAACAGCAGCGGCAGGTTGGGATGCCGGGCGGCCTTGTCCATGCCGTCGATCAGGTGGCGGGCGCGCAGATTCTCGGTCTGCAGCGAGCTCGCGAAACCCCAGGCGAACAATTCTTGTGCCCCGTCGAGCGCGGGCAGGGCATCGAGTGAAAGATCGACCGTGACCTCGCCGCTCGCGCGGATCATCTCGGCGAGATGGCCGGCCAGGCCGAAACCCGTGACGTCGGTGCAGGCATGGGCGCCGGCGGCGATCAGCGTCTGCGCGGCTTCGCCCGACGGCCGGCGCATCGAGGCGAGCGCCTGCTCGATCCAGGCGCCGCGCGCCGCGCCGCGCATCGCCGCGGCGAAGATCACGCCGGTGCCGAGCTTCTTGGTGAGCACCAGCCTGTCGCCGATCTTCAAGCCGCCCTTGCGCAGCGCCCGCGCCGGATCGACCAGGCCGTTCACCGAGAAGCCCAGCGCCGCTTCCGGCCCTTCGCCCGAATGGCCGCCGATCAGCGCGCAGCCGGCTCGGTCGAGCACGCGGCGCGCGCCCGCCAGCAGCTGGAACAGATCCTCCTCCATCAGCCGCTCGGCGGCGGCCGGCACGACGGCGAGCGCCAGCGCGCTGTGCGGCCGGGCGCCCATCGCCCACACGTCGCCCAGCGCGTGCACCGCCGCGACCTCGCCGAAGATCAGCGGATCGTCGAGGAAGGTGCGGAAGAAATCGACCGACTGCACCAGCGCCTGGCCGGCCGGCACCTCGATCATCGCCGCATCGTCGGGCGCATCGAGGCCGATGGTCACGTTGGCGCCGGGCGCCGGCCCGAGCCGCGCCAGCACGCGTGTCAGCACGCCCGCGCCGACCTTGGCGCCACAGCCGCCGCAGCGCATGCCGATGTCGGCCAGCAGCCGTTTGGCCTCGGCGTCGGCCAGCGCCGGATCGGGCGGCGTCGCCGCCTTCATCACCATCGGCCTGGCCGGCGGCTCGCGATACATGCGCATCCACTTGCGGTCGATGTGGTCCTTCCAGCGCCACACCCATTTTCCTTCGACCGCCCAGTTGCCGCGCGTCGCCACGGCGTCGCCATCGCCGGTGCCGACGATCGAGAGGTAGCGGCTCTGCGGCACGAACGGCCGTGGTTCCTGGCCGAGCAGCGCGCGCCGCAGGTTGCCGGCGAGCGGCGGTCCCTGCCGAACGGCGAACACGCCGGCCTTGGGCCGGCGATGTGGCAGCACCGTGGCGCAATCGCCGACCGCGAAGATCGTCGGGTCGCCGGTCGAGCGCAGCGTGTCGTCGACGGCGAAGAAGCCGCGCTCGTCGAGCGGCAGGCCGGTCGTTGCGAACCACGCCGCCGCACTTGCCTCGGTCACGACGAACACCGCATCCGCCTCGAGCCAGGCGCCGTCGTCGAGCTCGACCGAGCCGCGCGAGAGGCGCCTGGTCGCGCGGTTCTCGACCAGGCGCAGGCCGCGCCGCTGGAAGATCGCACGCATCTTGTGCCGCGCCGCCGCGGCCTGCGACGCCAGGATCTCGCCCTTGGTCGCCAGCGTGACCTGCAGCTCGGCACCTTTCGCCACCTGGCGCACGCGATGATCGATGGCGAGCGCCAGCTCGACGCCACCCGCGCCGCCGCCGATCACGACGATCCTGAGCGGGCCCAGCCAGCTCTTCATGCGCTCGAGGAAGGCGAGCCAGCGCCGGCCGAGCTCGGCGATCGGCTTGACCGGCGTCGCCCACTCAGCCGCGCCCGGAATGGTATCGAGGTTGGGCGCCGAGCCGACATCGACCGACAGGAGATCGTAGGACACCGGCGGCCGGTCCTTCAGCAGCACTCGGCGATTGTCGCGATCGAGTCCCGTCGCCTCGGCGTGGATCAGGCGGGCGCCGGTCCAGGCGGCGAGCCGCGCCAGGTCGATGTGGCATTCATCGAACGTATAATGTCCGGCGACGAAGCCCGGGATCATGCCGGAGTAGGGCGTCTCGATATCGCGCCCGATCAGGGTGAGCCGCACGCCGGGCATCGGCTTCATGCCGAAGCTCTTCAGCACATGGACGTGGCTGTGCCCGCCGCCCAGCAGCACGACGTCCTTGAGCAGCGGGCCTGCCGGCATTGCCACGATCGATCAGACCTTGAGCAGGATCCACGTGCAGGTGCCGATCGCGCACAGCCTGCCGCTCTCGGTGTAGAGCGCCGTACCGGAATAGAGCTTGCGGCCCTCGCCGCCCAGGCTCCAGCCGATGACGGCACAGCGCTCGCCGACGCGCGGCGGCTCGATCACCTTTGCCGTCATGCGGCCGGTGAGCGCGGGACGGAAATCGTCGGCGTCCTGCACCGCGAAGGCGCCCGGGCAATCGAGCGCGCCCCACACGAACTCCGGCTTGATGCGGCCGCCCGGATCTGCGTGGTTGGCGTGCGGCACGTAGCAGGACAGCGACTGGCCCTTCTGCGGCCCGGCCGAGCCCAGCACACGGAGGCCATCGCCGACGGCGCGGCCCCGCCCGCAGACGATGCACCAATGGAAGTCGCTGTCCTCGGGACTGCCGCCATCCTCGGCGCGGCGCATGACCTCGTTCCAGTCGCCGGGCGGCGGCGGCGGCACGAGGTGATCGACGTTGCCGGCGCGTGCCTCGCACACCAGCGTGTCGTCGTCCTTGAGCAGCAGCACGTCGCCGTCGCGCCCGACCTGCATCGCCGTGTCGAGCGGCACCGGCGCGCGCAGCGTGATCTCGACGGCGTCGTCCCGGCCGAGCTGCCGGTTGAATGCGCCGGCCATGAGTCCGGCGACATAGCCGCCGTTGCCCGACAGGCGCGGGCCATTGAATTGCGGTGCAATGATGATGGTTTCGGTCACGCTACTCCTCCGCGACGCGGAACCTGACGCGAGCCTGCAGGCGATGCAAGTCTCGCCCGCGCGAAAGCGCTTGCCGCTGCCGCACGCTGCGGCCAAGGGTGAAGGCGATGAGCCGATTCGTGCCCTGGGCGCTGGTGGCGTTGTGCTTCGTGCTCGGCGTGGCGAGCCGCTCGATCAGCGACACCTTCACCGTGTTCGTGCCGGCCCTGCAGGGCGATTTCGTCGCGAGCCGCAGTGCGATCACCCTGGTCTACAGCTTTGCGCTTCTTGTCGGCGGCACCGGCGCGCCGATCGCCGGCTGGATCGTCGACCGCTTCGGCCTGCGCGTGCTCACCATGGTCGGCGTCACGGCGGTGACGCTTGCCTCGGCGTTCGCCTCGCGCGCGACCGCGGTGTGGCATCTCTATCTCTGTCTCGGCATCGTCATGGGCTTCGGCGGCGCCTCGCTGTCGGGCGTGCTGAGCTCGACCCTGCTCGGGCGCTGGTTCCCGGCCAATCGCCTCGGCGTGGCGCTGGCGGTCGCCTGGTCGGCCTCGGGCGTCGGCGCCATCGTCATGTTCCCGCTCGCCGAGCACCTGATCGTGACGCAGGGCTGGCGCCACGCCTATGTCGTGTTCGCCTGCGCGAGCGCGGTGCTGCTTCCCGTGCTGCTGGTGCTGCCGTGGCGGCGCATCGAGCGCGGCGCCACCGGCCTGGTGCCGGCGCGCGCCTCCGACCGGCCCGGCCCGACGGCCGGCGAGGCGGTGCGCGACTGGCCGTTCTGGGCGCTCACCTTCTCCTTTGCGCTGACCTCGATCGGCATCTTCTCCCTGGTGCCGCAGACCATGGTCTACCTGCTCGAGCGCGGCCTCGACGGCGCCTATGCCGCGCGCGCCCTGGCGGTGGCGGGGTTCCTCACTCCGCTCGGCATGGTCGGCTTCAGCTGGCTGGCCGACCGCGGCGGCCGCAAGATCGCGGCCGTCCTGGCCTATGCCAGCTCGATTGCCGGCGTCGGCGCGCTCGCCCTGGTGCGCGGCCCCGGCGACGATGTCTGGCTGTGGCTCTACGTGCTGCTGTTCGGCGGCAGCATGGGCAGCCGCGGGCCGATGATCTCGACCTTGGCGACCCTGCGCTATCGCGGCGCGCATTTCGGTCGCATCTACGGCCTGATCAGCGTCGGCATGGGACTGGGCGGCTTTCTCGGGGCCTGGCTCGGTGGATTGCTGCACGACTGGACCGACGGCTACGCCGCGGTGATGGTGCTCTCGGTGTGTGCGCTGGCGCTCGCCGCCGCCTCGCTCGGCTCGGAAGCCGGGGCGCGGGAGCGGTTGAGCAGGTAGGAAATTCGTTCTCCTCCCCAGCGAAGCTGGGGAGGAGATTCCGAAGTTGGGGAGGAGAGTCTAGACAATCGCCGTGTGCACCAGGTTGGCGATCTGGTCGAGGCGCGTGCTGTGCCACGGGTCGGGGATGCGGTTGTTGGTGATGTAGGCGAACGACACGCCCGAGTCGGGATCGCCCCAACAGTACGAGGTGCCGACGCCGCCGTGGCCGAAGGCGCGCGGGCTGGCCAGGGCGCCGAGGCCGCGGATGGTCTCGGTCGTGCCGCGCAAATGTGGCCCCAGGCCGCGATGCATCGGCATGCCCATGAACTCGTCGACCCGATCGCCGGTGTGGTTGCGGATTGCGTATTGCAGCAGGCGCGGCGAGACGAGGCGCGTGCCGGCGAGCTCGCCACCCTGCAGCATCATCTGGTAGAGCGCCGCCATGGCGCGCGCCGTGGCGTAGCCGGCGGCGCCCGGCGAGCCGCTCTTGCGCCAGTCGGCGGCGTTGTTCTCGGCAAGCGGGCGCACGCCTTTGCCATCAGGGAGCGGTTCATGCATGTCGGCGGCGCGGCCGAACTCGCTTTCCGGCAGCCCGACATAGAGCTCGCGCGACAGCCCCAGCGGCTCGGTCACGGTCTCGCGGATGACGTCGCGGAAGTCGCGGCCGGTCACCGCCTCGATCAGCATGCCCAAGGTCCAGTGCGCGGTCTGCCCGTGATAGTGCACCTTGGAGCCGGGCGACCATTCGAGCGCGAAGTCGCACACCACCTCCTGCAGCCGCTTGTGATCGGCCCAGGCATCCTTGCCGACCACGGCATTGGGATAGCCGGCCTGGTGGGTGATGACCTGCTGTACCGTGATGTTGCCCTTGGCGTTGCGGGCGAAGGCGGGCACGTGGTCGGCGATGCGGTCGCTCCACGAGAACAGGCCGCGCTCGGCCAGCACCCACAGGGCGACCGCGGTCACCACCTTGGTGTTGGAGTAGAGCAGCCACAGCGTGTCGTCGCCGGCCGGCCGCGCCGCCGGCGCGGTCACCGCCTGGCCGAAGCTCTTGAACAGGGCGAGCTTGCCGTGGCGGGCCAGCGCGATCTGGCAGCCCGGGTAGCGGCCCTCGGCGATGTGGCGCTGGATCAGCGCCTCCAGCCGCTCGATCTGCTGGCGCCGGAAATCCAGCGACTCGAGGTCGGCGGCGGGCAGGGGGAAGTCCGAGCCGGCGCGGGAAGAGATTGCAGTGTCCATGGTGGTTCCTCCTGTGGCTATCCTGTTGTCATTGGATGATCTGTCGATGACGCACCCGCCGACATGTTGTGTTTTCCGAAATCCTTGCCACAATGCGCGGCATGTTGGATCGCATCGACTTTCCGAGTAGTCCCAGCCAACGGGCGCGGGGGTAGCCGTGACGCTGGGCCTTGAGTCCTGCCACGCGCTGGTCCTCAACGCCGACTTTCGGCCGCTGTCCTATTTTCCGTTGTCGATCTGGTCCTGGCAGGATGCCGTCAAGGCCGTTTTCCTCGACCGCGTCAGCGTGATCTCCGAATACGATCGCACCATCCACAGCCCGTCCTTCGAGATGCGCCTGCCCAGCGTCATCGCTCTGAAAGAATACATCCCGGCGGCGCGGCGCCCGGCCTTCACGCGGTTCAACGTCTTTCTGCGCGACCGCTTCCACTGCCAGTATTGCGGCGGCGACTTCGCGACCAACGAGCTCACCTTCGACCACGTCGTGCCGAAGTCGCGCGGCGGGCGGACCAGCTGGAACAACGTCGTCACCGCCTGCAGCCCGTGCAACCTCCTGAAGGGCAACCGGCTCTTGCGCGAGATCGGCATGCACCTGCAGCGCGCCCCGCTCGAGCCCACGACCCAGGAGCTGCAGGAGAACGGCCGCTCGTTCCCGCCCGGCTATCTGCACGAGAGCTGGCGCGACTTCCTGTATTGGGACAGCGAGCTCGACCAGACCTGACCGGCGTTCACAAGTGGAACGTTGACGTTTGGGAAAAACCACCGTCATCCCGACCGAAGCCGAGCGCAGCGGGGCGTAGTGGAGGGACCTTTCTTGCTGTCGGCCAGGAAAGGTCCCTCGACTGCGGCGCCCTTCGGGTGGCTCCGCTCGGGATGACGAAAAAGGAAGAATACGACAGCTCCTGCGCTCACACCCGCGTCGACAGCCAGATGGCGAGCCGCGAGCCGGCCTTGATGGCGGCGCTCAGCGCCTCGTAGGCGGGCGCTTCCTCGGCGCCGGCGGCCAGCGCCGTCTCCTTGTGCTCGATCTCCTCGGCGCGGAACTTCTCGATGGTGGCGCGCAGCGGGGCCTCGTCGTCGCCCAGCGCCGCCGCCTGCTCGGCGTAGTGCCCGTCGATCGTCTCCTCGACCGCGACGGTGCAGGCCATCGCCGCCTTGTCGCCCATCAGCGCCGTCGCCGCACCGAGCGCAAAGCCCGCGACGTGCCACAGCGGCGACAGCAGGGTGGGGCGCACGCGGCGCTCGACCATCAGCCGGTCGAACACCTTGTTGTGCTCGCGCTCGGCGCGCGCCATGGCCGCGATCTTGCGGCCGGTCTCGCTGTTGGAGCGGCCGGTCCAGCGCAGCGCCGCGAGCTGGCCTTCGTAGATGCGCACGGCGCCGAACTCGCCCGCCTGGTCGACGCGGATCGCCCGCTCGACCACGTCGCGCGGGCTGAGGTCGCCGGGGTTCCTGGTCTCGGCTGTGGTCTTCATGTCGTCACCCCCATGTCGTCCTCATGAGGCGGCCTTCAGCCAGCGGATCGCACCCGACGCCAGCCCGATCGCCAGCAGGGCCGACAGGATCGCGTTCCAGCCCGCCATCGAGATGCCGAGCAGCGACCACGCGACGGCGTCGCAGCGTACCATCCTGGCATTGAACAGGTACTTGCGCAGCTCCTCCGGCGAGAGGCCGGTCGGGATGGTGCCCGAGCAGGCCTGCGGCCCCAGCCACCAGCGCAGCTCGACGCCGGCATGGAACAGGCCGAGCGCCGCCGTGGTGGCGAGGCCCAGGATTGCCACCAGCAGCAGGGCGCCGGCGAGCCGCGGCGTCTTGTAGCAGGCGAGCGCCGCCAGCCCGGCGGCGATCACCACCATGTGCGGCCAGCGCTGCCACAGGCACATCTCGCATGGCGCGAGGCCGATCACGTACTGGAAGAAGTACGCGCCGCCCAGCAGCACGCCACTGCCGATCGCGGCGATCAGGCCAAGCTGGCTCGGCAGCGGAAGCTGGCCGAGGAGACTTGCCTGCGAGGAAGACGTCCGGTCGAGCAGGGCCATGGGCGATGCCTCAGAACAGGTAGCGGAAGGCGACGAAGCCGCCCACCAGCGCGATCAGGAACAGCCAGGTCAGCAGGGTCAGGCGTTCCTCGATGAAGCTGCGGATCGGCTCGCCGAATTTCCACAGCAAGGCTGCCACGAGAAAGAAGCGCAGGCCACGCGTCATGATCGACGCCCACACGAACGTGAACAGGTCGAAGTGGGCGGCACCCGAGGCGATGGTCACCAGCTTGTAGGGAATCGGGGTCAGGCCTTTGATCAGGATGATCCAGATGCCGTACTGCTCGAAGCCGGTGCGGAACGCCGCCAGCCCGGCCTGCAGCCCGTAGGTTCTGACCACCCATTCGCCCAGTGTCTCGAAGAGGTAGTAGCCGATGGCGTAGCCCAGCAGGCCGCCCAGCACCGAGGCGATGGTGCACACCAGCGCGATTCGGAACGCCCTGGTGCGGTCGGCCAGCACCATCGGGATCAGCATCACGTCGGGCGGGATCGGAAATACCGAGCTCTCGAGGAACGAGATCACGGCCAGCGCCGGCAACGCCTGCTTGTGCGCCGCCAGCCTCATCACCCAGTCGTAGAGTCCACGCAACATGCCGGGCGGTCCTAATTCCTGTTCTCCTCCCCAAGCGAAGCTTGAGGAGGAGGATGGTTACTCCGCCGCCTGCTTGAGGCCGGTCGGCACCGGCTCGCCGGCCACCAGTGCGGCGCGCGCCGCCTCGTACTCGGCCTTGAGGCGGGCGATGATCTCGGCGGCGGGCGGGGCGTCGAAGATCTGGCCGACGCCCTGGCCCGCGCCCCAGATGTCGCGCCAGGCCTTGGCCTTGCTGTTGCCGCCCGAGCCGAAATTCATCTTGCTCTTGTCGGCGACCGGCAGGTCGTCGGGATCGAGGCCGGCGGCGGCGATGCTGCGCTTCAGATAGTTGCCGTGAACGCCGGTGAACAGGTTGGTGTAGACGATCTCCTCACCCGAGGAGTCGATGATGCACTGCTTGTTGGCGTCGCTCGCGTTGCCTTCCTTGCTCGCCGTGAAGCGTGTGCCGAGATAGGCGAGGTCGGCGCCGACGGCCTGGGCTGCCAGCACCGAGGCGCCGTTGGAGATCGCCCCCGACAGCAGGATGCAGCCGTCGTAGAACTGGCGCACCTCCGGCACCAGCGCGAACGGCGACAGCCGGCCGGCATGGCCGCCGGCGCCGGCGCACACCAGGATCAGCCCGTCGACGCCGGCCTGCAGCGCGCGCCTGGCGTGCACGACGTTGGTCACGTCATGGAACACCAGGCCGCCGTAGCGCTTGGCCGACCTCACCACGTCGTCGGGCGCGCGCAGCGAGGTGATCTGGATCGGCACCTTGTATTTCTCGCAGAGATCGATGTCGTGCTGCAGCCGGTCGTTCGAGCTGTGCACGATCTGGTTGACCGCGAACGGCGCGACCTTCCGGTCGGGGTGCCTGGCCTTGTACTCGCGCAGCTCCGTGGTGATGCGCTGCAGCCAGGTCTCGAGCAGCTCCTTGGGCCGCGCGTTCAGCGCCGGGAACGAGCCGACGATGCCGGCCTTGCACTGCTCGATCACCAGGTCGGGGTTCGAGACGATGAACAGCGGCGCGCCAACTACCGGGATCGAGAGGCTGTCGCGCAGCAGGGCGGGAAGGGCCATCGTGTTTCGCTCCTAGGAAGAGACGTTCGCAGGTGTCGGCGTGGGCCTAGCATGAAGCGGGCGCATTTCAAGCTCTCCTCCCCAGCTCCGCTGGGGAGAGGTGTCGCCGTCTTACGGCGACGGAGGGGTCATGAGCCTCAGTGAGTGTTGCTCATGACCCCTCCGTCCGCGATTACGCGGACACCTCCCCAGCGAAGACGCTAGGGAGGAAAGCTAACGCAGCATCGTGTACGGGCCGCCCTTCTCCAGCGCGCGCTTGTAGGCCGGCCGCGCCTGGATGCGGGCGACGAAATCCTCGAGCCGCGGCAGCTTGTCGCCGAGCGCGGCACGCGCGGCGGCGGCTTCGATGGGGAAGCTCATCTGGATGTCGGCGGCGGTGAAGTCGGGGCCGGCGAACCAGTCGCGACCGGCGAGCTCGCTCTCGAGAAAGGCGAAGTGGTTGGAGATCTGCGGCGCGAGCAGGGCGTGGTCGGCGCCGGCCGAGATCGCCCTGGCGACCGGCCGCATCGCCCACGGCACGCGCTCGGGCAGGCGATTGAACACCAGCTTCAGGAACAGCAGCGGCATCAACGAGCCCTCGGCGTAGTGCAGGAAGTAGCGGTAGCGCAGCCGCTCCGGCGTGCCCGGCGCCGGCACGAACCGGCCGTTGCCGTACGTCTCGACGAGGTACTCGAGGATGGCGCCCGACTCGGCCAGCGTGACCTCGCCGTCGCTGACCACCGGCGACTTGCCGAGCGGATGGACGGCGCGCAGCGAGGCCGGCGCCTGCATCGTCGGCTCACGCTTGTAGAGCCGGACCTCGTAGTCGAGGCCGAGCTCCTCGAGCATCCACAGCACGCGTTGCGAGCGCGAACTCTCGAGATGGTGGACGGTGATCATGGCGGGGGCTCGTGGGTTGGAGTGTTCGCTCTTGATCCTCCCCAGCTTCGCTGGGGAGGTGTCCGCGTCTTCGCGGACGGAGAGGTCATGGGCAGCGTGACTGTGACTCATGACCCCTCCGTCGCCGTAAGACGGCGACACCTCCCCACGCAAGGCGTGGGGAGGGGGATGACTACAACGCTCCCGGGCGCCAGTTGCCGTGGAAGCCGGCGGGCACGCGGCTCGACAGGTGGGCCAGCGCGCGCGGGCCGCGGGCGATGTCGGTCGCTTCGAACACCGCGAGGTCGCTGCGGCCTTCCTCGGCGCGGTAGATCACGCTCAGCACCCAGCCGTCGCCTTCGGCAGAGTCGGCCTTGCGCGGCACGAACACCGGCTCGCCGAAGCGGTCGTTGGCGCCGGCGTTCCAGGTCGCGTTGCGGCCGGTCGTCAGGTCGTAGTGGGTGATGCCCTCGAGCCGCGGTACGCCGGCCGCCGCGACATTGCCCGACACCGTCCAGCCGTGCCGGTAGTCGCGCATGCAGTAGCGCTCGTCGAAGCGCGGGAACTCGCCGGGACGATCGTCGAGCTGCTCTTCCTTGAAGGTGTTGGCCTTGCCGGAGAGGTCGAAGGTCCAGCGGAACAGCCGCGCCGCCGGCGTTTCCGCGCTCGACGGCGTGCCGTCGGGCAGCGGGAACAACGGCGCGATGCCGTACTTCATGACGTCGATCACGATCTTGCCGTCGGCCGTCTCGAAATGATTCATCGGATGGAACACGTAGCTCGCCGGCGCGCTCACCCACTTGGCGTCGGCGACGGTGCCGTTGCGCGGGATGAAGGCGATGTGCGTGCCCTTGTCGGGCTCCCAGGCGAACGGCGGCTTGCCGCCCATTGCGCGCTCCATCGAGCTGGTCAGCGGGAAGATCGGCAGGATGATCCAGTTCCGCGTCACGGCGAAGTCGTGGATCATGCTGGGGAAGGGGCCGTCGAGGATCTCGGCACGGGTGATGCGGCCGTCCGCGCTCACCGTCTGCACGCTGACCTCCTTGGTGAAGCGGCCCTTGGCCGAGTAGCCGAAGAACACCATCTCGCCGGTCTCGGGATCGAGCTTGGGATGGGCGGTGAACGGTCCGCAGAGCTTGTTGCCCCAGGTCTCGTAGCCGCCGTCGGGCCCGCACGGCATCAGGCTCGCCGGATCGAGCATGAACGGCGCGTGCGCCTCCTCCAGCGCGAGCAGCTTGCCGCCGTGCCACACGATGTTGGTGTTGGCGATCGTCGAGTTGAGCACGAACACGCGCGGATCGGTGTAGCGCGGGTTGCCGAACGTGCCCGACAGCCCCTCGCCCTCCTTGTTCTCGATCTCCCACTTGGGCGTGCGCACCCAGCGGTTCTTGTAGGCGACATTGCCGTTCTCGACGTGGAAGGCGTGGATCATGCCGTCGCCGCCGAACCAGTGGTACGGCCCGCGCGGTGCGAATTGCGGGTTGGGCCCGTTGCGGTAGAGCGTGCCGCAGAGGTCGGTCGGCATCTCGCCGCTGATGTGCAGGTGGGCCGCATCGGCCTCGGTGTTCACCGGCGCGTAGTAGCCGCGCAGGAAGGGATTGTCGGTCGGGAAGGCCTTGGCCATGGCGCGCTCCTGATGAATCGACAGTTAAGGGAAACGCTGTGTATGAAACGAGACACTATCAATACACAGTGTTTCCTGCAAGGCAAGAATCGCGGAAGCCATGGGGAGAACGCCGGAAAACGCAGCGAATACAGGATCTTAACTGTCCCGCGACACCCGCCGTGCATCGCCACGCCATTTGTCGCGCTGAAGTCGCGTCACTGGTCGCTGGCGCGCATCAGCTCGATGCGCTTGGGAATCAGCTCGTCCGCCTGGTGCGTGAAGCCGGCGATGCGGCCGCCCGGCCGGCGAGGCCTTCGACCAGCCCGCGCCACCGGGTCGGTCACAGCGGGTTCGGCCCGAGGATTTCCCACTGGTACTTCCGGCCGAGTTCGCCGCGTTCGGCTTCGGTCAGCGGCCGGCCCGGCCGCTGCAGCATGTCCTCGATGTATTTCCCGGCCGAGGCGGGCGTGTAGAGGAACAGCACCCGGCCCGTCACCGCGCCGCTGTTCTTCCAGGCATGCCGGACATCGCGGGGAAAGAAGGCGCACGTACCAGGTCCACCGACCGTGATCTCGTCGCCGATCAGGAAAGTGATCTCGCCCTCGAGCACCCAGGCGACCTCGTCGCTGTCGTGATGCAGGTGGAACCAGCTCTTGGTGCCAGGCGGTACGGTTTCCTCGAACATCATGATGCTGCCCTCGGTCTCGTCACCGAACAGCTTCAGTGCGGCGACGCGCCCGGGCGCCGACATCTCGAGATATGTCCCGCCGCCGGCGGGAACGACGAAGCCCTTCGTCGTGGTCATCTCCCGGTCCTCCCTATTGCGGCGCCACAAGCCTACGCTTCGGCTGCCCGGCCGACAATCGCGCCGTCGGAGACAGGGACGATGGAGCGCTGCCGGGGCTAGACGGGGTGATGCACCGCCAAGCCGCCGAGCAGCCAGACCGCGAGCACGACCACGAGGACGACGCCGAGCACACCGCCGAGTCCAGGCCCGCCCCACCGCGAGTATCCGTAGTATCCGCCTCCACCGCCGAGCAACAGGATGAGCAGGACGATGATCAGGATCGTAACCACGTGCCGTTCTCCTTCCGGCTTTGGTCCATATCGGCCAAAGCCATCCTTCGGGAAGCAGAACGGCGCCAACGCCCAATCGTTCCGCGGCTCGCCCGGCAGGCGATCCCGGGCCACGCTCGATCTCTTGACCTGAGCGGCGCCGGGCCAGCAGTCTGCCGCTCCCATGCGATTTCAAACCAGGAAAGGTTCCCCGTGACCCTGCCGCTCGAAGGAGTCCGCGTCATCGAAGTGGGGCAGGCGCTGGCCGGCCCGTTGGCCGGCGTGCTGCTCGCCGACATGGGCGCCGACGTCATCAAGATCGAGAAGCCCGAGGGCGGCGACGATGCCCGCATCTGGGGCCCTCCGTTCGGGCCGGACGGCGTGACCTCGCTCTACTTCGAGGGCCAGAACCGCAACAAGCGCTCGGTCGTGCTCGACCTCAAGTCGGCGGCCGACATCGAGACGCTGAACCGGCTGTGCGAGACCGCCGACATCCTGATCCAGAACCTGAGACCCGGCGTGGTCGACGACATCGGCATCGGCCCCGAGGCGATGCTGAAGCGCCATCCGCGGCTGATCTATTGCTCGATCTGGGCCTTCGGCTACCAGGGGCCGATGCGGCTGAAGCCGGGCTTCGATCCGCTGCTGCAGGCCTATGGCGGCATGATGAGCGTGACCGGCCGGCCCGAGGATCCGCCGACCTTCTGCGGCGCCTCGATCAACGACAAGGCGACCGGCATGTTCTGCACCATCGGCGCGCTCGCCGCGCTGCGCCAGCGCGACCGCACCGGCAAGGGCTGTCTGGTCGACACCTCGCTGTTCGACTCGGCGGTGCATTGGGTGGAGGGGCAGGTCAACGCCTACCTGGTCGACGGCGTCGTCCCGAAGCGCCACGGCACCGGCGGCGCGGCGATCGTGCCCTACCAGGTGTTCGACACCGCCGACCACCCGCTCTGCCTGGCGCCGGGCAACGACCGCCTGTGGGCACGCTGCGCGCGGGCGTTGGGGCATCCGGAGTGGGCGACCGATGCGAAGTTTGCGACCAGCGCGCAGCGGGTGCGCAACCGCACGGAGCTGCTGCCGCAGATCGCGGCGGCGATGCGGACGCGGCCGCGCGCCGAGTGGCTGAAGATTTTGGAGGAGGCAGGGGTGCCGTGCAGCCCGGTGAACGACATCGGAGAATTGGTGGCGACGGAGCAGTTCGCGGCGTCGCAGCTGGTGCAGCAGTTGCCGAAGGGTGGGCCGCGGGTGGTGGGGATTCCCATCACGTTCGACCGCGTGCGGCCGCAGTCGGCACGACCTGCGCCGAAGCTCGGGGAGCATACGGCAGAGATCGTGGAAGGGTGCTGAAAGCACGAAGCAGCAATGCTCTGCGTGCATGAACCTTCATGAGCGCATTTGACCTGGGTCAAAACAATCGCCGGCTGCGGCAGATATCTTTGGCTTGGTTCGATGTTCGCTTTCTTCATCGCCGGCCCGCTTGGCGCTTCGGCGAAGGGGGTAAGGGTCATGACGACGCTCCAGGACTTCCGGCAAACGATCTCGCGCTTCGTCGATGGACGGCGCCAGCGCAGGCGGCTGCGACGCGAGCTCGCGCAGCTCGCGGCCATGGGGTCTCTCGATGCCGTTCTTGCGGACGTCGGCCTGAACCGTTCGCAGATCGACCCTCTGGTCGCCGGATGTGCCGGCTCCCAAGACTTGCTGGACCGGATGCTGGCGCGGCTTGGCATCGATGCCGCGGACCTGTCCGTCGAGAACCTGCGCGATATGACGTGGACCTGCACAACGTGCCCGGACAAGCGTCACTGCCGCGAATGGTTGGCTGACGTCGAGAGCACGGATTTCCGCAGTTTCTGCCCGAATGCCGCCCAGCTCGATCGAGCCTTGTCGTCGTCTCACCGCGCCCCGCCGACGGGCGGCAACCCGGACAGCGGCAGCTTCCGCCCGAGCGCCGACGACCTCAGGCGATTGAATTCCGAGGCCCGTCAGCGCGAGGTTCGGGCTCTGCTGCACATGGCGCCGTAGCTGCCTGCACGGGCACTTGCGTGCTTACCTGTACAGCAAGTATCCGGCGAGCAGTGTCGCCAGGGCCGGCATGGACCCAAGCGCGAGAAGGGTCTTCGTTCGCCGCGGCCTTGTGACGAACACCACGGCGATCGCGGTGCAAAGCGCGACGGGCGCAACAGCGTGCAAGTCGAGTCGATCCCATCCCACCGTGAGATAACGTAACGGCCTCCATCCCGTGTGATGGAGGTCCCACAAGATCCCCGGACTGGTGGCGAGCTGGAGGAAGGTCCCCGCCATGGTGAACAGCGGTATGCTGCCGACCTTGGTGAGCGAGTCTCACGCGTGTCCTGAAACGAGATCGTCGGCATTCTTGAGGCCGGTGAGCACGGTGTGCGGATCGCTTGTCACGGCGTGGAGCAGCGCCGCCGTGGCCGCGATGTCGCTGGCGCCCGCCCACGCCATGTCGTGCGCCTTCTGCTCATGCACATGTTCCAGGCCGACCGCCACCTTGCCCATCAGGGTCGTGATGTCCGTACCCTGTGCCCCGCTCAGGATGTTCACCAGCACCGAGCCCACGAATTGTCCGGCCGCCAAGGTCTGATGAACTTGATCGATCCAGAAGGCCAGTCCCGCCGCATCGGCAGATCGGTTGAACAGATTGCCGTAGACCGAGTCGAGGAAAGCGCCGATCTCAGCATCGCTGGCGCCTGCGGGATTGGCCAGGAAAGGATAGAGCGCCTTGGCTTCGTCGCTTACGCCGAACGAGCTGGCGATGTTGGCGAACAGCATTGAGGGAGGTTGAAAGCTTGCCGCTTCGGCAAACTGATCGACCCAGAAGGCGAATCCGTCGGCATCGGCAGCCCGGCCGAAGAAGGAGAGGTACGTGGCGCCAATCTGTTCCTCGGTGCTCAAGCCGACGAGGTTGAGCGTCGTGGTCGAGCCGAAATTCACCGGCACGACATAGATCAGGGCCTGCTCGTCGCCTCGGCTGCCGTCGGTCGCCGCTGCATGATAGGTGAAGACGTCTATCCCCGCGAAGCCCTGGAACGGGGTGTAGGTGAAGCTGCTATCCGGGCCGAGCTCGACGACGCCGTGGGCCGGGCCCGATGACAAGGTCACGGTCGCTGGCGCCGCGGGCATGTCGTTGGCCAGCACGCCATCGACAACGGGAACGGAGAGCGTTTGCCCGGGCAGGACGACATAGGCATCGTCATGCGTGGTCAGATGCGTGTCGAGGATGAAGGTGAGCGACGTCGTACCGGCCCCATACAAGCCGGCATGATGTCCAAGCGTGTAACCACGCGCGACGACGGTGTGCGTGCCGTCCGACAGGCCGACCGGGGTATACGACCACGCGCCATTCGCGTCCTGATGCAGGTAGTTGGTGCCGTCCGGCATAACGACCACAGACCCGTCGATCTCGATCTGGATGTATGGAGCAAGCTTGCCGGTGATCGTCGGGTTGCTGGTTATGTTGTCGGTCGACGATCCGCCAGTGTCGTTCAGCAGCTTCATGATGCCGCCGACGGCTATGTTCAGGCTGGGCAATGCCGCCGGAGCCTGCGGACCCGCCGAGAGAGTGAAGCTGGTCGCATTGAACTCTCCGACGATGTTGAGGGAGGTCGTGCCGGAAGTCTCGTGCAGGACGAGCACGCCGCCCGTCGAGTCGCCCGAGTACGAGTAGCTTTGCACATCGGCGAGGGCGTGGCCGTACAAGGTGATCACGTTGCGGCCGGCCAATACAGGGGCGATGGTTCCCGTGAAGCTGGCGGGATCGTCGATGAACAAGGTGCCGATGCCGCTGGAGAACACCACGGCCTGGGAGACTGGTCCACTCAACTCCAGGAATGCGGTGGATCTGATGACACCTGGAGCCAGCCATGGATCCGCATACTCGCCCGGTCCAATGACGACCTTGCCCGACCCTGTAACCGGTCCCGCGATGACGAGGCGTTCGCCAGTCGAGGCTTCGATGATGCCCGAATTCTCGATCGGCGCCTCGATTATTCCGGTCGCCGTGATCCGGCCGCCGGTGCCGACCGTGATGTGGTCGGCCAGGAGCGTTGCGTGATCCGACAGCCTGAGCACGCCATCGACCGACAGGGTACCCCACTCGAAGCCCTGGTGGCTGAGGTCAAGATATCCAGATGCGGCAATCGAATGCAGGGATGACTGCAGCGAGACATAGAGCCCGCTTGCCTGATCGTATGAGAGGATGTCTCCGCCTCTTACGCTCACGTTCGTGGCGATGGTCTCGATCAGGCCGCCGACGTTCAATTTCAGAGTGCCGTCATAGGCGCGATATAGGCCACTTGTCAGGGTGGAGCCGGTCAGGTTCGCGAAACCCCCCGCGGCGACGGTCACGCTCAAATCCGCGCTCGTGGCCGTAAGCGCTCCATTGTTGAGAAGGCTCGAAGCCGTGACCGTGAGGCTGGTCCCGTTTACGTTGCGCGCCCCGATGGAGGAGTCGTTGGTGAGCTGCCCGGACACCGAGATCACGCCACTCGCCTGAATGCCACTTCCTGCATTCACCAACGAACCGACATTCAAGGTGCCGTTCGCCAGCAGGATCGTGCCTTCGTTCACGAAGGCTCCGGCATTCAATGTGCCGGTGGCCCAACCGAACTGGCCGCTTCCCGCGATCGTCGCATTCTCGCGCAGCCTCGCCGTTCCCTCGACCGTCAGCTGGCCGTCGAGCATCAGGCGCTCCTGGAACATGTCCAGCGAGGCTGCGGTAAAGGCTTCACCGGGGGAGATGGCGATGTCCGATCTCGCGCCGCCGGTCGGCAGCGGTGTTCCCGTCGGGATGACGACATCGGCATCGGGGCCGTTGGGAACCACCCCGCCAACCCAGATCTGGGGATCGTGCCAGAAGACCGACTGGGTCGTGAGCTTCGGCTTGAATGTGTAGGTAACGTTTGCCATCGGGGGTAGTACCATCGCGGACGTGTACAGTGAGTCACTGTACACTTCGTTGCGGCGGCTCTGCAATGGAACCGAAGCTGCTCAGCGGACTACGATCTACTTCGCGCCCAGCCAGGTCGGCCACAGGCCACGCTTGTTCTTGCGGGCCTCGAACTCGGCGGTGCTGTAGCGTTGGCTGGCCTTGGGTTCCCACGGCAGGGTTTCGTCGAGGCGGGCGCCGTAGGCCATGCCGGCGGCGATCATCGCGCCGCCGATATCGATCGGGTTGACGCCGTCATGCAGGGTGCAGTGCGCCACGACTTGGCACTCGCGGTCGAACTTCAGGATCCGGCAAATGATTTTGTGATCCGCCGCCGACAGCAGATCCTCGAGTGTGGCGCGGGCGCGCATGCCGGGGACGCTCTCGGTTCTGGATGGATCGAGCAGCTTGGGTGCCTGGATACCCCAGACGCGGATCAGCGGCTTGAGGCCGACGCCGGCCAGCGTATCGCCGTCGACCGCATAGGCGACGCCCGACCATTCCTTCGGCAGCGTACCCTGCGCGGCGCATTCCTGCGCAGGTTGCTCGGTTGGCGGGCGGCGCTGGGCGTGTGCGGCGGCGGCGAGAAGAAGGGAGGCGGCTACCGCCATGGCGAGCAGCGCTTTCATGGCCGCAGCCATACACCACGATTGCGGCCGCTGCGGGGCGGGCGGAGGGGGACGGGGGCACGGTGGGGTGGCCACGCACCCTTCTCGTCATCCTGAGCGTCGCGAAGGATCTCATCGTCAGAAGTTCACACGCACACTTGCGGCTGACGGCCGTGAGGTCCTTCGCCTACGACGCTTGTTTCGCAAGCGTCGGGCCCAGGACGACTGGAGAGTGGTCTTTCGCAGCGCTCGGCTGAGGCTTCGCGCCGGCCGCCGGTCGCTCTGCGGATCGCAAGCCTGTACCGGCGCGGCGGTGGCGATATGCTCGATGCGTCTGCTGCCTGCGTGACGGCGGACCACGGCGACCGCAATGTCCCGGACAGGGAGGATCGAATGCTGGCCAACACGTCGAGAGTTCTGACCGAGGAGCAGCGCGAGCAGTGGGCCGTCGACGGCTACCTGCATCTCGAAGGTGCGCTCACGCCGGCCGAGGTCGACTTCTTCTCGGTGCAGATCGATCGCGTGCGGATGCTGCCCGGCTACGAGCCCGCGCCGGGCAAGCTGCCGCGCGGCCACTATGCCTGGGTCGATCACGCCGACCCGAACCCGGCCGCCTTCATGGATCGCCGCGATCTCCTGACCTATCACCAGGCGTTCATCGACCTGATCGACCGGCCGCGGGTATTCGACCTGATCCTCGACCTGATGGGCCCCTACATCCAGTTCTCGATGAGCCAGGCGATCGTGCGCGCCTCGACCGAGACGTTTCCCGGCTACACCCACACCGACGGCGGCGAGGGCCAGCGCGGCATCCGCGTCAGCGAGACCAGCCGGCCGCTGGCCGTGAAGGTGATGTACCTGCTGACCGACGTCACCGAGCCGACCAGCGGCAACTTCACGGTCTTTCCCGGCAGCCATCTGCGGCCGTTTCCCGAGCGCGCCGAGCGTATCCCCAATCCGCAGATGCCCGGCGCCGTGCCGCTGCTCGGCAAGGCCGGCGACGCCTACGTCTTCCCGCACGCGATCTGGCACGGTCCGTCGCCCAACCGCTCCGGCAAGGCGCGCAAGACCATCCTCTACAATTACTGCCAGATGTTCATGCGGGCATACGATTTCGGGACGCCCTACGCCTCGCTGTTCGAGCGCTGCACGCCGCGCCAACGCCGCCTGCTCGGCGATCTCGGACACGACTTCCGTCCCGGCGACTTCTTCTACGCGCCGGAGGATCAGGCTGCGCTGATGTCCGGCTCCGCCTGAGGGCTCCTCTTGTCATCCTGAGCGTAGCGACGGATCTCGTCGCCAGGAGTTTCAGAGCACACTGGCGCAAATGGCGGTCAGGTCCTTTGCCAGTCGCGCTTGCGGCGCCAAGCGCCTGGCTCGGGACGACTGCGCGCGCCCTTGGTCGGCTGACGCCGGGTGCGTGCGAGACGGGAGGAGTCAGTGCGCGATCCTTC
Source organism: Reyranella sp. (assembly GCF_044224635.1). Taxonomy (GTDB): domain Bacteria; phylum Pseudomonadota; class Alphaproteobacteria; order Reyranellales; family Reyranellaceae; genus Reyranella. The sequence continues at coordinate 193,217 of NZ_JBGAKA010000004.1, read as the reverse complement.
CGATTGTCCAGGACAAGGGCACCAGGATGAGACTATCGCCGTCCTGCCAGGCTGGTCCAGGCAGCGAGGTTCTGCTTGGCGGCCTCAGGCGTCGTCAGAGTCAGCAGGTTGAACGCCGCGAAGGCGAGCAACACGATGATGATCCGCATAGAGCTTCTCTCCCGGTGGAGATGTCAGCTAGCACGAAAATCGCGCGAGGCGGACCGCGGAGACGCCGCAAGCGCCCGAGACGGAATTCGGCCGCACTCCGCGTGTTCGATAGTTTCCTGTCGGGAGGCTCGTCATGAGGTCTGTCGTTGCCGCCGCAAGCTTGGCGTCGTCGGTGTTGGCGCTCGCTGTCGCCGGCCTCGTGGCTGCCTTTCAGCCGGCGGCGGCGCAATCACCGACCTGCGGAGAGAGCCCGCGGGACTGGTGCCCGGCGCCCGCCGGCGATCCCTGCGGGCGCCATCGCACCGTGGCGGCGTGCCGTGCCGATCCGGCTTGCTACGGCATGCCGTACCGCGGTGAATCGGTGGTTGCGTGCATCCTCGACGAGCGTGGGTTCGGCACGAACTGCCCGACCGTCGGCTGCACGAGCACGCCGCCGCCAAAGCCACGCCGATGACCGGGTCACCGGCAGGAGGGGTGCACCTTGCAGGACCTTGGCGCTGCCGAGCGTGCCCGCCAGGGACCAACCGGAAGACACACGCGGCAAAAATCGGCATCATTGCCGGATAGCCTCTCGACTGTGACCCTATGCGCACTCTTCTCAAGAACGCGACGCTCGTGGACTGCGTCCAACCCAGAGCCGTCGACCGGGCCGCGGTGCTGATCGAAGACGGCCGCATCCGCGAGATCCGTACCGGCGGCAGTATTCCCGAATCAGGTGATGCCGTCGCCATCGACCTCGAGGGCGCCTGCCTGATGCCGGGCCTGTGGGACGTCCACATCCATCCCGACTACTATGCGGTCGACGATATGCCGCTGGCCGACCAGGTCACGCTGTTCGGCTATCGGCTGAGGGCGGCGCTCACCGAGTCGGGCATTGTCGGGCTGCGCTGCGCCGGCTCGCACAGTTACATGGGCGTCGCCTGGAAGCGCGCCTTCGAGTCGGGCCAGCATGTCGGGCCGCGCCTGTTCGCTGCGGGTCACTTCCTCACGACCACGGGCGGCCACTTCCTGACGTCGGGTCATGCGCTCGAGTGCGACGGGCCCTTCGGCTTCGTCAAGGCGATCCGCGAGCAGATCAAGAACGGCGTCGACCACATCAAGCTCAACCTGTCGGGCGGTATCATGGGACCGGCCTGGGACCGCCATCAGAACTCGTTCCTGCTGCACGAGGAGCTGAAGGCGGCCTTCGAGATCTGCCATCTGCGCGAGTTCAAGGTGATGGCCCACGCGACCAATCCCGAGGCGGTGAAGCATGCGATCCGGCTCGGCGCGCACAGTGTCGAGCACGGCTACATCATGGACGACGAGTGCATCGACCTGTTCCTGAAGCACGATACCTGGTACGTGCCGACGCTCGCGATCAGCCATCTCACGCCGCAGCAGGCCACCAACCATTGGGAGCTGGGCTGGGTCAAGCAGCGCAACCTGGCGCACGATCTGTGCTGCCGCGCCGACGCCGCCGCCGACGTCCATCGGGTCTGGTTCCAGAAGGCGCTCGAGGCCGGCGTCAAGATGGCGCTGGGGTCGGACATCCGGCCGCTCAAGGAAGCGGCGCTGCTCGAGCTCGGGCTATGGGTGCGTGATGGCGCCACGCCGTGGCAGGCGCTCGTCGCGGCCACCCGCAACGGCGCGGCCGTCTGCGGCATGGGCAAGGATCTGGGCACGATCGAGGTCGGCAAGCTCGCCGACCTGATCGTGGTCGACGGCAATCCGCTCGACGACATCCAGAACGTGCGACGGCTTCAATTGGTGTTCAAGGAAGGCGTGATCGTCTCCGACAAGCGCGCACGCTGATCGCTGTCTTCCGCCATCCGTCCTCAAACGGCTTTCTCGCGTCGCAGGTCCAGGAGATCGTGATCCGAGTATCCGAGCTCGCGCAGGATTTCATCCGTATGCGCACCCAGCGCCGGCGACGATCCGGCCGCGGTGCCGCTGTCGCCGACCTTGAACGGCGTGCCGAGCAGCGGCCATTCGCGGTCATCCGCATCGGCAGCCATGACGACCATCCGGTTGGCGAGGACCTGCGCGCCCGTCAGCACGCGATCCAGGCTCTGGATCGGCGCGACCGCGACGCCGTGCTGCTCGAGGAGGGCGCTCCAATGCTCGCCGGGATGCCGCACAAGGTGCGCCTCGAGGAGCCCGACCAGGACCTCGCGATGCTGCAGGCGGCTCGCGTTGGTCGCGAAGCGCGGATCGGCGGCGAGGGCGGGGTCGTTCAGGGCGGTGCACAGGCGCTGCCAGGCGGCATCGTTGGGCGCACCGACCAGGACGTGGCCGTCCTGGCAGCGGAACGCCTGGTAGGGCGCCTGGTTGGCGCCGCCAGATCCCTGCTTGCGCGGCACGATGCCGGCCTGCAGCCAGGCGATGGCGTGGTAGCTCAGCATCGACACCGCCGTCTCGAGCAGCGACGTGCGCACCCACGTGCCCTGGCCGGTCTGCTGGCGGGCATAGAGCGCGGTGACGATCGCGCCGTAGGCGCTGAGACCGGTCGCCATGTCGACGAACGACACGCCGGTGCGCACCGGCGGGCCGTCATCGTAGCCGGTGACCGACATCGGGCCGGCGAAGGCCTGCACCATCAGGTCGTAGCCGGGTTTGTTGCGGAGCGGACCCTCGGCGCCATAGCCCGAGATCGAGCAGAAGATCAGGCGCGGGTTCATCGCCCGCATCCTCTCGTAGCCGAGGCCGAGCCGCTCGGCGGTGTCGGGCAGGAAGCTGTGCAGGAAGACGTCGGCCGACGCCACCAGCTTCTCGAGGATCTCCCGGGCGCGCGGCGCTTTCATGTTGAGCGTCATCGCCCGCTTGCCGCGATTGACGGCCGCGTAGTTGCTGCTGAGGCCGTTCTCCATGAGGGGCGGCCAGCGCCGGTTCTCGTCGCCCTCCGGGCTTTCGATCTTGATGATGTCGGCGCCCATGTCGGCCAGCAGCTGGGCGCAGGACGGGCCGGCCAGCACGCGGCTCGCATCGATGACGCGCAGGCCGTGAAAGGGAACGGTGCGGGATGGTTCGGATACGGCCACGTAACTTTCTCCTATCGGCGGCGACGAACGCGCGGCGCCAAGCGCCAACCTTAGGGCCTGCATCGAAATAAGCGATCCGGAATCGCTGTCATCCCGAGGACAATGCTTGCGAAGCAAGCGTTGTCGGCGAGGCCGCACTAAAGGTCCCCTCGCTGCGCTCGGGATGACACCAATGCTTTTGCCTGCGACTACAATGGTGTCACCCCGAGCGCAGCGAGGGACCTTTGCTTCTTCGTCGTCCCTCGATCGAAGGACCGCAGGATGACAGAAGGACCCGTCCCTGCCGGACCGGGTCAATGGAAATTGACGCGGTAGATCGCGGTCAGGATCGCGGGCTCGCCACCGGCCTTGGAGATGTCGAAGAGGCCGTCCTGCCAGGGCAGGTTCCTGAGGTCCTCCGGACCGAGGCGGACGAAGTCGAACGGCAGGTGATTGCCGCGATCTTCCGAGACATGACGGACGAACTCCTCGGTGACGTATATCCCGACTGGCTCTACATGCGGCTCAAGGCGGGCGGCGTTCTGGAGGGCGATGCCGTAGGGCTCTGCCTGCCGCGGCCCGACCGCGATCTCGACGAAGCCGGCATCGCCGGCAAGGCGCAGCTGCGAGCCGAACTCCGATCGGCCGAGGTCGCGCTGGATGTTCCGCGCCGCCTGGAGAAGCTTTATCGGATTGGCGTCGATCAGCAGCAGCGAATCACCCTGCGAGCGTTCCGCATGCGCCAGCCTGGCGCCGAAGGCCGACACGATGGAATCGAATACCGCGGCGAAGGCCTTGGTGCGCAGCCCGTCCCGCATGGTCTCCGAATGACCCCTGACGTCGCCTTTCAGCACGTAGTGGATCACGCGTTCTCGCAGCCAGCGGCGGCCGCGGCCGATGACGTTGCGGTCGTTGAGGTTCTCGAAATACTGCGGGTTGCGCTCGGCGACCAGGTCGTCCAGCGCGGGATGGACGAGATAGACGCGCGCCGGCGGCAGGACCTGGACGTTGTCCAGCGGATGCTCGCCGGGCAGGCGGAATATCTGCATGTCCTCGCCCGATTCGGCGTCGCGGCCGACATAGCCCAGCAGCCCCAGCTTGAAGAGGGCGCAGAACGGATGGTGAGTGTGTGGTGCCACCTCGCTGAACGTTTCCATCCAAACGGCGGCGTAGGCCTCGGAGATGCGCTTGAGGTCGTCGGGCGCGAGCACGTTGCGGTCGATCAGCCGCAGCAGCATGTCGGCGTCGAAACCGTCGAGGTGCGGCGCCATCTCGGCGAAGTAGGCGGTGGCGATGGTCTTGGCTTCGGCGCGCACCGCCTCGCGGACGCGGCGCTCGCTGCGATGGGCCGGCGGCATGCTGGCGATGGCCTTGCCGATCGACACCACGTCGCGCGGACGGCCGAGCGTGTGGCGCAGCCAGAAGCCCAGGACCTCCTCCTCGTCGCCGGTCGTCGGATGGGTGACGCGCTTCAGCGGCCCGAAGAACGCCGTCACCGCATCGTTGGAGCGCGGATCGGCCAGGTCCTCGGCATCGGAATGGGCGATGTTCTTGTGGACGATCTCCAGCAGGTCGCTGTCGGTGTAGCTCACGATCAGCGACTTGCTGCGCAGCTGCTGGCCGAAATAGGTGTCGCCGATGATCCCCTGAAGCACCTCCTTGCGGATCGAGACGTAGATCTTGACGTGCGTGTTGATGTGGCTGAGCTCGCGGGCCGCCGCGGCGATGCCGTATTGCGCCAAGTGCCAGAAGCTGCGCTTGACGCGGCCGCCCACGGGGCGCTCGCGCCCGGCATTCATCTCGCGCAGGATGCCTTCGTAATACTCGTCGATGTTGTCGACGAAGATGGCCGTCGATTCGTGCAGGCGGCGGAAGGCCGGCAGCAGGGCGTCATTGTAGTCGTTGTTGAGCTGGTGATAGGTGTTCACCGGGGCCGACAGGATGTGGTCGAAGATCTCCCAGACCGACACGAGATTGTCGTCCTGCACAACCGCCGCGAGCGCGCGGCTGCTGCGTCCCGGCTGCCAGTGCGTGGCCTTGAGGACGGCGATGGTGAAGGACAGCAGCCACACCGAGCGCCAGTAGCCTTCGCTGTCGCGCAGATCGCCGTAGTCGCTGGTCGGGATGACGCTGGGCAGGCCGCTCGGCTTCTCGACCAGGGCACCGCTCGGCAGGATGTGGGCGTACTTGTCCTGGATCGAGAGCCGTTTTGCCTTGAGGAGCAGCGTCTTGCCGAAGCCCTTGGGCGCGATGACAATCGTGGTGGCCTTGTTCTCCGCCCTCAGGAACGATCGGATCTCCGGATTGGGATGGAGAAGGTTGGACCGGAAATTGAGTATGTCCTCGGCATCCATCTCGCTCGCGTCGATGATCCACGCCTGCATCGATGACACCACCGCTCTTGCTGATTTGCGTTCACTCGGTGACCCTGGCGCCCGGCAGCCCGGACCGGGCGGATCGGCCTGTTGCGGGAAGTTTACGACTTCATTGCCGACTGCGACAGGCCGGCATGACACAAGGAGTCATAGCCGGGAGCGCGCCACTCCGTGGCGCTCATATGATGTGTGATCGACGAGAGGAGCGCCACGGAGTGGCGCGCTCGCGGCGAAGAGGACGATCATCGCGCGCGCAGGCTTGCGCCTGTCGTGCAAATCTTACTCCATCTTGGCGCCGCTCGCCTTGACGACGGGACCCCACTTCTCGCGTTCCTGGCGGACGAAGTCGGTGAACTCGGCGGGCGTCATCGGGCGGATCACGGCGCCCTGCGCCAGCATCGGCTCGGTCGCCTCCTTGGTGCCCAGGACCTCGACGGCGGCGGCGTGGATGCGATCGAGAATCGGCTTGGGAATGCCGGCCGGCGCGGCGAGCCCGTACCAATTGTCGGACAGCACCGTCGGCAGGCCGATCTCGGTCGTGGTCGGCACGTCGGGCAGCAGGGCCGAGCGGGTCTTGCTGGTCGCCGCCAGCGCCTTGATGTTGCCGGACCGGATATGCGGCAGCAGCACCGACACGTCGAGCACCACCAGCTGGACCTGTCCCGCCAGCAGATCCTGGACCGCCGGCGCCGCGCCGCGATAGGGCACATGCACGATGTCGATGCCGGCGGCGCTCCTGAACAGCTCGGCCGCCAGATGGCTGATCCCGCCAGGACCGGACGATCCGTAGTTCACCTTGCCGGGATTGGCCTTGGCGTAGGCGATCAGCTCGGGGACCGAGCTGACCGGCAGGCGCGCCGACGTCGCCACGATCATCTGCACCAGCGCGATCGGCGTCAGCAGGGCCAGGTCCTTGTCCTCGAAGGGCATGTTGGGAACCATGAACGGCGCGATCGCCGACGGACCGGTGGCGTTCATGCCGATCGTGTAGCCGTCGGGCGCCGCCTTGGCGGTCGCAGCGACACCGACGAGGCCGCCCATGCCGCCCTTGTTCTCGACCACGACCTGCTGACCCAGCGTCGCCGACATGCCGCGTGCGAGGATGCGGCCGAACATGTCCGAGGGCCCGCCGGCGGCGAACGGGACGTACAGCGTGATCGGCTTGGCCGGCCACGCCTGGGCGTGCACCTGCAGGCCGCTCGACGCCATGACCGCGGCGCCTCCGGCCGCCTTGAGAATAGCCCTGCGCTTCATCGTTCCTCCTGCCTGACTTTCGCGTTGCCATCCCCTCCGGCCGCCGTTTGCGCGCGGCGGTCGTCCCTCTAGCCGTACCGGCCGGCGCGCTCACCCACCAGCCGTCGCGTCGGCTTCGTGCGCGGCGCTGCCATGCAGATTGTTCAATGCCGCGGAGGCAGGCCAGGGCGGGAACGACTCCGGGCAGGCGCCGTTGCAAGGCGTTCATGGCGCTGTACCGAACTGCAGCCCACACCCCGGAGGCAGGCATGAAGTCGAGACTGCTCCATGAGGACGATGGTCAGCGGACTTTCGCTCTGATCTTCGAAACCGGTGACGAGCTGATGGATCAGCTCGAGCGCTTTGCCGCCCAGGAACGCGTCGCCGGAGCGCAGTTCACGGCCATCGGCGCCTTCCGAGAGGTAACCCTTGGCTACTTCGACTGGGAGACGAAAAAGTACATCGACAGGAGGCTTGCCGAGCAGGTCGAGGTGGCTTCGCTCACCGGCGATATCGCGCTGGGGCCGGACGGCGCACCCGCGATCCATGTCCATTGCGTGCTCGGTCGCCGCGACTACAGCGCGGTGGCCGGTCACCTTCTGGCGGCGACGATCCGGCCCACCCTGGAGCTCGTTCTTGTCGAGTCGCCGGTCCATCTGCGCAAGCGGCATGATCGGCAATCCGGGCTTGCCCTCATCGACCTCGGCGCGTCCGGGACCCGGGTCACGACAAGGGAGCGGGCGGGCTAGCCCTCGCGCACCGGTCGTCGGCTCCCCGAGCAGCCCCGAGGAGCCGGAGCCACGGTGCCGCATGGAAGGCGCTCATCAGCACGTACATCGGCACCATGCCGGCGAGAAGCGATGGTCCCTCAGGGCCGGCCGCGCAGAGCATCTCCCCTGGGCCGGCTCCGAGAGTGGTTGTGAGCAGCGCCATCCCAGCGAAGGTCGGGGCGGCCGCCAGAGACAGCCAGTCGGCCGCACCGCGGCGGCCCCTCTTCGGCGGGCCGCCTCCGACCGTCGTGCCGACCACGTGGCAGCTGAGGCTCATCGGCTGCAGCACCCGCCGGCAGCCTTGGCCGCGGTCGCGGCCGGCGCCGGCGGCGCGTAGCGGTCGTGATGGCGCACCCATTCCATGGTGAAGCGCAAACCGTCCTCGTCGCGGCCCCTGGGCGTGAGATCGAGCAGCCGGTAGGTGTGCATCATCACCTCGACTCCGCGGCCGTAGGTCGAATAGGTGTGGAAGACGGCGCCGGTGTCGTCCTTCCAGAAGGCGCTGACGCCGGGCATCTCCTCGCCCTGGGGCGTGTCGCCGAAATTGTAGTCGGCCGTGCCGCCGGCCATCTCGTCGGCGGTGAAGCTCACATGGAAATCCTTGTTGAAGTCGGTGCCGTGTGCGGACACCCAGGGGAAATGCCAGCCCATGCGCCGGCGGAAGCGCTCGATCTCGTCGAGCGGCGCGCGCGAGACGGCGACGAAGCTGACGCCGCGCTGCGCCAGGTGCACCAGCGTGGCGTCGGTATGGTCGGCCATGTAGGAGCAGCTCTTGCAGCCCTGCTCCCAGCCCGGGGCGAGCATGAAATGCTGCATCAGGAGCTGGCGGCGGCCGTCGAACAGGTCGGCGAGCGTGCGCCGCCCCGCCGCGGTGTCGAAGCTGTAGGTCTTGTCGAGCCTCACCCAGGGCAGCGCCCGGCGCTCGCGCGCGATCTCGTCGCCGAGGCGGGTCAGCTCCTTCTCGCGCGCCATCAGCTTCGTGCGCTCGGCAAGCCATTGCTCCCGGGACACGATGGGATGGTTCATAGTGGCGTTGGTGGTGGTCATGATGTGCTCCTCGATGCTGTCGGAGGGTCGTTGGTCACGCCACGAGGATGGGGCCTGAGGTCGAGCCGGCGGGAGTTACAAGTGTGGCGGGATTTCCGTGGATTCGCTGATCACCGCTGCCGCGCGTGCCCTGGCGGCAGGTGATCCGCTCGGCGCCCTGAACCGGGTTGCCCTGCGCGACGATGCGCCGGCGCTGGCGCTGCGCGGCATCGCCATGGCGCAGCTCGGCGATTTTTTGCGCGCGAAAACGCTGGTGAAACGGGCGGCGCGCGCCTTCGGGCCGCGCGAGGCGGTGGCCCGCGCGCGTTGTGTCGTCGCCGAGGCCGAGATCGCGCTCGCCGCGCGCGAGCTCGGCTGGCCCACCCGGGCGCTCGAGGCGGCACGGGCGACGCTCGAGCAGCACGCCGACCGGCTGAACGCCGCGCACGCCCGCTACCTGCAGGGCCGGCGCCTGGTGCTGCTCGGCGATCTCGACGCCGCCGAGCGCGCGCTCGAGGGGCTCGACCCCACCGCGTTGCCGCCCTCGTCGCAGGCTGCGCATGCCCTGGTGGTTGCCGGCATCGCCATGCGCCGCCTGCGCACGGCGGCGGCGGGCTCGGCGCTCGAGCAGGCCGAACGCGCCGCCCGTCAGGCCGGCATCCCGGCGCTCCTGGCGGAGGTATTGGAGGCGCAGGCGCTGCTCGAGGCGCCGGCGGCGCGCCTGCTGGCGCACGGCGAGGAGCGGCCGCTCCGGCTGCAGGACGTCGAGGCGCTGCAGGGATCGACGGCGCTGGTCGTCGACGCCTGCCGCCACGTCGTGCGCGATGGCGAGGCTGTGGTCTCACTTGCCGGACGGCCGGTGCTGTTCGCGCTCGCCCGGACGCTCGCCGAGGCGTGGCCTGCCGATGCCGACCGCGCCACGCTGCTCGCGCGGGCGTTCGGCGCGCGGCACGCCGACGAGTCGCATCGCGCCCGGCTGCGCGTCGAGATCGGGCGGCTGCGCGCCAAGCTGCGGCCGCTCGCCGGCATCGCGGCGACCGCGCGCGGCTTCACCCTGCGTCCACGCCGGGCGCGCGAGGTCGTGGTGCTGGCGCGGCCGGTCGAGGAGCCGTACGGCGCGGTGCTGGCGTTCCTGGCCGACGGCGAGGCGTGGTCGAGCTCGGCCCTCGCGCTGGCGCTCGGCGCCAGCCAGCGCACCGTGCAACGGGCGCTCGATGCGCTGGCCGTGACCGGCAAGGTGCAGTCGTTCGGCCGCGGCCGGGCGCGCCGCTGGATCACCCCGCCGCTACCGCGATTCACGACGACGTTGTTACTCCCCGCCTCCGTGGCGGACGGCTAGATCATGGTCATCCGGACCGCGGGTGTCCCGCTCCTGGCGCGGCTCGGCGACGCCGAACGCGCCTCATCGAGCTCATGAGCGAGCGCTGCGCTCGCGGTCCAGAAGAGCACGAAGGAACAAGGATATGCCTGTGACTCCCACCCCGGTCGAGATCCTGCGCGAATACGGACCCTTTCCAGGTGCCGACAATATCGGCGGCGTGACCTTCGACGGCCGGCACGTCTGGTTCGCCTCAGGCGACAGGCTGAACGTGCTCGACCCCACGAGCGGCACGATCGTGCGCGAAATCGCGGCCGACGCGCATGCGGGAACGGCCTTCGACGGCCGCCACATCTTCCAGCTCTTCGAAAGACGCATCCAGAAGATCGATCCCGCGACCGGCCGCGTGCTCGCCACCATTCCGGCGCCCGGCGACGGAGGCGACTCCGGCATGGCGTGGGCCGAGGGCATGCTGTGGGTCGGCCAGCATCGCGGCTGCAAGATCCACCAGATCGATCCCGAGACCGGCCGGATACTGCGGACCATCGATTCCAACCGCTTCGTCACCGGCGTCACCTGGGTCGACGGCGAGCTGTGGCACGGCACCTGGGAAGGCGACGAAAGCGAGCTGCGCCGGATCGATCCGCAGACCGGCGAGGTCCAGGAGAGCCTCGCAATGCCGGCAGGCGTCGGCGTGAGCGGCCTCGAGTCCGACGGCGGCGATCGCTTCTTCTGCGGCGGCGGCCGCAGCGGCAAGGTGCGCGCGGTGCGCCGTCCGCGCCGCGCGGCGGCTTGAGCTGCGGCAGATTCAGCGTCGCCTCCCCCGTCATCGGGTCCCGATGACGGGGGAGGGCCGCAGATCACGGACCTCCTCGTTCAGGGCGCGTCTCGAGCCGGCGACGCACAATCGTTCAAGATGCCGAACTGCCGTTGATGTAGGAGGAGCCAAGGCCGGCGCCGGGCACGACGCCTCGCATGGGCGAGCCCGGGCCGAAGGATCAATACGTCGAGAGAGTACCGACATGAGCCTCGAGTCAGTACGTGCCTTCATGGCCGACAGAGCGCCCGACATCGAAATCGTCGAGCTCGAGATGGACAGCACCACGATGGCGATGTCCAGCGCCTGGGGTGTGAAGCCTGCCCAGGTCGCCAAGACGCTGTCCGTGCGGGCAGGGGACCGTGCCCTGCTGCTGGTGACCTGTGGCGACTCGCGGTTGGACAACAAGAAGGCGAAGACTGCCCTGGGCGGCAGGGTGAAGATGCTTTCGGCAGAGGAGGCGCAGGCGCTCACCGGCCATCCGCCGGGCGGCGTCTGTCCGTTCGGCCTCGCCACGCCGATGCCGGTCTATTTCGACGTCGCGCTCAAGGCGTTCCGCGAGGTCGTCCCTGCTGCCGGTTCCACGCGGGCGGCGATGCGGATCGACCCCATGCGCATGGCCGCGCTCGTCGATGCCCAGTGGATCGATGTCTGCCAGTAGGGCGCGGCTCGTCATCGGCAGTTCCGGGAACTGCGGGATGGAGTGCAGGCGAGACGGAATGCTGCAGACATCGCAATGAAGACCTGGCCTGCCTCGCTGCGGAGAGTATTCTCCACGGCGGTGAACGCCACAGGGAGCGAGGCATGGCAGACCATGGCGGCGGATGCGTTTGCGGCGCGATCCGATTCGTGGCCACCGGCGAGCCGCTGCGCGTGACGGTCTGCCATTGCACCTGGTGTCAGCGGCGCACCGGCACCGCGTTCGGCACGGAAGTCGTGTTCAACAAAGGCCAGATCGAGATGACCGGCCTGGAGACCGGCCGCTATCGCCACGTATCCGACCTGTCGGGACGCTGGCTCGACATCGAATTCTGCCCGCGCTGCGGCACCAACCTGGGGTTCACCCTGGAGGCCGCTCCCGGCCTGCGCACCCTGCCGGCCGGCGCCTTCGACGATCCGCGCTGGATCAGCCCGCAGCACCATACGTTCCGGCACGTCTTCGTTCGCTCGCGCCGTGAATGGTCCGACCTGTCGCCTCTCGTCGAGACCTACGAGCAGCACTTCCGGCAGTGACGTCGGGACGCGGGGCCGCAGGTTCACGGAAGGCCCGCCCGTCGCCCCTGACGATCCAGCATCGGAGTCGGTATCGGCAGCGTTCACCTGAGCCGCGCGCCGTCCTCGATGATCTCGATGGTGCGCGACAGATCCTGTTGAGCCCGGCCCTGGAAAACACCGTGCTTCAGCACCAGGCGCGCGGCCTGGCAAACCCACATGGGGACGCCGAGATCCTCGCCCTGCTCGATGGCGAGGTCGACGTCCTTCATCAGAATCTCGAAGGTGGCGCCGAACTCGAAGGTGCGCGGGATCACGGCTTGCGGGAACAGGGCCATCGTCGAGAAGTTGCGGCCAGTGCTGTTGTTCAGGACGTGCAGCATCGACTCGGGTGAAATGCCGCCCTTGCTGGCGAGCGTCATCGCTTCCGAGGTGGCGACCAGCGATACCGCGAAGAGGACGTTGTTGGTGAGCTTCATGATCTGGGCCGCGCCGGGCTTGTCGCCCGCCGTGACGACCGTCGGTCCCCAGAGCCGGAAGAGGGGCTGGAGCTTCTCGACTGTCGCACGATCGCCGGCAACCATGGTCGTCAAGGTGCCGGCCTTGGCGCCGCCGACGCCGCCGCTGATGGGTGCGTCGATGAGCACGACGCCATCGGCGGAGCAGGCGGCTTCGATCTCCCGGCTGAAGGCGCCGCCGACCGTGCAGGTGTTCACCAGGGTCTTGATGGCCTTGCCGGAGAGCATTCCGGAGCCGATCACGGCCTTGCGGAACACCGCGAGCGTGGGCAGCGAAACGATGACGGTCTCGCAGGCGTCGGCCAATGCCTGGGGCGAGTCGGCGCGCCGCGCCTGCCTTTCCAGCAACGGCTTCAGTGCCTCTTCGCGGACGTCGAAGACCCAGACTTCGTGGCCGCCGTCGAGAAGCTTTCCGGCCATGGGTTGCCCCATGTTGCCGACACCCAGATAGCCAATGCGCATGCCCCGCTCCGCGTTGATGAGCCGTCAGCTCGACATGCTTCAAGCCGGCGGCGAGCGCAATGGGAAGTCACTCCCCCGCTGCGACCTGCGTGGCGCTCATGCTCTTCTGGACCGCGGGCGTCTCGCCCGCTCACGGCTTTTCGGGCGGGCGAGACGCCGGCGGGCCAGAAGAGCAAGAAGAGGTCCTACAGCAGCTTGTCGAGGGTGATCGGAAGGCTGCGCACCCGCTTGCCGGTGGCGTTGTACACGGCGTTGGCGATCGCCGCGGCCGTGCCCGTGATGCCGATCTCGCCGATGCCGCGCGCGCCGAGCGGCGCCTGCGGATCGGCGATGTCGGTCCACATCACGTCGATCTCGGGCACGTCGAGATGCACCGGCACATGATACTCGGCGAGGCTCGGGTTGGCGATCCGGCCGCTGCGCGGATCGAGCAATGCCTCCTCCGACAGCGCCAGGCCGATGCCCATGACGATGCCGCCTCGGAACTGGCTGGCCGCCGTCTTGGGATTGAGGATGCGGCCGCAGTCGAACGAGCCCAGGAAGCGGCGCACCCGCACCTCGCCGGTCACGGCATTGACGCCGACCTCGGCGAACTGCGCGCCGGTGGAGTGCATGGAGTATTTCATCTGCTCCAGGGGCACCGGGCCGCCTTGCTCGACCTCGACGCCGTCGCGGCGGGCGCGCGCCAGGATCGACGCGTAGCTCTCGCGGCGTGACGGATCGCGCGCGTGCGCCAGCCCGCTGTCGCGCGCGACGACATCGTCTGCCTTCAACCCGGCAAGCGGACTGTCGTTGCCGGCGAGCTTCAGCATCTCGGCGACAAGGGCGCCTGCTGCTGCCGTCACCGCCGCCACCGTTCCGGCAGTCTGCGACGAGCCGCCGGCCATCGCGCCGGCCGGCAGGAGGCTGTCGCCGTACTCGAACGACACCTGCTCCAGCGGCACGCCCAACCGGTCGGCGACGTGCTGGGCCTGCACCGTCGCGGTGCCCATGCCCATCTCATGACCTGCCGTGGAGACGGTGAGATGGCTGGCGGTGTCGAGCCGCAGCCGCGCCCTGACGCCGGGCATGCGGTAATAGGGATAGGTCGCGGTGGCGACGCCCATGCCGACCAGCCATTCGCCGTCGCGCTGCCGGCCCGGCGTCGGATCGCGCCGCTCCCAGCCGAAGCGATTGGCGCCGTCCGAATAGGCTTTCACCAGATGACGCGACGAGAAGGCGCACTGGCTGGTGGGATCGCGCTCGGGTTCCCAACGCCGCCTGAGCTCGATCGGGTCGATCTTCATCTCGTGCGCCAGCTCGTCGACCGCGCTTTCCAGCGCGAAAGTGCCGATCGACTCGCCGGGCGCGCGCATCCAGCTGTTGGCCAGCATGTCCATGTCGGCCACCTTCTGCTCCAGCCGGACAGCCTTGGCGGCGTAGAGATGGCGGGCGGGGAAGGTGAATTGCTCCGGACAGTTGTTGTGCGCCGTCATGGCGGCGACGCCGGTGTGGATCAACGCCGCGAGCCGGCCGTCCTGCGTCGCGCCCAGCGCCACGCGCTGTACGGTCGGCGTGCGGCCGCCGACCAGGCGATAGACGCCCGCGCGGCTCAGCGCCAGGCGCACGGGCCGGCCAGCGAGCTTCGATGCCGCAGCGGCCAGGATCTGATGGCTCCACAGCGTCTTGCCGCCGAAGCCGCCGCCCACGAAGGGCGAGAGCACGCGCACCTGGTCGGGCTTGAGGCCGAACACCTGCGCGAGGGAGCCCGCCGTTCCGGTGATCATCTGGGTGGCGTCGTGCACGACCAGCCCACCGCCCACCCAGTCCACCGTGCAGGCGTGCAGCTCGATCGCATTGTGGTTCAGCGGCGGGGTCGAATAGGTCAGATCGACCCGATGCTGCGACTCGGCGAGAGCCTTCTCGGCATCGCCGCCGTCGACGGCGGCGGGCTCGCCGAGGACCGATCCCGGGCTGCGCGCCCGCGTCTGCGCGTCGGCAAAATCCGTGATCGCGGCCGCGGGTTCGTAGGTTGCCGAGACCAATCCCGCGGCATGGTCGGCCTGCTCCTGCGTCTCGGCCAACACGACGGCGACCGCCTCGCCGTTCCAGTGAATCGCGTCGTCCTGCATCACCGGAAGGTTGCTGCCGGCCACGCCGTCGCCCTCGCCGAACGCCTGCGGCGCCTTCATCCGCGGCGCGTTGCGATGGGTCATCACCAGGACGACGCCGGGAGCGGCCTCCGCGGCGGTCGTCCCCAGGGACGCGATCCGGCCACGCGCGATCGTCGAATGCACTGTTGCGGCGTAGAGCAGGCGCTCCATCGGGACCTCGGCGGCGAAGAGAGCGGCGCCGCGCACCTTGAGCGCGCCGTCGAGCCGCGACACCGGTGCGCCAATATGGCCGTGCCGCCCGTCTCGTGCCGGCGGCGCCTTCGGCCGGGTGCCGGGCACGAGGGAGTCGGGCACGTGGCGCAACACCGTGCGCAGAATTCCAGTCGCGCTCATGCACGGCCTCCCGCCAGGTGCTCGAGGACCGCAACGATCGTTCGCTTGGCGAGCTCGACCTTGAACCCGTTGTCGCGCAGCGGGTGGGCCACGCTCAGCTCGGCCTCCGCGGCGCGCCGGAACGCCGCTTCGCCGGTCGGCGCGCCCCGCAGTTCGGCTTCTGCCGCATGGGCGCGCCACGGCTTGTGCGCCACGCCGCCCAGCGCCAGGCGCACGTCCTGGATTGTTCCGTCGGCGCCGACCTCGAGCGCGGCAGCGACTGAAACCAGGGCAAAGGCGTAGCTCGCCCGGTCGCGCACCTTGCGGTAGGTCGAGTGCCGCGCCAACGGCAGGGGCGGCAACTCGATTGCCGTGATCAGCTCGCCCTGCTGCAGCTCGGTTTCCTGCGCCGGCGTGTCACCCGGCAGCCGGTGCAGCCTGTCGAACGGCAATGTGCGATGGCCGTTCATCCCCTTGAGGTGCACGGCCGCGTCGAGCGCCGTCAGCGCCACGCACAGATCGGACGGATGGGTCGCCACGCAGGCAGGCGAAGCCCCCAGGATCGCGTGCATGCGGTTGAACCCCTCGAGGGCGTCGCAGCCGGCGCCGGGTGCGCGCTTGTTGCAGCGCGCAGCGGTGTCGTAGAAATACAGGCAGCGCGTCCGCTGCAGCAGATTGCCGCCGACCGTCGCCATGTTGCGGATCTGTGCCGATGCGCCGGCGAGCACGGCGCGTGCGAGCATTGGGTAGCGCTCGCGCACCCGGCGATCCGCCGCGAGAGCGGTGTTGGTGGCCGCCGCACCGATCCTGATCCCGCCATCGCCGCGGTCGGTGATGGTGTGGTCGAGGCGGGTCACGTCGATCAGCGACGACGGCTGCTCGATGCCCTCGCGCATCAGGTCGACGAGATTGGTACCACCACCCAGGTAGCGGGCTCCGGCCTGCGTCGCAGCGTGGATTGCGTTGGCCGCATCGGCAGCCCGGCTGTACGTGAAGGGGGTCATGCGGCCTTACTCCTGCTGGAGTGGCGTCGGCGTCATGCGTCGCTTTTCCGCGAAGGTCTCGGCAATCGCCGCCACGATGCCGTTATAGGCGCCGCAGCGACAGAGGTTGCCGCTCATGCGCTCGCGCAGCTCGTCGTGATCGAGGGCGATCGCCTCGGCCGCGATGTCGACGGTCACGTGGCTCGGCACGCCGCGCGCAAGCTCGGCGATCATCGCAATCGCCGAGCAGAGCTGCCCTGGCGTGCAGTAGCCGCACTGGAACCCATCATGCTCGACGAACGCCTGCTGCAGCGGGTGAAGGTGGTCGCCTTCCGCCAGCCCCTCCACCGTCGTGATATCGCACCCCTGGTATTGGACCGCCAGCGCCAGGCATCCGTTGATGCGCTTGCCGTCGACCAGCACCGTGCACGCCCCGCAAGCGCCTTGGTCGCAGCCCTTCTTCGCGCCGGTGAGCCCGAGATGGTCGCGCAACAGGTCGAGAAGTGAGGTGCGGAGATCGACGTCGACGGCGACCGCGCGGCCGTTGATTCGGAATTCCATGCGAAACGCTCCTGTCGCGGGCGAACGGCGCGCGCCTGGGAATGTTCCCGAGGTGCCGGGGTGAACCGAAGGCCTTCGGCGTTTGCAGCGATCACTGCTGAAGACGTCGAAGGTCCCTCGCCGCGCTCGGGATGACGGTGTTGTCATCCCGAGCCCGGGGAGACCTTTGCTCTTCTCTTCGGTGCAGTCGTCATTCCCGTTTCCCGCATGTTTCGCCAGCACTTCCGGCTTCCAGCTCCCGTCGATGTGTGGAAAGCTCGTCAAACAGCGCGGAAGGAGCGGGACAGGCCATGCACGACATCGTCATCCGGGACGGCAGGATCGTCGACGGCACGGGCGCGCCCGCTTCGCACGGGGACGTCGCCATCGACGGCGACCGGATCGTCCAGGTCGGCGGCAAGGCGGGCCCGGGCCGGCGCGAGGTGAACGCCGATGGGCGCATCGTCACGCCGGGATGGGTCGACGTTCACACGCACTACGACGGCCAGGCGACCTGGGATCCTGTGCTCGCGCCGTCGTCCTGGCATGGCGCCACGACCATCGTGTTCGGCAATTGCGGCGTGGGTTTCGCCCCCGTCCGTCGGCAGCATCACAAGGCGCTGATCGACCTGATGGAGGGGGTGGAGGACATCCCCGGCATCACGCTGTCGGAAGGCCTCAAATGGGATTGGGAGAGCTTTCCGGACTACCTCGATGCGCTGGCGCGTCTGCCGCGCACCATCGACGTCGCGGCACAGCTCGCCCATCATCCGTTGCGCGTCTACGTCATGGGCGAGCGCGCCATCGCGCGCGAGCTCGCGACGGCCGAGGACATCGAGGCGATGGCCCGGCTGGCGGAGGAAGCGCTGAAGGCGGGCGCCGTCGGCTTCACCACCAGCCGCACCGATCAGCACAAGACGCTGGATGGCGACCTGGTTCCCGGCCGCTATGCCGAGCACGAGGAGCTGCTCGCCATCGGCAGGGCGATGGGGCGCGCCGGCCGCGGCGCGTTCGGCATGCTGTCCGATTTCGAGGACGAGGCCGCGGAGTTCGGCTGGATGCGCCAGGTGGCGAAGGACAGCGGCCGGCCGGTCTGGTTCCTGCTGACCGACCGCAGCTACGACCCCGAGCGCTGGCGCCGCCTGATGAACGGGGTCCGCGCGGCCCGCGCCGACAACCTGCCGCTCTCCGCCCA
Source organism: Reyranella sp. (assembly GCF_044224635.1). GTDB lineage: Bacteria > Pseudomonadota > Alphaproteobacteria > Reyranellales > Reyranellaceae > Reyranella. The sequence goes on along the minus strand of NZ_JBGAKA010000004.1, from coordinate 175,154 downwards.
GGTCGCCGGCCGCCCGGTGGGGCTGACGCTGGGCCTCGGCACCTCGCTCAATCCGTTCGCGCTGCGCGAGGCCTTTGCCGCGACAGCCAAGCTGCCGCCGGCCGAAATGCTGGCCCGGCTGCGCGACCCCGAGATGCGCCGCACGATCCTGGCGCAGGACGCCTCGCCGCGGCTGCTCGAGGTGCTGCCGCCATTGTCGCGCCAGATCGCGACGCGCTGGGACCGCATGTACCTGCTGGGCGACCCACCGGACTACGAGCCGCCACCGGAGAGCAGCATCGCCGCCATGGCCGAGCGCGCCGGCGTGAGCCCGGCCGAGTTCTGTTACGACTACCTGGTCGGCGCCGACGGCGGGCGAATGGTGTATTTCCCGGTCACCAACTATGTGCATGGCGATCTCGAGGTGGTGCGCGAGCTGATCGAGGATCCGCACACGCTGCTCGGCCTGTCGGATGGCGGCGCGCATTGCGGCGTGATCTGCGATGCTTCGCTCAACACCACCATGCTGTGCCATTGGGTGCGCGACCGCACGCGCGGGCCGCGCCTGCCGCTCGAGTACGTGGTGAAGGCGCAGACCAGCGAGACGGCGGACTTCTTCGGCTTCCGCGACCGCGGCCGGCTGCAGCCGGGCCTGAAGGCCGATGTGAACGTGATCGACTTCGACGGTTTGCGCCTGCATGCCCCGCAGATGATCTTCGACCTGCCGGCCGGCGGCCGCCGCCTGGTCCAGCATGTCGACGGCTACGACATGACGATCTGCTCGGGCACGCCAATCTTCGAGAAGGGCGCAGAGACCGGCGCGAGACCGGGAACGCTGGTCCGGTCGAGCGATGGCTAGCAGCTGCCTCCTGCACTATCGTCATCCCGGGCAGATGCTCGCGAAGCAGGCGTCATGGGCGTCGGGCTTTCGAGGTACAGGAGGGGTCCCTCACCTGGGCGCTGCTCCGCAAGCGCGCTCGGGATGACAGGGTTGCGCACCGTGCGCCGCCACCATGACGCCACAGGAGATACGCGATGAGCACGCTCGATACGTCGGCATTGGCCGGGGCGATACTCGATCAGATGGCGGATGCCATGATCTACGCCGATCGCGAGGGCAAGATCCGGCTCTGGAACCGTGCTGCCGTCACATTGTTCGGTTACGAAGCGGCCGAAGCCCTGGGCAACAGCATCGACATCATCGTGCCGGAGCGCTTGCGCGAGCCGCACTGGCGTGGCTTCGACGCCGCCATGGCGAGCGGCGCGCTGAAGCTGTCCGGCCGCCCGACCCTGACGCGCGCCCAGCACAAGGACGGCAGCCGCCTCTATATCGAGATGAGCTTTGCACTCGTGAAGGAGGCCGACGGCCAGGCCATCGGCTCGGTCGCCGTTGCCCGGCTTGCGCCGCCGCGCGCGACCGGACCGTCGTAGCAGGTCTCCAGGCGAAGCCTCGATCAGGGGCTTGCCGGTCAGTGCGCCGCCCGCCGGAAGGCGTTGAGCGCGCCGCCGTGCAGGAGCTCGCTCGGCAGCGGATGGCCGACAATCTCCTCGGCCATGCGCCCGACCTCGATCAGGCGCTCCAGGTCGACCCCCGTCTCCACCCCCATCTCCTCGCACAGCATCACGAGCTCCTCGGTGCAGATATTGCCGGCGGCGCCCTTCTGCCCGGCGAACGGGCAGCCGCCCAAGCCGCCGACCGTCGAGTCGTAGCGGCGCACGCCCATGCGCAGCCCGGCCATGGCGTTGGCCACCGCCATGCCGCGGGTGTCGTGCAGATGCAGGCTGATCTCCTTGTCCGGCCAGGCGCTGCGGACCGCGCCGACGACGCGCTCGATGCGCGGCGGCGTCGCCCAGCCCATGGTGTCGGCGAGCGAGAGGCGGGCGACATCGACGCCACATTCGGCACCGATCGCCAGGCCTTCGCGCACGGTGCGCACGACCTCGGCCGGCGCAATGTCGCCCTGGAAGTTGCAGCCGAACGCCGCCATCACGCCGACCGACCTGACCGGCACGCCCTTGTCGACATGCAGCCGGGTCTGCTTGCGCATGGCCTCGAGATTCTCGGCGTGGCTGCGATGCAGGTTCTTGCGGGTGAAGGCTTCGGAGGCGCACAGCGCGATGGCGCCGGACAGCGCCAGCTTGTCGCGGAAGGCCAGCGCGCGCTCGAGTCCCTTGTCGTTGAACCACAGGCTCGAATAGGTGACGCCGGCCTTGGTCCTGACCTTTGCCGCCACCTCCTCGGCATCCGCCCAGCTGGGCACGACCCGGGCGCTGACGAACGAGCAGATCTGGATCGCCCGCAATCCGGTCTCGGCCAAGGCCTCGATCAGGCGGATCTTGTCGGCCGAGCTGATCGGACCGGGCTCGATCTGGAATCCCTCGCGCGGGCCTTCCTCGTGAATCACGATCGATGACGGCATATCGGACATGGTCGGCTCCCTTGCTTCAACTCGAATCTGCCTGCTTTACCCGGGCATGACATGCGACGCCGCGGCAAAGACCTCGCGCGTCTGGTCGGGCACCTCGGGTCGTCCTCATTTCTTGACCGGCCCCGGTCGATCGAGGCCGACGCCGGTCAGGTGCCCGAACGAGGCGTGCAGCCGCTCGATGATCGGCGGCGCCAAGGCGGGGCGGAGGATCGAGGCGACGTTGTCCTTCACGTGATCCTTGTTGCCGGTGCCGAACAGGATGACATCGGCGCCCTGCTCGTGGCGGGCATAGCGGTAGGCCGCGTCGGTGATGCTTTCCGCGCCGCCTTCCGCAAGGAGGAAGCCGAGGGGATCGGCTTCGGACAGGATCGAACGGTCGAGATGTCCTTGCGCGACCAGGTCGGCGAAGACGTCGCGGCGATAGGCGGCATTGCTGAACAGGTTGCGCACGACGAACATCAGCAGCGTGCCGACCCCGCGGCGCTGCGTTGTCGGAAAGATCTTGTGGCGCGCGCCCTGGTTCATGAGGCTGTAGGCCAGCATGACGACCTCCCAGGGCGGCTCCCGGGTCGCCCGGCTCAGCATCTTCTGCTCCGGGTCGTTGGGGCCCGTCTCGGTGATGCCGACATGGCGCACCTTGCCCTGCTCCTTGAGCCTCACCAGAGCGGGCGCCAGCTCATCATGATGAAAGTCGTAAGCCGTCGGATGGACGGCATGGAAATGGAAGACGTCGAGGTAGTCGAGGCCCAGCCGCTTCAGCGCCCCGTCGACGCGGCGGGCCACCGTCTCGGCCGTGTCGCTGCCTGATCTGAAGATGGCCTTGGTCGAGATCACCAGCCTGTCGCGGTCATAGGAGCGGGCGGCGGCGCCGACGATCTCCTCGGTGCCATAGGCCTCGCCGGTGTCGAGGAAATTGACGCCGAGATCGACCGCCGTACGCACGACCGCCACGCACTCGTCGAAGCTCGCGCCGCGGCCGAGCCCGAGGCGGCTGTTGCCGCCGCACCCGAGCCCGGCGACGCTGACCTCGAGGCCGGTGTTTCCGAGTGGCCTGTACTCCATCATCCGCTCCCTTCACGACCTGCCTGCCGGAGACGGCGGGGCTCGAGCGCTTCGAGCCCGGGCCGGCCGCACGGGGCGCAGGCGATCACATTCGGTGCGTCCACGCAAATCGGGGCGCGGGCGGATCGGTCGGCGCCGGGCTCGGTCAGCTCGACCCGGCCGCGGTGGGTCCGAGGCTGCGGAGATAGACCGGTAAATCCGTTGTCGGATTGCGGGCCGGCACCTGGAAGAACATCTCCGCGATCCAGCCGCGATGGTAGGTCGAGTGGGCGACCACATGCTGCAGGATGTCGCTGCGGGTCATCGCCCCCGGCTCGCCCCCGATGAACTTGAAGTGCACGGTCTCGTCGAGCGATTGCCCGGACTGCCGGTCGCTCCAGTCGATGTACCATCGATTGATCGACTGCTGCGCCTTCCAGAGCTCCGACAGGTCCTTGTGCAGCACGACGTTGCGCGCCTGGAAGCCATGGTCGCGGCCTTCGAGATGCGCCTGCCAGACCAGGTCGATGAGATGGTTGTGATTGAGCGTGCCGATCATCGTCTTGAAAAGCGTCGGCCGTTCCTTGGCAGCCTCGCCCGGCGGCAGGGCCGCGACAGCGTCGAAGGTCAGCTGATCCGCCCACTGGCGATAACGCGCCAATTGCCGGGCGTTGCGGAGAGTGCTCGTCATCGATCAGTACTCCCGCGCGAGGTCGATTTCCTGCAGGAGCCGTCCTCCCGCCCCGAGGCTCTTGATATTGGCGACGATCTCGGTCGCCAGCTGAGCAACGGTCGGCCGCCGCGCGACGTGCGGCATGATCGTAACCTTGGGATGAAGCCAGAGGGGGCTCTCAGGCGGCAGCGGCTCGGGCCAGAGCGCGTCCAGGGCGGCGTATGACAGCTGACCCGCATCGAGCGCGGCGATCAGGTCCTTGTCGATCACATGCTTGCCGCGCCCGACATTCACCAGCATGGCGCCTCTCGGCATCATGGCGAAAGTGCGCGCACAGAAGATGCCCTCGGTTTCCGCCGTCAGCGGCAACAGGCAGACGGCGATGTCTGTCTGAGCGAGAAACCGTTCGAGTTGATCGCGGCCGTGAAAGAGGGGAACCTCCGCGGTCTGCCGCGGCGAACGGACCCACGCCGAGACCTTGAAGCCCAGCGACTGCAAGACCAGCGCCGGCGCCTTGGCCATCATGCCGAAACCCAGGAAGCCGACGCGTCGTTGCTCGGGCCGGATGATCGGCACCCGGCGCCATTCCCGCTTCGCCTGGGCCGCCTGGTAGGCCGGCATGTCGCGATGGAAACGCAAGACATGCATGACGACGTACTCGGTCATCATCGGATCGCCGCCCGGCGGCTCGACCTTGCCGAGCGGCACCTTGGGCAGCTTTGGATGATTGATGAAGCTCTCGACTCCCGCCGACCGGCTGAACATGGCCTTCAAGTTGGGGAAGGCCGGGAGCAGGCCGAAATCCGGGTGCATGAAGGCAAGATATTCGATGTCCTTCACGTCGCCGGCATCGGGCCAGAAGCGAACCGGAAGATCGGGTATCTGCTCCGCGATGGTGTCGCGCCACGCCTGGGCGTCGCCGATGACCTTGTCCAGATTGACGATGAGCAGCGCCATGCAACCTCCCGGGCGACGCCGACAGGCGACGCGTCACGCGTCGGGATGATAGAGGAGAAGGTCGGCCGGCCCAATCGACGTCCTCCTCCCCAGCTTCGCTGAGGAGGTGTCCGCGTCATCGCGGACGGAGGGGTCATGAGCCCCAGGCTTGTTGCCTATGACCCCTCCGTCGCCGAAGACGGAGACACCTTCCCAGCGAAGCTGGGGAGGAAAGAACCGAGGCGGTCTCCCGGCCTGTCAAACCAGCGGAAAATGGCAGGCTACCTCGCGGCCGGGCGCGATCTGGCGCAGCGGCGGCTCCTCGGCGGTGCAGCGCGGTTCGGCATGCGGGCAGCGGGTTCGGAAGCGGCAGCCCGAGGGCGGGTCGAGCGGCGAGGGCGGGTCGCCCGGCCTGAGCCTGGTGTCGCCCAACGGCCTGTCGGGATCGGGCTCGGGTATCGCCGCGATCAGGGCGGCGGTATAGGGATGCGCCGGGCTGGCGAACAGCGAGGCCGATTCCGCCACCTCGCACAGCTTGCCGAGATACATCACCGCCACGCGATCGGAGATCGATTTCACCACGGCCAGGTCGTGGGCGATGAACAGCAGGGTGAGGCCGAAGCGCGCCTTCATGTCCTCCAGGAGATTGAGGATCTGCGCGCGGATCGAGACGTCGAGCGCGGAGACCGGCTCGTCGCAGACGATCAGCCTGGGCTCCAGCACCAGGGCGCGGGCAATGGCGATGCGCTGGCACTGGCCGCCGGAGAATTCATGCGGGCGGCGGGTCCACACGGTGTCGGGATCGAGGCCGACCGCCTCCATGACCGCACGCACCCGGCGGGTACGCTCCGCCGCATCGCGCACCCCGGAGACGATCAGCGGCTCGGTCACGATCTCGGCCACCCGGCGGCGCGGATTGAGCGAGGCGATCGGGTCCTGGAAGATCATCTGCAGGTGCGGCCGGGTGGCGCGCAGCGCCTCTCCGCGCAGCCGGGTGAGCTCCTGGCCGTCGAACAGCACGCTGCCGCGCTTGGGCGGCGGCAGTTGCAGCAGCGCGCGCGCCAGCGAGGATTTGCCCGAGCCGGATTCGCCCACCAGCCCCAGCGTCTCGCCCTGGCGGATCGCCAGCGCCACGTCGCTGACGGCGTGGACATGGCGCCCGCCGCCGACCGGATACTCCACGGTGAGGCCGGTCATGCGCAGCAGATCGGTGGGCGGCAGATCGCTCATGCGCCCGCCGCGATGGGATTGAAGCAGGCAAACCCGTGCAGCCCGTCGCGCGTCAGCAGCGGCTGCTCGGCGTCGCAGCGCACGCTGCGGTAGCGGCAGCGCGGAGCGAAGGCGCAGCCGCCGCTGCGCCGCGCCAGGTCGGGCGGTCGGCCGGGAATCGCCGCCAGCCTCGCATGGGCGACGTCGCTCAGCCGCGGCAGCGAGCGCAGCAGCGCTTCGGTATAGGGCATGCGCGGCGCACGAAAGAGCTCGCGCGTCGCGGCCATCTCCACGGCGCGGCCGGCATACATCACCATGATGTCGTCGGCGCGGCCGGCGGCGACGCCGAGATCGTGGGTGATCAGGATCATCGCCATGGCGCGCTGGCGCTGCTCGCGTTGCAGCAGGTCGAGGATCTGGCGCTGCACGGTGACGTCGAGCGCCGTGGTCGGCTCGTCGGCGATCAGGAGCTTGGGCTCGCAGGCGATGGCAATGGCGATCGCCACCCGTTGCCGCATGCCGCCCGACAGCTCGTGTGGATACTGGCGGGCGCGCCGCTCCGGCTCGGGAATGCCGACCTCGGCCAGCAGCTCGACGGCCCGCCGGTCGGCGGCGGCGCGGTCGAGGCCGCGGTTGAGCTGCAGCCCCTCGCCGATCTGCCGGCCGATCTTCATCACCGGATTGAGCGACGTCATCGGATCCTGGAAGACGATGCCGATCTCCCGGCCGAGCAGGGCGCGCAAGCGTGCGGCAGGCAGGGTCCGCAGATCCTGGCCTTCGAGCAGCACCTGGCCGCCGACCGCGGCGCCCGAATCGGCGCCGACCAGACCGATCAGCGAGCGCACCAACACTGACTTGCCCGATCCGGATTCGCCTACGATGCCCAGCGTGCGGCCCTCGTGGAGCTCGAAGGTCACGCCGTCGACGGCGCGCAAGGCGCCGCGTGCCGTGGCAAAGGCGACGCGCGCATCGCGCACCGACAGAAGCGGGCCTCCGGTCACAGGCTCGACCTGCGCGGATCGACGAGGTTGCGCACCGTGTCGCCCAGGAAATTGAGCGACAGCACGGTGGCGAACATCACGGCCGCCGGAACCAGGGCGGTGTGCGGCGCGACGTCGAGAGCTTCGCGGCCATCGGCGATCATGCCGCCCCAGCTCGGCTGCGGCGCCGGGATGCCGAGCCCGAGGAACGACAGCGCCCCCTCGGCGACGATGATGACGCTCACCGCCACCAGCCAGAAGGCGAACATCGGCGGCAGCAGGTTGGGCAGGATCTCGTGTGTCAGGATGCGCCAGTTGCTGGCGCCGATCGTGCGGGCGGCGAGCACGAAATCGCGATTGGCCCATGCCAGCGTGTTGGCGCGTGAGACCCGCGCCGCAGCGGGAATCGAGAGAATGCCCAGCGCCAGCGTGACGTTGAACAGGCTCTGGCCGAGATAGGCGGTGAAGGTGAGGGCCAGCACCAGCGCGGGAAAGGCCAGCAGGATGTCGATCAGTCCCACCGCCAGGAGATCGACCTTGCCGCGGAAGTAGCCGGCGCTCATGCCGATCGCGCCGCCGACCAGGAAGCCCAGCAGCGGCGCGCACAGGCCGACGATCAGCGAGGTGCGTGCGCCGTAGATGATGCGGGACAGCATGTCGCGACCGAGATTGTCGGTGCCCAGCAGGAACTCGGCCGACGGCGGCTTGCGGCGCAGGATCAGCTCCTGCGCGGCGGGATCGGGCAAGCCCAGCCAATCGGCGGTGATCGCCGCGAACACCACCAGGGCCACCCAGCCCAGCGGCAGGACGACCGCCCATGACAGGCGCCGCTTCGGCCGCGCCGCGCTGGCCGGCTCAGCTGCGGAAACGGACATGACGCACCCTGGGATCGAGCACGGCGTAGAGCATGTCGACCAGGAAATTGACGACCACGAAACCCACGGCGATGAACGACACCGTGCCCTGCACCAGGATGAGGTCGCGATTGAAGATGCCACCCAGCAGGAGCCGGCCGACGCCGGGCAGGGCGAAGATCTGCTCGACGATCACGGCGCCGCCGATCAGGCCCCCGACATTGAGCCCGACGATGGTGATCAGCGTGAACGAGGAGGGGCGCAGCGCGTGCCGCAGCAGCACCCGCCACGGCGGCAGGCCCTTGGCGCGGGCCAGCAGGATGAAATCCTCCTTGAGCGTGCTCAGCAGGTCCGAGCGCAGCACCCGCATCAGCACGGTCCATTCGACCAGGCCCAGCGTCAGTGCCGGCAGGATCATCGATTCGAGATTGCCCCACAGATCCTCCGACAGCGGCGTGAAGCCGGTTGCCGGGAACAGGTCGAGGGTGACCGAGAACAGGTAGATCAGCACGACGCTCAGCATGAAATTGGGCATCGCCAGGAAGCCGAACGCCGCCGAGGCCGAGATCCGGTCGAACAGGCCGCCCGGCCGGCGGACCGACAACAGCGCCACCGGCACCGCGATGCCGAGCGCGATCAGCTGGGCCATCACCATGAGCTGCAGCGAGACGGGCAGGCGATCGGCGATCGCCTGAGCCACCGGCTCGCTGCTGCGGTAGGAGCGGCCGAGATCGCCGGTCAGGGCCGAGCCCAGCCAGTCGAAGTAACGAACCAGGATCGGCCGATCGAGCCCGAGGTCGGCGCGCAAGCCGGCAATGTCCTGCGGCGTGGCAAGGCTGCCGAGAATGGCGATCGCCACGTCGCCGGGCAGGATGTTGACGATCAGGAAGGTCAGCAGCGTGACGCAGAGCAGAACGACCACAAGCCGCAACAATTGGCGCGCCAGCCAGTGCATGACGACGCTTTACGTCAGGCTGCGGAGATCTGCGGCTACTTCGCCAGCCACGCCGCCTCGACCTGTACCGCTCCGCCGCGCAGGGCGGGAATACCGCGCACGTTGGAGCGGGTGATGGCGAAATCGATGTTGCTGCCGGTCCACAGCCACACCACGTCGTCGTTCAGGATCTTGATCAGGTCGCAATACGCCGCCTTGCGCTTGTTCTCGTCGAGCGAGGTGCGACCGATCAGCAGCAGGCGATCGACCTCGGCATTGTTGTAGCCGGAGAAGTTGATCGGGCTCTTCGAATGGAAGTTGGCGAACATCTGCGGATCGACGTCGGCCAGGTCGATGATGCGCCAGCCGCTGACCAGGAAGTCGCGCGACAGCGTCTCCTTGACCAGCTGGGTCTGGTCGACCGGCTTGATCTCGACGTCGATGCCGATCTTCTTCATGTCTGCCTGGAAGACCTGGGCGTTCTCGCGACCGCGCGGCGTGGCGGTAACGGTCTGCACCAGCTTGACCGGCTTGCCGTAGTCGGCCAGCAGCTTCTTGGCGCGCTCGGGATCGTAGGGCAGGGCGCCGGTGTCGGCGCAGGCGATGCCGGAGGCCGGGCCGTAGGGGTCGTCGTAGACCGGACGCAGGCCCTGGCTCAGGATCGCCGCGTTGCCCTTGCGATTGAGTCCCATCGAGATTGCCTGGCGCACCCGCTTGTCGTTGAGCGGCTCGCGCTGGGTGTTGAGCGGGACGACCAGGGCGCCGCTGCCGACCCAATGCAGCGTGATCAGGTTCTTGTCCTTCTTGGCCTTGACGATGTTCTCGGCGCGGTCCTCCCAGATCACCTGCACGTCGCCTTTGACCAGGCTGGCATAGCGGGCATCCGAATCGGGCAGCGGGCGCACGATCACCCGGTCGAGATAGGGCCTGTCCTTGTCCCAGTAGTTGGGATTGCGCTCGGCGATCAGACGGTCGGCGGCGCGCCATTCCTTGAACACGAACGGGCCGGTGCCGACCGGATTGCGGTTGTAGTCCGCGCCCTTCTCCTGCAGCGCCTTGACCGAGATGATCAGCGAGAAGACGCTGGGCTGCGCCAGGGTCCTGGGCAGGGCCGCGTTGGGGCCGCGCATCTTGAAGACCGCCGTGAGCTCGTCGCCGACCTCGACCTTCTCGATGGCGACATAGGCACGGCCGGCGAAGCGGTTGTTCGGATCGAGCAGGCGGTTGAAGTGGTCGGCCACCGACTGGGCGGTGAACGGCGATCCGTCATGGAATTTCACGCCGGCGCGCAGCTTGGCGACCCAGATCGAGCCATCCTCGTTGGGGGTCATCGACAGCGCGAGCGCCGGCAGCAGACCGCCTTTGTCGTCGAGCCGCATCAGCGTCTCGTAGAACAGCGACGCCGCCGTGACCGTCGAATTGGAGTAGACGCCGGCCTTGACCGGGTCGAAGCCCTCGAAGTCGCTCTCCACGCCGATCGACAAGGTACCGCCCCGCACCGGCGCCTGCGTCTGCGCCACGGCCGGCGCCGCCAGCAATCCGGCAGACAATACGGCCAGCAGGCCGACCCTGCGGGAAAACACACCCATCAATTCCTCCCTGAATCGCGTCCTTGATCGACGCCGCTCCCTGGGCGGGGAGAATAGCGTGGCCGTCGGCGGCCGCCTATTGGAATTGCGCTGCGCGTCATCTGGCGATGCTGTCGACGCCTGCTAGGATGGCTTCCACAACGAAGGAGAAGCCAAGGCCATGGTCAAGACGGTGCTGTACGCGGAGAAGCTCTACGACAACGACAAGGTCGAGCGCGACGTGTTCGGCTCCGACGTGCGCGTGGTGTGGCGTAATGTGACCAACCTGTCGCAGCTCGAGGACAAGGACTGCGCCGACGTCGACGGCCTGATGGTGCTGCGGCATGGCGTGACGGCAGAGCATCTCGCCAAGTTTCCCAAGCTCGCCTGCGTCGTGCGCATGGGGGTCGGCTACGACAAGATCGACCGCAAGGCGGCCGCGGCGCGCAACGTGATGGTGTGCAACGTGCCGGACTACGGCACCACCGAGGTGGCCGACCACGCGCTGGCGCTCGCCCTGGCGCTGCGCCGCGGCGTCGCGCTCCACCTCGAAGCGCAGCGCCGGCCACAGCCCGCGCCGTGGAGCTACGTGCGCGACCCGCTGCTGCGGCGCAACGGCGTGCAGACCTTCGGCATTGTCGGCCTGGGCCGCATCGGCACGGCGGCGGCGCTCAGGGCGAAGGCCTTCCAGTTCCGCGTCGTCGCCTATGACCCCTACATGCCGAACGGCACCGAGCTCGGCGTCGGCGTCGAGCGTGCGAACACGCTCGAGGCGCTGATGGAGCAGACCGACACGCTGTCGATCCACGCGCCGCTGACGGCGGAGACACGCGGCATGATCTCGCGCGCCATGCTGGAGCGCATGCCGAAGGGCGGTGTGGTGGTGAGCACGGCGCGCGGACCGATCGTCGACGTCGACGCTCTGGCCGACCTGCTGAAGCGCGGGCATCTCGCCGGGGTCGGCCTCGACGTTCTTCCCGTGGAGCCGCCGGTCGAGCCCATCCCCGAGCTGCTGCGCGCCTATCGCGCGCGCGAGCCGTGGTGCGAGGGGCGCCTGATCATCACGCCGCACTCGGCTTTCTTCACGCCCGAGGCGTGGGAGGACATCCGGGTCAAGTCGGCGGAGACCATGCGCGCGGCGATGGTCGGACCGCGGCCGCAGAACGTCATCACGCCGGAGATGTTCTAGCCCCTGACGTGGCGAGGCCGTCATGAAGATCGACAAGGTCGAGACATTCCTGGTGCGCTGGGGCGACGTCTCCCGGCCGGCCGAGGTCGCCCCCGGCACGGCGACCGCCGTCGTCGCCGTTCACGCCGGCGGGCTGGTGGGGCTCGGCGAAGCGTCGCCGATGCAGGGTGGTGTGGCCTCGCTCTCCGTCATCGCGCGCGACATGGCGCCGACATTGATCGGCGCCGATCCGCTCGACCATGCCGTCATTCTCGACCGGTTGCTCCACAAGCTGATCAAGCTCGGCCCTGACGGCATCGTGACCGGCGCGGTGGCGGCGGTCGACATCGCCCTGTGGGACCTGAAGGGGAAGGCGCTCGGGCAGCCGATCCACAAGCTGCTGGGCGGCGCGTGGCGCACGCGCATTCCGTTCTACGCCTCGATCGGGGGCAACGCCGCCCGCGACGTCGATGGCGTGCTGCGGACGGTCGAGGCCCGCTTCAAGGCGGAACAGCCGTCCGCGATCAAGATCCGCTGGGACGGCACGCGATCGGAGATCGATCGCGATATCAAAGGCGACATCGCCAAGGCCAAGGCCGTGCGCAAGCTGGTGGGGGACGATTTCCCCTTGGCGTTCGACGCCAACAACCGCTACTCGGTCGGCGCGGCGATCAGGGTCGGGCGGGCGCTCGAGGAACTCGGCTATATCTGGTTCGAGGAGCCCGTGGAGTACTACCACGTCAAGGCGATGGGCGAGGTCGCGCAACGGCTCGACATCACGGTGTCGGCCGGCGAGCAGTCCTATACGCTGCAGTCGGTGGCGGCCCTGATCGACAGCGGGGTCAGGATGGTCCAGCCGGACATCGTGAAGATGGGTGGCGTCACCGGCCTGATGCAATGCGCCGCCCTCTGCCACGCCCACGGCGTCGAGTTCGTGCCGCACCAGACCCAGCCGGCCATCGGCAACGCCGCCAACCTGCATGTGCTGTCGACCGTCATGCATGCGACCAAGCCGGCGGAGCTGGCTGACGGCTGGTCGCGGTCCGCCGACACGTTCGTCAACGCTCCCAAGCCCGACGGCGGATGCATGGTGGTCCCCGACGGACCGGGGCTCGGCCTGGTGGTCGACGAGGCGATGCTGGCGCGCCGTCGCGTCGACGTGAAGGGCTGAACGAACGGGGCGTCAGCCGAGCGACCGAGCCAGCGCCTTCCGTGCGGCGACGATGCTCGGCAACGCGGCTCGCGGATCACGGTCGGGCGGCGCGACGAGGTTGAGATGAGTGACCCCGGCCGCCGCCATTTTCCGGCCCCTCTCGACCACGGCCTTCATGTCATCGCCGCCGACGACGAGCGGCCCGCGCACTTTCAGGTGCGACGGATCGCGCCCGGCGTCGCGCATGAATTGCTGCAGGCGCGGTATGTCGGGGAGGGGGTCTCCGAGCGACATCCAGCCATCGGCGATGCGCGCCACGCGGCGCAGAGCCTTTTCGCCCGATTCGGTGCCCATCCAGATCGGGATCGGCGGAACGGCGGGGCGATTGAGGCCGAGCTTGTCGAGCGTGTGATAACGGCCCTCGAACGTGACGTAGGGCTGTGACCAGAGCTGCCGCAGCACGCTGACCTGCTCCTCGAGCCGCGCCCCGCGGCCGTGGATGTCCTGGCCCAGGGCGCGATACTCGGCGGCGTTCCAGCTTATGCCGATGCCGAGCTCGAAGCGTCCGCGGCTCAGGATCGCGAGCTCGGCCGACTGCTTGGCCGCCAGCGCTGTCGGCCAGGCTGGGAGGATCAGGATGGCGGTGACGAAGTGGATGCGGCGCGTCATGCCCGCGAGATAGGAGAACGTCACCATCGGGTCGTAGAACGGTCCGACATACTGCCGGTCAGGCCGTTGCGGATTCGTGCCGGAAGGCTGCCCGAGGACGTGACCGGCGGTCGAGGTGAAGTCGAAGCCTTCGCCGTCGAGCGTCTGGACGTAGTCCTTGACCGTGTCGAAATCCGGGAAGGCCGTGATCGGAATGGGGCTGCCGTAGCGCATTGCAAGTCTCCAGGGCGATTGACCGCCAGCCTACACGCTCGGCCCGGCGAGGAGCCACATCGACCCCGCAGGACCATCGTGCAGCCATGGTTGCAATCCATCGTGGCGAATTGCCGGTGGCGCAGCACTGTGGGGCGAGCCCGCCGGCAGAGGAGACGGGCATGAGACGCGCGGGGATCTTCGCTTGGTGGCACGGAAGACGATCAATCCCCTTGATCCTCTCGCTTTGCACTCTCGTCTCGGCAGCGGCCCTGGCGACGAACACCGATGGCGCGGCAATCGAGGGTCGCTGGGAAACCGCGCGTAAAGACCTCGTGCTCGACATCGGCCGCTGCGCCCAGGGGTATTGCGGGCAGCTCGTGACGCCCGACAACAAGTGCGAGCGGACGATCCTGACGGTCGCGCTCAAGGCAGACGAACCGCCCTTTCCCGCTTTCGCGGGCGACTTCGCTCCGCCGAAGGGGGTACGTCCCACCTACAAGGTCAGGATCGATGTCACGCCGTCGGCAGGGGAGAAACCCGGCCGCATGATCATCATCGGGGACGAGGTCGATCCTAATCCGATGCGACGATCATTCCCGTACCGCGCGCTGCTCACGCGAGTCGGCGAAGCGGCTTGCTCTTCCCGCACCACAAGCTGAGCAGATGCTCCTTCTCATGGAGAAGGGACCGCGACGGGCAGCCATCCCGATCGGCATCGGGCTCGCCGCCGCTGTCGGCGTCGCGGCGCTCGGCTCCGCGATCGGCCTGCCGCCCTTGCCCGAGCCGCTGGCCGATCTCGATCAGCGGCTGCCGGGCATCTTCAAGGCGCATATGCTGTCGGCAGGTCTTGGCTTGATCCTGCTGCCGTGGATCCTGCTCCTGCGGCGCCGTCCGTCCGTTCATCGCGTGCTGGGACGCATCGGCGCCGGGCTTCTTTTCGTCGGCGCGGCGACCTCGCTGCCCAGCGCGCTGCACAGCGAGGCCGTGCCGCTGGCGCGGCTGGGTTTCTTCGCGCAAGGCGTTCTCTGCCTGGTGTTCGTGGCCGGCGGCGTCAGCGCAATCCACAGGCGCGATGCACGACGCCATGCACGGCTGATGGTGCGGTTGAGCGCGGTGATGTGCGGCGTGATCGTCCTGCGTGCCCTGATGGCGGTGGCGATGAGCCTGGGCTGGCCGTTCGATCCGACCTACGCGGCGCTCGCCTGGCTGTCATGGCTCCTGCCGCTGGCGGCGGTCGTGCTCTGGCCGACCGTGGCGCGTCTGCCGATGCGGCCGAACCGGTCGACCGCCGCCTTTCGCTACGAGTCGGCGAGCAGCGCCACGCCCGCGGTGGCCATGATCAGCAGCCCGCCGGGAAACAGCCACATCCACCAGGCGTCGCGCAGGTAGGGACCGGCGTGAGCCATGATGTGCCCCCAGCCGGGAACGTCGTGATTGGTCAGGCCGACGAAGGAGAGCGTCGCTTCCGCCAGCACGGCGCTGCTGAACAGGACGCCGGTCAGGGCCAGCACGACGGGCAGGATCGCCGGCAGCACGTGGCGCAACGCAATGCCCGGCCGGGAAACGCCGAGCGCCCGCGCAGCCAGCAGGTCGGGCTGGCCGCGCAACGCCAGCCCGGCGGCGCGCGCGACCCTTCCGGCCGTGGGCCAGGCGCCGACGCCGAGCGCCACCGCGGTGAGCAGCGTGCCGCTGCCCAGCAACGCCACCACAACGATGGCAAGCAAGAGCGGCGGCACCGTCACGGTGATCTCGGCCGTGCGCATCACGAGGTCGTCGACCAGGCGGCCGCCGAACGCCGCGCAGAGGCCCAGCACGGTCCCCACCAGCAGCGCGATCAGGGTGGCGAGCGTGCCGATGGCGAACGACACCTGGGCGCCCTGCGCCAGCAGCACCAGCATGTCGTGGCCGAGCTCGTCGGTGCCCAGCGGATGGCGCAGGCTGGGCGGCGCCAGCATGGCGCCGATCGTGAGCTTGCCCAGCGCCGGCGCGAACACGGCGAGCAGCAGCGGCGGCATCAGCAGCACGACGCCGACCCATCGCAGGTGACGATCCGCGCGATCGGGGAGGTGGGCGTCACGCCGCATGCGCCTCGTCCCGCTCGAGCGCCATGCGCGGATCGATGCGATTCATGGTAAGGTCGGTCAGCAGGTTGCCCACCATGGCGACGGCGCAAACCGATAGCGCGATGCCCAGCACCAGCGGATGATCGCGATTGACGGCGGCCGACACGATCAGCCGCCCCAGGCCCGGCAGGGCGAACACGGTCTCGACGGCGATGGCGCCGACGAAGGTTGCTCCGAGGCGGCCGCCCAGCACGGCGAGGACGGGCTGCAGGGCATTGACCAGCGCATGGCTGAAGCGGGCGCGCGGAAAGTCGAGCCCCTTGGCCAGCGCGGTCGTCATGTAGGGGCGGGCAACCTCCAGTCGCAACGCCGCGCGCAAGGTCAGCGCCGTCAGGGCGAGCTGATGGAGGGAGAGCGCCAGGACAGGCAGCACGAGATGCCGCGCGCGGTCGGCGAGGCTCGGCGTCGCGAGCCGCGGATCGTCGAGGCCCTGCACGGGAAACCAGCCGAGCGTCAGGGCGAACAGCAGCACCAGGCCCTGCGCCATCCAGAAAGTCGGCACGAGATGACCGACCAGCGCCATCACGGGACCGAGCACCCGCCGCCGTTCGCCCGGCGGCGGCGTCGACCACAGGCCGATCGCGGCGCCGCCTGCCAGCGAGAGCAGCGCCGCGGGCAGCACCAGCGACAGCGTTGCCGGCAGGCGCTCGAGGATCACCGCCATCACCGGCGCCTTGTGGAGATAGGAGCGGCCGAAATCGCCGGTGAAGGCCCGTCCCATCCAGTCGAGGTAGCGCTCGCCGAGCGGACGATCGAGACCGTAGCGCGCCTCGATCTCCTGGCGCAGCTCGGCGGTGGCGTACTCGCCGCTCAGCGCCGTCACGGGGCCGCCCGGCGCGGCATGGATCAGCAGGAAGGCGAGGGAGCCGACGATGAACAGCCCGATCGGCACCTGGATCAGGCGCCGCAGGATGTAGCGGCCCATGCGCCCTGGCCCAGCCTTCTCCTAGCGACGCCCCGCCCGTTCCGCGAACTGGCCGCTCCAGCCTTCGAAACCGGTGAGATCGGCCTTCCAAGCCACGGTGAAATCGGTCTCGACCAGCCAGAGCCGGCGGCGGCGAACAGCGCGTCGACCTCCGGGTTGCGATAGGCGGCGGCGTTGGAGAACGGGATGTTGCCGATGTTGCTCGACACGTACATGCGCCGCACCCCGATCTCGGGATCGCTGCCATTGCAGTAGGAGACGAGGGTGAGGTCGAAGTTGCGCTGCTTGAACACCGCATCGACCATCGCCGCCGGATCGACGAGGCGCGGCCGCACGCGGATGCCGACGGCGCCGAGTTGGTCGCGCAGCAGGTCGGCATAGCGGCCGAAGCTCGCGAACTGCACCAGCTCGACGGTGAGCCGCACGCCCTCGCTGTCGGGCTTGAGGCCGGCCGCATCGAGCAGGGCGCGGGCGCGCGCCGGGTCGTAGAGTGATGCCGGGAAGCTCCCGCCGGCATGGGCCCAGGCGATGCCGCTCGAGATCGGCGCGTCGGCGATGCGGCCGTGACCCACCAGGATGCGCTCGACGAACTGGCCGCGATCGATCGCGGCGGCCAAGGCCTCGCGCCCCTCGCGCGCCTGCAGGGCGGGCCGCTCGAGGTTGAAGCCCAGCGTCATGATGCAGTTGCCGCCGCCCGGCCCGAAGCGCACGTCGGCAAGCGTGGCGCGGCCGGAACGCTGCAGGCGCGCGACCTCGGCGGGCGCGACGCGGCTGATGAAATCGATCTCGCCCGCCGTCAGCGCCTGCGCCTGCGTGGCGCCATCGGGAATGACGCGGAACACCAGGCGATCGACCTTGGGCAGGCCCGGCTTGAAGTAGGCCGCGTTGCGGACCAGCACGACGCGGTCGCCCTTGGCGTAGCTCTCGAAGCGGAACGGCCCGGACCCCACGGGCCTGAGGTTGGCCGGATTGCGCTCGATGTCGCCCTCGCCCTCGCCATAGACGTGGCGCGGCAGGATCGGCGCTTCGGTGACATCGAGCTGCTGCAGCAGCGCCGGATAGGGCCGCTTCATGCGGAACTCGACCGTCGCCGGATCGATCACGTCGACGGCCTCGAGCACCGGCCCGAGACTGGCGCGCGTGCGCGCGTGATGGCGCAGCAGCACGGCCTCGAAGGTGAATTTCACGTCGTCGGCTGTCACCGGCTTGCCGTCGTGCCACCTGGTGTCCGGCGTCAGCTCGAAGCGTGCCCTGAGGCCGTCTTCCGACAAGGACCAGCGCATCGCGAGATCGGGCCGCGGCTCGCCTTTTTCATCGAGCGACAGCAGGCCGTTGAACAGCGAATCGGCCACCGCGTGAGTGGGCGAGCCGGTGGTGATCGCCGGGTTGAGATGGCCGGGGTCGGCCGATACTGCGGCCACCACGGTCAGCGGCGGCTGTGCCACGGCGAGCGGCGCCATCAGCGCGAGGAGGAGGATGAAGGAAAGTAGGTGGTGACGAGTCACGTGCTCTGATCCTGTGAGGTCTTGGTCGACTTTAGGGGCAAGCGGCGTTGGTCGAAAGCGAAGCTGGTGCAGTGACGAATGAAGATAACCCAGATCACCGTCCACCAGGTCGACCTGCCGCTCAGCGCCGGCACCTACAGCTGGTCCGACGGCAAGTCGATCCGCATTCGACGGTCGTGCGCGTGCATACGGATGCCGGCCTGATCGGCCACGGCGAGGTCTGCCCTCTGGGGCCGTCCTATCTGCCGGCTTACGCCAACGGCGTGCGCACGGGGCTTGCCGAGCTGGCGCCGCATCTCATCGGCCGCGATCCGCGCCAGCTCGGCATCATCAACCGGATCATGGACCAGCAGCTCAAGGGCCATCCCTATGTGAAGTCGGCGCTCGACATCGCCCGCATCCGCGCCGTCGCCAACGGCTACAACACGGTGAGCATCGCCGCGGGCGGTCCGCAGCAGCGCGGCGGCTACGTCGAGGCGCCGGTCGGTCCGGGCCTCGGTGTCGTTCCCTATCTTGACGTGCTCGGCGAGCCGGTGCTGACGATCGGGTGATCGGGTCTGTCGTTCAGCTCAACCGGAGCGGCGCGCGACTGTGCTGCCTCTCCTGCGCTGCCACACGGTCTCGGCCAGCACCAACAAGCCGTCGATCCTGCCCTATCGCGGCGTTGCCCGGACCGGCGTGTGCTACGCCATGAAACGGGTTGGCGTGTCGTTGGCCGCATGGAGCGGGCATCGCGCTCGACGCGTCGCGACCGGGTAGGCTACACCCTCAGGATGAACCGGGATCGTGAGCCGAAGGCAGGCCGCTAGTGTCCGATGCGCCGAGACCCGTGCGCATCGTCGATGCGCACCATCACATCTGGCGGCAGGCCGATCTTGCCTGGCTGCAAGGTCCGATGCAGCCGCGTATCTTCGGGCCCTACGAGGCGATCCGGCGGGACTACCCTGTCGAGGAATATCTCGCCGATATCGAGTCGTGCGGCGTCGTGAAGTCGGTCTATGTGCAGACCAACTGGCCGCCGGGCGGCGAGCTCGAGGAGGCCGCCTGGGTCCAGCAGGTCGCCGACCGGCATGGCTTCCCGAATGCCTTCGTGGGTTACGCCGATCTGCAATCGGAGACGCTCGCCTCGACGCTCGATGCGCTGTCCCGCCATCGCCGCTTGCGCGGCATCCGCCAGCAGCTTCATTGGCACGAGAATGCGACGTATCGCTTCGCCCGACAGCCTGCGCTCATGAGCGAGGCGAGCTGGCGTCGCGGCCTGCGCGCCGTGGCCGATCGCGGTCTGCTGTTCGAGCTGCAGGTGTTCACGAGCCAGATGGCGGACGCGGCGCAGCTGGCCGGCGCGTTCGGCGACCTCACCTTCGTGCTGCTGCATGCCGGCATGCTGGAGGACCAGAGCGCGCACGGCTGGGCGGCGTGGCGCGAGGGCATGCGGCGGCTGGCCGGCTGCCCGAACGTCGTGGTGAAGCTGTCGGGCCTGGGCACCTTCATCCATCGCTGCGACGCCGAGGCATGGTTGCCGGTCATTCGCGAGACGGTCGCGATGTTCGGGCCCAAGCGCTGCCTGTTCGGCAGCAACTTCCCGATCGAGAAGCTATGGACCGATTACGGCGCGATCGTCGATGCCGTGGCCGGCGCGCTCGATGGATGCACTGCCGAGGAGTGCGACGCGATCTTTTATGCCAACGCCGTGAGAGTCTATCGGCTCTGACTCGAAATCCGGTCACCGGCAGAGTTGGGGTGCTTGCGCTGCAGTATGGCGTGACACGATACGAATGCCGACGGGGAGGCTCCAATGGGCGAATGGCGAGCTGCTGCCGCGATGACCTAACCTCTCCATCGTGGCCGCACGTCGAGCGGCAAACGCTGGAGGAACTTCAGGCTGGTCGCAATGCTTTGCATTGGGTCTGGCGAGTTATCCTGCTCGACAAACAGGAGGTTTGCGCCAATGCGCAGCGCAGTTCGGACGATCGAGTCGAAGTCCAGCACACCGGCACCCAGTTCCACCGTCGATCCGTCCGTCGCCATGTCCTTCAGATGGACCAGCACAACCCGGCCCGTGGCGTTCATCAGGATTTGGACGGGGTCCAATCCGGCTTTGGCCAGCCAATAGACATCGAGTTCGAGCTTGACGTCTTGCGGATCGGTTTCGTGCATCATCAGCTGAAACGGAGTGGTCCCGTCATCGAACGGCGCGAGCTCGAGGTCGTGATTGTGGTACGCCAGCGCCATGCCGTGGCGGCGGACGGCGCGTCCAGCCCTGCTCAAGGTTTGACAGACCCGCTTCCAATCGTCGGGAGTCCGACGCTGGTCGGCGTCGATCGAGGGACAAACGATGAAGTGCGATCCGAGGGTGGCGGCATCCTCGACGAGGGCATCGAGATTTCCCTGCAGGTCGTCGTATCCTGCATGCATCGACGGCGCGGTGAGTGCGTGCTGCCTGAGCTTGCTCCGGATGACGTCGACGGTAGCACCGACAAATCCGGCGGTCTCGACTTCCAGATATCCGATCTCGGCGATGCGTCGCAGCGTGCCGTCGAGATCGGCGCCGAGGTGGTCCCGCACGGTGTGGAGCTGCAAGCCGGCGAACCATGGCCCGCGCGGCCGGGCAAGAGCGTCCCGTGACACTCCAAGCCCCAGCAGGATCGGCAGGAGAGACCGTCTCGTCGTTTCCGGCACTGCCCACGGCTTTCCTTCACATGCGAATGCCCTGGCCGAGATGGCGGGCGAAGAACGCTCCGCCACCATGATACATGATAGCCTGCCGGCGGTCCTGCAGAAGGTCGACTGCGCTGGGCCTGAGCTGTCCGATCAGGAGAGGCATGCCAGATGATCCGCTATGAAGTGCAGGGCGCGATTGCGCAGATCCTGTTGGACAACCCGCCCGTGAACGGCATCAGCCACGGGCTGCTGGATACCCTCATGGCGCGCCTGCGGGAGGCCGGCAGCGACAAGATGGTGCGGGCCATCGTCCTCGGCAGCGCCGTGCCGGGTCGCTTCAGCGGCGGGCTCGATCTCGCCAGGTTCCGCGAGAGCTCGCCTGCGGAGGCGCATGCGGTGACGCACAAGCTCTATCTCGAGCTGTTCGAGCTGCAGTCGATGCTGCCGAAGCCGGTGATCGCGGCGGTCACGGGGGCGGTCCGCGGAGGCGGAATGTCCATCGCCATCACCTGCGACATGATCGTGGCGGCGGAGAATTCGACCTTCGGCTACCCGGAAATGGACGTTGGCCTGCTGCCGTCGATCCATTTCAACCACCTGCACCGGATCGTGGGTCGCTACCGCGCGTTCGACCTGCTGTTCACCGGCCGGGTGTTCACGGCGCACGAGGCGATGGAGCTCGGCCTGGTCGGCCGCCTTGCGCCGCAAGACGAGGTCCTCGCCAGCGCGCACAAGCTCGGTGCCGTTTTCGCCGGCAAGTCACCCGAGCTGATGCGTCTTGGCAAGGCTGCGTTCGGGCGCGTCATCGACAACGGCTACCGCCAGGGTGCGGCTGCCGCCGTCGATCTCGTCTCGACCGTTTTCGGGACGCCCGACTGCGCCGAGGGGCTTTCGGCCTTCGTCGAGAAGCGCAAGCCGCAATGGAGCAAGGCTTGACGAGGGCGCTTTGAACGAGAGCGCTATTCTTTCATGCCGATCCGTGCTCTTCCGGACCGCGGGCGCTCCGCTCGCACGGAGTCATGAGCGAGCGGGACGCCCGCGGTCCGGAGGAGCTTGAACGCGATCCTTCTCCGAGCTCATCTGCTTCCCCTCGGACCGCCCACGCCTTAGCGTGCAGATGCAACTGATTTTACGGCTGCTTCCATGCGGAGTGCTCTGTTTTGCCTGCCTGGTCCTGAAGCATTGCTTGCGTTCGCACATAATCGGTGAGAGGCTCGCGGCGAGCTGAGGCCGCGGGGAAGGCCGACATGTCACGACGCGTGCAGCCGCTTTCGAGTCGTGATCGCCGCCCGTCGGGGTCGAGCGAAATGCGCACGGTTGCGTCCGTGACCCCTCCCGAATTCGTCCTCGAGCAACATCTTTTCTTCTGGTTCACCCAGGTCCTCGATCGGCGCGACCGGCAACTCGCGACGGCGCTCAAGGCCGACGGGTTGCGCGCTCCGGAATGGCGCACCCTGGCCACGCTGCACAGCCGCCACCGCCTGTCGATGAGTGCGCTCGCCGATCTCACCTCGATCGACCGCACGACCTTGACGCGGGTCGTCGAGCGCATGGTGAAGGCCGGCTGGGTGACGCGCCTCAGCGACGCGAGCGATGCGCGCGTGACCCGGCTGGCCCTCACCGGGTCGGGCGAACGCCTGTTCGCGCGCATCTGGCCACAGGTGCGGCAGGTCAACGAGCGGGCGATGGCGAACCTGCCCGAGCCGGCGATCGGCCTGGTGCGCTGGGCGGTCCAGGAGATGTGCCGGAACTTCGATGCGCGCAAATCCGACGCGCAGGGTATCCCCATGGCGGCGTCCGGCGTTGCCTAGCGTAGCAAGGGCCTGGAGGATGGTGGCTCAGAGGAGGTCTTGATGGCAGTCGATATCGGCCTGGATGTCGGCCGGGCGGTGGAGCCCGATCGCGTTCACCGCAGCGTCTATTCCGATCCCGGCATCTTCGAGCTCGAGATGGAGCGCATCTTCAACAAGGTGTGGACTTATGTCGGCCACGAAAGCCAGGTGCCGAACGTCGGCGACTACTGGACGGTGCAGATCGGCCGCCAGCCGATGGTCATTGTCCGCCATGCCGACCGCTCGGTGCGCGTGCTTTACAATCGCTGCCCGCATCGCGGCGCCATGCTGTACGGCGACCGCTGCGGCAATGTCGGCAAGGGCATCATCTGCTCCTACCATTCCTGGCAGTTCGACACTGACGGAAGCTGCAAGGCGATTCCGCTCGACAAGGGCTACCAGGGCACGCGCCTGACGCCGGGCGACGACAACACCAACATCAAGAATGCGGCACGCGTGGCATCCTACCGCGGCTTCGTGTTCGCCAGCCTCGCGGCCGACGGGCCGTCGCTCGCCGACTGGCTCGGGCCGGCCAAGGTCGCCTTCGACGACATGTGCGATCGCGCGCCCGAAGGCGAGGTCGAGGTGGTGCCGACCTGCTTCCGCGTGATCCAGCAGTCGAACTGGAAGATCTTCCTGGAGAACCAGCTCGACGCGCTGCACCCGGCGGTGACGCACGAATCGACCGGGCGGGCTGCCGGCGAGGTCGAGGAGGAGATCAGCCGCAAGGGCGGGCACGCGCCGCTCAGCTATCACTTCCTGTCCGCTTTCGCGACGCCGATCACCAAATGGGATGCCTTCCAGACGCTGGGCTATCCCCACGGCCATTGCATCCTCACCGGCTACATGGGGCTCAGGCCGCGCGACCCCGACACACTGGCCTACGAGAAGGTGATGGAGAAAGCCTACGGCAAGCAGCGCATGGAGGAGATCCTCGGGGTCAACATCCACCACGTGCTGCTCTATCCCGGACTGTCGGTGCAGTCGCCGCTGCAGCAGCTGCGCGCGGTGCGGCCGCTCGGTGTCGACAAGACCCTGACCGAGATCTGGCACTTCCGGCTCAAGGGCGCGCCCGAGGCGATCTACCGCCGCGCGCTCGGCTACTACAATCTCGTCAATTCGCCCTCGACCATGGTCAATGCCGACGACCTGTGGAACTTCTGGAAGTGCCACAAGGGTCTCGAATCGGAGGGCGGCGACTGGGTGAGCTTCCATCGCAACGCCGGCCAGGATCACGAGACCAACGAGGTGACGACCTCGGTCATCGGCACCTCCGAGCAGCCGATGCGCAACCAGTTCAAGGCATGGACCCAGTACATGAACGGGGTGCACTGATGGCGCGGAAGACGAAGACGGCGCGCAAGAGCGTGGTCCGGAAAGGTGCAGCTCGGAAGAGTGCTCCGCGCAAGAGCATGGCGCCGAGGGCGAAAGCCGTGGCGAAGCCGTCGAACGGGCACGACAAGTCGGGCGTGCACGACAAGTCGGGCTTGTACGGCACGCTGCGCGCGGTCGAGCAGCTCCTGTTCCGCCAGGCCGAATGCCTCGACGGCAAGCGCTGGCAGGATTTCATCGAGCTGTTCACGCCGGACGGCACCTACTGGATGCCGGCGGCGCCCGAACAGACCACCGGCGACGGCGTGCCGTCGATCTTCTGGGAAGACCGCGACCTGATGACGGTGCGGCTGAAGCGGCTCACCCATCCGCGGGCCTGGTCGCAACGGACGGCATGGGGCACCAATCACGTCATCGGCAACGTCACCATCGAGAAGGAGGATGCGCGAAGCGGCGATCTGGTCGTCCGTTCGCGCTTCCACATGATGGAGTTCCGCAACGATGCGACCCGCCATTTCGCCGGCTCGTACATTCATCATTTGAAGAAGACGAGGGACGGCCATCGCATCAAGCTGCAGCGCGTCGACATGGTGAACGCCCAGGGTCCGTACGAGTACGTGCTGCAGGCGTGGGTGTGAGGATCATTGCCAGGAGCGCGCGTTATATTCCCCTCCCCAGCTCCGCTGGGGAGGTGTCGGCGTCTGCGCGGACGGAGGGGTCATGAGTCACGGTCACGCTGTTCATGACCCCTCCGTCGCCGTAAGACGACGACACCTCCCCAGCGAAGCTGGGGAGGGGAATGTAAAGTCGCTCCCGGCTAAAACCAACAAGGGGAGGGCATCATGAGAAGGATCCTATCGGCGTTGGCGCTGTCGCTGATTGCGGTGGTACCGGGTGCCCTGCCGGCCGGCGCGGCCGACAAGGTCAAGGTCGGGTTCCTCAGCACCCTGTCGGGCCCGGGCGCGGCGCTCGGCGTGGACATGCGTGACGCCTTCCTGCTGGCGGTGAAGGTGAACGGCGGCAAGCTCGGGGGCCTGCCTGCCGAGGTCAGCGTCGTCGACGATCAGCAGAAGCCCGACGTTGCACGCGAGGCGGTCGAGCGCTTCACCAAGCGCGACAATGTCGACCTGATCACCGGCATGGTGTTCTCCAACGTGCTGCTGCCCGTCATGCCGGCGATCCTCAGTTCCAACACGATCTATCTCAGCACCAACACCGGACCGGAGGACTATGCCGGCGAGAAGTGCAATCCGAGCTTCTTTGCCGTGGCCTGGCAGAACGAGGACATCCCCGGCGCCATGGGCGAGGTGATGAACCAGCGCGGGCTGAAGAACGTCTATCTGATCGCGCCGAACTATCCGGGCGGGCGCGAGACGCTGGCGGGCTTCAAGCGCTTCTACAAGGGCAAGATCGCTGACGAGGTCTACACCAAGCTGGGCCAGCTCGACTACGCGGTCGAGATCGCCAACATTCGTGCCGCCAAGCCCGACGCGGTGTTCTTCTTCCTGCCCGGCGGCATGGGCATCAACTTCGTCAAGCAGTACGTCGCTGCCGGCGCCGACAAGGAAGCCAAGCTGTTCACGCCCGGCTTCTCGGCCGATGAGGACACGATCAAGGCGGTCGGCGAGCCGATGATCGGCATCCTCAACACCTCGCAGTGGGCTGCCGATCTCGACAACCCGGTCAACAAGAAGTTCGTCCAGGAATTCCAGAAGGAGTATGGCCGGATGCCGACGATGTATGCCTCGCAGGCCTACGACGTGGCGCTGCTGGTCGATGCCGCGGTGAAGCAGATCGGCGGCAAGGTCGAGGACAAAGAGGCGTTGCGCAAGGCGCTCGCGGAAGCGAAATTCGACGCCACGCGTGGAAAATTCCGCTTCAACAAGAACAACTTCCCGATCCAGGACTATTACCTGCGCGAGGTCTACAAGGACGCCGGAGGCCGCATCACCAACAAGACGATCGCCAAGGTGTTCACCGACTTCCAGGACGTCCATGCCGCCAAGTGCAAGATGAAGTAGTGAGTGGGCGAGACCATCTTCATTTTCCTTCCCAGCGCAGCTGGGGAGGTGTTGCCGTCTTACGGCGATCGAGGGGCCATGAGTCATGGAGACTACGGGCGCCTCGCCCGCCGATGATCTTGAGCGGGCGGGACGCCCGCGGTCCGGAAGACCATGACCCCTCCGCCGCCGTAAGACGGCGGCACCTCCCCAAGCGAAGCTTGGGGAGGATGTGATCTTGCCTTCCTCCCTGATCGCCGAGCAGCTGCTGAACGGGCTGCAGCTCGGGTTGATGCTGTTCCTGCTGGCGGCAGGGCTGACGCTGGTGTTCGGGATCATGGACATGATCAACCTGGCACACGGCTCGCTCTACATGATTGGCGCCTACCTGGCGGCCGCGGTGATCGAGGCGTCGGGGTCGTTCCTGCTCGGCGTCGTCGGCGCGGTCGTCGGCACGGCGCTGGTCGGCGTGGTGCTCGAGGTGGCGCTGCTGCGCCGGCTCTATCGGCGCTCGCACCTGTCGCAGGTGCTGGCGACCTTCGCCGTGATCCTGATCGCCAACGAGATCGTGCGCATGATCTGGGGCAGCCAGCCGATCCTGCTCAACATGCCGGCCGCGTTGTCGGGGCCGGTCGAGCTCGGCGGAATCCGCTATCCCGCCTACCGCTTGGTGGTGATCGGCGCGGGCCTCGCGATCGCGCTCCTGCTTTACCTGCTGGTGACGCGCTCGCGCGCCGGCATGTGGGTGCGTGCCGGTGCGTCGGACCGCGAGATGGCCGAAATCATGGGCGTCGACACGCGCATCCTGTTCACGGTGGTCTTCGCGATCGGCGCGGCGCTCTGCGCGGTGGCGGGTGCGTTGCTCGGGCCATTGCTCGCCGTGCAGGTCGGCATGGGCGAGAACATCCTCATCCTGGCCTTCGTGGTCATCACCATCGGCGGCATCGGCTCGATCCGCGGCGCCCTGGTCGGTGCGCTGCTGGTCGGCCTGCTGGATACGACCGGCCGTGCCTTCCTGCCCTACCTGTTCCGCCAGTTGTTTCCGGCGGTGATCGCGTCCGAGGCCGGCCCCGCGGTGGCGTCGATGTTGATCTACATGCTGATGGCGGCGGTGCTGTTCTTCCGGCCGACCGGCCTGTTCCCGGCGCGCGGTTGATGCGCGACACGCTGCGCATTCCGCTGCGGCCCTGGCCAATCCTCGTGGCGGTCGCGCTGCTGGGGGGGCTGCCGTTCGTGGCCCTCGCGGTCGGCCAGCCGTTCTACGTGGTGTTCGCGACGCGCGTGCTGATCTACGCCCTGATCGCCACCAGCCTAAACTTGCTGATCGGTTATGTCGGTCTGGTGAGCTTCGGCCACGCCGCGTTCGTCGGCGCCGGCGCCTACACCGTTGCCGTGCTGATGATGGCCGGGGTGACCAGGGCGTGGCTGCTGTGGCCCGCCGCGATCGTCGTGGCCGCACTGCTGGCGCTGCTGATCGGCGCGATCAGCCTGCGCACGCGCGGCGTCTACTTCATCATGATCACGCTGGCCTTCGCCCAGATGATCTACTACCTCGTGGTGTCGCTGCGCGTCCTGGGCAGCGACGACGGACTCACCCTCAGCGTCCGCCCGTCTCTCGACGTCGTCGCCCTCGATCGTGACACCCACTTCTATCTCGTCGCGCTGACTATCCTGCTGGCGGCGCTGCTCGGGATGCGCGCGCTGCTCAACGCGCCGCTCGGTCGCGCGCTGCAGGGTATTCGCGACAACGAGACCCGTATGGAGGCGATCGGCTTTCCGACCTACCGCCTGAAGCTGCTCGCGTTCGTCATCGCCGGCGCGGCGGCCGGCCTGGGCGGCGGGCTCCTGGCCAGTCTCAACGGGCTGGTCGGTCCGAACCTGTTGCATTGGCCCGAATCGGGGCTGCTGATGATCATGGTGATCCTGGGCGGCGCCGGTCGGCTGCCGGGCGGTGTCCTGGGGGCGGCGGCGCTGCTGATCGCGCAGGAGGCGCTTGCCGGGCATACGATCCATTGGCCGCTCGCGATCGGCGTGGTGCTGCTGGTGGTCGTGCTGTTCGCGCCGCAGGGACTGTCGGGCCTGATGCGGCGCGCCGGTGCCAAGCCATGACCGCGCCCCTCCTCAGGGTCAGCGGGCTGCAGAAGCGGTTCGGCGGGGTGCTGGCGGTCGATGGCGTGGATCTCGATCTCGCCGCCGGGGAGCTGCACGCCGTGATCGGTCCGAATGGCGCCGGCAAGACGACCCTGATCCATCTTCTGTCCGGCGCGCTTGCGCCCAGTGCCGGCACGATCCTGCTCGACGGTCGCGACATCACCGGCCTTGCCATGCATCGTCGCGTGCGGCTGGGGCTGGCGCGCTCGTACCAGATCACCAGCCTGTTTCCGGCGTTCACGGTGCTGGAGAATCTGGCGCTCGCCGTCCAGGGCGCGGGCGGCGGGCACGACCCGGCGCGCGCACGCGCCGAGCTCGAGGCGGTCGGGCTCGCCAGGCGCGCCGATCAGCGCGCGGGTGCGCTGGCGCATGGCGAGCGCCGCCAGCTCGAGCTCGGCCTGGCCCTGGCAGCCGGCGCCCGCATCCTGCTGCTCGACGAGCCGATGGCAGGGATGGCGGCCGAGGAGACGGCGCGCATCGTCGCCCTGATCGAGGCGCTGAAGGGGCGGCGCACCATCCTGCTGGTCGAGCACGACATGGACGCGGTGTTCCGCCTCGCCGATCGCATCACGACGCTGGTCTATGGGCGAGTCATCGCCAGCGGTGCACCCGACGAGATTCGCCGCCATCCCGAAGTGCGCCGGGCCTATCTCGGCGAAGAGGTTGTCGCGTGACCCGGCTGCTCGAGGTCGAGGGCGTGCAGGCGGGCTACGACGGCCTGCCCGTGCTGTTCGGCGTCGATCTCGCCATTCAGCCGGGCGAAGCGGTGGCGCTGCTCGGTCGCAACGGGATGGGCAAGACCACGGCCGTGCGCTGCATTGTCGGTCTCATCCGGCCGACCGCCGGTGCCATCCGCTTCGAAGGGCGGCGCATCGACGGCTGGACGGCCGACCGCATTGGCCGCGCCGGTATCGCGCTGGTGCCCGAAGGACGGCGGATCTTTCCCAATCTCAGCGTGCGCGAGAACCTGGTCGCCTTTGCCGCCAATCGTGGCGACGCCAAACCGCCGTGGACGCTCGAGCGCATTTTCTCGCTGTTTCCGCGTCTTGCGGAGCGTGCCGGCAACATGGGCGTCGAGCTGTCCGGGGGCGAGCAGCAAATGCTGGCGATCGGTCGCGCGCTGATGACCAACCCCAGGCTCCTCATCCTCGACGAGGCGACGGAAGGGCTGGCGCCGCTCCTGCGCGAGGAGATCTGGCGTGTGCTCGCCGAGTTGAGCCGCACGGGCCTCGCCATTCTGGCGATCGACAAGTACGTCGACCGGCTGGTGGCGCTGTGCGCGCGTCATACCATCCTGGAACGCGGCCGCGTCGCGTGGGCCGGCGCCTCAGGCGAGCTCGCCGCCGACCGCACCCTGTGGGAGCGCCATCTCGGTGTGTAGGCGCCTGGCTTCCCTGGTGATCGCCCGCGCGGTCCCGCTGGCCCTGGCCCGGGCCTGTACGGGAATAAGTGCTTCAGATTCCGATACTGGCAGGTGGTGTGCGCGACAAAGACATTGTCATCCCGAGCGCAGCGAGGGACCTTTCCCGCTGCCCTTAAAGGTCCCCCCGGGGTCTCAAACGAAGTGCAACACCTTGCTAGAAGGGTGTTGTCATGGGAACCCACTACAAACAACTCACGCACGATGAACGGTGCGATATTGCCGTGCTACGTCGAGCGGGCCAGTCGATCCGTCAAATCGCTGCAGCTTTGGATCGCGCGCCATCGAGCATCTCTCGCGAGCTGAAGCGCAATGGCTCCAGGCAGGCTATTGGTGAGCGAAGGCCGGCCGGTAGCCAGCCGGCTGGCTACCGGCCGGCCTTCGCTCACCAACAGGCTCGAGCCCGGCGGTGGTCTGGCTCGCGCCTGGATCGCGACCCGGTGCTGCGCGCCAGCGTGCTCGACCGTCTGAGCAAAGGCTGGTCGCCCGCTGCCGTCTGCGGCCGCCTGGCGCTCGAGCATCGTCGGCCGGTGATCGGCTGCGAGTCCATCTATCGCTTCATCTACGCTCAGCTCAGGCGGACCAAGGACGGCCGCTGGCGTCACTATCTGCCACAGGCCAAGGGCCGGCGAGGCCACCGGCGCCCGCGCAGCCGCAGCCCCGCCTTGGCAATCAAGCACCGCCTGCCCATCGATCATCGTCCCCAGGAAGCCCTCGATCGCTGCCAAGCCGGCCACTGGGAAGCCGACTTCATGCTGTTCTCCCGCCCCCGACAATCCATCCTGGTCCTGCACGAGCGCACTTCGCGCTTCACCGCAATCGTGCGCACCCCCAACCGCCGCGCTCAACCGACCGCCAATACAATCGCCCAATTCTTCGCCCTCATGCCCCCTCAACTCCGCCGATCTCTAACTTTCGACAACGGAACCGAGTTTGCCGAGCATCATCAGCTGCATAAAAGCTCCGACCTGCAGACCTTCTTCTGCGATCCCCATTCGCCGTGGCAAAAGGGCGGCATCGAGAATGCCATCGGCCGATTCCGACGCCTCTTGCCCAGGACCACTGATCTTAAGGCCGTCAAACCCAAAGACATCGCTCGCTTCATCCACGCCTACAATCACACGCCTCGAAAATGCCTGGACTTCCACACTCCCGCTGAGGTCTTCTCAAAACTGTTGCACTTCAAACGAGAATCCACACCCTCGCTGCGCTCGGGATGACAACTTTGCTGAGTGCAGTCATCTCGTGAAACCTGGGCCGGTGCCGGCCTCGTGGCGGTGCAAGCACGCGTTCGCAGTGGTACACTTGGCGCCCGGGTCGCAACGCCGCGCGGGCGGTGACGACGCCCCTGATTGATCTGGATCGGCGGTCGGCCGGCGTCGTAGCCAAGAAAAATCGGGGGTAGCGATGACCAACTCGACGATCGGGCCATTCGACAGCCGCTCGTCAGGCCGGCGCGGCTTATTGCTGTTGTCTGTGGCGGCGGTGGTCTCCCTATCGCTGCCGTCGTTCGCACAGACCGACAAGAAGACCTTTTCGCCGGAGGAGCTCGACCAGATCTTGGCGCCGATCGCGCTCTACGACGACGCCTTGTTGTCGCAGGTCCTGATGGCCGCGACCTACCCGCTGGAGATCGTCGAGGCGTCCCGCTGGCTGCAGGCCAACACCAATCTCAAGGGCGATGCCGCCGTCAAGGCCGTCGCCGACAAGAGCTGGGATGTCAGCGTCAAGTCGATGGTCGCCTTTCCCCCGGTCCTGAGCCAGCTGAACGACCATCTCGACTGGACCCAGAAGCTGGGCGACGCCTTTCTCGGCCAGCAGCAGGATGTCGCGGCTTCCATCCAGCGGCTGCGCGCCAAGGCGGCAGCCGCGGGCACCCTGAAGAGCGGTCCGCAGACCACGGTGACGACCGAGTCCCAGGGCGGCGAGACCGTGTATGTGGTCCAACAGGCCAGTCCCGACGTGGTGTACGTGCCGAGCCATCGCGGCGATCCTCGGCAAGAGCTGGAATGATTTCGTGCCGGGCAGCGATCAGCACGACGAGGAAATCCGCGAACGTTTCCTGAAAGCCTGGGACGAGGGGCACAAGATCATTCCCGACGGACCGGACAAGGCGCTGGTCGGCGCCGGCATGACGGGCTGGGTGTCGCCGATCCCGATCGTCAGGCAAGGCAACGAGTGTCGCTACGATGTCGAGGCGGGACGCGTGGAAATGCAGGCGCGTCTGATCGGCCGCAATGAGCTGGCGGTCATCCAGACCCTGCTGGCGATCGTCGATGCCCAGCGCGACTACGCCGCGCTCGATCCGATGAAGGTCGGGGTGCCCGTCTATGCGCGCCGGCTCGTCAGCTCTCCGGGTCGCATGGACGGACTTTATTGGGAGACCAAGCCCGGCGAGCCCGAGAGCCCGAGAGCCCGCTGGGGCCGCTGCTCGCCAAGGCCCAGCTGGGTGACGTGCAGGAGAACGGGTACTACGGCTACCGCTTTCGCCTGCTGTACAGCCAGGGACCGGACGCCCCCGGCGGCGCCTACGATTATCTGGTCAAGGGCCGCATGCTCGGCGGTTTCGCCGTCATCGCCTGGCCGGTGCACTGGGGCGAGACCGGCGTCATGACCTTCATGGTGAGCCACAACAGCGACGTCTATGAACAGGATCTCGGTCCCGATACGGCGCAGCGTGCCGCGGCCATCACTGTCTTCAATCCCGACAAGAATTGGGACAAGGCCGATATGACTCCCGAAAAGTAAGGTCCGGTGATGCCTGCTCAGTACGATTTGCCGGCCGGATAGGTCGCGAACGTCGGCACCGCCGGATCCAGATGGTCCCACGGCTGGGCGCTCTTGACGAAGATGTTGGCATCGGGCCGGAACCAGCTCGGGTCGTCGAAGGTGCAGACCCGCAGGCCGACGATATCCGGTCGCGTCGAGACCTCGACGTAGAGCGGCGTGCCGCAGTCGCCGCAGAAGACGCGCGTGATCTCATTGCCGGCATCAGACTTGGCGCGATAGCGCTTGGGCGTGCCCTGTGTGACGCGGAAATTGGCCGCCGGCATGCGCACTGCCGCGACATGGGGCGCGCCGCTCTGCCGCTGGCAATCGCGGCAATGGCACTGCAGGGCGAATTGCGGTTCACCGCTGCATTCGTAGCGCACGGCCCCGCACAGGCAGCCACCGTTTCTCGTCGGCATGTGGGTCTCCTTTGGTGCAGTATCCTGATCGCGGAAAGCGCCGCGCCGTTGTCTGGCAGCAGTATGAGAGGATTTCCGGCGGGCGGGAAACCGTGCCGGTGGCGTTCGAGGAGAGGTGAATGAACAAGGCCGAGGCGATCGCATCGGAAGAGTACCGCCGGGCTCACGTGCCGCTGTACAACGAACAGAAGCTCAAGCTCGGCGTCTTCGGCATCAATTGCAGCTACGGGCTCAACATCTCGCACGCTCCGACCAGCTACAAGGTGACCTGGCAACATACGTCCGACATCGTCAAGCGCGCCGATGCCATGGGCTTCGAGCTGGCGCTGCCGGTGGCGCGATGGCGGGGATTTGGCGGCACGACCGATTTCAACGGCGAGTCGTTCGAGACATACACCTGGGCGGCAGGGCTCGCCCAGGCGACCCGCAACATCATGGTCGCGGCGACATCGCATGTGCCCACGGTCCATCCCATCGTTGCCGCCAAGCAGGCGACGACCATCGACCATATCTCAAACGGCCGCTTCGCCCTCAATCTCGTGATGGGATGGTTCACGCCGGAAATGGAGATGTTCCAGGGCATGCAGCGGGCGCACGACGATCGCTACCGCTACGGCGCCGAGTGGCTCACCGTCGTCAAGCGACTGTGGACCGACGACGAGCCGTTCGATTTCGAGTCCGAGAGCTTCCACATCAAGCAGGCCCAAGCCCATCCCAAACCGGTTCAGAAGCCCTATCCCGTCCTGATCAACGCCGGCCATTCACCGGCGGCGACTGACTTCTCGGCGCGCGAGGTCGACTTCAGCTTCGTGGGCTTCGACAGCGTCGAGTCCGTGAAGGCGGTGGCTGCCCGGGTCCGCGACAAGGCGCGCACGGACTATCGGCGTCACATCGGCGTCTGCACCTCGGCCCTTGTCGTGTGTCGTGAAACCGAGGCCGAGGCCCGGCAGGTGTATCGCAGCATCATCGAGCACGGCGACTGGGTGGCTGCCGACAATCTGATGAAGGTGCTGGGCATCGAGAGCCAGTCGTTCAACGACCGCATCCAGAAATATCGTGAACGATTGGTCGCCGGTTGGGGCACCAACCCGATCATCGGCACGCCCGAGCAGGTCACCTCCCAGCTCGCCCAGGTCTCGGCCGCCGGCATCGATGGCGTGGTGTTCGGGTTCCTCGACTACAACGAGGAGCTCAAGTTTTTCGACAGTGCCGTGATGCCGCTGCTGCGCCAGGCAGGGCTGCGGAGCTAACTCGAGACCTCAAGCCTCCGGGGCCTGCGCCTCATCGAGCTCCACGAGCATGCGGTCGGCTTCGGCCTGTAGCCTGTCGAGGCAGACGATCAGGGTTTCGGCGGTACCGGCCGGCAAGGCGCCCAACAGCCTTTTCTGGCGCCGCCGTGCGTTGGCCATGATCGCGTCGTGCACCCCCTTGCCCGGCTTGGTGAGGCTCACCAGCGTTCGCCGCATGTCGAGCTTGTCGGTGGAACGTTGGACGAGGCCATGCTGCTCGAGCTTCTCGACCGACAGGCCGACCCACGCCTTGTCGGTCGCCAGGGCGCGACTGATGTCCCGCGCCGTCGTGGTCTCGTGCAGGGCGATGATGGAGAGCACGCGCCATTCGGGAAGCGTCACATTGAACTGCTTGCGATACCGGCGGTTGCTGTAGAGGCCGAGCGTGTTGGACAGACGGAGCAGGCGGTAGGTCAGCAGATCGGTGACTGATTTCGGCTCGCGCATGCGAGGGGCTTAGCAGTTGACGATGGTCCTGCTCAAGCCATACGGTAGTGATCACTACTACTTTCCAAAGGAGAGGGCGCTTGGACATCGACTGCGTGTCCTCCGTTGCCAACGATCTGGGTGAATCGCCCTTGTGGGATCCAGATTCCCGGCGTCTCTACTGGATCGATGCCTGGAGGAGCGAGGTCCACGCCTTCGACCCGGCGACGCGCGAGACGTCCTGCACGGCGCTCGCGCCGGCGCTGGCCGGCCTTCCGATCGGGTCGATTGCCCGCTGTGCCGAAGGCGGGCTGCTCAGCGGCGTCAAGGGCGGCTTCTATCACCTCGACCTCGCTCGGCGCGCGGCGCGTCTGATCGCCGCCGTGGAGGCGGATCGTCCCGCGACGAACCGGTTGAACGACGGCAAGTGCGATCGTGCCGGCCGCTTCTGGTGCGCGTCGGTCAACACCGATCACCATACGCCGACGGGCGCGCTGTGGCGGCTCGACCAGGACAAGGCGCCGGTGCGGATGGAGGACGGCCTGACCATCGGCAATGGAATCGCCTGGAGTCCCGATGATCGGCGCCTGTACCTCGCCGACACCTTGACCGCGACCGTCTGGCAGTACGATTTCGACGTCGCCAGCGGGGCCATCGCCAACCGCCGGCTGTTCGTATCGACCGTGCACATTCGCGGCTTCGTCGACGGTGCGACGGTCGATGCCGATGGCTGCTACTGGGCGGCCCTGTTCCGTGGCGGCGCGGTCGCGCAGTTCGATCCGGACGGCAAGCTCATGCGCCACATTCGCCTGCCGGTCTCCAATCCGACGATGTGCGCGTTCGGCGGACCCTGCCTCGACATCCTCTACGTCACCTCGGCCAGCCGCTTTCTCGACGCCGCGCACTTGCGCGACCAGCCATTGGCCGGGCGCCTGTTCGCCATCGAAGGTCTCGGCGCGCGCGGCCTTGCCGAGCCGAGGTTCGGCGCGTGAGCCGGCCGCCGCTCGCCAGGCTGCCCCTCGAAGGCGTGCGCGTGCTCGAATGCGCCAGCGTCATCGCCGGTCCCTACAGCGCCTACCTGCTGACGCTGCTGGGCGCGGAGACGATCAAGATCGAGCGCCCGGGCCAGGGCGACTGGATGCGCAGCCAGGGTGGCGACGCGGCGTTGGTCGCCGCTGGCCTCGGCAGCACGTTCCTGTCATGCAACGCGGCCAAGCGATCGGTGGCGCTGAACCTCAAGGATCCGCGGGGTCAGAAGATCGCACGCGAGATCGCCGCCGGCGTCGACGTCATGATCGAGAACTGGCGCCCTGGCACGGCGGAGCGGCTGGGCGTGGGCTTCGACGCGATCAGATCCGTCAATCCGCGCATCGTCTACTGCTCGATCTCGGGCTTCGGGCAGAACGGGCCGATGTCGCCGCGGCCTGCCTACGACCATATCATCCAGGCGGTGTCCGGAATCATGTCGGTCACCGGCACGCCGGAGACGGCGCCGAGCCGGACCGGGCCGCCGCTGGTCGATTACCTGACCGGCCTGTCGGCGACCGTCGCCATCCTCGCCGCGCTGCGCGAGCGCGACCGCACCGGAGAGGCGCAGTCGATCGACGTCGGCATGCTCGATTGTGCGGTCGCGGCAATGGGCTCGATTCTGTCGGCCCACGTCAATGGCGGGGTGCCTGCCGCCCCGATCGGCAACGCGGCTGCCAGCGGCGCGCCGGGATCGGGGCTGTTTCAGACCGCGACCTCGCCTTTGACGGTCGTCGCCAACACCGAGGCGCAGTTCGCCGCGCTGTGCGGGGTGCTCGGCCGGCCCGAGCTCATGCACGACCCGCGCTTTTGCGAACCCGCCGTCCGAAAGCAGAACCAGGACGCCCTGCGAGCGATCATCGCGGCCTGCCTGGCCGGGCGCCCGGCGATCGACTGGGAAGGGAGGCTGGCCGCGGCTGGCGTGCCGGCGGGCGCGGTCCGTTCGGTGCCCGAGCTGATCGACGAGGCGCATGTCGCGGCGCGCGACCTCTCGCGCCAGCTGGCGCTGCCGGAGCAGGGGCGTGACGCCGCGCTGCCGGCGGCCGGCTTCAAGCTCAACGGACGCAGGATTGCCCCCGAGCGCGGACCGCCACTGCTTGCGGCCGACAACGAGAGCGTCCTGGCGGCGCTCGGCTACGACGCCGCGCAACGCCGGGCCCTGCGCGAGGCCGGCGTCTGGTGAGCGGGACCATCACGGGAAGTGCTGCGGGCGTCTCGCCTGCATGGAGACACCAGGGAGGGAACAGATGAGAGATCGGATCATGGCAAGCGTGCTGGCCTTCGGCATGGCGGCATCGGCGATCCTTGCGACGCCGCCGGCAGCGCAGTCGCAGGACAAGCTCACGGCCAGCGTCGGCTACTATCCCGGCGCGCTCATCTCGATGCCGGTGCTGGTCGCCAACGAGCAGAAGTTTTTCGAGAGGAACGGCCTCGCGGTGGAGCTCGTGCCGGTCGCCAGCGGGCCGGCGATGACCTCCGCCGTCGCTAGCGGCAGCGTGACCTTCGTCAACAACTCTTGGGACAATCTCATCCTGGCGGTCGACAAGGGCCTGCCGGTGCGGGCGGTCGTGGGGTCGACCGTCAAGGTGCCGTTCGCCTTGCTCGCTCGCAAAGGCATCGCCCTGCCGCACCTGGCCGAGGGCTATCCCGGCATCATCAAGGATTTGGTCGGCAAGAACTGGGGTGTCCTGGCGCTCGGCGTCTCCGTGCATTTCATGGCGCAGATGATCCTGACCGACGCCGGGTTCAAGGCGAGCGACGTGACGTTCCTCGCCGTCGGCCTGCCCAATACTGCGCGCCCCGCCCTGCAGCGTGGCACTGTCGACACCTACTTGAGCATCGAGCCGCTGCCGTCGATCGCCGCGGCCAACAACGAGGGGACCGTCGTCGTCGATCTTGCGAAGAACCAGGGCCCCAAGGTGTTCCATGACCTCGGCTACAACGGCTGGTGGGCCTCGACGTCGACGATCAAGGACAAGCCAGAGGTCGTCGCGCGTTTTGCCAAGGCACTCGAGGAGTCGTACTGCTGGTTCAGCAAGCCCGACAACCTCGATCAGGTCGTCGCGCTGATGCAGAAATACGTCAAGGTCCCCGACCTCTCCGAGGACGCCTACAAGGCGATGGTGAAGGGGTTGCTGCCGACCTTCGGTCCCGACATCACCTCGCGCACCATCGACACCTGGGCGAAGCTCCTGGTCGACAACAAGCAGCTCGGCGCGCCCAAGACGCGGCGCGACATCGTCGCCGAGACGGCGCGGGAGAGCTTCCGCTGTCCCAATTAGGCGCTGCGGCGACGGCCGGGGCCGTGACGATTGCCGACGGCGGCGGGCGAGCCGGCGACATCAGCGTGCGCGGCCTCTCCGTGACGTTCGGGCGGGCGCGCAGCGTGCTGTCGGGCGTCGATCTCTCCGTGCAGCGCGGCGAATTCATTGCGCTGATCGGGGCCAGCGGTTGCGGCAAGACGACGTTGCTGAACGTTATCGCCGGGCTCGTGCCGGCGGCGGGCGGAACCGTGACGATCGCCGGCACCCCGCCGACCGCCGGGCGCCGAGACATCTGCTACGTCCTCGCCCGCGACGCCCTGCTGCCGTGGCGCACCGTCATGGGCAATGTCGAGTACGGCCTAGAGGTCTCCGGCATCGGCCGGGAGGAAAGGGCGCGCCGGGCCGCGGCCTATGTCGAGAAGGTCGGCCTGGCACACGCCCGCGATCTCTATCCCTCCAGGCTCTCCCAGGGCATGCGGCAGCGCGCATCGCTGGCGCGCGCCTTCGCGGTCGGTCGCAGCCTCTATCTCATGGACGAGCCGTTCAGCGCCCTCGATTCGCAGACCAAGCTCGTGCTCCACGATCAGCTCCTCGGGCTGTGGGGGAGCAGCGGCGCTACCGTCGTCTTCGTGACCCACGACATCGGCGAGGCGATCACGCTGGCTGATCGCGTGCTCGTGATGTCGAAGAAGGGAACGGGGGTCGTCGACGAGATCCGCATCGATCTGGCGCGCCCGCGCTCGGCCGAAGCGCTGCAGGCGGATGCCCATTATCACGATCTCTATCGCAGGACCTGGACCTCCCTGAAGGCGAGCGCCCAATGACCGACATCGCCAGCTCCGAAGCCAGGCTCGACTCGGCCGTGCGCGCAAAGGGCGGCCGCTCGGCGTCGATCTTCGCGGCGCGGGCCCTCTTCCTCGCCGTCATCCTGGCGACCTGGCAAGGCGCCGTCGCCTTGGGCCTGGCCAACGCCGCCTTCGTGTCGACGCCGGCCGGCGTCGCGCAATCCTTGTGGCACCTGTTCAAGGACGGCGAGATCTTCCCCGATCTCGGCACGACGGTGCTCGAGATCGCGATCGCCTTCGCCCTGTCGGTCGTGTTCGGCATCGGTAGCGCCGTCATCCTCGATCGCAACGACTGGCTGAACCGGATCGTCTCGCCCTTCCTGACGGCCTTCAACAGCATGCCCCGGATCGCCCTGGGGCCGCTTTTCATCCTGTGGTTCGGCATCGGCATCGCGTCGAAGGTCGTGCTCGCCTTCTCGCTCGGCTACTTCATCATGC
Source organism: Reyranella sp. (assembly GCF_044224635.1). Taxonomy (GTDB): domain Bacteria; phylum Pseudomonadota; class Alphaproteobacteria; order Reyranellales; family Reyranellaceae; genus Reyranella. The sequence continues at coordinate 135,941 of NZ_JBGAKA010000004.1, read as the reverse complement.
TGCTGAGCACCCTGGGCGGCCTCAAGAACGTCGATCGCGATCTCCTGCTGATGTCGCGGCTGTTCGGGGCTTCCGAGCTTCGCCTGTTCCGCGATGTCCGCTTTCCCTGGGCGCTGCCCGGCATCTTCGCCGGGCTCAAGCTGACGCTGATCTACTGCAGCGCCGGCGCGGTGATCGGCGAGATGATCGCGGCCAAGAGTGGCCTCGGCGTGCTCCTGCAGAGCTTCAGCGGCCGCTTCGATGTCGCCGGCGTGCTCGCCCTCATCCTGATCGTCGCCCTGCTGGTGATGGTGCTGACGTCCCTCATGGACCTGGCGGAACGCCGCTTGCTGGAATGGAGCAAGGGCAGCACCGACGTGCCGGGATGACGGCGAGGGCGGTCACGGCGATGCGCCGTTCCTCCCCGGCTCTGCTGGGGAGGTGTCGCCGTCTTCGGCGACGGGGTCATGAACTGGGAGCGCGCCACTCCGTGGCGCTCTTCTTCTTCCTCCCCAACGAAGTTGGGGAGGTGTCCGCGTAATCGCGGACGGAGGGGTCAAAGGCCACAGTCACGATGCTCTTGACCCCTCCGTCGCCGAAGACGGCGACACCTCCCCAAGCCTCGCTTGGGGAGGAAAGAGAAGAGCGCTCCTCTGACACTACCTTCGCGCTTGCCGCCGTCGGCGCGGTCTTATAGCTTCCGGCCATGCGCTCTACCGTCTGCATCGCACGTTGGTGGCGGCCGATCCTTTAGCGGACGGCCGGTTTTGTGCATTGCTCAACAGGCCGTCCCGGGTTCGGGGCGGCTTTCGTATTTCCGGCGATTGTGATCCCGAGCTCGCGGCAGCCGAACCCGAGGAGTTGGTTCGATGTCTTGCGACCGTTATCAAACCCGTGGCGGCATCGCGGTTCACCGCGATGTCCGGGAGCTGCCCTATCCCGGCGGCACCGACGCACTGGCGCGCACGCTGGACCGCCGTCGCGGCGTGCTGTTGTCCTCCAGCTTCGAATATCCTGGGCGCTATAGCCGCTGGGACACCGGCTTCGCCGATCCACCCCTGGTGCTCGAGGCCAGAGGCCGCGGCTTCTCCATCGTCGGGCTGAACCCGCGCGGCGAGGCTCTGGTGCAGGTCGTGGCCGATCATGTCCGGGGCCTCGACGCGATCGTCGCCCTCGAGGTACGCGACGATCGCATCGACGGAATGCTGTGCGAGCCGGCTGGCCGCTTCCCCGAGGAGGCACGCAGCCGCCAGCCCAGCGTGTTCTCGATCCTGCGGTCGCTCACCGAGCTTTTTGGAGCCGCCGAGGACGATCATCTGGGATTCTACGGCGCGTTCGGCTACGACCTCGTGTTCCAGTTCGAGCCGATGGCGCTGCGCCTGCCGCGTGCGGCCGATCAGCGCGACCTCGTGCTGTTCCTGCCCGACGAGCTGCTGATCGTCGATCACATGCGCCAGGTTGCCAGGTGTTTCAGATACGACTTCACGGTCGGTACCCGCTCGACGGTGGGACTGCCGCGCGGCAGTGCCGACGATCCCTACGTGACCGGGATCGCCGGCGCGGTGCCTGCCGAGAGCGACCACGCGCCGGGCGAGTACGCCGCCATGGTCGAACGCGCACGCGAGGCCTTCGCCCGCGGCGACCTGTTCGAGGTCGTGCTCGGGCAGCTTCTCTCGGCGCCCTGCCGCGATCAGCCCAGCGCGATCTTCGAGCGCCTGCGGCGGATCAACCCGGCGCCATATGGCGCGCTGATGAATTTGGGCGACGGCGAGTTCCTGGTTGCCGCCTCACCGGAGATGTTCGTCCGGGTCGAAGGCCGCCGCGTCGAGACCTGTCCGATCTCCGGCACCATCCGCCGCGGCTGCGACGCCCTCGAGGATGCCGATCGCATTCGCGAGCTGCTGAACTCCGCCAAGGACGAAGCCGAGCTGACGATGTGCACCGACGTCGATCGCAACGACAAGTCGCGCGTGTGCGAGCCCGGCAGCGTGCGCGTCATCGGGCGCCGCCAGATCGAGATGTATTCGCGCCTGATCCACACCGTCGACCATGTCGAAGGCGCTCTTCGTCCCGAGTTCGACGCTCTCGACGCCTTCCTGTCTCACGCCTGGGCGGTCACCGTCACCGGTGCGCCGAAGCCGTGGGCCATTCGCTTCGTCGAGGCCGAGGAGAAGAGTGCGCGCCGCTGGTATGGTGGCGCCATCGGCGGAACGATGTTCAACGGCAACATGAACACCGGCCTGACCCTGCGAACGGTGCGGATGAAGGGCGGCATTGCCGAGGTGCGCGCCGGCGCCACCCTGCTGCACGACAGCGACCCGCACGAGGAGGAGGCCGAGACCAGGCTGAAGGCGGCGGCGATGTTCTCGGCGATCAATGGCGGCGTCGAGGCTGCGGGGCCGGTTTCGGCGCCCGCGCTCACGGTGCGTGCGTCCAAAACGGGCGCGATCCGAATGCTCCTGGTCGATCACGAGGACAGCTTCGTCCATACGCTCGCCAACTACAGCCGCGCGGCCGGGGCGCACGTGGTCACCCAAAGACCGGATCTGGCCCGTGAAACCCTGGCCGGCAACCAGCCGGTCGACATCGTGCTGCTGTCGCCGGGACCGGGCAGACCGGCCGATTTCGCCATGGATCAAACGCTGGCACTGGCAATGAAGCGCCGGCTGCCGGTGTTCGGCGTCTGCCTCGGCCTGCAGGGCATGGTGGAATTTTTCGGGGGCGCGCTCGATCTGCTGGCCAAGCCGATGCACGGCAAGGCGTCCGAGGTCCGCGTGCTGGGCGGCAAGCTCTTTCAAGGGCTGCCGCGTCACTTCACCGTCGGTCGCTATCACTCGATCCACGCGCGCGGCAGCGCGATGCCGAAGGAACTTGCGGTGACGGCGGAGACCGCAGCCGGCGTCGTGATGGCAATCGAGCATATTATCCTGCCGATGGCGGCAGTGCAGTTCCATCCCGAGTCGGTGATGACGGCGCCCGACATCGGCCTCCGGCTGATCGAGAACGCCCTGCAGCTGCTGACATTCCGGCAGACCGCCGCGAGGAGGCTGCTATGATGCCCCTGTGGAGCAGGGCGAGAGAACCATCGACTTTCACGCGGTGCTGCTGGGCCTGCGCATCGACACCCGGGGCCTCGAGCACCCCGACACGATCGGGCTGTCGCCGCTCACGCTGCGCGTCGGCCGCCGCGGCGTGGCATTCGCCTTCCGGTTCGGGGTCGTGGTGTTCGCAGGCGTCCCGCTCGCCGACGAACATGCGGTCCTGGAGGTGCTGCGGCCGCGCGTCGTCGAAGCCGTGGCTGTGCCTGAGCGCGACCGGACCACGGCATCGCTGAGTGGTAGTGACGACAAGCTCGACACGGCCGGGGCGATCTTCCTGAAGGACGATGCGCCCGAGCGGTTGCAGATCGTGGCCAATGTGCTGGCCAAGAGCCTCGTGCTGTCGCAGCAGGAGACCGAGCTCGCCATCGCCGTCGACCGCATCGACCAGCTTGCCATGGAGCTCAAGCGCAAGGGGCGTGGCGTGCGCCAGGCGCGCGACCTCGTACGCCAGATCGGCGACAGCCTGCTCACCCAGCATCGCATGGTCGGCCGCGTCGCGGTCGAGGACAAGCCCGACATCCTGTGGGACTGGCCCGAGCTCGAGCGGTTCTATGCCCGGCTTGCCGATGAATACGAGCTCCTGGAGCGCGGCAAGGCGGTGGACCGCAAGCTCGCCCTGGTGGGCGACACCATCCGCACGCTTCTCGAGCTGGTGCAGGACCAGCGTACCGTCCGCCTCGAATGGTACATCATCATCCTGATCGCCATCGAGATCCTGCTGTCGCTGTACGAGATGTTCTTCCGCAGCCATTGAGCACCGCGCTGGCGGGCCTCGACGATCAATGCTCCAGGATCTGCCGCGCTGTTTCCGGCCGGCCCTCCAGGCGACGGAAGTAGAGGTGGCCGGCGATGCCCATCGCCAGGAGCAGCAGGCCAAAATAGAACTCGGTGTGGGTCGGGCCGATCAGGTCGAACAGCGGGGTGGCGGCGAGATTGAACACCAGCATCGACGCCGCCATGATCGCCAGCCGCAGACGGAAGACGCGGGCGATCTCGACGCCGCGATAGACGGTCTGCATCCGGGTGATCATCGGGATGAAGTAGAACGGCCCGCCGAAGCCCGAGATCAGGGCGGCCGCCATCATCGCGGGCAGCTTGAACGGATTGTCGAGGCTCCAGGCGGCGAGCGCCAGCAGGACGAAGCCCGTTCCCATGGCGACGTAGCCCAGGAACATGGTCTGCAAGGGCTTCTGGAACTTGACGCTGCCGGCCACCAGGTTGCCGACCACGTCGCCGACGCCGCAGGTTCCGATGATCAGGCCCAGCGCGGCGAGCCCGTGGAGGCCGAACAAATGCGGGTCGTGCTCGAGCACGATGAGCGTGATGGCAAGCTGCAGGGCGACGCTCCACGGGCCGTTGGCGAAGGCGTTGACCAGCAACAGGACGCCGGTGATGGGCTCGCGCAACATCAGGCGCGCGCCATCGAGCAGGGCATCCCAGGCGCCGCGCCAGCCGGCGCGTGACGGCCGCGGCGGCACGCTGGGATCGTAGGTCCTGTCTCGCACGGCCCACACCGCGACGGCCGAGAGCACGAAGCCCACCGCCGTGACCGACAGGAAATGGATCACCGGCAGGAGAGCGTTCAGCACCGCGGCCAGCATCGGCCCGACCAGCCGCGCCAGCCGCCAGGTGGCGTCGAACAGGCCATTGATCGCCTGCATCTCGTTGCGGTTGGGCACCAGCACCGGGACCGCCGACTGCAACGCCGGCGTGAACACCATGCGCAAGCCGGCGAGCCCCATTACCGACAGGATCAGCAGCGGGATCGAGATGCCCCAGACGTAGTAACCGCCGACCGGCAGGAGGGCGAGCACGGCGCTCGCATACTTGGCGCCGATCATGGCGCGGTCGGCACGCCAGCGATCGAACAGCGAGGCGCCGATCAGCCCGATCACCAGCATGGCGCCGTATTGCGCAGCGTTGACGTAGCCTGCGGCATTGCCGATCTGCTCGGCGGCGATCCACACCACGGCGACCCGGAACAGGTCCTCGCCGATGGTTGAGGCGGCGAGCCCCGACCAGATCGTGGCAATACCAGAGTCCTTGAGCGGACGAAGGACGGCGATCATCGGATTATTGGTTCAGCGAATTAGCCGGCTCACAGATCAGCGGATCCACACCCCGCCATCCTTGCTGCGGTAGCCGAGCGACTGGTAGGTGGCGTCGACCAGCGACTGGCCGCGCTTGTTCATCAGGATACCGGGACCCATCTGGTTCATCGTATAGCCGAAAGACAGGCCGGCCGCCGGATCGGCGAAGCCCAGCGAACCGCCGGCACCGACATGGCCGAAGGCGGCGCTGCCCAGGATCACGCTGTCGACATCCTCGCCGAACAGCTTGGCTCCGACGCTGCGCTTGCGATTGTCCATCGACTTCATGAAGCCCAGCGCAAAGCGCGTCGGGATGCGCAAGGTGGCGTCGTCGTGCGTTGCCATCGAGACCTCGCCCATGCGGGCGAGCGTCGTCGCGTCGACCAGGGATCCGCCGCCGTTGGCCAGCGGCTGGTACATGCCGGCAAGGCCGCGCGCGTTGGTGACGCCATTGGCGGCGCCGATCTCGGCGGCGCGGCCGGCCCGCGTGTTGGCACCGCCTGCCCGCCAGGCGCCGACATTCATGTAGAACAGGAACGGGATCGATTGCTTGTCGGTGGCGAGGTCGCGCAGGAATGGCGTCTTGGCGTCCTCGGCCTTGAGCGGGTAGGCGAGGATCGGCGCGACGCGCGGCTCGATGGCTTCCGGCAGGCCGATCCAGAAATCGAGCCCGAGCGGCCCTGCGATCTCTTGGCGGAAAAACGTGCCCAGCGGCTTGCCGCTCGCCCGACGCACCATCTCGCCGACCGTCCAGCCGAAGGTGAAGCCGTGATAGCCGTTGCGCGTGCCGGGCTGCCAGAACGGCTGCTCGGCCGCGAGCAGGCCGGTCATGTGGTCCCAGTCGTAGGGGCCGCTGTCCTTGAGGCGGGCGCGGAGCGCCGGCACGCCCGCCGAATGGTCGAGCATCATGCGCGTGGTGACGTGCTCCTTGCCGTTCTGGCCGAACTCGGGCCACAGCTCGACCACCGGCGCGTCGAGATCAAGCTGGCCGCGGCTCGCCAGCACGTGGGCGCACAGCGCCGTCGCGCCCTTGGTGCAGGAGAACACCACGCTCACCGTGTCGGCCTCCCACGCCGCGCCGGTCTTGGGATCGGCAATGCCGCCCCACAGATCGACGACGGTCTCGCCATCGACCGTTACGCACACCGAGGCGCCGACCTCGCCGTTTTTCTGCAGGTTCTCGACGAAAGCCTCGGCGACGCGCTCGAAGCCCGGCTTGCAAATTTCCTGGGTCATCCGACTCAATCTTCTCTTCAAGTCATGTTCCTCTCCCCCGCTATGAGCGGGTTCGGCTTCGCCGAGCCGCGCCTGTGGGGGAGAGGCTGGGTGAGGGGGCGACGACGTGCCCAACCCCCTCACCCAACCTCGCCCAATCGGCGGAGAGGAGCTCGAATTGGGTGGACACACATGCCCTCATCCCGGCATCGGCAGCTTGAGGGCCTCGAGCAGGAAGCGGGCGGCGTTCGACAGGGCGGTCTCGTCGATGCCGTGGCCGACGCCGGGCGAGATGTGAACGCCGACTCGGAGGCCGTTCTGCTCCAGTGCCTCGGCGGCGCGCTCGGTCAGCACATGCGGCAGCATCTCGTCGCTGTCGCCGTGCGCCAGCAGGATCGGCGGCCGCGATCGCAGCTCGGCCTTGAGGACCTCCGGACCGGCCAGCATGCCGGAGAAGCCGACGATGCCGGCCAAGCGGTTGCGTCGCCGCAGGCCGACATGCAGCGCCATCATCGTGCCCTGGGAGAAGCCGACCAGGCAGGTCTTGCTTTCGTCGAGCCCGTATTCGGCGAGCTTCTCGTCGATGAAGGCATCGACGAACGGCGCGGCGGCGCGCACGCCGGCCAGCGTCGCCGCCGGATCGAGGCGCGTGATCGGGAACCACTGATAGCCGTAGGGGTTGCCGTCGCACGGGTAGGGAGCGTTGGGCGAATGGAACACGACGTCGGGCATCAGCGGGCTCAGCACCGGCGCCAGCCCGATCAGGTCGTTGCCGTCGGCGCCGTAGCCGTGCAGCAGGATCACGAGATGGCCCAGCTTGCCGCCATTCTGCGGGCCGTGGCTGGGACCGTCGAGCTTGATGTCGGTCATTTCCTCTTTGCTTTCGTCAGTGGCCCGGCCTTCTTCGTGGCTGGCTTGGGCTTCGGCTCGCGAGCGCTCCAGTCCGGCATGTTGCGACGATAGTGCCAGAGCAGCAGCGCCGCGGCACTGCGCCAGGGACGCCACTGCTCTGCGATTTTGACCAAGCGCTTGGCGTCGGGCCGCTTGCGCAGGTTCTTGAGATGCTGCGCGGCGATCACCAGGCCGAGATCGAGGCCCGGCATGATGTCGGGCCGGCCATGGGCAAACATCAGGTAGATCTCGGCCGTCCAGCGGCCGATCCCCTTGGCTTGGCACAGCATGGCAATGGCCGTTTCGTCGTCGAGCGTGTCGAGGACCGCGAAATCGATGCGGCCCTCGACGATGTCTGTGGCGAGGCTGCGGCCGTAGCGCATCTTGGCGCCCGACAGGCCGACCGCGCGCAGCTGCTCGTCGCCGAGCGCCAGGAACTCGGCCGGCGCCATGCTCGGCACCGCCTCTTCCAGCCGCAGCCAGATGCTGCGGGCGGCATGCACCGAGACCTGCTGGCCGATGATGGCGCGCATCAGGCCGTTGAAGCCGCGCGGCACCTCGCGCAGCGCGGGATGCCCGACCTCGGCGATCGCGCGCGCGAAATCGGCATCGATCTCGGCGAGATGCGCCATGGCCGTCGCGAGATTGGAGGCGTCGAGGATCACTTGAGCCATGGCCCGGGCATAGCACGGCGGCGCAAGCGCCTGTAACGTCGGATGATGTCCCTGATTACGCGTTTTGCCCCCAGCCCGACCGGCGAGCTGCATCTCGGCTCGGCCTATTCGGCGTGGACCGGTTGGCATCGCGCGCATGAGGCGGGCGGGACCTTCCTGGTGCGCATCGAGGACATCGATATCAGGCGCTGCAAGCGGCAGTTCGAGATGGCGATCCTGGCCGATCTGCAGTGGCTTGGCTTCACGTGGGACGGCGAGGTGCGCCGCCAGTCCGATCACTTCGCCGACTATGGCAAGGTGCTCGATGCACTTGATGCGCAGGGGCTGATCTATCCCTGCTTCTGCTCGCGCGCCGACATCGCGGCATCGGTTGGTGCGCCGCATGGGCCCCTCCCGGGGCCAGACGGCCCGCTCTATCCCGGCACTTGCCGGACCCTCCCGCTGCAGGAGCGCCGCGAGCGCCTGCGGGCCGGCCGTGAGCACTGTTTGCGGCTCGATGCCGGGCGCGCGGCCGCGCAGGCCGGGCCGTACCGCTTCTTCGACGAGGTGCGCGGCTGGATCGAGGGCGAGCCCCAGCTGCTTGGCGACGTCGTCATCGCCCGCAAGGACACGCCGACCAGCTACCATCTGTCGGTCGTCGTCGACGATCAGCTGCAAGGCATCACCCTGGTGACGCGCGGCGAGGACGTGCTGGCCTCGACCCACGTGCACGGCCTGCTGCAGAAGCTCCTGGGCTACGACCAGCCGCGCTATGCCCATCACAGGTTGCTGACCGACGCCGCCGGCCGGCGTTTCGCCAAGCGCGACCGCGACATGACGATCCGCGCGATGCGTGAAAGCGGCATGACGCCGCGCCAAGTAGTCGACGCGGCGATCCGTGCCGCCGCCGAAGCCTAGTCGAGACGAGCGTGCCGTCTACGGCTGCTCGCGAAAGCGCTTTTCCTTTGCCGCGAGCTCCGGGAACGCATCGGTCAGCAGTTTCCCGCCGACTGCGACGTTGTCGTAGGAATGTTCCTCGAAGTGGATGGTCAGGAGGTCGGCCGAATGACCTGTCGTGGCTTCAAAGGCCTGCGTCACCGCTTTTGCGCAAGCGACCTTTGTCTCGCGGGACAAGCGCGGTGAATAGATGACGATATGGGGCATGGCGACCGCTCACTTGCTCATGGGAGCCTCAGCTGCTCCCCCATCAGGTAGCATCCAACAGTAAGGGTCTTCGGCCATCATGTCACCGGTCACCGCCCAGGCCGCTGCCCGACAGCCGCCGCAACTCTCGCGGTACCGGCAATCACCGCAGCGACCCTTCACTTCGCGAGACTTGAGTGTCGCAACGGTCGCCGACCTTGACCAGATCGTCCTCAGGCGCTGGGAGCGAAGATTGCCCAATGACAAGGGAAACATGACGCAGGGCGTGACGTCGCCACGGGCGGTGATGCAGCCGATACTCATACCCGCCTGACAGCCACCGCGGCAGTCGGCGGCCGACGGTGCCAGGGCGGCCAGGCCGGACGAATGCGCCGTGAGGTGCAGATCGGGATGACGCCGCTTGGCGGCGAGCCACGTCTCCAGCAGGTGCTTCGCGAGCGATGGTTGGAGACCCTCGCTGAGCGAGCCACGGCCGGTCGGCACGAACTGGGACAGATTGACTCCGTCCACGCCCAGCGTTACCGCAAGCTCAATCATTTCCGGAAAGAGATGAGCGTTGCTGCGCATCGCGGTGAAGCAGATGTTCGTCCGCAGACCCGCCTCGACACTGTGCTGGATGGCGGTGATCGCCTTGTCGAACGATCCCGGCCCTCGGATACGCTCGTGAGCCGACCGCGTGCCGTCCAGGCTGACCTGTAGTCGATCAAGTCCGGACATCTTGATCGATTGAGCGCGGCGATGAGTCAAGGCATAGCCATTGGTGCTGGTGCCGGTTGAGAAGCCAAGTTCCTTGGCGAACGCCACGAGCTCTTCGAGATCACGCCTAAGGAGCGGCTCGCCACCCGAGAAAGCGACGTCGACGACGCCCACGTCCACCATCTGCGCCAGGACGTCGCGAGCTTCGGAGGTCGAAAAGCCGGCCGAGGAATGGGCATCGGCGTTCGACGAGCAATGGGTGCAGGCGAGATTGCACTTGTTGCCGAGGATGAGCACGAAGTGCAACGGAAACGATGCGGCAAACATGGTTCCCTCCGTTCAGAGGAACGACTGGCGTATTCGCGCCTCGACGTCGATCAAGTCCAGCCTGCGTGCCGAGCCGGCGTATGCCTTGCGCAGCAGTGGAAGCTTGTCGACGATGAAGCCACGTAGCCGTAGCGCCCGCGCGGTTATCTCGTCGCGCGACGCGTCGTCTGACTCGTGGGCGATTGCGTCGGAAAACATGACCGCTTCCGCGAGGGTGATGTCGGAGAAGACAGCATAATCGGAGAAGCTGGTGAAGCGCCGCTGGATGCCGAAACGCTTCGGATTCTTGTGGATCTCGGTCTGTGGGAACAAGATCAGCGGACTCACCCAGCGCGGTATTCCGCCGGCTTCCATGGTTCGTTCGATGAGCTGTTCACTCTCGTGCACGGCGTCGAGGTCTTCGCCGGGAAGACCGACCATCCACCATGTGTAGGGCTCGAGTCCGGCAGAGACAGCATCCAATATTCGCGAGACCGCCAGATCGGGATCGAGTCGTCGATTGTTGAGTGCGGCTACCCGCACAGAGCCCGTCTCGACACCGTAGTCGATGCTGCCACGCTCGCAACAGCCTGCCAGCGCCGCCATTCCTGCTTTCGTGTAACTATCGGGATGGGCAAAGATATTGAGATGTGCGGGACGTATCCCTCGGCGCACCAGAGCGTCGGCAAGAGCTACGAGCCTGCGATCACCGCCGACGAAGAAATTGTCCTGGATCGTGAATCGATGGATACCTTCTTCCGCCAGCGCCTCGATCTGTGCGACGATCCTGTCTGGCGTATGGAAGCGCAGCTTGGCACGGCCTTGCATCTGACCGATGACGGGTTCGACGCACCAGGCGCAGCGGAATGGACAGGCGCCTCGAGCCGTCGAAAGGGCGGCGACGTCGGGCTGAAGCGGTGCCGGTCTGAGGCTCTGGTAGCTGTAGACCGGCAGCGAATCGAGATCTTCGACGACTTGCGGTGGCTCGGCCGCAATGCCGCATTGATGGAGGCCGGGAACGTGCTCCGGAATGGGCCTGCCGGTCGACAGAGCCGTTGCGATACGCAGGAGTGGCAATTCGGCCTCGCCGCGAATGACGCCGTCGAGGACGTCGGCATGATCGTTGGCGATCTCGTCGGCGAACAGGCTGGCATGCTGGCCACCGACGATGATCGGCATGTCGGGCCGGAGGCTGCGCAGGCGTCGCGCCGTCTCGACGGCGCCCCTGCTGAAATGGACCCAGTTGAGGCCGATTGCCGTGAACAGTGGTTCCTTGTCGAGAATGAACCTCATGACTTCGTCGGGCGATGCGCCGCGATGGAGCATCAGAGGTATGTGAACGCCTTCGACTGCAAAGCCCGCCGACTCCAGCCATGCAGCATTGGCGAGAATCCCGAGGCCGAACTGCTTGTCGTCAAGGCATGGCGAGGGATTGTCGAATGATGCCGGCGGTTGGATCAGCAGGATCGCGTGGGTGGGCATGTCAGTACATGACAACGAGGTGCCGCTTCTTCAGGCTGCAGAGAAACGACACGATGTCCGGCGGCGAGACCAGGGGCTGCCCTTCGACCGCGAGGCTGCAGGCGTCCTTCACGACGTCGTCGATTGTCCGTCCGTCGCACAGGTCGAAAACCTTCTTGCCGAGCTCGTCCAGCATATGCAGCTGGTCGGTTTTCGGATTGTACAGAAGGTAGTGGCCTTCGTTCTCGGCGCGACAACGAATCCTCGGAGCCTTCTCAACTGACGAGAAATATTCGGTCATGACTTCGCCTCCCGTACCCCCATCCGTCGGTTCTCCAGCTCGGCGAATTCCGGCCTGATCCAGCAAGTGGGATCACCCAGGTAGGCGTCGCCAAAGTGGGCAAAGCTTGCGGCGCGGCAGCCGCCGCACCGGTCGAGATGCTCGCAGCCGGCGCAGTTGCCACCGCGAATGTTGGCACGATCCCGAATTTTGTGGAGCTCTGGTGCGTTCTTCCAGATGTCGACGAAGCGCTGTGTCCTGAGGTTGCCGACCGGGACGGGTAGGACTACGCATGGCGTCACGTCGTGATCGATGGTGATCCGACAGTGGGTGTAGCCTGCACCGCAGCCCTTGTAGGGATCGGCCTCGGCCCCGGGCAGGAGCAGCGCGACGCGGCAGTCGTGCCAATCGACCTCGATCTTGCCCTTCCAGGCATCGGCCGCGCTCGTCCAGCGCGATAGCAGTGCGCCAAGCTCGGCCGGCCGCGGCATCAATTCCACGCCGCCGCGGGAAGTGTAAACGTATTCTGTGAGATTGATCTTCTTGGCGCCGAGATCGTAGGCGAGAGCGATGAGGCTTTCGGCTTGCGACAGGTTCGGCCGCATCGGCGTGTAGTTGACGGTCACCCGCACTCCCAGCCCCGAAAGGCGGCGTACCGCCTCACAGGCCTTCGCGAAGATATGAGGAACTCCCCGGATTTTCTCGTGCACTTCCGAGGAGGCGCCATCGAGACTGACGCTGACGTTCGCCACGCCAAGCTCCTTGATGCGTCGTGCGACGTCGTCCGTGACCTTGATGCCGTTGGTCGCAAACGTGACTTGCAGGCCGCGACCGACGGCGTGTTCGACGATCCTTTCCCAATCGGGCCGGAGCAGGAACTCGCCGCCCGACAACGCGAGGATGATGACGCCGGCGTCGGCCAGCTCATCGACCAAGTCGAGGCATTCCGCGAGCTGCCAATAGACTGGTCCGTGCCCGAATAGGGCATCGGAATAACAATGCATGCACTTCGCGTTGCAGTCGAGCGTTGTTTCCCAGACTACGTAGAGCGGAATCGCGAGCTTCATGGAACTCTCCTCCGGGTATCGACGGGATACCGAGGTCAGTGCGGTCGTTCAGGCGACCATCCAGGCCATCGCCGAAAGCCTGCCCATATCCTCGACCTTCAGGTTTCCAAGCGGCGCGACCTCAGACTTGTCGGGCGCGCCGACGTGGATCCTCAACTCGGCAATGCGGCCGTCGCGCATCGTGAAATTGTGAGTGAAGGGCACCTGCAGGCCCTCGTCGTCGTGGGTGACGACGTAGCGGATGCCGCTTGCGACGACATGGTCGGCACTCTTGGCATTCGCCACATCGACCGCCGAGACGTTGACGGCGATCTCACCATGCACGCCCTTCGCGCGTTGCTCGTAGAACCCGGCGATCTCACGTGATCCCTGATAGGATTTTTCTTCGCCGATCGGCTTGCCGCTGATGCTCAGCCGGCCGTCGTCATGCCAAAGGGCCATGATGCGGCCGGTTTCGAAAGCTTTCTGAGACGTGGCGGCCTTGTCCATCGCCTTGACCGCGGCGAAGTACCTTCTGATGACCGCCAGATTGTCGAAAGGTACGAGGTTGGATCGTGCAAGGTCATTGAATTTCATGGTCAATCTCCCTACCGAAGGTAGTATCGTGTGAGGCGCAGCATGATGTTGCTTTGACTTGGATCAAGCGGGCTGCAGGAGCAACCGCAGGCGGGTCAGATCCGCCGGGGATAGGAGGCCAAGTGTCTGCGTGAAAGCAGATGCTGGCGGCTGCGATAGCGGCGCCTCGGTTGGCGAAATCAGGGCTCGTGGCGCTTTGCCGCATGCGGGCGTTGGTTTTCGGCCTCCTGAATGCATGACGCCTGGAGCGTCCGGCACACAGCGACTAAGCTTCCCGCATGCAGAGACCGCAAGAACTGGCCGTCGGAAGGCGGCTGCTCGGCCATATCGACGGCCGCACCACTGACCTCGCAGAGGACATGTTCCGCAATCGCGTCACGGCCTATTCGTGCCGCGAGCGGGCTGGACTCGAGCGCGACAGGCTGTTCCGCGAGCGTCCGATCTTCATGGGGCTCAGCACGCGGCTCGCCAGGCCGGGCGACTATCTGGCCGAGGATGTCGCCGGCATGCCCATCCTGATGACCCGTGCGCCGGACGGTGAGGTTCGGGCGTTCGCCAACATCTGCCGCCATCGCGGCGCCCCTCTCGCACAGGGCTGCGGCAACGCCCGCGCCTTCGTCTGCCCGTATCACGGCTGGACCTACGATTTGGCCGGCAAGCTCCTGGGGACCACCGACAAGGTGGGCTTTGCCGGGCTCGATCTCGCCGGGCATGGGCTCGCCCGCCTGCCAGCGGCGGAGAAGCATGGCATGATGTACGTGCGGCCGCGTCCGCTCGCGCCGGGCGAGAGTGCCGTGATCGACGTCGAGCGAGAGCTTGGCGCATTTGCAGCCGATTTGGACGCGCTGCGGCTCGACACCTATCCGATCTACTCGGTCGATCGTATCGCGCCGCGCATCAACTGGAAGTTCGCCATCGACACCTTCCTCGAGGGCTACCACATCCCGCATCTGCACAGGAAAACCATCGCGCCGTACTTCATCGGCAATTGCGGCACGTTCGACGGCGCCGGCCTGCACGGGCGCATGTGCGTGGCGCGCACCTCGATCGACAAGGTGCGCGCGCTGCCCGAGGACGAACGCGACTACCGTCCGCACGTCATCTCGGTCTACCAGCTCTTTCCCAACACCATCCTGATCTGGCAGGTCGACCATATCGAGATCTGGCGCGCCTTCCCGGGCCGCGACGATGCCAGCCGTTGCGATGTCGAGATGACGATCTACAAGCCGGCCGACAGCACGCGGCCCGATGCCTACTGGGAGAAAAACCGCGACATCGCCATCCGCACCGTGATGGAAGAGGATTTCCCGTTGGGCGAGCGCATGCAGATCGGATTCGAGTCAGGCGGTACCGAAGAAGTCGTCTACGGTCGCAACGAGCCCTCGCTCGTCCATTTCCACAGCTCGATCCGCAACGCCCTGGGAGTGGCCGCCTGATGCAACGAACCCAGCCTCCGTTTCGCGCCGACCAGGTCGGCAGCCTGCTGCGCAGCGCGCCGGTCAAGGAAGCGCGCGCCAGGCGACTCGCGGGCGAGATTGATGCGGCCGGCTTGAAGGCGGTCGAGGACGCCGAGATCAGCAAGCTCGTTGCCCGCCAGGAGGCGATCGGCCTGCAGGCGGTGACCGACGGCGAGTTCCGCCGCTCATGGTGGCACTACGATTTCCTGGCCAAGCTCGACGGTGTCGAGCTCGTGAGCGTCACCCAGGGCCTGCAGTTCAAGGGCACGCAGACCAAGGCCGAGGGCCTGCACGTCCATGGCCGCATCGACTTCTCATCGAGCCATCCGATGCTCGATCATTTCCGCTACCTGAAGTCGGTGGCCCAGGCGGTGCCGAAGATGACCATCCCGTCGCCGACGGCGCTGCACTATCGCGGCGGCCGGCAGGCGATCGAAAGGTCGGTCTATCCGGAGATGGAGCCGTTCTTCGCCGACCTCGGCCGCGCCTACGGCAAGGCGGTGCGCGCTTTCGGCGAGGCCGGCTGCACCTACCTGCAGCTCGACGAGGTGTTCGTGGCCTATCTGTGCGACGAGCAACAGCGCGAGTATCTGCGCGGCCGCGGCGACGACCCGGACAGGCTCCTGCATGTCTATGCCGATCTGGTGAACGCGGCCTGCGCCGGTCGCACGCCGGGCATGACAATCTCGATGCATCTCTGCCGCGGCAACTTCCGCTCGACCTGGATGGCGCAGGGCGGCTACGAGCGCATCGCCGACATCCTGTTCAACCAGATGGGTGTCGATGCCTATTTCATGGAATACGATACCGAGCGCGCCGGCGGCTTCGAGCCGCTGCGCTTCCTGCCAAAGGGCAAGCAGGTGGTCCTGGGCGTCATGACCTCGAAGACCGGCGCGCTCGAGAGCAAGGACCAGCTCAAGCGCCGCATCGACGAGGCGGCGAAGTTCGCCCCGATCGACCAGCTCTGCCTCTCGCCGCAATGCGGCTTCGCCAGCACCGAGGAAGGCAACCTGCTGGCCGAGGACGAACAGTGGGCCAAGCTCTCCCGCTGCGTCGAGGTCGCGCGCGAGGTTTGGGGCTAGGCTGGGGCACAAGAAACATGAGCAAAGGTCTCCCGCTGCGCTCGGGAGCGTCACCGTCCCTCGAGCTGTTCGTTCACCCAGATCTGCACTGTGTTGGTCTCGAGGAAATTATGCGCCGCCCTGCGCACCTTGGCGTCGTCGACCGGGCCGACGACGATGGCGACGACGAGGTCGCACTTGTAGGAAACGGCGATGGCATCGGCGAGGCGTTCGCCATCCCGAGTCCTGAGGCGGTAGAGCCGGGCGCGGCCGAACAGGTCGGTGATGCGGATGCGGCTGCCCACCTGCACTGGCACGAAGTGGGGATCGAGCAGGTCGATGTCGGTGACGCGGTCGACCTCCGAATCCTCGACCACGCCGGTGTCGCAATTGCCGCAGAAGCCGAGCTTCAGGCGGACATAGACCTCGAGGTCGAGACCGCGATTGCGCCACGCCTTGCCGTCCGGCCAGGCGTCGCGCGGGAAGGGCCAGGGCATCGACTTCCAGCCCGGTCCGTATTCCGCCACCCAGGCCTTGTACCAATGGCCGATCTCGGAAAATCCGGCGAGCCCGGCCACCATGCCGCCCGCCAACGAC
Source organism: Reyranella sp. (assembly GCF_044224635.1). GTDB lineage: Bacteria > Pseudomonadota > Alphaproteobacteria > Reyranellales > Reyranellaceae > Reyranella. Next base: position 119,347 of record NZ_JBGAKA010000004.1, on the reverse strand, counting down.
GCCTGGATGACGGTGCGCCGCTTGAGCATCGCTCCTACTTCAGGCCCGCCACCTGTCGCGCCGCACCCTCGAGCTCCAGGATGTGCAGCCCGGTGTTGGCGCGGCCGACGATGTAGATGTAGGCGCTGCAGGCCTGCAGGTCACTGCTGCCGACGAGCCGCATGTTGAGGGCTTCCGGCGGCGCACCGATCTTTTGCTGTTGCTGGGCGGCGACAGCGCTTGTCAGAGCCAGGAGACCTGCGACCAACAGTCCGCATCGCGTCATGGCTTCCTCCGGATTCTTGCCGAGTATATACCGTGTGGCCGATGAGCGTCGAAAACCTGTTCCTGTTCTTCCTGGCGTGCGGTGCGGCGACGTTCCCGCTCAGCTTGGTGTTGGTGCGATTGCTTGCCTCCTTCGCGCCGAGCACCAGCCTGTCGCGGCGTATCGAACGGTCGTATGAGCCGGCCCTCAGCCTGTCGCTGGTGATCTGGATCCTCGGTGCCCTGGCTTTCTACGTCGTGGCGTTGCACATCGAGCGCAAGAAGGACTGCCCCGACCAGCACACCAACCAGCTGACGGCCGAGTGCCGCAAAGAGCTCGGCGCCCCCGATCATCGCTAGGCCGGCCGGCGTGGTTGGCGATTTTCACGATGCCAACCGCCATCGCCGGGAGGCGCCTGCCGCCTCCTGGGCGCGTCGCCGTGCTGGCGAGCGCTTCGGCGCGCGCTGCGCGCACCACGATGCAGTGAAAAAACTGGCGTTACTTCGGAAGAAGCTCATGGCTGGGCGCGCGCCCGCCAAGCGCATTTTCAAAGGCGTGACGCCTTAGATCTTGTGCGCCATCGGCGGGGCGGGGATCGGGCGGACTCGTTCGTAGGCGGCGGCGGCGCGCAGTACCAGCGCGTCGCGGGCATGGCCGGAGACGATCTGCAGGCCGATCGGCAGGCCCTCGCGGTCGAGGCCGCAGGGGATCGTGGCGGCCGGCTGGCGCGTCAGGTTGAAGGTGAGCGTGAACGGTGTCCAGCCGATGTCGACACCGTCGCCGCCCCATGCCGCGTTCTCATTCACCGCGAACGCCGTCATCGGCATGGTTGGCGTCAGCAGCAGGTCGTACTTGGCCATGAACTGATTCATGATCACGCCGAGGTGCTGGCGCTGGTGGATCGCCGTCACGACCGTTTCCTGGCCGAGATTGGCGCCGATCTCGGCGGCCTTGAGCAGGCCGGGATCCATCAGGGTGCGCCGTTCCGGCGCGAAGCTCCTGACCAGCATGGCGCTGTTGGACTGCCAATGGGCGTTCAGGATCCGCCGTGGGTCGAGTCCCATGAGGTCGGGCGAGTCCTCGACCACGCGCGCACCCAGGGTCTTGAACACCTTCACCGCACTCTCGACCGCGGCGGCGACGTCGCGATCGATCTTGTCGCGCTCGACGAAGCCGAGATTGGGAGAGTAGGCGATGTGCAGGCCCTTTACGCCCTTGTCGAACCCCTTGAGGTAATTCTCCTCGTCGTCGGGGCGGCCGTAGAGGTCGCGCGGGTCAGGGCGGGCGATCACGTTCATCATCATCGCCGCGTCGCGCACCGTGCGCGTCATCGGCCCGACATGCGACAGCGTGCCTTGCGCGGAGGGCGGGAAAATCGGCACGCGGGCCTGCGTCGCCTTCAGCCCGAACAGGCCGGAGAAGGCGCAGGGAATGCGAATCGAGCCCGCGCCGTCGGAGCCGATGGCGAGATTGCCCATGCCGACCGCCTCGGCGGCGACGCCGCCGCCCGACGAACCTCCCGACGTGCGGCCAATCTTCCACGGATTGTGGGTGGCGCCGAACAGCGGCGAGTCGGTCACGCCCTTCCAGCCGTGATCCGGCGAGGTCGTCTTGCCGAGCAGCACCGTGCCGGCGGCGCGCAGATGCGCCGACACCGGCGCGTCGACCGTCCACGGGCCGTCGGCATTGGTCGCCATGCTGCCCATGCGCGTCGGCATGCCCTTGGTCTGCACCATGTCCTTGATGGTGATCGGCACGCCGTCGATGTCGGACAGCCGCTTGCCGCCCTTCTTCCAGCGCTTCTCCGAGGCGCGCGCCGCGCGCAGCGCGCCGTCGGGATCGAGATGCTGGAAGGCGTTGAGCTCGGGATTGAACGCCTCGACGCGGGCCAACGCCGCCCGCGTCGCCTCGACCGGCGAGGCCTTGCGCGCCTTGTAGAGCTTCACTAGCTCGTGGGCCGGCATCATTGCTAGATCGGCGGTCATCACTTGGTCTCCGGAAGAGCAGGGAACGTGAGGGGATTGGCTTCGGTGTAGCGGGCGGCAGCACGCAGCACGAGGGCATCGCGATAGTGCCCGGCCACGATATGCAGGCCGATCGGCAGCCCGTCGCGGCTCAGCCCGCATGGTACGGAGGCCGCGGGATGCCGGCTCATGTTGAAAGTTGCGGTATAGGGCGACCACAGGACGTTGCCTTTTCCGTCGGGCCCCCGTGGCAGGTTCTTGCCGGCCTCGAAGGGCTGCACGGCGACCGTTGGCGTCAGCAGCAGATCATACTTGGCGAAGAACTGGTTCCAGGCGATTGCGAGCTCGCGCCGCACCACCTGCGCATTCACCAGGTCCTGCAGGCTGTAGCGAAGCCCGGCCTTGGCCGAGGCCAGCAGGTTTGGATCGAACTCGCCGTGCCGGTTCTCGGGGAAGAGCTGCAGCAGGCGCTGCAGGGCGGAGAGCCAATGCACGACGAAGGCGCGGCTGGCATCGGCATAGGGGAAGGGCGCCTGCGTCTCCTCCACCTTGCACCCGAGGGCAGAGAATTGCTTGGCCGCCCGGGTGACCAGGGAAGCGACCTCGATGTCGACCGGACAATCGCCGAAGCGCAGGACGAAGCCGACCTTGAGCTTCTTCAGATCGCCGTCGAGCTTCTTCGCATAGTTGATGTCGTCGGCGGGCAGGCCGCAGGCGTCGCGCGCATCGGGCCGCGAAATGACGTTCATCATCAGCGCGCAGTCGAGCGCAGTGCGGCACATCGGCCCGGTGTTGGAGAGATCGCCGGTCATCGACGGCGGCCAGGCGGGGACGCGGCCGAATGTGGCCTTGAGCCCGACCAGGCCGCAGAAGCTCGAGGGAATGCGCACCGAGCCGCCGCCGTCGGTGCCGATGGCGATCGGCCCCAGTCCGGCCGCGACGGCCGCGCCGGCGCCGCCCGACGAGCCGCCCGGCGTGCACTCGACGTTCCACGGGTTGCGCGTGATGCCGTTCAGGGGCGAATCGGTCACGCCCTTGTGGCCGTGCTCCGAGCTGGTGCTCTGGGCGAACACGACGGCACCCGCCTCGCGCAGACGGGCGACGGCCGGCGCATCCTCGTCGACCGGGCTCTTGTCGGTAAGCTTGCTGCCCATGCTGGCGGCCCAACCCTTGACACGGACCAGCTCCTTGATCGAGACCGGTACGCCGTCGATCGGCGAAAGCGCCTCATCCTTCTTCCAGCGCCGCTCCGACGCGCGCGCCGCTGTCAGCGCCGCATCGGCATCGACATGGCGAAAGGCGTTGATCGTCGGATTGATCTTCTCGGTGCGGGCCAGCACCGCCTTCATTGCCTCGACCGGCGAGGCCTTGCCTTTGCGATAGAGCGCCGCGAGCCTGGCGGCGGTCAGTTGGGCGAGATCGTCGGTCATTGCGGGCCTCTTGTGCTGTACTTGCGTGCAAGCTGATCGGCCTCGAAATCGGCGAACATCGCCCGCTCGGTGCGGCCGACGCGGCGATAGAGATCGCCCAGCGAGCGCTTGGTCCAGGGAACGGTTGGCCGCTCGCGTTCGGCAGCCTGGAGGAGGGCGATGGCGGCGTCGTTCCAGCCCGAGCGCATCAGGGCGTCGAGATGGATGGCGCCGAACAGCGCCCGCTGCGCGATGCTGCCGCCGATCGACTGGACATGCGGCATGGCGCGCCCGATCAGGGAGGCGGCCTCGGCATGATTGCCGACGGCGTGGGCGGCCAGTCCGTGCGCCATCGGCACGGCGCAGTCGCCCCAGGCTTCGCGCTCGAAGGGTCGCGCGTTCTCGGCGCGCTCCTCGAGGCTCGCCAGCATCTCGGTGACGGCGCTACGCTCGCCGGCGCGCGCCAGGCCATAGAGATACTGCAGGTCGAGGAACGGTGAATAATGCTCGTGCAGGCGCGGCTTCAGAAAGACCGCGAGGTCGGACCAGCGGTTGCCGACATTGAGGCCGCGCAGCTCGAGCCGCGCGAGCAGCGAGACGGCGTTGATCTGGTCCTCGCAGAATTCCTTCCACACGCCCCAGACGCGCTGGTCGTACAGCGTCAGCGCTTCATCGGCGCGATCGAGGTCGATCAGGAAGAGCGCAAGATGCCACCAATTATGGGTGTACATGAAGGAATTGCAGTGCTCCCAGGTGTCGGACATCGCGGTCAGGAAGGCCTCACCTTCGACCAGGCGGCCGCGCGCCTCCAGGCAATGCGCCACCACGTGATGCGCCCATGGGTCGTTGCGGTCGAGCGAGATGGCGTGCTGCGCGATACCCTCGGCCTCGTCGAGACGATGATTTTCGACCAGACCGAAGGCATACATGGCATGGACGAAGCGGTTGTCGCGGCCCGAGTCGAACAGCCGCTCGCCAAAGCGCAGCAGCGTCTGCGCATCGCCGCGGTTGAAGGCATGCAGCTGGCCGAGCTTGCCGGCCAGCAGATCGCGCGGCCAGTGAATCGTCAGATGGTCGAGCCTGTCGAGGGTGCGCTCGATGTCACCGTCGATCCAGGCTTGGGTCGCGGCGAGCCAGGCGCGTTCGCGGTCGTTGGCGTCGGCCCCGTCGCGCGCCAGCGCCCTGGCGCGGGTCAGGTACTGTTTGGCGGCACGATGGCCTTCATCGGAATGCATCGACAGGACGAGGTTGGCCGCCATGAGCGGCAGCAGGGCGCAGCGTTCCTCGCGATCCGCGGCTGCGATGAACCGGGGCAGACGGTTGCCGAAGGCCAGCCATTCGTTGGTCAGGAAATCGAGGGCGGCGATTGCCTCGCCACTGGCGTTGCACACCTCCAAGCCCTGACCGTCCCGCACCAAACCTGCCCCCGCTTTCCGTTGGCCGAGCTTCGCACGGCGTGGCAGCTTGAGCAAAAGCCGGGAAGGGAAAACGACACGCGATCAAGGGGCTCGAGCATCCCGCCGCCAAGCCGAGCGTGTCGTCCGGAGCGTAGTGAAGGACCTTATCGCCGTGGGCTGCTGTCGGCTTCGTAACCCCTGGCAATGAGATCCTTCGCTACGCTCAGGACGACATGACTAACGCGCTGAAGCACTGCTACGATTTCGGCGAGCCGCCGAGGAAGCAGTAGATCATTCCGCTGCGGCTGGCACAGATATGGCTGTTGCCGTCCGGTGCCAGTTGCTGAAGCACGACCCGAGGCGGTACCGGCACCCAGCGGCCGTTGATCAACGCGCGCCAGGTGCCGTCGTCGGCCTGGTAGGCGCGGGTCGGACGGCAATCGCCTTCGACGCCATTGACCGTGCCGTTGCAGCAGGAGTAGCCGGTGCCAGGCTGCTTCAGCTGCTGGTACCAGTCGTGGTTTTCGGCATGGCCTTGGCCATGATGGCCGCTCTGCGACGCCACGGGCCCGATCGCAAGACCGAGCAGGCCGATCGACAGGACAACAGGAAACGCACGTCGAGGCATGGGGGGATGCCATCTCATCGCAGCCAGTCGAGCCAGCGACGTATTCCAAGCGACGCGCCATTCGCTCGGCTGTTTCCGTTGTCGATATGCTACATGAAGATGTGCTGGAAAACGACTGTGAACCGAGTGAGAATTTTCCGGCGAACGTGCGGGCTGAGGCATGAGAAAATACTCCCTCAGCCCATGCAACGCTCTCACGTTTCGCGTGGTTGCGTTGCCTTCAATTCACCGACGATGCGAAGGAAATCAGGATCGTCGGCCGCGAACAGTCCATGGCGGACGAAGAAGTCGATCAGCACGAGATTGCAGTTGTACTTGAAGTCGAACGTGTCGCGGACGGTCTCGAACACGCGTTCCACCGGCCACAATTCGAACGAGTGAACCTCGCCGTCGTTTGCCCTCGGGGTGAACTCCTCCGGCAGCTCGAGATCGAAACACACCATGATGTCGGGCTTGAGCTGTGGACCCGACTGATTCCAATAGCTGACATAGCCCACGGCGCGCGCCCGCTCGGCGAGGGCGCGCGGGATCGAGGCCTCTTCTGCACATTCCTTGATCAGATTGTCGTGCAAGCCGATGCCGGCGGGCTGTCCGCCCGCCACCGTATTGTCGAGCTGCCCCGGGAAGGTCGGCTTGGAATAGGAGCGTCGCGGCACCCAGACATGCAAACCGTCGCGCCGGCGCACATAGCCGGTAAGATGCGGGCCGAAGGCGCGAACGCCGAACCACGGCGCGGCGGCGCGTTCAATCTCCATCAGCGGCGGGCGGCCCCACTGCCAGGTGACGGGATAGGGCTCTTCGCGCCACAACCCCGTGAAATATCCGCGCCCGCGCAGCTCGAGAAGAAAGGCGCGGACGGCAGCAGTCCGCTTCGCGGCTGTGTCCAGCGCGGCCTCGAGATGCCATCCCCCTTCGCGATGCGCGAACAGATCGGGCCGCCGCGCCAGCTCGGGCGCGAAGTCGCGATGGATGAAGCCGGCACGCTCGCTGCCGATGAACCACGGTCCGAACTCGGCGAGACGGGCGTTGTTGCAGCGTTCGATGTGATCGAGGAAGGACATTGGACGCACGAGATAGCCCGGCGATGCTGTGCCTGTCATCCCGCCGGATGACTTGGCGCCGGCACTCTGCGACAGTCGCGGCAATGACCGAAGAAGAGCTGCAAAAGAGTCTCGACGATTTTCTCCCCGCATCGGAACGTCACGACGTGTACGTCGAGGAGTGCGACGGCCAGGATGTTCGCCTGCGCTTTTCGCTCGCGCCGGGCGATCGATGGACGAGCGTCGCCCTGCTGTCGCTGGTAGACACGTCGCTGCGCGCGGCGGCAGGCCTCGATCACGTGCTGTCCCATCTCACCGTTACGGTGCTGCGGCCGGCGCAGGATGCCGATGTGATCTCGCTGTCGCGCGTGATCCGGCGCGACGGCGCCGTCGTCCACGCCGAAACCTGGTTGTTCAGCCACGCCGTGGTCGAACCCATGATCCATGCGACCGCGAGCTTCGAAACCCCGTAGACAGCAGGGCATTTGCATATGGCAAGAAAACCCCGTCATCGCGACCGAAGCCGAGCGTAGCGAGGCATAGGGACCTCTCTTGCTGCGGCATCAACAAGAAAGGTCCTCGCTGTGCTCGGGATGACAGCTGTCCTGGAGCACTGGTTTCATGACAGGTCCCAAAGTGCCGCGCTCCGGCAAGAAGCGGCCTACGCCGCCTCTTTCCAGGCGCCGTCGACCACCGTCACGATGTCGCGCATGATCTGGGTCAGGTCGAAATCCTTGGGCGTGTAGACGCGGGTGACGCCGGCCCCGATCAGCGCCTCGGCGTCGGCCGGCGGGATGATGCCGCCGACCACGACCGGCACGTCGCCGATGCCGGCGCTGCGCATTCCCTCCAGCACCTCGCCGACCAGCGAGACGTGACCGCCCGAGAGGATCGACAGGCCGACGACGTGCACGCTTTCCTCGAGGGCAGCGTTGACGATTCGGTCGGGCGTCAGCCGGATGCCTTCGTAGACCACCTCGATGCCGCAGTCGCGGGCGCGTACGGCGATCTGCTCGGCGCCGTTGGAATGGCCGTCGAGGCCGGGCTTGCCGACCAGCATCTTGATGCGCCGGCCGAGGCGGCGGGAGACGGCTTCGACCTCGCGGCGCACCGTGTCCAGACGGCCGTCGCTCACGCCGGCGGCGCGGCCGACTCCGGTCGGCGCGCGATACTCGCCGAACACCGTGCGCAGCGTGTCGGTCCATTCGCCGGTGGTGATGCCGGCCTTGGCGCAGGCGATCGAGGCCGGCATGACGTTGCGGTCCTCGCGCGCGGCGGCCGCGAGCTCGGCCAGCGCCTTGGTCACGGCGGCGCCGTCGCGCGCGCCGCGCCACGCCTTCAGCCGCTCGACCTGCTCGCGCTCGACCGAAGCGTCGACCGTGAGGATCGCGCCTTCGCCGCTGGCCGACAGGGGAGAGGGCTCGGCCTCTGTGTAGGCATTGACGCCGACCACCGTCTGCTCGCCCACCTCGATGGCGGCGAGCCGCCGCAGGTTGGATTCGACCAGGCGCTGCTTCATGTAGGCGGCCTCGATGGCTTCGACCGCGCCGCCCATGTCGGCGATGCGCGCCATCTCGGCGCTCGCCTCGGCCTTGAGCTCGTCGACCTTGCGGGCGATCTCGCTGCTGCCGTCGAAGATGTCGCCATACTCCAGAAGGTCGGTTTCGAAGGCGACGATCTGCTGCAGCCTGAGCGACCATTGCTGGTCCCACGGCCGCGGCAGGCCGAGCGCCTCGTTCCACGCCGGCAGTTGAACCGAGCGGGCACGGGCGTTCTTGCTCATCACCACGGCCAGCATCTCAAGCAGGATGCGGTAGACGTTGTTCTCCGGCTGCTGCTCGGTGAGGCCGAGCGAGTTGACCTGCACGCCGTAGCGGAACAGCCGTTGCTTGGCGTCGGCGACGCCGTAGCGGGTGCGTGTCAGCTCGTCCCACAGCTCGGCGAACGCCCGCATCTTGCACATCTCGGTGACGAAGCGGATGCCGGCATTGACGAAGAACGAGATGCGGCCGACGACCTGCGGGAAGTCCGCCTCCGGCACCTGGCCGCGCGCCCGCACGGCGTCGAGCACGGCGATGGCGTTGGCGAGCGAGAAGGCGAGCTCCTGCACCGGCGTGGCACCGGCCTCCTGCAGATGATAGCTGCAGACGTTCATCGGGTTCCACTTGGGAACCTCGCGATAGGTGAAGCCGATCGTGTCGGCGGTGAGCCTCAGCGACGGTTCGGGCGGAAAGATATAAGTGCCGCGCGAAAGATATTCCTTGATGATGTCGTTCTGCGTCGTGCCCTGAAGCTTGACCCGCTCGACGCCCTGCGCTTCGGCGGTGGCGATGTAGAGCGACAGCAGCCACGCCGCCGGCGCGTTGATCGTCATCGACGTGTTCATGCGGTCGAGCGGGATTCCGTCGAACAGCGTGCGCATGTCGCCGAGATGGCTGATCGGTACGCCGACCTTGCCGACCTCGCCCTTGGCCAGCGGATGATCGGAGTCGTAGCCGGTCTGGGTCGGCAGATCGAAGGCGACCGACAGGCCGGTCTGGCCGCGCCCCAGGTTGGTGCGATAGAGCTCGTTCGACTTGGCGGCTGTCGAATGCCCGGCGTAGGTGCGGATGAGCCAGGGGCGATCGCGCTGGGATTTGGGAGAGGACTGGGCGGACATGGTGGCGGGCATGGGGTCGGGTGCGTAAACTTCCCTACATCAATCGATGCTGCATTGCAGCATCATTCATTTTGCAATGCAAATGGGTAGAATTCGCCGCCCGTGAACCATCCATCCCCTCCCTGGCACCAGCAGCCGGTCGCTGCGGCTGCGGCCCTGGCGCCGGCGGCGCCCGACCTGACCCCCAGCCGTCCCGTCTATGACGGCCGGCTGGGCGAGCTTTACGCTATCTACCTGCGCCACATCGTGCTGATGCTGCTGACGCTCGGTTGGTCGCGCTTCTGGGGCCGCACGCGCCTGCGTCGCTACCTGTGGAGCCATCTCGCCGTCCTGGGCGATCGCTTCGAGTATCGTGGGCACGGCCGCGAGCTCCTGATCGGCTTCCTGCTGGCGCTGCTCCTGATCGCCGCCTGGGCCGGGTTGATGTGGCTGGTGTGGATCCATGTGTTCCACGAGAGGCCGGTCGCGACATTCGGCGCTTTTGACATCTTCTCGCTGTCGGTCGCGCTGATCGGCTTTCCGCTGGCCTTTGTCGGCCACTATGCCGGCCTGCGCTACCGGCTGTCGCGAACGCGCTGGCGCGGCGTCCGCTGCTGGCTGGTCGGCTCGGCCTGGCGATACGGCGCATCGGCGACGTTCCTCACTTTCCTCAATGCCTGCACCGGCCAGCTGCTGACGCCGGTCGTCTCGGTCAATCTCGCCCGTCCGCGCATCGCCAACGTTCGTTTCGGCACCCTGCCGTTCACCTTCGCCGGCAGCGCCGGCGACATCTACGGCCGCTTCATCGGCTACTACTTCCTCAACATCTTCGCCTGGGCAGTTGCCCTGGTCATCGTGTTCGCCGCCATCGGCGGCACGGTGAGCGAGCTCGGCGTTTCCACCGACGACATCGGCGATCTGCTGGCTCATCCCGACGCGCGGACCGTCCTGATCATTCTCGCGATTGCGATCGGCGCCTATATCCTGTTCGGGCTCCTGATCCTGCCCCTGCGCTGCTGGTGGCAGGCCTATCTGTTCCGATACCTGGTTTCGCACTGCCGCGCCGGCAACGTCCTGTTTGCCACGGCGATCTCGACCCGGCAGATGTGGGGCTTCATGGTGCTGAACTACATGATCGTCCTGGTCACGCTGGGGCTGGGATGGCCGTGGGTCATGCACCGCACGCTGCGCCTGATCGCCAGGGAGCTGTGGATCTATGGCGCACCGGACGGTGCCGCCATCACCCAGCCGACCGATCGAGGTCCGGGCTACGGCGAAGGCCTGCTCGACATGTTCGACGTGGCTGGCGTGTGATGAGTGCGCCGCGCGCCCGCTTCTACGACGGCGTCACCGCCCAGGTGCATCTCGCCGACATTCGCGCCACGGCGAGCGAGCTGGTGATCTACCGGGCCGTCGACTCGGTCGTCCTGGCGCGCTGGCCGATCGCCGATGTCTTCGTGCTGGGCGACATCGAGCACGAAAGGGTGCCGGCGGCCGTCTGCAAGGGCAGCGACGCGCGCCTCGTTGCCGACGATCTCGAATTGCGCCGCCAGCTTGCCCAGCTGATCCCGCACCTGACCGGGCTGGTAGCGCCGCCGGCGCCGGCGGGCGGACGCATCGCGGCTTTCAGCACCGCGCTGGTGGCGCTGCTCGGCGTGTTCTGGTTCGCCGTCGATTACGGCAGCGAGTTCGCCGCCCCGCTGCTGCCCTCCAGCCTGCAGGCCAAGCTGGGCGAAAGCGTCTACGACGAGATCACGGCCGACAAGGAAGAATGCCACGGCAAGGCGGGATTGGCCGCGATCAACGGACTGGCCAATCGGCTCGCCCGGGCGGCGGGCTACGATCAGCCGATCACGGTGCATGTCATCGCCGGCGGGCCGGTCAACGCCTTCACCTTGCCCGGCGGGATCCTGGTGTTCTTTTCCGACCTGATCGACCAGGCCAAGGACAGTTCGCAGGTCGCCGGCGTGCTGGCGCATGAGATCGGCCACGCCGTGCACTATCATCCGACCAAGGGTCTGGTTCGCCAGTTCGGCATCGACCTGATGCTGAAGCTGGTGAGCGGCGGCTATTCCGACGTGGTCGGCACGCTGGGGACGGGTGGCAGCGTGCTGCTCGCCTTGCGCAACGGGCGTGCGTTCGAGCGCGAGGCCGACGCCACCGGCGTCTCGCTGCTCGAGAAGCTCGAGATCCGCGCTGACGGCATTGCGAGCTTCTTCGAGCAGATGATGGAAAAGGAGTCGACGGACATGGCGGCTGCGGCCGGCATCTGGTCGAGCCATCCGCCGACTGCCGAGCGCATCGCCGCGACCAAGCGCCTGCCGGTCGGCCGCCCGGCCTTCACCGAGGCCGAATGGCGGGCGCTGCGAAACGTCTGCAAGTGATGCCCACCCGAGATCGTGTCGATGAACGTGCTTGTGCTAAACTCTGGATTGTATTGTAGTGGGCCGTTTCGTCCCTGAGGGGCCAAGTGAGCGGGGGACACATGATCTTCGTGACAGTGATCGAGCCGCGTGGGCGCCTGATCTACGTCGATAGCGACTACGGCGAGGCCTACGGGCCAACCCCGACCCTGGTCACCCTCGATGCCGGGACGCACTGCATCCAGACGACCACCGGTTCGAGCGGCAAAGGGCTTGTCGACTTCGAGAATGAGATCTTCGACGTACCGGATTTCGATAGCGCTACGATCAACCTCGTGCCGGTCGTTCCGGCCAAGCCCAAGGGCAGTTGCGGAACGTGAGCGTCATGGGACGCTGGTTGCCGTCTCTTGCGCTGGCGTGGTTGACGCTTGGCGCAATCGGCTGTTCCTACCCCGTTCGCAACGAAGCCATCATGGCAGTCGACCAGCCCCGGTACGAGTGGAAGACGTTGCAGCAGAGCGACCTGCCGGACACGCTTGTCATCTTCACGGCTTCCGGTGGCGGCACGCGGGCCGCGGCGCTTGCCATGTCGGTGCTTTCGGCCATGGACAAGGTGAAGGTGCCGGCTCTCCCCTTGGACAAGACCCTCGTCGACAACATCGACATCATATCGTCGGTGTCCGGTGGCAGCGTGACCGCGGCCTATTTCGCGCTCAAGGGAAAGCACGGATTGCCTCGACTGGAGAGCGACTTCGTGCGCCGGGACGGCATATCCGCGCTGCTCGGCGCGGGCCTCAACCCCGTTGGGCTGGCGGCTCTGGCCACGCCGTCCAAGGAGAGGATCGATCTCCTGGTTGATTATCTCGATCGCCAGCTTTTTGCCGGCGAGACTTTCCAGGCGCTCATCGAGCGCAGGAAGCGGCCACTGCTGATCCTCAACGCCGCCGATATGGTCGAAAGCACGCCGTTTCCCTTCACCCAATACACGATGGATCTGTTGTGCAGCGATCTTGCCAGAATGCGGCTTTCGACGGCGGTCGCAGCTTCGGCGGCATTCCCGGTCGCTTTGTCGCCGGTGACGCTCAAGAACTATTCGAAGTGCGACGCCGTGCCGACGCCGGGTTGGATCCGCGAGTCACTCAAGACGCGATGGGACATCAACCCGCCACGCGTCGTATGGGGACGGACGGCGGAGGCCTATGCCTCCGGCAGCAAGAAATATATCCATCTGCTGGACGGTGGCATCGCCGACAATCTGGGCGTCAGCGAGCCGTATCGCCTGCTCACGACTACCGAGGTGCAGCCGAGATTCATGCAGCCGATCGCCGACGGCCATATCAAGAAGATCATCTTTGTCATGGTCAATGCCCGGTCATTTTCACCGTCCAAGCTCGACGACAGTCAGGCTACACCGGGCATGATCGACATGCTGCTGGCCTCCGTCGGCTCGGCAATCGACCGGGCGACCTTCGGCACGGCCGAGCGCATCCGCACCCTGCTTACGGCGCAGTTCCGCGCGGCGGCCGAGGCCGCCGAAGCTGCAGCGGCCAAACCTCCTCAGGCAGGTGAAGCGCCCGACGTTGTACGTCTGCGACGCGAGCTGCTTCTGCAGCAGGCAAGGAATTTCAGGGCCATCGCCGCGAATGCCGCCTTCATCGCCGTCGACTTCGATGCCATCGAGGACGAGCGCTGCCGCAAGGAATTCCACAACATCGCGACGACCTGGACCCTGCCGCAAGAGCAGATCGATGCCCTGAAGGCGATGGGCGAGGCGCTGTTTGCATACAATCGGGATTTTGGGAAGGCAATGCAGGCGCTGGGCGCACAGCCACCGCCCGGTACCTTCGCGACGGTCGACCGTGCCTGCGCGATGCTGGGCAGGCAACGGGGGTGAGAGGCCTCACCGTGGGCGCGCCCTGTTCATGCAGCTATGATGCCTTGAAGCGCTGACCACCCTTGCGGAAATCCTTGAGGATCTCCGGCCGGAAGGCGAGGCCGTGGCCCGGCCGCTCGGGCGGGCTCATGGTGCCGTCCTTGGCCGGCAGGATCGGCTCGATCCACAGATCGTCGTTCCAGTCCATGTATTCGAGGTAGTTGGCGTTGGGGATCGACGCCAGCACATGGACCATCGTCTCGTGGAACAGGTGCGGCGCGATGCGGATACCCCACGGTTCTGCCGCGGCAGCGATCTTGCGCAGCTCGGTGAAGCCGCCGCGCATCGGGTCGGGCTGCAGGATCGGCACGCATGGCGTCTCGAAGAACGGCCGGAGGTCGTTCCTGGTGAAATGGCTCTCGCCGCCCACGATCCTGGTCTTGAGGGCCGCGGCGATGCGGCGGTAACCGGCGAAATCCTCGGCGACCACCGGTTCCTCGAGCCAGTAGGGATCGAGGTCGTCGATGCGATGGCCGGCCTGGATGGCGGTGTCGGCGTCCCAGCCCATGTTGACGTCGATCATGATCTCGATGCCGTCGCCCATCTGTTCGCGCATGGCGCGCACATTCTGCACGTCCTCGCGCCACGGCCGGATGTGGGCGACCTGCATCTTGATCGCCTTCAGCCCCTGTGCGGTGAACTCCTTGGCGCGGGCGATCATGCCGTCGCGACCGAGCCCGCGGAAACAGCCCGAGCCGTAGGCCGGCACCGCTGTGCGCGCCGCGCCCCACAGGCGGAACAGCGGCAGGCCGGCGCGCTTGCCGACAATGTCCCACAGCGCCATGTCGACGGCGCTCTGGGCGAATACCGTCACGCCCATGCGACCCAGCCAGAAATTGCTGCGATAGAGCACCTGCCAGATCGCCTCGACCTCGGTGGCGTCGCGGCCGATCACGTGCGGGGCGATCAGCTCCTTCATGCAGGCATCGAGCGTGTCGAGGCCGCCGCGCAGCGGCATCAGGTAGCTCATGCCGACCAGCCCGCCCTGGGTCTCGATCTCCAGCACATAGAGGTCGCGCAGCGGCGGTCATGAACGGTATCTCCCGGAGCGTCGGCCCACTATGATGCGGCCCGCATGAGCCAGTCCAACCGCATCTATCTCTTCGACACCACCCTGCGAGACGGCGCCCAGACCCAGGGCGTGGATTTCACCGTGGCCGACAAGACCGCGATCGCCCGCGAGCTCGACCTGCTCGGCATTGACTACATCGAGGGCGGATGGCCGGGCGCCAATCCGACCGACGACCGCTTCTTCGCCGAGCCGCCGGCGTTCCAGAACGCCAGGTTTGTGGCTTTCGGCATGACGCGTCGCGCCGGACGTAGCGCCGCCAACGATCCCGGGCTGGCCGCCATCCTGCAGACCAAGGCGCGCAACGTCTGCATGGTCGGCAAGACCTGGGACTTCCATGTCGACGTGGCGCTCGAGGTCGACCGCGCCGAGTACCTCGAGATGATTTCGGATTCGCTCGCCTACGCGAAGGGCCGCATGGAAGAAGTGATGTTCGACGCCGAGCATTTTTTCGACGGCTACAAGGCCAACCCCGACTACGCCATGGCCTGCCTCGCCGCGGCGGAAAGGGCTGGCGCGCGCTGGCTGGTGCTGTGCGACACCAACGGCGGCACGCTGCCGCACGAGGTCGAGCGCATCGTCGGCGAGGTGACGAAGAAGATTCCCGGCGAGCGCATCGGCATTNGGTCATGAACGGTATCTCCCGGAGCGTCGGCCCACTATGATGCGGCCCGCATGAGCCAGTCCAACCGCATCTATCTCTTCGACACCACCCTGCGAGACGGCGCCCAGACCCAGGGCGTGGATTTCACCGTGGCCGACAAGGCCGCGATCGCGCGCGAGCTCGACCTTCTCGGCATTGACTACATCGAGGGCGGCTGGCCGGGCGCCAATCCACCGACGACCGCTTCTTCGCCGAGCCGGTGTTCCAGAACGCGAAGTTCGTGGTGTTCGGCATGATGCGCGCTGGGCGCAGCGCCAACGATCCCGGCTGGCCGCTGTCCTGCAGACCAAGGCGCGCAACGTCTGCATGGTCGGAAAGATCGACTTCCATGTCGACGTGGCGGCCGAGGTCGACCGCGCCGAATATCCCGAGATGACCACCGTTCGCCTATGCGAAGGGCCGCATGGAAGAAGTGATGTTCGACGCCGAGCATTTCTTCGACGGCTACAAGGCCAATCCCGACTACGCGATGGCCTGCCCTCGCCGCGGCGGGGAAAGTGGCTGGCGCGCGCTGGCTGGTGCTGTGCGACACCAACGGCGGCACGCTGCCGCACGAGGTCGAGCGCATCGTCGGCGAGGTGACGAAGAAGATTCCCGGCGAGCGCATCGGCATCCACACCCACAACGACACCGAGAACGCGGTCGCCAATACGCTGGCGGCGGTGCGGGCCGGCGCCCGCCAGGTGCAGGGCACGATCAACGGGCTTGGCGAACGCTGCGGCAACGCCAACATGATCGCCCTGATCCCGAACCTCGTGCTCAAGATGGGCTTCGACACCGGCCTGAAGCCCGATGCCATGCAGCGGCTCACCCACTTGTCGCGCCTGCTCGACGATCGGCTGAACGTCGTGCCCAACCGCAGCGCTGCCTATGTCGGCACCCGCGCCTTCGCCCACAAGGGCGGCCTGCACGTCTCGGCGGTCGAGAAGGACCCGCGGACCTACGAGCATGTCGACCCGGAGGTCGTCGGCAATCAGCGCATCATCGTGGTCAGCGACCAGGCCGGCCGCTCCAACATCATGGCCCGCTTTCGCCAGATCGGCCTCGAGGTCGATCCCAAGGACCCGGGCGTCGCCCGCCTGCTCGAGATCGTCAAGGAACGCGAGTCCGAGGGCTACGCCTACGATGGCGCCGATGCCTCCTTCGAGTTGCTGGCGCGCCACGAGCTGCACACCGTGCCGGATTATTTTGCCTTGCAGAGTTTCCGCGTGCTGGCCGAACGGCGGGTCAATGCCCGTGGCCAGCTGATCGCGCTCTCGGAAGCGACCGTGAAGCTCGACGTCGCCGGCCGGCGGGCGATGGAGGTCGGCGAGGGCAACGGCCCGGTCAACGCGCTCGATGCTGCGCTGCGAAAGGCGCTGATCCCGGTCTATCCCGAGCTCGAGGACATGCGGCTGGTCGACTTCAAGGTGCGCATCCTGGATTCGGCCGGCGGATCGGCCGCCACCACGCGCGTCATGATCGAAAGCTCCGACGGCAACAGCCGATGGTCGACCATCGGTGTATCGCCGAACATCGTCGATGCCTCGTACAACGCCCTGTACGACGCCATCACCTACAAGCTGTTCCGTGACGGCGCCACGCCGGCCGTGCCGGCGTAGGGAGCAAGCCGGCGCAGCCGGCCTCATGAGGACCGCGGGCGTCCCGCCCGCTCGAGTCTTCTTCCCCAGCTCGCTGCTGGAGGTGTCGGCAGCCTCGCCGACGGAGGGGTCGCGAGCCCAGTCCCGCTGCTCATGACCCCTCCGTCGCGTATGACGCGACACCTCCCCAGCGAAGCCTAGTTTCAGCACAGATGTTGCGCCGCACGAAGACGGGGGAGGTTGGGAGTGTGTGTTGAGGAGCACGCTTCTCCTATAATTTTGGAATCCAATACAACTGTCGAGAGCAACAATAGAATCTTCGAATCGCCCGGCGAATCACTTCGAAACCCCGTTGCAGCGAGCAGAGCCAATGTGATCTCTGACGATCCTCTTCAACCCAAAGAGGATCACCATGATCGGCGAGATCGGTTATTTCGGCGACGCCCGGCTGGCCCGCAATGGCGCCCTGCTGCTCGAGCGCATGCACCAACGACAGACTGTTCAGTATACGCAAGCTCACCGAGGGTCGGGCCGAACAGGTCAGGTTCTGCGCTTTCGTCGAACAAGGAGGTCACGGTGGAGGAAATGATCTCGCATCGCCCTCCCTGGCCGGCGTCGCTGCGGTCGGCTGCCACGTGCTGGCAATCCAGGACACCAGCGAGGTCAACTACCAGCACAACGCCGCCGCAAGCACTCGCTCGGCACGGTCGGCAATGGCACCGACGTCGGGCTGTTCATCCATCCGGTGCTCGCTGTCGACGCCGACAACGGCGAATGCCTGGGCCTGGTCGACGCACAGATCTGGCGCCGCACCACCGGCAAGGCCGCCAACTACAAAGAACTGCCGATCGAGTGCAAGGAGTCCAATCGATGGCTCAAGGGAGCCGACCGCGCCAAGGCCGTCCTGGCCGACGCCGCCCTGATCACCGTCGTCGATGACCGCGAGGCCGACATCTACGAGAAATGGGATCGCCTGCCCGACCAACACACCCACCTGCTGACCCGCGCCTGTCGCAATCGTAGCCTGGGCGACGGCCGCAAATTGTTCGAAACCTTGGCCAGCTTCGACGAGGTCCACCGCTTCGAGCTCGATCTGACCGCCCGACCAGGCAAGAAGCGCATCGCCCGAAAGGCCACGATCGCCGTCCGCTTCGGACCGCTCACCATTCGACGCCCTAAATCGTGCTCCGATCGCCAAGCCTCGCCCGAGATCGACCTGTTCGCCATCGAAGCCCGCGAGATCGACCCGCCGCCCGGCCAGACACCCATCATCTGGCGCCTCTTGACCACCCATCGCCTCGACAGCCTCGAAAAGGCCGTCACCGTGATCGGCTGGTACCGCAGGCGGTGGGACATCGAGCAGCTCTTTCGAACCCTCAAGCAACAGGGCCTGCGCCTCGAACAGAGCGTCCTCGAGGACGGCAACGCTCTCGAAAAGCTCGCCGCCATCGCTCTCATCACCGCTGCCATCACCATGCAGCTCGTCGCCGCTCGCTCCGCCGCCCAACAAGCCGCCCCGGCAAGCCGCGTCTTCTCATCTCAGCAGCTCATCGTCATCGCCGCCTTGCTCAGCACCAGACAAGGGCGCACCGCAAAACAGCGAAATCCCTTTCCTCCCAACAGTCTCGCTGCCGCTGCCTGGATCATCGCTCGACTCGGCGGATGGACCGGATACCAAAGTGACAAATCAAATGGCCCCATCACTATGCGCGACGGACTCGAACGCTTCTACGCTATCGCTGATGGTTACCATCTCGCAGCGCAACATCTGTGCTCAAGTTAGCCAGCGAAGCTGGGGAGGGACTCGAGCGGGCGGGACGCCCGCATTTCTCATGAGCGCTCTCGGCCTAGCAGCCATGTTGCGCCCGCCGGTTGACCGGCCGGGGCGCGGGGCAGACCATATGTAGGTGAGAGACGGAGAACAGCTGGACGCCCGCGTCCCGACGCAAGGGTCCGTGGTTGCGCCGGCGCCGGTTCCGGTCGTGCCGCGTCGGTCGCGGCTGGGCGGGCGTGCTGCGGCGCGCCTCGTCATGTGGTCGCTGCCACTGCTGGTGATCGTCGTGACCGCCCTGGTCTGGCTTGCCTCCGGCCGCTACGTCAGCACCGACAATGCCTACGTCAAGGGGGACCGCGCGCAGATCGCCACCGAGCTCTCCGGCATCATCGTCGAGGTGCCGGTGCAGGAGAACCAGCACGTCTCGCGCGGACAGCTGCTGTTCCGCCTCGATGATCAGTCCTATCGCCATGCGCTGACCAGGATCGAGGCCGAGATCGAGACGACGCGCGCCGACATTCGTGGCCTGCGCGCCCAATGGCGCACCAAGCGCGAGGAGATCAAGGCGGCCCTGAGCCAGATGACCTACGCCCAGGCCGAGTTCGACCGTCAGTCCGACCTCGCCGAAAAGAAGATCGCCTCGACCCAGAAGCTCGAGGAGACGCGTATGGGCCTGGAGGTGGCCCGCCAGCGGATATCGGCGGCGCAGGAGGATCTGCAGCGGATCGAAGCGGCGCTGGCCGGCGATCCCAAGATCCGCACCGACGATCATCCGCGGGTCAAGCAGATGATGGCCGCGCGGGAGGAAGCGCTGCTGCAGCTGCGGCGCACGACAGTCGAATCGCCGCTCGACGGCATCGTCTCCAAGCGGCCGGTGCCGGGCAGCTACGCCACCGCCGGCGTGCCGATCATGGTCGTGGTTGCCGACACCGATCTCTGGGTCGAGGCCAATTTCAAGGAAACCGAGCTCACCCTGGTGCGGCAGGGGCAGCCGGCGGTGATCAGGGTAGACACCTATCCCGACGCCGAGTGTACCGGCGCCGTCTCGAGCATCGCTCAGGCGACCGGCGCGGAGTTCGCCGTGTTGCCGCCGCAGAATGCCTCGGGCAACTGGGTCAAGGTCGTGCAGCGCATACCGGTGCGCGTCTCCGTGACCTGCCGCGAGGGCGATCCGCCGCTGCGCGTCGGCATGAGCACGACCGTCGAGATCGACACCGGCCACAGCCGCTCGTTCGGCAGCCTGATGGCAGGCCTCGCCAAGACCTTCGGCCTGTCGACTGCCTCGGCCTCCGCCAAGCCATGACGGTCGATCCGTCGGTCAGGCGCCGGCGCGACCTGATCACGCTGGTGGTCATGATGGCCACCATCATGCATGCGCTCGACGGCACCATCGCCAACGTGGCGCTGCCGTCGATCCAGGGCTCGCTGTCGGCCACCCAGGAGCAGGTCTCGTGGGTCGTCACCTCCTATATCGTGGCGTCGGCCATCCTGACGCCGTTCGCCGGCTTCTGCGCCACCCGCTTCGGGCTGCGCAGCACGCTGTCGACCTGCGTCGTCGGCTTCACCATCGTGTCGATGCTGTGCGGCGCCGCGCAAAGCCTCGACCAGCTCGTGCTGTTCCGCGCCCTGCAGGGCGGCTTCGGCGCCGCCCTGGTGCCGGTCTCCCAGGCCATCATGATGGACACCTACCCGCGCGAGGAGCAGGGCAAGGCGATGGCGATGTGGGGCGTCGGCACCATGATCGGCCCGATCGTCGGCCCCTCGCTCGGCGGCTGGCTGACCGACGAGTTCACCTGGCGCTGGGTGTTCTACGTCAACCTGCCGGTCGGGCTGTTGTGCGCCTTCGGCATCCTGATGCTGGTGCGCGACACCGCGCATGACCGGCGGCGGCCGTTCGACCTGCTGGGCTTCGCCTTCCTGGCCATCGCCATCGGCAGCTTCCAGCTCATGCTCGATCGCGGCCAGCAGCTCGACTGGTTCGATTCGATCGAGATTATCGGCGAGGGCCTGGTCGCCGGGGTGTCGTTCACGATGTTCCTCATCCACATGCTGACCGACCGGCAGCCGTTCCTGTCGCGCGACCTGTTCCGCGACCGCAACCTCACGGTTGGTCTGCTCCTGACCGCCATTACCGGCCTGGTGCTGATCGTGACGGCGACCCTTATGCCGCCGTTCCTGCAGCAGCTCAAAGGCTATCCTGTGTTCACCACCGGCATCGTGCTGGCGCCGCGCGGCGCCGGCATGATGATCTCGATGATGCTGGTGTCGCGCCTGATCGGCCGCTTCGACGCCCGCGTCATGATCGCCGTGGGCTTCGCCATGTGCGCGGTGTCGCTGTGGGAGATGACGACCTTCACGCTCGAGGTCAGCGAGAGCCAGATCATCTGGAACGGCGTCCTGCTGGGCTTTGCGCTCGGGCTTGTCTTCCCGCCGCTGACCACGCTCACTTTCGCCACCCTGCCGCCGCGCCTGCGTACCGAGGGCGCGGCGATCAATGCGCTGATGCGCAACATGGGGGCCTCGGTCGGCATCGCCGTGCTGGTGTCGCTGCTCGCGCGCAACACCCAGGAGAACCGCGCCGAGCTGGTCGGCCAGCTCACGCCCTACAGCGCTGGCTGGCCGTTCGGCCGGGTCATGCCGGGCGCCGATTCGCAAATGCTCGCGGTATGGGACGCCGAGATCAACCGCCAGGCGGCGATGATCGGCTACCTCAACGACTTCCGGGCGATGACGCTCTGCACCCTCCTGGTGATCCCGCTGCTGTTCTTCATGCGCAAGCAGGTGCTGGCAAGGTAGGAATGCCGGCACTGGCAAAGACTGCACGCCGCATCGATGTGCTTGCACGCCATCCGCGTTTCGGCTCGCCTCGCGTATCCGTCGTGTGTGCGCGCCCGCGGCCGTGAGGGCAATTCGACCGCGGGTGTGCCTCCATCAGCTTGACCGTCCAGAGGCACGCCGATCATAGTCGACACAACCTCGGCAAGAGGGCGTCTACATCAACGGGAGGAGACAGCATGCCTCGCACTTCATTTGCGGCGCTGGTCGGTGCCGCCATCCTGGCCGGCATTGCGGCGCTGAGCGCTCCCAGCCCGGCGCAGGCGCAAGTGGTCGGCGTGAGCTGGTCCAACTTCCAGGAGGAGCGCTGGAAGACCGACGAGGCCGCGATCAAGGCGGCGATCGCCGCGGCTGGCGGCACGTACATCTCGGCCGACGCGCAGAGCTCGGCCACCAAGCAGCTGGCCGACATCGAAAGCCTGCTGGCGCGCGGCGCCAAGGCGCTGATCGTGCTGGCGCAGGACGCCAATGCCATCCGGCCGGCCATCGAGAAGGCGCTCAACGAGGGCGTCCCGGTGATCGGCTACGACCGCCTGATCGAGATGAAGGACGTGCTCTACATCACCTTCGACAACAAGGAGGTCGGGCGCATCCAGGCACGCGAGGTCTTCAAGGTGAAGCCGGAGGGCAACTACGTCTTCATCAAGGGCTCGTCGTCCGATCCCAACGCCGACTTCCTTTACTCTGGGCAGATCGACGTCCTGGGCGACGCGATCAAGGCCGGCAAGATCAGGAAGGTCGGCGAGGCCTACACCGACGGCTGGCTGCCGGCCAACGCGCAACGCAACATGGAGCAGTTCCTTACCGCCAACAGCAACAAGGTCGACGCGGTCGTGGCGTCGAACGACGGCACGGCGGGCGGCGCCGTTGCGGCGCTGACGGCGCAGGGCTTGGCCGGCTCGGTGCCGGTGTCGGGCCAGGACGGCGACCAGGCGGCGCTGAACCGCGTCGCGCTCGGCACCCAGACGGTGAGCGTATGGAAGGACGCGCGCCTGCTCGGCCGGACGGCCGGGGAGCAGGCGATGACGCTGGCCAAGGGCACCAAGCTCGCGGCGCTGCAGGGCACCAAGAGCTGGGCCGACGGTCCGCGCAAGATGCCGATGACCTCGATCCTGCTGACGCCGGTGCCGATCACCAAGGACAACCTCGACGTCGTCATCCAGGCCAACTGGGTGCCGAAGGATGTGGTCTGCCGTGGCGTGAAGGCCGGCACGGTCAAGTCCTGCAATTGAATCGACTCATTGCCGGGACCGCGTCACTCCAGTGGCGCGTGTGGGATGTGTGATCGAGAGGAAGAGCGCCACTGGAGTGGCGCGGTCCCGGCAATGAAGCGAGTCCGGTGACCTCGCCGCTCTCCGGTGTGTCGCAAGGGGCTGCGGCGCCCGTGCGCAGAGACCTCGCGAGCCTGTTCCGAGCTACCGAGATCGATGCTCGCCTGGTCGGCATGGTGGGCGCTCTGGCGTTGATCTGGATCGGCGTCGACCTGATGTCCGGCGGCGCCTTCCTGACGCCGCGCAACCTGTGGAACCTCTCGGTGCAGACCGCCTCGGTCGCCGTCATGGCGTCCGGCATGGTGCTGGTGATCGTGGCGCGCCACATCGATCTGTCGGTCGGCTCGATCCTCGGTGTCGTCGGCATGATCATGGGTGTGACGCAGGCCGAGGTCCTGCCGCGCTATCTCGGCTACGAAAGCTCGCTCATCTGGATCGCTGCCCTTGCCGTCGGGCTGGTCGCCGGCGCAGCGATCGGGCTGCTGCAGGGCCTGATCGTCGCCTATCTGGGGGTACCGGCCTTCATCGTGACCTTGGGCGGCCTGCTGGTATGGCGCGGCGCCGCCTGGTGGATCACGTCCGGCCGCACGGTGGCGCCCATGGACGATGCCTTCCGCCGCATGGGCGGCGGTATCGAGGGAGCGATCGGATCGACCTGGACGTGGGCGGTCGCGCTGCTCGCCTTCGTCGCCATCGTCTGGCGCACGCTGCACGCCCGCCGGCGGCGCCGGAAGGTCGGGTTCGCGCTGCGGCCGGTGTGGGCGGAAGTGACCGTCGCCGGCCTCGCCTGCCTGGCGGTGCTGGCCGTCGTGCTGGTCGCCAACAGCTACAACCTGCCACCCCGCGTCGCCGAGCGGCTGGCCGCGGCGCGCAGCGTCGCCGTGCCGCCGGAGGGCCTGTCGATCGCGCACGGGCTGGCCGTGCCGGTGCTGATCGCCGTGGCGGTCGCCATCGTCGTCACTTTCCTCGCCCAGCGCACGCGCTTTGGCCGCTACGTGTTCGCGCTCGGTGGCAACCCCGAGGCGGCCGAGCTTTCGGGCGTCGACACCCGGCGGGTCACCGTCCTGGTCTTCGTGCTGATGGGAACGCTGTGCGCCGTTGCAGCCGCCATCTCGACGGCGCGCCTCAATGCCGCCACCAACGCGCAGGGCACGCTCGACGAGCTCTATGTCATCGCCGCCACGGTGATCGGCGGCACGTCCCTGGGCGGCGGGCTCGGCACCGTCGCCGGCGCAGTGCTGGGCGCGCTGATCATGCAGAGCCTGCAGTCGGGGATGGTGCTGATGGGGCTCGACACGCCCTTGCAGAATATCGTCGTCGGCGTGGTGCTGGTCGTGGCGGTGTGGCTCGACCGGCTCTATCGCGCCCGCGCCCTCAAGGGGAGTGTGGCGTGAGCGACGCAAGGCGCTATCCTGGGCCTCCGCTGGTCGAGCTGCGCGGCATGCGCATCAGCTTCGGCGGCGTGCAGGCGGTCGACGATGTGTCGCTCGACCTGAAGGGCGGCGAGGTCGTGGGCCTGCTTGGCCACAACGGCGCCGGCAAGTCGACCCTGATCAAGATGCTGTCGGGCGCCTATCGACCGGATTCGGGCGAGATCCGCATCGATGGCCGACCGGTGACGATCAACAGTCCGCGCGACGCGCGGAGTCACGGCATCGAGACGATCTATCAAACTCTGGCGCTGGCCGAGAACCTCGATGCCGCAGCCAACCTCTTCCTCGGCCGCGAGCTGCGCACGGCCTGGGGTACGCTCGACGACGTCGCCATGGAGGCCGAGACCCGCATCGTGATGGCGCGCCTCAATCCGCACTTCGCCAAGTTCAAGGAGCCGGTGCGGGCGCTCTCGGGGGGGCAGCGCCAGGCGGTCGCCATCGCCCGCGCGATCCACTTCAATGCCCGCGTGCTGATCATGGACGAGCCGACGGCGGCGCTCGGCCCGCAGGAAACCCGGCAGGTCGCCGATCTCATCCTCCAGCTCAAGAAGGAAGGCATCGGCATCTTCCTGATCAGCCACGACATCCACGACGTGTTCGATCTCGCCGATCGCGTGGCGGTGGTGAAGAACGGCCGGCTGGTCGGCACGGCGCCGACCCGCGCGGTGACCAAGGACGAGGTGCTCGGCATGATCATCCTCGGCACCTGTCCGGCCGGGGCCACGCCCGGACCGGGCGCGACAGCCGCCAGCAGCGCATGAGTGGCAGTGCTGCGACCTGTTCGGACCGCCTAAGGCTTCTCGAGAGCCGTCCTATATAGAGATTGTCGATTCAAGAGGACGTCACGCGCTACGCCGCGCTGCGCGCGGCTCCGGTCGGGATGACGGGATTTTTTCCGTATGCGAACGCCCTGCCCGCAGATGCGCCGACCGCAGAGCTCGCGGAGGCCCGTCTCAAGGCGCCCGTCGTCATGGAAGCTTCAGCCCAGGAGCGTCCGCCTCGGCGTCTTCGTAAGGGACAATCTGCGTGAGCTTCGGCTACAAGGGCCGCGGCATGGGACGACCCTCGAAAGGCCGCGCCACCGTCTCGGACACGCCGTTCGTCATCCTGGTGCGCCCTCAGCTCGGTGAGAATATCGGCATGGCGGCGCGCGCCATGCTGAATTGCGGCCTGTCGCGCCTGCGCCTGGTCGCGCCGCGTGACGGCTGGCCCAACGAGAAGGCGCAGCGCGCCGCATCGGGTGCCGACATCGTTCTGGAGGAAACGGTGGTGTTCGACAGCGTGGCCGAGGCGGTCGCCGACCTGGAGCACGTCGTCGGAACCAGTGCGCGCAATCGCGAGCTCAGCCAGCGCATCATTACGGCGCGCCGTGCCGGCGAGGAGATGCACGGCTGGATCGATCGCGGCGAGACGGTCGGCATCCTGTTCGGGCCGGAGCGCACCGGCCTCACCAACGATGATATGGTGCTGGCCGATACCGCACTCTCGATCCCGCTCAATCCGCAATTCTCCTCGCTCAACATCGCGCAGGCCGTCCTGCTGGTCGCCTACGAATGGGCAATGGCGGCCGACTCGACGCAGGCCGAGCGCCTGTCGGATTACGCGGTCCGTCCGGCAACCAAGGAAGAGATGCAGAACCTGTTCGACCACCTCGAGCGCGCCCTCGACCAGTCGGGCTTCCTGCGCAACAAGGCGGCCAAGCCGGCGATGGTGCAGAACCTGCGCGCCTTCCTGCAACGGGCGGCCATGACCGAGCAGGAGGTGCGGACCTTCCACGGCATCATAAAGTATCTCGGCAAAGGCAAGCACAGCGAGGAGTGAGCATGTCCACCACCGCCAAGATCTCCTGGGTCGACGGTGCCCTGTTCGTCGCCGAAGGCGGCAGCGGCCATACCCTCACGATGGATGGCGCGCCCGGCGATGGCGGACGCAATCTTGCCTCGCGGCCGATGGAGGTCGTCCTGATGGGGATGGGCGGCTGCACCGCCATCGATGTCGTGTCGATGCTGAAGAAGCAGCGCCAGGACATCGAAGGGGTCGAAGTCTCGCTGGTCGCCGAGCGGGCCGACCAGCCGCCCAAGGTCTTCACCTCGGTCAAGGTCGTGTACACCGTGCGCGGCCGCAAGCTCAGCCGGGCGCTGATCGAGCGTGCGGTGAGCCTGTCGGAGGACAAGTACTGCTCGGCCACCGCCATGATCCGGAAATCGGCCTCCGTCAGTCACGAGGTCGTGCTGGTCGAGGTCTAAGTCTCTGATCGAACAGCAGGAATCGCTGCTTGACAGACCCGCTTTCGAAAGTATCTTCCGGCCTCTTCCGGAGAACGTGGTCGTGATGCCCTGTCGGGCGCCGCGTCCCGCCCCGATCCTGCGCTGCAGGCAGCGCGCCATCGGACCCAGGCCTATCCGGACAACGGCGTCGCCAAAGGCGATGCACAACGAAGGAGCTGTCGCGTGAGCAAGCGCGAGAATTCGAAGTACAAGATCGACCGCCGTCTCAGGGTCAACCTGTGGGGCCGGCCGAAGAGCCCGATCAACAAGCGCGAGTACGGACCCGGCCAGCACGGCCAGGGCCGCCAGAAGCCGACCGACTATCGGCTGCAGCTGATGGCCAAGCAGAGGCTCAAGGGCTATTACGGCTCGGTCTCGGAGCGCCAGCTGCGCCGCTACTATCTCGAGGCGGTGCGCCGCAAGGGCGATACCGGCGAAAATCTGGTCGAGCTGCTGGAGCGCCGGCTGGACGCCGTCATCTACCGCATGAAGTTCGCCATCACCGTGTTCGCCAGCCGCCAGCTGGTGAGCCATGGTCACGTGAAAGTGAACGGCCGTCGCGTCAACATCGCGTCCTATCTCGTGAAGGACAATGACGTGATCGAGCTGACGGCCAAGGCCAAGGAGATGGCGCTGGTGCTGGAAGCCACCCAGACGGCCGAGCGCGACGTGCCCGAGTACGTGACGGTCGACCACAAGGACATGAAGGGCACTTACGTGCGCGGCCCCAAGCTCTCCGATGTGCCTTATCCGGTGCAGATGGAGCCCTCGCTGGTGGTCGAGTACTACAGCCGCTGAGGCGAGGTCCTAGTAGCGAATGTGACGAAAACCCGCCCATTGTGGCGGGTTTTTTGCTTTGGAGTTGGGGATTGGGGCTGCTTACGACTGTCCGGGCAGGCGTTGACGGCCTATATTGACCTCAGGGGTTGGGGTTCTGGAGAGTCTGGGATGCGGATGGTCCGTCTCGCTTTCATGGGGGCGCTTGCCGTAGCAGTTTGCGGAGCGGGCTACTATTACCGCGACGAGGTCGCGCAGCGGCTCGGGCTCGGGGCTGCCGCGAGCTCGGCCGAGAAGGGGGGCGCCAGTCCGGCCGCGGCGGCTCAGCCGCAGGGCCGGCGCGGTCGCGCAAATCCCGGCGGCCCGGTTCCGGTCGTCGTCACCAAAGTCGACAAGAAGGCGATGCCGATCGTCATCGAAGCGGTCGGCACGGTGCAGGCGATTGCCTCGATCGCGATCAAGGCGCGCCTCGACAGCCAGATCATGAAGGTCAATGTCGAGGAGGGCGCGCTGGTCAAGGAAGGCGACCTGCTGTTCGAACTCGATTCACGCACGCTGAAAGCGCAGCTCGGCCAGATCGAGGCGCAGATCCGCAAAGACCAGGCGCAGGTGATGCAGGCCAAGCGCGACCTGCAGCGTTACGAGGATCTGCTGGCCAAGAATGCCGGCACCGTGGTCAGCCGTGACACCGCCTTCACTGCCCTGAAGGCCGCCGAGGCGCAGCTCGAGGCTGACGAGGCGGCGAGGGCGAGCGTGCAGACCTCGCTCACCTATACCGAGATTCGTGCCCCGGTGTCGGGCCGCATCGGCTCGATCTCGAGCAAGGCTGGAACCGTCGTGCGCATCGGCGACAACACCGCGACCGCCGCCCTCGCCACCATCAATCAGATCAATCCGATCTATGTCGCCTTCGCCATGCCGCAGGTATACCTGCCGGACATTCGCGCGGCGATGGCGAAGGGCGACGTCAAGGTCATCGCCATCGTCGACGACAATCGCAGGCAGTCCGGCATCATCGCCTTCGTCGAGAATGCGGTCGATCCCAACACCGGTACGGTGACCGCCAAGGCGCGCATCGACAATGCCAACGAGGGCCTGTGGCCCGGCCAGTTCGTCAAGGTCGAGGTCGTTCTCGGGGTCGAGCCCGACGCCATCGCCGTGCCAGCACCGGCCATCCAGCTCGGGCCGCAGGGGCCCTACCTGTTCGTGGTCAAGGACGGCGTGGCCGAGCTTCGGCAGGTGGTGGTCAAGCGCACGCAGAACGGCGAATCGGTGATCGGCAAGGGTCTTGCCGACGGCGAGCAGGCTGTCGTCGACGGCCACCTCCGGCTGGTCAACGGCGCCAACGTGGCAGTACGGCCGGCGACGCCGGCGCCCGCCACGGCGGCGCCTGCGCAGGCGCCTCCGCCACGGCCCGCGACACTGCCGCAGCCGCGCGGCTAGCCGAGGGGGCACGGTATGCTTTCGGCTCTGTGCATCCGCCGCCCGGTGATGACCATCCTGCTGATGGCCATGATCGTCATCGCCGGCGTCTTCGGCTACAAGCAGCTTCCCGTCGCCGCGGTTCCGCGCGTCGACTTTCCGACCATCCAGGTCACGGCGCAGCTTCCCGGCGCCAGCCCGGAGACGATGGCCGCCTCGGTCGCTTCCATTCTCGAACGCCAGTTCTCGACCATCGCCGGCGTCACGACGATGACCTCGACGTCGTCGCTCGGCAACACCTCGATCGTGCTGCAGTTCGATCTCAACCGGTCGATCGACGGCGCCGCGCTCGACGTGCAGTCGGCGATCTCCTCGGCGATGCGCCGGTTGCCGGCCGAGCTGCCGACGCCGCCCAGCTTCCGCAAGGTCAATCCGGCTGATTTCCCAGTGCTGTTCTTGGCCTTGAAATCGTCGCAGGTGCGGCTGTCGGACGTCGACGCCTTCTCCAACCGGGCGATTCTGCCGCGCATCTCGACTCTGCCGGGCGTTGCCCAGGTGCTGATCTTCGGGTCGCAGAAATATGCTGTGCGCGTGCGCGCCAATCTCGACCAGCTCGCGGTGCGCGGCCTGACCCTGCAGGAGCTGCAGAATTCCATCGTCGCCGCCAATTCCAGCAAGCCGGTGGGCGCCATCGCCGACCAGCGGCAAAGCTCGATCCTCGACGCCACCGGGCCGATCACCAAGGCGGCCGATTATATGCCGGTGATCGTGACCTGGCAGAACGGCGCGCCCGTCCGCATCTCCGACGTGGCGACGGCGATCGACAGCGTCGAGAACGACAAGGTGGCGAGCTGGCTCGACGGCACGCGCGCCATCGTGCTCGCCGTCTATCGCCAGCCCGATGCCAACACCGTCGAGGTCGTCGACCGGGTGAGGGCGATGCTGCCGGCCATCCAGGCCGAGCTGCCGACCGGCGTCGAGGTCCAGGTCCTGGCCGACCGCTCGGTGCCGATCCGCCACGCCATCGAGGATGTCGAGTTCACGCTGGTCCTGGCGGCGATCCTGGTCATCATCGCCATCTACTTCTTCCTGCGCAGCTTCCGCGCCACGCTGATCCCGGCGATCGCCCTGCCGATCTCGGTCATCGGCACCTTCGCCGGCATGTATGCCTGCGGCCATTCGATTGACAACATCTCGCTGCTGGCGCTGACGCTCGCGGTCGGCTTCGTCGTCGACGACGCCATCGTCATGCTGGAGAACATCGTGCGCCACATCGAGGCGGGCGAGAAGCCGCTGGACGCCGCCTTCAAGGGCTCCAAGGAGGTCGGCTTCACCATCATCTCGATGACCCTGTCGCTGGTCGCGGTGTTCATCCCCGTGCTGTTCATGGGCGGCGTGGTCGGCCGCATGTTCAACGAGTTCGGCCTGGTCATCACCTTCGCCATCCTGATCTCCGGCATCGTCTCGCTCACCCTGACACCGATGCTGTGCTCGCGGCTCCTGAAGCCGATCGATCATCATGAGAAGCACAACTTCCTGCTGCGGTCCTTCGAATGGACCTTCGACAGGGTGAGCGACGGCTATGCCTGGGCGCTCAAGCACACCGTGGCGATGCCTCGCCTGGTGCTGCTGTTCACCCTCGGCACCTTCGTTCTGACGGCGGTGCTGTTCCAGACCATCCCCAAGGGCTTCTTCCCGTCGGAGGATATCGGTCAGATCACCGGCGCGACGGTCGGTCCCGACGACGCGTCGTTCGATGCCATGGTGGCGCGCCAGTCGGCGCTGGCCGAGATCATCAAACGCGATCCCGACGTGCTGTCCGTGGTCTCGACGGTGGGCGGCGGCAATGCCGCGGCGACCGTCAATTCGGGCCGTGTCTTCATCATGTTGCGCGACAAGCCGGAGCGCACAGACAGCGCCCTGCAGGTGATCGCCCGCCTGCGCCGCGCCACTGCCACCGTGCCTGGCATCAACGTCTTTTTCCAGCCTGTGCAGTCGATCAACATCGGCACCACCCAGACGCGCGCCCAGTACCAGTTCGGCATGCGCTCCAGCGACCTCGCCGCCTTGCGTGACTATGCGCCCAGGATGGAGGAGCGCATGCGCCGCATCCCGACCATCATGGACGTCAACTCCGACCTCCAGGTGCGCGCCCGCTCGACCGTGATCGACGTCGATCGCGACACGGCTTCGCGGCTTGGCCTGTCGGTCGATCAGATCCGCCTGCTGCTTTACTCGGCTTTCGGCTCGCGCCAGGTGTCGACGATCTACGCGTCGGACGACACCTACCAGGTGATCCTCGAGGCCGATCCCAAATATGCCGACACCAACGAGGTGCTGCGCCGCATCATGGTGCGTACGCCGACCGGTGCGCTGGTGCCGCTCGACACGGTCGCCAAGCGCAACGACAAGCCGACGTCGCTCACGGTCAACCACATCGCCCAGCTTCCCTCGGTGATCGTGTCCTTCAACTTGGCACCGGGCGTGGCGCTCGGCGAGGCGGTGCGCGACATCCAGGCGGCGGCGGCCGAGGTCGGCCTTCCGGCCTTCATCGCCACCAGTTTCGAGGGCAGCGCCCAGGTCTTCCAGCAGGCCGTTGCCAACCAGGGGCTGTTGCTGTTCGCCGCGGTGCTGGTGATCTACATCATCCTGGGCATCCTCTACGAAAGCTTCATCCATCCGCTGACCATCCTCTCCGGGCTGCCCTCGGCCGGCATCGGCGCGCTCGCCACCCTGATGCTGTTCGGCATGGATCTCAGCGTCATCGCCCTGATCGGCGTCGTCATGCTGATCGGCATTGTCAAGAAGAACGCCATCATGATGGTCGACTTCGCTATCGAGCGGCGCGGCCAGGGGGCGTCGGCCGAGCAGGCGATCATCGAGGCGGCGCGGCTGCGGTTCCGGCCGATCATGATGACCACGGCCTGCGCGCTGCTGGGCGCCCTGCCGATCGCCGTCGGCGCCGGCGCCGGCGCCGAGCTGCGTCAGCCTCTGGGCATCTCGGTGGTCGGCGGCCTTATGGTGTCGCAGCTTCTGACGCTCTTCATCACCCCGGTGGTCTATGTCTGGTTCGACAAGCTGACAGGCCTGAAGCTGGGCTGGAGCAAGCGCGTGCGCGCGGGCACGCCGGCCGAATAGCGGACACAGCGCATGGACGATCCTGTCAGCGCTTTCGTGCCTGGCTCGCGCGTGCGCATCGAGGGCCGCGCCGGAGGGCCGCTTGCCGGCCTTACCTTCGCCGCCAAGGATCTATTCGATGTCGCCGGCGTGCCGACCGGCGGCGGCAATCATGATTGGCCGACCGGCCGTCCGGTGCCGGCGCGTCACGCCTGGGCGGTGCAGACCCTGCTCGATGCCGGCGCCACGCTGATCGGCAAGACCATCACCGATGAGGTCTCGCTCGGCATCCTGGGCGAAAATGCCTTCGACGGCACGCCAGTCAACACGCGCGCGCCCAACCGGGTGCCGGGCGGTTCGTCGTCGGGCTCGGCGGCCGCCGTCGCGGCCGGGATTTGCGACACCGCTCTCGGCACCGACACCGGCGGGTCGGTGCGCGTACCGGCGAGCTTCTGCGGCCTGTACGGCATCCGCCCGACCCATGGCCGCATCGACGTCACCGGCATGCTGCCCCAGGCGCCGACCTCCGACACCACGGGCTGGTTCGCCCGCGATGCCGCGACCTTCACGCGCGTGTCCGCGGTGATCCTCGGCGAGGCGATACCCGCCGCGCTGCCCGGCCGGCTGGTCGTCGCGGTGGACACTTTCGGCTTCGCCGACACCGGCGTCGCCGCCGCTCTGCAGCCCATGGTGAAGAAGCTCGCGAGGCTGATCGGCTCGAGCTGCGAAGAGGTGATGGCGCCGCAAGGCCTGTCGGTATGGGCGCGCGCGCAGCGCACCCTGCAGCCCGTCGAAGCCCTCGCGACCTTCAGGAACTGGCTCGACGAGCGCAATCCGCGCATGGCCTTCTCGGTCGCCCGCGGCCTGGTGATGGCCGCGGCAACTCCTGAAAGCGAGCGCGGCTGGGCCAACCTGATGCGCCAGGAGGCGAGAGGCCGCATGGCCCACCTGCTGCCGCCCGGCACCATCCTCTGCCTGCCGACGACGCCGTTCCCGGCGCCGCTGCGCGGCCAGAAACTGTCGGTCCTTGACCCGCTGCGCGATCGCATCACCTGCCTCTGTGCCCAGGGCGGGCTCGCCGGGCATCCCCAGGTCAGCCTGCCCGGCGCCACCGTCGACGGCCTGCCGATCGGCCTCTCGATCATCGGCCCGCGCGGCAGCGACGCCACCTTGGTTGCGGTAGCGCAGGCGATGGCGGGGTGAGCCGCCCGCTTCTTCCATTTAGGGCCTGTGACGAAATA
Organism: Reyranella sp.; assembly: GCF_044224635.1. Taxonomy (GTDB): domain Bacteria; phylum Pseudomonadota; class Alphaproteobacteria; order Reyranellales; family Reyranellaceae; genus Reyranella. The sequence continues at coordinate 86,281 of NZ_JBGAKA010000004.1, read as the reverse complement.
ATCGAATCGATTCGGGTTGTATAAAGCAGTAATAGAATCCGGATTTCGAGCATGATCAGGTGAGAAACGCTATATATTGATGAAGTGGTCGACTGGGACGCCATTCGTATGCGCTATGAGGCAGTCGCGCCTCACTTGGATGAGCGAGGGCTTCGTTTGTTCGCCGCCAGCGAGGCTCGCGCTGCGGGCCGCGGCGGCATCGCGATGGTGTCGCATCTCACAGGCATAGCCCATCTTTCTCAACTGGACCTCGGAATCATCGATTTCGAGGGTGATGAGAAGCAAAAAAGTGAGCGATTTCAATGACCGCGCGTTGGCAATCATGTGTAGTGGAGACCTAGTCTCTTTCGTGTACTAATTGTGTGGGGTAGTATCCCTACCCATCATGTTCTTACGCGCCAACCGACGCTTCAAAGATGGCAAAGAGCATCGCTATTGGAGCATCGTCGAGAACAAGCGCTGCGCCGGCGGCAAGGTGGTGCAGCGGCCGGTGCTGTACCTCGGCGAGATCAACGACTGTCAGCGTGAAGCCTGGTGTCGGGTGGTCGATGCGTTCGACGAAGACGCTCGGCGGCACACGCAGCTGGCGCTGTTCCCGGCCGATCGCGGTGTCCCCGAGCACGCCCGTGGTCATGGTGTGCAGGTCCGCCTCGATGCGATGGAGCTTCATAGGCCGCGGCAATGGGGTGCGTGCTGGTTGGCCTGCCATCTCTACGAGGAGCTCGAGCTGGATCGCTTCTGGGCCGATCGCCTGGAAGACTCGCGCGAGGGCACGAGCTGGTGTGACATCGTGCAGACGTTGGTGTGCTATCGGCTGATCGATCCTGGCAGCGAGTGGCGGCTGCATCGACAGTGGTTCAGCCAGAGCGCGATGGGCGATCTGCTGGGCGCCGACTATTCGCTGGTCGAGAAGAATGCGCTGTATCGTTGTCTGGACAAGCTGCTCGAGCATAAGCAGGGCCTGTTCAGCCATCTGCGGCAACGCTGGCAGGACTTGTTCGGGGCGCAGTTCGAGGTCCTGCTGTACGACCTGACGAGCACCTATTTCGAGTCGGCGCCGCCGCACAACGAGACCGACAAGCGGCGCTACGGCTACAGCCGCGACAAGCGCGGTGATTGCGTGCAGGTGGTGATCGCGCTGGTGGTCACGCCGGAAGGCTTCCCGCTGGCCTACGAGGTGCTGGCCGGCAACACTGCCGACAGCACGACGCTGCGCGACTTTCTGGCCAAGATCGAGGCGCAGCACGGCAAGGCGCAGCGCATCTGGGTGATGGATCGCGGCATCCCCAGCGAGGCCGTCCTGGCCGAGATGCGGCAAGCCGATCCGCCGGTCCACTACCTGGTCGGCACACCGAAGGGCCGGCTCAGCAAGCTCGAGAAAGCCCTGCTCGACAAGCCGTGGCAGAGCGTGCGCCAGGGCGTCGACGTCAAGCTGCTGGCCGACGAGCCGGAACTCTACGTGCTCGCCCGCAGTGAGCAGCGCGTGCACAAGGAGCGCGCCATGCGCCGGCGCAAGCTCAAAGGGCTGTGGGCTCGCCTCACGGAACTGTCGGCGATGAAGAAGATCAAGCGCCAGGACTTGCTCATGAAGCTCGGCGGCGCGCGCGCCAAGGCACCCGCCGCCTGGCGCCTGATCGATGTCGAGGTGGCACCGCGTGGCGCCTCATTCAGCTACGCCCTCAACCGCAGCAAGCTGCGGCGCGTCCGACAGCGTGAAGGCCGATATCTTCTGCGCAGCAATCTCGGCGATCGCCAACCGGCCGAGCTCTGGCAGTTCTACATCCAGCTCACCGAGATCGAGGCCGCCTTCAAGAACCTCAAGCACGATCTCCAGCTGCGGCCCATCTTCCATCAGCTCGAACAGCGCATCGAGGCACACATCTTCGTTGCCTTCATCGCTTACTGCCTGCACGTCACCCTGCGCGCCCGCCTGCGCACTCTCGCCGGCGGCCTCACCCCGCGCGCCGTCCTCGACAAGTTCACCGACATCAAGATGCTCGACGTTCACTTCCCTACCACCGACGGACGCACCCTCGTCATCACCCGGCACACCGAGCCAAACGCCGATCAAAAGATCCTGCTCCACCAGCTCAAGCTCGAGCTCCCACCTCAGCCGCCGCCCAAGATCTCTGCCCCTCCCACTTCCGCGGCCTAACCTGGGACCCCACTCTGTAGTGGAGACCTTCAAGCTCCACCCTTTGATTCTAAAGGGTTTTTCCCTCAACAATGGCTCCAGTTGAGAAAGATGGGATAGCGCGCAGCACGATCGGGCGCGGCCTGAAGGAGCTCGACGAGGAAGCGGCCGAATGGCCATACGGCCGCGTCCGCCGCAGCGGCGGTGGTCGCAAGGCGGCGACCCTCAAGCAGCCCGGCTTGCGCAAGGCCTTGCTCGATCTGGTTGCCTCGGCCACCCGAGGCGATCCGCAGGCCGACCTGCTGTGGGTGAGTCGCAGTCAGCGCCATCTCGCCGCCGCGTTGGCCGATCAGGGCTACCGGGTCAGCGCCAATCTGGTCGGCCGCCTGCTCAAGGACCTCGGCTTCAGCCTGCAAGCCAACGCCAAGACCCGCGAGGGCAAGCAGCACCCTGACCGCGATGCACAGTTCCAGCACATCAACGATCGGGTCCAGCGTTTCCGGCGGTGCCGACAACCGGCCATCTCCGTCGACACCAAGAAGAAGGAGCTGGTCGGCGATTTCAGGACTGCCGGCCGAGAGCTGCGGCGCAAAGGCCGACCCCAGCCCGTGCGCGTGCACGACTTCGTCATCCCGGGAAAGGGTCGAGCGGTCCCCTACGGCGTCTACGACATTGCCGCCAATGAAGGCTGGGTCAGTGTCGGCATCAACCATGACACCGCAACCTTCGCCGTCGAGAGCATTCGTCGCTGGTGGCGGCGCATGGGGCGCAAGCGCTATCCCAAGGCCACGCGCCTGCTGATCACTGCCGATTGCGGTGGCAGCAATGGCGCTCGGGTCCGCCTCTGGAAAGTCGAGTTGCAGAACTTCGCCAACCAGACCGGCCTCGCCATCACCGTCACCCATCACCCGCCTGGCACCAGCAAGTGGAACCGCATCGAGCATCGCATGTTCGCCTTCATTACCCAGAACTGGCGCGCCAAACCTTTGCTCTCCCACAAGGTCATCGTGCAGCTCATCGCCGCCACCACGACAACCTCCGGACTGACCATCGCCTGCGACATTGACGCCACGAGCTATCCCAAGGGCGCCAAGGTCTCTGATCAACAGATCAGTCAGCTCAATATCCGCTACGACCGCTTCCATCCAGACTGGAACTACACCTTCGTTCCAAAGCCCAACCGGACAGACGCTTGACATTCGAAGCGTTTATTTCGTCACAAGCCCTTAGACTGATGAAGCAAAGATCCCTCGCTGCGCTCGGGATGACAAAGGGGCTGTCATCCCGAGCGCAGCGAGGGATCTTTCTCTTTCATGACCGCCCAACGCGCGAGGAGCGAACGATGGACCTGACACCCAATATCCCGGAGATCGTCGACGAGGTCCGCGCGCGCTTCGAGCGCTACGAGCAGGCGCTGATCGACAAGAATGTAGACGTACTCGATGCCACGTTCTGGCGGAGCCCGCACACCATCCGCTATGCCATGCACGAAAACGGCTACGGCTTCGACGAGATTCACGCCCATCGCGTCGCTCGCCCGCCAGGCCCCGGCATCAAGGAGCGGCGCATCCGCCTGGAAATCCTCACCCTGGGTCGCGACATCGCTACGGTGAATCTCGAATTCAAGATCCGCGGCAAGGACCTGGTCGGCCGCCAGAGCCAGACCTGGGTCCGCTTTTCCGGCGACGGCTGGAAGGTGATCGCCGCCCATGTGTCGACCATGGACAGCAAGCCTTTGTGGTGAAGAGGCAAGCGCCGCGTCTGTTCTGCACGCGTGATCAAAGGCCCCTCGCTCGCGGCGTTTGCGGCGCCAAGCGCCTTTCTCGGGATGACATCACTGTTGTCATCCCGAGCGCAGCGAGACACCCTTCTGCGATGTCCGGTCAAATAGGCATTCGCTCACCCGGAGGAAACAATGAGCACCCCGACACAACCTGCGCTCGGCAACGTCATCGCCGTCGATTCCGCCTGGGTCGCCAAGGTCTCTGAGGAGGCGCTGGAGCCCGCGTTGCCGATCGTCGATCCGCACCATCATCTGTGGCAGCGTGCCGACAATGACTACATGTTCCACGACCTGCTGGCCGATACGCGGACCGGGCACAACATCGTCGCGACGGTGTTCGTCGATTGCCATTCGATGTACCGCAAGGAGGGTCCCGCAGAGCTGCGCTGCATCGGCGAAACGGAGTTCGCCAACGGCGTGGCGGCGATGAGCGCGAGCGGCATCTACGGCAACCTGCGCGCCTGCGCAAAGATCGTGAGCCATGTCGATCTGCGTCTTGGAGCGAGAGCGGGAGCGGTGTTCGATGCTCAGATCGCCGCCGGCAACGGGCGCTTCATCGGCATCCGCTACCAGACCGGCCTCGACAAGGATCCGGGGATCCGGGCGACCCGCACCAACCCGACGCCCGGCCTGATGGCCGACGCGACTTGGCGCGACGGTTTTCGCGAGCTGGCGCGCCGCGATCTCACTTTCGATGCCTGGGCCTACCATCCGCAGCTTGCCGAGGTCGGCGACCTCGCCGCGGCGTTTCCCAACACCCAGGTCATCCTCGATCACATCGGCGGCCCGCTCGGCTACGCTTCCTATGCCAGCCGACATGCCGAGGTGTTCGCGACCTGGAAGAGGTCGATGGCCGAGCTGGCGCGCCGAGCCAACGTCAGCGTCAAGGTCGGCGGACTCGGCATGGCGATGGGCTGGTTCGATTTCTACCAGCGGCCGACACCGCCCTCGTCGCAGATGTTGGCCGATGCCTTCAAGCCGTGGGTCGAGACCTGCATCGAGCTGTTCGGCGCCGAACGCTGCATGTTCGAAAGCAACTTCCCGGTCGACAAGATCACCTCGGGCTATGGCGTGCTGTGGAATGCCTTCAAGCGGCTGGCTGCCAAGGCCTCGGCGTCGGAGAAGACGGCCCTGTTTTCGGGCACCGCCGCGCGAGTCTACAGAATTGCCCTGCCGTAGCCGCTGAGGAGGCCGTAGGCTCAGACCCTCCGTGTCGGCAAGCTTTGGAAGTCAATATGGAGTGTCTTCCTCTCGCCTTGGCAAGCGGGCTCGCGATCCGAAGAAATTGAGGGCACGACATCACAGAATCGCGCCCCCGGCTCTGAGCTTCTCACGCAGGGTCGCCGGGTCAATCGCGGCCGCTGGCTGATTGGACCCGGCGGTGAGGGCGGCGGCGGTGCCGATGGCATGCGCCACCGCCATGGCGGTCGGCATGACCCGGATGGCGCCATGCGCCTCGTGCGTGGCCGACAGGCCGCGTCCCGCCACCAGTGCATTGTCGAGCCCCTGCGGCACGGCGATGCGATAGGGCAGGGCATAGACGTGGTCAGCGCCCAGCTCCTCGAACGTGATCGCGGCGCCGCCGGCATGGTGCACATCGATCGGATAGGCGCCGAGCGCCATCGTGTCGATGAACTCCGCACCGTTGCGCAGGTCGTCCGATGTGAGCGTGGCGAGGCCAGCGATGCGGCGCGTCTCGCGAATGCCGAGCTGCGGAGCGAAGGCGACCAGCCGCGCCCGATCGCAGCCCGGTACGTTGGTGGCGATGAAGCGCGCCGCCGCCAGCGCCTGGCGCCTGCCTTCGCGCTCGCCGTCGGACAGCGCGAACGGATCGCTGGCGTCGATCGCGATCCGCGTGACGTTGAACCAGCCATGGTCGCTGCCCGGCACGCGACTGCAATGCAGGGCCGCCCTCGGCAGGGCTTTCTCGGCGACGCCACGCGCCGAGAGGGCGGCCTTGGTCTCGAGGCTCATGCCGTCGAACTGGGCGAAGTCGATCGGACCCAGGCGGAACATCATCGTTGCCGGCTGCAGGCTTTCGCCGGCTTCGAGCGCGAGGAAGGGGGCACCGGCACGCGCCATCAGGTCGAGATCACCCGAGGTGTCGATGAATACGCGGGCGCGCACGTCGAGCAGGCCGCCCTTGGTGAGCAGGGTGGCCGAGCCGAGCGTCCGGCCGTGCCGACTCACCTGGGCGAGCTGGCTGTGCAGCAGCACGCGCACGCCGGCTTCGTGGGCAATCTCGTCGAGCACGACCTTGAGTATCTCCGTGTCGTACTCGACCCGGTCCATGCGATGGCCGGTCGACATGACGAAATGGCCGTGGCCTCCACTGCCGCCGATCTTCTGCAGTCGCTCGACGATCTCTTCGCCGATGCCGGCGATGACCCGCCTTCCGGCGCGCGTCTCCCAGCCGACGAACTGACCGACCGCGCCCGCCGTGGCGGCGCCGCCCAGGAAACCATGCCGCTCGAACAGCACGGTGCGTGCACCTTGGCGGGCGGCGGCGACGGCGGCCACGGTGCCCGCCATGCCGCCGCCGCTGGCCAGGACGTCGCATTCGATGGGATTCATGGTGCAAACCGACCATACTCCGGCTCAGGGAAGAACGGGAGGATTCGGTGCTTGGCCATTCTTTGACCCGCCGCGCAACGCTGGGCGGGCTTCTGGCGCTGTCTGCCGCATCGAGGTCGCGGGCGCAGGACCTGACCAAGGCGTCCATCGCCCTGCTCAGGCTGTCCTCGTCGGGGCCGATTTTCATCGCCCAGGAGAAGGGATGGTTCAAGGAGGCCGGCCTCGACCTCACGATGAAGGACTTCCAGGCAGCAGCTCAGGTGCCGCTCGCCGTCGTGTCGGGCGACGCCGATCTCGGCGTCACCGCTTTCACCGCAGGCTTCTACAATCTTGCGGCCAAGGGCGGCCTGGTCGTGGTTGCCGCGCAAAGCGCCGAGCGTCCGGGCTACCAGCTCAATGTCATCGCGGTCACCAATGCCGCATGGGATGCCGGCGTGCGCAGCGTCAAGGACCTCACCGGCAAGCGCGTCGCCGTCACCACGGTCGGCTCCTCGGTCCACTATTCGCTGGAGGTCGTGGCGCGCAAGCACGGCGTCGACACCAAGTCGCTCACCGTCGTGGCGCTGCAGACGATCCCCAACATGGTGGCGGCCTTCAAGGGTGGCCAAGTCGACGCCGCCGTGTTCCCGATCACCACCTTCCGGCAGGTCGAGGCGGAGGGAAGCGGCAAGCCAATCGCCTATGTCGGCGACGAGGTGCCATGGCAGCTCGGCGCGGTATTCACCTCCCCCAAGACGATCGCCGACCGCCGGCCGCTGGTCGAGAAGTTTCTCGTCGGCTACCGCCGCGGCGCCGCAGCCTACCACGACGCGTTCGGCAAGCGCGAGAACGGCAAGCTGGTGCCCGGTCCCAACTACGAGGAGATGATCGGCATCCTGTCGACCGTGCTGAAGCAGCCGCCGGCCCTGGTCGCCGCCGGCCTGCCCTATATCGACCCGGAAGGCCGGCTCGACGTCGGCGATATCTACAAGCAGGTCGCTTTCTGGCAATCTACCGGCCAGGTCGCGCGCGACGCCGATCCGAAGTCGTTCATCGATTTGAGCTTCGTCAACGGCCACTTCAACGTACCGGGGAAGTGAGGACTCATCGCTGGGACCGCACCATTCCAGTGGCGCTCATATTGCTGGTTCAAAGCCCATTGTTGGTTCAAAGCCCCTGAGCGCCACTGGAATGGCGCGGTCCCAGCAAATGATCTTGGCGCGATCACTCTGCCGCCTTCAGCTCCGTCGCCCGGGCGGCGCGCAGGGCAGCGTCCTCTTCACCCCAGCGCGTACCGATCTCGGCAAGCTTGCCCATCACCTCGTCGAGCTCGTGGCCGCGATGCGTCAGTGAATAGGTGACCTTGGGCGGGATGGTTGCCTCGTAGTGGCGCCGCACCAAGCCCGCGCCCTCGAGCGTGCGAAGGCGTTCGGTCAGCATCTTGGCCGAGATGCCCGACACGCGGCGTTTGAGCTGGCCAAAGCGCTGAGGGCCGTGGGTCTTGAGGTTGTACAGAATGTATGTCGTCCACGGCCCCATCAGCATGCGCAGGATGAAGTCCATGGGGCAGGATGCGCTTTCCTTGCCGTGGGCTCCGGCGGCGATCATCGAATTACCTCTCAAGTTACGATTCGGTACCTGCTTGAAGTTATATAGTACAGGTCTCGAATAGTTCCAGTCACTTTGAGTAATTGACTTGGCTGGAGCAACGGGACGGCCGCTTGCGCCGCCAGCGGCGTCCGTGCCGCGGCGGCGCATCGCAGGCGGGTGGCCGAAGCGGCGGTGCGCTGGCAGGAGCAGCCGCTCGCCGAGGCGGCGTAGGGTTGCAGCACGCATCGCCGGATGCGGACCACCGGGTGGCGTCCATGAAAACGGCACGGAGTGCCGCGCTTCCGGCGTGCCTGCCGGATGGTTTCTCTACTTCTTGGTGATGTTCCACCACACCGGCACCGGGCCGGCCAACCAGCCCGAGATGCGATCCTTGCGGTAGGCGCCGAACGCCTTGTACTGCCCGAGCACGATGTAGCTCGCCTGCTCCATGACGCGGTCGGAGACGGCGAGCGCGATCTGCTTGCGCTTCTCCGGATCGCCTTCGCGGGCGTAGCTGGAACGCAGCTTCTCCATCTCCGGATCGCACGGCCAGCCGAACCACGCCTTGTCGCAGCCGCCGCTGGTGAAGGAATTGCCGGCCGGGTTGTCGGCGTCGACTGTGACGGTGGTGGTGTAGAAGATGTTCCAGCCGCCCTTGTCGGGTGCGTCCTTCTTGGCGCGACGCGACACCACGGTCTGCCAGTCCATCGCCTGCAGGTCGACCTTGAAGCCGACCTTCTCCAGCGCCTGCTTGCCGACCGGCGGCAGCTGGTTCGACGACTGCAGGTCGGTCGCCTGCATCATGACGATCGGCGTGCCGTCGTAGCCGCTTTCCTTCAGGAGCTGGCGGGCCTTCTCGAGGTCGGGCTTGATCAGCACGTTGCCGTAGCTCTTCTCGTAGGGCGAGCCGCAGACCAGCGGCGAATTGCACACGCGATAGATCTCCGGGTCGCCGACCTGGGCGCGCAGGAAATCCTCCTGGGCGATGGCGTACATAGCCGCCTGGCGCGCCTTCACGTTGTTGAACGGCGGATGCAGGTGGTTGAAGCGCATGATGATCTGGCTGCCGAGCGCGTTCCAGCCGAACAGCGAGATGTTCTTGTCGGCCTTCAGCATCGGGAAGAGGTCAGGCACCGGCACCTCGATCAGGTCGATCTCGCCCTGCTGCAAGGCGTTGACCGCAGTCAGGGGATCGGTGATGGCGATCCATTCTACGCGGTCGATCTTCACCACCTTGCCGCCGGCCAGCATCGACGGCGGCTCGGGGCGCGGCTTGTACTTGGGATTCTTGACGTAGACGATCTTCTCGCCGGGCTTCCATTCATCCTTCTTGAAGATGAACGGGCCCGAACCGGTGTAGTCGTCGATCTGCTTGAAAGGGTCGGTTTCCGCCACTCGCTTGGGCATCATGAAGGGCACGTTGGACGACGGCTTGCCGAGCGCGTCGAGCACCAGGCCGAACGGCTCCTTGAGCACGATCTGGAAGGTCTTGGCAGCGACCGCCTTCATCTCGCTGGTCGAGGCCATCAGCTGCTGGCCGAGCGCGTCGCGCGCACCCCATCGCTTGAGCGAGGCGACGCAGTCCTCCGCGGTGACCGGCGTACCGTCGTGCCATTCCAGGCCGTCGCGCAGGGTGAACGTCCAGGTGAGCTTGTCGGCCGAGACCTCGTACTTGTCGACCATTTGCGGCTGGATGCGCAGTTGCTCGTCCTTGGCAAACAGCACGTCGTAGACCATGTAGCCGTGGTTGCGCGTGATGAAGGCCGTGGTCCAGATGGGGTCGAGCACCTTGAGGTCGGAGTGAGCGACCAGCTTCAGCGTCTGGGCGCCTGCCGGCGCGGCAGCGATCGGCAAAGCCATGAGGCAGGCGGCCGCGGCCGCGACCACCCGTCTGCGCAGGATATTCAGCATGTCAGCACACCCTTGTCTTCAAACCGGATTGCACACAGGCTGCCACGAGCCGCGTGAGGAATAAAGCGATGTCCATGCCAACGATCTTCGTGTCGCACGGCTCTCCGACGCTGATCCTGAACGACGTTCCGGCACGGGGCTTCCTGGCGTCTCTGGGCAAGGAATTGCCCAAGCCGACAGCCATCGTCGCGGTATCGGCACACTGGAATACAGACGTGCCGGCGGTGTCGCTGGCGCGCCGGCCGGGCACCATCCATGATTTCTATGGTTTCCCGGATGCGCTCTATCAATTGCGCTATGACGCGCCCGGCGCGCCGGTGTTGGCCGAGCGGGTGGCCAGGCTGACCGGCGCCGCGCACGATCCGCATCGCGGGCTGGATCACGGCGCCTGGGTGCCGGCGTTGCTGGGCTGGCCCGAGGCCGATATCCCGATCTTCCAGCTGTCCGTTCAGCCGGACGAGAGTCCGGCCCATCACATCGCGCTTGGGCGCAAGCTCGCGCCGCTGCGCGATGAGGGCGTGCTGGTGATGGGCTCGGGCAGCGCCACCCACAATCTGCGCGCCCTGGTGCGCAGTGGCGCCGCCTCCGAGCCCGAGCCGTGGGCGCAGGCCTTCGACGACTGGCTGGCCGATGCGGTGGCGCGCGGCGACGAGGCGGCGCTGGCTGGCTATCGCAGCCAAGCGCCCTATGCCGAGGCGAACCATCCCTCCGACGAGCACCTGCTGCCGCTGCACGTCGCCTACGGAGCCGCCGGCGAGGGCGCCCGTGGCCGCCCGCTGCACCGGAGCTTCACGCTCGGCAATCTTTCGATGGCGGCCTACGCGTTCGGTTAGAGCCGACCCTTCGAGACTCGGCCCGCAGCCGCTGCTTCAGGGTGGGGATTCCGCTTGGACCAATCACACGCTCCAGGGCAAAAGCAAAGGTCCCTCGCCGCGCTCGGGATGACAACATTGCTGTCATCCCGAGCGCAGCGAGGGACCTTTCTCTTCTGTTCGGGCAGTCCGCTCAGGCCGCGTGGGCCAAGGTCACGCCCTTTTCCTTGAGGAGCTGCTCGAGCTCGCCGTTCTCGAACATCTCGCGCACGATGTCGCAGCCGCCGACGAACTCACCCTTGACGTAGAGCTGGGGGATGGTCGGCCACTGGCTGAATTCCTTGATGCCCTGGCGCAGCTCGGCATCGACCAGGATGTTCACGCCGTGGAACTTCACGCCGAGCTCGCTCAGCACGTCGACGACGGCAGCCGAGAAGCCGCATTGCGGGAACACCGGCGTGCCCTTCATGAACAGCAGCACGTCGTTCTTGGAAATCTCGTCGCGGATACGCTCGAACACCTGGGGTTCGCTCATGTCGGTCTCCTGTGAGCGCCCAACGGGCGCAGAACTAGTATCAATATAGGGCCGTTACGGCTTGGGCGCCATGGTGGTCAATTTGAGGGCGTGCAAGACGCCACCCATCCGGCCGCCCAGCGCGTTGTAGACCATCTGGTGCTGCTGCACCTTGGATTTGCCGGCAAAGGCCGCGGCGACGACCGTCGCGGCGTAGTGGTCGCCGTCCCCGGCGAGGTCCTCGATCTCGACCCGGGCGCCGGGAATGCCTTCCTGGATCAGGCGGACGATGTCTTGGGCGGCCATCGGCATGGCTGGATTTTCCTGGGTTATTCGGTTGCGTTCATGTAGGCGGGCAACCACGCTTCGTGGGCCGACCGCAGCTCGCTCAGGGTCAGCGAGAGCAGGCCCTTGACGATCAGCGAGGCGCCGCCGGAGTAGCCCAGCACCGTCGCCGGCACGCCGGCTGCCTGGGCGGCCTGCATCATCTCCTCACCAGAATCGCAGGCGATGAGATAGCGGGCTTGATCCTCGCCATACAAAAACGCGTGCGAAGGCACGCCGTTGCCGGCTGGCAGGCTGATGTCGACACCGGTGCCGCCGGCCAGGCACATCTCGGCCAGCGCCACCAGGAGGCCGCCGTCGCTGAGATCATGACACGCGACAACCCGGCGGTTGGCGATCTGGGTGCGCACGAAATCGCCGTTGCGCCGTTCGACCGCCAGGTCGACGGGCGGTGGCGCGCCGTCCTCGCGGCCGCACGCCTCGCGCAGATAGAGCGACTGGCCCAACCAGCCCGTCGTGTCGCCGATCAGCACGATCGCGAGACCGTCCGACCTGATGCGTGATCCGACGGCGCAGGAGATGTCGTCGATGACGCCGACCGCGCCAATGGTCGGCGTGGGCAGGATCGGCTTGCCCTCGGTCTCATTGTAGAGCGAGACGTTGCCCGACACGACGGGGAAGTCGAGCGCTCGGCAGGCCTCGGCCATCCCCATGATGGCCCCGGCGAACTGGCCCATGATCTCGGGTTTCTGTGGATTGCCGAAATTCATGTTGTCGGTGACGGCGAGCGGCCGGGCGCCGACGGCGGTGATGTTGCGCCATGCCTCGGCGACGGCCTGCCGGCCGCCGGTCTCGGGATGGGCCTGCACGTAGCGCGGCGTGCAGTCCGACGTCATGGCGAGGCCCTTGTAGCCGACCCCATGGGCGCTGGGCGGGACGCGGACCAGCGCGGCATCGCCGTCCTGCGGCCGGATCGCCGTGTTGCCCATGATCAGGTGATCGTACTGGTGCCAGATCCATGCCTTGCTGGCGAGATCGGGACAGCTCATCAATGCGATCAACGAAGCGTTCCAGTCCGTGGGCATCGGCACGTCGGACGCGGCCAGCGCCGGCGGCAGGGGCGTCAACGTCCACGGACGCTCGTAGACCGGCGCTTCGGTGACCAGCGGCGGGATCGGAATGTTGCCGACGATGTCGCCGTGCCAGGAGAGCACCATACGTTCGGTGTCCGTGAGGTGACCGATCACCGCGAAGTCGAGCTCCCATTTCTCGAAGATGCTGCGTGCCAGCGCCTCCTGGCCGGGCTTGAGCACGATCAGCATGCGCTCCTGGCTCTCCGAGAGCATGAGCTCGTACGGGTTCATGCCGGTCTCGCGCATCGGCACCTTGTCGAGCTCGACGATCACGCCCAGCCCGCCCTTGGCCGCCATCTCGAACGAGGAGGAGGTGAGGCCTGCCGCGCCCATGTCCTGGATCGCAACGATGGCGTCGGTCGCCATCAGCTCGAGGCAGGCCTCGAGCAACAGCTTCTCGACGAATGGATCGCCGACCTGCACCGTCGGCCGCTTCTCCTCGCTGTCCTCGGAAAACTCCGTCGAGGCCATGGTGGCCCCATGGATGCCGTCGCGCCCGGTCTTGGAGCCGACATAGACCAGCGGATTGCCGATGCCGGCAGCCGCAGCATAGAAGATGCGGTTGGTCGGCGCGATGCCCACGGTCATGGCGTTGACCAGGATGTTGCCGTTGTAGGCAGCATGGAAGTTGGTCTCGCCGCCAACCGTCGGGATGCCCATGCAGTTGCCGTAGCCGCCGATGCCCGCAACCACGCCCGACACGAGATGCCGCGTCTTGGGATGCGCAGGATCGCCGAAGCGCAAGGCGTTCAGGTTGGCGACAGGCCTGGCGCCCATGGTGAAGACGTCGCGCAGGATGCCGCCGACGCCGGTCGCTGCGCCCTGGTAAGGCTCGATGTAGGAGGGGTGGTTGTGGCTCTCCATCTTGAAGATGGCCGCCTGGCCGTCGCCGATGTCGATCACGCCGGCATTCTCGCCTGGCCCCTGGATCACCCAGGGCGCCTTGGTCGGCAGCTTCTTGAGCCATACCTTGGAGGATTTGTAGGAGCAGTGCTCGCTCCACATCGCTGAGAAGATCCCCAGCTCCACCATGGTCGGTGTGCGGCCCATGATGGCGAGCACGCGCTGGTACTCGTCGGGCGACAGACCGTGCTCGGCAACGACCTGCGGTGTGATCACGGGCTCGTTGGGCAGCTTGACGGGAGGGGGCGCCTGTCGATCAGAATTCATTTCCGAAGCTCAACAAAGACATATGAGCAAGGTCCCTCGCTGTGCTCGGGATGACACCAATACTGTCATCCCGAGCACAGCGAGGGACCTTTTGGCGGCGCTCGATCCAGTTAGAGAGGTCGATGCACAGGCAGTTGACCGTCCTCATGACAGGGCGTCGACCATGCCTTCGAACAGGGCGCGGCCGTCGCAGCCGCCGAACATCGGCTCGACCGCGTTTTCCGGATGCGGCATCAACCCCATCACCGTCTTGGTCTCGTTGAACACGCCGGCGATGTTGCGGATCGAGCCGTTGGGGTTGCCGTCGGGGTCGACCGTGCCGTCGGGCGCGCAGTAGCGGAACGCCACCTGGCCGCGATCCTCGAGCCGATTCAGCGTGTTCTCGCTGGCGAAGTAGTTGCCTTCGGCATGGGCTACCGGCACGCGGATCACTTGGCCCGCGTGGTAGCGGTTGGTGAACAGGCTCTGGCTGGTCTCGACCTTGAGATGCACGTCGCGGCAGACGAACTTCAGATGGGCGTTGCGCATCAGCGTGCCGGGCAGGAGGCCGGCCTCGGTGACGATCTGGAAGCCGTTGCAGATCGCCAGCACCGGTACGCCCTGCGCGGCACGGCGCTTGACCTCGGCCATCACCGGGGATTGCGCCGCCATGGCGCCGCAGCGCAGGTAGTCGCCGTAAGAGAAGCCGCCGGGCACGACGATCAGGTCGGTCTTCTCGAAGTTGCCGTCGCCGTGCCACACCATCTGCGGCTTGCGGCCGGTGACCAGCTCGATCGCCTGGGCGACGTCGACCTCGCGGTTGGAGCCTGGGAAAACGAGGACTGCCGATTTCATCCCTGCACGCCCTTCAATTCGAGAGACGAGGAAAGGTCCCTCGCTGCGCTCGGGATGACAGTATTGTCGTCATCCCGAGCGAGACGCTTGCGAAGCAAGCGTCGTAAGCGAGGGACCTTTGCTTCCAAGGATGCTCGCGCGGTCACTCTCATCACCCCACCAGCTCGATCGAGTAGTTCTCGATCACGGTGTTGGCGAGGAGCTTGCGGCACATCTCGTCGAGCCGCGCCTTGGCGCGTGCCGTGTCGGTCTCGGTCAACTCCAGCTCGATGAACTTGCCCTGCCGGACATCGCCCACCTCGGCGAAGCCCAGCCGGTTGAGGGAATGGCCGATCGCCTTGCCCTGGGGATCGAGCACCCCGTTCTTCAGGGTCACGTGAACTCTGGCTTTCATGTCGCCTCTTTAGCTGCTCGCCTGTCTGCTGCGAGATCGCCCCTATTGCATTGTCGTCGGGCCGCGGACGTCGCCCGGCCCCTGGTCGATCAGGATGCCGAGCCGCCGGGCCACTTCCTGGTAGGCCTCCTCGACCTTGCCGAGGTCGCGGCGGAACCGGTCCTTGTCCATCTTCTCGTTGGTCCTGAGGTCCCATAGCCGGCACGAGTCAGGGCTGATCTCGTCGGCCAGCACGATCCGCACCATGTCGTCCTCATATAGGCGGCCGAACTCGACCTTGAAGTCGATCAGCTTGATGCCGCAGCCGAGAAACAGGCCGAACAGGAAGTCGTTGACGCGCAGCGTCAGGGCGACGATGTCGTCGAGGTCCTGCGGCGTCGCCCAGCCGAAGGCGGTGATGTGCTCCTCGGTCACCATGGGGTCGCCGAGGGCGTCGTTCTTGTAGAAGAACTCCATGATCGAGCGCGGTAGCTGGGTGCCCTCCTCGACGCCGAAGCGCTTGGCGAAGGAGCCTGCGGCGACATTGCGCACCACGATCTCGAGCGGGATGATCTCGACCTGACGGATGAGCTGCTCGCGCATGTTGAGCCGGCGGATGAAATGGGTCGGCACGCCGATCTCGCCGAGCTTGGTCATCAGGAACTCGGAGATCCGGTTGTTGATCACGCCCTTGCCGGTGATCGTGCCCTTCTTCTGGTTGTTGAACGCGGTGGCATCGTCCTTGAAGTACTGGACGATCGTCCCGGGCTCAGGCCCTTCGAACAAGGTCTTGGCCTTGCCCTCGTATATGCGACGGCGGCGGGACATGTCTTACTCCTTGGCGGGCCGCAACGAACCCGCTCCATTGGGGCCCCCGCCGATGGGCCGGACTATGGCGGAAATCCCTTGCGCCGCGGCGGGGGAAAAATCCATTGAAAAAGATGACACAGTCGTCATATTTGCCGGTTTGTAGGAGTCTCCACATGGCCCAGCAAATCACCTACGACAAGGCCTATGATGCCGTCGGACCCGAGGATTTCTCGGCGATGATCGAGGTGCCCCGCTATGGCCGGCGCAGCGACGCCTTCGACGCCATCATCTCGGCCACCCACGACCATTTCTGGGACCCGCTGGACAAGACCTACCTCGATTTCGACGCCCCGTTCGACATGGCGACGACGCCGATCCTGCCGCTCGACATGGTGCTCGAGCTGCGCAGCGCCGTCCGCGACCGGCTCGACGAAGGCCAGCAGGTCCAGCTGGCCAACGACGTCACCCACTGGTCCGTTTCGAACCTGCTGCATGGCGAGCAGGGGGCGCTCTCGCTGTCGGCCAGCCTGTGCCACATCCTGCTCGATCCGGGCGCCCAGGAGTATGCCGCCAACCAGGCGCGCGAGGAGGCGCGCCACGTCGCCGGCTTCACCCGCTATATCGCCAAGCGCTGGGGCGATCCCTTGCCGGTCGGCGCGACGATCGCCACGGTGCTGTCCGACCTCGTCGGCACGCCCGAGGTCTACAAGAAGATCGTCGGCATGCAGATGCTGATCGAAGGCTTGGCGATGGGCTCCTTTGCCACGATCAATGCCAAGACAAGCGACCCGGTGCTGCGCCGCCTGGTCCAGCTGGTGATGAGCGACGAGGCCTTCCACCATCGCTTCGGCCGCATCTGGGCCAACAAGACCATCCGCCATCTCAACGAGGACGAGCACCGGAAGGTCGAGGACTGGGCGGCCCAGCTCTTCCAGATGCTGCTGTTCAACCTGATCAATGCCGAGCAGAAGCAGGTCATCTACGTCAAGTACGGGCTCGATTGGCAGTGGGTGCGCGACGCCGTCAAGGAGACGTTTGGCGACGAGGAGCGCCGCGCCCAGCTCAAGGACAGCACCAACATCTTCCGCGTGCTGATCAAGACCCTTCTGCATGCCGGCATCATCACCAGCCGGACGGCACCGCTCTACGCCGTGTGGGTCGACATGAAGGAGCTCGAGGCCGAAGGCGATGGCATCCCCGGAGACGTCGTCGCCGAGGAGATGCTGGTGGTCCTGCGCGAGATCAACGCCAGGCGCAAGCGCATTGCCAGCAAGGACGTGGCGGCAACGGCTGCGTGACGGCCGCGGGATCGTTGGCGACTCTTTAGGACGGGGCGCCCTGCTGAGTCAGGATGGCAGTTGCTCCATCGGCTCGAAGTCGATCAGGTCGATCGATACGATCTCGTCCGGCTTGCCGCTGCAACAGTGAATATAGAGGGTGAGATCGCAGGAGATGCCGCCATGAACGGCTCCTGGCGCGTTGAACATGAAGGTTCCTGGCCCAGCAAGAATGCGGCCGCGCGAGTCGTAGTAGGCCCCCGCCATGATGTAGACCTCCTCGCCAAGCGATGAAGCTCGACCGACGATCTTCCACGCCTTGCCTGGCGGTGCGGTGTAGCGCGAGATCACAGTAAGGCCGTGTCGATGTTGCCTGAGCACTCGTCGCCAGCGGCCATACTCGCGGCCGTCTTGCCATTTGACATTGTAGCTTGCAGGCTCCCATTCGCCCTCGTCAGGGTTTACCCGGAAGGTTTTCCAGATATCGTCCACGGCATGCTCCTGGGTGCGGGACAGGATGCGCGCAGCTTATGCCGCCCTCGACGGCACGAGGTTTCGGCGGAAGACGAAGTATCAGATGGTGCGCGACCCTCGTGGAGCGAGGGCGACACTCGTCGGCTTCCAAGATCCTGAACCGGCACTGGAGCGTGATTTTCTTGGATTGAAGTGCAAAAGAATGACCTCACCCTGAGGAGCCACGCCGAGCGTGGCGTCTCGAAGGGTGGGCAACGGGCTTGCCTTGGCCCACCCTTCGAGACGCGGCCTGACGGCCGCTCCTCAGGGTGAGGATTTCCTTGGTGCTTCAACCCAACAGGATCACGCTCTATCGTCCGCGGAAGCTGGGCTTGCGGCGCTGTCGCCAAGCTTCGTGCGCCTCGGCCTTGTCCTCGCTCATCTCGAGCACCATGAAGCGGTAGGAATCGACCAGCGAGGAGTCGGCGATGTTGGGGATGTCGAGCCCGCGATTCATCGATTCCTTGACCATGCGCGTGGCGAGCGGCGGCAGGCCGGCGATGTGGTCGGCCACGGCCATCGCCTGCTCCATCAGCCGGGCGTGCGGCACCAGCCACTGGGCGAGGCCGATACGATAGGCTTCGTCGGCCTCGATCGGGAAACCCAGCGCTACCCGCATGGCCAGCCCCTTGCCGACGATCCGGGCAAGTCGCGTCGCCCCGCCGTAATTTGGAAGAATGCCGAGGGCGACCTGCGGGAGCCGCCATTCGGCCCGCTCCGACGCGACGATCAGATCGCAACAGAAGGTGATGATGCAGCCAATGCCGATGGCGTAGCCGTTGACCGCGCCGATCACCGGCTTGGGAAAGTCGCTGACCAGGTTCGAGGGAAAGTTGCGCGCGCGGCCCATCCGCTTGATGAACGCCTCGGCGGACCTCGTATTGTGGGTGTTGGGATCGCGGAGATTGGCGCCGGCGGAGAAGGCGCCGCCCGCCTCGTCGCCGGTCAGGATGACGGAGCGCACGTCGTCGTCGTCGGCTGCTTCGTCGAGATGGCGCAACAGGCCGTCGGCATAATCCTGGCCCCAGCAGTTGCGCGCCTCCGGGCGGCTCAGCGTCAAAATGCCCGTGTGACCCTGCTTTCGGTAGAGAAGTGGCATGGCGGTCCTCCTTGGCGGAGGTTACGGCCAGCTAGGGTTTTCTGGCCAGCACGAAGGCAGACAGGCCGGCCAGCCGGTTGATCGGGAATACCGGCAACTCGGCCGCGCAGGCGGCGCAGAGCAGGCCGTTGGTGAGGGCGCCATGCCGCTTCAGGCTCGTCCGAGGGTCGCTCGCATTGCGCGAGGCCAGCCGGACGACGACAGCCAGCGGGAAGACAAAGCCGAAATAATACGAGCCGCACACGATCTCGAGGCCGGCGGCGCGCAGGACGGCCTCGATCTCGCCCAGCCGATAGCGTCGCTTGTGCTCGAGGAAGACGTCGTGGCCGCTCCACAGGAAGCTGAAGGCGGGAACGGTCACCAGGAAGTGAGCGCTTGGCGGCACCCTGTCGGCATAGTGGCGGACCAGGCCACGGTCGTCGTCGACATGTTCCAGCACGTCCATCATCAGCACGAGGTCGCAGTCGACGTGGCCGATCGTCCGTCGGAAGCGCACCGGCTTGCCGTTGCTGCTGTCATCGCGGTCGGCGGCATAGCCGGTGTCGACACATAGCGCTGCCTGTGCGTCGGTCTTCTCCAGCAGATGGCGCGAAAAGAACCCCGATCCGGCGCCGACGTCGAGGATATGCCGCGGCTCCAGCGATGCTACGGCGCGGCTGAGGGCGGCGGCCTTCGCCCGGTAGTACCAGTGCCGGCAGATGTCGGCGCCTAAGATGTCCTCTTCCTTGAGGTCCATGCGCTCAGGGCTTGGCGGCTTGCGGCGTGCCGTCCGCGTAAACGCCCTCGACGACGTAGATCGGCCGGCTCTTGACCTCGAGGAACAGGCGGCCGAGATACTCCCCGATGATGCCGAGGGAGAGCAGCTGGATGGCGCCCATCAGCAGCACGGCGATCAGCAGCGAGGCGTAGCCCGGCGTGTCGATCCCGAAAATCAGCACCCGGGTGATGATGAACAGGGCATAGAGCATGGCGATGCTCGCCATCACGACGCCGACGTAGAACCAGGCCCGCAAGGGTGCGGTCGAGAAGCTCACCACGCCGTCGAGCGCAAAATTCCACAGCCGCCAGAAGTTGAACTTGGTCGAGCCGGCGGCCCGTTGCGGCCGCTCGTAGGGCACGCCCACGGCATTGAAGCCGACCCAGGCGAACAGGCCCTTCATGAAGCGATTGCGCTCGGGCAACTGCCTCAGCACCTCGACCGCACGACGGTCGACCAGGCGGAAGTCCCCGACATTCTCGGGAATGCGGACCGGCGACATCGAATTGAACACCCGATAGAACCAGCTGGCCGAGAGCCGCTTGGCGGCGCTGTCGGAGGTGCGCAGGGTGCGCACGCCATAAACGATGTCGTAGCCCTCGCGCCAACGGCTCATGAAGGGCTCGATCAGCTCGGGCGGATCCTGCAAGTCGATGTCCATCGGCACGATGACGTCACCGCGGGCATGGTCGATGCCGGCGGTGAGGGCGGCTTCCTTGCCGAAATTGCGCGACAGGTTGACGATCCGCAGCCGACGATCGGCGGCGCTGCGGTCGAGCAGGTGGACCAGCGTGTTGTCGCGCGAGCCGTCGTTCACGAAGACGATCTCGAAGCGGAAGCCGTCGCGCTCCATCAGGCGCGTCACCGCGCCAAGGAAGATGTCGATCGACTCCTCCTCGTTGAAGACCGGGACCACCAGCGAGAGCAGCGGGTCGGCAGGCCTGCGGTCGCGCTGAAGCGCGAGCTGCCGGCTGAGCGTGCTGCCTTGCGCGCCGTTCTGGACTGGCGGGGGAGGAATGGCCGATTCGGGCACGAAGGAGGTTTCCGTCAGACGGCTCTATACTCCTTCGCTCCCTGATGTTCGAGAGTTCTGGAGATCAGCTCACCACTTCGACCACGCCATCGAGCGACATGATGCCGATGTCGACGGCGAGCTCCGGATGTCGCTTGTTGATTTCGGCCTTGAGGGTCTTCAGGGCTTCCGTTTGCTTGGCGGTTTCCAGCGCTTTGTCGGTACGAAGGGCGTCACCGTAGGCAACAAAGGCAGCACCGCAGTCGCGATGCGTGAGGCCGACGACGCGCCTGATCTTGTGCAGCTGGATCGTGATGGCGAGGTTCTCCCAATAGGCTTTGTGCCAATGCTCGAAGGCCGGGGCCACCGCTCCGATGGGGCCGCCAGCGATGACGAATTGGCTGTATCGGTCCATGAAACCGCGGCTCACCATGTAGGCGAGCGACGTCGTCGTCACCCGGGGATCGATGCAATTGAACAGCATTGCCTCGGTGGGCTTTGACTGAGCCAGGGCGGGAAACGCCGCCATCATGGCGCCACCGAACCCGAGGCCGAGAGCGCCACGGCGTGTCAGGGCGGGCATGCAGCCGCAGCTGGCGTGGTGAATGTGTCGAGTCATTGGAACGTCGCTTTCCCCAGTTGAGCCAAGCCGCCATTGCTGTCGGCGATCCAGGTCGTCACCGAGCCATCGGGCTCCTGTCGAGCTTGGACGGAGAAGGCCGGCCCGGCATAGACAGGTGCGAGAGCGCGGAATTCAAACCTCCGCGGAATTCTACCGGGGTTCGATCGGCGCGCCAATTCCATTTGTACCAGACCCATCAATGGGCCGTGAACGATCAACCCAGGGTAGCCTTCGACCGCGGTGACATACGGCTGATCGTAGTGGATCCGATGGCCATTGAAGGTGAGGGCGGAGAAGCGGAACAGCAGCACGGGATCGGCCACGATCTTCCTGGACCAGGTGGCGTCGACCGGGGCGGGCTTTGGTTCGCGCTGGCGTTCGCTGGGCTTGGGCGCCTCGCGATAGACAATGTCGTGATCCTCGACGAAAGCCGTGCCACGAGAGCCGGCGACTGTATGCTCGACGGTGACGAAGACCATCGACCCGGTCGAGCCGGTCTTGGGCCCGACCGATTTGATGCGCGAGGTGCGGCGGGCGGTCTCGCCGATGCGCAGCGGCTCGCCAGTGAAGGCGAATCGGCTGCCTGCCCACATGCGGCGCGGCAAGGGCACGGGCGGCAGGAAGTCGCCGCGCTCGGCATGGCCGTCGGAGCCGACCTTGGAGAGCCGCGCTGCCTCGAGAAAGAACAGCCAGTGCCAGAGCGGCGGCAGTGCGTCGCCGGCAACGGGATCAGGATCGGGCTCATCCAGGGTGGCGGACAGGGCGCGCACCGGGAAGGGGGTGACGAGATCTTCGACGGCACGCGTGCGGCCGACCCATTCACGCAGCTTTTCCAATGACATACCGTCTCCTCACCCGGATTGGCCGTCGAGTCTGCCATTGCCGCAGTGGGGTGGAAAGAGCAGGGCCGCACCGCTATATAGCCACTCACCAAGCCCAGCGGAGCGGCAATGACGACGTTCGACGATCGCGAGAAATCCTTCGAAAAGAAGTTCCAGCACGATCAGGAGATTCAATTCAAGGTCAATGCGCGCAAGAACAAGCTGCTCGGTCTGTGGGCCGCCGGCTTGCTCGGCAAGGCCGGGGCCGACGCTGAGGCTTATGCCAAGGACGTCGTCATGGCGGATTTCGAGAAGCCGGGGGATTCCGACGTCATCCACAAGCTGATGAAGGACCTCGCCGCTGCCGGCAAGCCGATGGAGGACCATTCCATCCGCAAGCAGGGCGAACGGCTGATGGAGGAAGCCAAGAAGCAGGTTATGGCGGAGCAAAAGTAGGCGGCAGTCGCGCAAGCGAGCGCGGCCAGGCAAGCTCGCGGCCGGGAGCGCGCCGATCCCGGCGATCGGGAACAGGGTCAGCCGAAAACGCGCTTGAAGATCGTGTCGACGTGCTTGGTGTGGTAGCGCATGTCGAACAATGCCGTGAGCTCGTCGTCGGACAGGAACTGGCCGATCTCCTTGTCGGCGCGGCTGAGCGCCAGGAACGAGGCGTTGCCGCGCCAGGCTTCCATGGCGTTGCGCTGAACGGCGGCATAGGCGTCCTCGCGGCTCATGCCCTTCTGCGTGAGCGCGAGCATGACGCGCTGCGAGAAGACCAGCCCGCCGAGGGCGGCGAGATTGCCCTGCATGCGTTCCGGATAGACTACGAGCTGCTCGACCACTGAAGTCGCACGGCCCAGGGCAAAGTCGAGCGTCACAGTCGCATCCGGCGCGATGTAGCGCTCGACCGAGGAATGCGAGATGTCGCGTTCGTGCCACAGAGTCACGTTCTCGAGCGCTGGCGTGACGGCGCTCCGCACCACGCGGGCGAGCCCGGTCAGGTTCTCGGTCAGCACGGGATTGCGCTTGTGCGGCATCGCCGAGCTGCCCTTCTGGCCCTCGGAGAAGAACTCTTCGGCTTCGCGCAGCTCGGTGCGCTGCAAATGGCGGATCTCGGTGGCGAGATTCTCGAGCGACGCCGCGACCACGGCCAGCACCGAGAAGAACATGGCGTGCCGGTCGCGCGGGATCACCTGCGTGGAGACCGGCTCGACGCTGAGCCCGAGCTTCTGGGCGACATGGGCCTCGATGCGCGGATCGACATTCGCGAACGTGCCGACGGCGCCGGAGATGGCACAGGTCGCGATCTCGGCGCGCGCCATCACCAGCCGCGCTCGATTGCGCGCGAAGGCGGCGTAGTGGCCGGCGAGCTTGACGCCGAACGTCGTTGGCTCGGCGTGGATGCCGTGGCTTCGCCCGATGGTCGGCGTGTTCTTGTGCTCCTGGGCGCGTTTGCGAAGCGCTGTCATCAGCCTGTCGATATCGGCGATCAGGAGATCGGCCGCTTGGCTGAGCTGGACGGCGAAGCTGGTGTCGAGCACGTCGGACGACGTCATGCCCTGGTGCACGAAACGCGCCTCGGGCCCGATGAACTCGCCGAGCCAGGTCAGGAAGGCGATGACGTCGTGCTTGGTCACGCGCTCGATGGCGTCGATTTTGCCGACGTTGCCTGCTGGGTCGGCCGCCAGCGCCGCCATCGCAGCCTTGCCGCCGTTCCAGATCGCCTCGGCCGCCGCCTTGGGGATGATGCCGAGCCCCGCCATGGCCTCGCAGGCGTGCGCCTCGATCTCGAACCAGATGCGGAAGCGGTTCTCGGGTGCCCAGATTGCCGCCATCTGCGGCCGGGAATAGCGCGGAATCATGGCCGGGCTTTTAGTCCCGATGGGGCTGCGACGCCATGCTAGAAACCGCGCACCATGACCCCGTCTTTACCCTGCCGCTTGCCGATGACGCCCCTGTCCGAGTGCCCGCGCGAGCTCCTGGCCAATGTTGCCGGCGTCCTTACCGACATCGATGAAACCATCTCGACCCACGGCCGGCTCACCGCCGACGCCTACCAGGCGATTGCAGCGCTTCATGCCGCCGGACTGCGCATCATCCCCGTCACCGGCCGGCCGGCGGGCTGGTGCGACCATATCGCCCGCTTCTGGCCGGTCGATGCCGTGGTGGGCGAGAACGGCGCCTTCTGGATGTGGCAGGACCGGACGGCCGGAAAGCTCAGGACCCGCTTCATCCAGAGCGCCAGCGAGCGCGCCGAAGGGCGGCGCCGGCTCAAGGCGGTGCGCCAGCAGGTCATGAACGAGGTGCCGGGCGCCGGCATCGCCTCCGACCAGCCCTATCGCGTGGCTGATCTCGCCGTCGATTTCTGCGAGGACGTGCCGCCGCTCAGTCCTGCCGAGGTGCGGCGGATCCTGGAGATCTTCCGCCATCACGGGGCGCACGCCAAGGCAAGCTCGATCCACGTCAACGGCTGGTTCGGCGACTACGATAAGCTCGCCACCAGCCGCGTGATGATGCCGGAGCTGTTCGGCATCGACCTCGAAGCCGAGCGCGCCCGCTGGGTCTTTTGCGGCGACTCGCCCAACGACGCGCCGATGTTCGGCTACTTCCCGAACGCCGTCGGCGTCGC
Source organism: Reyranella sp. (assembly GCF_044224635.1). Classification (GTDB taxonomy): domain Bacteria; phylum Pseudomonadota; class Alphaproteobacteria; order Reyranellales; family Reyranellaceae; genus Reyranella. Next base: position 61,652 of record NZ_JBGAKA010000004.1, on the reverse strand, counting down.
CAACGTGCGCGATTTCGCGGGCGACATGGATCACCTGCCGCGCTGGATCACCTCCGCCCGCTCCGGCGCCGGCTTCGTCGAGCTGGTCGAAACCCTGCTGGCGGCACGCGGCTAGCATGACGCTGCCGAAACCCGCGATGGCCGTCATCTTCGACATGGACGGCCTGCGCTTCGACAGCGAACGGCTCTACGCCGAACTGCACTACCGTGCGCCGGCACGGGGCGCGTCCGGCGTTGCTGATGACCTGGGCTTATGCTGATCGGCCGGAAATGACAGACCGGCTCGCCGACGCCTACAGGCTGCCGGCGAAGCGAACAACGCGGCGGTCGTGCCGGCCGGGCTGGCGGTCGCCACGGCCCGTGCCGAGCATCCGGGCCTGGCGTTGCATCTGGAGGACAATTCCCATCCGAGCCTGCTCGGAACCTATCTGGCGGCCTGTATGCCGCCTTGTTTGGACGCGGCCGGGAAGGGCTCGATGGCACGGTCGGGCTCGACGAGCCGAAAGCACATCTTCTGCACTCGATCGCCGTCGACACCGTGGCGCGATACTGCACTGCCTGGCCTGAGCCGTCCGGCTACCGGGGCTGCGGCGGGCTGAGCAGCAGGGAGCCGAAATGGGTGACGCTGTCGGCCTGGGTGATGACCCCCATTGCGCCGGCCTGGGGCAGGCTGCGGTCGGTGACCTCGAACATCGGCTTGCCGTCGAGCGTCACCTCGAAATTGTCGTTCGCCGCGACGACGCGCAGGGAATGCCATTTGCCGGTCTCGATCGGGGCGTCCTTGCGGGCGAGCTGGTTGCGCTTGCCCTTTTCCATCCGGTAGAGCCGGACCGTCTTGTCGAGCGCATTGGCCTGCACGAAGTAGTAGTCGTTGGCGCTCTGGGCGCGGAAGATCAGCCCGGCGACCTGGGCCCGGGTGCCCGATACCGGCTTGAAGCGCAGGGTGGCATCGAGGTCGCGGCCGACCGCCCCTTCGGCAATACACAAGGGAAAGCGCGAATCCGTTGGATCGCCCGCCGTCTCGGCCAAGGCCCAGCCATTGGGTCCGTCGGGGTCGGCCACGGCGCGCCATTCGGAGGTCTGGCCGATGCCGGTCTTGCCCTGGACGCAGGCGACCCGGCCGTCGGCCGTGGCGAGCGGCACGACCAGCTGGGCAGAAGCCGGTGCGGCGAGAGCGAGGCTGAGGAGGAAAATCAGGACACGCATGATGCCAGTCTAACGCGGCGATCGTGACAAAGCGCGCCTCGAGCGCGCTGCGCTTGACCGCATGTGCGGCAAGAGGGAGTTTACGCACCGGCCGATTTTTCCAAACATGGGGGGACCAGAATGCGTCTGTGCACAATCATGAGCGGCGGCAAGCCGGTGGTCGGGGTCAAGCCGGGCAACGGCAAGATCATCGACCTGTCGAAGCAGATGCCGCGGGGGCCGAAGACCGTGGTCGAGATCCTGGCCGGCGGCAAGAAGGTCCAGGCCGAGGTCGCCAAGGCCTGTACCAAGCCCAAGCCGGCCGCCCTCGTGTCGGACAAGTCGGCCAAGTACCTGCCGCCGATTCCCAATCCGGGCAAGATCCTGTGCATCGGCCTGAACTACCGCAAGCATGCCGAGGAAACGAAAAGCCCGATCCCGTCCTACCCCGTGGTGTTCTGCCGTTTCGATAACACGCTAGTGGCGCATAATGGCAAGATGCCGCGGCCTACGGCCTCGGACCAGCTCGACTGGGAAGCCGAGCTCACCATCGTGATCGGCAAGAAGTGCCGCAATGTGCCGAAGGAGAAGGCGCTGGGCGTGATCGCGGGCTACGCCTGCTTCAACGACGGCTCGGTGCGCGACTGGCAGCGCAAGTCGGGCGGCCAGTTCACCCTGGGCAAGAACTTCGACGGCACTGGGGGCTTCGGTCCCGATATCGTGACCTCGGACGAGCTGCCGCCGGGCGCCGCGCCGTTGCGCATCATGACCCGCGTCAACGGCGAGGTCATGCAGGACAGCAACACCGACGACCTGATCTTCGACGTGCCGACCCTGGTGCACGAGCTCAGCAAGGTCATGACGCTCGATCCGGGCGACATCATCATCACCGGCACGCCGTCGGGCGTCGCCATGGCGCGCACGCCGCAGCCCTGGCTGAAGCCGGGCGACGTCTGCGAGGTCGAGATCGAGAAGATTGGTACCCTGCGGAACCCGATCGTGCAGGGCGCCTGACGAGCCACTCTCATTTTCCTCCCCAACTCTGTTGGGGAGGTGTCGCCGTCTTCGGCGGCGGAGGGGTCATGAGGAGTGCGATTGGGGCTCATGACCCCTCCGCCCCGTTTGACGGGGCACCTCCCCAGCGAAGCTGGGGAGGAGAGTGAAAGGTGGCCTCTCTGCGAATGCCCTGCGATTACGGGGGAGGGACGGTCCTCCGCGCTCAGGCCTTGCGCGGCAAGCCGTCGAGGCCGCCCATCATCAGGCGAGTGGCGAATTCGACGGCGGCGACCGGGTCGACGGGGTCGCGCGCGACCATGATTACCGAGACCTCGAAGGCGATGCCGCCCATCGCCGCGGCCAGATAGGATACATCGACCTTGGGCAGCAGGCCGGAGGCGATCGCGGCGCGGATGTCGTCGTTCAGCGAGAGGGCGAGGGCGCGAACGTCGGGCTTGTCGAGCAGGGTGCGGATGGCGGTGAAGTTCTTGCGGGCCATCGCCAGCAGCTCGGCATCCTCGACGATGAAATCGAAATAGACCGCGTAATGGCGCCGGAAGAACTCTTCAGTCGTGGTGGCGCGGGCGCGGCCGGCCCGGTGGCGCTTCAGAAGCTCGCCGGTCAGCTCGCCGACCACCGCCTCGAAGATCTCGTCCTTGTCCTTGAAATAGTTGTAGAACGTGCCGGAGGCCAAGTCGGTACGCCGGACGATGTCTCGCACGCTCGCCGCGCCAAAGCCCATCTCCGCGAACACCGCGCGTGCTGCCTTGAGAAGGGCGGTGCGATTCTCCGCCTTGTTCTGCTCGCGCCGGCCGCTGCGCGGCTCCGCCGTAATGCCCGTGTTGTCGCCCATGCTCAACGGCCCAATTGTGCCAGCTCGTGGCGCAGGCCCGCCACCATATCGTCCATCGCCCGTGCCGCCGCTTGCAGCGCCCCGCGCATGCCGGCAAAGCCATGGATCAGCGAATCGAACTCGCGATGGATGGTCTTCACCCCGGCCGCCGAGAGCCGCTCTGCGTAGGCCTGACCTTCGTCGCGCAGCGGATCGAAGCCCGCTGTGTAGACGAGGGCCGGCGGCGAGCCGTCGAGGTCGGGGGCCTTCAGCGGCGAGGCGCGTGGATCGTCGATCTCGGCTAGATTGTTGAGGTAGTGGCCGCGCACCCATTCCATGCCGGTGCGGGTCAGCAGAAAGCCCTCGCCGCAGCTGGTGTAGGAGGGGCTGTTGCAGGCCAGGTCGGTCGCCGGATAGATCAGCCATTGCAGACAGGGTGGCCTGGCTTCTCCGCGCAGGAGCCGGGAAATCACCGTCGCCAGGGTCGCCCCGGCCGAATCGCCTGCCACCACGATTCTCGCCGGGTCGACACCGATCACGGTCGCCTCGGCCGCCAGCCAGCGAAAAGCGGCGACGGCGTCATCGACCGCAGCCGGGAATTTGTGCTCGGGCGCCAGGCGATAGTCCACGGCGACCACCGCGCAGCCGCTGCGCGCGCAGAGATAACGGCAGACCAGGTCATACCCTTCGAGGCTGCCGATCACCCAGCCGCCGCCGTGGAAATAGAGGATGGCCGGCAGCAGACGGGCGACCGTGCCAGCCGGCCGATAGAGCCTGATCCGCATCCGGCCGGCCGGACCCGCGATCGTGCGGTCGACAATCTCGCCGACCGGCGCCGGCCGGCCGCCGAGCAGGGGCAGCACGATGTCGAACTCGGCCCGCGCCTCCCGGACTGTCATCTGGTGCATCGCGGGCTGACCGCTGCGCGCCAGAAGCTGCAGGAACCATTGCGTGCGACCGTCGAGCGTGCGGCCATCGACCCCGACCGGCGGGCCGGCCAGGATGTTGACCCAGGAGATCGGCATGCGCAGTGCCAGGTTGGCGGCCCTGCCAACCACGTCGCGTGCAATCTCCTTCATCGCCATCCGGCGTTCCTAGCATTCCGACCGGTCGCGGACCACTCGGCGTTGTGAAGTCGATGCCGGCTGGCTAGGTTGGCCCGCGATGGCGGAGGGGACGTCCGACAATTTCGCAAGCGCGCTGCGTCGCGAGATCATGCGCAGCGAAGTCCAGCGCATGCAGGTCCTTGCCATCGTGCTGACTGTGTTGCTCGCCGCGACCCTGGGTGCGCTCAATCTTGCGCCCGAGTTCGCCGAGCGCTTGTTCCGCAAGACCATCGAACCGTGGACGCCCCTGGCCGGCGTCGGGCCGTTCGTCGTCTACGAATGGGGTGCGCTGAGGGTGCTGCGCTGGCGGATGGCCAGGGACCTCGATTTTCCGCGCGTCGCCCGCTTTGCCAACGCCCTGATCGAGACCAGCCTGCCGAGCGTCGTCATCTTCGAGCTCAGCCTCCACATGGAGCCAGCCACCGTGCTGGGGTTCTGGCCGCCGATGCTCTATTTCCTGTTCATCGTTCTGTCGACGCTGCGGCTCGATTTCTGGCTGTCGATGTGGACCGGGGCCGTGGCGGCGGCCCAGCAGTTTGCGCTGGCCGCCTACCTGATGCCGATCCAACTGTTCTCCGACTTGCCCGAACACTCGCTGGTCTATCACCTGAGCCGCAGCATCGTGCTGCTCGGAGCGGGCGTGATCGCCGGCATCGTGGCCGGCAGCCTGCGCCGCCAGTTCGCGGCCTCGGTGGCGGCGTCGGCGGCGCACGATCGCGTCACCAACCTGTTCGGCCAGCACGTCTCGCCCGCCGTGGTCGAGCGGCTGCTGGCGCAGCAGAGCGACCCGCCGAGCGAGATGCGCCGCGTCTGCGTGCTGTTCCTCGACATCAGGGGCTTCACCGCCATGACGCGGGTACGGGCGGCCGACGAGACAGTGGCCCTGCTGAACGATTTCTTCGCCGGCATGATCGAGATCGTCGACCGCCATCACGGCATCATCAACAAATTCCTGGGGGACGGATTCCTCGCTTTGTTCGGGGCGCCGCTCGAGGATCCGCGGGCGGCCGCCAACGCCCTGGCGGCGGCGCGCGGCATGCTGAAGGCGGTCGATGCCTGGAATGGCGCTCGCCCCCGCCAGCCGCTGCGCATCGGCATCGGCATCCACATCGGCGATGCGGTGACCGGCACCGTGGGCTCGCCCCAGCGCAAGGAGTACACGGTGATCGGCGACACGGTGAACCTCGCCGCCCGCCTCGAGCAGCTCACCAAGGAGACCGGCTCGCAGCTGCTGATTTCGGGCTCCGTGTATGCCGACACCGCCGGCGCCGACGGCGCGACCGACCTCGGGCCGCTGCCGATCCGCGGCTATGGCGAGCCGGTCCAGGTGTGGCGCGTGGCATGAGCTGGTACTTCGCCTACGGCTCGAACATGGATGCGGCGCGCCTGTTCGGCGAGCGGTTGGCGCCCGCCGGCGTGGCCGCGGGCGAACGGATCGCCGGCCGGCTCGACGGCTGGCGGCTCGCCTTCAACAAGAGCGCCCGTGACCCGGCCGGCTCCGGTGCCGGCAATATCGTCACGTGCGAGGGCGCTTCTGTCTTTGGCACGCTGAACCGGCTTCCCGTGGCGGGTTTCGCGGTGCTCGACCGCTATGAGGGCGTGGCGGCAGGTCACTACGAGCGGCGCACCGTCGCTGTCAGGCGCCTCGACACTGGCGAGATCGTCGAGGCGATCACCTATGTCGCCTTGCTGACTGGCGAGGGCTTGAGGCCGACCAGGGCCTATCTCGGCCATCTGCTGGCCGGCCGAGACCTGCTGCCGGCCGACTATGTCGTGCAGCTGGCCGCGACCCCGACAGTCGATTGATCAGCCGCCGCCCTGCAAGCCGTGGCGCACGTAGGATTTGAGATCGACGAGCGACTGAGCGGCAGCGGCTTCCTGCAGGCCGCCGCTGACCCCGAGCGTGCGGCAGGCCGCCTGCGCCTTGGCCAAGGCGCCCTGGACCGGCTTGCCGTCGGCGGTGTTGGTCGTAACGCCGCTCTTGCGTTCGACGAACGAGCCGTCGGGCTGCTGCTGAAATACGCACTGGGAATAGTTCTCGCCGCGTGGCGTAAAGTACGCCCGGCCACCATCGAAGCCGTGGCCGGCGCCGGGATAGACCTTGACCTCGATCTGTGCACCGTTGGCGCGCAGCGCCTCGGCATAGGTGGTGCACGGTTCGACGCCGACATAGGTGTCGGCGCTGCCCAGCAGCAGATGGATCGGTTGGCCGGTGGTCCGCGGCCGGTAGTACTGCGTCGCGCATGACGGGTAGAACGGCACGTGCAACGCATAGCGCAGGCCCGATGACACCGCGGCGGCGGCCAGCAGGTTGAGATGCGAGGCCATCAGCGCCGAGGTGCCGCCCTTCGAGAATCCCATGATGCCGATGCGGTTCCTATCGATGCGGCTGGTGGCGCCGAGCGCTTTCAGCGCGCCTAACGCATCGAGATTGAAGTCGGGTCCGCTCACCGCCGACTGGTCCTCGACGGTCGAGGAGACGCCGCGCGGACGGAACGAATCGATCACGACGGCGGCGACGCCTATCGCGGTGAGTTCGCGGGCGTAGCGCCCTTCGCGCTGGTCGCTGATGCCGCCGCTGCCGTGATGGATCACCATCGCGGGCACGACGCTTTGGCCGGCAGGCCAGTAGATCTCCGCCGTCACCCGGACCGGCTGTCCCTTCTGCCGGCTCTCGAAGTCGATCGTCTGACGCTGCTGCGCCTCTGCCGCGCCCGCCATCGCGAGGAGGGCGAGCGCGGTAAAGGCGCCGCGCATCATCACGCGGGAACTTTTGCTTTGTCGGCCAGCGCGCTGCGCGACACCGGATCCATGTTGTCGCTGAGCTCCGGCACATCGGCTTCGTGCCAGAAGTTGAGCTCGATCATGACGCCGTCGGGGTCATGCACGAAGACCTGCTGCAGCGGCCGCGCCGGTACCTTCTTGACCTCGAACGGAACGCCGTCCTTCTTGATCTGGTCGATCGTGCCGCGGATATCGGCGCAGTTGATGGCGATGTGATCGATCGCGCCGCTGCCATGTTCCTCACGACCGGTTTCGGACAGGAGATGAAGGATCGGCTTGTCGCCGGCGTAGAGCCAAGCGCCGGGGAAATTGAACGGCGGCCGATCGCCGTTCCTCAATCCGACGTAGCGCTCATAGAAGCGTACGGTTGCTTCGAGATCCTTGCAGTAGATGTTGTAGTGATCGAGCGAAAGAGCGGGCATCTGTCACCTCCGACCGTTGCCATTGGCGGGAGATTACAGCACTCCGGCTCAGCCGTGACAGCAGGAATTGTCGGTTTCTGCTTGTATTTGTCGTGGCGGCGCTTGCCGGTCCGGCTCCTTCACTGGATGCGGTCGGGACGCCCGAGCACGGCGCTGAACACCGTGTCGGGCACGGCGATGCGCCCGTCCTGGTAGGCGCGCTGGAGGGCGGAGGGATCGCGGTCGGGCTGGCGGGTCAGCGCCGCCATGCGATCGATGAAGTCGAGATCGGTCTCGGCGTCAGTCTGGCGCATGGCGCCCCAGACGTTCGCGGATGTGCGGCTCGGGCTGCTGAGCCGCCGTCAGCGCCACGCCATAGGCCGCTGCAACGTGCTGATGAAGCAGCACGCCCTGGACGACCTCGGCCAGCTGGCCGGCATCGTCCGGCAGGCCGTCGAGCAGCCCCGCGTGCCGGCCGGCGTCGCTCATGTCGACCGGTATCCGAAAACGGTCGAGGGTCATGCCAACGCCTTCTCGAGATTGTCGAGGGCGGCCGTCCAGCCGCGACGATGGTCGTCGCGCGCTGTCTCGTTGAAGAACTGCTCGTGCTTCAGGGTCAGGATCGTGCCGTCGCGGTCGGGCGCCAGGGCGACGGTGACCTGGGATTCGCGCTCTGGCGTACTTTGCCATGCCCACGAGAACACCAGCTTGCGCTCCGGCACCACCTCGCGATAGACGCCGCTCACGCTATGGTGCTCGCCCTCCGGCGACCAGAACTGGACGCGGAAACGGCCGCCGACCCGGAGGTCGGCCTCGGCGATGGGCGTCCTGTCGGAGCCGGTGACACCCCACCAGCGGATCATTTTTTCCGGCTGCGTCCAGGCCTGGAAGAGCTGCGCGGGCGAGGCCTTGAAGCGGCGCTCGAGGGTGAGGGCGGGTTTGGCGAGGGTGAGGCTGGGGTTGGATTGCATGACTCGTCCTCCAGGAAAGCGGCCAATCGGTCGAGTTGCTCGGTCCAATAGCGTCTGTAATGGGCGAGCCAGTTCATCGCCTGCTCCATCGGCGCGGCCTCGAGCCGGCAGGTCACGGTGCGGCCCGTCTTCGAGCGGGCGATCAGGCCGGCGTCACTCAGCACGTCGAGATGCTTCATGATCGCCGGCAGGGACACTGGGAAGGGCCGCGCCAGCTCACTGACCGTGAGCCCGTCCTCCTCGTCGAGGCGGGCAAGCAGCGCCCGTCGCGTCGGATCGGCCAAGGCAGCAAAGGTGCGATCGAGCGTGGCGGTTTGATAGTTAACCATAAAGTTAACTATTAGGAAGTCAAGCCGAGGAAGTCAAGGGCTCGCTCGCACCGACAAGAAGAGCGCCACGGGAGTGGCGCGCTCATAGGCGCATGACCAGCTCTTCCGGCGCGCGCGTCGCGAGGGATTGCTCAGCACCGTCGGCCGTAATGCCTCACAGCCGCCCGATCAGCGCCTGCGCCGCGGCGGGATTACGCACCTTGGCGCCCGAGATGAAGTAGAGGAACACATCGCCGCGCTTGGCCCATTGCTTGGCCCGCTTGGCCCAGGTGTCGAGCTCGGCCGGCTTGAACCCGGTCGCCGGCTTGTCCTGCGAGCCCATCAGCCGGGCGTAGGTGAAATCGGCCGTCGGCTCGTCGATGACGGGGAAATCGTCGTCGCCTGCGGCCTGGATGATGGCGACATTGTGCTTGCGCGCGAGATCGTAGAAGCGCGGGTCCTTGAAGCTCGGATGGCGCACCTCCAGCGCGTGGCGCAGGGGCAGCTTGCCGGCCTCGCGGGGCAGCAGCTTCAGGAAGGCGTCGATATCCTCGGCGTCGAACTTCTTGGTCCCCATGAACTGCCAGTTGATCGGACCGAGCCGGTCACGCAACTCGACCAAGCCCTGGCTGACGTAGCGCTGCACCGACTCGCCCGCCTCGGCGAGGACGCGACGATTGGTGCAGAAGCGCGACGCCTTCATGGCGAAGACGAAGCCCTCGGGCGTCTCGTCACGCCACTTGGCCCAGCTCGCCGGCTTGAAGCTCGAATAGTAGGTGCCATTGATCTCGATGGAGGTGAGCTTGCGGCTGGCGTATTCGAGCTCGCGCTTGTGGGCGAGACCCTCGGGATAGAACACTCCGCGCCACGGTTCGAAGGTCCAGCCGCCGACGCCGACATAAATCTTGCCGCTCATGACCTGCTCCTTGTCCGGGGCGCTGGGGTACCATGCGACCCATCGCCCGGCCAGATGCAGGGTGTTCGCATATGCCACTCAATCCGTCATCTCGAGCGGGGCTGCCCGATTCGGCGCTGTTTACAGCGCCTTTGGCGGCGCGATCGAGGGACCTTTCTAATCGCCGTGCCGCAACAAGATAAAGTCCTTCGACTACGCTTCGCTCGGCTCCGGTCGGGATGACGGCGTTTTTTGCCATATGCGAGTGCCCGGGGACCAGGCTGCTTCACCCGAGGTGGCCAAGCGGAAGGGGCGCGCCTGTCTTGATCGTCTGGATGGCGATGTTGCTACGGACTTCGCGAACGATCGGCAGCTCCAGGAGCTTATCGACGAGGAAGCGCTGGTAATGCTGCAGGTCAGGGACGACGACCTCCAGGAAGTAGTCGGCCTCGCCTGACACCAGGTGGCAGGCGATGACTTCGGGCATGGCTGCGACCGCCTGCTCGAACTTGAGGGCGCGCTCGTTGGCATGGCCGTCGATCTTCACGCCGACGAACACCGAGAAGCCGAGACCGACGCGGTCGCGCCGCAGCACCGCCCGATAGCCCTCGATGTATCCCTCGCGCTCGAGCTGCTTGACCCGGCGCAGGCAGGGCGAGGGCGACAGGCCGACCCGGTCGGCCAGCTCGACATTGCTGAGGCGGCCGTCGCCTTGCAGCGCGGCGATGATGCGGCGATCCAAGGCATCCAGGTCAGATTCTGGCATGTTCTACGCATCCTGGGCGCGGGTTGAGTGGATCATTGTGCCATCAGTCGTTCAGATAGCACAGTTTGCAAGGACGTGCCCTCGTGTCGAATGCCATGGTCGCCCGCCTTTCACGCCACGGGAATGCATCATGACAGAGACAGCCGTCCATCAATCCCTCGTCGACATCGTCGACGAGTACTTCGAAACCATGTTTGACAATGACGTCGATCGCTTCGATCGGGTGTTCGCGCCAACAGCCCAACTGCACGGACTGCGTGATGGCAAGCTTCGCGTGCTGCCGGTGCTCGAGTATCGGAAGGCTCTTGCCTCCACCCCGTCGCCGAAATCCAAGGCGGCGCCGCGGCAGCAGGAGATCCTTGCGATCGACATTGCCGCGCCGGTGCAAGCAGTGGTCAAAGTCAGGGTGCGCATCGATACGCTCCTGTACGTCGACTATCTCTCCTTCCACCAGATCGACGGCGCATGGCGCATCACCGCCAAGTCGTTTCACATCGAGAGGCGCTTCGAAGCGTAGCCATATGAGACCGACGCGGATGCAGTCTTGTCGTCAGGCCATGATGCTGAAGGTGTAGCTGCTCACCACGTCTTGCGGACTGTTCACGGCGCGATTGGTCGCGAAGTAAACGGCTGTCGTCATCCGGTGGACTTCTCCTTTCGCAAGTCGCCCGGATGCCGAAGCGTGAAGCCGGCGGGGTCGACGCCGCGTTGCAATCGATCCCAGTCCAATGGGGCGGCGATCGGGAAACCGGGCAGGACTCGCGGCGAGAAAGCGCCGATGGCGCCGCCGCCGCGGGCGTTGTAGCGGCAATCGATGGCGGTGCCGGTCAACCGGCCGGCGATGTCCTTGCCGTAGCGCTGTGCTTCCTGCCAGGTGAGCTCGGGCTCGATGGGCACCATGACATGCAGCTCAGGGCCGCCGCTGAGCTTGGGCCAGCTCTCCAGCCCTTCGCTTTGCAGGAGGGCATGCAGGCGGAGCGCGGTTGCCACGGTGCGCTGCCAGTCGTTGCCCCGGTCCGTTGCGAACACCAGCAGATCGGGATGGTCGAGATCATCGATTGTGGCATTCCACGGATGCAGCTCGACCGCGGCCATCCTGGCAAGTCCCAAGAGACCGTCGATGCTGTCGATCCAAAATCGATGACCGTCGCCGACCGTGATCCGCTGTACGGCCTTGGGCACCTCGGCCGACGGATCGTGCGGCACGAGGTCGAGCGGTCGTCGGGCGAGATGGACGAGCGCTTCCTTGCCGACTTTCTTCCAGTAGGCCGCGAGCTCTGCCTTCGCGGGCACCGTGTCGTTCCGTTCCGCTCTCTTGACGGCCGCAGTCGGAAGCGTCTGCTTCAGCGTGCCGATATCCTGCCAGGGATCGCGATCCAAAAAGGCGAGGCGATTGGGCAGGTTGAGGATGGTGAAGTGATTGGCGCGGATGTCGGGGCCGAGCTCGTCCCAGTCGAGCGGCACCGAGACCGGTGCGCCGTCGCGGGCGCGCGTCGAGTAGGCGCCGACCGCTGTAGCGCCCATGCCGTTGCGCAGGTAGTCGACATAGATGCGGCCGCGGCGGCCGCTTTTGGCCATGTTGTCGGTGTAGAGGGTCGGCTGGTCGGCGGCCATGGACGCGGCGATCGACTGGGCGAACGCCTTGACGCTGTCCCAGTCGGCCTGCGGCGCGAGCGGGAAAACCACGTGCAGGCCCTTGCCGCCGGTCGTCTTGACGAAGCTTTTCAGCCCGCTCGCCTGGAGGCGGCGGCGGACCTCGTGGGCCGCGTCGATCACCCTTTGCCACGGCACGGTGTCGTCGGGATCGAGATCGATGGTCACGCGGTCGGGCAACTCCGGCCGGCCGGCTTGCGCGCCCCAGGGATGGATCTCGAGCACGCTCGCCTGGTCCAGCTCGAGCAGGCCCGCAAGGTCGTCGATCACCAGCATGCGCTGCTCGTCGTTGGGCACCGCGATCTGGCGCACCGCGCCGCCCAGGCCGGCCCAAGCATGCTTCTGGAAGAAGCATTGTGCGGCGATGCCTTCGGGACAGCGCAGCAGGCTGAGAGGCCGACCGACAATGTGCGGCAGGATCCAGCCGGCAATCTCGGCATGGAACTCGGCCAGTCCCTGCTTGGTGATTCCCTGATTGGGCCACAGCAGTCGTCCGGGATTGGTCAGTCGCACCGGCAGCGTCGTACCGCTTGCTGCCTTGCTCCTGGGCTTGCGCTCGGTCGGCGCCGCCTCGCGCGGCTGGGACGACGACGTCTTGCCTTCGACGAGCTCGCGGAACACGGCATGACGGATCAGCCCGCCACCGGTGCGGCTGCGATACTCGATCTCGGCCGACAGCGCAGGCTTGACCCAGCGCACGCCCTTGGCGTCGGCCGTCTCGTCCTTGAGCGGCGGCGTGGCGGTGCGCAACGGCTCGAGCCGCTGGCCCAGCTCGCGCGCGCTCGCGCTCGTGAAGCCCGACCCGACATGGCCGACGGGCACCAGCTTCTTGCCGGCATACTCGCCCAGCACCAGCGCCGAGACCGCCGCCTTGTCGACGGTAGACGGGATGAAGCCCACGATCGCGAAGCTGTCGGTCCGGCTCGCCTTCAGCTTGAGCCACGTCTTGATGCGCCCCGATTGGTAGGCCGACGAGGCCACCTTGGAGATGATGCCCTCGAGGCCGAGGCGGCTGGCGTGCCGGAAGACGGCATCGCCGTCGCCTTCGATATGCTCGCTATAGCGCAGACGGCTCGAGCTGCCGTCGGCCGCGATGATCTGGGCCAGCGCCGCCTTGCGCTCGCTGAGCGGCGAGTCGCGGAGGTCGAAACCGTCGAGATAGAGGAGGTCGAAGGCGTAGAACGCCATGTCGCCGCGGCCGGTCTTCAGCGCGTCGACCAGCGCGGTAAAGCTCGCGACGCCGGTTTCAGCATGCACCACGGCTTCGCCGTCGACGATGGCGACCTTCACCGGCAGGTCGGCGAGCGCATGCGCAAGGGCGGGGAAGCGTTCCGTCCAATCGAGCCCTTGGCGGCTGAACAGCCTGGCTCGGCCGTTCTCCAGATGCGCCTGCAGGCGATAACCGTCGTGCTTGATCTCGTGCAGCCAGCCGCGGCCCGAAGGCGCCCTGTCGGTCGGTGACGGCAGGCTCGGCTCGATGAAGCCCGGTAGGGCGCCAGCCTTCGCCTTGGTGAGCGCCGCCGGATCGAGGATGGGCTTGCGCCGGCGGCGCTTCTTCGCCGGCTGCGTGATCTCGCCCTGGCCCGACGCCCAGACGCGGTCCTGGTCACGGGTGATCGCGTCCATCGTGCGGCCGGTCGCGGCCGAGTTCGGCTTGTCGACCAGGATGTCCGGGACATCGGTCGGACGCGCCGCTGCGTCATCGGACTTGAAGAGCAGCCAGGCCTCCTGCTTCTCGCGCGGCTTGGGCGCCATGCGCACGAGATGCCACTGACCCTTGAGCTTCTGGCCGTCGAGCTGGAACTTGAGATGACCCTTGCGATAGCCGAAGGCGGGATCGAAGTCGGGGGTCCAGGTCCCACGATCCCAGATCATCACCGTGCCGCTGCCATATTGGCCCGGCGGGATGACGCCCTCGAAGGCGGCATACTCCAGCGGATGATCCTCGACATGCACGGCGAGCCGCTTCTTGCCGGCGATCAGGCTGGGGCCTTCCGGCACCGCCCAGCTCTTCATCACGCCGTCGAGCTCGAGGCGGAAATCGTAGTGCAGGCGGCGCGCGGCGTGCTTCTGGATGACGTAGGCGTTGCCCGCGGTGCCGGCACCGGCGCGGGCGGGCGGCTCCGGCGTCTTCGAGAAGTCGCGCTTGGCGTTGTAGGTGTCCAGCGATTTGGCCACGGCGGCAGGGTAGGGGAAGCTCGAAGCGGATGCCACCCGGTGCGCCTCGGGTATCGTTGCCGTATTGGATTGGCCGAGAGCGGCATGGGAGACAAGCGTATGAAGGACCTCGCCGGAAAGACCGCGTTCGTGACGGGCGCGGCGTCGGGCATTGGATTGGGGATCCCACCGCCTTCGCCCAGGCGGGCGCGAAGGTCATGCTTTGCGACATCGAGGAAGAGGCGCTGTCCGCTGCCCTCGCGAAACTGAGGCTCACCAACGCCGACGTCGACGGCGTGAAGGCCGACGTGTCGCTCAAGGCCGAGATCAAGGCGGCGGCAGACGCGACGATTGCCCGCTATGGCAAGGTCCATATCCTGGTCAACAACGCGGGCGTGACCGGCGGTGGCGTTTATGGCGCGTGGACCGATGCGGCCTGGAACTGGACGATGGGCGTCAACCTGATGGCGGTCATCTGGGGGATCGAGATATTCGGGCCGCTGATCGAGCAGCACGGCGAGGGCGGACACATCGTCTCCACGGCCTCGATCGCCGGTCTTATTTCATCGTCGAGCATCCCCTACAACGCCTCCAAGTATGGCGTCGTCGCACTGTCCGAGGGCCTGCGGGACGAGCTCGCGCCGCGCGGCATTGGCGTGTCGGTGCTGTGTCCGGGCTTTATCCGCACGGAGATCCTGACCTCGTGGCGCAATCTGCCCGAGCGCTATCGTGGTGCGGTCGGCACGATGCCGACGTCCGGGCCCGTGGCGGAGCGGATGAAGTTGGTCCGGGAGCGCATCTCCCAGGGCATCGATCCTGCTTACGTTGGTGAGCTCGTCCGCGAGGGGGTCGAGAACGACTGGCCGTACATCTTCACCGACACTGAATTCGAGCCGTACATCGAAGCGCGCTTCGCTGCGATCAAGAAAGGCTTCGACCAGATCCGTGGACGCAATCCGAAGCATTGAGGCGTCGTCCACGAAGGCCGCCTCGACCGTTTCGGCCGGCTTGATGCGGTCAGCGGCGGCGTGCCAGCATCGTGCGAACGTTTTTGCCCCGACCAGCCTGCCCGGGAGGCATCTCATGTGCCGCAACATCAAGAACCTCTACAATTTCGAGCCGCCGGCGACGGAGGAGGAGATCCACGCCTCGTCGCTCCAGTTCGTGCGCAAGCTGAGCGGCTTCAACCGGCCCTCCAAGGCCAACGAGGAGGCCTTCAACCGTGCCGTGGAGGCAGTGACCCGCGCCGCGCGCGAGCTGATCGACTCGCTGACGACGACGGCGCCGCCGCGCGACCGCGAGGTCGAGGCCGAGAAGGCACAGGCCCGCTCGGCGTTGCGTTTCGCTCGCCCGGCCGATGGCACCGCCTAGCGCGCGCGAGGTCGGCATCGACGTCGACGCCGGCCGCCGCGTCTCGAGCCTGCTGCAGATGCCGGTGCAGGCGCGCTGCTGCTACGTGCTGGCGCACGGCGCCGGGACGGGCATGACACATGCCTTCATGGCGAGCGTCGCGTCGGAGCTCGCCGAGCGCGGCGTCGCCACTTTGCGCTATCAATTCCCCTATATGGAGCAGGGCGGCAAGCGGCCCGATCCGCCGGCGCTGGCGCAGGCCACGGTGCGGACCGCCGTGGCGGCGGCCGGTCGGCTGTCGCCTGGCCTTCCACTGATCGCCGGCGGCAAGTCGTTCGGCGGGCGCATGACCTCGCAAGCCCAGGCGGCCCAGCCGCTCGCCAATGTCCGCGGCCTGGCCTTTCTCGGCTTTCCCTTGCATCCCGCCAAGCGACCCTCCGACGCGCGCGCCGCGCATCTCGCCGAGGTGCAGATCCCGATGCTCTTCCTGCAAGGCACGCGCGATGCACTGGCCGATCTCACGATGCTGCGTCCGGTGGTCACGGCGCTCGGCCAACGCGCCACGCTGCACCTCGTCGACGACGCCGACCATTCGTTCCACGTCCCGGCCCGCACCGGCCGCAAGGATGCCGAGGTGCTGCGCGAGATTCTCGACGTGCTGGCCGCCGTGGGCGAAGGGGTTGTGAACGTCATGCTCCTCCCCAGCCTCGCTGGGGAGGTGTCGCCGTCTTACGGCGACGGGGTCATGGCCGGGAGCGCGCCACTCCGTGGTGCTCTTCTTGTTGATTACACATCCCATGAGCGCCACGGAGTGGCGCCCTCCCAGCCATGAGCTTGACCCTTCCGCCCGGAAAGACACCCACGGTCCGGAAGATCATGAGCGCCACCGCAGCGGCGCGGTCTCAGCGACGATGGTCATCCCGTCCGGGCGCGCTCCTGCTGCAGGCGCATGCGGCAGAGGGCGAGGGCTTTCTGCGCAGTGCTGGCGTGCCGCGAGGACGGCTCGAGCTCGAGGAAGCGTTCCCATATTCCGAGCGCTTCGGCGCAGCGGTCGAGCTTGGTGAGCAACAGGGCCAGATTGAAGTACGCGTCGGCGTAATCGGGCTGGGCCTGCACGGCGCGGCGATACTCGGCGATGGCGAGATCGGTCTGCTTCTCGTCTTCCGCCGTCAGGGCGAGATTGTACCAGGCCTCGGCGAAGGCCGGGTCGCGGGCGACGGCGATCTGCCAGGCGATCTTCGCCTCGGGCGCGCGGCCTTGCGACTGGAAGACGTTGCCGAGATTGAAGGGCAGCACCGGGTCGGCGGCGTCGGCGCGCATCGCCGTCGTGTAAAGGCTTTCGGCGGCGGCGAGGTCACCGCGCTCGGCGGCATCCTCCGCCTCGACCAGCAAATCGTCGAGGCTGCGTGCAGTCTGCTCCAGGCGCATGGTGAGCTGGCCGCTGAGCTCGGCGAGCTGGCCGCCGATCTCGCGCACCAGCGCGCCCGACGGACCTTCCGTGAGGCGCGCCTCGGCGAGATGGCTGCCGCGCCGCCGCAGCGCGACCGACGCCGCGAGCACATCGCCGAGAGCGACGCCTTGCCTCAGGAGGCGCGCGGCCTCGCGGGCCCCCACGAGGTCGTGGTAGGCGAAGCGTTCGTCGACCGGCTCCAGCACGTCGAACAGCACCAGGCACGACACCAGATTGGCGGACAGACCGGCGAGCCGCTCGATCTCCGTGCGCGCCATGCTGCGCTCGACGGCCGGCGGCGCATCGAGCAGGCCGAGATGGCGGCGCAACACGTTCTCGCTGATCAGCGCCGCAGTCGCCGGCAATCCGGGCGGCAGCTTCACGCGGCCATCATCGAGTGCCTGCGCCACCGCCGAGTGCCCGAAGGCCACGATCGTCACACGATTGGAGGGCCGGGTTGCAAGCTTGCCCCCGCGATTGTGCACGAGCTGCTCGAGGCGGCGACGCGTCAGGCCCTGGATGCGGCCGACGACATGGAGAGTCTGTCCAGCGAGAGGCAACCCGGCCTCACGCCGTCAGCGGGCGGCCTTGCGCGCCCTGGGCTTGCGCGCCGGCCCGGCGGCGGCGGCCGCCTTGGCCGCCTTCTTGCTCGGCGCGCGCGGTCGGCGGATCGCACCGGCGTCCGCGCCTTCCGCCTGGAGGCTGCGCTTCAGCGCATCCATGATATTGACGACGTTGACCGGCGCCTCGGCTTCGGGCACCGCGAAAGCTTGGCCGGCCTGCTTGGCGCGCAGCATGCCGACAACGGCTTCCTCGTAGCGATCGGTGAATTTGTCGGGCTCGAAGTGTCCGGATTTGCGGCCGATGATCTCCTGGGCGATGTCGAGCATCTCGGCAGGCAGCTTCACGTCGCTGATGTCGGCAAAGTATTCGCCGTCCTGCCGGACCTCGTAAGGATAGCGCAGCGTCGTCGCCAGCATGCCCCTGCCGCGCGGCTCGAGCATCAGCATGCGCTCGCGCCGGTTCAGCACGACGCGGCCGATGCCGACCATCGCCTTGCGGATCATGGCGTCGCGGATGACGGCGAAGGCCTCCTCGGCGACCTTGTCGTCGGGCGCGAGATAATAGGGGCTGTCGAGATAGATCTGGTCGACCTCGGCCTGCGGCACGAAGGTTTCGATCTCGATGGTCTTTGTGCTCTCGATCTTCAGCCCCTCGAGGTCGGTGTCCTCGACCAGGACGTATTGTCCCTTGCTGACCTGGTAGCCCTTGACCCGGTCGGCCGTGTCGACCGGCTCACCGCTCACCGAATCGACGAGGTTCTGCTTCAGACGATTGCCCGTCTTGCGGTTGAGCGTGTTGAACGACACGCGCTCCGACGTCGAGGTGGCGTTGTAGAGCGCCACCGCGCACGAGACGAGCGACAGTTTCAGGTAGCCCTTCCACGCGGACCGCGGCATCGAAAACTCCCGAATACAAGGCTGAATGCATTTTAGGGCAGCGGCGCCCGGCGGTCCAACGTCGCCGGGCACCGGACTGTAACCATTGTATCAATTTTCGGCCACGCGCTTCCGGCAGGCTTGGCCTGCATTGTAGCCGAGTGCCGAGATGCTCGGACGAAGGTGGGGAGGCCGGCTTCTTCTTTGCCGCCATCTCGTTCTCCTGGCTGCCCGGCCAACCGATGCGGACGCGAAATCCGCAGCAAGACACGCTCCAGGTCGATATATATATATATGCGGGCTGCCGAAAGCGGTGCCGGCCACAGAGTGGCTGGCCGCACGCGAACCGCCGCCGGACACATTGCATCCGCCTTAGCAGTTGTGCCGCTACTATCGTAGCGAAACAGCCCGACTACAACCGAAACTGGCAGCTGATCGATGACGCAGACTCAGCCCTTGACCGACCCGGCAGTCAATCCCGAGACGTAGTGCTCGACGAAGAACGAATAGATGATCGCTACCGGGATCGAGCCGAGCAGGGCAGCCGCCATGAGCTGGCCCCAATAGAATACATCGCCCCGCACCAGTTCGGCGATGGCGCCGACCGGCACGGTGCGCACCTCGGTCTTGGTGAGGAAGATCAACGCGTAGAGAAACTCGTTCTGCGCCAGGGTGAAGGCGAAAATGCCGGCGGAGATGAAACCCGGGCCGCAGAGAGGCAGGACGACCTTGACCAGGGTCTGCAGGCGACTCGCGCCGTCGATGCGCGCCGCGTCCTCGAGCTCGACCGGCACGGTGCGGAAGTAGCCCATCAGCAGCCAGGCGCAGAACGGCACGAGCAGCGTGGGATAGGTCAGGATCACCGAGGTCAGCGTATCGCCGAGGCCGAGCCGGTTGATGATGTCGGCAAGCGGCACGAACAGCAGCGGCTGCGGCACCAGGTAGGTCGCGGCGATGGCGAAGGAGACCAGGGCCGCGCCGGCGAAGCGAATGCGCGCCAGCGGATAGGCGAGCATGGCGCCGAACAGAAGCGAGATCGCCGTCGACACGATCGCCACCACGAAGGTGTTCCAGGTCCATTCCAGGAAGCTCGTCTCGGTAAGCAGGTCGACGTAGTGCTTCAGGGTCGGCTGGTGCACGATCAGCGGCATGATCTTGCGGTTGTAGAGTTCCTGGTTGGGCTTCAGCGAGGTGACCGCCATCCAGTAGAAGGGGAACAGGCAGAACACCAGCGAGACGCCGAGCGGCAGCCACAATTTCAGGATTCGGCCGCCGAGGCCGTCGCGCGACACCGTCACGACTTGGGCGCCCGCATGTAGATCGCCATGGCGAGGATGATCAGCGCCAGCGGCGGCACCATGGTGAGCGCGATCGCGGCACCCTGCCCGAACTGGCCGCCGTTCATGGCGATATCGAAGGCGTAGGTCGCGAAGACATGGGTGGCGTTGGCCGGCCCGCCGCGCGTCAGCACATAGATCAGCTGGAAGTCGGCGAAGGTGAAGATCACCGAGAACATGGTGACGATGAAGATCACCGGCATCAGGAGCGGCAGGGTGACGTAGCGGAAGCGCTCCCAGGTGCTGGCCCCGTCGATGGTCGCCGCCTCGTAGAGCTCGGGCGAGATGGTCTGCAGGCCGGCCAGCAGGGTGATGGCGTAGAACGGCAGGCCGCGCCAGACATTGACCACGATCAGCGAGCCCATCGCGAGATACGGGTTGCCGAGCCAGCTCGGACCGGGATTGGCGATCCCGGTCGTGATCAGCGCCCAGTTGATGACGCTGAAGGCGGGGTCGAGGATCCACTGCCAGGCGATGGTCGACAGCACCGTCGGCACGATGAACGGCAGCAGCAGCAGGGCGCGCGTCAGATTCTTGAAGCGGAAATCCTGGTTCATCACCAGGGCAAGGCCCAGGCCGCCCACCATCTTCAGGATCGTGGCGATGATGGTATAGACGAAGGTGTTGGCGACGACCTGCCAGAACACGGGATCGTGCCAGGCGGAGATGTAATTCTCCAGGCCGACGAACACGCCTTCCTTGGCGACCGGCCGATTCTGGAGGCTGAGCCAGATGCCATAGAAGAAGGGATAGCCGACCAGCGCCGCCATGAAGGCGACCGGCGGCCCCACCATCAGCCAGCTGAACACCCCGCTGCGCTCCAGGAAGCGGCCAAGCGAGAACGCCGGCCGCCGACGCGTCAGCGTCGGCGCGAGCGATTGCCCCGTCATCCGGGTCAGCCTGCCTTGTAGATCTGCTTCAGCTGGGCCTGCGCGTCGGCGATCACTTCCTTGGTCGACTTGCCGGCGCACGCCTTGGCGAACATGTCGACCACGACGTACTTGGCAACGCTTTCCGATTGGGCGCGGCTGAGCGGCGCCGGCCAGCCGGGCAGGTGCGAGGTCTTGAGGGCGTCGCGGTACGGCAGGTTGCGCGGCTCGACCTTCCACATCGGCGCGTCGTCATAGACGTGCAGGAACGGCTGGTAGTAGGTGACCGCCACATCGAGCCACGCGGAGCACTGGGGCGGTGCCATCAGCCAGCGCAGGAAATCCTTGGCCGCCTTCTGGTCCTTGGTGTGAGTGAAGATCGCATGGCACAGCGGATTGAGCATGTGGAAGCGACCCTTCGGCCCTTTCGGGTTCTCCGACTGGTCGATCACCTTGGCCATGTCGGGGAAGTCTCGCTTGGCCCCCCACAGGATCGATTCGGCATTGTTGGTGCAGGAGATCTGGCCCGACAGGAACGCCTTGTTATTGTTGACGTCGGTCCAGCCCAGGCAATCCTCGAACATCGTCTCCTTGAAGAAGCGGCGACAGAAATCGATCGCCCGCGCGGTCTCGTCGGAGTCGATCACGATGGTCTTGCCGTCGGCCTCGACCTCGCGCGCGCCGTACGACCAGAGCAGCGGATAGAGCCAGCCGTGATTGTCACCGAAACCATGGCCCAGCTCGAAGCCGAACGGATGGCCTGCTTTCTTGAGCTTGATGCCGGCTTCCAGGAGCTCGTTCCAGGTGTCGGGGAATTTGGTGTAGCCGGCCTCCTTGAACCAGTCGGTGCGCCAGTTCATCAGCTGGCCGATATTGCCGAACGGAATGGCTTTCCATTTGCCGTTTACGACGACGGATTCCTGCGCCGATTCGTACCAGCCGCCCGACTCCTTGCCGATCTCCGCGGCGATGTCGCTCACGTCGACGAACTTCTGGTCGAACAGGAAGGCCCAGTTGAAGCCGATCGCCGTCAGATCGGCGCCGGTCGCGTTCTCGGCCGCGGTGGTGACGCGGGTCAGCAGGCTGCCGACGCTCACGACCTCGTAGTTCACCTTGATGCCCGTCGCCTTCTCGTAGGCGCTTGCGAGCTTGTTCTTGAAGAAGGCATCATAGGGCGGCACGAACGAGCTCTCGTGCAGCATGGTGAGGCTCTTCGCTTGGGCTTGAGCGGCGGCCGGACCAAGCAGAGTGCCGGCAGCGCCGTACGCGGTAAGCTTAAGGACGTCTCGTCGAGACTGACGGGAAACGGTACTCATACCCAGATCCCTCCCTTTGCCGTTTTGTGAGCGGAGCATAGCCGACGCGAGCAGCGTCGACCACCTCGATCGCAGGCGAGCCGTTGAGCCAGACGTATCGGGTCGCGTTGATGCCCGCGGCGTCGGCGATTTCCTCTCGATCCGCTCAACCCCCGGAGGCCGATCGATCCGATGCAGGCGCTGAACCCGATTCGTCAGACCGACTACACCATCAGCTTTGCCCGCGACCTGGAGGCGATGCGGCGGTTCTACGAGCAGATCATGGAGTTTCCGCTGTTGCGCGTCCGGGATCTAAGCCGAGATCTGAGTGGGCTGTCGCGGACTATCTTGGCGATCGCAAAGGCCGCGCGAAGCTCAACTCATGGCCGTCGAGATCGGTAAGATGAAAGTAGCGTTCGCCCCATTCGGCATCGCGCGGCGTCGTCGAAGGCTTCCAACCGGCCGTCAACGCGCGCTCGTACAGGGCGTCGACATCGGTGACATGGAAGATGACACGTCCCCACCATGACCAGCCTGTGTCCGCAGGCTGGGTGATCAGGTTGAGAAAGCCGGGGCCGGCCCGCAGGCTGGTGAACGAGGATGCTTCTCCGCCGTAAACGATCTCGAATCCCAGCGAGAGGTAGAACCCGACAGCCCGCCGCATGTCGTGCGTGCCGAGGGTTATTGCGCTAATCGCTTCGATCATGCCGGCACCTTAGCGCAGCCTCACCGGGCCCTGAAGCCGGGCGGCAAGCGCGCGGTCGAGCACTATGAGCCGGGCGTCGACGCTTCGTTTGACCTCGCTGGCGATCAGAACATGCCATCGTCGCGAGGCCGGCGTCTTGTCCTGGGACGCTCCCAGACGACGCCGGGATACCCTTTCAGTGGCACGAGCTTGCCGCCCATGTAGGTCCAGTCCTGCAGTTCCGAGATGCCGATATGGTAGAGGGGCTGTCGGCCGGTGCGGCTCTGAAAGAGCGCCCGTGGGACGTTCACCATGTGCGGCGAGCGCGTGCGTTCATAGAACAGGGGTGTGCCGCATTGCCCGCAGAAGCTGCGGGACGTGCCCGTGGCCTTGTCCTCGTATCGCACGATCTTGCGCGCGCCTTTGGTCACGCGGAAACGCTTGCGCCAGCTGCCGACATAAGTGGCGTAGGCCGCGCCGTGGGCACGCCGGCTTGCCGCGGAATGGTCGTGCCATGCCCAGCGGGCGGGAAAGCCGATCTCGAGATGGACGGCGCCGCAGAGGCATTCTCCCGCGACTTGACCAGCTTCGTCCGCTTTCCGTTTCATGGTCATCGCGGCCCCGGGCTTCTGAAGCATGCTCTTTCTTGGTGCAATCATGTGTGCGGACCCAGAATTGCAGCGCCAATCGTGCGCCGTCGGCGCGATCCTGTCGCGCACGATACCGCTCGGTGGATTTTCCGTCGAACGCGCTGACAGTATCGGATGGAGATGAATCACGTGCGATGCTGCAATGCGCGTGCCGCCAAGAGTGACATTGCCGGAAATGGAGGCGCGTCGGCGTTCACCCATCGAG
This sequence comes from Reyranella sp., assembly GCF_044224635.1. Taxonomy (GTDB): domain Bacteria; phylum Pseudomonadota; class Alphaproteobacteria; order Reyranellales; family Reyranellaceae; genus Reyranella. Next base: position 38,318 of record NZ_JBGAKA010000004.1, on the reverse strand, counting down.
CCTCGCCGTGGACGCCGTCGTTGCTTGACGGGAACCGGGACCATTGCGACGATCGGTTCTCGACGGGGGAATGAGGGGAAGATTCAGATGGCGTTGAAGCGTTTGCTGTGCATGGCCGCCCTGATTGCAGGCATGCCGTTTGCCGCTGCAGTTGCCCAGGACAAGATCGTCGTCACCTCTGCCGGCGGTGTCTGGCTCGAGTCCGCCAAGGCAAACTTCGCGGCCTGCTTCAAGGAGCGCACGGGCAAGGAGGCGGAAATCCTGCTTTCGGCTTCGAACGAGATCATGCAGAAGCTGCGCGCAAGCCCGGGCAAGCCGCCAATCGACGTCGTCGTGCTGTCCGAGACCGACGCCATCAGGGCCGGCCAGGAAGGCCTGCTCGACAAGATCACCGCCGACAAGGTGCCCAACATCAAGGACGTGCCGGAGATCTTCCGCAAGCAGTGGAACGACTTCGCGACCATCCAGAATTTCGGCGCCATGATCGTCATGGTGAACGGCGACAAGGTGCCGAACCCGCCCAAGGACTGGAAGACCCTGATCGACGAGGTCGCCGCCGGCAAGTATGGCAAGCGCGTGTCGTTCCCATCGCTCACCATGCCGTGGGGGCCGATGTTCACCTGGTTCCTGACCACGCTCTACGACAACAACGAGGACGTGGTCTTCCAGAAGTACAAGGCGATGCTGCCCAACATCGCCAAGTACTGGGTCTCGCCGGTCGAAGCGCTCAACATGTTCGCCGCCAAGGAGATCGACATCCTGGTCTACTGGGACGGCCGGGCCTACGCCTTTGCCGAGGAGAACAAGTGGGCCAAGGCCTATATCCCCGAACCCGGCGCGTTCCAGTCGGCGGCTATGCTGGCCAAGCCCAAGGGCGCGCCCGATCTGGCCTGGCAGTATGTCGATTGCGTGCTGTCGCCCAAGGCGCAGCTCGGCCATTCGCAGATGGTCAAGTATCCGATCGTCAATTCCACCGTGGAGTATCCGCCCGCGCTCAAAGCGCAGCTCACGCCGCTCGACAAGGTCCGCCAGCCCGATTTCCAGCTCATCATCCAGAAGGTGCCGGGCTGGCTCGATCGCTGGAACAAGGAGATCCGCTGACGCAATGCGGCGGTCGACCGTTGCGCTGCTGCTCGCCCCGGCGATCCTCTTCCTGCTGTTCGGCTTCGTCGCGCCGATCGCCGTCGGCCTGGGGGAGAGCCTTCGGGCCGGCCTCGGCCTCTACGGCAAGATCTTTGGCGATGCCTACTATCTCGAGGTGATCGCCAGCACGCTGGCCTTGTCGGCGGTCGTGACGCTGCTCAGCCTGCTGATCGGCTATCCCTATGCGCTGATCCTGGCGCGGGCGCGCGGCTGGAGGAAGGCGGCGCTGCTGCTGCTGCTGGTCGCGCCGCTGCTGGTCAACGTCGTCGTGCGCAGCTTCGGCTGGACGGTGGTGTTCGGCCGCAGCGGCCTGATCAACGCCGTGCTGGCGGCTCTGGGCCTGCCGACCCTCGACATGCTGAACAGCTGGACCGCCATCGTCATCGCCCTGGTTCATGTCCTGATGCCGTTCATGGTGCTGTCGATCGCGGCGACGTTGGAGACTCTCGATCCCGCGCTGGAAGAGGCGGCGGCGACGCTCGGTGCGCGGCCCATCCGGATCTTCCTCCATGTCGTCGCGCCGTTGAGCCTGCACGGCGCGGTGACCGGGTCGATCCTTGTGTTCGCCCTGTGCATGGGCAGCTTCGTCACCGTGATGATGATGGGCGGCAACAGCACGATGGTGCTGCCGCTCCTGATCTACCAGCAGCTCTCGGTCGCCGGCGACCAGGCATTCGCCGCCGCGCTCGGCATGGTGCTGCTGGCGACGGTGTTGATGGTGTTTTGGCTGCAGGGCAAGGTGGTCGGGAAGCTGCGGCCATGATCCGCAGCGCCTACCTCGTCGTGGCCGGGCTCTTCATCCTGACGCCGCTGGTGGTGGTCGTCGTCGTCGCCTTCACCTCGGCGTCGTTCGTGAGCTTCCCGCCCCCGGGGTTCTCGCTGCGCTGGATCACCAAGGTGCTGGCGGATCCCGCCTTCATGCGGCCGCTCGTCAACAGTGTCCTGCTCGGACTGGCGGCGGCGTTGTCAGCTGCAGCCCTGGCCGTACCGGCCGCCCTGGCCCTGGTGCGCGGCGGTTTCAGGGGCACCGCCGAGATCGAGTCCTTCCTGCTGTCGCCGCTCAGCCTGCCGGCGCTGATCCTGTCGATCGCGCTGCTGTTCTATCTCAGCCGCCTCGGCGTGGGGGCGGGCTTCATCGGCCTGCTGGTCGGCCATACGGTGATCGTCCTGCCCTACATGCTGCGCACCGTGCTGGCGGTCGCGCGCGGCGCCGATCCGGCCCTGGAGGAGGCGGCCTTCGTGCTCGGCGCCGATCCGTGGCGCAGCTTCCTCCACGTCACCTTGCCGATCCTGCGGCCCGGCATCGTCGCCGGCGCCCTGTTCTCCTTCCTGGTGTCGTTCGACGAGGTCGCCGTGGCGCTCTTGCTGTCGACGGTGTCGACGATGACCCTGCCGGTCGCCATCCTGAATCACGTCGCCAACAATTACGATCCGGCGATCGCCGCCATCTCGCTGATCAAGATCGTGCTCGTCGTGGCCGTGCTGGTGGCGCTCGAGCTGGGGTTCGGGCTCGACCGGCTGATGCTGTCGCGGCGGCGGCCATGACCCGTGGCAGCCTCGAGATCCGCGGACTGACGAAGCGCTATGGCGCGCATGCCGTCGTCGATGGCATCGACCTCGACGTCGCGGCCGGATCGTTCGTCGCCCTGCTTGGACCCTCCGGTTGCGGCAAGACCACGCTGCTGCGCTGCATTGCCGGCCTCGTTCAGGCCGATGCGGGCGCCATTCGCATCGACGGCCGCGACATGGTCGGCCTGCCGCCGTGGCGGCGATCGCTCGGCATGGTGTTCCAGAGCTATGCGCTGTTCCCGCACATGAGCGTCGCCGCCAATGTCGGCTTCGGCCTCAGGATGCAGGGCGTGTCGCGCGACGCCGCCGCCGGGCGCATCACCCGCGTCCTCCAGATGGTGCGCATGGAGGGCTTCGACGGGCGACGGCCGGCCGAGCTCTCGGGCGGCCAGCAGCAGCGCGTCGCGCTGGCGCGCGCGTTGGTCACCGCACCGCCCGTGCTGCTGCTCGACGAACCGCTCTCCGCGCTCGATGCCAAGCTGAGACTGGCGATGCGCACCGAGCTGCGCGAGCTGCAGCGCCGGCTGGGCATCACCACGCTGTTCGTCACTCACGACCAGGACGAGGCCATGGCTGTCGCCGACCAGGTCGCCGTCATGGACCACGGCCGGATCGTGCAGATCGCCGAGCCGGAAACCGTCTATCGCCGGCCGGCGACACCGTTCGTCGCGGAGTTCATCGGGCGCATCAACCGTCTCGACGGCCTGACCGACGGTATGGCGATGGTGCGGCCCGAGCATATCCGGCTGCGCCCGCCGGGTGAGACCCTCGATGGCGAGATCGGCGTCGAGGGGCGCGTCGTCGACATCGTCTTTGCCGGCGACAGGCTCGAGATCCATGTCGATGCCGACGGCCGTCGCATCCTGTGCGTCAGGCCTGCCACGGTGGGCCCGCCGCCGTCGATCGACAGCGCGATTCGTGCCGCGTGGTCACGCAGCGATATGCTGACCTACCGAGCCTGATCGAACCAGCGTCGCCAAGCCGGCCATTGCGCGATCAGGTGGGCGAGCCTGGCATAGCCTTCCGCGGCCGGATTGCTGCCGTCGCCGGCCTGGGTCATGCGCTCCCAGTCCGGATCGCCCAGCAGCTGCGTGTGCAGATCGAGGAACGGGATGCCGAGCTCCGCGGCGAGCCCGGCATAGGCGTTGTTGTACTTGGCCTGGCGCGCATTGGAAAAGCGGAACTGCGGGCCGGCCAGGAGCTGAGGGTAAGGCTTGATGTCGCTCATCGGGATCAAGCCGATCCACAGCGTGGGCTTCCAGGCCGCTGCCGCGCTCATCAGGGCGCGCGCGTTGTCGAGCGACTCGGCCAGCGGCACGTCGAGGCCCTGGCCGACCACCTCCTTGGCGTCGTTGCCGCCGAAGGCGAAGACCAGCCTGCCGTTGGCTGCGGCCGGCAGCCTCGCCTCGCATTCGGCCCGCCAGCGCTTCAGCAGGCCGCGCGTGGAATCGCCCCTGATACCGAGATTGTACGTGGTGACGTCATGGCCGCGGGCCCACTCACCGGCGGCCAGCCGGCCGACCCAGCCCAGCGCCGTCTCATCGCCCGCGCTGGCGGTGAAGGCATCTCCCAGGAAGCAGATCCGGCTGAAGGAACGACGCTGCGGCGGCCAGGAATCTGGCGTTGGTTTCAATGTCATGGTCGGCTGATTGTTGGCTTGCAACGCGGCGTGACGCAAGCGGCCGGCGAAAGGGCGCATTCATTCGCTTCCCCCGTAAGACGGCAGGGCGTTCGCATTTGGACGCTTTTCTTCTCCTCCCCAGCGGAGCTGGGGAGGAGAATGAAGGCGCGTCCAAATGCGAATGCCCTGCGTAAGACGGGGGGAGGCGAATGAATGCGGCTATCCCGCGGCGCTCGGCAAGACTAGAGTCGGACGGCAGCCCGAGGGGACAACCATGAAGACCCATGTCCGTTGCGGCACACTGTTCAGCGCCGGCGATCAGGAGGCGAGGTCCGGGCAGACCCTGGTGTACGACGCGCGCGGCATCCTGGAGTTTGTCGGTCCGACGGAGCAGGCGCCCAGGGCGGCGCCGGCCGAGCCGGTGCTGGACTATTCCCGCCAGTTCGTCATGCCGGGCCTGATCGACGTCCACGTCCATCTCGCCTACGGCAACGCCAAGAGCGAGGAGGATATCGATCTTTACAGCCCGCTCGAGTTCCGCGCGCTGCGTGGCCTGTTCTTTGCCCAGAAGCTGCTGGCGGCGGGCTATACTGCACTCTGCTCGCCGGGTGATGCCGGGCAGGTCAGCCTGTCGATCCGCAACGCCATCCGCGCCGGTCTGTTCGACGGGCCGCGCATCACCGCCGCCGGGCCTTACATCACCGCACGCCAGAGCCTGACCGATTGGTATCCGAGCTGGATCGGCGCACCGTCGACCTCGATCGGCCGACTGGTCACCAATCGCGACGAGGCGATCGAGGAGATCCGTGTTCAGGCCAAGAACGGCGTCGACTGCGTGAAGATCGCGCTCGACGGCATCCAGCGCCGTCCCGACGGATCGCTGATCGCCGCCTTTACCGAGGACGAGACCGCCGCCATGGTGCGCGAGATCCAGCGGCTGGGCCGCAAGGCGGTGGTCCACGCGATCGGCCGAGAGGCCGTGCTGTACGCCGCGCGGGCGGGCGTCGACCTGATCTTCCATGCCTTCGACCTCGACGATGAATGCATCGACGCGGCGCTGAAGGGCGGCTCGGCAATCGCGCCCACGCTCACCTTCCAGCGCAACATCATCGAATTCACCCAGCCGCACGACCCGGCGGCGAACAACGGTCGCGTCGGCCATGTGCAGCGCCAGTACGAGCGCGCCTGCCGCAACCTCGCCAAGGCCCACAAGGCCGGCGTGCCGATGCTGGCCGGCACCGATTCGGGTTTCGCGGTCACGCCCTACGGCGAATGGCATGCGCGCGAGCTCGAGATCTTCGTGAACGATCTGGGCTTCACGCCGGCCGAGGCGCTCAGCGCTGCGACCCGGGTCAACGCGCGCTTCCTCGCCGACGCCGAGCGGGTCGGCACGCTGGAGCCCGGCCGCTCAGCCGATTTCATTGCCCTCGATGGCTCCCCGCTCGAGGCCATATCGATTCTGCTCGACAAGAGCCGGATCCATGCGGTGCACCTCGGCGGCAAGCGCATGACGCTAACCGAGCGCGGCTACGATCCGCGCGAGGTCACCGACAAAGCGCTGGTCAACTGGAGCGATGTCTACACCCAGGCGCGCGTCGCCGAGCTGCGCCGCGACACGCCGCTGCGTCGGGCTGCGGAGTAACCGTCCGGCCCATGGGATCAAGCAAGGGAGGAGATGCCGGTGTTGCCCCTCGTTCTGTCGTCCGACTCGCACGTGTTCGAACCGCCCGACCTGTGGCAGAAGCGTATCGATGCGGCGTTCCGCGATCGCGGGCCGCGCATCCAGCGGATCGACGGCGCCGACCAGATCGTGGTGGAGGCTGATCAGATCCTCTCGGGCATCGGCCTCATCTCGAATGCCGGCGCGCGGTTCGAGGCTCCCGAGACCATCTCTGCCGATGGGCGCTTCGAGGATGTGCTTCGCGGCGGCTACGACCCCGAGCAACACCTCAAGGACATGGTGCTCGATGGGGTGGCCGGCGAAGTCCTCTACCCCTCGCAGGGATTGTTCTACTTCAGGCTGGCGGATTCTCAGCTGATGTCCGCCATCTTCCGCGCCTACAACGACTGGCTCGCCGAGTTCTGCCGCACCGATTCCGGCCGGCTGAAAGGCATCGCGATGATCAACCTCGACGACGTCCAGGATGGTATCGAGGAACTGGAGCGTGCCGCCCGTCTCGGCCTGTCCGGCGCCATGATCACCGAGTACCCCTTCGAGCACCGGCGTTACGACCAGCCCGAGTACGAGCCGTTCTGGGCCGCCGCCGCCGCACTCGGCCTGCCATTGAGCCTGCACACGGCGACGCGACGGCAGGGCAAGATCCGCGGCGCCGGCGAGAAGACCCTGCGCGACGCCAGCAGCCGGTCCACGAAAGCGCACTATCCGGCGTTGTCGATGTGCGACATGATCTTCTCAGGTGTCTTCGAGCGCCATCCGCGCCTGACGCTGGCCATTGTCGAGTTCGAGCTCTCGTGGGTGCCGCACGTGCTTTCCTCGATGGACTATACGTACCGCGAGCGTCACGGCGAGGCGATCTACCGGTTCAAGGACGGCATGGTCCCGAGCGATTTCTTCCGCCGCAACGTCGTGCTGAGCTTCCAGGAGGACGCCATCGGCATCCGGCTGCGCGATATCATCGGCGTCGACAACATGATGTGGGGCTCGGACTATCCGCACAGCGAATCGACGTTTCCCCAGTCGCAGAAGATCCTGGCCGACATCCTGGCCGGTGTGCCGGCCGACGAGCAGGCCAAGATCGTCGGCGGGAACACCGCGCGAGTCTACGGCTTCGACGTGGCGAAGGCTGGTCGGCCCTGATTCACCACGAGTTGCGTAGCTCGCGCAGCTTCAGGAACACCGTGCGCTCATCGGGCTTCTCGGGCAGGTCGGGGAAAGATTCGCGCAACCTGGCGATCACCGTCGGGCTGCTCAAGCGGAAGAAGGTGTTGATTTCCTGCTCGACCTCGAGCGTCGAGACGTACGCGTTGTCGGGGTCCTGGCCCTCGAGCTTGTCGAGCAGCTTGCGGGCGCTTGCGTTGTCGGGCTCGCGATCGAGCGTGAATCGCAGATTGTTCTCGATATAGTCGTGACCGGGATAGATCAAGGTCGAGCTCGGCAGCTTCGCCAGCTGCCCATCGAACGTCCTGTACAGCTCGTTCGGATGACCGCCATTATGGCAGTTCCCGGCGCCGGCATTGAACAGCGTATCGCCGCAGAAGAGGGCCGGTTGATCGGTGTGCGACCTGAGGCAGATGTGGCACATCGTATGACCCGGCGTGTCCAGCGCCTCGAGCTCGACCGTCTTGCCCACCTTGATGACGTCGCCCGCGCTCAAGCCGCGCGCCATGTTGGGGATCTTGTCCTTGGCATTCTTGTGCGCCAGGATTTTCGCGCCTGTCTTGCGCGCCAGCGCTTCGTTGCCGCCGGTATGGTCGCCATGCTCGTGCGTGTTCAGGATCTGGGTGATGGTCCAGCCTTCGTCCTTGGCGGCTTTCAGGCACTTTTCATGATCCAGGGGGTCGATCGCCAGGGCCTCGCCGGTTTCGCCGCAGGCGATGAGATAGTTGAAGTTGCGGTATGCGTTGGCGGTCCAGATCTGTTTGACTATCACGGCATCCATCCCCGTCAGTGGCGTCCGGAAAAGACAGCGCTGGAACTGTGATGACTCCAGGCTGGAGCCGCAAGGGCACTGCCGTCACGAGGGATGTGGCCTCACAACACCATCCAGCGCAACAGCACGCTCAGCGTCAGCATCGCCAACGCCTGTGTGACGGACAGCAGCCACTCGTCATGCCAACGCTCTACACGATTGCGGCTCGTATGCGACATGCGCACCTCCGATCATGTCTCGGCGATTTGATTCAGAGACCTACGCAGCCTGAACAGAGCAGAGGGCGACCGGGAACGCAAGGTCTCGTCGCGTTTGCGATACGACGTAGAACAATTTTCTTTCTGGAAGGAGGTTGGGAGATTAGCCTTTCTCCGGGAGGAACAGGATGCCGAACGAGGGTAAAGCGAGCGACGACCGCCAGGCGGAGGGCCTCAAGCTCGATACGTCGAGCGCAGATCGGATCGCGCGCACGACCTGCTACATGTGCGCCTGTCGCTGCGGCATCAAGGTTCACCTGAAGGATGGGCGCATCCGCTACATCGAGGGCAATCGCGACCATCCGGTGAACAAGGGGGTGCTCTGCGCCAAGGGATCCGCCGGGATCATGACGCATTACTCGCCGGCCCGGCTGCGCAAACCCCTGCGCCGGGTCGGGCCGCGCGGCAGCGGTGAGTACCAGGAGATCGAATGGGACGAGGCGATGGCGATCGCCACCGATTGGCTGGGCGCCATCCGGCAAAGCGACCCGCGCAAGCTCGCCTTCTTCACCGGCCGCGACCAGAGCCAGGCTTTGACCGGCTGGTGGGCAAGCCAGTTCGGCACCCCCAACCACGCCGCCCACGGCGGCTTCTGTTCCGTCAACATGGCGGCTGCCGGGCTCTACACCATCGGCGGGTCGTTCTGGGAGTTCGGTGAGCCCGACTGGGAGAACACAAGGTACTTCCTGATGTTCGGCGTTGCCGAGGATCACGATTCCAATCCGATCAAGATCGGTCTCGGCAAGCTGAAGAGCCGCGGCGCCGCCAAATTCGTCTCGGTTAATCCGGTCCGCACCGGCTATTCGGCGATCGCCGACGAATGGATCGGCATCCGGCCGGGCACCGATGGCCTGTTCATCCTGGCCCTGATCCAGGAGCTGTTGCGCGCCGGCAAGATCGACGAGGAATACCTGTGTCGATACACCAACGCGCCCTGGCTCGTGATCCAGGACGAGGGCGCCGCCGATCACGGGCTCTTTGCGCGCGACGCGGCGGGCCAGCCGCTGGTGTTCGACGCCGTCACCCAGACCGTCACCGGCGCCCACCAGGTCGACGCCAAGCCGCAGCTCGCCGGAAAGGTTTCGCTGGCTGATGGGCGATCGGCGGTGCCCGCCTTTCATCTCGTCGCCAGGCGCTGCCTCGAGCCGCAATACTCGGTCGATGCCGTCGCGGCCGAGACCGGCATCGGCGCCGAGATCATCCGCCGGATCGCCGCCGAGCTGGCGCACGCCGCCTTCGAGCAGACTGTCGTGATCGACCAGCCATGGACGGACTGGGCCGGTCGCCGCCACGACAAGATGATCGGCCGGCCGGTCTCGATGCATGCCATGCGCGGCATCTCGGCGCATTCCAACGGCTTCCACACCTGCCGCGCCATCCACATCCTGCAGATGCTGCTGGGCGCCGTCGATTCGCCGGGGAGCTTCCGTTACAAGCCGCCGTTTCCGCGGCCTACGCCGCCCGCCGTGAAGCCGACCGGCCGTGCCGCCGACATCCAACCCGGCAAGCCGATGCCCGGGCCGCCGCTTGGATTTCCGACATCGCCGCAGGACCTGCTGGTCGAGGCCGACGGCACGCCGCGTCGGCTCGACAAGGCTTACTCATGGGAGGCGCCGCTGGCCGCCCACGGCCTGATGCACCAGGTCATCCGCAACGCCTGGGCGGGCGATCCGCACAAGATCGACACGCTCTTCCTGTTCATGGCGAACATGAGCTGGAACTCGTCGATGAACACGGCTGGCACCATCGACATGTTGACCGACAAGGATCCCGAGACCGGCGACTACAAGATCCCGCACATCATCTATTCCGACGCCTATGCCAGCGAGATGGTGGCCTACGCCGACCTCATCCTGCCCGACACGACCTATCTCGAGCGCTGGGACTGCATCTCGCTGCTCGACCGTCCGATCTGCGACGCCGACGGCGTCGCCGACTCGATCCGTCAGCCCGTGGTCGCGGCCGATCGCGATGTGCGCCCTTTCCAGGAGGTGCTGATCGATCTGGGGACCCGACTCGGCCTGCCCGGCCTGGTGAAGGAAGACGGCAGCCCGCGCTATCCTGGCGGGTTTCCCGACTACCTCGTCCACCACGAGCGCAAGCCCGGTGTCGGCATGCTGGCGGGATGGCGTGGCGCCGCCGGCGAGAAGCAGGGTGTCGGTACCGTCAACGAGGGTCAGCTCGACGCCTATGTCGCCAACGGCTGCTTCTGGCGTCACGAGATCCCGGATGAGGCCCGCTACTTCAAGAACGTCAACCGCGCCTATCTCGACTGGGCAGTCGGCATGGGACTGATCGACAGAGCCGATCCCATCGTCCTCCAGCTCTACAGCGAGGTCATGCAGAAGTTCCGTCTGGCCGCAGCAGGTCATGGCGAGGTGCAGCCGCCCGACCAGCATCGCGAACGGGTAAGGACCTACTTCGATCCGTTGCCGCTCTGGTACATGCCGTTCGAGGAGGCCGAGATCGCGCGCGATGCCTTCCCGCTACACGCCATCACGCAGCGGCCAATGGCGATGTATCACTCCTGGGGATCGCAGAACGCCTGGCTGCGCCAGATCCACGGCGAGAACCGGCTTCACATCCATCGCGCGACAGCGGCCAGGCTCGGCATTGCCGACGACGACTGGGTCGCGGTCATCAGCCATCACGGACGGATAAAGGTGCAGGCCAAGCTGATGGATGGGGTGAATCCGAACACGGTGTGGACATGGAACGCCATCGGCAAGCGCTCGGGCGCCTGGAACCTGGCGCCGAAGGTCGCCGAGTCGCAGCACGGCTTCCTGCTCAACCACGTGATCTCGGAATTGTTGCCGATACGCGGCGACGGCTATCGCTACGGCAACAGCGATCCGGTCACCGGCCAGGCCGCCTGGTACGATCTGCGCGTCCGGATCGAGAAGGTCGCAGCAGGGGAAAGCGTGAGCGAACCCCAGTTCGCCACCTTGCCGGTGCCGCCTCATCTGCCCGAGCGGCCCGGCGTGCTGCGCTACGGAGCGGGCTTCAGGGCGACCGTTCACGCAGGTGCCCAAGTCACCGGAGATGCCAAGTGACCAGTCTGCCTGCACAGCCTTCGCCCAAGCGCCTGGGCCTGGTCATCGACCTCGACATCTGCGTCGGCTGTCACGCCTGCGCCGTGAACTGCAAGGAATGGAACAGCGGCGGTGTCGCCGCGCCATTGACCGATCTTGCGCCCTATGGCGCCGCGCCCGACGGCGTCTGGTTCAATCGCGTGCACACCTTCGAGGTCGGCGAGGGTGCGGCCGGCCGCACCGTGCATTTCCCCCGCTCGTGCCTGCATTGTGCTGAGCCGGCGTGCGTGACGGTGTGTCCGACCGGTGCCTCGTACAAGCGCGCCGAGGACGGCATCGTGCTGGTCAACGAGGATCTTTGCATCGGCTGCAAGCTCTGCTCGTGGGCCTGCCCGTACGGTGCCCGCGAGTTCGACCAGGACGCCGGCGTGATGAAGAAATGCACGCTCTGCATCGATCGCATCTACAACACCACCTTCGAGCCCGAAGACCGCGTACCGGCGTGCGTCGCCACCTGCCCAGCCTCGGCGCGCCATTTCGGCGACCTCGGCGATCCGGAGTCTCCTGTCTCCAAGCTGGTTGCCGAGCGCGAAGGCTTCGACCTGATGGCGGAGATGGGCTACGCCCCCACCAACAAGTATCTGCCGCCGCGGCCGCGTCGTCAGAACGCAGGCTGCACCGGCGCGCCGGATCAGCTCACGCCCGCAACGCTCGCCCAAGCCGGCGGCCTGCTGGGATGGCTCGACCGGCTGCTGTCGCAATGAAGAACGACCAATCAGATCTCGTGGAGCGGCCGTGCATCCTTCGCTGTCGGTGATCCTGTTCACCACTGCCTCGGGCGCCGGATATGGGCTCCTGGCCTTGCTCGGCGTGCTGGCGCCATTCGGCATCCTGCCTGCTGACCGGCTGTTCGGCCTGGTGGCATTGGCCCTGGCGCTCGGCGCGATCACCGCGGGCCTCGTGTCATCGGCCTTCCATCTCGGGCAGCGCCAGCGTGCCTGGCGGGCGTTCTCGCAATGGCGCTCGTCGTGGCTGTCGCGAGAAGGCGTCGCCGCCGTCGCGACCTACCTGCCGGCCGGGCTGTTCGGCATCGGCTGGGTATTCCTCGGCGTCGTCCTGAAGGCGGCAGGCCTGCTGTCGGCGTTCGGCGCCATCGGCACCGTTTTTTGCACGGCGATGATCTATCGCTCGCTGAAGCCCATCCCGCGCTGGCACAACAAATGGGTCGTGCCGAACTATCTGGCGCTCGCCCTCATGAGCGGCACCCTCTGGCTGATGGCGGTGCTACCGATTTTCGGCGCGCGGCCGGAACTGTACGGGCTGGCGCCGGTCGTCATCGTGCTCGCCGCCCTTCTGAAGCTGGCCTACTGGCGTTCCATCGACGGGGCGCCGGCCACCAGCACGGCCGGCAGCGCGACCGGGCTTGGCGCCCTGGGCACGGTGCGTCTTTTCGAGGCGCCGCACACGTCGGAGAACTATCTCCTGAAGGAGATGGGCTTCAAGATTGCCCGCAAGCATGCCGCCAAGCTGCGACGCATCGCGGTCGGACTGGGCTTCGGCCTGCCATTTCTGCTGTCGCTGGTCCCCTTCGTCGTCTCGGGCTGGCCGGCCATCGCAGCGGCCTTCGTCGCCGCGGCTCTGGGAACCGTCGGCGTCTTCGTCGAGCGATGGCTGTTCTTCGCCGAGGCGCAGCACACCGTCACCCTGTACTACGGCAGGTCCGCGGTCTGAAGGGCAGGCGCGCGATGAACGCGCGCCGAAGGAAAGGTCCTCGCTGCGCTCGGGATGACAGCAATCACTGTCATCCCGAGCGCAGCGAGGGACCTTTCATTTCTTCAATTGATGGCTGATGGATGCGGCGGGCATAGGCTTCACGAGTCACCTGATCACTTTCCTCGCGCTGCCAGCCACGATTACAGCATCGTATGCTCGGCCAGCAGCCCGACCGCCGCGACCAGGATGAGCGCGGATATGGCGGTCACCGCCTGTCTTCGCCATTCGACCCGGGACAGCAGGAGGAGCGCCGGGAAGAGCAGGGCGATGATTATTGCCTGGCCTGCCTCGACGCCGAGATTGAAGGACAGCAGCGACGAGAACAGGCTTTCACCTGGCACCTCGAGCTCGAGGAGCGCGCCGGCGAAGCCGAAGCCATGCACGAGGCCGAAGAGCAGGCCGACCAGCCATCGTCGCGACGGGGTGCGCTTCAGGAATATGTTCTCGCAGGCGACGTAGGCGATCGATGCCGCGATGAGCGGCTCTATGAGCCATGCCGGCGGCCTCACCAGGCCGAGCACCGCACAGGCGAGCGTGACGCTGTGGCCGACCGTGAAGGCCGTGATGATTCCCAGGAGGGTTCCAATCCTGCCGCCGCCCAGCACCAGCGCGACGATGAAGAGGATATGGTCGAAGCCCTCCAGTATGTGCTCGATGCCCAGGAGGAAGAATCCGAGCGCTCCGTCGCCGGCGGGATTCGCTGTCCGCGCACCTGCCGGCTGGTCGGCGATGGTGATCTGCGCTTCGGTCCGGTCCGGATCGAGCAGGACCAGCTCGGTTCGCCCGGGCCCTTCTATGCTGGCGAGCGTGTGATGGTCGCGACCAAACACGGCCGACAGGGTGTCACGCATCGTCAGGAGGCGTACCGGCGCCGGGCAGGCGTAGTGGATGACGATCACGACAATGGACCGTCCCGGCGGGGGCGGCTGCACGGCGTCGGGCAGCGGCACGCAGGCGCTGCCGTCGGCCGAGATCGTGACGTGGCGCGACACGAGGCCGGCGAGCGCGTCGTAGCCGCTGGCAAGTGGTACCGGCGTTGTGCCGGCCGGAGCGTTCTGGGCCTTGGCTGCCGTCTCGAGGTCCAGCGTCAGGCTGTAGCGGATGGTCTGACCTTCCACTGTCAGCCTTGCGAAGCCCGTCGTGCCGCCAGTATGGGCACCGGCGGAACCGGCCCACAGGAGGAGCAGCGCCACCGGCAGCATCTCGATGACGAGGCGTCGCCAGCCGTACCTCATCGCTGGAGGCTCCGGTTCAGCGCCTCCGTCCATTCCTCGCCCACGAACTTCGAGAGAAGGTGGACGCGGGGCTCGCCTTCGATCCTCATGTATTGCAGGAAGCCATCTGGATTGTAGGCGCCGAACTGCGCGGCAAGGACCGGTGTCTGGCCGTCCGCATAGAGCCTTGCCGTGAGACGCGGCGGGTCGAGCTCGAACGCCGCCACATCGGCGCTGGGCAGCTCGGCGGCCGAAATCTCGTTGGCGGGCGCTGATGTGTGCATCATCTGCACCGCCATGCTGAGGCGTTTGCCGGCTTCTTCTCCCAGGTCGGTGCCGTCAGGCATCGCCCAGCGCTTGTCGCCGGTGCGCACCGCCGCAAGCCTCTCGCCGCCGCGGCTGATCTCGACCCGGCGGATCTGCTCGGGGGGGCTGTCGAGCAGGCCTCTTGCTTCGAATTTCACGTTCTGGCGCAGCACGGGCTGGCTGCCGCTCAGCACCATTCCGCCAAGGAACGCCAGCGCGGCAATCGCCGTCGCCGGCACGGCGATGCGGCGCCATCCGATCATCGCCGGCGCCACCAGACGAAGCACCCCAGCGCCACGACCAGGAGCGGCAGCAGCATGACGATGACGCCGAATACCAGGCGGGTCTGCAGGCCGGTCAGGAGGATGTGGGGCGGAACCGGGATGCGCGACGAGACGGCGGTATTGCGCTCCTCGCGCGCCAGCCAGCGCGTCACGGCCAGCAGCAGGTCGCTGTTGGCCATGTAAGGGAAGAACGAGTTGCTGGCGAAGTCGGCGTCGCCGACCGCCACCACCCGCATCGGCCGGGTGCCGCCGCCGATCAGCCCCTCGATCGCGACTCCCAGGACGCGCACCCCCGCCACCGGCGGGCCGGCTTTGGCGAGCTCGGCGGTGGCTTCCGGGGCGGCGCCGGAGTGCCCGGCGACGCGGTGGCCCGCCGTCGCCACGGTCCGGGTGTAACTGTCTCGACTGCTGGTCAGCAGCGGCATGACCTGCAAGCCCGACGGCGACGCCGGAAGGGTAAGGGGCCGAATTCCGGGGTAGAGGGTCAGCGACAACGATCGCGTGATCGGATGGCGGTCATAGCCCGTGACGGCGACCAGCTCGGGGTCATTCTGATAATGGCTGAGAGGGTCGATCACGACCTGCTGCTCGAAGCGCACGCCGAGGTCGGACATCAACCGCTCGAGCTCGGGTTCGAGCACGTAGCCCAGATCGAACATGAAGAGGGCGGAGCCGCCTTGGCGAAGGTAGGCGCGCAAGGCGGCGCTTTCGGCGGGCAGCAATGTCGTTCGGGGGCTTGCCAGGACCACCACGGTGCAGTCCGACGGAACGTCGGCGCGCGTGGCCAGCACGAGCTTGTGCGTCTCGTAGCCTTGCGCTTCGAGGGCGCGGCGAAAGCGTCCCACGCCATGCCCGGGCATCTCGATGACATGCGATGCCGCATCGCCGTGGCTGTGGTCGGCCACGTTCTCGAGATGCGTATGAAACTCGAAATTGTCCATCGGCAGCTCGCCATGGCCTTCGACGAAGCAGACGGAAATCTTCCGTTCACGCAGCACGCGCTGCACGCCAAGCGCGATCTCGGCTTCGTCGGTGCTCTGCACCAACACGCGGCGTCCTTCCGCCTCGATCAGCGCGGCGTTGTAGATCTTGACGCCGCTGGTGCGGGCGAGCGTCGGTTCCTTGTCGGGGTCGACCACCTTGAGCTTGAAGTGCGGGTTGCGGCGTTCCATGACCTTGAGGATGTCGCGCGACCGTTTCGCCGCGGCGTCGCGCGAGTGATAGAAATAGGTGACCGTGACGTCGCGGTCGAGGGCATCCACCACCCGCATGGCGGCAGCGGACGGCGTATAGACCTTCTCACGCGTCAGGTCGACATGGCTGTCGTGAAGCGTGAGGGCGACGTTGGCCAGCGCTGAGACACCGACGGCGGCGATGACGACACCGGCCGCATAAAGCCGGCTGCGCCAGGGGCCGAGCCGGGTTTCCAGCGGGAGCTTCAGACCGGCCCAGAACACTGCCGCGACAGCGACGAGCCAGCCGGCAAACCAGAGCAGGGGAACGATCTCGAAGTGATGCTCGTCCATGACTTTAGCGACGCATGGTTCAACGACGCACGAGCGCCCGTACTGTGAGGAAGAGCCCCAGCAGCGTGATGGAGACAAAGAAGCCTGCATCGGACGTGTAGACGGCGCCCACCGCAAACGGGGTGAAGCGCGCCAGGAGCGACAGGCCGATGAACCAGTTGTCGACCGGCGCCGGCAGCAGCGCCGCCAGCGAATCGATCGCCCACAGGAAGCCGAACACGCCCAGCGATGCCACCGCCGCGACGATCTGGTTGGCGGTGAGGGCCGAGATGGCGAGCCCGATCGAGACGAGCGCGCCGCCCAGCAGCACGAGGCCAAGATATCCGCTGTAGACGGGTCCCCAGTCCGGCTTGCCGAACAGTCCCAGGACCACGGCGTAGGTGAAGGTGAGCCCGATCATCGCCATCAGCAGCACCATGGCGGCGGCGAACTTCGCGAGCACGATATCGATCTCGGGCGCCGGCGAGCTCAACAGGAGCTCCAGGGTTCCGCCGCGGCGCTCCTCGGCGAACTGGCGCATCGTGACCAGCGGCACCAGGAGCACGAGCTGCATGGCCGACTGGAAGAAGATGTGGACCAGGGTCGCCTGCTTGGACATGACCAGCGTCATGACGAAGCTGTAGCCATTGAGGACGAGAAAAACCGCAACCACGGCATAGGCGATCGGCGACACGAAGAGGGCGCGGATCTCCTTGATTGTCAGCGTTCGCAGGATCGTCAATGGACGGCCTTTCGCGCGGTGACCGCGAGGAAGGTCGCCTCGAGATCCGCGCCGGCCTCCGACATCTCGATGACGCCGATACCGGCAGCGCCGAGCCTGGCGACGACTTGGTCTATGGTGCTTCCGCCGTCCGGCCAGCGGACGAGCACCGCGACCATGCCGTCAGCCTGCGGCTCCTCGACGATCT
Organism: Reyranella sp.; assembly: GCF_044224635.1. Classification (GTDB taxonomy): domain Bacteria; phylum Pseudomonadota; class Alphaproteobacteria; order Reyranellales; family Reyranellaceae; genus Reyranella. The sequence goes on along the minus strand of NZ_JBGAKA010000004.1, from coordinate 21,074 downwards.
CGGCGCCTGCCATCGCCGTTCTCAGCGCGGACGCGATCCCCGGCGCGAGATCGGCACGGGTGCGGAGGCGAACCGATTGCGAGGCCTTCACGGGCCGCACGGCAAGCAGGCGCCCATCGAGCAGGATGGCCACCTGATCGGCCAGGCGGGCGATCTCCGCCAGGATGTGCGAGCTCACGACGATCGAGCAGTGCTCTGCAAGGCCACGAATGAGGGTCCGGAACTCGATGATCTGGCGCGGATCGAGGCCGTTGGTCGGCTCGTCGAGCACCAGGAGATCGGGCTCGTGCAGCACGGCCTGGGCCAGGCACACGCGCTGCCGGTAACCGCGCGACAGGCGGCCGATGATCGTCTCGCCGACCGCCTCCAGGCCGAGCCGCTCTCGGGCCAGCCCGAGGGACGTATGCAACTTCCGTCCGTCGAGGCCGCGCAGCCGGCCCATGAAGGCCAGGAACTCGTTGACCCGCATCTGCGGGTAGAGCGGCGCGTCCTCTGGCACATAGCCGATCCGCCGGCGGGCCAGCCGGCCTTCCCGCACGACGTCGAAGCCGGCGACACGAACCGTGCCCGCCGTGGGGCGCAGGTAGCCGGTCAGGGTGCGCAGGATGGTGGTCTTGCCCGAGCCGTTAGGGCCAAGCAGACCCAAGACCTCGCGGGCGCCAACGTCGAAGGAGACGTCGTCGACCGCGAGATGATTGCCGTAGCGTTTGCTCAGACCCTCGAGCGAGACCACCGCCATGGCGGGGTGCTGCGACAAGGCCTCAGTCGTAGAACTCCGGCGCCTTCTTCATCGCCTTGAAGGCGTCCGGATCATGGGCGGTCATGAAGTCCGCCTTCTCTGTGGCCATCATGAAACGGATCCACTCGTAGGCGCTCAGGATGCCGCTCGGCGAGTAGGCGAGCACGATGTTGGGCGGCAGGTTCTTCTCGACGTTCTCGCGGAAATAGACGTTATCGCCGGTGAGGATGACCGGGCCCTTGTTCTTGAGCCGCACGGTCATCATCTGGCTGCCCGGCGTGTGGCCGACCGCGCGCTTGACGACGAGCGTGCCGTCGCCGAACAGATCCCTGTCGCCATCGAGCTGCAGCATCTTGACCGCGTTCGGGAAATCGGCGCCGGGTGCCCTGAGCGGCAGGAAGTCGCCGAGCATGTACGGACCGCCCGTGCCGGGCTCCGGCCAGAACGCGTTCTGTATCTCGGATTTCTGGACGACGATCGTCGATTTCGGGAATTTCGCGACATTGCCGCCATGGTCGAGATGGAGGTGGCTCACGACCACGTAAGTGACGTCGTCCGGTCTGACGCCGATTTTCTGCAACTGCGCGTCGATCGCGATATCGGGCGTGTTGACCGGCTTCATCGCCTTGAACGCCTCACCCCAGTAGGAGGGATCGGTGATGATCTTGTCGTTGTTGCCGGTGTCGAACACCACGATGCCCCTGGGATGCCTCACGACGTAGAAGCCCACCGGGACCTGGATCTCGGGCGTCATGGGGGCGTTGTTCTGCAGCACGCCCCTGCCGATGGTCAGCGCGCCTGAGCTGAAAGCGTAAAGCTTGATGTCCTGCGCATACGAGGCGGCGCTCAAGGTCGCCGCCGAAGCAAAGGTCGCCAAAGCAGCAATCGCCTTGCGCATCATGCTTGCCTCCCCGGAAAGATTGTGAATCTTGGCGCGTCCGCCAAGGGAACTCGCACTATGCGTGTGAGTCCAACACATCCTTCGCAGGCCGTCAATCATCGGGGGATGGTTCCGTGAGCCGCTGTCATCGGTCGCCGGGCGTGGACGGCCGGGTCTCCGGCATCAGCAGCCACGCCGTCGCGAGACAGAGGGAGGCGGTAACGGCGAGCCCGAGGAAGGCAATGGGGCTGCCGAACGTGTCGCTGAGGTATCCCGCAAGCGTGGGACTGAGCGATGCGCCCACGCCCATCATGGTGCCGATGACCCCTTGCACCAGGTTGAAGCGCCCTGTGCCGCGTGTCAGGTCGGCCACCGTCAAGGGCACCATGACGCTCAGCACGGCGGCGGTCAGTCCATCGAGCAATTGCACGACGACCAGCAGGTAAGGGTCGCTCACCGTGGCGAACAGCAGGCCGCGGATCGGCAGGGCGGCGAAGCCGGCGAGCAGCAGCGGCCGGCGCCCCAGGCGCTCGGCCTGTCGGCCGACCCACGGCGAGAACAAGGCGACGACCAGTTGCGGTCCGACGATGCAGGCGCCGATCAGCACGGTGGCCCATTCGCTCGAGCGTGTCGTCAGAACGCTGCCCATGAGCGGCAGCATGGCCGCGTTGGCGAGATGGAACAGCAGGATGCAGACGCCGAACACTCTCAGCGAGCGATTCTTCAGAAGCTTGAGCAGATCGGCCGGCGATCGTGTGCTCGGCTGGCTGCGGCCATCCGGTCGATCGGGATCGCCCCCTTGCTTGGGTGGTCGGCACGACGACCGGCCGGGAATGTTGCCGTGCGCCCGGTCGGGGTCGATCTCCTCCGCCGCCACGCCGCGCAGCACGAGCAGGGTGGGAATGAGCAGCGCCGCCGTGACCAGGAAGACCGACTGGGCAGAGAAGAAATAGCCGCAAGCGCCCATCGCGGCGGCCGAGAGGCCCGAGCCGATCGAGGCGAAGCGCGCATTGCGGCCGAAGCGCTCGCCGATGGCTGAGTGGCCGACCAGGCCGAGGCTGATCGCCGCAATGCACGGCCCCAGGACGCAGCTCGCGGCGGCATGCACGATCGCGGCCACCAGCACGGCCGGGAAGACCGGCATGGTCGCGTAGATGAGCGCGCTCAGCGCGATCGCCGAGACGGCCACGCCTGCGACGGTGCGTTCTGAACGGGCGGCATCGACCAGAGCGCCGCCCGGCATCTGCCCCGCCAGGGAGACCAGGCCGGCGACCGTCATGACGAGGCCGATCTCGACCTGAGTCCATTTCTGGGTCGTCAGATAGACGGCGATGAACGGCCCGAAGCCGGTTTGCACGTCGGCGACAAGGAAGACGAACCAGTCGAGCCTGCGGAGGCTGCGCTGCGAAGGTCGAGGCGGTGAAGGAGCGGCATTCTCCGTCACCGGCGGCCCGTCACGGCAATGTTTCGAGATTGCCGGATGCACCCAGCACGATGATCGGCTTATCTTCCTTGTACTCGGGTGCGGCCTTCACCTGGTCGCGCGTCAACTCGAGCACGACGGCATACTGCTTGCCGGCTGCGGGAACGAAATGCAACGCCTTCCAGTCGACGGCGATCTTGCGGCTGCCGACGCCGAGAAAGCCGCCGAAGTCGATGACGGCGGCCCGCACCCGTCCTGCGCCGTCGACCAGCACGTCGACAATGCGGCCCATGTTCTCGTCCGCCGTGCTGCGCACGTCACGACCGAGAATGCCGCGCACTTCCTGCGCCCCGAGCACGGTGACCGACGGTGTCTGGACGGCGCCAGGCTGAGCGGCTGCCGCCAGCGCGCTGAGCGCCGAGGCGAAAAGGACGATCGTGAACCTGTTGCCCATTGAACCCTGCCATTCGTCGAGCGCCTCCGGCGAGCCTCAAGAGAACGAACGACGCTTGCCTTGGTTGCCCGGGCACTGTGGATTCGGACGACAACGGTGGGCGCGGCAAAGATCCTGTCATCCCGAGAGCCTGTGATTTTTTCGACGCCAGCGCCGCCGACTACAGGATGCAGAAAGGAAAGGTCCCCTCTCGCCGCGCTCGGGATGACATCGATTTTGTCATCCCGAGCGCGGCGAGGGACCTTTCTTGATGTCTCGAAGGTCCCTCGCCTGCGGCGCTTGCTTCGCTCATGTTGATCATGCTCTTCGCGGTCCGCGAAGAGCATGAACCTGATCCCTTCGCTGGGCAGCGTGAGCCTCAATTTCGAAGCTCGCGTGCCGTCACTTGAACCAATCACGCTCTGGCGCCTTGCTTGGGATGACGATATGCTGGATGTCCAGTGCTCCGCGCCATGCGAGGTGGGCTGTCTCTATCGCGCGCATACCCCCGCCTGCGTCGCCGTGTGTCTCTGATCGCTAATACATCACGTCTCCGCCGTTGGGCGACAGGGTGGCGCCAACGTAGAAGCCGCCGTCCGGACCGGCGAGCAGCAGCGCGGTGGCGGCAATTTCCTCCGGTCGGCCGAAGCGACCCACTGGCAGCGCATCGATGAAGGCCTGGCGATCCTCGGGAGCCATGGTCGCGGTCAGATCGGTGACGATCGGGCCCGGTGCGATGGCGTTGACGCGAACTCCCTTCGGCGTCGCTTCCCATGCCAAGGCGCGCGTGAAGCCCATGATCGCGGCCTTGGCCGCCGAGTAGGGCGCCGAGTTTACCGCTCCCTTCAAGCCGCGCTGGGAGGCGACGTTGATGATGCAGCCCTGCCCTCGGGCCACCATCGCGGGGTAGACCGCCTGCGCCATGAAGAACATGCCCTTCAGGTGAACGGAGAGGATTCGGTCGAATTCCTCCTCGGTGTAGGCCTCGAACGGCTTGCGGATGTTCATCCCTGCATTGTTGAACAGGATGTCGATGGGTCCCAGCTCTTGCGCCGCTTGGCCGATGAAGATCCGGCCCGACGCGATATCGGCGACATCGACCGAACGGTGCAGGGCGCGCCGGCCGAGGGCGCGGATCTCGCCGGCGGTTTCGTCCGCCTTGGCGTCGTCTTTCAAATGGCAAAAGGCGATGTCCGCGCCCTCGGCGGCGAAGGCGAGTGCCGTGGCGCGGCCGATCCCGCGCGAGCCGCCAGTGATCAAAGCGATTTTCCCCGCGAGCTTCATGCTGTTCTCCCTTGCCATCGCGCCATGTTGCCATCCGGCGACCACCAGGATCGCGTCGAGCGGCGACGATACCGGGCGGGCAGGTTGAAATGCCAGGGGCTCTCCAGGAGGGAGAGCAACGAGGGCCGCAATCGAGTAGCCCAGCCGGTGCCACGCCGTGCGGTTCATGATCATGGGCAGCATGTCGCCGGAGGGGCAATCCGGGAGGTCTGACGAGTAGCGCGCCGTGTTCTGCATCACCAGGCGGTTGCTGCGCGGCGGGCGGCCGCGGGCACGCAGATGGGCGGCGGCGTAGACCCGGGGATGGTTCTGCAGGTTGAGCCCGACTCCTGACCGGTTTGCTACGACGGCGATGCCGTGCGGTGCCAGCTCGCCGGCCGGGCCGATGCCCGCGCGGAGCAGCAGTGCCGGCGAATGTATCGCCCCGGCGGACAGGATGGTCTCGCGCGTGCGGAAGGTCGCCCGGGCAGACCCGGTCGAGGCCTCGATACCCGTGATGCGCCGACCCTCGATGATCAGCCGCTCGACCGTGGTGTCGCCGAGGATGCTGAGGTTGGCTCGCGCCCGCGCCGCTGCTCCGAGATAGGCGCGGACCGACGAGATGCGGTGCTCGGGCACGTTGCTCATGGGCAGCGGCCCGTAACCGTCGGCGAAGACGACGTTGAGGTCAGCTCGTTCTTGGGAGCAGCCGGCTGGCATGTCGTTCGCGCGGCAGGCGGGGCGACATTTCGCATGACCTGGATTTATGACCTGGAAAAGATTCATGTTCTGGAAAGGGCAGGGTCCGTATGCCACGCTGAGCGCAATCCAATCGGAGGTGTTGCCATGAGCCTGCTCGAGGTCGCCGGGAACAACGTCGCGGTGGACAGGAAGAGGGTTTCGTCGGCCTATGTGCCGTCGCTCCAGGTCACGCAGGGGCAGCCGGCGCCCATCGCGGCGAACGGCGGCCTGTCCTACATGTCGTTCGATCGGGACGGCGATGCGGGGACAGCCAAGGCGCTCGAGGATGCGCTCGCCCAGATCGCCGAGGGCGAGGGCCAGCGCGTTGTCGACATGATCGACAATGCGCCGCCAGGCCGTCCGATCGAGACCCGCTGGGGCCCAGCGTTCCGTGATTACGACGCGTGCGTCGACTACATCCGCGCGACTGGCATGACGGCGCCGGAGGGTGGCCTGGCTCTGCCGCTCGCCTATACTGTCTACGAGCGCCCAACCTATTCGATCGTTCCGTCCAACGCCCTGTGGTGCGACCCGGCGCGCGCCGAGATCGCCAAGGTCCTGCGCAAGAACGAGGAGCAGAACCGGCGGCGCGACCTCTACTTCCCGCACGTGATGCGCGATGCGCGGCGCATCTCGGAGTATCACCCGGGCCTGTCGCCCAACAGCCCGGAATGCATGGACCGGCTCGGCGTCTCGCTGGCGCACCTCGAGTCCAAGTGCCGGAACTTCTACGACTCGGCGGAGGTGGAGCGCGTGTTCTACCCCGAGATCGAGAAGCTGCTCCTCGATTTCTTTCCCGGCGCGGCCGACGCCCTTGTCTACAACCACGACGTCTTCGACAAGGACTATGCGGGCGACCGCACCGAGGACCAGGACAACAAGAATCCGGGCGTGAACGCCCGCTACGTCAACCTGGTGCACAACGACCTGAACGACAACAGCGGTCGGGTACGCTGCCGCGAGCTTCTCACCAGGAACCTGCGGAACTTCGGGCGCCCGCAGCACTATACGGAGGAAGAGGCCGACCGGAAGATGTCGCGCCGCTTCATGTCGATCAATCTCGCCAAGCCGATGGAGACGGTCGAGCAGTTCCCCTTCGTGCTCTGCGCCTGGCCGTCCTTCGCCGACCAGCCGTACATCACCAACTACCGCATTTACGACGACCGGGTTGGCGAGACCACGCGCTTCACGCATCGTGCCGACCACGAATGGTACTGGTTCCCGCGCCAGACCTCGACGGAGGTCTCGATGCTGAAATGCTACGACTCGGTCGCCGATGGTTCGGTCTCGCGGTGGTCCTTCCACACCGCCTGCATTGACCCGACCGCGCCCGCACAGGCGCGGTGCCGCAAGAACGTTGTCGTGCGCTCCTTCGTCTTCTTCTAGGAAACTTTCGCGCCGACCACCATCCCGACGCAGAAGCCGAGCAGCCGCGGCGCCAGCCGGCGTCGCGCCACGGCGGTGTGCCTCCGCCCTCGCTCGCCTGCCTGAGGTTCCTTGGCAGCAGCGGGATGGACAGCAGGACGACGGCGGCCGGCAGGATCCCGGGCACCGGTTCAGACCTGTCGATGAAGCGGTCGTCGCTGGCACGACGGTGTCAGTGGGGCCAAGCTACGTTCCCTGCTTCTTCAATCTGCCCGGTGGCCGGGCGAACAAGTCCGGAAGGCCAATCGAGGCGCCGGGCAACAGCTACACGCTCAATCCAACGGGGCAGCCGCACAGTGCGATGATCGCCGCCGAGAATGTCGCCCTGGTGATCTATTCGGGCGAAACCGACGACGTCAAATCGGTCGAGATCGTCGACATCGAGCCATCATTGGAGGAAGTGGCGTAAGGTGTGATCCCGCATGCTAGAGTGGTAATTTCTCTTAACTCCAGCGGCGCTTCGGCCGTGGGGCGCGATACTGGACCCCGAAGGCACGGGTGGCGCGGTTGCCCTCATCGTGGTGGACAAAGCTGGCGGCGATTGCTTCTACTGGCTCCGTCCTGGCGATCGAGAGATGGTTGATGGTTGATGTTCTGAAGGTTCTTGCGGCCTTGGCCATGGGCTACCTTCTAGGCAGCCTCAATACAGCAGTTATTGCAGGAAGAGTTTACGGCAAGGACATCAGAAACCATGGAAGCAAGAGTGCCGGGCTTACCAATGCGCTGAGGGTGCTTGGGAAATCTGCCGCGGCGCTGGTTCTTGCGGGAGATATATTGAAAGGGGTCGTTGCCTGTCTGATAGGTCTGCGCCTCGGCGTTTATGTTCAGTCGGGAGAGGATTCGGATTGCGTGAGCCTTTTGGCAGCCGGCGCAGGAGCGGTCATCGGGCATAACTGGCCGGTCTATTTCGGGTTCAGAGGGGGCAAGGGCGCCCTTACGGCGGCGGCCGTGATGTTCATGGTCAGCTGGGTCATGTCCCTCATAAGCCTCGGCTTCTTCGTGATGATCGTGGCTTTGACCCGCTACGTTTCCCTGGGCACGATATGCGCCGCGATGGTCTTTGTGGCCATTTCATTCCTGCCTGTATTTGGGAATACCTATTACTTTAGTATATTTGCGCTTCTCATGGCGTTCGTGATCATTCTCAAGCATAGGGAGAATGTACGAAGGCTGCTTTCGGGAACAGAGAACAGGCTTACCCTCTGATTTTCTGGGGCAGTCCACAGGAACGGTGCTCGGCGGCAGATGTTGCGGAAAGCGGTTCCTCAACGCCAGAGTCGCTCGCTTGCGATGGCCGCGCCGTCGCGCATCGCCTCGAGCTTGGCCCAGACCACGTCCTCGGATACCTGGGTGTCGCCGACGATGGTCCCGAAGCCGCAATCGGTTCCCGCCATGACGCGCTCGCGGTCGCCGACGGCGCGTACGGCGCGCTCCAGCCGCTCGGCGATCACCCGCGGGTGCTCGACGTAGTTGTGCGTCGATTCGACCACGCCGCAGACCAGGGTCATGTGGTCGGGCAGCTTCTGTGTCTTGAACGCGTCGATCTCGTGGCTGTGACGCGGATTGGCGAAGGGCAGGCAGAGCGCACTGGCCTTCACCTGGTAGCAAACCGGCAGCACGTCGGGCGCCGGGACGTCGTTCACGTGCGGGCTGTCGCGGTTGCCCCAGCAGGCGTGGAAGCGCACCCGCTCGGCCGGGATATCGGCCAAGGCCTCGTTCAGCGCGGCGACGTGCATCTCCATCGCTTCGATGAACTTCGGCAGCGGCTCGTCCTGGAAGTAGCCGGCGCGTTCGATGCCGAGGTCGGGCGAGTCGATCTGCAGCACATGGCCCTGCGCCACGATGAATTGGTACTCTTGCCTGAGCTCGCGGGCGAGGGCGAAGACGTAGGCCTCGTGACTGTCGTAGTGCTGGTTCAGCAGCGAGCAGGCGGCGAAGCCGGGCGATACGGCGGTGACGAAGGTTTCCGTGAAGCGCTGTGGCTGGCGCGCCAGCGCGCCGGCAAAAGCGTCGAGCTCGGCCCTGGCGCCGTCCAGGCCCTCATAGCACACCGGCCCGATCGCCGCCGGAAAACCGTAGACGTTGAGCCGGCGGACGCCGCGCGCCTGATAGTTCTGCCACCACTTGGGAAAGTGCTGCATGTCGAGGATCGGCCGGCGGCGCGATTGGCCGCCGAAACCCGACATGCGGCCGGTGATGTAGCTGAAGAAGGTCGAGCGCGGCATCTCGCCGTCGTTGCCGACATCGATGCCGCAGTCGAGCTGGCGACGCACGACGTAGTCCATCGCCTCGTCGGTCAGCGTCGGGATCCGTGCGGCATCGACCGGCTTGCCTTCGGCCTGGGCCACCAGCAGGTCAGCGAGCACGTCCGGTCGCGGCAGGCTGCCCATGTGAGTGGTCAGGATGCGGTCCGTGCTCCGTTTCATGCTCTCGATCCTCACAGCAGGCGGCGGCCGGCGACATCGAAGTAGAAACCGCGCGCCTGCCGGATACAAGCCGCACCGTCTCGATCACTCGTGCCCGAGGGTGGGTCGGGCGCGGATCGGGCTATTTCTCTTCTGCCGGTGTGGCGATGGCAGGTCCTTCGCCGGTGATCAGCAGTATGGAGTTGGCGGGCGCAGCCCTGCTACCATGGTGGCAGCGCCTGCCCCGAAGCGGCTGAAGGCGAGCAAGGCCAGCATCTGCCAGCTGCCAATCGTCAGACCGTGAGCACCATCCCGTCTTCGGCGGCTTCGCATCCGGTCTCGGCGACGCGAGCCAGCATGCCGGGGTTCATGTGGGTCAGCACCACGCGCTTGACGCCGAGCTCCGGGAGGTGACGAGCAAGCGTTGCGTAATCGAGGTGGAACCTGACCTGCTTGTCGAAGAAATAGGTCTCGGCGATGAAGAGGTCGGCGCCGGTGGCCGCGTCGCGCAGGCCGTCGACCCATTCCGTGTCGCCGGAGTAGCAGAGGGTCTTGCCGTCGACCGTCAGGCGGAGTGCGAAAGGCGGTGCGCCACAGGGATGCTTGACCACGAAAGGCGTCACCGCGATCCCCTCGACATCGTGGGTGCAGCGCGGCTCGAGCTCGCGTATCTCGCTGACGAAACGGCGTTCCACCCTGGTCGATCCGGGGAAAAAAGTTTCCATGGCGGTCGTGAGGCGGTCGCGCAGTCCAGGCGGTCCGGCAATGATGAGCGGCGCCGTGCGGCGGCTCACGAGCTGCGCATCCAGAATGAAAAACGGCAAACCACCGAAATGATCACCGTGCAGATGGGTGATCAGGACGGCCCGAATTGTATTCGGGTCGATGCCGAACTTGCGGATCGCGATCATCGAGGAGGCGCCGCAATCGATGAGGAATGCGCCGCGCGCGTCGCGAACATAAAAGCACGTGTTGAAGCGGCCGCCGCTGCCGAACGCATCTCCCGAGCCCAGGAACTGCAGCTCCATCGAAAACTCCATTTGACGAGCTTCGCCGACTTATAGATTGCGATTCATTTACCCATCGACCCGGTAAAGACGCCACCGCTTCGGCACGCCCTTGAGTTGGTGAACACCGCGATCCTTGAACAGGATATCGGACTTCGGCATCAGATCCCTGACGGGGCTCGAGACCAGGACCTCACCGGCGCGCGCCTTCGCGGCGACTCGTGCGCCGATGTGAAACGCGAGACCGAACACGTCAGGACCGCTCACCTTGTATTCGCCCACGTGCAGGCCCACCCTGACCTCGAGCCCCAGTGTGCGCACGGCCTCTCGGATTGCGGTCGCGCACTGGACCGCCGCCGCCGGCGCCGCGAATGTCGCAAGCAATCCGTCCCCTGTCGTCACGACTTCCTTCCCGCGCAACGTCTTCAGCTCTCTCCGGACGGTTGCGTAGTAGTGATTCATCACTTGTGTCCAACGCGAATCGCCGAGCCGCGCGGCCTTTTCCGTGGACTGGACGATGTCGACGAACAGGATCGTGGCGAGCACCCGTTCGAGCTCGGCGCCATGATTGGCAGGGCGGCGCTTGATGGCGATGCTGCCAGCCAGCGGTTCATAGCGGTGGTTGCGCCGACGTGCGATCGCGCTTCTTACATAGTCCTTGGCAGGTTGTACCGCGCCGCAGCGAACGGTCTTCTCGCGCGGTGGGACCGTCCAGTAGATCTTGCGTCCGTCTCCCACGCCATGGACCTCGACGGCGCCCCACTTCAGGAAAACCGTCGCGCCAACCCGACGAACCCACCACGCCTTTGACGTGTATCCGGACACGTTCGATTGGTGGACTCCGATGCGAAGGAACTTGGGCATGTGCGTGCGGCGCGGCTGTTGCGTGTGGCCCATCGCAATGTGATCGCGCATGCCTGCCTTGGCAACAATGCTGACCCCATGGGCCTCACTCCCGCGCAAGACCAGTTGTATCGCACTGGGCAAATTGCCACACTCGCTCTCGGACTGGACCGGCCGAGGCAGGCCATGATGCACCAAGCCTCCTTTGCCGACGGGACAGGAACGCCACCGCGCGCCAGAACGCGGGGCCAGGAGGAAGGAGCGAACGATGGCGGTCACGACCACGACCGACAGCCCGGCCGCGGCCACCGGCACCACGCCCCTGACGCGGCGACGCGGAAAAATTGGCGCCGACAAGCTCTGGGCGCTGGCCTTCGTCACCCCCTACGTCGCGGTGTTCCTGGCCTTCGTGATCTACCCGATCGGCTATGGGCTGTGGCTGGGCAGCAATCCGGCCAGCTATCGCGCTCTGTTCAGCGATCCGGTCTATCCGCGCACGGTGGTGAACACGCTGCTCTATCTGCTGTTCGGCGTGAACCTGAAGCTGTTCCTGGCGCTCCTGCTGTCGGGCTTCTTCATGCGCAAGGGCTGGTGGTCGAAGGTCCTGCTGCTGATCTTCATGCTGCCCTGGGCGATTCCGGCGCTGCCGAGCTACCTGTCGATCAACTGGATGCTGAACGGCCAATGGGGGCTGATCAACAACATCATCTGGAACGTGGCGCAGGTCGACGGGCCGCCCTGGCTCGACAGCCACTACTTCGCGCTGGGGTCGGTCATCTATGGCCATATCTGGAAATGGCTGCCCTTCTGGACTCTGATCTTTCTCGCCGGGCGCATGGCCATTTCGCTCGAGCTGTATGAGGCCGCTTCTGTCGATGGCGCGAGCCCGCTGCAGAAGTTCACGCTCGTGACCCTGCCACTGATGGCCGGCATGTACCTGGTCTGCACCATGCTCTCCACCATCTGGGCGCTGGGCGACTTCAATGCCGTGCGCTTCATCTCCGGCGGCGGGCCGGCGCTGTCGACGCACGTCCTGGCGACGCTCGGAATCCGCAACGCCTTCGAGCTGGGCGATCCCAATCTCGGCATGGCGACGGTGCTGACGGCGCTGCCTCTGCTGATCCCGCTGGTGATCCTGCTGATGCGCCAGTTGCGGAAGAGCGAGGTGACGATATGAATGTGCGTCGCCGGGCTCGCGTGCTCAACGGCATCGGCGTGTGGCTGCTGTCGGCGGTGTTGCTCGTGTGGACGCTGCTGCCGATCTACAACATCATCCGCGTGTCGGTGCAGGAGAAGGAGGAAGTGCTCAGCACCTCTGTGTTCCCCGTTGCACCGAGCACGCATGCCTTCGACGTCGTGTTCCGTCAGGCCTTCTGGCTGCTCGAGACGTTCTGGAACCAGATGGGCAACAGTTTTTACATTGGTATCGTCGTCGCGTTCCTGACTCTGGCCATCGGGACCCTGGCCAGCTTCACCATCAGCCGGATGCGCATCCGCAACGGCTGGATGCTGACCAATGCGGCGCTGCTCACCTACGTGATCCCGATGTCGTTCCTGGCCATCCCGTTCTACGGCATCATGGGCAAGTATGGCCTGACCAACAATCCGATCGCCGTGATCGCGGTCGAGGTGACCTTCGCCACGCCCTACGCGATCTTCATCTTCCAGCAGTACAGCGCCTCGATCCCGTTCGAGCTCGACGAGGCGGCGCGCATCGACGGGGCCTCGCCGCCGCAGATATTCTTCCGCATCTATCTGCCGCTGATGGCCCCCGCCCTGGTGGCGATCGGCACCTATGCGCTGCTGCTGTCCTGGAACGAATATCTGTACGCATTCCTGTTGTTGTCGGGCGGCAAGGTCATCACAGTGCCGGTTACGCTCGGCAAGTTCCTGGTGGGCGACGAGGCACCCTGGAACTACCTGATGGCGGCGGCGATCATCTACGCCATTCCGCCTTTGCTTATCTATTACGGTGTTCGCCGCAAGATGCACGGCGGGCTGACCATGGGCGGGGTGAAAGGCTGAACACGGCGCCCCCATCGAGCGTAGAGGGGGCGTCGAGGTCTAGGGAGGAAACAAGATGGCAGGCATTACAAGGCGGCAGGCGTTGGTTGGCGCAGGGGCCGCGATCGCGGCGGGCACGAGCGTGATGCCGCGCCGTGCCACGGCGGCAGGCGAGCTCACGGTCTGGTGGACCCAGGGTTTCTACAAGGCCGAGAACGATGCCGTGATCACCTGGATGGCTGACTGGGAAAAGAAGAACAACACCAAGGTCAATCTGACCATCATGAACGGGCCGGATGTGATCACCAAGCTGATCGCCGCCATGCAGGTGGGCGACGTGCCGGATGTGGTGCACACCGTAACCGGCGACCGCTTCCTGGTGCCGCGCGCGGCCTGGAACGATCAGCTCGAGGACGTCTCCGAGGTCGTCGACTCGCAGAAGAACGAGTTCACGGAGACCGCGCTGATCAGCGGGCGCCTCTACAACGCCAAGCAGAAGAAGAGCTCGTACTACGGCGTGCCGACCAAGGCTTCCTCGCTGATGAACTCGGTCTGGCTGCCGCTGCTCGAGGAAGCAGGCTTCGCCGCGACCGACATGCCGGCCACGCAGGACAAGTTCTACGATTTCTTCCAGACCGTTCAGGACAAGCTGCGCTCCAAGGGCAAGCGCATCTTCGGCCTCGGCTACTCGATGGCGGCGAAGGAGGCGGATGCCGGCAACCTGTTCCACCAGTTCCTGGTGAGCTACGGCGGCGCCGGCATCGTCACGCCGGACGGCAAGCTGAACATCGACGACCCCGCCGTGCGCAAGGCGGCGACCACGTCGCTGGAGCGGTTGACGACGCCGTTCAAGAAGAACTACGTGCCGCCCGGGGCGATCAACTGGGGCGATGTCGACAACAACAACGCCTTCTTCGCCAAGCAGATCGTGATGACGCCCAACGCCACCATCTCGATCGCCGCGGCGCAGATGGACAAGCCCGATCTTTACTTCAAGGAGATCCTTACTCGCGGCGTCCCCATGGGCAACGACGGCAAGCCGGTGCCGAGCGTACTGGCGATCGCTCCCACCATCATCCCGAAGGGATCGAAGAACGTCGATGGCGCCAAGGCTTTGTTGCGCGATTTCATCCAGCCGGCGAACCTGAACGCCTACCTGAAGGAAACCCGCGCCCGCTATTTGCCGGTGATGGCCTCGATCGTGAAGAACGATCCCTACTGGACCGACCCGAAGGACCCGCACCGCCAGGTCGCGGTGGACATGGGGCTGATCAAGCCGACGGTGCCGTGGTGGATGTCCTACAACCCGGCCTATTCGGCCGTGCTGTCCGAGCAGATTTGGCCGCAGGCGGAAGCCAACATCACGCAACGCAACATGACCCCGGACCAGGCCACCGAGGAGGCGGCCAAGCGGATCAAGCAGCTGTTTGAGCAGTTCCAGAAGTAATGCGCGGGACGTCCCTTCGGTCATCCTGAGTAAGGCGCTTGCGAAGCAAGCGCCGTAAGCGAAGGATCTCATCGCCAGAAGTTCCACAGAGCTATCTGGCGGGCGGCGATGAGGTGCTTCGCTGCGCTCAGGACGACAATGATTTGGACGCCGCCCTAAAGGGCGGCGCTTCAATCCAAGAAGATCACGCTCTAGCCAAAACCAAGCTCGTCCGCGATCCTGTATTCGACGGCGAGTGCGCGCAGTTTGTCCCATGTCGCGTCCTCGACCTCGATGCCGTTCTTGCGCCGCTCCTGCTCGCGCAGATATTCGACCTCGCCGGGATAGAACACGCCGCTCGAACCTTCGGAGGGCGGTGTCGATTTGAGATAGCGCGCGAACTCGACGACTTCCTTCTTGAAGTCCTGCAACGGCCGGAACGCGGCGACATTGAACACGGCCATGAAGCAGCCGTCGTTGTGACGGCCGGTCGGCTCGACGCCGAAGCCAAGGCCGGTCAGCAATCCGCACAGCACCTCCACCATCGCCGCGAGGCCGCTTCCCTTGTAGCCCTCGGTGCCGCCAAGCGGCAGCAGCGCACCGCCTTTGCGGAAATCCCTGGGATCAGTCGTGTGGCGACCGTCCGTATCGATGATCCAGCCTTGTGGGATCTGCTCGCTGCGAGCGACGGCAAGCGCAATCTTTCCGGCCGCAACCGCCGAGGTCGCCATGTCGAGACAGAAGGGACCCTCGAGATCGGAGGGCACCGCGATCGAGATCGGATTGGTGCCGAGCCGCGGCTCTCGTCCTCCGAATGGTGCGACATGCTTGGGCGACCGGCCGGAATCGGCGGTGGCAAGCCCGATCATGCCCTCGCGCATCGCCATCATGGGATAGGCTGCGAGTCGGCCGACATGGCTCTGGCGAAATACCGTGCAGGCCGCGACATTCGCCGTCTTGGCCTTCTCGATCGTGAGAGCCATCGCCTTGGCGTTGACGTGGAAGCCAAAGCCCCAGTGGCCATCGATCACCGTTGTCGTGGGCGATTCGCGCACGATGGTCCACGCCGCGCCAGGCACAATGTGGCCGGCCTTCACGCGATCGATGTAGGTCGGGATCGCGATCACACCGTGTGAATCGTGACCGGCGAGGTTGGCGTTCACGCAGCCGACGGCGACCGCACCCGCCTCCTCATCGGAGGCGCCGGCAGCCTTCAACAAGGCTGCGCCGATACGGGAGAGACGATCAGCTTGAACGATCGGCATGGATTTCCTCGGGACTACGATCCCACCGGAGGGTCGCGACATCGCCGGCCCCCAGCTCCAGCGTGGCGTACGCGCCTTGGTGCCGAACGCGAAAGCGGCTTGCACGATCGGAGTCATTCGTGACTACCGTCACCACCCGCGAATCAGGCGTCAGGCAAGCGACGTTGGGAAGCGAATCCACTTCGCTCGAATAAACCCGCACCGACCCCGGTCGGATGAACCGCGCCGAGTGCGCCATCAGATAGTATCCGGGATTTCGCTTGATTGTAGCGCCGATGGTAATGCCGCCGAGCGCTCCTACGGCGCCGCCAGGCGTGTGCAAGAGGAACTCGGGATCATTGGCAAGATTCCATTCCAACGCAGTGCGGCACCAGTTTCTCAGGCCACCGACGATCACATTCTTCGTATGCCAGCGCAGGGCGCCCATGAAATCGTCATGTGCGGAAACCCATTGCTCGGTGAAGTACACCTTCTTCTCCGGATAGTGCGCCCAAACCTTTGACATCGCCTCCGGCAATCCATTGTACAAATGCCAAGCGACTCCGCCGATATAGGCGCGCGCCTCGGCGTCGCCCAGCACCGCGAGCGGATAGTCGGGCTCGTCGCAATTGTGGTCCCAGCAGAGTATCTCGGTTTCAGGCGCGCCTTTGCGCAACTCCGGTCCCAGGTATCCCTTGATGAACTCCGCCTGTTCGGTGGCGGTCATCACCATGCTCGGTTCGTTCTTCGGGTTGCGCGGCTCATTCTGCGGTGTCACGGCACTGACATGAATGCCAAGCCCGCGCATCACCTGCACATATTTCACGAAGTATCGTGCATACGCCGAGTAGCACTCCGGCTTCAGCGATCCTGCTATGAATCCGTCATTGGTCTTCATCCACGGCGGCGCCGACCACGGCGAAGCGATGATCTTCATGGTCGGATTGATCCGCAATATCTCCTGCAGCACGGGAACCACCTCCGGATCACAGGCGGCAATATTGAAGCGCGCGAGATCAGGGTCCGCCGTTCCGGGAGGCAGATCCCAATAGGTGAAATCGTTCCGGCCGAGATCAGAGGCGCCGATACTCAGTCGCAGGCAGCTCAGCCCGAGCGACGCATCGGTCGGGCCAAACAGCTCCTGCAGCAGGTCCGCGCGGTCTGCCGGCGCAAGCCCCGCCAGCAAATACGCGCTGCCGCCGGTCAGCGCGAAGCCGAAGCCCTCGATCGGCTGAAAGGTCCGGCTATCGTCGATCTCGATCGTGGCGAGCGCATCCTGCGGCAATGATCTGGAAAATGCCACCGGCTGCATCGGCTGCAGCAACGCATTGGCGCCACGCGTAACCCAGCCTTCGATCGTCCCGTGATCGCCCCGTTCTCCGGCTTGTTCACGCATGACGGCCTTGCTGCTGCGCCTGGATCAACTGCGCGAACCAATCAAACGATGCCTTGGGAATGCGTCTCTGGGTCGCGTAGTCGACGAAAACGATCCCGAAGCGGCTGGCAAAGCCGGCGCCCCACTCGAGATTGTCCAGGAGCGACCAGAGAAAATAGCCACGCACATCCGCGCCGGCTGCAACAGCCTGCTCCAGCGCCTTGGTGTAGGTGGCAAGATAGGCAATGCGCCCGACGTCGTCGCTCACCCCGCCCGCTTCATCCAGCGCCTCGTGGGCCCCGTAGCCATTCTCCGTGATGTAAACCGGAAGCTTGTAGCGCTGGTGCGTGGCGATCACCTCGTTGCGGAACGCGTCCGGGTCGATGCGCCAACCCACGCCGGTCAGGGGGACGTCCTTCGGCGCATCCGCCCAGGCAAAACCGAGCGGGCCCTGGTCGGCGCGCGCATAGATCGGGCAATAGTGGTTCAGGCCCAACCAGTCGATCGGCTGGGCGATGCGCGCCATGTCTCCCGGCTGCACGAATTCCTGCAAACCGTCGGTCAGCTCGGGAGGATATTCGGCGAGGCATTGCGGGTCGGCGTAGAGCCGGTTCCAGCAAGCGTCCAGGATACCGGCCGCCACCGCGTCCTGTGGCGCGGCGCTGATTGGCAGACAGGCCTGCCGATTGTAGATGGCGCCAAGAAGAGCTCCCGGCGCCAACGCCCTCAGCGCGCGGACCCCCTCGCCATGCGCGAGATTCACGTGGTGAGCCGCCTGCAGGAAACTCCGCCGGTTGGCAATGCCGGGTGCATTCCAACCCATGCCGTAGCCGAACAGCGTGCACACGTTGGGTTCGTTGAACGTGGCAAAATGCCGAACCCGGTCGCGAAAGCGGCGCGCAACCAGGGCGGCATAGTCGGCAAACCAACCAGCGATATCGCGATTCTGCCAACCGCCAAGATCGTCCAGCGCCTGCGGCAAATCCCAATGATAGAGGCACAGCCACGGCTCTATGCCGCTGCGCAGCAGCTCGTCGACCAGGCGATCATAGAAGTCGAGGCCCAGGCTGTTGGCTTGGCCGCGCCCTTGCGGCAGCACGCGCGGCCAGGCCACGGAGAACCGGTAGACCTGTGCGCCAAGGCGGCGCATCAGTGCGACGTCCTCCTTGTAGCGGTGGTAGTGGTCGCACGCCACGTCGCCGGTATCGCCGTTGGCGATACGGCCCGCCTGTCGGCCGAACAGGTCCCAGATGCTGGGGCCGCGCCCGCCTTCTGCGACCGCTCCCTCGATCTGATAAGCCGCAGTGGAGACGCCCCACTTGAATGATGCAGGCAGCGCCAGGGCCGAAGGCACGGGGCGCTCCGGTGCAGAGTCGACGTCAGGTCCAGCCGATCCCACAGGGCCCTCCCTCAAACTGGTGTTGCAACGTGCGTCTTGTCGGCCGCTACGTCGTAGGACGCGGTCGCTGCTTCCACATGCAGCACGCGCTGGAAAAATCCGTCGGACAAGGCGGTTCGACCAACGGCCACGATTGCGGCCGACGAAAATTCCTTGACCAGCAACTCGGCCATTTCGCGCTGGCCCGCTGTATCGAGCGCATTCATTGCCTCCGACAGGAAAATCCAGTCGGGCCGATGAAGCAGCATGCGCGCAAAACTGAGCCTTTGCCGCTGCGCCGCGGAGAGTACCGCTTCCCAGTTCTCCGTCACGTCGAGCCGGCCGGCCCACTCGCCCAGGCCCACGCGACGCAACGCCGAATTGACGTCGTCCGGCACGCACACGCCAAGTGTCATCGGATAGCAAACGGTCTCGCCCAAGGGACCCACGGGCAGATAGGGCCGGTCAGTGACGATGAACATGTTCGCGTCCGCCGGCAGCGTCACTGTCCCGGCGCCCCATGGCCAAAGCCCCGCAATGGTGAGGATGAGCTTGTGGCAAATCGGCGTCTTGCCCTCGATCAGCACATGCTCGCCGGGGCCGATCTCGGCCGTCATCTCCTTCATCACCGGCGTCCCATCGTGCTCCATCACGTGCACGCCGGCGAGCTGCAACGAATTGCCCTCGTGCTTCACCTCGATGCGGTTCGCGCCGAGCTTCTCCTGGAGCTCGTCCAGCGCATTCTGCAGCGCCATCACGCGCTCGACGGAGGCCCGCCACAGGGCGAGGCCGGAAAGGTTATCGACCGGAAACGCCAGCGCAGCGGTGACTTGCGAGAACGCCTGCGCCATTTGCATCAGCGTGCCGAGCGAGATCAGCCCCATGATGTAGCGCGGCGCCGCGACAAGAAGCGGGAACGGGTTTGCCAGCACGCCGTACGCCGTGGTGAACACGATGATGCGCACCAGGCCATAGGTCTGGCGCTCCCAGCCCCGTCTCACGCCCCGCAGCAGCTCCTGAAGATGCGCTCGCTCATCGGTATCGCCGCGGATCAAGGCGATGCTTTCCGAATATTCCCGGGCGCGCGCCAGGCCAAACCGGAAATTGGCTTCCACCGTCTGCCGCAGATTGGAGGCGCCGACCAACGGGAACCCCGCCCAGAGCGCCAGGCTGGTGCCGATCGCCGAATAGACAAGGGCGACGAAGACCATGAAGCCGGGGATGGGAATGACCGTGTCGCCGATTTCCACATGGATGACGCCGGAGAGCGTCCACAGCACGGCGACGAATGTCGCAAAGAGCAGGATGCAGTAGAACGCAGCCTGACCCAGCTCGATGGCCGACTCGGTCGTCACGCGAATATCCTCGGCGATTCGTCCGTCCGGATTATCGCCGTTCTCGTCCGCGACCAGGCCGAGCTGATAGTGTCCTCCTTGCGCCATCCAGACTGCCAGCGTGTTCTTGGTGATCCAGACACGCCAGGCGAATTCCAGGCGTCGCTTGGTGTAGAGCGTTATGGAGAAGACGAGGATGCTTGCCAGAAGCAGGAGCACGAAGTCCGTGATCAGCCCCAGGAACGCGTCGAGGTGACGGCCTTCGATCGCGTTGTAGAGCTTCGCCGACCAGGAATTCAGGCCGACCTGAACCGCAACCTGTGCAACCGTCAGGGCCGCGATCAGCGCCAGGCGGCCCCGGTTCATCCATTTGTGCTCCGCCGACCAGAAAGGCAGGGCAAAAAGGACGAAACGCCATAGAAAGCGCCCCTGATGGACCATCCCCGTCCTGGGCTGGGCACTGTCGGCCGACGTATCCTGCTTCATTGGCTCCGCCCGCCTTGTCTAGCGCAGGCTTGCCGAAAGATGCTGGAGCGGCCGACAGAAAGGCGAGCACGCCCGCCATGTTCTCTTCGGTCCCGAAAGCCGGACGACCCTCGAGGGACCCGGGAATAGCATCGGATCGGACGTCGATTGCAAGCAGCCCCCGCGTCGTGCACGTGCCGGCAACCTGGATTGCTCTACGGGCACGAGATTATCATCGAAGCCACGTTGTATCAGAAAATGGCGGTAAGCCGGGCCCCAGAAATGTGAGTGGATTGGTGCGGCGCAGCAAGACTTCGCTCGGGCTTGTCGGACGTCGAAGCGGCGCGGGTGACGCCGGCTGGACGGCAACATAGCCAGCATGGGCCCAGGTCCGGATGCATCCGGCACGGTTGTCATCCCGAGCGCAGCGAGGGACCTTTGAGGCAGCAGGAAAGGTCCCCTCGCTGTGCTCGGGATCACAGGGTTTTCGTCGTGCGCACCACGCGTCAGTATCGGAAGCTGGCTTTACGACAGCAGCCCCAGGCTCCGGAAGCTCGCGTGCCCCTTGCGGCCGATCACCAGGTGATCGTGGATCGCAATGCCCAGCGCCTCGGCAGCGGCCTTGATCTCGCGCGTCATCTCGATGTCGTCGCGTGACGGCTTGGGATCACCCGATGGATGGTTGTGCA
>NZ_JBGAKA010000050.1:0-64284 GCF_044224635.1 Reyranella sp. | reverse complement strand
GCATGCTCGTAGGCACGCTTGTGGATCGCCGGGTTGATCGCCGAGAACTCCTCGCGCGGTGTCAGCAGGAAGGCGCGGATGGTCGCCTGCCCCCACAGATCCTTGTTCTTCACCAGCGCCTGGAAGCGGTCCCAGCGCTGACCGAGGAACACCGGATCCTCGCCGCGGGCCATGCCCCAGGCGACGAAGTTGTCGCGTGTGTCGGTCGGAGGATCGAGGCTCCAATTGTACGGCTTGATGGTCGCGGCCGAAGCGATGGCCGGCAGCAGGCTGGTAGAGACGACGCCGGCGACCGCCAACGCCGCGCCACCTGCGGCGAAGGTCCGCCGCCGGAGAGAAGTCCACTCATGCACGATAATCTGCTCGCCCTTCCCCAGAAAGATGTCTGGTGAAGCATTCTGGCCCGGAGGCGATTGCGCCGGACATGCGCGCAGATTGGAAGCGTGCAATGTAACGGCCCCGTGCCGGGGCCGGACGGCGCTATGACCGGCGCGCAGCGAGGGCGATCGCAAGATAGGCCCACCCGGTGACGCCGAGCGACACTCCGCCGACCGTGGCAGGCGTGAAGGAATGGCTGTAGGGCAGCTTCATCACCATGAGCCCGCCGGCCAACACGGCGACGACACCGGCCAGGACGAACCAGAGCCATCCCTGCAAGCGCCGGACCTTCATCGCAAAGCCGACCTGGGTGAGCCCATGCAGGACGAAGACGAGCGCCATCACCAGTGTCTTGATGACGATGCCCGGAAACGGCTCGATGTACACGAGGACACCACCGACGGCCGCAATGCCGCCGATCGCCAGGCACCAGGCGAACAAAGCAGTCTGCTGCATCTTCCCGGACTGCACGATCTGCGCGAGACCGACGAGCAGCAGCACCAGGCCCAGAACCTCGTTGGGAGCGATCGATGACAGCGCGGGAACCAAGACAGCTACGGCCGCGGCGAGGATGAACGCTCCGCCGACGAGGGCGAACAGCAACCAGTGGGACCGGAAGCTCTCGGCAGCGAAGCGGCGGGCCTCTTCCGAATGGCTAGTTGAGATCACGGCAGCCCCCGAACCACGCGGCGATGGCGCGCGACACTGAAGCGTCCCGCGCCGTCACCGGGCAGCGCGCCCGGCATCTTGGCCGCAGCTTGGTGAGCTTGTGCAGGATATTCGCCCGATTTCAAGGGAGACCCGCAGCACGCGCGGCGAGCCGCCGGGTGGACCGGGATCCGGGCGCGGGGCGCATCGGCATGAAGTCCCACGGCTGTTCCGCCAGTTCCAATCTCGTTTGGACGGGACCGCGACGCCTTTTGTGCCTGGACGCCGCAGCCTGTACCTCGATTTCGTGAACCTGTTCCAGTTCCTGATGATGTTCCTCGGGCTAGCGGCTGCCACAGCGATGGTGGCGGTCACGCGACGGCACGTGATCACCCTCAACCCCTCGATGAAAGCCCCTATTGGCAGAGACGCCTAGCCGTTCAGCTTCTCCAGTGCTGCACGCAGCTGCGCCTCTTGCTCGTTCGACAGCGAGGTCTTGAGCACGCGCGCCTTGTAGGGTTCCAGTTCCGCGAGCACCTTGTCCTCGGTGACGCTGCGGAACAGCACGCAGAGCGCCGACGAGCCGTTCGGGATTGTCTCGCCGATCTTCTTCACGAAATCGTCGCGGATGCCGTAGTCGGCGAGCGATCCGGACAGGGCTCCTGCCCCGGCACCTGCTACCGCGCCGATGGCCATGCCGGCCAAGGGATTGAGAAACAGGAGGCCGAACAGCATTCCCCACAAAGCGCCACGGCTTCCGCCCGCTGCCGCGCCCAGGGCGGTGAGATTGACGGCCTGCTTGATGTGCGCCTTGCCCTCGGTGTCGCGCTCGACGACGCAGGCGTCCTCGAGGTCGATCAGATATTGCTTCTGGAGAGAGCGCAGCTTGTTCAACACCTCGTCTGCCGTGTGCAGCCCGTCAAATCCGAGAATTACCAGAGTGCTCATCTGCACCTCCTTCGTGAGACCGCCCAGGAGATGTGGCGGGTGCGCACGAGCACCCCGCCATGCAGCGTCGGCCGCCCCCAGGGACGGTCATAGTCTACTTGCCGCTCCACGCCCTACATCGGCGCATTGTCCCAGGACTGGTCCGGGAGTCCCATTCCGGTGCCACCCAATGGACCACGAGAACCGTCAATCCTCGGGACCGTTCCGCCGGGTTGCCCGGGTGGTGTGGAGTCCCGGAGGCACTATGTGCCAAGGGTTGCCGGACCGCGCTTGGGCATAGCCGTAGTCGAACAGCGCCCGCATGTAGGCCGGCTCGAACGGCCGGCCACGCGGTTCGGTGAAGTCGGCGCCGATATAGGCCAGCCTGTAGGCAACGTCGTCGCGCTTGGTGAGGAAGTAGGCCAGCGCCACGTCGCTGTAGCCGGCGGCTTGCAGCATGGTGCCGATGGCCCGGCCGGCGATCGAGATGGTGCGGCGCTCGACCTCGGCATGCTCCGGATCGAGCCGCGCATTGCGGATGAGGTAGGCCGTCTGCTGGCTGCGCACCGGCAGCAAGCCGGGGTCGAACGACCCGGGATAGAGGAAGAGCTGGGCGTTGACCCCCCCGTCGACGTGCATCTCCTGGTGTCGAGCGCCATCGATCTCGATGTCGATCATGACCGGCGGAAAGGCGCCGGGAATGGCCGCCGTGGCCAGCAGGATCTTGCGGAACAGGTCGAGCGCCTGCGGATGACCGCTGGCAGCGATGGCGCCGATGTTCCAGATCACCGGGCGCTGCGCGTCGAGATCGGTCGTGCCGAGCATCAGCAGCCGGCCGCGCTCGTACTCCCGGGCGATGGCTGCGAGCATCCGGCCGTCGACATACCGGTCGATCGTCTCGCTCAGCGGCCGGGTGTCGGCCATGGCGTCGCTGAACAGCGCGGCCGTCAGGGCGCGCCGCGAGAATATGCTATCGGGACCCAGCTTGGTATAGACCTCGCGCAGCTGCGCGTCGTAACTCGGGCCGAGAAAGGCGAAGGGAGCGATCAGGGCGCCGGTGCTGATGCCGGTCACCATCCTGAATTCCGGCCGCGTCCCGGTCGTCGTCCAGCCGTTGATGAAGCCGGCGCCGAACGCCCCGTTGTCGGCGCCCCCCGAGATGGCCAGAAAAGACGATGGCGGAATCGGCTGGCTCGGCCGGCCTTCGGCGCGCAGCACCGCCTTGATCCGCTCGATCGCCAGGGTCGCCTCGGCGACCATCGGGGCGGGATCGCCATCGGCGTAAAACCGCGCATTGGGAATGCCCAGCGGCAGGGCGCGCGCTGCCGCGGCAGCCGGCACCGCCGGGCCGCGCGGCGGCAGGGCGCAGCCGGCCAAGATCGACATTCCCCACAGCAGCACCACGACCGAGGCAAGGCCGCGTATTTCCACGTCTAGCTCCTCGGAGTCAGAATGACCCGAACAGGCTGCCAAGAAGGATCACCGCAATCAAGGCGATCAACGCGCCGACGATGCCCGTCATCACGATGTCGCCATAGCTGCGGGCGTGGGTCGAGCCGCAGACGGCGAGCAGGGTCACCACTGCCCCGTTGTGCGGCAGGCTGTCGAGAGTGCCGGCCCCGATCACGGCGACGCGATGGAGGAGCGCCGGATCGATGCCGTGCTCGGCGGCGAGGCGCATGTAGGTCGGACCGAGCGCGTCGAGCGCGATGGTCAGCCCGCCTGAGGCCGATCCGGTCAGAGCCGACAGGATGTTGGTGGCGAGCGCCAGCGAGACGAGCGGCCCGCCGTCGATCGACAGGACCCATTCGCGCACCACCGCGAAGGCCGGCAGCGCCGCCACGACGGCGCCGAAGCCGACCAGGCTGGCCACGCTCAGCGCCGGGAGCACGGCCGCGTTGGCGCCGGCATCCATGCTCCGGCGAACCGACGGCAAGCGGCGACCGTTGACCGCCAGCAGGGTCGCGATGGCGACTGTGAGCGCCGCCGCCACCGACCATACGCCGCCCACGGCCGACAGCGAGGTCGCGCCCCAGCGCGCCTCGGCGAGGAAGCTGGTGTCGAGCCGAGGCAGCACGACGAACGACAGCACGAGATTGGCGACAATGACCGCCACCAGGGGCAGTGCCGCCGTGACCAGCGGGGGCACACTTTCGGCCGCTTGCGAGTGATGGATCTCGGCCGGATCGAAGCCCTGGGCGGTGGTCGCCCGCTCGCGCACCAGCGGATCCTCGGCTGCCTCGCCGGGAGATGCCGGCTCGTCGAAATGCAAGGGCTCGCCGTTCCTCCGGGCGGCAGCACTGGCTCGCATCAGCCACCACATGCCGAACCCGAGCATTATGACCGACGCGACCACCCCGAGCCCCGGCGCAGCGAACGGCGTCGTGCCGAAGAATGGCATTGGAATGGCATTCTGGATGGCCGGCGTACCGGGCAGCGCCGACATGGTGAAGGTCGAGGTCCCGAGGGCGATCGCCGCCGGCATCAAGCGACGCGGGATGGCCGCCTCCCGGAACAATGCCTCGGCCATGGGCGCCAACACGAACAGCGCCACAAACAGGCTGACACCTCCGTAGGTCACCAGCGCGCCGGCCAAGACGACGGCAAGGATGGCGCGGCCAGGTCCCAGCCGCTGCATCATCCAGCGTGCGATCGCCGTCACCGACCCGCTGTCCTCCATCAGCTTGCCGAACAGCGCGCCCAGCAGAAACAGCGGGAAGAACTGCCCGAGGAACTGCGCCGCCCCGCCCATGAAAGTCTGCGTCCAGTGAGCCAGCAGGGGCTCGCCGGCGAATGCCGCCGCCACGACAGCGGCCGCAGGCGCCAGCAGCAGCACGCTCCAGCCGCGGAACGCCAGCCAGACGAGCAGCGCAAGGCCCAGCAATATGCCCGCGAGACCCATCACACCGTATCCAGCAGACGATCGATATCGAGGGTCGAGCGCCGCCCCAGGTCGGCCCCGTGGGTCGCCAGGAAGGCGTCGGCAGCGCGTCGTCCCTCGTCGTGCAGCAGCCGCAGGAAGGCCCATTCGGCATTGAGCTTCGACGAGGAGCCCAGCTCGACCATGAGCTGGCTGCTGATCAGGTGGATGCGCATGCGCGACCAGTGCCCCGCCTCGCCCTCTTCCGACGGCGCCACCTGCCGCAGCAGCGCCATCATGCGCAGCTCCTTCAGCAGCACGGCGTTGAACGACACCTCGTTGAGACGATTGAGGATGTCACGCGCCGATTTCGGGATGCCCGGCCGCTCGACGGGATTGATGGCAACCAGGATAGTGTCGTCCGAGATGCACTCGCGGACCAGCGGCGTCATCGTCGGGTTGCCGGAATAGCCGCCATCCCAGTAAGCTTCGCCATCGATCTCGACTGCCTGGAACATCGACGGCAGGCAGGCCGATGCCAGCAGGACCTTGGGCGACAGCTCGGCGTTGCGAAAAACCCGCGGCCGTCCGGTACGCACGTTGGTTGCGGTGATGAACAGCTTGATGGGGGCGCCGGCCAGGCGGCCGAAGTCGATCGCCTCGGCCAGCACCCCTTCCAACGGATTGGCCCCGCCGAACGGCAGGTCGTAGGGCGAGAACAGACGCGACGCGAGATCGAAGGCCACGTAGGCCGGCGACTGGTCGAGCGACCAGCGACCAAGAAGCACGTCGAGCGGGCTGCGCTGCAGCGGGCTCAGGGCGGCCGCCTCGGAAACCTTCTTCCAGAACCTCTCGAGCGCCGCACGAGCGCCGGGATTGCCCGCCTCGGCGAAGCCGGCTGCCATCACCGCAGCATTCATGGCGCCGGCCGAGGTTCCGGAGACGGCCTCGATGGTGAGGGCCGGCTCCTCGAGCAGCCGGTCAAGCACGCCCCAGGTGAAGGCGCCGTGGGCGCCTCCGCCTTGCAGGGCGAGGTCGACCAGCCGCGTCGGCCGGTGAACAGTCGAAAGGGGAGATTGCTCGGACATTCGGTGCTTTCCAGCTGTCGTACTCGGGATAAAAGATGCCTCTGACAGCCATGACGGCATTGTAGAAGGGTCAAGTTACCCTTTGGTTGGCCGATGGTCCCGGGATTGTGCAGCATGTCCCAAAAGGTGAAAGCGACGGGACACCGGTTTCCGGGGGCGGTATCTCGTCGCGCGACGCAATCGACGAGAGGGGAGACGGCGTGCCGGTCAGGTTGCTCAGGGTTCTGCGGAGGGTAGTTGTCCTCGTGCTCGTGGTTGCGGCGACTGTTCTGGCGCTGCGGGCCTGGGACTCCCAGCGCGGTCCGCCGCTCGAGCCCTGGCACACCTACGTGCCGGCCGAGATGCACGTCGCCGAGATCGACCGCAGCGACTGGGCAGCCTACCTGCGCCACGAAGAAAGCATTTTCCGTGCCGTGCGGCGCGAGGTCGTCGACCGGATCGACCCGCAGGCAGCCGTTCCGGGCAACCGCTATTGGGCCGGCAGCCCGATCTATCCTGGCCGCTTCGAGCAGGATTTCAACCGGTCCTACCTGCTCGAGCCGGACGGACCGCCAGTCGGGGCGGTCGTCCTTCTGCACGGCCTCACCGATTCGCCGTACAGCCTCCGCCACGTCGGCCAGCGATATCGCGACAGGGGGTTCCTGGTCGTCGCCATCCGGCTGCCGGCGCACGGCACGGTGCCGGCCGCGCTGACCGACATCGAATGGGAAGACTGGGACGCCGCGACGCGGCTGGCGGTGCGCGAGGCCAGGCGCCGGGTCGGCACCGACCGCCCGCTGCATATCGTCGGTTTCTCCAACGGCGGCGCGCTCGCCATGAAATACGCGCTCGATGCGCTCGAGAGCGAGGCGCTGCCGCGGCCTGACAGGCTCATCCTGATCTCGCCGATGATCGGCATCACGAGCTTCGCGCGCTTCGTCGGGTTGGCCGCGCTGCCCGCCCTGCTGCCGGCCTTCGCCAAGGCCGCATGGCTCGGCCTGCTGCCGGAATTCAATCCGTTCAAGTACAACTCCTTTCCTGTCAACGGCGCCCGCCAGTCGCACCGCCTGACCAGGGTCCTGCAGGATCGGTTGGCCCGGGGTGGACGCGAAGGCCGGCTCGCCAACCTGCCGCCGGTGCTCACCTTCCAGTCGGTCGTCGACTTCACGGTGAGCACTCCTGCCGTCATTTCCGGGCTCTATGCTCATCTGCCAGCCAACGGCAGCGAGCTCGTGCTGTTCGATCTCAACCGCGCAGCGGCGCTCAGCCCGCTGCTGCGCGATGCGGCAGAGACCGTTCTGTCGCGCATCCTGCCGACGCCGCCGCGACGCTACCGCACGGTCATCGTCAGCAATGCCGCCGCGGATCGCTACGACGTCAGCGAACGCATTACCGAGGCCGGCGCCACCACCGAGGAAGTCCGCCCTCTCGATCTCGCCTTTCCACCCGGAATTTTCTCGCTGTCGCACGTCGCGCTACCGTTCCCGATATCCGATTCGCTCTACGGCCTGAAGCCCGACGAGCGCGAGGATTTCGGAATTCATCTCGGGGCGATCGCGCCGCGCGGCGAGCGCGGCGTCCTGATCGTCAACCTCGATACGCTGCTGCGGGTCTCGTCCAACCCGTTCTTTCCCTATCAGATCGCCAGAATTGAGCAGGCCATCGCGGAGCCAGTCCGCCAGCGCTGACTTGTCTCCAGAGTTCACCGCCCCCTTCTGGATCACGGTGCGATGACGGATCCTTCGACGGTCTGGATCGCGAAGCAGATGGTCATGACCCAGACGGGAGTCGGGAGAGCCGAGCGGCATGGCCGCGAAAGGTTTGCAACGTCAGCCTTTCGGTCGTCATCGAGTGCCTCGGCATGGCGCAAGCAGACCTTGCTTGCGCACGGGGCGTGCAGCATCGCCTTGCGAGCCGATTGCTCCTGCAATCGGGATCAGGCCGAAGCGCCCGCCAGCACACAACCGTACGCCTCACCGCGTGTCGACATTGGGACTCACGGGATAGTCGCGGGATTTTATGTCGATGTGCCCATGCCCGCGCTGGCTACAATGCAGGCCACCGCCGTGTTCAGAGGCGACGCGTGCCATGAGCCGGTCCCTTACGTCCGGTCGGCCAGCAGAGTCCTGGGCAGTGTGTTGACCCTGAGCGGTGTCGTACAATTGCTCCAATCTGCCGAGATCGGAAACTGGATGAGCAATCGCCCCTACGGTTCCGCCGACATGGAAAGCCCGAGCCTCGCCTCTGCCGGCGGCCAGGCCGCGGCGGCGCACTAGGCTATCGAGGGCAAGATCGTGGCCTCACCCCTGCTGCGGCTTCGAAAGTGGGCGCTTTTGCCCGTAGGCGAGTGGCGCGGTGGGCCGATGTCGCCGTCGCTTTACCGCTACGTTCTCGAGGTGAGCAGCCGACAGCAGATCCGCCTCGGCCTGCTTACTCTGGCGGTCTTTCCCCTGTCGTTGGCGCCGCTCGAGCTGCAGCGACGCATCGTCAACTATGCCGTCGCCCATTCCGCCGTCGAGCTGCTGCTTGCCTACGGCGCGCTGTACCTCGCCGTCCTGTTGCTGCAGGGTGGCCTGAAGTTCCTGCGCGACGTCTACATGTACGAGATCGCAGAAGGCGTCACGCGCCTGCTTCGCGGCAAGTTCGTCCAGCAGGGGCAACTCGACTCCGGCATCGACAAGGGCACGAAGCAGGCGATCATCTCGGCCGAGTCGGAGAAGGTCGGGGGCTTCGTGGCCGAGAGCATATCGCTGCCCGTGCTGCAAGCGGGCACCGTCGTCAGCATCGCCGCCTACATGCTGGCCATCGAGCCGTTGATCGCGATGGTCGCGATCGTCTTCCTGGTGCCATCGGTCGTCGTCGTCGGCCTCGCGCAGCCCATCCTCAACCGGCTGTCCCGATCCAAGATCACCATCGTGCGCGCACTGAGCGACGCTGTCCTGCGCGACGGCCGACACGATCCCACATCGGGGGCGGACCCTGATGCGCTCATCGGACGCATCTACGATCTGCGTCTTCGCTTCGCAAAGCTCAAGATTGCAACGAAATCGTTCAACCAGCTGATCACCGGGCTCGGGCTGTTGGGGATTCTCCTGGTCGGCGGATGGCTCGCCATTCAGGGCCGTACGGAGATCGGTATCATCGTCGCCTTCATGTCGGGGTACGAGCGCATGACCGGCCCGGCCCGCGACCTGCTGAACTTCTATCGCAGGCTGTCGATGATGCGGATGCAGTACCGGCTGGTCGCGGACGCCTTCGCGCAAGTGACCGGCTCTGGTCCGCCGGCACAGTAGCTCCGTTTCATGATGACAAGGGGATATCCCTCGCCTCAGAACTCCCTCTCGCCCGCGAAGTGGCAGCGGCTGAAATGGCCCGGCGCGATCTCGCGCAGCGCCGGGGCCTCGACGCGGCAGCACGCCTGGGCGTGGCGGCAGCGCGGGTTGAAGTAGCAGCCCTGCGGCGGCGCGGCGGGGCTCGGCACCTCGCCGCCCAGGATGCCGTCGCCGGAGCGGACGCGCGGGTCGGCGGCCGGCACGGCGCGCATCAGGGCCGCCGTGTAGGGATGTTGCGGCCGGCGGAACAGATCGTCGGTGCGCGCGAGCTCGACCAGCTGGCCGACATACATCACGGCGATGCGGTCGGAGATGTGGCGCACCACCGAAAGATCGTGGGCGACGAACAGGAAGGTGAGCCTGAGCCGCGCCTGCAGCTCGAGCAGCAGGTTCAGCACCTGAGCCTGAATCGAGACGTCGAGCGCCGACACCGGCTCGTCGGCCACGACCAGCCGCGGGTTCGTGGCCAGCGCGCGCGCAATGCCGATCCTCTGGCGCTGGCCGCCGCTGAAAGCATGCGGGAAGCGGTGCATGAACTCGGGTCGCAGGCCGACCAGGCGCAGAAGCTCGGCCACGCGGTCGGCGCGCTCGCGGCGATTGCCCATGCCGTTCACCAGCAGCGGCTCGCCGACATTGTCGAGCAGGGTCATGCGCGGGTTGAGCGATCCGAACGGGTCCTGGAAGATCATCTGGATCTCGGCCCGCAGCGGCAGCAGCTCGCGGGGCGGCAGGGTCGCGAGATCGACGGTCCTGCCGTCGCGCGTGCGGTAGAGGATGCTGCCGCCGGTCGGATCGATGGCGCGCAGGATGCAGCGCGAGGCCGTGGTCTTGCCGCAGCCGCTCTCGCCCACCAGACCCAGCGTCTCGCCCTCCGCCAGCGTGAAATCGACGCCGTCGACCGCGCGGACGTGGCCGACGACGCGCTGCAGGAAGCCGCGCGTGATCGGGAAGAACTTCTGCAGGCCGCGCACCTCGAGGAGCGGCGGCGGCGCGGCGACCGTCTCGCTCATTCGGGCTCCACCACGTCGTGATGCAGGAAGCAGCTCGCGAGCTGGCTGGTGCCGACCGGCTGCAGGCCGGGCACGGCGCCCGAGCACTTCGCCATCACGTCAGGGCAGCGCGGATGGAACGGGCAGCCGGGCGGGCGATTGAAGGGATGCGGCAGGGCGCCACTGATCACCGGCAGCGCGACGCGGGTCTCGCCGTACAGGCTCGGGATCGAGCGCAGCAGGGCGCGCGTGTAGGGATGCTTGGGGGCATGGAAGATGTCGTCGACCGGACCCTCCTCCATGACGCGGCCGAGATACATGACGACGACGTAGCTCGCCATCTGGGCGATCACGCCGAGATCATGGGTGATGAAGATGATGGCCGTGCCGTAGCGCGCCTGCAGGTCGCGCAAGAGCGCCAGCACCTGCGCCTGGGTGGTGACGTCGATTGCCGTGGTCGGCTCGTCGGCGATCAGCAGGCGCGGCTTGCACGACAGCGCCATGGCGATCATGGCGCGCTGGCGCAGGCCGCCGGAGAGCTGCCACGAGAAGGCATCGATCCGTTGCTCCGGCATCGAGATGCCGACATCGCGGAACAGGCCGACCGTGATGTCGCGCGCCTCGCGCCGCTTGAGCTTGCGGCCGCCCTCCTGCCAGCGATGGCCGTGCAGCAGGATCGCCTCGACGATCTGGTCGCCCACGGTGTGCACCGGGCTGAAGGCCGCCATCGGCTCCTGCGGGATCAGGGCGATCTCGCCGCCCCTGATGTCGCGCATCACCGGACCGCGCGGCGGCAGCCGGGCGATGTCGACCACCTCGGCGCTGTCCTCGCCGCCGCCATTGACAGGCCGGCGGCGGAAATGGATCTCGCCCGCAGTGATGCGGCCCGGCCGCTCGACCAGCTGCAGGATCGCGCGCATGGTGACGCTCTTGCCGCAGCCGCTTTCACCCACGACGCCTAGCACCTGGCCCGGCATGACGTCGAAGCTGGTGCCGTCGACGGCGCGTACCAGCCCCTCGTCGAGCGCGAACGAGACGCGCAGGTTGCGCACCGAGAGCAGCGGCTGGGCGGTCTTGGCCATGGCCATCGGCCGGTCAAGCGCCATCGGGCGATCAGTGGCTGTACGGGTCGGCGGCATCGCGCAGGCCGTCGCCCACCAGGTTGAAGGCCAGCACGGCCACGATCACGACCAGGCCGGGGATCAGCAGCCACGGCGCCAGCGCCAGGGTCTGGATGTTCTGCGCCTCCTGCAGCAGCACGCCCCAGCTGATCGCTGGCGGGCGGATGCCAAGGCCAAGGAAGGAGAGCGAGGTCTCGTTGATGATCATCACCGGAATGGCGAGCGAGCTGGTGGCGATGATGTGACTCAGGAAGGTCGGCACCATGTGGCGCAGGATGATGCGCATGCGAGAGCAGCCGGCCAGCCGGGCCGCCAGCACGAAATCTTCTTCGCGCAGTGCCAGGAACCTTCCGCGGACCTCGCGGCCGAGCGTCGTCCAGCCGACCAGCGACAGGATCACGGTGATGGCGAAGAACACCTCGGTCGGCGTCCAGTCGCGCGGCAGCGCGGCCGACAGAGCGAGCCAGATCGGGATGGTCGGCACCGATTGCAGCAGCTCGATGATCCTCTGGATCACCTGGTCGGTCTTGCCGCCGACATAGCCCGAGATGCCGCCCAGCACGACGCCCAGGATGACGCTCAGCGCCACCGCCACCAGGCCGACCGTCATCGAGGTCTGGGTGCCGTGCATGATGCGCGACCACTGATCGCGGCCCAGGCGATCGGAACCGAGCAGGAAGATGCGCTGCGATGGATCGACCGGGGCGACGAGATGGAGGTTGGTCGGGATCAGGCCGAACAGCTTCCAGGAGAAGCCCGGCGTGAAGAAGCGGATGGGAATCTTCTTCTTGGGATCGGTCGTCCATTCCATGCGCAAGGTCACCGGGTTGCGCTTGCCGACGATCGCCGGCACCCAGGGGGCGAGCGCACCGTCGTCGAACAGATGGATGGTCTGCACCGGGATGAAGGCCTGGCGTGCGTCGGTGCGCTCGGGATCCTGGGTCGAGAAGAAGTCCGGCGCGATGACGATCAGATACATGAAGATCAGCAGGACGCCGCTCACCATCGCCAGGTGATGGCGGCGGAAACGCCACCACACCAGCTTCCAGTTGGAAGCGACGGCGACCCTGTCCTCGGCCGCGCTGCCGGCGACGTCGACGGTCATGGCAGGGCCTCGTGGTCATCCGGACCAGGAGTCAATCTCCTCCCCAGCTGTGCTGGGGAGGTGTCGCCGTCGTACGGCGACGGAGGGGTCATGAGTCGAACCGCGGACGTCTCACCCGCCTCATGATCATGAGCGGGCGGGACACCCTCGGTCCGAGGCTCATGACCCCTCCGTCGCGTAAGACGCGACACCTCCCCAGCACAGCTGGGGAGGAGAATGAGTCGCGATCCCATCGATGCCGCCATCCCTACCGCTCCACCCGCACCCGCGGGTCGATCAGGGCCAGCAGGATGTCGGACAGCAGCGTGCCGACGATGGTGAGGAACGAGTAGATCAGCAGGATGCCGCCTGCGAGGTACATGTCCTGGTTGACCAGGGCGCGCAGCAGCAGCGGGCCGATGTTGGGCAGGTTCATCACCGTGGCAACGATCAGGCTGCCGGAGAACAGCATCGGCAGGTACCAGCCGACTGTGCTGACCAGCGGGTTGAAAGCGAGCCGCACCGGGTAGCGCAGCACCAGGCGCCATTCCTTCATGCCCTTGGCGCGCGCCGTCACGACGTAGGGCTTGTTGAGCTCGTCGAGCAGGTTGGCGCGCATGATGCGGCTCAAGCGCGCCGTGCCGGCGATGCCCAGCACCAGCGCCGGCAGCCAGATATGGCCCAGAAGGTCCCAGACGCGGGCGAGACTCCACGGCGCGTCGACGTATTCGGGCGAGAACAAGCCAGTGACGCTGATGTCGAAATAGGCGAAGGCGACCCACATCAGGATCAGCGCCAGCATGAAGTTGGGGGTCGCCACGCCGACATAGTTGATCACCGTCAGCACATGGTCGGCGAGCGAGCGCGGATGGGTCGCCGAGTAGATGCCGGCCGGCACGGCGATCGCCCAGGTGAGCACGAAGGAGAACAGCGCCAGCGCGAGGGTGAGACCGATCTGCTCGCCAATCAGCTCGGCATTGGGCCGCTGGTACTCGAGCGACAGGCCGAAATCGCCGTGCACCAGATGCTGCACCCACAGCCAGTACTGCACGATCATCGGCTGATCGAGCCCGTACTGGGCGCGCAGCGCGGCGATCTGCTCGGCCGAGATCGACGAGCCCGACGACGACAGGGTCGCGACATAGGCGGTCAGGAAATCGCCCGGCGGCGCCTGGATGATGACGAAGATGACGAAGGAGTAGATCACCATCAGCAGCGGCAGCAGCGCCAGCCGCTGGAGAATGTAGCGGGTCATGCCTCAGCCCGCCTCCCCAGCTGCGCTGGGGAGGTGTCGCCGTCTTCGGCGACGGAGGGGTCATAGGCAGCGTAACTGTGGCTCATGACCCCTCCGTCAGCGTAAGACGCTGACACCTCCCCGGCTTCGCTGGGGAGGACTCGAAGACTCACTTCGCAAAGTAGAACTGCTCCGTGCGCGCGTTGCCGGGACTGCGCAGCGGCCAGTCGTTGCCGAGCGTCGTGGGCACGTTGCGGAACTTCGTGTTGGCAACCACCACGCCCTGCACCATCGGCGTCAGCCCCACCGTGCCGATCTCGAACAGCTGATCGGCCCATATGCGATAGAGCTCCTGCGAGAGCTTGACCTGCTCCTCGGGGCCGACCGTGCGCGCCTTGTCGACGATCTCGACGATGCGCTTCATCTCCGGCGGCGGCTCGGCGCCCTCCTTGCCATCTGATGCGTACCAGCGCCGCCACAGCGGCCCCATGGTCAGGATCGGCGCGTTGCGCGGATCGACCTTGGCATTGCCAGTATAGGGGAATGCGCTGGTGTCCTCGTTCCAGATCTCGGCCATCAGCTCGTTGTTCTCGTTCATCTTGAAGTGCAGGGCGCGCTCGCGGATCTGCACGATGGTCTTGACGCCCACCGCCTCCCAATCCTTGGAGACGAGCAGCGCCACGTCGGGCCAGGCGCCGAACGCCGGCACGACGCTGATCTCGATGGTCGCCGGCTTGCCGTTGGGCAGCAGGCGCAGGCCCTGGGCGTCCTTCTTGTCGAGGCCGATTCCGTCGAGCATCTTGTTGGCCTCGTCGCGCTTGAACTCGGTGAATTTCTGCGCCCATTCGGCGCCCGGGAAATACGGGTGCCACGGCGCCGGCACGCCCTGGCGCGCCTCGCCGAGCCCCAGGAACACGCTCTCCTTGATCTGGTCGCGGTTGATGGCGAGCGACAGCGCGCGGCGGAACACCACGTTGGCCATCAGCTTGCCCATCTCGGGATCGGCCTTGTAGGTCTGGTTCAGCGCGATCACCGCGTCGGCGCCGCCGAAGGTCGGCCAGGTAACGATGCGATATTTCCCGGTCTTCTCCTGGTCCTTCAGCACCGGATAGTTGGTCATGTTGACATGGCGTTCCTGCATGTCGAACTGGCCGGCGATGGCGGCGAGGTTGAGCGCCTGCGCGTCGGCAAAGAACGTGAAGCGCACCTCGTCGAGATAGGGCAGCTGGTTACCGGCCGAGTCGACGCCGATATAGTAGGGATTGCGCCGCAGCGTGAAGACCGGATCGGAGGCACGGCTGGCCGGTGCCCAGGCGGCCATGGTCGGCCGCTCGGGGTTCTCCGGCGGCGCATTGCGATTGGCGAACAGCTCGGTCCACGCCTTGAAGCCCGCCGCCTGCGCCGCCTTGTCGACGTCGGCCTTGGGCGTATGCGTGGGGTGGAATTTCTTGAGGTAGTGCGCCGGCAGGAACATCGCGAAGGTGCGATCGGCGCCATCCTGGTTGGCGACCGCGGTCAGGAACAGGGTGGCCGGCGCGGCATAAGTGAAGCGCACGGCGTGGTCGTCGACCTTCTCGACTTTGGCCGGCGAGCCGTCGGCATTGCGGATCCAGCCGGGCAGGGTCGGCGTCAGCTCCTTGTTCAGCAGGACGTCGTTGTACCAGAAGAGGATGTCGTCGGCCGTGAAGGGGGCGCCATCCGACCACTTGGCGCCCTTGCGCAGGTTGAGCGTCCACACTTTGTAGTCGGCCGACGGCTCAGCGCCGAGCGCGATCTTGGGCTCGATCTTGGCGCCGTCGGGCGAGAAGCGGAACAGCCCGTCGTAGACGACGCGGACATAGTTGTTGGAATCGGCCGGGCCGAGGAACGCGCGGCGCCACGTGCCGCCGTACTCGCCGACCTTGTCGGCGACCGGCACGACCAGCGGCTTCTCCGGCAGGCGCTGCGCCACTGGCGGCAGCTTGCCGGCCTTGACCTGCTCGGCGAGCGACGGCGCCTCCTTGTAGGCTCCGCCCTGCGCCAGGGCCTCGCCGGCAGCCAGCAGGCCGGCGCCCGCGGCGAGGCCAACCAGGGTGTCACGGCGCGTGGGATGTCTGCTCATGGCTCGATTCCTCCCAGAATCATCTTCCCCGTCTTGTCGCCGGCTCAATCGACCGACCTGCCGCGAGCCTCAGTGGCGCGCCACTGGAGTGGCGCGCCCCCAGCCCTGACCCCTCCGTCGCCGTAAGACGGCGACACCTCCCCGGCGAAGCCGGGGAGGCGAATGGAGGGTCACCACATGCCGAACAGGATGCCGTGCTTGCGATGGGCGGCGGTACGGGCCTCGACGGTGGCGTCGTCGACCGTCTCGCGGGTCTTGCGTGCCTTCAGCCAGGCGGCCATGCGCTCCTCCATCTCGCGCCGCACCGCCTCGTGGCCATCACTGGCCCCAAGGTCGGTGAACTCGTGCGGATCGCTGGCGAGGTCGAACAGCATCGGCCGGTAGCCCTGCCACCAGACGTATTTCCACTGGTCGGTGCGCACCATGATGGCGCGGCAGTCGCGCGGCGCGCGGCCGAGGAAGCGGCGGGCATCGCGGAAGGAATAGTCGAGCTCGGAGAACACCGCGTCACGCCAGGTTTCGGGTTTCTGGCCATGCAGCAAGGGCAACAGCGATCGGCCCTCGACGAGGTGCTCCTGCGCCGGCAGGCCGAGAGCGGCAAGCATGGTCGGCACGACGTCGATCGCCTCGACGAAGCGGTTGTCGACCGTCCCGCGCGTTGCATCCGCGGCGGCGTCAGGATCGTAGACGATGAAGGGCACGCGCTGCGCCTCCTCGTAGAACATCTCCTTCTCGCCCAGCCAGTGGTCCCCCAGGAAGTCGCCGTGGTCTGCCGTGAAGAAGATCAGCGTGTCGTCCATCCGCCCCAGGGCGCGCAGGCGATCGAACAGGCAGCCGAGCCAATCGTCGATCTGGCGGATCAGGCCCAGGTAGGCCGGCCGCACGATGCCCGGCGCCTCCGGGCGCTGGAACGATACAGATTCGTCATGACGGCGGTACGCCTCGAGCACGGGATGCTGACCCACGAGCTCCCGCGCGTCGCGATTGAGCGGCAGGCAATCCTTGGCGCCGTAGAGCGCGTGGTAGGGCGCCGGCGCGACATAAGGCCAGTGCGGCTTGACGTAGCTCAGATGGAGGAACCACGGCCTTTCGCCCATATCCTCGATGAAGCGCATGGCCACGCGCGTCATGTAGGCGGTCTCGGAATGCTCCTCGGCGACACGCGACGGCAAATGGACGTTGCGCATGTGCCAGCCCGACACCGGCTTGCCGTCCGGACCGTCGGCCGAGATCACGAAGTCGTTCCATGGATCAGCCGACACATAGCCGTGCGCGCGCAGGTAGTCGGCGTAGCCGCTCTCCTTGCCGGGCGGCGAATGGCCGTCGTAGCGGTCGAGTTCCTCGAAGCCGCCGGCACGCAGCAGGGCATCGAGCGCCGAGCCGCCCTCGATGCCGTAGCGCTCGAGCCCCTCGGCGTCGGGAATGACGTGGGTCTTGCCGGCCAGCGCGACACGCCAACCGGCGGGGCGCAGGAAATCGCCGATCGTCCGCTCGTGCAGGCTGAGCGGCACACGGTTCCAGGTGGCGCCGTGGCTCATCATGTAGCGGCCGGTGTAGTAGGACATGCGCGACGGCCCGCAGACGCCCGATTGCACATAGGCGCGCGGGAACAGCACGCCCCGTTTTGCAAGGCTGTCGATCGCCGGCGTCTGCAGGTGCGGATGACCTGAACAGGACAAATGATCTGCGCGCAGCTGGTCGCACATGATGAACAGAACATTTTTTGGCTTGGCCACAGAAATTCCTTTCTCGACGCCCACCCTGCCGCCGGCCACTCTCGGGCCAGGACAAGATAGCCGACGCAAGAGCGT
Source organism: Reyranella sp. (assembly GCF_044224635.1). GTDB lineage: Bacteria > Pseudomonadota > Alphaproteobacteria > Reyranellales > Reyranellaceae > Reyranella. The sequence continues at coordinate 46,732 of NZ_JBGAKA010000050.1, read as the reverse complement.
TGTCATCCCGAGGCCAACGGCCGAGGGACCTTTGCGGCGCTGCGGGAAAGGTCCCTCGCTGGCCAGATAGTTCGCGGAGATGGCAGGAAATGCTCGACACATCGCTTCAGGCCCCGAACATGGCAACCGACGCCCCCTCGATCCGCGACATCCTCGATTTCTGGTTCCTGCCGCTCGACCACCCGGACCACGGCAAGCTGCGCGAGGGAATGTGGTGGAAGGCGCCGCCGGAGGTCGATGCCGAGATCGGCCGCCGCTTCGGCGCCGCGCTCGAGCGGGCGGTCATAGGGGCGTTCGATCACTGGCGCCGCTCACCCGACGGCGCGCTGGCGCTGATCATCCTGTGCGACCAGTTCCCGCGCCACATCCATCGCCGCACGGCGCGCGCCTTCTGCGGCGACGTCAAGGCGCGGGAGACCGCCCGCTTCGCGCTGGCGCGCGCCTATCCAGCGGCATTCGACGCCTTCATGCGCGGCTTCTTCTATTTGCCGTTCGGGCACAGCGAGGTGTTGGCCGACCAGGAATTGGCCTGCGCGCTCTACGCCGCCTTCCGCGATGAAGAGTCACTGAAGCACGCCATCGAGCATCACGCCGTCGTCGCCCGCTTCGGCCGCTTCCCGCATCGCAACGAGGTGCTGGGCCGCATCTCGACCGAGGAAGAGCTCGACTACCTCAAGACGGCGAACCGCTACGGCCAATGACCGCGCGATAGAGTGCCGCCATGTCTGACCCGAAGCAGCAGAAGATGACCTGTTCAAACGGGCCGGCGTGGGTCGCGACCTCGCGCACCGCGATCTCGGTCGCGGGCTCCTTGGGATAGCCATAGACACCGGTCGAGATCGCCGGAAAGGCGATGCTCGCAAGCCCATGCTCCCCCGCAAGCGCGAGGCTGTTGCGATAGCAGCGCGCCAGCAGGCCCGGCTCGCCGGCCGTGCCGCCGCGCCACACCGGGCCGACCGTATGGATGACGTGACGCGCCTTCAGCCGGTAGCCGCCGGTGATTTTGGCTTCGCCGGTCGGGCAGCCACGCAGGGTCCGGCATTCGGCCAGCAGATCGGATCCCGCGGCGCGATGGATCGCGCCATCGACGCCACCGCCGCCCAACAGGCTCTCATTCGCTGCATTGACGATCGCATCGACGTCGAGGCGGGTGATGTCGGCCTCGACGATCTCGATGCGGGCCATGACGGTATCCGGTCGGCGGCCAGCGGCGGCTGGCTACCAGTAACGAACCGGGCCGGTGTCCAGATGGACGAACCCGGAGCGCGGATAGAAGCCGACGCCGCCCATGTTGAGCGAGCGGGCGGCCTGCCGGATCTGATAGGCCGAGACGCCGGGGAAAACGACGTCCATGGCATTGCCGTTGATGTGCTGGCTGTCGGAGGCGACGCCGCGGCTGACACTCGCCAGCCAGGCGTTGGTGTTGGGAGAGCGGAAGGCCGACAGCACCTCGACGGTGCCGCTGAAGCCTACCGTGTTCATGGTGTGCCACAGCACGTCGAACAGCAGCGGGTCCATCTCGGTCTGCTCGTTCTCGCGCCAATCGCGCAGGAAGTGGTTCAGCTTGTCCAGCGCCGCGCGCTGGTAGCTGCCGTTCGACCAGTAGGTCACCGACAGGGCCTCACCGGTGTTGGCATTCACCAGGCTCAGGCTGCGCGGGCTTGCGGTATCGAGCACCGGGGGCGGGGGTGGTGGAGCCGCCAAATTGAAGCCGCCATAGCGGCCCGCTGCCCGAACGGCTTTCTGGGTGGTCGCTTGCTGAGGGGGGCGTTGGGCAGATCGGCCGGGGGCTGCCTTCTGCGCAACTGGTTTCTTTGTTTGTGTCGTTGTCGTCGGCTTGATGGTGCCGGTGTTCCTGGAAGTCGTCTGGGCTACGCTCGTACCGGTGAAAGCCACAGCAACTGCCAGGCCCAACACGAAGCTCCGCATTACGGCCTCAATTGTTGCATTTATGCCACACACTTCATATCAGAGACCCATTCCCGACACAAAGCCTAAATGACGGTCGCGCACCGACGCGAGCGAAACGACCTCGCCGATCATGCAGAGAGAGGGTCCATCGAGCTTGGCGCGGCTCACCAGCCGGTCGATCGTCGCCAGCGTGCCCACGACGCGGCGCTCGCGGCTGGTCGTGCCGTTGGCGATCACCACGACGGGCGTGCTCGCCTCGAGACCGTGCTCGATCATGCGCGCGGCGATCACCTGAAGGGTGCCGGCGCCCATGTAGATCACGACAGTTTGGCGCGGCCGCGCCAGCATTGGCCAGTCGAGATCGACCGTGCCGTCCTTGAGGTGGCCGGTGACGAGCACGCAGGCCTGGGCATGGTCGCGATGGGTGAGCGGAATGCCCGTTCCCGCAGCACAACCCAAGGCTGCAGTCACGCCAGGCACGATCTCGACCGCGATGCCGGCCGCCAACAACGCCTGCATCTCCTCGCCGCCGCGCCCGAAGACGAAGGGATCACCGCCTTTCAGGCGCACGACGCTCTTGCCGGCACGCGCCTCGGCAACCAGCAGATCGTTGATCTCGGCCTGCGGCAGGCAATGGTGGCCACGCCGCTTGCCGACATAGAGGCACTCGGCGTCGCGCCGCGCCATGGCGAGGATCTCGGCCGATACCAGGCGGTCATAGACCACGATGTCGGCTCCCTGCAGCAGGCGATGCGCCTTGATCGTCAGCAGGTCGGGATCGCCGGGACCGGCGCCCACGAGATGGACCATGCCCGGCTCACGGCGGGCGGCAGACTGATCCTGGTTGCGCGCCGCGTCGAGCTGGCGGATCAGCTCGCGCCGCGCGCCGAACTCGTCGCCGGCCAAGGCCATGTCGGCGATGCGGCCCTCGAACACGCGATCCCAGAAACGACGCCGTACCCGCGGTTCGTCGAGCGTGCGGCGGACCTGCTCGCGGAAGATCTCGGCAAAGCGCGCCAGCCGGCCGATGGTCGCCGGCAGGGCGCGCTCGATCTCGGCGCGCAGACGGCGCGCCAGCGCCGGTGCGGCAGCATCGGTCGAGATCGCAATCGTGATCGGCGCGCGATCGACGATCGCCGGCATGATGAAGCTCGACAGGCCCGCCCGGTCGACGACGTTCACCGGCACGCAACGCTGGCGCGCAACATGCGAGACGCGCGCCTGCACCGCTTCGTCGTCGGTGGCGACGATGACCAGCGACATGCCGTCCAGTGCACCGTCGTCGAAGTCGCGGCCGATCCAGGTCACCGCGCCGTCGGCGATGAACTGCGCGATCTCGCCCACCACCTTGTCGGCGATCAGAGTGACGCGCGCACCGGCCGAGAGCAGAAGCTCGGTCTTGCGCGCCGCCGCCTCGGTGCCGCCGACAACCAGGGCGTGCCGGTCCTGCAGGGAGAGGAACAGGGGAAAGCGCCGCATCTCACGCCACCTTCCGCGGCCGCGCCGCGCGCAGGAGAGCCCGGATCTCGGGGCGGCAGGAGCCGCAGCTGGTGCCGGCGTGCATGCGGGCGCCGATCTCGGCGAAGCTCGTCGCGCCGCCGGCGATCGCCGCCTCGACCGCGGCGTGCGAGACGCCGAAGCAGGCACAGATCTCGCCCCCGCGATCGGCGGCCTCGCCGCCCTGCAGCAGCGAGGCATGCTGGCCATCGTCGAGCCGATCGAGCGTCATGAACGGCGCCAGGCGATCACGGACTGATCCATCATAGGCCGGACCGAGCGACACCACGGCCTCCAACCGGCCGTCGGCGATCACGGCCGCGGTGCCGCCCTGCCCCTCGATCCAAGGGCCGGGATTGGTGGCCCGCACGGCGGCGGAGAGCGCCCGGCGCGCTGCCGAGAGTGGCTGATCGCCCGCCAGCAGCCAGGCGTGATGGCCGGCGCCTTTGATCCGTACCCAATATGGCAAGTCGGGCAACATGATCGGCCGTCGAGCGAGAATCGTGCCATGCCATGCGACAATCAGGTGACGAATCGCGATCGGCGTGTGCTTGAGCTCGGGCTGGCCGGAAATCGGGTCGACCGCCGGATTGACTGCAGCGTTGATGCGACCCGCTCGGGAGAGTTGCGCCGTCCAATGCATCGGCACGAAGGCTTCGCCTGCGCACACCGTGTCAGTCACATGAACGCGCAGCGCGGCCCGCCCCCAGGCGCTCGACACGTCTGCGATATCGCCATCGGCCACGCCACTGGCCCGCGCGTCGTTCGGATGCAGCTCGAGTGTCGGCTCCGGCCGATGCCCGGCCAGACGCACCGAACGCCCAGTGCGGGTCATGGTGTGCCACTGGTCGCGCACACGCCCGGTGTTGAGGCGGATCGGCCAGGCCTCGTCGGGCGCGTGCTCGGGCGCGCGCGGGGTGACGGCGACGAAACGGGCGCGACGGTCGGCATGGAAGAACCCGCCCTCGGCGAAAAAGCGCCCGCCCGCGCAACGGCCAGCCGGGGCCGGCCACACAAACGGCGCCAGCCCCTCGTAGGCGGCATCGTCGATATCGGCTTTGGCCCCGATATCGAAGGCGCGCTTGCCATCGTTCTCGAAGGCCGAAAGGGCGGCGTGCTCGCGGAAGATGTCGGCGACACCCTGCCAGGCGAAGGCCTCGCCATGGCCGAGGCGGCGGGCGACCTCGGAGAGGATCCACCAATCCTGGCGCGCCTCGCCGGGCGCCGGCAGAAAGGGGCGCTGGCGCGAGGTGCAGCGCTCGGAGTTGGTGACAGTGCCGTCCTTCTCGCCCCACGCGAGCGCCGGCAGGCGAATGCGGCAGGCATCGACCGTGTCGCTGGCGCGCACGGCCTCCGACACGATCGAAAGCTCGCAGCGGCTGAGCGCGTCGCGCACCCGGTCGGCGTCGGGCAGGCTGACGACCGGGTTGGTCGCCATGATCCATATGGCCTTGATCTCGCCGCGGCCAACCGCGTCGAACAAGTCGACCGCCTTCAGGCCGGGCCGCGTCGCCATGCGCGCCGCCCGCCAGAAGCGACCGACTCGCGCGATGTCGGCCGGCGCGAACTCCATGTGCGCGGCGAGCGTGTTGGCCAAGGCGCCCACTTCGCGCCCGCCCATGGCGTTGGGCTGGCCGGTGATCGAGAACGGCCCCGTGCCGGGCCGGCCGATGCGGCCGGTCAGGAGATGGCAGTTGATCAGCGCGTTCACCTTGTCGACGCCGGCACTCGACTGGTTGACGCCCTGCGAATAGAGCGTGACGGTCTTCTCGGTGGTGGCGAACCAGTCGAAGAAGGTGGCGAGGTCGGCGGCCGGCAGGCCGCACTGGCCGACATCGTTCGCCCGGGCGGCGGCGAGCGCCTCGTCGAGGCCGTGCGTGTGCTGCGACACGAACGAGTCCGCACGCAGGCCACGCCGGTCGAGCTCGGCCAGCAGCGCATTGAACAGGGCAACGTCGCTGCCCGGCTTCAGCGCGAGATGAAGATCGGCGATGTCACAGGTCTCGGTGCGCCGTGGATCGATCACCACGACCTTGAGCTGCGGCCGCGCATGCCTGGCCGCCTCGAGGCGCTGGAACAGGACGGGATGGCACCAGGCGAGGTTGCTGCCGACCAGCACGACGAGATCGGCGGCCTCGAAATCGTGGTAGAGGCCGGGCACCGTGTCGCTGCCGAAGGCGCGCTTGTGGCCGGCCACCGACGAGGCCATGCAGAGCCGCGAGTTGGTGTCGATGTTGGCCGTGCCGATGAAGCCTTTGATCAGCTTGTTGGCGACGTAATAGTCCTCGGTCAGCAGCTGGCCCGAGACGTAGAAGGCGACGGCGTCGGGTCCGTGACGCGCCACGATGTCGCCGATCCCCCGCGCCACCGCATCGAGCGCCCGCTCCCACGTCACGCGCCGGCCGTCGATCTCGGGATGCAGCAGCCGGTCCTCGAGCGACAGCGTCTCGCCCAGCGCGGCGCCCTTGGAGCAGAGGCGCCCGTGATTGGCCGGATGCGCATGGTCGCCGGCGATCGCCGTGCCGCCGCGGCCGTCGGGTATCGCGACGATACCGCAGCCGACACCGCAATAGGGGCAGATGGTGTGGGTGGAGGTCATGGCGTGTTCTTCTTCCTCCCCAGCGAAGCTGGGAAGCTGTCGGCGTAATCGCCGACGGAGGGGTCATGAGCATCGCGACTGTGGCTCATGACCCCTCCGTCGCCGAAGACGGCGACACCTCCCCAGCGAAGCTGGGGAGGAGAATTTGGTTCAATACACATCGCGCTGGTACCGGCCGGCCTTGGCGAGGCTGTCGAGCCAAGCCCTGGCGCTGTCGCCCTTGCCGCCGTGCTCGGCAGCGATGGCGAGCAGCGTGTCCTCGACGTCCTTGGCCATGCGCTTGGCATCGCCGCAGACATAGAAGTGCGCGCCCGCCTCGAGCCATTGCCAGAGCTCGGCGGCATTCTCGTGCATGCGCTGCTGGACATAGATCTTCTCGGCCTGGTCGCGCGAGAAGGCGAGGTCGAGGCGGGTGAGCACGCCGCGGCGCTGCCAGTCGAGGATCTGGTCCTCGTAGAGGAAATCGTTGGCGCACTTCTGATCGCCGAAGAACAGCCAGTTAGGGCCTTTCGCGCCACGCGCCTCGCGCTCCTCGAGGAAGGCGCGGAAGGGGGCGATGCCGGTGCCCGGCCCCACCATGATGGCCGGAAGGGAATCGTCGGCCGGCGGCGCAAAGCCATGACTCTTCTGAACGAACACCGGCACGACGTCGCCCGGCCTGGCGAAGTCGGCGAGGTAGCACGAGCCGATGCCGGTGCGCTGCCGCTCGTTGCTGTCCCAGCGCACCGCCGAGACGGTGAGATGGACCTCGCGCGGATGCGCCTTGGGCGACGACGCGATCGAATAGAGTCTCGGCTGCAGGCGATCGAGCGACTTCAGCAAGCCGGGCAGCGACGGCATGACCGACGGGAAGGCCATCAAGAGATCGAGCAGGTCGGCGTCGGCCAGCTCCGGCCGGCCCTCGCCGCGCGCCAGGGCCTGCAGCTGCAAGGCTTCCTCGCCATCGAAGGCGCGCTCGGCCAGGAACAGCATGCTCTCGTCGCTCGGCCGGGCGATGTCGACCTTGCTCAGCAGCACCTGGCGGAGCGGCAGGGCTTCGCCGTCGCAGGCCACCATCTCCTCACCGCTCGCGCCCAGCCGGTCGAGCACCGACTGGACGAGCAGCGGGTTCTTGCGGGCAAAGACGCCGAGACTGTCGCCAGCCTCGTAGGTGACATCGGTCGTCGACAGGTCGAGCACGACATGGCGCACGTCCTTCTCGGACCCGGGACGATTGAGCGGATACGAATCGACCAGGGTCGCCAGCGCCGGCCGGTCGCGCGAAAAACCGAGCGTGCCGGATGCTTTCACCGCCGGCGCGCCGGCTCGAGCACCACGTTCTTCGACGAGACCGGCCAGCAGCTCCTTCAGCTTGCGCTGGGTCTCCTTGCCACCGGGCACGCAGCGACCAAGGTCCGCTTCGCCGCCTGACCACACTGCCTCGGCGTAGGTCTGGCAGAGGTAGCCGCACTGGCCGCAATCGAGCTGCGCCATCGCCGCCATGAGCCGGCGTTCGGGCTTTCTGTCCTGGGCAAGCTCAAGGCGTTCGGCGAGCGTCAGCGCGGCGTCATGCCAGGGGAAATCTTCGTCAGGCTCGGTTGACGCCGACTCGGCGGTGCTGGTTGTCGCCCCGTCGATGCCGAGATAGGCGGCGAAGAAGCCGTTCAGCCAGGCGCGCTGCTCGCTGCTGAACGGCGCGTTGTCGGGGATCAGCGAGGGGATGGGCGTGATGGCGTTCATGCGGCGATGGCCTGAAGGGGCGCGCGCTCGGCGAGCCCGCGCAGTTGGTCGACCTCGTGGCGGCGGCAAAACTCGAAGAACGATTCACCCGGCGCCTGGCGATGGCCAAGCCAAGCCGCGATCAGTCGTTCGATCAGCGGCGGCAGGTCGTCGAAGGCGACCGACTGCGCATACTCCCGCGCCATCGCCTGCTCGTTGGTCGCCGCCGCACCGCCGCCGATGAAGACGTGATAGCCCTCGACGCTATTCCCGCCGCGCTCGACCTTGGCAGCGATCAGGCCGATGTCGCCGATATAGTGCTGGGCACAAGAGTGGTGACAGCCGGTGAGGTGGATGTTGATCGGCAGGTCGACGGCCAGGCGCGCCTCGAGATAGTCGGCGAGGTGCAGTGCGTGGCCCTTGGTGTTGGCGGCCGCGAACTTGCAGCCGGCATTGCCGGTGCACGCAACCAAGCCGCGGCGGATCGGGCTCGCCTCGACCGCGAGGCCGAGCGCCTGGATGGCGGAGATGCAAACCCCGACGTCGCGATCGGCAACGTCGGAGATCAGCAGGTTCTGCCACACGGTGAGACGCAGCGTGCCGCTGCCGAAGCGCTCCGCGACCTCGGCCAGGCCGCGCATCTGGCCGGTGGTCATGCGACCGACCGGCAGCACCAAGCCGATGTAGTTACGGCCCGGCTGCTTCTGGGCGTGCACGCCGATGTGGCCGCCTTTGTCGGCCAGTGGGCGTGGTGCCACCTCGGCGCCGGGCGCGCGACGCAACGGGGCGCCGTATTCGCGCTCGACCTCCTTCACGAAGGCGTCGCGGCCCATGCGATCGATCACGTATTTCAGCCGCGCCCTCTGGCGGTTGGTGCGATCGCCGTGCGCGGCGAAGGCACGCACGACGGCACCGGCTGCTTTCACGCACTCTTCCGGCTTCAGGAGGATGCCGGTCTCGAAGGCGAAATCAAGATGGCCGGTGATGCCGCCCAGCTGCAGGCGGAAGTAGACGCCGGCCGCGAAGCCGGCACCGCCGGTGACCTGGCAGGCGACGAAACCGATGTCGTTGGTGTCCTCGAGCACCGGCACGCGGCCGCCGCCGTCGAAGGCGATGTTGAACTTGCGCGGCAGGCCGTACATCTCGCGGTGATTGAGGATGTAGTGATGCATCGCCGCGCACAGCGGCCGCGTGTCGATGATCTCCTGCGGATCGATGCCGGCGGTCGGGCTGCCGGTGATGTTGCGGATGTTGTCGGCGCCCGAACCGCGCGACGTCAGCCCGAGTGCCTGCACGGCGAGCAGCAGGTCGACGGCCTGCGCCGCGCCGATCTCGCGGATCTGCAGGTTGGCCCGCGTCGTGACGTCGGCGTAGCCGCCGCCACAGGAGTCGGCGGCATCGGCAAGGCCGCGCATCTGCCAGGCATTGAGGATGCCGTTGGGAATGCGCAGGCGGCACATGAAAGAGTTCTGCGCCGGCGCGACATAGAACAGGCCCTGGTACTTGGTCAGGAAGACGTCCATGCCCTTGGGGAACTGTCCAGCTTCGGCGCGCAAGACGATCTCGTCCCAGCGATCGAGCGGATGACGCTGGCGTTTGGCGGTCTCCTCGGCAACCAGCTTGCCGCCGGCCGCGGTGGCGCGATCCTGTGCCGTGTATTGCAGCGCATCGGGCCCGATCGGTTGCGCAGCCGGCACTGCCCCCGCAGCGCGGCCGTTCACCCGCTCCGCCGCCTTGCGTGCCTCAAGGCCGCTGACGAAGCCCTGCAGCCATTGCTTCTGGGTCTCGTCGAACCCGCTCATGGCGTCGCCTAGGCGGCGGCACGCGTCGGCACGCGGTGCCGGGCATAGAGGAACTCGAGCACGGCGGCGCGGCAGCGCGCATACTGCGAATCAGTCGCCAGCTCGAGGCGCCGGCGCGGCCGTGGCAGGCGGACATCGAGGATCTCGCCGATCGTCGCCGACGGCCCGTTGGTCATCATCACCACGCGATCGGACAGCAGCACCGCCTCGTCGACGTCGTGGGTGATCATCATCACCGTGTTGCCGAGCCGAGCATGGATCTCCATCACGCTGTCCTGCAGATGGGCGCGGGTCAGCGCATCGAGGGCGCCGAACGGCTCGTCCATCAGCAGCACCTTGGGCTGCATGGCGAGGGCGCGGGCGATGCCGACACGCTGCTTCATGCCGCCGGAGATCTCGTACGGGCGCTTGTCCTTGGCCTGCGCCATCTGCACCAGCTCAAGATTGTGCATCACCCAGTCGTGGCGCTCGGTCCTGCTCTTGGCCCCTTCTGCCCTTGAATGGGCGAACACCTTGTCGACGGCGATCGCGACGTTGCCGTAGACGGTGAGCCACGGCAGCAGCGAATGGTTCTGGAACACGATGGCGCGATCGGGCCCGGGCTCGTCGACCACCTTGCCTTCGAGGAAGACCTCGCCGGTGGTCGATTGCAGCAGGCCGCCCAGGATGTTGAGCAGGGTCGACTTGCCGCAGCCGGAATGGCCGATCAGCGACACGAACTCGCCGCGCTCGATGGTGAGGTTGATGTCGCGCAGCACCTCCGTCGTCATCTGTCCGCGCCGGAAGGTCATGCCGACCTGCTCGAAGTCGAGATAGCTGTGCTTGGCCATGGCCGGTCCTCCTACTGCGCCGCGACGCCGTGCGAGACGAAGTCCCCGATGGTGGCGATCAGCTTGTCGAGCAGGAAGCCGACGATGCCGATGTAGACCAGGGCGACGATGATGTCGCTGATGCGCGAGCTGTTCCACGCATCCCAGATGAAGAAGCCGATGCCGACGCCGCCGATCAGCATCTCGGCCGCCACGATGGCGAGCCAGCTCAGGCCCACGCCGATGCGCAGGCCGGTGAAGATGTAGGGCACGGTGGCCGGCAGGGTGATCTTGTAGAACACTTCCCACCACGACAGCCGGATCACCGAGGCGACGTTGCGGTAGTCCTGCGGGATGTTCCGCACGCCCACCGAGGTATTGATGATGATCGGCCAGATCGATGTGATGAAGATCACGAACAGCGCCGACGGGTGCGAATCGCGGAAGCCGGCGAGCGACAGCGGCAGCCAGGCGAGCGGCGGCACGGTGCGCAGCACCTGGAAGATCGGATCGAGACCGCGCATCGCCCAGGTGCTCTGGCCGATCAGCACGCCCAGCGCGATGCCGACCACGGCGGCGAAGCTGAAGCCGATGGCGACGCGGCCCAGGCTCTTGGAGATCTGCCAGAACGCGCCCTTGTCGACGCCGCCATTGTCGTAGAACGGATCGACGATGAAATCCCACGCGTCGGCCACGACCTTGGTGGGCGGCGGCAAGCGGGCGCCGGGCTCGGAACACAGCAGCTGCCACACGAACAGAGTCACCGCGAGCACGATCAACGGCGGCAGGACGACCTGCAGCGTGTGCCGCGCCATCTCCGCCACCCGTTCCACGGCAGGGCGCATGGGCGGACGGAAGGTGACGATTTCGGCGCTGGCGCCAGGCGCGGGGCCGGCGACTGAAATCGCCGCGGCGGCGGCGGCCGAGCCCGCCGCTGCTTTCTTGAGCGCCTGCATCACGCCACCTTCTTGATCTGCAGCGAGGCGAGATAGGCTTTGGGATCGGCGGGATCGAACACCTTGCCGTCGAAGAAGCTCTCCTTGCCGCGCGACGTGCTCTTGGGGATGTCGGCCTCGGCGGCGCTGATGTTCCTGGCAGCCTGGCGCCACAGGTCCTCGCGGTTGACCTTGCCGATGATCGCCTTGGTGTCGAGGTCCATCGGCAGCTTGCCCCAGCGCTGGTTCTCGGTGAGGAACCACAGCTCATGGCTCTGGAAGGGATAGGACGCGCCACGCGCCCAGAAGGTCATGAGCTGGTCGGAGCCCTTCACCTTGCGGCCGTCGCCGTAATCGATGTCGCCCTTGATACGGTCGGCGATGTCGGTCGGCGGCGTGTTGAACCACTGACGCTTGCCGATGATCTGGGCGAGCTCGTCCTTGTTGCCCATCTTGTCGCACCATTGCTGGGCTTCCATGATGGCCATCAGCATGGCCATCGCCGCCTTGGGATTCTTGTCGACCCAGTCGGCGCGCATGCCGAGCGACTTCTCGGGATGGTCCTTCCAGATCTCGCCGGTCATGCAGGCGGTGAAGCCGATGTCCTGGTGCACCAGCTGGTCGCCCCACGGCTCGCCGACGCAGAAGGCGTCCATGTTGCCGACTTTCATGTTGGCCACCATCTGCGGCGGCGGCACGACGATGGTCGAGATGTCCCTGTCGGGATCGATGCCGCCGGCGGCCAGCCAGTAGCGGATCCACATGTCGTGGGTGCCGCCCGGGAAGGTCATGGCGGCCTTGACCTCCTTGCCGGCGGCCTTCTTCTTGGCGAGAGGTTCCTTGAAGGCCCTGGCATCGACCGTGATGCCCAGCCCCTTGAATTCCTTGGCGACCGAGATCGCCTGGCAGTCATAGTTGAGGCGGCACAGGATATACATCGGCACCGGCTTGTTCTCCGGCGTCGTGATGCCCATCGAGATCTGGTACGGCTTGGGCGTCAGGATGTGCGCGCCGTCGATGCCGCCTGCCCCCGAGCCCAGCACGATGTTGTCACGCGTGGTGCCCCAGGAGGCCTGCTTGGCGATGTTGGCATCGGTGATACCGTATTTGTCGAAGAGCTTCTTCTCCTTGGCAATGATCAGCGGCGAGGAGTCGGTGAGGGCGATGAAGCCCAAGGTCACCTTGTTGGTCTCCGGCCCGGCGGCCTGCGCGAAGGCGCCCGACGGGAACGACGCGCGCACGGCGCCCGTCAGCGCCGCGGTTGCGGTGGCGCCGGTGAGGAGGGAGCGGCGTCCGAACTTGGTGGTCTTCATCATGATCTCCCGAACGTGAATGCCTCGAAGCTCTTCAATTGGAACCGCACGCGGCGTCGGCCTTGCCTGGTGACCGATCGCCATGATGCGGAACGACGGGTTCGCCGTGGCCGCCGGGCGGCAGGCGATCGACATCGGGACAGGCCACGCCCATCTCGCGCGCGGCGGCGCGATAGATGTCGGTGCGGTAGACGCGGTCGGCGGTGCCCTTGATGTCGATGTCGGGCGACGCCTGCTTCCAGCGCACCATCTGGCCCAGGAACCAGTCGGCATGGCTGCGCCAGGGAAAGTTCGCGGCGTCGCGCTGGAAGACGTGGAAGCCCGGCAGCTCGAGCGTGCGCGACATCACCTCGGCCGGCGTATTGAGATAGCGCGGGCTCGACAGGATGCGCGCGGCCTCGGCGCGATTCGACGGCTCGTCGAGCCACTGGCAGGCCTCGATCAGCGCCTTGACCAGCGCCAGCAGCGTGTTGGGATGGCGATTGGCCCACGCCTCGGTGGTGCCCAGCACCTTCTCCGGCATGCCCCGCCAGATGTCGGGACCGGTCAGCGCGATGCGGCCGATACCGAGCGCCTGGGCCTGCTGGTTCCATGGCTCGCCGACGCAATAGCCGTCGATCACGCCGCCCGACATGTAGGCCACGGTGTGCGGCGGCGGCACGACGGTGAGGCAGACGTCGCGGTCGGGGTCGACGCCGCCCGACGACAGCCACAACCGCAGCATGTAGTTCTGCACCGAGAAGGGGGATACCGAGGCCAGCACGATCGGTGGCGCGCCGATCGCCTTGCGCCGCGCGACGACGGCGGCGATGGCGCGGGCGTCGAGTGGCGTGCCCTTGCCGACCAGATCCGGCGCGGCCTCCTCCGTCTCGTGCCACAGCTTGGCCGACAGGGTGAGGCCGTTGCCGTTCACCTGGAGCGTCATGGCGTTGATCACCGGTACGCTGACGCTGTCGATGCCGAGCGTGAGGGCGAGCGGCAGCGGCGCCAGGATGTGCGAGGCGTCGAGCACGCCCAGCGCCAGCTTGTCGCGCACGTTGGCCCACGACACTTCGCGGCGGATTTCGACCTCGAGGCCCTGCCGCTCATAGGCGCCAAGCTCCTCGGCGAGCACGATCGCCGCACAGTCGATGATCGGGATGAACCCGACCTTGATCTTCGTTCGCTCCAGATCGGCCATCGCCGTACGCACTCCACACACGAAAACAGCGCCCAGCGCAGCCGACAGGGTTGCCGACCGCACGGGACGCCGTTGTCCAAGCCACGGACCGCCGTTGGTCCGTGTTCAATTCACGAGAGAACCCGTCGTTGGGTTCGCGCTATGGAGGGAGCAGAAAGCGTGCCAGCCCTTCGCAGGTGCACAACAGCGCCGTAACATGCTGATTCCAAAGGATTTATTGGCAATGCCCCATTCTGATTATTTATCGACCATCAGACACGCCGTGTTCGTCTCATGAGCAGTCTGGATGCGGTAGTGGCAGCTATTTTTTCAGCACTTTGGCGTAAGTGACGATTTCTCGGGCGACCTCGCCGATCCGCTTGTTCTGGTCCATCGCCAGCTTGCGCAGCAGCTTGTAGGCGGCGTCCTCGCCCAGGCCCTGCTGCTCCATGAGCAGCCCCTTGGCGCGATCGACGGTCTTGCGCTCGACCAGGGACAGGCGGGCACGATCGAGTTCCTCGCGCATCGCATGGTAGCGGTTGAAGTGCGCCACGGCGACGTCGACCACCGGCCGCACGCGATCCTGCGCCAGCCCTTTGACCACATAGGCCGACACGCCGGCTTCCATGGCGGCGGCGATGGTCGCTGGGTCGGACTGGTCGACGAACAGCGCGATCGGCCGCGGCATGAGGTCGGTGGTGCGGCGCATGTCCTCGATCGTGTCGCGGCTCGGGCTGTCGATGCTGACGACGACGACGTCGGGCGCCAGCTCGCGGACGCGGCCGATCAGATCCTGCGTCCCCTCGAGCCGGGCAAGCAGCCGATAGCCGGCCGCCGCCAATCCCGCCTCGACGATTTCGGCACGGGTCGGATTGTCGTCGATCAGGAGGACGGAAAGGGGCTTGGTCACGGCGGCGGCGTTCGGGTGCGAGCCGCGGGCCGCAACTTCCATGCCAGCCCTGTTACGGCGTTGACTCGACGAGCTTTCCCTCGCTCCAGCGTCCGGCGATCATCTTGCCGTCGGCGCTGATGGCCTCGCCGTAGCCGTTGCGTTGCCCATTTCGGAACATGCCCTCGTAGCGCTCGCCATCGCTGACCTGCTCGACGCCCGGCCCCTCCAGCAGGCCGGCGCGGAACTCGCCGGACTGGACCTTGTTCGGCGCGGTCAGAGTGCGGCGAATGGCCAATCCTTCGAGACGGCCATCGACGAAATTGCCCTCGCTGCGCTCGCTCCCCGGCTTCTCGCGCAGGCCGAGCCCGGTCGACTTGCCGTCGCGCCATTGTCCGGCATAGCGCACGTCGTCGGCGAATTTCACCGTGCCCAGCCCGTTCAGGCGATCGGCCGCCCATTCGCCGGCCTGGCGCTCGCCGTTGGCGAGCTCGGCGACGCCCAGTCCCTGGCGCCTGCCCGACTCTGTCTGGCCAATGTAGCTCGTGCCGCCGTCATAGGAGAGACGCTCGGACTTCTCGAGATCCGGCCGCGCCGCCCGCGCCGCCACGATCCGCGCCTCGCCCGCCAGCGAACGCGCCGCGCGCGCCGCCTCCTCCGCACGCTCGAGCGCCAGCGCAGCGCCGAGGGCGGCACGGTGCGCCTGGTCGATCAGGGCTTTCTGGGCAGCCGAGAGATCAGGCTGCGGTGTCGATCGCGATGCCGGCTGCGCAGTCACCGGCGTCGCCGGCACGGCAGGCGGCTTGGCCGCAGGCGACGGCGTTGCGGCCGGTGTCGCCGGTGTCGCCGCCTGGGGAGGCGATGAGGCCATCGCGGTCGTGGCCGCCGTCGTCGGTTGGCCGGCAAAGAGCTGACGAATGTCCGTCTGGAAGCGCCAGGCCGCCACGGCGATCGCGATGACGCTCACCCCGGCCAGCATCGCGGCCGCGCGCGACTTCCTGCGCGGTTCGGGCACGCCGTCGCCGGTCTCGCGAACGGCGCCGCCGAGACGCGGCGTCATCACCGGGACGACATTGGCGACACGTTCGGTGGGGATGTCCTCGAGCGGCGCGCTCGGAACGCTCTCGGCCGGCACCTTTGCCGGGGCGAACAGCGCCCGCCATGCCGCGACGTTCTGCGGACGATCGGCCGGGGCAAACGCCAGCGCGCGATCGATCGCCGCGAGGAAGACCGGATCGAAACGCGCTTCCTCGGTCGACGCGAGCGGCCGGTACGGATCGGCGCCGACCCGCGCGGCCGCATCGGCCGGCGGCCGGCCGGTGATGGCGTGATGGAGCACGGCGGCGGCAGAATAGATGTCGCTCCACGGTCCCTGCTTGGCGTCGAGCGCGTACTGCTCGATCGGCGCGTATTGCGGCGTCAGCACGCTGGTGAGCGTGCGCGTGCGGCCGCCGATCGCCTGGCGCGCTGCGCCGAAATCGATCAGCACTGGCACGCCGTCGCGCCGCACGATGATGTTCGACGGCTTGACATCGCGATGGAGGAAATTCTCCGCATGGACGGCGCGCAGGCCGCTCAGCAGCGCCTCGGCAAGCCGCTGTACATTATCAGGCGACAGCGGGCGGGCGGGATCGCGCAGCAGCTCGGCGAGGTTCTTGCCGTCCTCGAATTCCATCACCGTGTACGCCGTGCCGTTGGCCTCGAAGTAGCGCAGCACCGGCACGATGTGCGGATGGCGAAAGCGCGCGAGCGCGCGCGCCTCGTCGAGGAAGCGATCGCGTCCCCAGGTGAAATCCTCGGCGAAGCGCGCGCCGCGCGGCGCCACCTGGCCGTCCTCGCGGCGAATCGCGAACTCGACCGGCAGGTACTCCTTGATGGCGACGAACTTGGCGAGCTGGGTGTCGAAGGCGCGGTAGGTGATGCCGAAGCCGCCCTGCCCGATCACGGCATCGAAGCGGTAATCGCCGAGTTGCGTTCCGGGAGGCAGGGCCTGGACATTGTCGGACGACATGAGCGCGCGCTACCTGACCTTCCTGGAGACTGCAACGAACCAAGCATTCCGGTTGTGACGACACTTCTGTCCGAGCGCAGCGAGGGGACCTTTCCTGCCGCCTGAAAGGTCCTCGCTGCGCTCGGGACGACAGCGCTTCCGGAGGATTTGCTTCGATACGAGCCCCTAGTGACGCGCCCGACGGTGGACGCACAAGGAAAATGTTTCCATCGCAAGAGCTTGGCACAATGGTTTGGCGGAAATTCGACTTTCTCGCCCAGATTCCCATATCCGAACCCAATATCTGTCGCGCCATCGTCCTCGCGGCGGGGTAAGATCACCTTCCCAAGCGTAACGTGGAAGCCAGCGATGAAACCGGCAACCCTGCACGACAACGTACGGACCCTGGTCCTGACTGGCGCCAGCCGCGGCATCGGTCATGCGACGGTCAAGAAGTTCAGCGCCGGCGGCTGGCGGGTGATCACCGTGTCGCGCCAACCCTTCAGCGCGCTCTGCCCGTGGCCGAGCGGCGGCGAGAACCACGTCCAGATGGACCTCGCCGACCCGGTCGATCTCGGCCGCGGCATCGAGCAGATCCGTGCGCGGGTGGCCGGCGGACGGCTCGACGCGCTGGTCAACAACGCGGCGATCTCGCCCAAGAACAAGAATGGCGAGCGGCTGGGCGCCATCGACACGCCGTTCGACCTGTGGCGCGACGTCTTCAACGTGAATTTCTTCGCGCCAGTGGCGCTGGCCCGCGGCCTGATCGAGGAGCTGTCGGCGGCGCAGGGCGCCGTGGTCAACGTGACCTCGATCGCCGGCAGCCGCGTCCATCCCTTCGCCGGCTCGGCCTACGCCACCTCCAAGGCGGCGCTGGCCGCGCTGACGCGCGAGATGGCGCACGATTTCGGCCCGCGCGGCATTCGCGTTAATGCGATCGCGCCGGGCGAAATCGACACCTCGATCCTGTCGCCCGGCACCGAGAAGATCGTCGAGGAGCAGATCCCGATGCGCCGCCTGGGCACGCCTGACGAGGTGGCCGACGTCATCCATTTCCTGTGCGAGAAAGGCGCGAGCTACGTCAGCGGCGCCGAGATCCAGATCAACGGCGGACAGCACGTTTGACTTCAGTTTCCTCCCCAGCTTTTCTGGGGAGGCTTCATTTGCCTCCCCCGTCATACGGGGGAGGTGGCCCGAAGGGCCGGAGGGGAAAGCCTCAGTCGAGACACTTCATGAGTCCGACGCCGGAACTCGAACTATCTCGACTGAGGCCTTCCCCCTCCGCCTCGTATGACGGCGCACCTCCTCCGACTACGGGGGAGGCGTAACAAGGAGAGGAACCCATGGACACCATCACCAGCATCAAGGGCGAGACCGGTCGCGACGCGCGGCGGCGCATCCGCGCCGGGGCCTTCCGGCAGCCGACCTCGGGCATGGCGCCCGGTTACGTCCAGGGAAACCTCGCCATCCTGCCCAAGGAGCTCGCCGCCGACTTCGCGCGCTTCTGCCAGCTCAACCCCAAGCCCTGCCCGCTGCTCGGCCAGTCCGAGCCCGGCAACTGGCGCCTGCCCAACCTGGGCGAGGATCTCGACATCCGTACCGACATTCCACGCTATCGCGTATGGAAGAAGGGCGAGCTGATCGAGGAGGTCGACGACCTCAAGAAGGTGTGGCGCGACGATCTGGTGTCGTTCGTGCTGGGCTGCTCGTTCTCGTTCGAGGAAGCGCTGATCGAGAACGGGCTGGAGATCCGCCACCAGAGCTGCAACGTCAACGTGCCGATGTACCGGACCAATATCCAGTGCAAGCCGGCCGGTCCGTTCCATGGACCGATGGTGGTGTCGATGCGTCCCTTCAAGCCGGCCGATGCGATCCGCGCGGTGCAGGTCACGACGCGCTTCCCCTCGGTGCACGGTGCGCCGGTGCATCTCGGCAAGCCCGAGATGATCGGCATCAAGGACATCGCCAAGCCCGACTACGGCGACGGCGTTCCAGTACGCGACGACGAGCTGCCGGTGTTCTGGGCCTGCGGCGTCACTCCGCAATCGGTGGTCGCCACGGTGAAGCCCGAGTTCTGCATCACCCACGCACCCGGCTACATGCTGGTGACCGACCTGTTGAATTCGCAGCTCGCTATCCTGTAGCCGTGACGCATCTCGCGTTTGACGGGGTGCCCGTCGAGGTCGGCAACCTGGTGATCGCCGGCTGGACAGGGCGCGACGTCGCAGCTCTCGAGGATCACATCGAGGAGCTGAAGTCGATCGGCGTGCAGCCGCCGTCCAGGGTGCCGCTCTACTACCGGGTCGCGGCCAATCTCCTGACTCAGGCCGACAGAATCCAGGTGCTGGGCGACGACACGTCGGGCGAGGCCGAACCGGTGCTGGTCGGCACACCCGACCGGCTCTGGGTGACGGTCGGCGCCGACCACACCGACCGCAAGGTCGAAAGCTACGGCGTCGCCGTCTCCAAGCAGCTTTGCCCCAAGGTCATCGGCCGCGCGGTGTGGCGCTTCGAGGACGTCGAGCCGCATTGGGACCGGCTGATCCTGCGCAGCTTCGTCGAGGAGGGCGGCAAGCCGGTCCTCTACCAGGAAGGCACGCTGGCCAGGATCCGCACGCCGCGCGAGCTGATCGCTGGCTGGCGCAACGGCGACAAGCGCCTGCCGCCCGGTGTCGCGATGTTCTGCGGCACCCTGCCGGCGATCGGCGCCATCCGCGCCGCCCCGCGCTTCACGATGGAGCTCGAGGACCCGGTGCTCGGCAAGAAGATCTCGCACAGCTATAGGATCGAGGCGCTGCCGGTGGTGGCATAGATCAAAAGACAAAGGTCCCTCGCTGGGCTCGGGATGACAGCGAGTGTGTTGCGGCAAAAGTGATGTCATCCCGAGCCCAGCAAGGGACCTTGCCGGCGACGCGGCGGATGTCGAAATCGGAGGCCGGCCGGCATGGGCTTCGATCGCGGCGATGGACGCGGCCTTGCGCTTCGACAGGCCGGCCGCCGACGCGAAGCGGTGCAACTGGCGCATCAGCGACGACGGTGCACTCATGTGAGGCTACCGCCGACCGCCGCCAAACGAAGAAGTCTGCACGTTTACGTAACTTTTCTTCATGCGCGCATGGCTTCCCTGCAGGGCCGGTCTTGCGCCCGTCCGGGCGCTAAACGTACGTTCAGCACGCTGGAGCAGCAGGGGAGATGATGACCAGGGGCGCGTACGACGGAATCACCGTTCTCGACTTCACGCAAGGCGTTGCCGGGCCGCACGCCTCGATGCTGCTGGCTCTGCACGGCGCCGACGTCATCAAGATCGAGCCGCCGGAAGGCGACTGGGGCCGCCTGCTGGGCGAGCTGAAGGGCGACCACTGCGCCCATTCGGTTGCGTTCAATCGCGGCAAGCGCTCGATCGCGCTCGACCTCAAGTCGCCCGATGGCATCGCCGTGGTGAAGAAGATCGCCGCCAAGGCCCATGTGGTGATGGAAAGCTTCCGGCCCGGCGTGATCTCCCGCCTGGGCTTCGGCTACGACGACATCAGGAAGGTCAATCCCAAGGTCATCTACTGCTCGGTCTCGGGCTTCGGCCAGACCGGTCCCTACAGCAAGCGGCCGACCGTCGACGGGCTGATCCAGGCGTTCAGCGGCATGATGGTGATGAACCGCCTGCCCGACGGCACGCCGTGGCGCCAGGGCATGATCGCGGTTGACGTCACCACCGGCCTCTACACCTTCCAGGCGATCGCGCCGGCGCTGATGCGCCAGCTGCGCTTCGGCGAAGGCAGCTACATCGATTCGAGCCTGATGCGCGCGGCCGCCGCCTACCAGGGCGCCAAGCTGATGGAGTACGTGTTCTCCAAGGGCACGCCGCCGCCGCTCTACATGCCGGCCGGCAGCTACAAGACGGCCAACGGCTACATGATGGTGAGCGCCATGCGGCCGCACCATTTCCGCACCCTGTTCGAGCTGATCGGCCGCCAGGACATTGCCGACGACCCTGATCTGCAGACCCATGAGAGCCGCATCAAGAACGCGCCCAAGATCATCAAGGCGCTGAACGAGACCATGCCGGGCAAGACCACCGAGGAATGGATCGCGCTCTTGCAGCCCAACGACGTGTTCTGCGAGCGCGTCAACAACTACCAGGACTATCTCGACCATCCCCACGTCACGGAGTCGGGCTCGCTCGACTGGATCGAGCAGGACGGCTTCGGCCGCATGCCGGTCGCCAACATCCCCGGCCTGCCGCCGGCCTCGACCCACCCGCCGCAGCAGCACGCCCCGCACATCGGCGAGCACGGCCCCGACATCCTGCGCGAGCTGGGCTACGGCGCCGCCGAGATCGACGCGATCTTCTCCCGCGGCGGCGTGCGCGCACCGGCGGTGATGGCGAAAGCGGCGGAGTAGACTCTCTCCTCCCCAACTTCGTTGGGAAGGATTGAGCTACGCCACCTGGAACCCGTGCGCGAAGGGGTCGCGGTCGTCGACGAAGATCGTGTTGATGCCATGCTGGCGGGCCCAGCCGGCGATCGAGGGAACGATGGCGTCGTGGTTGCCGACGCGGGCCTTGCCTTCGACGCGGCCGTCGAACAATGAGCCGATGATGCTTTCGTGCACGAACTCCTCGTCGACGGCGAGCTTGCCGTGCGCCGCAAGCTGGGCCATGCGCGCCGAGGTGCCTGTGCCGCAGGGAGACCGGTCGATCGCCTTGTCGCCGTAGAACACGGCGTTGCGCGCGTGGGCGCGCTTGTCGCGCGGCTTGCCGGTCCACATGACGTGGCTGACGCCGCGGATGGTCGGGTTCTCCGGATGCACCGGCTGGATCTTCTCGTTGAGCAGCCGGCGCACGATCGGCGACAGGCGTAGCACGTCGCCGGCCGACATCGCCTCGAGCCCGGCAAAATTCTTTTGCGGCTCGAGGATGCCGTAGAAATTGCCGCCATAGGCGATGTCGAGCACCAGCTCGCCGACGCCCGGCAGGTCGATCGCGACCTCGCTCGCCGCCAGGTAGGAGGCAACGTTGGTGATGCGCACGCTGTCGACGAAGCGGCCATCCTGCACGTAGCGCGCAACGACGCGGCCGGCCGGCGCGTCGATTGCCAGCTCGCCCGGCGTGGCCGGCGACACCAGCCCGTTCTCGACCGCCATGGTGACGGTGCCGATCGTGCCGTGCCCGCACATCGGCAGGCAGCCGCTCACCTCGATGAACAGGATGGCGACGTCGCAATCGGCGCGGGTCGGCGGATAGAGGATCGAGCCCGACATCACGTCGTGGCCACGCGGCTCGAACATCAGCGCCTTTCGGATCCAGTCATGGTTGGCGAGGAAATCGAGGCGGCGGTCGCTCATGCTGGCGCCCTTGAGCAGCGGCGCGCCGCCGCTCACCAGCCGCACCGGATTGCCGCAGGTATGGCCGTCGAAGCAGGAAAAGGCGTGGACCGACATGGGGCCTGCTTAACGCGCGGCGAGGAAGCGCTCAACCTCGCTGGGCGATGACAGCCGCACGACCTGCATCGTCTCCGCCAAGGCGGCACACTCCTTGCTGTACCTCTCGCGGTTGCGACGATGGGTCTTGAGTGCCCACAGCAGGATCGATTGACGGCTGAAGAAGGCGTTCACGAAGGATTCCCGGTTGCCGGTGCCCCAGAGCTCCTCCCTGGTCGTGGCGCGGCGGAAGGTTCGGTGCACCAGCCGCCACATCACAAGGGACAGCGGCAAGTCGAGCCATAGCAGCGTATCGGCCGCCGGCCAGACCAGGTCGCGCACCTGGCCGTAATTGCCGACCACGATCCAGCCGCCGTCGCGGGTCTCGCGCTCGACCCGGTGACGGAACAGATCGACCGGAACGCCCTGCCAGTCGCGCCCCCAGTAGAGGGCGTCGAGCTCGATGACGCGCAGCCCGGTCTGCGCCGCCAGGCGCTCCGCCAGCGTGCTCTTGCCCGAGCCGGTGGTGCCGATGACGACGACTCGTCGCATGTGCGACCGGCTCTGCGTTGCGGCCGCTGCGTGCGCGTCGTCCGCTTCCGCGCCGACACGAGGCGATTCGACGCTGGGCGATCCGACTCCGGGCGTTCCAACGCTGGGCACTCGCGCCATGGGTGCTCCGACCATCCACCGACTGTAGCGTCAAAGCGCCGGGCGTCGTAGGGTGCCGGCACCGTGTTGGGGGAGCCTTGATGCCGCAGTTTCTTTTCAGGAACTTGAACCTTCTGGACCCGCGCTGGAGCGAGGCGCGCGGCGGCTACGAGGTGCTGGTCGAGGGCGATCTCATCAAGGAAGTGTCGGCCAAGCCGATCAAGGCGCCCCAGGCGCAGGTCATCGATTGCGGCAAGCGCACCCTGATGCCTGGCCTGATCGACTGCCACGTCCACGTCTTCCTGGTCGAGGTCAACATCCGCAACCTCGAGAACGTGCCGCTCACCCTGCTGACGGCGCGCGCCGCCGACCTGATGAAGGGCATGATCGACCGCGGCTTCACCACGGTGCGAGACACCGGCGGCGCCGACTGGGGCATCAAGACCGCCGTCGAGTCGGGCTTGATCCCGGGACCGCGCCTGTTCATCTCCGGCCGCGCCATCGGACCGACCGGCGGCCACAGCGATTCGCGCCGTCGCACCGACCAGGGCGCGCCGTGCGGCTGCTGCAACGCCATGGTCTATTGCATGGCGATCGCCGATGGCGCCGACGAGGTGCGCAAGCTGGTGCGCGAGCAGATGCGCCAGGGCGCCGACCAGGTGAAGATCATGTGCTCGGGCGGCGTCGCGTCGCCCTACGACCCGCTTGATTCGCTACAATTCTCCGAGGCCGAGATCGCGGCGGCAACCGACGAGGCGAAGAATTTCGGCCGCTACGTGCTGGCGCATGCCTACACGCCGGAAGCGATCACCCGCGCCGTCAACAACGGGGTGCGCACCATCGAGCACGGCAACCTGATCGATGCCCGGTCGGCCAAGCTCCTGAAGGCCAAGGGCGGCTACATGATCGCCAACCTGGTGGCCTACTTCTCAATGAAGGAGCGGGCCGCTCAGTTCGGCATGACCCGGGACATGCTCGACAAGAACGACATCGTGATCGAAGGTGCGCTGCGCTCGCTCGAGATCTGCAAGGCCGCCGGGGTGAAGGTGGGCTACGGCAGCGACCTCCTGGGCGCGTTGCAGGTCGACCAGAGCCTCGAGTTCATCCATCGCGCCAAGGTCCTGAAACCGATCGAGATCATCCGCCAGGCCACCATCGTCGGCGCCGAGATCCTGCGCCAGGAAGGCAAGCTCGGCATCGTCGCGCCCGGCGCCTATGCGGACCTGATCGTGGTCGACGGCAATCCGCTGAAGAAACTCGAGCTCTTCCTCGACCAGGGCGCCCACCTGCCGGCGATCATGAAGGCCGGCAAGTTCCACAAGAATGCGCTGACGTGAGGGCGTGGTGAGCACGTTTCAAGACCTCCTCCCCAGCTCCGCTGGGGAGGTGTCGGCGTCTAAAGGCGTTTGGCCGCTTTGCGGCCAAAAGCCGATGCCGACGGAGGGGTCATGAGCAGCGGGACTGGGGCTCATGACCCCTCCGCCCCGTATGACGGGGCACCTCCCCAGCGAAGCTGGGGAGGAACGTGAGATCGGAGCCCCCTGAATGTCCTTCCGGTTCAAGAATCTTCGCCTGCTCGATCCACGCTGGAAGGAAGCGCGTGGCGGCTACGAGGTGCTGGTCGAAGGCGACGTCATCAAGGAAGTGTCGTCCAGGCCGATCAAGGCGGCCCGCGCCAGCGTCATCGATTGCGGCGGACGCACGCTGATGCCCGGTCTGATCGACTGTCACGTGCACACGCATCACAGCGAGGTCTACGTCAACCGCCTGGAAGCGGTGCCGCTCACCCTGATGATGGCGCGCTCGGCCGGCCGGCTGAAGCGCATGCTCGATCGCGGCTTCACCACGGTGCGCGACGCCGGCGGCGCCGACTGGGGCACCAAGGCGGCTGTCGAATCGGGCCTGATCCCGGGGCCGCGCCTGTTCATCTCGTGCCGCTCGATCGGCCCGACCGGCGGACACAACGATCGCAACCGGCGCACCGATGTCGGGCCGACCTGCCTGTGCTGCAACGGCATGGTGTTCATCCGCTGCATCGCCGACGGCCCTGATGCCGTGCGCAAGGCCGCGCGCGAGCAGATGCGCCAGGGAGCCGACCAGGTGAAGCTGATGGTCTCGGGCGGCGTCGCCTCGCCGTACGATCCGCTGGAATCGCTGCAGTTCACCGTGGAGGAGATCACCGCAGCAGTCGAGGAGGCACACGCTTTCGGCCGCTACGTGCTGACCCACGCCTATACGCCGGAAGCGATCACCCGCGCCGTGCGCTGCGGCGTGCGCACCATCGAGCACGGCAACCTGGTCGACGCGCCGACTGCCAGGCTGATGGCGCAGAAGGGCGTCTACATGGTGCCCAACCTGATCGCCTACGACGCCATGAAGCGGCGCGCCAAGGAACTCGGCATGCCGCAGGAGATGCTGGACAAGAACGACGAGGTGCTGAAGTTCGGCTTCAGGGAGCTCGAGCTCTGCCGCAAGGCCGGCGTGCGCATGGCCTATGGCTCGGACCTGCTGGGCGCGCTCGAGGACGAGCAGACTGTCGAGTTCCAGATTCGCGGGCGCGTCATGCCGGCGATCGAGGTGATCCGCTCGGCCACCCTGATCGGCGCCGAGGTGGTGTGCCAGGAAGGCAAGCTCGGTGTCATCGCACCCGACGCCTTCGCCGACCTGCTGGTGGTCGACGGCGACCCGCTGAAGGATCTCGGCCTGTTCAAGGATGGCGGCCCACACCTCTCCGCCATCATGAAGGGCGGCCGCTTCTACAAGAACGTGCTGTGATGTCCTGTTCTGTCATCCTGAGCGCAGCGAAGGATCTCATCGCCGTCCGCCACAAGTGTGCGTCGGAACTCCTGGCGATGAGATCCTTCACTGCGCTCAGGATGACAAGAGGTTTCGTCAATGGCTGACACCCTCGCGATCATCCGCCGGCGGGCGCTGCGCTGGGCGTTGAATGGCGCGGCGTCGCTGGCTCTGCTCTACATCCTCGTGCCGATGATCTTCGTCGTCTGGCTGGCCTTCTTCCGGCAGGAGATCCCGTCCTTCCCGCCGGAGGGCTACAGCCTGAAATGGTTCGCCGCCATCCTCGACCAGCGCAAGTTCGTCGACGGCTTTCGCCTGTCCTTCGAGGTCGGCGTGCTGGCGACCCTGATCGGGCTGGCGCTGGGCGTTCCGGCGGCGCTCTGCGTGGTGCGCTTCCAGTTCGCCTTCCGCGTCCCGCTCGCCAGCCTGCTGCTGATGCCGCTGATCGTGCCCGGCGTGGTGCTGGGCACCGCCATGTACGTCTTCCATGTCGTGCTCGAGAACGGGCTCGACGTCGACGTGCTCGGCACCTTCTACGCCCTGGTTGCCGGCCACACCGTGATCGTCATCCCCTGGGTGGTGCGGCTGGTCACGGCGAGCCTGGCCGGGGTCGATCGCAGCACCGAGGAAGCGGCGCAGAACCTCGGCGCCAACGCCTGGGTGACGTTCTGGCGCATCACCCTGCCGGCGATCCGCCCTGGCATCGTCGCCGGCGCGCTATTCGGCTTCGTGACCTCGTTCGGCAATCTCGAGATGAGCCTGTTCCTGGTCGGTCCGGGCCGCACCACGCTGCCGATCGTGATTCTCCAATATCTCGAATGGAAAATCGATCCGACCATCGCCGCGGTGTCGGTGGTACAGATCGTGCTGATCGCCGCGGTGATGCTGATCACCGACCGCTACGTCAAGCTCGCCCGGGTGGTGTGAGATGGCCCGCCTCGACATCGACCAGCTGGTCAAACGCTACGGCGATTTCCACGCCGTCCGCGACGTCTCGCTCGCCGTCGCCGACGGTGAGTTCTTGGTCCTGCTGGGCCCGTCGGGCTGCGGCAAGACCACGACCTTGCGCATGGTGGCGGGCTTCATCGAGCCGACGTCGGGCCGCGTCCGCCTGGCCGGCCAGGACGTCACGCTGTTGCCACCTTGGAAGCGCAATGCCGGCATGGTGTTCCAGAGCTATGCCCTGTTCCCGCACCTCACCGTGGCGCAGAACGTCGCCTTCGGCCTGGAGATGCGCAAGCTGCCGCGCGCCGACATCGAGCGGCGGGTCGAGGAGACGCTGGCCCTCGTCCGGCTGGGCGGCTTCGGCGGCCGCCTGCCGCGCCAGCTCTCGGGCGGCCAGCAGCAGCGCGTCGCGCTCGCCCGCGCGCTCGCCATTCGGCCGGATGTGCTGCTGCTCGACGAGCCGCTCAGCAACCTCGACGCCAAGCTGCGCCAGGAGGTGCGGGTCGAGATCCGCGAGCTGCAACGCAAGCTCGGCCTCACCACCGTGATGGTGACCCACGACCAGGAAGAGGCGCTCACCATGGCCGACCGGCTGGTGGTGATGAACGAGGGCTCGGTGTGCCAGGTCGGCAGTCAGCGCGACCTCTACGAGCGACCCGCCGATCGCTTCGTCGCGGGTTTCGTCGGTCGCAGCACCTTCCTCGAAGGGACGGTCGAGGCGCCCGGCCGCTTCCGCAGCGACGGCGGCCTGTCGCTGGCCTGCACCGGCGGGACGGCCGGCCGCGGCGTGCTCGCCATCCGGCCGGAGCGGGTCGAGATCGTCGCGGCGGCCAACAGCGGGCTCGACAACAGCCTGCCGGGTACGGTGGAATTCGTGTCGTATCTCGGCGCGCAGATCGACATCCATGTCCGCCTGTCGCCCAGCGACCGGCTGATCGTGCAGATCGCCAATCGGGAGGGCGGGTTCGCGCCGGACGTCGGCCGGCCTGTTCATGTGGGGTGGCCCGCTTCGGCCGGCCAAGTCTTCAACGAGTAGACGAGCAAGAAAGAATGCAGGAGGCCTTTATGTCCAACCGTTACACCATCCATCGTCGCAGCCTGTTGGGCGGCGGCGCAGCCCTGGCCGCCGGCGCGGCATTCCCCGCGCTGGCGCAGGACAACAAGCGCATCGTCATCGGCACCTGGGGCGGCGACTATTCGCGCCTGCTGGCCAAGAACATCGAAACTCCCCTGCTCGCACCCAAGGGCTGGGACGTGGTCAAGGACGAAGCCAACGATCCGCCGCGTCGCGCCAAGGTGCTGGCCGAGAAGTCGCTGCGCCGCGGGACCTCGGACCTGCAGGGCGTGTCGGCCGCCAACATGTACGAGATGAACGAGCAGGGCACGCTCGAGCAGCTCGACTACTCCAAGATGCCCAACGCCGCGAACCTCATCCCGGCGATGAAGTATCCGTATGGCATCGGCCATATCTATTCGGGCAAGGTGATCCTCTACAATCCCAAGCTCATGCAGGCGCCGGCCAGCTTCGCCGACACGCTCAATCCCAAGAACGGCGCCAAGCTCGGCATCATCGACATCCAATATCAATACACCATGCTCGCCGCCGGCATGGCGGCGGGTGGCTCGGTGAGCAATTTCGAGCCCGGCAAGGAGTTGCTGGTCGCCTGCAAGAAGGCGGGCGCACGCATCTATCCGTCCAACGAGGCATTCGCCCAGGCACTCAAGACCGAGGAGATCGCCTGCGGAATCATGTGGAAGGCGCGCGCCGTGCAATGGCAGAACGCCGGCATCAACGTCTCGACGGTGGCGCCCAAGGAAGGCGTGCCGATGTACATCTCCGGCTTCGTCATGCCGAAGAACGCGCCCAACAAGGCGGGCGCCTATGCCTACCTCGATGCCATGATGGCGCCGTCGGCCCAGGAAGGCTTCGCCATCGACATGGGCTACAACCCGACGGTCACCAACGCCAAGGTGGCACCCGACCTGCGCGAGCGCATCGGCTTCACCGAGGAGGAGCAGAAGCGCCTGGTCGATCTCGACTACGGCTACATGGCCAAGAACGACTCCGCCTTCAAGGAATGGTGGGACAAGTCGTTCAAGGGATGACCGACACCGCGATTGCCCATGGTCCGCCCGTCGCCGTCCGGCGACGGGGCTACGGCTGGACTGCGACGGCGCTCTTGACGCCGGCGACGATCTTCGTCGCCATCAGCCTGTTCGCGCCGCTCGCCATCCTGTTCCGCTACAGCCTGAACGAGTTCGTCCCGGCCAAGAAGCTGATGGTCGAGGCGCTGACCATCGCCAACTACGTCAAGTTCTTCACCGACCCCTATTACACGTCGATCCTGCTGACGACGGTCAAGATCGCCGTCCTGGTCACCCTGGTCTGCCTGGTGCTGGGCTTTCCGCTCGCCTATGTCGTGGCGCGCACCCAGAGCCGCTGGAAGCACCTGCTGATCATCCTGATCGTCCTGCCGCTGTTCGTCGGCAACTCGGTGCGTGCGGCCGGCTGGATGGTCGTGTTCGGCAACAAGGGCTTCGTCAACGCGACCCTGATGGGCATTGGCCTGATCGACAAGCCGCTCGAGATCATGTTCACCGAGAACGCGGTGATCATCGGCATCATCGCCGTCAACCTGCCCTTCATGGTGCTGTCGCTGCAGAGCGTGATCGAAGGCATCGACCGCGCCGTCGAGGAGGCGGCGTTCAGCCTGGGCGCCCCGCCCGCCATCATGTTCCGCCGCGTGCTGTGGCCGCTCGCCATGCCCGGCATCCTGGCCGGCACCATCCTGACCTTCATCCTGGCGATGAACGCCTACGCCACCCCGTTCCTGCTGGGCGGCCCGCTGTTCAAGATGATGGCGCCGCTGGTCTACAACCAGTTCACCCAGCAGACCAACTGGCCGTTCGGCGGCGCCATCGCCTTCGTCCTGATGGCCGTAACGCTTGCCCTGACGCTGGCCGCCAACCTGATCCTGCAGCGCAGAAGCCGGGCGTGAGCGTCCCATTCCTCCCCAGCTTCGCTGGGGAGGTGTCGCCGTCTTACGGCGACAGAGGGGTCATGAGCCCCAGACCTGTTGCCCATGACCCCTCCGTCCGCGAAGACGCGGACACCTCCCCAGCGAAGCTGGGGAGGAGAACGAAAGGCTAGAGCTCCAGCAGGTTCGCCGATCATGCTTCTGCGCGTCATGCGATCCTCCGATCCGCTCCGGGGTCGGGTTGAAACCGGGCAGGAGCGGTGCGACAGTTTCGGCACCAGGGAGAAGCAAGTCATGGCGGAACACCGGCGAACTTCCGCGGAAGTTGCGGCGGCGCTCCGCGTGGCCTTTGGCGAGTACCGGTTCGACGGCGGCGCGCGGCAACTCTGGCGAGGCGACGAGGAGATCAGGCCCACCCCGCGCGCGTCGGCGCTGCTGGCTGCCCTGGCGGAGCGCTCGGCCGAGGTGGTGACCAAGCAGGAGCTGATCGACCGCCTGTGGGACGGCAAGGCGGTGGGCGACGATGCGCTCACCTCGTGCGTGCAGGAGCTGCGGCGCGCGCTGGGCGACGATCCGCGCCATCCGCGGGTCATCGAGACACGCTATCGCCTGCTGCTGGCGGCGGCGCCGATGGAGGAAGCGCCGCCGACGTTGCCCGACAAGGCGTCGATTGCGGCTGGAAGATCAGGCTGCAGCGGAGGCCTTGCGCTGACCGACCGCCCAAGCCTCGCGAAGCATTGCAGGCCGAGAAAATTTGGTCTCTCGAAAGAGGGCACTTCAGCCTAGTCTATCGCCATGGCCGATGACCTTCGCCCGCGCCGCTTTGCCGTCCTGGTCGATGCCGACAACACGTCACCCCGCATCGCCGGCGGTCTGTTCGAGGAGATCGCCAAGTTCGGCGAAGCCAGCGTCAGGCGCATCTACGGCGATTTTTCCAGCCCGCGCATGAAGTCGTGGGCCGACATCCTGCAGCGCTACGCCATCGATCCCTACCAGCAGTTCGCCTACACGACGGGCAAGAATGCCTCCGACATCGCGCTGGTGATCGACGCCATGGACCTGCTGCACAGCCGCCGGTTCGACGGCTTCTGCCTGGTCTCCTCCGACAGCGACTTCACCCGCCTGGCGTCCCGGCTCCGCGAGGAGGGTGCCGACGTCTATGGCTTCGGCACCCAGAAGACGCCCGAGAGCTTCCGCCAAGCCTGCCGACGCTTCATCTACACCGAGAACCTGTTGCCGGAAGTAATCCCGGCGACGCCCGAGGAAGGCGGCTCGGTCAGGGCGCGCCAGCCGGTGAGCGCCGCCATTCCCCTCCTGACCAAGGCGATTGCGGAGATGGATGCCGAGGACGGCTGGGTCGGCCTCGGCGTGGTCGGGCAGCGGCTTTCAAACATCGCCTCCGATTTCGATCCGCGCACCTACGGTTTTCGCAAGCTGAGCGACCTCGTCCGCAAGACCGGTGCCTTCGAGATCGATCAGCCGAAGGACCGGGCCATGCGAATCCGGGTCAAGCCGGTCGCCGCCTCCAGGACCAGGCCGATCCCGCGTCGTCCAAGCCCGCCTTGAGACAGCCACCGGCTGCCTCATTGCGCCCGGCGCCCGGACGATTCGTCTCGTTGCCGCCATCGCCGCCACCGCCTAAGACCAATCACCCGACGCAGCCCACGTCGTGGGCTGTGGGCAGGAAGGTTCCCGATTGAGAGGCAATGAAGACCGCGCGATCCAGACGGCGGCCCCGATGGAGGCCACTGCCTGGACCCAGATCCTCGCGCGTTACCGGCAGCCCAGCACTGCCCGGGGCATCCTCGAGATCGCCCTCACGATCATTCCGCTGACCGCCCTCTGGGTGCTGGCATGGGCGACCCTCGATGTCGGGTACTGGCTGGCCCTGCCGCTCGCCCTGGCGGCCGGCGCCTTCCTGGTCCGGTTGTTCGCCATTCAGCATGATTGCGGCCACGGCTCCTTCTTCCGGCATCGGCTCGCAAACGACTGGATCGGCCGGATCGCTGGCGTGCTGACCTTTACGCCCTACGGCGTGTGGCGCCAGTTGCATGCGATGCATCATGCCACCGCCGGCAACCTCGACCGGCGCGGCCGCGGCGACGTCGACACGCTCACGGTGAACGAATATCGCGCGCGCTCGATCTGGGGCCGCCTGCGCTACCGGCTGTACCGCCATCCGCTGGTGATGTTCGGGCTCGGCCCGGCCTACCTGTTCATCCTGCAGCATCGCCTGCCGGTCGGATCGATGCGGCGAGGCTGGCGGCCATGGGCCAGCACCATGGCGACCAATCTGGCGATCGTGGCGGCCGCCGCCCTGCTGATCTGGCTCGTCGGCATCAAGCCGTTCCTGCTCGTCCATCTGCCGATCGTCCTGCTCGCGGCCTCGGTCGGGGTCTGGATGTTCTACGTCCAGCATCAGTTCGAGCACACGACCTGGGCAAACGACGAGTCCTGGAGCGTGCAGGACGCGGCCTTGTACGGCAGCTCGCACTACGACCTGCCGGCCTTCCTGCGCTGGTTCACCGCCGATATCGGCGTGCACCATGTCCACCATCTGTGCAGCCGTATCCCGTTCTACCGGCTGTCGCGTGTGCTGCGCGAGCATCCTGAGCTGCGCAATGTCGGCCGATTGACCCTGCTCGAGAGCTTTCGCTGCGTGCGCCTCGCACTGTGGGACGAAAGGCAAGGCCGCCTCATCTCGTTCCGCGAGGCCCGGGCGGCAGGCTGACGGACAAGCCGACGACGATTGCCGTCGTGGCGCTGACGCGCCGCAGATTGCACTCGTGGCGCTGACGCGCCACAGTCGGCGTCATGCACATAGGACTGATCGGTGGCATCGGACCCGCCGCCACCGACTTCTACTATCGCGGCCTGATCGACCGCCACGTCGCCTCCGGCATTCCGCTCGAGGTCACCATCTGCCATGCCGACGTGCGCGAGATGTCGCGCAACCTCAACGACCGCACGCCAGCCAGGCAGGCCGAGATCTTCGCCCGCCTGGTCGGGCGCATGAAGGCGGCCGGCGCCGGCGCCGCGGCCATCACCTCGATGGGCGGCCATTTCTGCGTCAACGAGCTGATTCCGATCTCGCCGCTTCCCGTTTTGAACGCCATTCCCGAGGTCGGCGCCGAGATCAAGCGACGCGGGCTAAAGCGGATCGGCATCATGGGCACGCGCACCGTGATGGAGAGCGGGCTCTACGGCAGCCTCGCGTCGATCGAGGTCGTGCTGCCCGAAGGCGACGCGCTCGATCAGGTCCACACCGCCTACGTCACCATGGCGACCGCCGGCCGGGT
The DNA here is from genome assembly GCF_044224635.1 of Reyranella sp. GTDB lineage: Bacteria > Pseudomonadota > Alphaproteobacteria > Reyranellales > Reyranellaceae > Reyranella. Next base: position 14,049 of record NZ_JBGAKA010000050.1, on the reverse strand, counting down.
CAATGACGGGCAGCGCCAGATCTTCCTCGAGCAGGGCCGCAGGCTCTGCCGCGAGCGCGGCGCCGAGGCCATCATGCTGGGCGGCACCGACCTGTTCCTGGCGTTCGAGGGAATCGACCCCGGCTTCCCGCTGGTCGATTGCGCCGACATCCACGTCAACGCGATCTACCGGACATCGGCAGCGGTGTAGACATCTTGTCATCCTGAGCGCAGCGAAGGATCTCATCGCCAGAAGTGCCGAGCACACCTATGGCAAACGGCGATGAGATCCTTCGCTACGCTCAGGATGACAGAAAAAGCGCCGTGCGGCTCTTGTCAGGGTGTGGTCGTGTCGTTCGAGCGAAGCGATCGACTCATCTCTTTGGTTCCCCGCACCACCTCGAAGAGCGTCACCGGCTGGATCCGGCCCTTGACCGGCACGCTGCCGATCGGGCGGATGTCGTAGGCCGTGGGATCGGCGAGCTCGTCGCGGGTGAATTGCGAGATCAGCAGGCCGACGCCGTAGTCCTTGGTCAGGCTTTCGACGCGGGAGGCCAGATTGACCGTATCAGAGATCACGGTGCCGTCCATGCGGTTCTTCTCGCCGATCGTGCCGATCATCAGCGAGCCGCTGTTGAGGCCGATGCCGATGGCGATCGGCTCGAGGCCGGCAGCCCGCCGCTCGCCGTTGAATGTCTCGAGCACCGCGAGCATGTCGAGGCCGGCGCTGAGCGCGTCATCGGCGGTGAAGAACAGGCCCATGATCGCATCGCCGATATACTTGTCGATGAAGCCCCGGTGCTTGCGGATGACCGGGCCCATCCGCTCGAGATAGGCATTGATGAAGGTGAAGTTCTGGCCCGGCGTCATGGCTTCCGACAGGGTCGTGAAGTCGCGCATGTCCGAGAACAGGACCGTCATGTTCTGGTGCTTGTTGTCGCCCAACGCGACCTCGACGATCGACGGCTTGCCGAGGATCGACAGGAACGCCTGCGGCACGAACCGTTCGATCGCGAGATTCGTCCGGCGCAGATCGACGATGGTGCGCCGCACGGAGTCGCGCATCGAGGCGAAGCTGGTCGCCAGCTGGCCGATCTCGTCGCGCCGGCCGGTGTTGGCGATCGCCTGATCGAGATTGCCCCGGGCGATGGCGCCGGCCTCGCCGCGCAGCGTGAACAGCGGATCGAGGAGCTGCCGCTGCAGCAGGCGCGAGGCGATCCAGTAGACGACCGGCAGCATCAGGGCGAGCACCAGCATCGAGCTCAGGAAGACGTGGGTGACGGCCTGGCGCGCCAGCCCGGTGTCGTAGGTGATCTGGCGAATGACGTATTTCGACGACATCAGGTGGCTGGTCGAAGCCTGTCTCTTCTCGCTGCTGTAGATCGTCACGAGGCGGGCATTGTTGGCTGGAATGGTCTCCCGACCGTCGCGGATCACGCGCTCGGCCAGCGCCGGATCGAGCTGCTTGCCGGGATTGATCAGCGACCAGGTCGCGGTGTCGTTCTGCAGGTAGATGTCGACGGACTTGACGTAGGGATTGGAATCCACGGCGTCGTCGAACAGATCCTCGAAGAAGTACTTGCTGAGCCAGCCATAGGGGCCTTGCGCCAGGTTGGTGCGGATGTCGGTCGAGGCTTCGACGATGTAGTCCCGGCCCTCGGGGCCGAAATAGCTGTAGGTCCTGAGCGTTCCGCTGACCTGCGACAGGTCGATGTCGTCGTTCATCACCTTGCCGGCGCCGAATACCGAATCGAGGAATCCCCTGAAGCTGCCGCGGGGAAACTCGAGGCCCTTGTCGTGCGCGAGATTGGTCTGGAACACCTTGTAATCGCGCCCGATGAAGTAGAGGTGCTGGACACCGTACTTCCGCGCCAGCGCGTCGAGCTCGGCGGTCGACAGTTCGGCCGGCGTGCGACCGCTCGCATCGAGCTCCGCGGCAATCTCGGGCAACACCTTGTCCATGTGCGCCACGATCCGCTGGTGCTCGGTGCGCAGCATGGTCTCGAACAGGGCAAAGCGCTCGCTTAGACTGGCCTCGATGCTGTGAAAATCGGCCGCCTGGTCCTGCGACATCAGCCGGTACATGGCGAGCGAGGCCACGATCGTGGCGCCCAGGCTGACAGCCACCATCACCGCCAGCAGGAACAGCCCGACCTTGCGCTTCATCGCGAAGCTACGTCGTGCCCCATACCGCGCGGGCCGTCTCGGCGACGCGCTCGAGCTTCGCCCATTGCGCCTTCTCGTCGATCAGGTTGCCGCCGGCGACGCTGGCGAAGCCGCATTGGGTCGACAGCGCCAGACGGTCTGGATCGACGAAACGAGCCGCCTCGTCGATACGCCGGCTGAGCGTATCCCGGCTTTCCAGGGCGGGCGTCTTGGTCGACACCAGTCCGAGCACGACGCGCCGCTCCTTCGGCACGTGGCGCAGCGGCGCGAAATCGCCGGCCCGCTCGCTGTCGTACTCGAGGAAGAACGCGTCGACCGGAATATCGTTGAACAAGCGCGCCGCCACCGGCTCGTAGCCGCCCGCCGCCATCCAGCGGCCACGGAAATTGCCGCGGCAGAGATGCAGGCCGACGGTAAGCCCGGCCGGCCGATTCTCGAGGATACGGCGCATCACCGCGATATAGAGGTCGAGCAGCGCGTCGGGATCACCGCCATGGGCCTCAGCCTGCTCGCGCACCAGCGGATCGCACAGCATGGCGAGCGGCACCTCGTCGAGCTGCAGGTAGCGGCAACCCGCTTCCGCCAGCTCGGCGATCTCGCTCTTGTACACGGCGACGAGATCGTCGAAGTAGCGCTCCTGCGTGTAGACCGAGGGCTCGAAGGCCTGCGTGAAGCGGAAGAAGTGGAAGGCGCTCGGGGTCGGCAAGGTGGCCTTGGGCAGCGCCGTACGGGTCGCCTTGGCAAGCCGGACATACTCGGCCAGCGCGATCGGGCTGCGGCGGCGAATGGTGCCCGACGCCACACAGGTCGGCCATTCGAAGTCTGCTCCCGCCGGGTTGCGGAAGCGGAACAGCGATGGTCCAAGCCGGAAGCCGTCGAGGCCTTCGAAGAAGAAGCCGAACCACGACGTGCGGGCGAACTCGCCGTCGCTCGCCACCTTGAAGCCCAGCGCTTCCTGTTGACTGACGACGCGGGCGATCTCCTGCTCCAACACCTTCTGATGAGCAGAGGCATCGATCTTGCCCAGCGCGATCTCGGCCGCTGTCTCCTTCAGGATGCGCGGGCGCAGCAGGCTGCCGACGATCTCGGCGCGAAACGGCGGTTTGGCCTCGGGGCTGGCCATGGGCACGCCTAGCTGTTGGACCACAGGCGGGTCGTGTAAGCGCCCTGCACGCCGGCATCGATCTGGGCGGCCAGCTCGTCGCCAGCGCCGATGCGGGGCGCGATGATCTTGCCGAACGAGACTCGGCCGGGCGCCGGCCACGCCTTGGGATCCCACAGCTTGGCGCGCACGATCGAGCGGGCGCAGTGGAAGTAGCAGTGCTTGATGTGGACCCGCGTCGCCAGCAGCGCCGGCTTGCCGAGGGCGCTCAGCGACTTCACCAAGTCGGGATCGTCGAAGATCTCGGCGGTGCCCGACACGCGCAGGGTCTCGCCGGTGGCCGGCACCAGGGCGATGATGCCAATCTTGCCGGTCGCCAGGATGTTGCTGAGGCCGAACGCCAGGTTGTTGCCGGCGCGCTCGGGGATCAGGAGCGTGCGCGGATCCTCGACGCGGATGAAGCCGGGATCGTCGCCCTTGGGCGAGACCTCGATGGTGCCGTCGGGCGCCGTCGTGCCGACCAGCGCGAACGGGCAGCGCCCGAGGAACTCGATCGACTGCTCGTCGAGCGCATCGAGGATCTTGGCGCGGGTCGTCGGACGCGGCTCGGGCAGGACGCGGCGCAGGTCGTCCAGCGAGGCGAGGCGGGCCATGGGCGTGGTTCCTTCGTTGGCAACGGGTTCGGTCCCCACCATCGCCCGCCGCGCCGGCCGATTCAATCTCCCTGCAACTTATCCATGTTGCTGTAGAGCCGGCGCAGCGCCGCCTTCAGCCGCTCGGCTTCGGCGGGACTGAAGCCCGCCAAAGCTACCTGCTCGTAGCGCTCGGCGATCGGCACGATCCGCTGGGTCAGCCGCCGCCCGGCCGGCGTGACCTGCAGCACGATCGCCCGCGCGTCGTCCGCGGCGCGCCGCCGGGCAACCAGGCCCTTGGTCTCCATCGTGTCGACCAGCCGCGTCAGGGTGGAGACCTCGATCGAGGTCGTCGCCGAGAGGTCGCCCATGCGCCGCCCGTCGCGCTCGCGCAGCGCGGCGAGCACGCGCCACATCTGCAGGGTGGCGCCGAGCGGCCGGACCTCCTCGCCGAACGCCGTGGCGATGCGGTTGCCGGCGCGGTTCAGCAGGTAGGGCAGATAGGAGTCGAGCCGCCCCATCGTCGGATCGCCCGATCGTCAGGAGGCGAAGTGCGGCGCGACCTCGCGCATGAAGAGCTCCATCTGCTCCTTCACCATGGCATGCGGGATCTGGCCGTAGTTGAAATAGAGGATGACCTCGGCGATGCCGGCTTTCTCGACCTGCTTCAGCGTGTCGACGATGTGCTGGACGCTGCCGCACAGGATCGACTTGTCGGTGAGCTTCTCCGGCCGCATGTCGCGCAGGATGTTCACGATGTCGACGAAGTACTTGTAGGTCGGCGGCACCTTCTCGCCCGACGACGAGGGAAAGGCCGCGATCAGCGCATCCTGGAAGTAGCGCACCAGCGCTTCCTTGCCGTACTGCTCCTCGGCCGGCGTCGCGGCGATGTGCACGAAGTACGAGCACATGGCGCGCCGCATCGGCCGCTTGAAGCCCGTCTCGCAGGTCTCGCGATAGACGCGCACCGCGTCGGCCAGCGAGCCGTAGACCATGGCGGCGGCGAACGGCGCGTAGATCACGTTCCAGTCGTTCTTCGCCGCAAGCTCCATCGACGGCCGCGAGAAGCAGGCGACGTAGGGCCGCAACGGCTTCTGCGCCGGCTTGGGCCGGATCTCCACGTCCTCGAACTGGTAGAAGCGGCCCTTGTGCGACCACTTGCCGGTCTCGGTCCAGGCGCGCCACAGGATTTCCAGCCCCTCGGCGAACAGCTCGGCCGACTCCGCGAACGGCGCGCCGAACGGCTCGTACTCCTTGCGGTCGTAGCCGCGCCCGGCGGCGAAATCGACCCGCCCGCCGGACAGCAAATCGAGCGTCGCCCATTCCTCGGCGACGTGCAGCGGATGATGGACCGGCAGGAGCGTCACCGCCGGCGCCAGGCGCAGCGTCGTTGTGGCACCGGCGAGCTGCGCCAGCATGGCAAGCGGCGAGGCGTTCACGCCCAGAAGATTGAAATGATGCTCGCCGATCCAGGCCGAGTTCAGGCCGACCTTCTCGGCCCACAACGCCTCGGCATAGATGTCCTGCAGGAACGCCTCGGCGGTACGCGGATTGTTCGGATAGCGATTGTCGCTCAGCGTGAAGTAACCGAATTTCATGAGCGCCTCCTCCGGTTGACGCTCATCATGCTCCCATTATTTGCAAACGCAAATGAGTTATTTGCAAATACAGGTAAATGAACGGCCGTCGTCGCCTCTCTCATTCTCCTCCCCAGCTTCGCTGGGGAGGTGTCGCCGTCTCGGCGACGGAGGGGTCATGAGCAGCGGGACTGGGGCCCATGACCCCTCCGCCCCCCGATTACGGGGGCACCTCCCCCAGCGAAGCTGGGGAGGAGAATGAAAAGAGCGCCACGTCGGCGGAGATTACTCCGCCTTAAGTGGCGCGCTCCCAGCCATGAGTTGCCGCCCTACGCCTGCCGGGGCGCGACTTCGGCGAGCGACATGACCCAGTCGCGGAACGCCTTGATCTTGCGCCGGCGGATCGCCTCGGGCGGGTAGACGACATAGTAGGCAAGCTCGGTCGACATCTTGAAGTCGAACGGCACGACCAGGCGGCCCGCCTCGAGGTCGGGCGCGACCAGCTTGTGCCGGCCCAGCGCCACGCCGAGCCCGTCCATCGCCGCCTGGTAGGCGGCCAGGGAGAAATCGAACGACACGCCGCGCGAGGCGTCGATGCCCTTGACGCCGGCCGCGGTCAGCCAGATCTGCCAGTCGTCCGGGAAGTTGCCGATGTGCAGCAGCGTGAAGTTCTTGAGGTCGGCCGGCTTCTTCAGGCCGTTCGCTCCCTTGAGCAGCGACGGCGCACAGACCGGCATGACATCCTCGGTGAGCAGCCGCTCGGCGCCGAGCGACGGCCAGTGGCCCCTGCCGTAGCGGATGCCGATATCGACATCCTCGCGCGCGAAATCGACCAGATCGGTCGAGGTGCTGACCCGGACGTCGATCTCCGGGTTGGAGCGTTGAAATCCGCCGAGACGCGGCACCAGCCATTTCATGGCGAACGACGCCGTGGTGGTCACCGTGAGGTGGCCGCCGCGATCCTTCTGCAGCAGCTTCTCGGTCGCCTCGTTGAGCTGGTCGAAGGCGGCGCGCACCGAAGGCAGGTAGGCTTGGCCCGCCTCGGAGAGCAGCAGGGAGCGATTGCGCCGCACGAACAATTTTAATCCGAGCCGTTGCTCGAGCCCGCGCACCTGGTGGCTGATCGCTGCCTGCGTGACGCTGAGCTCGTCGGCAGCATCTGTGAAGCTCATATGACGGGCGGCCGCCTCGAAGGCACGCAGGCCGTTGAGCGGTGGCAGGGTACGCTTCATGGCTCTCCAGACGCATGAGGGAAATTTATCAAAACAGGACAAAGGGTCATTTGTAAAGAACCCTGCCGGCGCACACTTACAGGCCAGCGAACACGTACCGTTTTCAAGGAGAGTTCCATGGCCGACGTGTCACTCCACTATCGCTCTCAGGCGCCCCTGGCCGGCACTTTCGAGGTCCTCGGCCGGATCCTGGCCACCTGGCGCCGGCGCGCCCACGAGCGCCGCGAGTTGGCCTACCTCGATGCCCGCACGATCCGCGATCTGGGGTTGAGCACCGGAGAAATCCAGTTCGAGGCCAGCAAGCCATTCTGGCGCAGCTAGTTCCCGCTTCCGGAGCAGGCCCGTTTCCTACCCTGCCGGGCCTATCCCCCTCCGGATCCTGGCCGGCGGTCGACCCTCAGCCTCCCTGTCGACCGCCGGCCTTTTTCTCTGCCTGCCGTCAACCAAGCCCAATGGGCCAACTGGTGTCGGCCCGCGGATAGAGCAGTCGGCGTCACTTGACTGAGATGGCGCCATGGTCCGGCGCTTCTGTCTTTCCGCGTCCGTCCTGCGCGCTCTACTCGCCGAATGGCGCTGCCGCGCCCGCAGTCGCGCCGAGATCGCGGCCCTGCAGGGTTGCACGATCCGTGATCTCGGGCTCGCCCGCAGCCAATTGCGCTTCGAGGCGGAAAAGCCGTTCTGGCGCAAATGAATGGACCGCTGGTGTCGGGGGCGAAGACCTTCATGCTCGGAAAGTGCGGCTTCATCGGCAGGCACGGCGACCCTGCGGCGTCCGTGAAAGAAAGGTCCCTCGCCGCGCTCAGGATGACACTGTTGTTGTCGCGGATAACAATACTGTCATCCCGAGCGCCGCGAGGGACCTTTCCTCTTTTCACCCCGTAGTCGACGGCACAGGCGTCGAAGAGGTCGCTGGCTCTCCCGCATCCAAGCATGACCCGTCGCTTTTGCTTTGCCGCCGCCTCTGCTAGAGGCCGCTCGTGGCGCTCACCGACCTCCAGATCCAGACGCTGACGCGCGATGCCGTGCAGCGCGCTGCCGCCGGCGACTTCGCCGGCGCGGAGCCGCTCCTGGCGCAGGTTGCCGAGGCGCGACCCAACTCGGGGCAGGCCTTGCACATCCTCGGACAGGCGCGCCTCAAGCTTGGCCGCTTCGCCGAGGCGCGCGAGCCGCTCGAACGGGCAGCCAAGTTCCTGCCCCGGGAAGCCGCCGCCCACGTCAATCTCGCCGGCTGCCTCATGGTCCTGGGCGAGCACGCGCAAGCCCTGACCGCGCTCGACCGCGCCAGCCGGCTCAAGCCCGACGATGCCGCCGTCGCCTACAACAAGGGGCGCGCACTCGAAGCGCTCGGGCGCGCGGCGGAAGCCGAACAGGCCTACAGCGACGCCCTGGCGGTTGATCACCGCCTGCTGCCCTCGCTGTCGGCCCGTGCCCGGCTGCTGGCCGCGCGCGGCGACTGGATCGGCGCCCTGTCGGACCTCGAGACTGCCTTGGTGAGCCGACCCAACGACCCGCAGTTGCGGCTGCGACGCGGCGAGCTGCTGCTGCGCCAGGGCGACTGGCTGCGCGGACTCGGCGACCACGAGGCGCGCCTCGAGATCGCCGGTGACCGCTACGCGCCCGCCCTGCCGCGCTGGCAGGGCGAGCCGCTCGCCGGCCGCCTTCTGCTCTATCCCGAACAGGCCGACATCGACAGCGACACCGCGCGGCGCGACGTCCTGATGCTGGCGCGCGGCGTCGATGCAGTCGTTCAGTGTCCGGCGAGCCTCGAGCCGTGGCTCGCCGCACCGACGGCGCGGCGTGGCGAGTCGCTTGATGGCTTCGTCGCAGCCGCGCCGCTGCGCAGCCTGCCCTACCTGCTCGGCTGGACGCTCGAAGACCTGCCCTCGCCCGGCCCCCTCGAGGTGAGCGCCGAGCCGTCGTCACGCATTGGCTGGTTCACGCGCAGCGACCCTCCCGAAGGGCTCGAGATCGAGCGCGACGCGGCAGCGATCGCGCGCTGCCGCCTGGTCGTCGGCGAGGATTCGCCGCCGATCCACCTCGCCGCCCGTCTCGGCATTCCCACGGTGCTCCTGCGCGGCAAGCAGCCCGACTGGCTTTTGGGCCCGCACGACGGCGCCTCGCCCTGGTATCGCACCCTGGAAGTGATCGACGAGAAGGACAGCGAAGCGCTGGCGGCGCGGCTGGCGAGATGCTGATATCCGCCGCACGCGGAGGAGCATCATGGCCAAGACCCTGTTCGACAAGATCTGGGACAGCCACGTCATCGCCGATCTCGGCAACGGCTTTGTCCTGCTGCACATCGACCGGCTGCTGCTGCACGACCTGTCGGGCGCCCGCGCGCTGCAGGAGGCGACCGAGAAGGGCTATGCGCCCGCCCAGCCGTGGCTGATCTACGGCACGCCCGACCATGCCATCTCGACGGCGCCGGGCCGCACCGAGAAGACCTTTCCGCCCGGCGAGCCGCTGATCCGCGGCATGCGCACCAGCACCAAGCAACACGGCATCCGGCTGTTCGACATCGGCCAGGACGGCAACGGCATCGTCCATGTCATCGGGCCGGAGCTCGGGCTCACGCTGCCCGGCACGACGCTGATCTGCGGCGACAGCCACACCTGCACCCACGGCGGCATGGGCGCGCTGGCCTTCGGCGTCGGCTCGTCCGAGCTGGTCCATGCGCTCGCCACGCAGACCATGGTGCAGCGCAAGCCCAGGCGTTTCCGCGTGAGCTTCGAGGGCGTGATCCCGGAGGGCGTCACGGCCAAGGACATGATCCTGCACCTGATCGGCGAGGTCGGCACCGCCGCCGGCACCGGTCACGCGGTCGAGTACGCCGGCTCGGCGATCCGCGGCCTGCCGGTCGAGGGACGACTGACGATCTGCAATCTCTCGATCGAGATGGGCGCGCGCACCGGCATGGTGGCGCCCGACGACACCACCTTCGCCTACCTGCACGGCCGCGACTACGCGCCCAAGGACGCGCTGTGGGACCGCGCCCTGGCGCATTGGCGCACCCTGCCCTCCGACGCCGATGCCGAGTTCGACCGCGACCACACGATCGACATGAGCCGGGTGGCGCCGCAGATCACCTGGGGCACCAGCCCCGAGCACGTGATCGCCGTCGACCGGCCGATCCCCGATCCCGCCTCCGGCCCGGAAGACAAGCGCGCCGCCTGGACGGCGGCACTGCACTACCAGGGCCTCGAGCCCGGCAAGCCGATCGAGGGCACCAAGGTCGACTGGGTGTTCATCGGCTCGTGCACCAACAGCCGCATTTCGGACCTGCGCGCCGCCGCAGCGATCGCCAAGGGCCGGCGCACGGCGGCGCACGTCCACGCCTGGATCGTGCCCGGCTCGGAGCGGGTCAAGCGCGAGGCCGAAGCCGAAGGCCTCGACCGCATCTTCACCGAGGCCGGCTTCGAATGGCGCGAGCCCGGCTGCTCGATGTGCATCGCCTCGAACGGCGAGCGCGTGCCGCCGGGCCAGCGCAGCGTCTCGACCTCGAACCGCAACTTCGTCGGCCGCCAGGGCCCCGGCGCGCGCACCCATCTCGCCAGCCCGGCGATGGCCGCCGCCGCGGCGATCAAGGGCGCCATCACCGACGTCCGCAAGCTTTGACGGAAACCTCATGCTGCGGAGCGAGCGAAGCGAGCGTCTTCTCATCTCCTCCCCAGCTTCGCTGGGGAGGTGTCCGAGTCATCGCGGACGGAGGGGTCATAGGCCCCTCTCACGTGATTCATGACCCCTCCGTCGCCGTAAGACGGCGACACCTCCCCAGCGAAGCTGGGGAGGAGAATGACGATCGCGGCAATTCACAACCCTCGGGGTGAGGTCGGGAGGTAAGTAGATGGACAAATTCACCAAGGTCACCGGCGTTGCCGCCCCGCTGATGCGCCAGAACGTCGATACCGATCTGGTCATCCGCATCGAACGCCTCGTCAGCAACACCGGCCGCGAAGGGCTGGGTCCCTACTGCTTCGAGCAGATCCGCTTCAAGGCCGACGGCAGCGAGGATCCCGACTGCGTCTTCAACCAGGCACCCTATCGCGGCGCACCGATCATCCTGTCGGCCGACAATTTCGGCTGCGGATCGAGTCGCGAAGGGGCGGTGTGGGCGCTCGCCGGCATGGGCGTGAAGGCCGTGATCGCGCCCTCCTACGGCGACATCTTCTTCAACAACTGCTTCCAGAACGGCATCCTGCCGGTGAAGCTGCCGATCGAGGAAGTCGAGCGCCTGGCCGACGAGACGCGCGCCTCGCCGGGCAATGCTCGGGTCACCGTCGATCTCGAGAACTGCCAGGTCATCTCGCCGACCGGCCGCACGATTCCCTTCGAGGTCGATGGACGGCGCCAGCATGCGCTGCTGAACGGGCTGGACGACATCGCCCAGACGATGACCCACAAGGACGCGATCGCAACCTGGCAGGGCGCCGACAAGACGGCGCGGCCCTGGGTATGGCTATGATCGCTTGAAACCGGCCCACGCGCTCGCCGCCGCCCTCATCGTGGCGATGTGGGGGCTCAACTTCACGGTCATCCGCTTCGGCCTCGACGAGTTCACGCCCTTCACCTTCGCCACCTGGCGCTTCGTGTTGGCGGCGCTGCCGGTGCTGGTCATCCCCAGGCCCGCGGTGTCGTGGCCGATGCTGGCCGGTATCGGCACCTTCCTGTTCGGCGGTCAGTTCGTCTTCCTGTTCTTCGCCATGCAGGTCGGCCTGCCGCCGGGTCTTACGTCGGTGCTGGTCCAGCTGCAGGGCCCGCTCACCGTCGTGCTGGCCGCCCTCTTCCTGCGCGAGCATGCGACCTCCGGCCAATGGCTGGGCTTGGCCATCGCCACCGTCGGCGTCGTGCTGATTGGCCGGTCGGTCGAAGGAGACGCCAGCCTGCTCGCCATCCTGCTGGCGCTGATGTCGGCGCTCACCTGGGCGACCGGCAACCTGTTCTTCCGCGCCGCCCGCGGCGTGTCGATGTTCGCCGTCACCGCCTGGGCGAGCCTGCTGCCGACCCTGCCGCTCGCCGCCGTCGCCTTGATCATCGACGGCCCAACGACGTTGCTCACCCCGATCCTGGCGCCGACCTGGAAGGGCTGGTTCGTGCTCTTCTACACCGTCGCGCCGGTGATGTGGCTGGGCTACCTGATCTGGGGCACGCTGCTCAGGACCTATCCCGCCGCCAAGGTCGGCCCGATCTCCCTGCTGGTGCCCTGCGTGGCGCTCGGCTTCGCTGCCTGGCTGGTCGGCGAGCCGGTCGAGGGGCTGCGTCTGGCCGGCATCGTGGTCGTGCTAGGCGGCGTGGCTCTTGGCCTTTTCGCCTCGGTGCGGCGGATGCGGTAGCTCCCAGGCCTGAAATGCAACCCAGGCGTTGATCGGCAGATCGTGGACTACCCTTAGATGAGGCACAGCAATGGTGAAGAAATTCGATCCCATGAATCCCGGTGAGGTTCTTCGGGAGGAGTTCCTGCTCCCACTGAAAATGTCGGCTGGCGCCCTTGCCAAGATCTGCGGCTTGCCTCGCACCCGACTCGAGCGGATCGCCAGCGAACAGACTGGCGTCACCGCAGACACTGCGCTTCGCCTCGCCAAGGCACTCGGCACCACGACGCAGCTTTGGCTCAATCTGCAGAACGACTACGACATCCGGATCGCGAAGCGTGATCTCGGAAAAGCGCTCGATCGCATCCGAACGCTGGACAGGCCGAAGGGGTCCAGTCACTCGGCGCCGCAGCCCGTGCGCCGCCAAAGCACTAGAGCGTGATCGTCTCTGGCTGAAGCACCAAAGAGTGACCTCACCCTGAGGAGTACATTTAAGGCAATCTCGCTGTAGCCTTGGCGAATACGCTACACCTGCTGAAGTCCGCACCACTCGGCGATGAATAGCGCCGTCGCCTGGGTGATCTTGCGGACCGATTCGAGGTTCACCTTCTCGTCGAAGCCGTGGATGTCGTCGGATTGCGGGCCATAGACCAGGGCCGGGATGCCGGCATAGAGGCCGAAGAAGCGGTTGTCGGCCGTGCCGGTCGAGGTCTTGTCCAGGAGATCATAGCCGAACACCGTCTTGTGCGCCTCGGCAAGCACGCCGCGCACCTGCTCGTGGTTCTTCAGCACGAACGGCTCCGCCTGGAAACCTTCCCAGGTCACGGTCGGCGGGTTGTTGCCGAGGAAGGGGTCGTTGGCGGCCGCCTTGCGGATCAGATCCTCGATCTCCTGGCGCGCTTCCTTGAGGGTCTGCGTCGGCAGCACGCCGACGCGCATGTCGAAGGTGCACCAGGCCGGCACCGAGCTCGCCCAGTCGCCGCCGGCGATCTTGCCGACATTGAAGTTCACCGGGTGATGATGGCTGTGGAAGTGCGGGTCGTGCGCCTTCTTCTCGTTCCACTTCTTCTCCAGCTCGCGCAGCGCCTGGATCAGGCGGAACGCCGATTCGATGGCGTTCGACCCGGCGTCGGCCTTGTAGACGTGCACCGGATGGCCGGTGACCTTGACCTGGAACCACATCACACCGACCTGGGCGATCGTCAGCACCGTGGAGGACGGCTCGGGGATCAGCGCGGCGTCGGCGCGGTAGCCGCGCTGCAGGCAGGCCAGCGCGCCGTTGCCGGTGCATTCCTCCTCGACCACCGACTGCTGATAGACATCGGCGGCCGGCTGGTAGCCGAGCGCACGCAAGGCCCGCAGGGCAAAGACGTTGAGGATGAGGCCGGCCTTCATGTCGCCCGAGCCACGGCCGTACAGCCAGCCGTCGCGCACGACCGGATCGAAGGGCGGGCGCGTCCACATCTCGTGCGGACCTTCGGGCACGACGTCGATGTGGCCATTCAGGATCAGCGACCGTCCCTTGGGGCTTGACGGCCGCCAGGCACCGACCACGTTCCACGCATCGTCGTAGTCCTGTGAATGCGGCGAGTAGCCCGGCAAATGCTTGAGATCGTCGATCTTGATCTGCCAGCGGTCAACTCCCAGCCCGTCCTCCTTGAACAGGCGCGCCATCATGTCCTGCGCCGGCGCTTCGCGAAAACGCGTCGACGGAATCTTGACGAGGTCGGCGAGCACCTTGGTCTGATCGTCGAAGCGACGATCGACCTCGGTCATGATCTTGGTCGTGAGCGATGAATCGAGCATGGCCCGACTTTGGCGGATGCGAGACGGCAGGTCAAAACGGACACATCTCGAATCCTTCCCCCGCAATCGGGGGAGGTGCCCCGTCATACGGGGCGGAGGGGGAAAGCCCCACTCGAGATGATTCTGACTTCCGACGTCGAAAGCTCATGGATCTCGTTTGAGGCCTTCCCCCTCCGCCCCCTCCGGGGGCACCTCCCCCGTAAGACGGGGGAGGAATGGAGATGGAAGCTGGGGAGGAGGCCTGAA
>NZ_JBGAKA010000049.1:0-65094 GCF_044224635.1 Reyranella sp. | reverse complement strand
AGGGCCTGTGACGAAATAAACGCTTCGATTTGTCATGTGGCTTGACGCTTGAGTGCAGGAACGATGGCGTAGTTCCAATCGGGATGGAAGCGGTCGTAGCGAATATTGAGTTGGTTCATCTGTTGATCGGAGATCTTGGCCCCCTTGGGATAGTTCGTAGCGTCAATGTCACAGGCGATGGTCAGTCCGGAGGTTGTCGTGGTGGCGGCGATGAGCTGCACGATGACCTTGTGGGAGAGCAAGGGCTTGGCGCGCCAGTTCTGGGTAATGAAGGCGAACATGCGATGCTCGATGCGGTTCCACTTGCTGGTGCCAGGCGGGTGATGGGTGACGGTGATGGTGAGGCCGGTCTGGTTGGCGAAGTTCTGCAGCTCGACCTTCCAGAGGCGGACCCTGGCGCCATTGCTGCCACCGCAATCAGCGGTGATCAGCAGGCGCTTGGCCTTGGGGTAGCGCTTGCGTCCCAGGCGTCGCCACCAGCGACGAATGCTCTCGACGGCGAAGGTCGCGGTGTCGTGGTCGATGCCGACGCTGACCCAGCCTTCGTTGGCGGCAATGTCGTAGACGCCGTAGGGGACCGCCCGGCCCTTTTCCGGGATGACGAAGTCGTGCACGCGCACGGGCTGCGGTTGACCTTTGCGCCGCAGTTCCCGGCCGGCGGTCTTGAAATCGCCGACCAGCTCCTTCTTCTTGGTGTCGACGGAGATCGCCGGTTGCCGGCATCGTCGGAAACGTTGGACCTGATCGTTGATGTGCTGGAACTGGGCATCGCGGTCAGGGTGCTGCTTGCCCTCGCGGGTCTTGGCGTTGGCTTGCAGGCTGAAGCCGAGGTCCTTGAGCAGGCGGCCGACCAGGTTGGCGCTGACCTGATAGCCCTGATCGGCCAAGGCGGCGGCGAGATGGCGTTGACTGCGACTCACCCACAGCAGGTCCGCCTGTGGGTCGCCTCGGGTGGCCGAGGCGACCAGATCGAGCAAGGCCTTGCGCAAGCCGGGCTGCTTGAGTGTCGCCGCCTTGCGACCACCTCCGCTGCGGCGAATGCGGCCGTACGGCCATTCGGCTGCTTCCTCGTCGAGCTCCTTCAGGCCGCGCCCGATCGTGCTGCGCGCTATGCCTGTGAGATGCGACACCATCGCGATGCCGCCCCGGCCGGCTCATAGCGCATACGAATGGCGTCCCAATCGACCACTTCGTCAATATATAGCGTTTCCCTATTCGATATGCTCGAAATCCGGATTCTATTACTGCTTTATACAACCTCTTTCGATTCGATTATTTCGCCACAGGCCCTTAGCGACTCCCCGCGCAAAGACGATTGCGGTACGCGCAAGCAACCAATTGTCAGTTTGGTGCGCCGCCAAGGAGAAGATGACGATAACCGCTCTCGGTCATCCATTTGGCGCGGGCGAGATGACTCTCCCAGGCACGCCTGGCACGTTCGGGCTCGTGATCAGGATCGATGTGCAGAACCACCTTTGCAACTTCGCGCCAATCTGCCTCTTCGGCATCGGCGTCAAGGAGACGCAAATACGTCACAAGATGCTGTTCATCGTAGCCGGTCAGTACGGACTCCGTCGGAGCGGTATCGGATACAGGCGGATCGAGTGGCGTCTTGGCCATGGTGTCACTCAATGAAAGTTCAATCTGCACGATTGCATATCATCGAAGGACCGATGAAGCGAGATGACGCTAGCGCCACCAATTCCTGACAAGAGTCGCTGACGAGATTCGCGGATGGCCGTTTGATCCAGTGTCGAACTTCCGCACGGGAACCGGTGTTGCTTCGTTGACCACACAAGTCTCCTCAAGCTGAGAACGTGTTAACGCCTCCGTACGACATTTTGTTCAGTATATCGAGGTGCTATATATTGAACAGTTGGCTTGGCTTCCCGCATGGACCTGCGGGAGGTGTTCGCCGCCAATCTGCGACGACTGCGCAATGCAAAGGGCGTGTCGCAGGATGAGCTGGCCTATGAGGCGAACGTAAGCCGCAGCTATCTCAGCCAGCTCGAGAAAGGCACGTTCTACGCAAGCCTCAACGTCGTCGGCCGTCTTTCGGAGGCTCTTGGCGTTGAGCCCGCTGAACTCCTGAAGATTCCACAGAAGCGAGTGCCACGCGGACATTGACCGTTAGTCGTGAGGTCCAACTGATCCGGCTGCTTGCCGCGCTAGAGCAACCCCAGCGACCTGAACGATGCGTGCTTGCCGTGACCGATCACGACATGGTCGTGCAACTCAACCTCGAGGGCGTTGGCGGCTGCCTTCAATTCACGCGTCGTCTCGATGTCGTCCCGGGACGGCTTGGGATCGCCAGACGGATGATTGTGCACGACGATGAGAGCGGAGGCGTTGAGGATCAAAGCACGTTTCATAACCTCTCGCGGGTAGACGGGTGTGTGATTGACCGTGCCACGCTGCTGCACCTCGTCGGCGATGAGATTGTTCTTGCGGTCAAGGAACAGGATTCGAAATTGTTCGATCTGCTCGTAAGCCATCGCGGTCTGCAAGTAGGCGATCAGTGCCTGCCAATTGCTGAGAACCGGCCGGCTGCGCACTTCGGCTCTGGCCATGCGGCATGCGATTTCCCGGACAAAGCGAAAGACGGCGATGTCGTGTGCCGCCATTCCAAATGCACGAAGCTGCGACGGTTCGGCTGCGATGACATGGCCAATGCTGGGAAAGTGTTGCAAGAGGGCGGAAGCACACGCCGTAGCTTGTGAAGAAGTGAGCAAGCCGGCGAGCAAGTCCCGCTCCGTCGTCTCTTCTGTCGGCGGGACAACGAAGCTGCCGTTCATCGCCAGACCCTGGGTCGGCAACGCGGGTGCAAGAATCAAAGATGATGCAGACATGGATGATGTTCCGGAGAGCAGGACGGGCAAACCGCAGGCCCGCTCTCTCGGAGGCATACGGCTCACCCGCTCCCGGCCGTCCTCTTGCTCTCACAGACTGACTCCCCGCCGCCGGGCGCATTTGTCAGTTCATCTCCAACGGCCCGCTCAAAATTCTGCAGCACTCGTCAATCTCATCGGCATCGCGGCCATCTCGCGCAAGGCAGCCAAACGCAGAAAACCCCGCCCGGTCTCCCGGGCGGGGCTCTGGGGGCGTCGGCTTACTCGCCGCTCTTCTTGCGGCTGCGCGACCAGATCAGGGTGTAGCTCTCGCCATCCGGATCGTCGAACAGGTTGGCGAAGATGGGCGCCGTGAAGCTCGGATCGTCGAGCTTGAGAGAGAGGTATTCCCTGCCCTCGTTCGACTGCTTCGACCAGGCAGCCCCGATCTCGGCACGACCGACGAAGACCCGGTGGCTGGGGGCGTTGTCGTTGGACCGATTGGCCTCGGGAACGATGCGGACACCCTTGGCTTGAACGCTCAGGGTCACGATGTCGCCCTGGTATTCGTTGCCGGACTTCTTGAAGGAACCGATGTTAGCTATGTGACTTCTCCTTTGCTGTTCGAACCCGCGACCATCGCGGCCTCGATGGCGATCTGCAGGCCGGAGGCGATCGACGACGCACCCGCTCGCGGGCCGGAGCGCAGCGGAGGATGGCGGCGGTGAGACTTTCTTGCCTCGCGAGGAATGGGCGAAGCCCAGGGGAAGAAAGTCCCACCGACGCCATTGCGGCTAGGCGATCGAGGCGCAGCCGTCCTCTGGCCAGATCAGCCAAAGAGAGGCCGTGGTCGCGCACCGAACAGCATCCTCGGAGAAGACGTGGCTGACGTGAAAGGTCCTGCACAAGAGAGCCGGGACGCCAGGCGAAGAGAAAGACGCCGTAGCGTAGGAAAAGGCGGCATTTCAACAGGCGCCAACCAGTACAATGACATGCCCCAGCCAGCGGGTTTTCGTCAGGCGCGCGGAGATCGGGACTGCTTGGTCGAAGCAGTCGAAGGAGGGGCGACTATCTCTTTCAGCTCGACGACCCAAGCTTCATGGCGCCCATCTTCGCCAACCTGTTCGATGATCTGGATGGCGAGAGCTACACCTTGATCTGGTCGTGGGGCCGCAAGTCAACGGCTGACTGAGCCGTACCCTCCACAGAGTCCCGCCCGGCCGACGGCGGGATAACGAGCGCCATGCGCGCAAAGGCAGTCGCGCCAACGAGGATGGCGCCAGCGGCCGCGAAGGCGTGTTGCCATCCGCCGGCAGACATGCCGATGCCCGCAAGCGCGAAGCATAGCTGATAGCCGGCGACGGCCGCGGGTACGGCATAGATCAGTCCGATGAAGAGGCGGATCACCGGTGTGCGGACAGTGGTCAGCACAATCTGTCCGAACACCAAGATCGTCACGCCGACGACCAAACCGACGACCAGTGCCCCGAAGAGGCCCGCGCCACCATGAAAGACAGCCAAGCCTGCACTCAGTCCAGCGAGAAAAGGAAGTGCATAGACTGCCAGCGTGAACAGCAGCCAGCAGAAGAAGCCGAGGCCGAAGAAGCCGAGAACGATACTGATGGCCATGGTGGATCTCCGTGACACAGGTCGAGCACCTGCGCCTTCCACCACCACCACGGCGCGTTCGAATGATAGTCGAGTGAGAACTTGGCAGAAAGGCGGCGCTCACCAGGCTGTGTGGAAACCCCGCCGCCGCTCCTAAGACAGCTCCGCGCGGGCCACATAAGACAAACGCCATCGCCGCGCAATTTCTCGACGCTTAACCGCAACCAGTTCCCGCTACTGGCGTTAGATCGGTTTCGCGGCAGGCTGGGAAAATGTCGCCGGAGCTAGTCAAGCAAGTCGCTGAACTTCGCGGCATGGCACAGCGAGCCAGGCGCTTGGCGAGTGCCGTCTCCTCCGAGGACGGGCAACGCATCCTGATCGTGCCCCGTTTCGTGATGTAGGTGCCTGCGGAGGCGGGGCGTTTCCGGGCTGGGCCGGATTGATCAGGCGGCCACGTTTGGCAGCCCGACGAAGGGATCATCGCTGAAGGGAGCGATACTTTCCAGAGTGATGTACCTGGCGCGCTGAACGGCCCACTCGTCGTTCTGCTCGAGCAGGATTGCACCGACGAGGCGGATGATGGCGTCCTCGTTGGGGAAGATTCCGACGACGTCTGTGCGTCGTTTGATCTCGCCGTTGAGTCGCTCGAGTGGGTTGGTGGAGTGCAACTTGACGCGATGCTGTGCCGGGAAGCTCATGTAGGCGAGCACGTCGGGCTCGGCGTTATCCATCAGGGCAGCAAGCTTTGGCACCTTTGGTCGAAGCTGATCAGCGATGCGGCGCCATTGGGCGCGAGCCTGCTCGGCGTCGTCTTGGGCGAAGGCGGTGGCGATGAAGGCCGAGACGACGCGGCGGCCGTTGCGCCCGGCATGGGCGAGCACGTTGCGCATGAAGTGGACGCGGCAGCGCTGCCAAGTTGCTGTGAGGATCTTGGAAACCGCGGCCTTGATGCCTTCGTGGGCGTCTGAGATCACCAGCTTGACACCGCGCAGGCCGCGGCGCGTCAGCTTGCGCAGGAAGGCCGTCCAGAAGGTCTCGGCCTCGGAGGGGCTGATGTCCATGCCGAGCACCTCGCGACGGCCGTCCGCGTTGACGCCAACCGCGACGGAGACGATCCGGCCGGCCTGGCGGACCTTGACGTAAGTGGCGTCGACCCAGAGGTACGGCCAGTCACCCTCGATCGGCCGATCGAGGAAGGCCTTCACCCGGCCGTCGATGTCCTCACACAGCCGGCTGACCTGGCTCTTGGAGATGCCGCTCATCCCCATCGCCTTGACCAGCTCGTCGACCGAGCGGGTCGAGATGCCCTGGATGTAGGCTTCCTGAATTACTGCCGTCAGCGCCTTCTCTGCCATCCGACGCGGCTCAAGGAAGCTCGGGAAATAGCTCCCCTTGCGCAGGCGCGGGATGCGCAGCTCGACCGTGCCCGCCCGCGTCTCCCAGTCGCGATCGCGATAGCCATTGCGCTGCGCCAGCCGGCCCGCGCTCTTCTCGCCGTGCGCCGCGCCGGTCAGCGCGCCGACCTCCAGCTCCATCAGCCGCTCGGCCGCAAAGCCAATCATGTCGCGCAAAACATCGCTGTCGGGGGTCTTCTCCACCAGCGCGCGCAGGTGCATCATCTCATCGGTCATCGGTGGTCTCTCGGTTGCAGGTTTGGTGTCAGCAACCCGACCCTTACCCTGAAATCGCCGATGACCTCCGCTGGGGATAAGTAGCCCGCCTCCGCCAGACTCTTGGCGGTCGCTACGGCGGGCTACCTACCCCCAGCTACCTACACCACTCCGCGGGGCACGACCCGCATCCTAGCCTACGCAAAGGAACTTGAAGAACAGGCAGCCCGATTGGAGGCGCAACTTGGGGACGCTGGGCCGCCCCGCCAAGCTCTGTTGTCCATGAACAGCAGCAAGCGCAACAGCAATCGCAAACGCCAGACGAGACGAAGCCCAAAGCTCAATGAGCTAGGGTCGGTACTCATAAAGTCATAGCTAACGTGAGTCTGTTTTCATGCGAGGGCGGCAAGTTGGTCGAAAGCCTTCCGGTCCCTTACCACAACGTGATGCCGATTACGGACTGCGATAACCCCATCGAGCGTGAGCTTTCGAAAGGCTCGGCTTACCGACGCGAGTGACAGGTCCGCGAACCCGCCGATTGCGGTGCGATCCATAGGAAGATAAATCTCGTTCGTGGGCTCACCGCGATCTGCCTGCATCTGCTCCATGAGGTGCAGGAACAGCACGACCCTTACGGCGGCCTCTCTGCGGGAAATAATAAAGGCATGCCGCTGTGCCTGGCGAAGCTCTTCGCACAGTTTGCAAATGACATGGAACTCCAACTCCGCATCTTTGCGAAGCTGGCTCTCAAGCTTGCTCACCGGCAGGCGATATGTCGTGACGGCCGTGACCGCTTCAACCGAGTTTGCATACTTGCCCTCGTCAGACAGGCCCACCAGGTCGCCGGTAAACAGGAACCCGTTGATGGTCTTGCTTCCGTCGGGCTCGACCGCGAACGATTTCACCACGCCGGTGATGACATTGTAGACCGCGTCAGCCGGTTCGCCGGCACGAAGCAGCATGTCCCCCTTGTTGAACCGCGCAACTGATGCGATGAGCGACAGGCGTGCCCGTTCGTCTTCCGTGAGCAGTTGGTGCACCCGTGCCGGATTGCCGACACTGAACAACGGCGGGCCCAGCAATTTAGGGCCGCCCAAGGCGGTCGTAAGCCGCGTTTTGGCGTCGCTGCGATTCATTCTGAATAGATCGATGCCACGGCAAAGGCCGTGGATCCTTGATTCGGATCAAACTTTGGCGCGCTGGCGGTCGACGGTTCGACCAGATGTTTGTACGAAATCGCACAGTCGAGGGGCGAGGACATGTTCACTTCCGCGCGAGAGATCAGCGAGCTGAATATCAAGCATTACTGCCACCTGCTGGAGATTGAGAAGGATCCGGCCGTTCGCCGCACTATCGAAGGCTTGTTAGGCAAGGAGAGAGCCAGCCTCGCGAAACTCCAGGCGCCAGTCAGCACGCGCAGGGCGTCTGAGCTTCAGCCCAGTCGCGCCAATGAGATGGACTGACCTCGACCCGCTGCCCACGAGTGTCGATCCAGCCGGCTTGCGTTCGCGAGCATGCGAAGACCAGCGCATGGACTTCGCCTTCAATCACGCTGAGCTGCAGTTCTCGCCCAAATGGCGCAGATTCAATCGGCTGCCAGTTGCACATTCGAAACATCCCCCAAAACAAGCCTAAAATTGTAGCGTGACGCACTCAAGGCATTGATCGAAATCAAACCCACTGCCGTGCCTATCTCTGACAAGCCGCCACGCGGCGGCGGGAAGCCATAGTGCCCAACACGGCCAACCGCCTCCAGCCGTTTCGCGTCAGCAAGAAGGCCTACAGGCAACGGCATCGCATCGAGAATGCCTTCTGCCGCCCCAAAGACTTCCGGCGCATCTTCACTCGATACGACAGGCTCGCTCGAAACTTCCTGGCCTCAGTCTGCCTCGCTGCTGCTATCGTCTGGTGGATTTAATGAGTCTCGACCCTAGAACTGATACAATCTCTCAGAGAAACTTGGCGTTGTGCGCGGGCTCTTTCCCCGTGAAGCGGCGATTGAAGCAGTGTAGACCTTCACCATAGCCTCAATTGGAGCAGGTATGGTCTACGTCGCGGGAGACGATCGGCACCAAGCGACGTTACTGCCGCCACTGCTAGACGACTATATCGACAGCACGGCATCCGTTCGCGTCGTCGACGCATTCGTCAACGGCCTCGACTTCGTCGGGCTTGGTTTCGAGCGTGCTGCACCAGCATCTACGGGCAGGCCTGGGTACGACCCGCGCGATTTGCTCAAACTCTACATCTACGGTTACCTCAATGAGATTCGCTCGTCGCGCCGGCTCGAGCGCGAGTGCAAGCGCAACATCGAAGTCATGTGGCTGGTCGGGCGGCTCGCGCCTGACCACAAGACGGTCGCCGACTTCCGGCGCGATAATGGCCCCGCAATCGTGGGCGCCTGCCGCGCGTTCGTCCTGTTCTGCCGGGATCAGGGTGTGTTCGCTGCCAAGCTGGTCGCGATTGACGGCGCGAAGCTCCGCGCGGCGGCGAGTCAGAACAGGGTGCTTGATCGGCGGCGGATCGCCGAGGAAGCCGAGAAGACGCCGCGACGAACTGAATCGTTTGGCGAGCTACCTTGAACGGGATGATCGCACTTTGCTCGTCGACGGCGAACTGGACGCGCGACCGATGGGTTTTGGCCGGGGCGGCAAGCCGCCGTCCTACAACATCCAAATCGCAGTCGACGCCGACACCGGCCTCATCATTCACCACGCCGTGACCGACGAGGTTAATGACCTGAGGATGCTGCACCCGATGTCAAAGGCCGTGAAGGAGCTACTGGATCGCGAGCATTTAACCGTTGTCGCCGATACCGGCTACTCAAATGGCAATGCGGCCGCGGCGTGCGAAGCGGACAACATCACGGCCTGCGTACCGGTCAAGCGTTCCGTCAACAACCGAGGCAACGGCGATGAATTTGAACGCTCCGACTTCGTCTACAGCGCCGACGATGACAGCTTTAGATGTCCAGCTGGGCGGGTGCTTGCGCGAACCCAACGAGTTCATCCCCAGAGTGTCTTCTATGTATCGCGAGATTGCAGCGGCTGCGCGCTCAAGTCTCGTTGTACAACAGCGACGCGTCGATCGGTGACGCGGCACGTCCACGAAGACGCCCTAGATCGCATGACCGCGCGTGTCGCAAATCGTCCGGAGTTGATGCGGCTCCGAAGATGCTCGGTGGAACATCCCTTCGGGACAATGAAACGGATGATGACAGGGCGCTTTCTTACCCGCGGGATTGCAGGAACAAGCACCGAGATGGCGCTCTCCGTACTGGCCTTCAACATGATCCGGAGCATCAACCTCGTGGCAACGCCGAGTTGAGGCGAGCAACGTCGCGGCGGTAGCCGGTGCTCCGCCGAGGCGACGCACCGGCGTTTTCACACAGCCTGTCACGCGCCGCCCACGCCCAAGCGCCAGACCGGGATGCCGAGCTTCCGGGCCTTGTCGGCGAGGTTCTCCTGGATGCCCGAACCGGGGCAGACGACGACACCGATCGGCAGGACCTCCAGGATCTGGTCGTTGCGCTTGAAGGGTGCAGCCTTGGCGTGCCGTGTCCAGTCCGGCTTGAACGGGATATGCGTGACCTTGCGGGTGTCGGCCCAGCGGGCGGCAATGCGCTCGGCGCCCGTAGGCGAGCCGCCGTGCAACAGGACCATATCGGGATGCTTGGCGTGGACCTTATCGAGCGTGCTCCAGATCAGTTGATGATCGTTGAAATCGCCACCACCGCTGAAGGCGATCTTCGGTCCGGCGGGTACAAGCAATTCGGTCTCGGCCCGGCGTCGAGCAGCAAGAAACTCCCGGCTGTCGATCATCGCAGCGGTAAGGGCGCGGTGGTTGACCATCGATCCCGTGCGCGGCCGCCAGGCCGAGCCGGTGTGGGCCTCGAAGCGATCGGCGGCCTGGTCTCGGAAGAGCTCCATGGCATTGCGGCGTTCGATCAAGGTCAGGCCCTCGGCGACAAGCCGCTCGAGCTCGACCGAGCGGACTTCGGAGCCGTTCTGCTCCCGCTGGCTGCGATGCTGCGTGCGCTCGTTGTCGTCGAGCTCGCGTTCGATGCGTGCGACGCTGCGATGGAACAGGTTGACGGTCGACCACAGCAGGTCCTCGAGATCGGGCTCGAGGCGCGTGTCGTTGAGTGTCGCGGCGAGTGCATCGAAGATGTCGACGACGGCGCCAGTGATGGTCTGGGCTTCGGGTAGCGGCCGGGGATCGGGTTCGTCCTGGAAGGGACGATGGCCAAAGAGCTGGAGCTCGGTGAGGACGTGATCGGTTGGGGATGCGTCGTGCACGGGCTCGAAGTCGGGATCGTCGTTGGTCGCCATGGTGATGTCCTTTCTCGGATCGGCCGCGCCCACCGCGGCCTTCGTGGCGATCACTCAGACGGCGGGCAGTCCGGTCCTGCACCGCTCGCGGCCGGAGCGCAGCGGAGGACGGCGGGCCGAGGCTTTCTTGTCTCGCGAGGAATGCCGGCGCAGCTGGCAGGGGAAGAAAGCCGCAGGCCAGCCGTTGTGGGGCCGGGCTGACTGCCGTCCGATCGCCCTCTAGAAGGCCGGGGCGAGGCCTATTCCGATCCGAAGGGCATCAAGGCGACCGACCACGAAGCGATTGGCCGTGCCCTCGTCATCCCGTCACGGTCATGTTCGAGGTCATGAAGCGCACGACGTCCTGCGGGACGAGCTGCCAGCGCACAGACACCCGGAAGTCTTCGATACCCAGCCGGCGGAGATCCTCGTTGAAATCGTCGAGGTTGGGCGACAGGCCAAGCGTCTCGATCCCGGCAGCCGTGGCCCGATGGTGCAGGCTGGCCATCGCGGCATCGCCGGCCGGGTCGCGATCGCGTGCGACGTACAGACGGCGCACCGTCGGTGGAAAAAACAGGGCTGCCAGGTGGTTGGCGGAGAGGGCAGCGACCATCGGCAAGACCGGCAGGATCGTGCGCAGCGACAGCATGGTCTCGATGCCCTCGCCTGCGGCCATAACGTCGTCGGCCACGCCAAAGCGGACGCCATGCCCCAGGAGATGGCCCATGGCCCGTCGCGGCGAAGCAATCGGCGCCTTGTCCTGGCCCGACCGGTCGAGCCAGGTGCGATGCGCTCCGGTGATCTTGCCGCCAAGATCGGTGACCGCGGCGATCAGAGCCGGCCAGGTCTCGGTTGGACTATCGTCGTCGGGGCGATAGTAGCAACGCGGATGGAAGCGCAATGGTTCACCGACAGCCGTGCTGAGGATGCCACGACCGCGCAGGTAGGATTCCCCGAGCGTGCCCGCGATCGGCCTAGACATGGCATAGAGACGGCGCGCCGACTCGGGCGAACCACGCGGCGCTGGAACGCGGTCCCGCCGTGGAACTGGGCCAGGAGGCAGGGCAAGGAACGAGCGTGCCTCCGCGAGGGTGTCGCGCAGCCGGTCAAGACCGCGACTGAGCGCGATGAGGTCCAAAAGGTCGCCATGCTCGCCGGTGGCGGCGTCAGTCCACTTGCCGGCGGCGCCCTTGCCGTGGTCCGGGCCGCTCAAGCGGACAAACAGGCTGCGGCCGCGGGTGTTGGAGACATCGCCGACCAGCCAGTAGCGGCCCTCCCGATGGCCGTTGGAAAGGTAGTGACGGCACACCGCCTCGGCGTTGCGCGCGAGACGGCGAGCCAGGTCTGCGGCGTGCGACGGCATGGCTGCCCTCCTCACGCCGCCCGATCAGCGACCCGGACTACCGTGTAGCGTTCCATCAAGTCAGCAAGGATCGAAGGACCGGCGTCGCCGATCGGAACGAACAGACGGAGCTTCCAGGTGATGATCTCGGAGATGAGCCCCATCGCCTTCAGCCGATCGACCATGCCCTCGGTGAAGCCGCAGAGCTCGACCCGGAACAAGCCCATCACCTTGGCGCGCCGCAGGCTCAGCCCGTGCTGCAGTTCGAGGATCGTGCGACCGTCGAGAACGGCCGACCAGGCATCGGCGGGCGCGATGCTCACGCTTTCGGCGCTGACGGCCTGTGCGACCCATGCGGGCGAAACCAGCCGGCCGATGACACGTTCGCCTGCATCGGTTTGCAGGCGGTAGACCCGCATGGACTCGTCCGGCAGCCGCTTCCAGATCGGCAACAGCAGTCCGGTGACGATATGAAGATCGCTGTCCGTGAAAGCAGGAATCTCGGCGAGTTCCCGCTCCCAGGCCTCGGCAAAGACGGCACGATCGGCCCGTTCCCAGTGGGTGTGCGCCAACGCAGCCACGGATAAGGCTGTCCGTTCCATTGGTCGCAACAGGCGGACACGACGTTCGACCTCACCATCGTCCAGCATGACGCTCGGCGCCGGGACCTGGACAGCGGCGCGGCCGGACTGCGTGTTCACCAGCAAAGCGGCCCGCGGGTCCTCGGCGCGGTCCAATGCCTCTGTGAGGCTGAACGGCCGATTGCGCTCCCGCCGGCGGATGGTGAAGACCTGAGTTTCCGCACCTGTCTGGGGATGGACATAAAGCGCACGCCGATCGCTGACCATCAGGCTCTCAGCGGTCAGCGTCTCGACGCCGACGTCGTAGGTGCCTGAGGCGCGAGCGCCCTCAATCTTTGCCCGCAGCAGATCCTCGAACACGCCGAACAGCCTGTTCTGAAGATCGATGGTGAGCGCCAGCAGCCGATTGAGGAACGTGGTGATCGGCGGCAACTCTTCGCGCAGGCTGCCGTCCTGATCGGTCAGATGCAGTCCGGTGGTAGCCTGGAAGGCTTGTAGCGAGCAGCCCTCGACTTTGCCGGCGAACAGCAACAGGTAGAGCTGACGAAGTGCGGCCCGGCCATAGGGGGATTCGAGATTGTCATCGGCACGGAACAGGCCCTGACCACCGGTCTGCCGCTGGCCTTTGGTGATGGCGCCCAGCGTGTCGAGCCGGCCGGCGATGGTCGATAGGAAGCGCTTCTCGGCCTTCACGTCCGTGGCGATCGGCCGGAACAACGGCGGCTGGGCCTGGTTGGTCCTGTTGCTGCGCCCCAGACCCTGGATCGCCGTATCCGCCTTCCAGCCCGCCTCCAGCAGATAGTGAACACGCAGCCGCTGGTTCCGGGCTAAAAGGTCGGCGTGATAGGAGCGGCCCGTGCCGCCGGCATCGCTGAAGACGAGAATGCGCTTGTCGTCATCCATGAAGGCCTGGGCCTCCGCGAGATTGGCGGAGCCAGGGCGGTTCTCGACACAAAGCCGGTCGCCCTTGCGCACGATCCGGCGTGAACGGCCCGTCACCTCGGCGACCATCTCGGTGCCGAAGCGTTGCACGATCTGGTCGAGTGCGCCCTGGACGGGGACTAACGAGGCAAGCCGCTCGATCAGCCGGTCGCGGCGCTCGACGGCATCGCGGCACTGCATTGGCTGGCCGTCGCGATAGACCGGCCGCGAGGAGAGGTTCCCCTCCCCGTCCGTAAAGGGCTCGAACAGCTGCGTCGGGAAGCTGTGCGCCAAATAGTCGAGCACATACTCGCGCGGTGTGATGTCGACCTGGACGTCACCCCATTCCTCGGTCGGGATGTCGGCAAGCCGCCGCTCCATCAGAGCCTCGCCCGTCGAGACGATCTGCACGACCGCGGCATGGCCCGCGTCAAGATCGCGCTCGATCGCCGCGATCAGCGTCGGCGTCTTCATCGAGGTGATGAGGTGGGAGAAGAAGCGCTGCTTGGCGGACTCGAAGGCCGATCGTGCTGCGGATTTGGCCTGGGCGTTGAGTGTGCCGCGCTCACCGGTGACATTGGCGGCCTGCAGGGCGGCGTCCAGATTGTTGTGGATGACCTGGAAGGCGCCGGCATAGGCGTCGTAAATGCGGATCTGTTCGGGCGTGAGCGTGTGCTCGACCAACTCGTACTCGACGCCCTCGTACGACAAAGACCGTGCCGCGTAGAGGCCGAGCGCCTTGAGGTCGCGGGCCAGCACCTCCATCGCAGCAACGCCCCCGGCCTCGATGGCCTGGACGAACTCGGCGCGGGTGGCGAAGGGGAAGTCCTCACCGCCCCAGAGACCGAGTCGTTGTGCATAGGCAAGATTGTGCACGGCGGTGGCGCCTGTGGCGGAGACGTAGACGACGCGGGCGTTGGTCAACGCATGCTGCAGGCGCAGGCCGGCACGGCCCTGCTGCGAGGGTGCCTGCTCACCGCGCTCGCCCTTGCCGCCAGCGGCATTAGCCATGGCATGGCTTTCGTCGAACACGATCACTCCGTCGAAATCCATTCCCAGCCAATCGACGATCTGCTGGACCCGCGAAACCCTTTCCTCACGCGCGTCGGTCCGTAGCGTGGCGTAGGTGGTAAAAAGGATGCCCTGCTCCAGACGAATAGGACTGCCCTGGCGGAAGCGGGCGAGCGGCGTGATTAGCAAGCGCTCCATCCCCAGCGCCGACCAGTCGCGCTGGGCATCCTCGAGCAGCTTGTCAGACTTCGAGATCCATACGGCGCGCCGCCGGCCCTCCAGCCAGTTGTCGAGCAGGATGCCCGCGACCTGGCGGCCCTTACCGGCGCCAGTGCCGTCGCCCAGCATCCAGCCGCGCCGAAAGCGCACGGCCTTCTCGGCATCATCGGGTGCTGCCGAGATGACATCGAAGGTCTCGTCCACCATCCACGATCCGGCCAGGTGGCCGCTATGGGCCTCGCCGGCATAGATGACGGTCTCGAGCTGGGCATCGGACAGCAGCCCACCAGTGACGACGTTAGCCGGTAGGCGAGGCCGATAAGTTGGCTTGGGCGGCGCCACCGAAGCCATCGCCGCCGACTGCACGAGCCGCGTCGGATGCGGGCGCGCGCCGTCGATACGAACCGACTGCAGGCCGTACGGCTCATACAGCGCCTCGGTGAGGCGGCCGGCCTCGGCCGGCGTCCAGTCAACGGTCTCATAGGCCAGCTCGGCGCCGGCGGGCTCGAACGCAGTCGCCGCGCTCGACCTGAGAGATGGCACAGATGCGGACTTGGTGCGGACAGGGACGACACGCTCAGCCACCCGAACGAGGCGGGCTCCATCGACGGGCAAGCGCGGTGGAAGATGTTGCAGGACCCAGGACAGCAGCGTGGCCGCATCAGGCGCCATGCCTGGGGATCCGGGAAACGACTCCGGATCCGGCGCTGGCAGCCGATCGATGACTGTCAGGCGGGTCTCGACCGTCGTGCCGTGCCGGGCATAGACGCGCCCATCGATCGCTGCCGAGAACACGACGCGCCCGCGTTCCTGGAGGCGGACAAAGGCGTCGCGCCAGGACGGATGTTCTGGAGAGACGCTGGCACCCGTGATCGCGACCAGCCGTCCGCCGTCGGCAACGCGGGTGAGCGCCGACGCGACGTGGCGCAGAGCCGCGTCCGCGACGGCGCCGTCTACATGTGCCGCGACCGAGAACGGTGGGTTCATCAGGACCAAGCTCGGCCGCAGCGCCCCATCGAGATAGTCGTGAATGTGAGCGGCGTCATGGCAGGTGATCGAGGTACCGGGAAAAAGCTTGCCCAACAGCCCAGCACGCCCACCGGCCAGCTCGTTCAGAAGCAGCGAGCCGCCGACGAGCTCCGCGAAGATGGCGAGCAGACCGGTCCCGGCCGAGGGCTCGAGCACGAGATCGGCCGGCGCAATCGCGGCCGCAGTGGCAGCAACAAAGGCGAGCTCGATCGGCGTCGAGAACTGCTGCAGCGCCTGGCTTTCCTGCGATCGGCGTGTGTGGCTGGGCAAGAGAGCCGCGACCTTGCCCAGCATCTGCAGCATGCCGGCGGGCGACGCAGCCTGGGCACGGATGGCTGGACCGAACTTACGCAGGAACAAGACGGTCGCGGCCTCACAGGCGTCGTATGCCATCTTCCAGTCCCAGGCGCCCTCGGCATCGGAGCCGCCACAGGCGTGCTCCATGGCGGCCCGCAGGGCGACCGCGTCGATGCGTTTGCCGCGTTCAAGATGAGGCAGAAGGAGATGCGCGGCTTCGACTAGGCCGAGCGACCCGCCAGCCTGGGCGCGCGCGGCGGCGAACCGCGGCACATTCTCGGCCGCTTGAGCAGGAACCATCGTCATGGAGGGGACCTCGGAGAGCGTGAACGGGCCGAACCGTGAGGCGCTCTCTAAGACCCCATCGGCTCGGACCCTTTCCGGCCAACCTCTCCCTCTCTTTCCTGGCTGCGGAGCGACCGCCTTCCAAGACAGAACCCGTCGCAGCGGCCGGGCCTGTGCAGCGATTGGACAGGAAGGCGCGGGACGGCCAAAGCCGTCCCGCGAGGTCATGGCTATTCGGCAGCGATCGGATGCTGGTCTGACCCGTCGATCACCGCATCCTGCGCCTGCTCGTCGGCGAGGAACGCCGGTAGCGCCAGAACCGTATCGATCGGTGTCGACAGGTCTCGCCGGTCTGCGAGACGCAACGGCTCGGGCAGCCAGCCCGTGGCGTCGAGCAGCCGCTCGGCCTCCTTCGCCATCTCGGGCTTCTTGAGATGATCGATGAGCTGCGCCGCCTGCTCGCCCTTGGCCTCCCGCACCGCCTCGAGGATGCGGGGCTTGGTCACGCGGCCAAGGTAGTTGTCGACCGTCGGTCGCCAACCGGCATCAACCATGTCGAGACCGACGGCGCGAGCGATGCGGTCGGCCTGCGCGATACGCTGCTGCACTCCATGCGCTGAGATGCCTGCCCCGCCGTAGCGGTCGCCCTTCTCGTAGAGGGCGTTCACGCCGAACGACACGCAGTGCGCAAGCAGCGCGGCCCGCCGGCTCTCGTCGAGAGTCGAGAGCCAATCCCAAAGCGCGTGGTCATTCTTGGGCAATTCTGCTTTCCAGGCCTCGTGACGCTCGGTGACCGCCTTGGCTGACGGACTGTCCTTCAGGTCGGCCGCCTGGACAGGGAAGAACACATGACAGACCGAGGCTTCCAGGCACGCGCCGGGTGCGCTGCGCTGAAAGGTGTCGAGGCAGAGCTTGTGCAGCAGCATCGTTAGAGCAACCTGCGGGCTGTTCGCCACAGCATCTCGCAGTGCCAAGGTACGGTGGGCCGTCAGTTCGCCCACGAGCCGCTCCGGCAACGGCCTGATGGCGTCGTCCTCGACGTCGTCATCCGGCTGTTCCCCGCCAATGGTGATCACGGTGCGCTGCACGTTGGCGGAGGCAGATGCCATCTCGTCTGACTCACCGCTCTCACCTTCAGCCCGTTCTTGGTCACCGACCGGACTCTGTGGCTCGTCCTCCGGTCGGACATAGCCTCGATCAACAGATAGCTGGCCGTCAGAGTCGATGCTGACGAACACCCCGGCGCGCGCCATCTCGGCCGGTTCATAGCGCGCGGGGCGATCCTCGAAAGCCGCGAGCGCCGTCTCGATCTCGCCGAGCCGGGCATCGATCTCGTCCGGCAACTCGTCGGCCCCTTCGTATTCGCTCTCGAGCTTGGCCTGCTCCGCGGTCAGGGCGTCAACCGACGTTTGCTCAGCCGGCGTGAGGTCGACCTGCACGCCATCGAGTCGCCGAAGATGCTGCGCATGCCCGTAGCGGAAATCGAGGGCCACCTCGATCCACTTCCACCCTTCGCCGGCGATCTTCTCCGCTTCGACGGCCAGCTTCTCGGTGGCCAGGCGATCGAGCAAGCCCATATCCTGCAGCCAGCCGCCGCCATCATCCTCGAACAGATCACGCAGGAGCGCGCCGCCCGCGGCCTCGTAGCTCTCCAAGCCAACAAAGCGAGCCCGTCGGTCCGACGCGCGAATCGCGTTATCGGTGAGCTGGCGACGGATCAGGTACGGCTCCTTGTTGTAGGAGTGCTGAAGGCCCTCCCAAACCTGCTCCTGGCGAGCCTGATCGGTGGTGACCGTGAAGGCCATGAGCTGCTCCAGTGTCATGCCGTCTTGGGCATAGACGTCGAGGAGCTTCTCCGATACCGCGGCGAGCCGGAGCCGTTGCTTCACCACTACCGACGAGACGAAGAAGCGGGCAGCAATTTCCTCGTCACTGCCACCCTCGTCACGCAAGGCCTTAAACGCGCGGAACTGGTCGAGTGGATGCAAAGCGACGCGGTGAACATTCTCCGCCAGTGAATCCTCTTCCGCTGAGATCGCGGCCGCCGGGTCGCGCACGATGCAAGGGATCAGGGCGGTTTTCGAAAGGCGCTTCTGAGTGACCAGAAGCTCCAGGGCCCGGAAACGACGGCCACCGGCAGGAATCTCGAACATGCCCGTCTCGGTGCCGTCAGCCTCCAGGACCGGCCGGACATTGAGGCTCTGCAGGAGCCCACGCCGGGCAATGTCTTCGGCCAAGTCTTCGATCGAGATGCCGGCCTTCGTGCGCCGCACGTTCGATTGGCTGAGCACCAGTTTGTTGAAGGGAATGTCGCGTGAAGCGCTGAGGGTGATCTTTGGAATTGCCTTTGCCATATGAGTACACTCCGCGACGGCCGGCCGGGACACACTCTCTCGACCTCCAATCCGTCACAGAACCTAGCGCTCCCCTCTCACTCTCTGGAGATACTGGGCCTGGGCGAGGGTGTGCGCCTTCCCGCGATCGGCGCGATGTGCTCCAGTCCCGGTGTGGGAACGACTTCTCGGCCGCCCAAGTGGATCAAGCCGCAGCTCACGCGCCTCGTCGCCGAAGCGCCGACGGGCGACGGCTGGCTGCACGAGATCAAATACGACGGCTACCGCATGCATGCCCGCATTGCCGATGGCCAGGTCAAGCTGCTCACGCGCACGGGACTCGACTGGTCCTACAGATATCGGCGCACGATCGACGCTCTGGGCTCTTTTCCGGCCAAGTCGACGTATCTCGACGGCGAGCTTTGCGCGCTGCGCCCCGATGGCGTGCCGGCCTTCAGCCGACTGCAGGCAGCCATGGACGAAGGCAGAACCGATCAGCTGATCCTGTTCGTCTTCGATCTTCTATACCTCAATGGCGAAAGCACCGCTCAACTCCCGCTCATTGAGCGCAAGCAGCGATTGCAGGAGCTATTCGCGAAGGAGATACCCGGTCTCCGCTACAGCGAGCACGTCGTCGGCGACGGTCCGCGCTTTCGCCAGCACGCCTGCCAGCTTGGCCTCGAGGGGGCGATTTCAAAGCGGGCCGACCAGCCTTACGCCCCCGGTGATCGGGGCCTCTGGGTCAAGTCGAAGTGTCTCAATCGCGAGGAGTTCGTGGTTGTCGGCTGGACGGATCCAGAAGGAAGCCGATCGCACATCGGTGCGCTGCTTCTCGGCTACTACACCGAGGACGGCAAGCTGCACTACGCGGGGCGAGCCGGCACCGGAATGACCACGCTGGAGCTCAAGCGCCTCGCGCGGGTGCTGGCACCTCTACAGACCGCGCGTATGCCTTTGTCGGAGCCGCCGCCGCGCGACAGCAGGTTCGGTAGCCCTTTGCAGCTTTCCCGCGTCCATTGGGTGCGTCCGCAGCTGGTCGTCGAAGTTACCTATCTGACCTGGACCGAGGACAACCTCTTGCGACAGGTCTCCTACCAAGGGCAACGGGAAGACAAGCCGGCGAAGCAGGTGGTGCGCCAGATTCCACACCCGACTAACCGGATGTAGGCCGTCCAAGCCATCATGAGATAGGCCCGATGCTGCGCGGTCACCACAACGGACTCAGCTGGCTGCAGGCACCGGCTGCGCGCCCCAGGCGTACGGAAGGGAACCGCCGAACGTACGCAGCAGATCAGCCTTGCAGTAGCGGCCTGCTCGCCAATCGTCTCAAATAGTCGCCGAGCTCGGTGAGGTCTTCGACCCAACCACAAAGCGCCGAGCCATGGTTCCTTGGCAACTGCGGCAAGGTACTGTCGATTGGTACGGCGACAACAGACGCACAGGAGTCAGATCCCCAATCTGGTCCGTCCGCGTAGCTCTCAACGTAGACGCGGCGACCGTCGAGAAGCTCCATGACAAATCCACCAGCCCAAGTGTCTCCCTCAAAGTCACCCCAGGCGCGCAATACGCGAACAATCGCGCGGACGTTTAGATCATGGCTTCCAGGCTCCTGGGCATTCTCTCGGTCGATCAACGCGAGGGTCTCAGCGAGCCCTGAAAGGTAGAGCATGTTGAGCCCAGGAAGGGCATCTCGGCACATCTCTAGGAGCACGTTGCGATACTGCATGGGCGATCGTTCGGAAACGCGCTGATCCAACTTAGACCTCCTATCGTCATCCGACTTTCAGTTGCGGGTGATTTGATGGCGCTGGCGCGGGACGGCGCTCGATGCCCGAAGCATCGATCCACGCCTGCATGGCGCGAGCCTTCTCCACCGTGTCAAAGCAGAACACTCGGCAGTAAAGCTCTTCGCCGCGAGTACCGGCATAGGCGAGGTACTCAGCACCGGCAGCAACACTCAGCATCATAGCCATGACCTCGTCATCGTCAGACCGGCGCAGCGGCTCGTCGCGCCGCATGAGCGCCTTGTGTGGAAGTCGCTTCAACGTGTTCGCGAAAGGATTCCCTCTACGGCGAACCATGCTCAGACGTTCCTGATGAAGGCATGAGCAGCAGAGCGCGTGGTAAAGCGAGTTGCAGTGAAGTGGCGAGAGCCGCACTTGCTACAGTGAACGCCAGCCTCTTCGAGGGTACGGCTGTCACCGCGCTGCGCCTTCAGCGTCTCAAACGTGAGAAGCGCGCGCCGAACGCAGTGCTGGCACTCGACGCCAATCAATTGCGCGCCGAGGCCACCAGCTACGTCGTGACGCGTAAGCGCGGGCATCGCTATGCTTCGCCAGCAGTGGGCTCTGCAACCGTGTTAGCCGCGTACACCGCGATCTTGCCGTAACCGCACCGTGCCCACGGCGCCACAAATCGCATGCGGCGTAGTGCCAACCGAAGCGGCCGATACACGAGCAGAAACTCGCTGAATGTTGGCGCTTCGACGAAAGGGCGCAACGTGGTTTCGATGGCACGCTTCGCCTCATCCATATCCAGCGAAAGCTCGTCGGTGTCGTCGAGTGCCGTCACGCCGGCGTGCACTACGGCTTCCCACTGGCGGACAAGCGCACGGCTAACCTTCCTTTCCGAAGAGAGCCCCACGCTGCTCATGCGGCAGGCAGTAGCTACGACTATCCGTTGGTAGGCGCGGAGCGGCTCGCGAAGGTGATGGGCAAGCTCACTACCGAAGTGAACCTCTGCGTTGACGGCAGCACGGTCCAATTCCTCGAAAGCATTGCGGTGAACCTTTAGACGCTCAACGGGAATGTACAGGCGGTCCAACATGCCGCCGTAGGCCGGCAGCTCGTAGTCGCCGCGCTTTCGCGTTGTCGCTTCGCCGGCATTTACGTTGGGCTCGCGAGCGCGCGCTATCGCGGCCTCGGCCCGACAGAACGCGGACAATGCAGCGTCCGCGATCTCAAAGTGCCGCTTCCGCACGAGCTGCCGATGCCAGACATAGAAGCCGACAAGAGCCACTAGGATGGTCGTAAGGGGGAGAAGAAGGATCAGCATCGCCATCCTCCACGAGAAAATGGTCGCCCAATAAGAAGAACAAAAGGAGAACATTTGATTAAAGAGTCAATCCCACTAGGGATTGATGCCATCGGCCGCAAAAGTCTAAGAGTGGCCGCTAGGCGTTGAGAACGGCCAACCTCTCCGAGCGTCGTTAACGGCCGGGGGTTGGCATAAACGAGCTCGCCAGCCGTCTGTTACCCCTTCTCGCTCCCGATCGGCAGCGGTACGCGTGTGTGGCCGTCTCGCAGAGACCGCGTGCCGCTGTGGCGGCGCAAGGCGCGGCGGCGCCGACCGGAAAGCGTGGCGGCCGGCCATGCCGCCCTGGCGTTGACCAGCGATCCGTTCATTGGAGACTCTCATCGGTGGCAAGCTGAGCCTTTTCCTCGCCCTTAGCGTCATCTTCTTTCCACTGCTCTAGCGTTTCACGCTTATAAGTCTTCATGCGATAGCCGTAAGTGGCGTGCCGACAGTGCAGCGAGTATTTCGGGTCGCCGGTGCCAAGCCATCGCAAACGCTCACTCGCTGGTCCAGGCCGCTGCCGCCACCGGATGGATGTGCTGGCTATAACGCGTGCGACCAGTGGCGAAGAATCCCGCACATCGGTTCCTCACGGCACAAGTAGCGCACGCCGGAAGATACTCGTTCTTCCAGTCGCTGATTGATCGCCGCGCGAGATGCCAAATGTCACGATCGACCGTGCAAAGCTGGTGGTTGTAGACCGAGACGCGCATGCCTGAAGCCTCTAGGAGGAGCGCGGCTTCGCTTAGAGCAGCTCGATAGTCGAACGGGTCCGCCCAAATTCGATCAAGGTTCGCGCGAGCAAATCCGGTGACTTCGAGCGCCATGAGCGCGATATGGTCGACGAATGTCAGGTTGCGGGCCAAGAACTCCGCAAGCCGTACCAGCCTGCTGGAATTCTGCTTCAGGACGACAACGCGTATCTCGACCCGCGCCCCGCGAGCCTTCAGGTTCAGGATACCCCGTATCGTCTCGTCAAACGCACCGTCAGACTGGACAATGTAGTCGTGCAGCGCAGCGTAGTCGGCATAGATGGGGATACCGATCATGACGTCGTGGTGGTCAATACCGGCGTAGGCCGCTGCAAAGGCCGGCTCTATGAAGTTGCGACCATTCGACAGGATGTGCACGGCGGTGTGGGGCAAGTGGTCCCTTAGCGATCGAAGGAGAGAAAGGAACCGCTCGCCGCCCAGAGTCGGCTCACCTCCGGTGATACCAATTTCGCGCGTCTCCTTGTCGATCATCGGTACTGCACGTTCGAGCTCAGCGTATATGTACGTGTCGTCAACGTCCTTAGGCGGCTGCGAGCACATCAGGCAGTAGTGATTGCACCGTTCCGTGACGAGTAAGCTGTTACTTGGCGAATTGCGGCGATAGAGAACGCGCAGGATACCGTGCGATGGCTCAAGCGCGACTATGTCGCCGTCTCGGAGATAGGCGAGAGAATCCGGCAGAAACACTGCCCGTATACCCGGCGGCAGCTGCGCGAGCTCGACTTGCATGGAGTCAGGAAGGGCGAGTGTCTTTACGGGAGCTACTCCAACATCCTCCGTCAACAGACAGTCGTCATCGCCGACGGGCTCACCGGGAACATCAATAGAGCGCAACCGAAGCACGGTGTGCTCGTCCGCAAGAGAGAAACCATGCGTTCTGACGCCGCGAACCGAGAGCGTTAGCACTATCCCCTCGCCGCCCAGGCACGAAAGATGCGCCGAACGTCGACGTCGTCTTCCATTAGGCCGATCAAATGACGGAAGATCGCCATATTACGTTGGCAGAATGCCGACGTAGGCTTGCGCCCGACGAAGTCGCCCTGCGTAGCGTGGTGAAAGACGGGATCTGCCCCGCAGTACGGTTCGAAGGCACAGTCACTGCACATGGGTACCGAAAGAGCTATGGACGACTCGAGGGGATCGAGGAGCCTGTCCGACAGAAGTATCTCTTCGTAAGTATTCTCGTGAACGTGTCCCAGCCGGAAGGTTTCGTCCTGCATCTCCGCCAGCATCCGAGATTCGTCGGACGCGTAAACTGAGCCATCGTAGTTATAGAGCAGGGCGCTTAGTGGAGTGCTATTGATCGACCTGGATAGGCAGCTGCCGGAAGATCGTGGCTGGGCTTACCTGGGCGACCACATCCACCTTAGCAATCGTGGCTCGCAAGAGGTCGCGCGGCTTGTTGCTTCGGCACTCGCGCCCAGTTTTGGCGTCTCATATGTAGCTCCTCCCGCGGACACGGGCCTAACCTCGCTCTCGAGGCTAGCTGAGTTGTGCCCCGACGCTGACTCGGGCGAGGTAGCACCGCGGATTCCCCGGATCTACCAGTTGGTCGGCGACAGCGGGCGCTACCCCTCCGTATCGAACGACGGCCGTTGGCTCCTGTTTCAAAGCCGCGCCGGGCCACTCGATCGCATTCGGGTACTACGTCTGTCAGACCACAAGCTCTTCGAACTTACGCCGGCCGGGACGACGGTGAACGAGAGGCATCCTGCATTTCTCGACGTCTCGGAGGACGAGTTCGACGTCGTGTTTGGACATGGCACAGTTGGCGAGCAGCGCGGACGGGAGAACCTCATGGTTCGGTCTTGGCCCTCGGGAGCAACTGAGCCTCTGCACGGCGACAAGGGTCTCACCGGCTCCATCCCAACGGTCACGGGGCGGCATGTCCTGTTCGCTGGCAGCCGGGAACTCGACGGCGCCCGTGCGCCAAATCTGTATCGCTTCAACCGCGATCGAAAGACCGTTGAACGCCTAACCGAATCGACCGCCGAGCAGTGGCGTCCATTCGGAGGCGCCACGGGCGAGGTTTACTTCATCTCGGACGCTGACGGCCGCTTCGCGATCTACCGTCGTGACCAGTCGAATGGAAAAAGCGAAAAGGTTGTCGGATCGTCAGGTGATGAGTGGGATCCCACCGTTTCGCCCGACGGGCGGTGGCTCGCGTTTGCCTCAAAGAGGAATGGAAACTGGGACCTCTACGTCGCGCCGACATCCGATTTCGCTCGGCTTCGCCGCATCACGGACTTGTCCGGGGACGAATGGGACCCCGCGTGGCATCCAAACGGTCGCGTGTTGCTGTTCGGGTCCGCTCACGAAGGTGAGCCGAAGATCATGGCAGTTTGCGTATTTGGCGATTTCCAGCCCCCTCCCTAAGGTAACAGCTTGATGAAACCTCGCAGAGGTGAACGCTCCGAGGCATAATCCTGAATGCGTCCGCCTCCGGTCAGCACATAAGTGGCCAATTGCGCTGACGCGGAGCGCGATCGCGGCTGGAACGAGCCAGGAGGCGCCCGAAACCTACGCTAGTTTCGCCTCGGGCTCGGCCAATAGGCGACGCGCAGCCGAATTGTGCCGCGGCGGCTCCACCCGGACACCATCCTTGGACGCTCCGATCAGCTCAACGACAGTGCACGGCAGTCCGGCCGCATCAAACTTGCGCGCGATGAATTCTCCTTCGTCGCGCTCATGGCTCGACATGATCAGCTGATAGCCCTCGAGCTCGACGAGGTTGCGCATCACATCGACAAATGCCGCTGCATGAATGATGTCGTTATGCTGCAACGGATCGTCGAGCAGCAAGGCCCGCCACCGCGACCACCGATAAGCCGTGCTGGCGGCACAGAGAATACTGAAGCCGTTTGCAGCCATCTGCCCTTCGCTCAGTACGAGCTGCGGTGGCAAGGCGGTTTTGTATTGGGCATTTTCAATTGGATCCGTATAGCGCAGCTGCATCGCGAGCGCCGTACGTTCGACAGTATGCTCCGCATTGAACTGCACCGTCTCACCGGGCGTACTTAGCAGCGCGCGGTTGAATGCGTCTATCAGATCGTTGAGCGGCAGCAGGAATTGTGTCGAGAAGCTCTCGGCTTCGGACTTAAGCTGCTCACCATAGGCGATCACCGCATCTCGGGTGGCGCTGGTGAGCTGCAGCGCGGTGCGCGCCGCCTGGAGCTGCCCCTGGAGTTCCTGCTCTCGGATGACGGGATTCTCCGCCGCCCCTTCTCCGCCCTGTTCGTTCATCAAGACGCGTAGCGCGCGCAATTCGTCCTGCGCCAGCCAGGCTTCGTAGCTCCGCGACAGTGCATTGGTTTCCTCGAAATGCGCGGCGAGCGCCGACGCTCGCTCGCCCAGCACGGCTGCCTGCACATCGATCGTTTGCGAGGAGGGATCGCCGGTCATGCCGGCCTGCTGCCACGCCGTAGCCGCCGCCGAACGGGCGGCCTCGGCGTCGCGGACCCCTCCGGCGATACGGGCGCGCTCGGCCTCGGCTGCGGCGAGCCGCTCGCGTGCCGCCGCTTCCGCATTGGTCGCCGCTGCGCGCTTCAGGATCAAGTCCTCCAGGCTAGCGCGCGCTGCCTCCAGCACTTTGCCCTGCGCTTCGACGGCGGCATCGGCAGCCTCGACGCTCCACGGCTTTGCGAGCCCGACTAGGCTTTCCTCTATCGCGAGCAACGCCGTCTCGCATCGCGTGCGGCGGCGTGTTGCAGTGGCAAGGCGCTCCTGGAGGGACGCTAGTGCCGTGGTCAGGGAGTCGACGCGCGCCTGGGCGGTACTGACATCGGCAGGACTGCCGCCCGCATCCCGAATATGCGCCGCGCGCGCTCGCGCCGCCTCAGCCAGCTGGTGAGCAACCAGCGCTCCGAAATCACTATCGGCGGCCACGCCGAGCCCTTCAGCGATCGCGCTGCGCTCAGCCGCAGCCGCTGCTTCGGCTGCCCCCGCAGCGGTTTCTGCCGCAACCGCATCGGAAATGGCTGCTTGCGCTCGGGCTAGGGCCTGGGCTGCCGCCGTTGCGCTATCCCGCAGTGCGTCGAGCGCGCGCACGTCGTCGGCAAGCTGGACGTCCTGCGCGGCGAGTGCGTTTTGCGCGCGCGTTTGCAACTCACCCGGTGGGAAGCTGCTCGCGCAGACCGGACAATTGGTGTCGTCATGCCCAATATGCGCTGCGAGGCTGGACAGCAGCTCCGCGAGCCGCGACGCATCGCGCCGCCGCGCGGCCAGCCTGTTCCGGGCAGAAGCTTCGGCCGCGCGCGTGTCTTCCACGGAGCGCTCGAGCCCCGGCAACTGGCCGCGCGCGTGATCGGAGGCCGCTCTCGCCGAGGTGGCGGCATTACGCTGATTGAGCGTCCCAACTTCCTGAGCCTGCAAGGCCGCGGCACGCGTAGACCAGAGCTGGAGCGTCGCTTGTTCGTTGTCGAGCCGGCTGAGGGTCACTTGTGCCTCGCGCGCCCGGTTGAAAGCGTCCTGAGCGATCGCGAGATCACGGTGGCAGGTGTCTCGCTCGGCGTCGAGCGCCGCTTCATTCGCTTGTGCGGTCTGTCGTTCGGCATCGAGCATACCGAACTCGGCAATTGACGTTCGGGCACGAACGCGGTCGTCATGGTCGGATTCAGCGCGGGCAACGACCTCGGTCTGCGCCGCAGCGGCCTGTTCTGCTTGACTCGCCGCGAGCATTGCCTCGCTCAGCTGCCCTGTCGCAGTCGCGACGGCGGCACTAGCGGCCGCTGTACGCGCGCCACCAGTCTCCGTCAGCGCGGACGCTTCCGCGAACCGCGTGACAGTACTGTGGAGGCCGTCGAGCGCGGCTCGGTGCTGCGCGACGTTCCGTTGCTCGGCCTCGATTGCCAAGCGGACGTGCGATAGTCGCTCGGTAAAGCCTTGCAGTGCGTCGTCGCCGCCCGGCAGCATCCGTTCGATGGCTGCAAGCCGCGCATCAAGCGTCGCCTCGGACTCAGCGCCGGCCGCCGCGCCTCGCGCATGGAGCCCGTTCAGCCTAGCAGCAAACCCCCGCCATTCCTCGAGGGCCCGCGCTGCGATATTGACTACCTCCTCTTCGCGTTCGGCGCGCCGCCGAAAAGCATTGGTAGTCGCTCGACCACGCAAGGCGGTCCGGATCGATTCGAGCCGGTCTATGCCGCTAGGTCCTTTGAGCGCCTGCCATTGATCGGCCTGGCCACGGCTGGTGAAACGCTGTTGCGAGGCTTGTCCCAGGAAATGGGTGAAGCCAAGGTAGGCGGCGATGTCCTTGATCTCGGTCCAGTCGGGATCCTTGAGCAACCTGAGCAAGGCTCGGGCGGCGGGCTTTGTGCGCAGCGTGCGAGTCAGCGGCTCGCCCTCCGAGAACCTCAGGCTGACGCGGTGCGATCCCGGCTTGGCATCGCGCCGGGTGAGGTACTCACTTTCCTTGAGGCGGCCCACATAATCTTGGAAGCGCCGGATCTTGCCAGTCAGGCACCATTCGATCCCGTCGAAAAAGCTGCTCTTGCCCAAGCCATTGGTCCCGACGAGGAGAGTGAGCCCCGGGCCCGGCGGCACAGGCAACGCGAATTCGCCAAACGTCCGGAAATCGCGAAGATTGACCTCGCGCAGGAAGGTTTCGCTCATCGTGCGCTCCGCCGCCGCCAGGAGACCACCAGTTCCTCGACCAGTAGATCGGGATCGACGTCGGATTCGCTTGCCAAGCGGATCCACTCGCCGGCCGTGTCGCGCGGGACGTCGCCATACACTGCGGCGCGGCTCACATTGTCAAGCGGTGCCATAGAGAAGATGGCGTCGGTGATCCACGGTCGGGCAAGAAAGCTGCGCTTCACAAAATCGGCGAAGCTCTGCTCGTCGGCGCTCGGGTCCAGCGGGCGCAGCCAGACGAGCTTGCGCGCCACGCGCTCGTCGCGTTCGGCGATGAGCGCCAGCGCGCGCCACCGGTCGACGCCTTCGCTGCCGCGCGGGCCGAGCAGGATGGTGTGCAGATCGAGCGCTGCTGGTGCGCTCAGATGAGACCGGGCAACGACGCACTGGTTGCGCACGCGTCGCACAACGTCGCTGATACCCTCCTCGTCTGGTGCTTCCGGCAGCAGCGTCAGCAGCACGGCATAGCGGCCGATCTGCAGCCCACGTACATGATTGGGCAGGTCGCGTGGCTCGAGCCGCGCCGACGGCGTGTCGCTACCGCCGGCAAAGATCCGGCCAGCATAGTTGGGCTTGGATTCGACTGTAAGGCCGAGTTCGGCCGCGCGGCGAGTGAGCAGACGTTCGCCTGCATCGAGGGCTTCTTGGGCAGGCGACATTGACGCAGTTTCGGTCATGAGAGACCTCCCGCGGCTTGGATGGCAGCTTTCAATCGGCCGAAATGGTCTTCCTCGATACCGAGCAGCAAGGCCGCCAGCGCGGCCGCGCTTGCTTGGGCCGCTATGCGAAACTCTGCATCGACAGTTAGCATCAGCTTTCCATTTGGGCCGGGTTCGCCGAGAAGAGGTATGCTCGCGCCGGTCTTTCCAAGCGAGCTGTTGGCGCCCGCGATTAGCGCCGCCGGGACTGACTGCATCGGCAGCAGGACAAATTCGGTTGTCCAAGCGTGACGCAGCGCGACCAGCGCCATTTCCTCGCTGTCGATCAGGCCTGCCGCACAGGTGTGGCCGGTCCGCTCGGTTCCGTGGGCAATCCGGTCAAGATTGCCGGGGTGCACGCCTCGTGGCGCCGTGACTTGCCAAGCGGTCGCGACGGCTAGAGCCACGGCGCATGCTCGGATCAGCGGAGTACGCAGCAGGCGCCCGGCTAGCACCGAAGCCTCGGCGGCGGCGGCCGCATCATCCTTGGCGCAGATAGCGAGGCCGAGGAAGCGGGCCAGCAGAACAGGCTCCGCCCGAAACCGACGAATCCAGTCTTGCCAGATCGGCTCCATCTGCTGGCGAAGATCGGCTGCCGCCACGAACGACACGGCGTGGCCGGGATCCTCGCCTTGTCGGATATAGCGTGTCAGATGGCGATTTACGGCCTCAAGCAGCCAATTATCGAGCGCCTGATTCATCGTGGCAGCCAGGTCGTTTGGCGGCACCGTCACGGGGTTGAGAATAGAAGGGTCGCCGCCCAGCGCCCTTAGCGGGGGCAACCTCAGCCCACCAGCACTAGGCGACTCACTAGAAAGCGCCGTCAGAAACGGGCGCCAGCGCGCCACGTCGACGAACAGCTCGACGCGAGGAGCGTGCATCGCCAAGCGCGCGACGGCATGGGCGAGACTGGTCCCCAATTGCCCGGGTCCGTCGATGACCGTGAGTTCGAGCAGCGACGTGTCATCGGACCATAGCGCAGCGATATCCGCGGGCGCGACGTCCCCGCTCCAGCGGGCATCGCCGCCAGTCAGCCACAGCTTGGCGCTGTGCGGCATCGCCATGAGCAGGGCGTCGATACGATAGCGCGGTGGCGGAAGCTTCGCCCGCCCGGCCAATCGCTTGAAATGATCATAGGTCGCATGGGTGAGTTCAGGAGCGATGCTGTCAACGGGAAAGGCCTGCACCCATGCGGCGTGTTCGGCTTCGTAGCCCTGGAGTAGGTTCGAGAAGGGTCCGCGAATCGCATCACGCCCAGGGCCGCGCCGGGCAATCACCCAATCCGCGACGACCGTCGTTGCACCGCAGGCGAATCGGCGCGACCCTTCCGCGTCGCTGGCCTCCGATGCGATCTGGTGCACGTCGTCACAAACGACATGTGTGAAAGACTCTGCCCCCTGCCGTCTGCAGGCCTTGACCAGCAGATAGACCGCAAGGCGGTTCAACCGCGCGGTCCTGATCGTCATAAGCTCTGGCTTGCGGGTCTGGAAAAAAAGTTGGACGCCGTGACGCAGCTGCTCTTGCATCTGATCCACCAGTCCGAGAGCTTCGACCTGGCCACCGATGGCCTCATCATAGGCCGCGACGAAATCGAACCCCTCTCCTCTCCCCTCAGCAGCAAGGGCTTCGGCATCGATCGCCAACAATGAGTCTCGCAAGGCTTGCACGCCGGGACGCTGAGCGATGCCGCGAACGATGTCGTCGTGCCGGAAAGTCGCGCTGGAAGCGGCGATGAGATCGATCAAGCCGCCATCGCCATTGCCACTGACGAGGAACGTTGGCCGCGCATTGCCATCGATTTCGGCGCCGGGTACCCCCGCATCGCGCCAGTAGCTGGCTGTTTCGGTTCCTGAGACTGCAAAGCGGTTTTCGATGCCGAAGCCAATTGCGAGCACGACGATATCAAACTCGTGGCTTGCGGTCTCACGCCCGCCATCGGCGGCCTCGCGCTCGAAGGTTACTATAAAGCGGCCGGCTTGGGGGGCGATGGCAGTGACCTGATACCGTTCGTGCACGGTGAGACGGTCTTCGGTCGCCAATCGGATTTCACCGAACTCGCGCAGCACCGCGTCTCGGACGTCTCTGGCGGGTCCCGATCGCCAGTCGAGCACCGGAAGCTCGGCGAGCTCGTGATCAGCATCGGGACTGGGCCATTCATAGATGTGTGGATCGAGACGGCGCCGTTGCGAATCCCCTTGCAGCGGCAGCAGGCGCTGCGCTTTTTCGAACAGGTGGACGTCGGTTCCACCTTGAAGAGCGAGCGCGGCGGCCATCGTGATGCCGGCGGCACC
This sequence comes from Reyranella sp., assembly GCF_044224635.1. Taxonomy (GTDB): domain Bacteria; phylum Pseudomonadota; class Alphaproteobacteria; order Reyranellales; family Reyranellaceae; genus Reyranella. The sequence goes on along the minus strand of NZ_JBGAKA010000049.1, from coordinate 34,255 downwards.
GCCGCCGATCACCGCAATACGAGCATTTCCTGGCAGCAGGTGCTCGTGCCACAATGCGTGGGCCAGCTCAAGCGCGCGGACCTGTTGCGAATAGAAGGTGATACGCGTGTCATACGATCCGAGCACATAGACGCCAGGATGTGCGGCAATGCGTGCCCCAGCAACGACGTCCGCGGGCTTCAGCATGCCGCACGCCCAGCCCGGTCGACGAGAAGGTCGAGGCGCAGGGCAGCATTGCACGGGCGCGCAGCACCACAAGCAAGGCGGTCCAGCACTATGACCATGATCGACGAGCTATCCGACGCTAGCGCGTGCCAGCGCCGTTGAGACGCGAAGCGTTAGCACAATCCCGCAAGCCATTACCCCCACTCCCGATGGCCGCCTTTTAGTCACTTGGTTGATCGCACACCGCGAAATGCATTGCCAGCTTGATTATCTGGGTGGTGCGTCGCGGTTTCAGCCGCTTTTCGTGCTCTATTGTGGGTTGAACTCTAGTGGATAAAGGTCGGCTGCGCGGAAGCACGTACTCAAATAGGAGCGCACGATCAGTCAGCTGCCAGCGGCGCATTGGAGGGTAAGTTGACCCGACCAGGTAATGCAGCCGGTCAGCTCCAGAAAGTGCGGATCAGGAAAACGGATCAAGCGGCGAATGCAATTCGGTGGAAGCGGTGTCTCGACGCGATCTTCGTAGTCGCACGTTTCGCTAGTGTCATAGCCTCGGGAAATCAGATAACGACGTGCCACTTTGAAGGGCAATCCACCTGTGGCCGTGAGGTAAGCGACGGGTATTTCTGCCTCGACGATCGTCGGCGTTCCCAGCGCTTTGAGAATCGCGCAAGTCTCAGGCTCGCGATCATGCGCATTATAGAGCGCTTCACCGCCCCAGAACCGGAACAGATCGCCGACGCCGCCCTCACCCGCGATGCGTGGCGGAAAAAAGCAGAACCAGATCTTTCCGGCTCGGCTCGTCTCATCCGCCTGGTTTTTGAGCTTGAACCTTTCGCCAATGCTCGCTGACAGCAAGCCGGCATCTACTGCAGCATCCACCCGTCGAGCCAACATCGTCGCGCTCGGCAAATACATTCCCTCACGGGAGATTGCCGTGATCTCGTAATCGAGCAAGCGGGTGCAATGCCATCCGATAACGGCAAAATCCTGCATCGCGTCCATGAGCCCGTATATCGCGCCGTCGTAGACGGCGGGATCGACGCGCAGAGCACGAGTAGCCCAATTCAGAAAGACGTGATGATGCACGGCCAAATAGTCGAGCAGACTAGACGGCCAGCTTTCTGGGCTTTCCAAGTCGACTACAACGCGTGTCAACGGAGATGCTCGCTAGCCCATGTATGATCACTGGCTAATGTGGTCACGATCCAGGTGCCTCTGCTCTTGTGGCTAGACGCGCCAATCCTGTCGCTCAGCGTCTTCGTCCTGCCGGCTCGCGTCCTCCTCGTAACTTCGGGCAATGCGATCGAGAGTGGCGGAAGTGCGCGGCCATTCCAACGCCGTCGCTTTCGAATAAGCGCGATATCGTTCAGCCAGGTCGCGCTCTTGAGTGCCGCCCTCTGCAGGGAGACGCGTTGTCATACCACGTCGGTTGTAGAGGCCGATCGCAAAGCCTGTCTCCAGGTCTTTGCTGCGCGTGATTTCAATCGCCTCGCGCACGGGAACAGCTGGCCAGATACCGTCAGCATCAGTAGGTGATGCTGACAAAGCCTCGCCAATCTTCTGGTCTGCAATGTCCGCCCGGCCAACCTTCGCCGCAAGAATGCGAGCCTCCTTGATCCAGGCCTCGAGCGTGGCGCCATCGATATGCCCATCTGGCGTGGTGCCGGGAACCCGGTCCCACAGCCGTAGGAGGCTGAACGCCTGTGAGGCCACAGCACGCGCTCGGTCGGGGTCTTCAGGTAGTAGCTCCACTACTCCGCTCTCTTCACTTGGCCTATAGAGCGCACTTAGCACTTCGATGAAGAACGACGGGCGCTCCGCCAATGCCTTGATCAGAACCTTTGCGGGCCGCTGCGAATACTCCAGCAACGGGAGATAGGTCCATTCCAGTCGTAGCAGCTCGTCATCGGAAATGCCGGCGTCATCCAGACGCTGCAAAATTTCCGCGACATGGTGCTGAAACATAGTCGGTTCATTGTGATCGTCCTGTGTCTTGTCCCAAGGCTGTTGGACCGCCTCATGAAGGGCCCTGATCAGCAGCTCGCTCGGTAGCCCTTTGGACAAATGATGTCCAACGAAGTGAAGCGCGGGTCGGGCACGTCCGACTTCGATGAGCTTGTTGGCCATGAAGACGATGTCGTCGGTGGTACCATCCATCCACAGCGTTGCTGCACGCTTCCAGTAAAGGTCTTCCACAATAGGTCCCGCGAGATGCGCCTGGTCCCAAGTCCACCGTGTGACCGGCAGTGCGCTCAGGATCGTGAGCATGGCGTGATCGCCCCAATGCTCACGCGCGGCCCGAGCCAGAAGCTCCGACGCCCAAGGCTCTTTGGCGTGCGCGAAAGTGGAGTAGATTAGGCCGTGAGCGAGTTCTCGCTCTTTTGGGTTATCGCTGCGCAGGGCACGGACGAGGATCTTATCCCGAGTGAGCGGGCCGAGCTCGAGCTCCGTGAGCGTAGCACCTAAGAAGCCCGCCAAGTCCAGGCGGTGCGCGAGTTCAAAAACGCCGTCGATACCTCGTTGGCCTAGAAGATCTTGAACCGCCTTTCGCCGCGCGATCGGCACGTTGGCTTTGGCCGATCGCCAACCGTCGATTCCCGGATCCGGCAAGTCGACGGATGGTTGAAAGAGCCAAGCCATTCGTTCGATGGTGTCCGAAGGCTCAAGCTTGCGATAGATCCGTTCGATCTGATCCAGCTGCTCGGCCGGCAGCGACCACGCCGCGTCACGAAACTGCCGATGATGGTTCAGCACGCCGCGTAGCGTCCGCCACAGGCGGGTGCGGTCTTCCACATTTGCGAGCCGGGGCTCGATCTCTGCCAGTTTCTGGAGCACCAGTTCTCGCTCTGGCGCCAGGTGACTGATCCTGTCAAGAAGCTGCTTCCAGCGCTCGGGGGTGGCACCGACATCCTGGAGAAGACGCGAGGTCACCTCTTTCGTGCCCTTGCCTACCACTGCATAGGTGGCAGTCTCGTAACTGTCCTGAGAGTAATCCCGCCATCGAGGCTGCGGCGATGGGATCACTATGCCATGACCGCTCGGAAGGATGGCAAGCATCAGCTTCCAAGCCGCTTCCGGCTCGGTCTTTCGCAGATGATCGAGGACACGGAGACGCTCGGCCAATGTCGCGTGAGTTTGGGGCAGCCAGAGCAAGAAGATCTTTGACAGACTGTTGCCCGGCCGGTTTGTGTACTTCCCGCCCGGATCGAGCGTGTCGAGCTTGGCAAGTGTCTCGGAAACGCGCCCCAGGTTTTGAGGAGACCAAGCCAGCGCTTCCAGGGCCCACAGCAGATCAGAGAGATGCTCGCCGCCGAACGGACCGCCGTCGGCGCCGAACAAGCTCATGATGGGCTGATCATTCCTGTGCAGACTCTCGTCGATCGCATTTAGGAAGATGTGAGGCGCAGCTTCCGCGAGCAGCTGGAAGTCCCGAGATAGCGACCACCATCTCTCGCGCGACGCCCCTTCGAGAAGTCGGCGAACCACGAATTCGGCGTGGGCCCGCACGTCCGATGCGCCTCGGGCATGCTCGTCAAAGAGCGACATCATAATCAGTACCTGGCCAAGCCCGCGCCGAAGGTAGCCGGTATATTGTGGCCGAATACCTTTGGTCTCTGCCATCCAGCGCTCTTCTGGATCCACCTCGTAGCGCGGATCATGGGCCCCGAGCACGTCGATTGCAGCCTTCTCGAAACTCTCCATATCAGCGGACGACAAGTGCCGAGCCAGGAGCAACCAAGCATCCGGCGGTGAAGCGATCTTCCAGGCAGTGCCCACTTTTCGAAGGGGGCTGTCGATCGCACTCGCAAACGGCGCCAGATCGGCGACAACCTGGTCATAGGGAACGTTGCCCAACCGAGAGAGAATCTCCTTGTCGGATTGCGAGCTTTCGTCCCATCCACCGGCAAGAAGTGCAGCCATCAAGCCACGTGTTGGACGGTCTTCAGCCCATTGCGGCAGCCGACCCGGCGCGGATGGTATGAGTCGGCGCAGGATGGCGAGACTGCGCGCTGAGTCGCGTGCGAGCGCCCGCGCGCGCGGTTCAGAGATACCGGAAGCGGACAACGCGTGTTCAATGCCGGTGCGAGAAGGCCGCGACAGACGGCGATAGTCACCACGCTGGTCGGTGTCGGCGCCATAAGTCAGAAGGACATGGTGACCGCGCTGGACCAGGCGCTGTGCCAACCCCGGTTCGGGGTCCAACAGGACAATTATGAGAGGCGTAAGGCTTTCGGCGACACCGCGAGCGGCCTCCGCGCTGGTCGCCACCACGCAACGTGTCAGATAGTGCTGCGCCGCGTCCGCCGGCAACTGTCCGATCGTTGCGAAAAAGAAGGCGGCCACCTGGTCCGCCGTCTCCCCCTGCAGGGAGAACGTCGTGGCTTGCGAGCGCAGCCACTGTAGAACCGCGGCAGCGTCCTCATCGCGATCGGAAAGAATGAGGTCTGTTGTCAGGGGCCATTGCGTCGCCAGAGACCACTCGAGCCAGACCTCTTCCAACTCGCGTATGCCTGCGGGTCGTTTGCCCAGGAGGGTAGCGAGCCACTGACCAACGGCTGGATAGAGTTCGATCCAGTGAACAAGATCATTGCCGTCATAGGCGCGGACGTCTCGCCAGAGGTTGCTGGCGCGTTTTTCCTGCACCCATTCCTCCTTCTTGGGCCATTGCCGCGGCGTGACAAAAACGAACGTCGACTCTGGTGGCTGAAGTTCACCTGGCATATGGGAGCGCTTGTCGAAATCAGCGCTTGCCTTGTCGGCAATGGCTTGGCGCTGGGTTCCGATTTCCCAACCGGTGACACCTTCAGGCACATAGCGGCTCGCTTGCTCGGAACGCGTCACGCCGTCCCAGCCGGCATACTGGATCGCTTCGTCGGAAGGAAAGCGCATGTTCACGGAAGGCCCGTGAGCCGCCCTGATCAGTTTGGCGATCAGGGTCGGCATGGTGGCTTGGCCGTCCCGGCGTTGAGCCCATTCTGCAAGGTCGGTGGCATTGACCCAACGGATGGGAACACCAGATTTATTGCGCTCGGCCATCGGGGGGACTTGCGGGCCGATCACGACGCCACCGGGGAGGAAGCGGACGCCAGCGCCTTCCAATGCCGTCCGCATGGCCTCGGCGTTGTTGGGGACCGGCGTCCGATGACCACGCTCAAAGTCCGCGACGGTTGAAGCTGCCACCCCTGCCTTTTTCGCCAGTTCTTGCTGGGACCACGCGAGGAGAGCTCGGGCAGCGCGGATTTGCTTGGGTGAGAGGTCAGTTCCGGAAAGCGGTTGAACCTTCATGTCATAGTATCTATATGACATGGGGTATTTTTCAAGGCAGAAAGGCCGCGAGAGCGCGGGGTCATGTGGCAGACGCAGCCAGTGCTGGCCTCTAGTCTCGATGGCATTGTCGAGTTGAGCAATGAATGGCCGCGATGGCAGAGTCCGGCTGAGGCTTCGAACACATGGGTGCGATTTGCGCGCCGATACGCCATTCAAGGACTCGATCGAAAGGGATGCCCAGCGCCCGGGCCGTCTCGACGTGTCCAAGGCCGTCGTTAGCCGAGGAGCCCGTCCATCGCGGAGCAATCTGCTGACCCCTGATGGTCGGACGAGGTGGCACACGCCGAAGCCGACCGAGAGTCCGCTGCGTTTCGCCTCAATCTGCTTCCCCCCTGCTTCCCCGGCAATCGCGCGAGAGGCGGGGAAGCAGAAAACGACCCCGAAGGACCGTTCCGACTCGCTGATTTGTTTGAAGAAAATTGGAGCGGGCGAAGGGATTCGAACCCTCGACCCCGACCTTGGCAACAGTCTGACTTCATCGGGCGACATTAGCTTGGAGGCGACCGTTCTGCGGCAGCCTCGTCGCCTGCATGATTGCTGACCGAACTCTATCCCACGGTATCCGTCTCTACCGCCCTCGTCGGTTTGCCCTTCCCGCGCCTTGCCCCGCGGTGCAAGTCTTGAGGGCGAACGAGCATGAGCGACCGATCCCGTAATTTTTGAGTGAGCGCCGGGTAGTCGCCATTGGTCGATTAGGGGACGCTGACCGTGGCTGCATCTGCTTACATCGATCCAGAAGCCGATCCGTTGCGGCCTCTCACGGCGGCCGACATCGAGTCGGCTTTCCGCAAGCCCGCTGGCTGGTTCGGCCGCGACCGTGTCCGCAAGCGCCTCTACGCGCAGGGGTTCCCGCATCCTTTTGAACGCGGCCTCTGGTCTGCCAAGGCGGTGGCCGATTGGCTAGCGACCGTCGGTAGCAATCCCACTGGCGCCGTGCCACGCCCGATGCGCAAAGCAAGCGAGCAGCAAGCTGAACCACGTTCTCGGCCGGCGCGCCGCCAGCGGAGCAACGGATATGCTCCTGTAGTGATGCGGTCGCATTGACCCGGTGCTTGCAAATCGTGCAGACTCCTCAACCAGGAGGCACGATGGGCAAGATCGACGCCCCTTATCTGGTGACATACACCAACAAGGACGGCACGCTCCGCCACTACTTCGCGCCGCGCCATGAGGACCGACAGAAGGGTTGGGCGACGGTGCGCCTGCACGATGGCCGGGGCAAACCGATCCGCGATCCGATCGTCGCCGCCGGTGCGTGCCAAGCTGTGGCAGCCATTTACACGGCATGGCGACGGGGCGAAGCCGGGATGGGCCCGCACTTGATAGACAAACTAGGAAGACCGGTCACGCAGACGCCTGACCAGGCTAGGAAAACTGCGCGCGGAGCAGAAGCGTCAGAGAGCGAGCGAACGTACCGCCCCGGCCAAATCGGCGCGATGGTCGCCGACTATAAGGATCACGACGTCTACACCTCGCTATCGGACAAGACGCGGCTCGAGTACCGAGTCTATCTCGACAAGTTCGTGGAGAAGTTTGGAGACACCTACTGGCGCAAGCTGGCGCCGGGAACACTACGGTCCTGGCTGCGCGAGCACGGCGAGGCCAACGGCTGGGCCGGCGCGCACTCGATGTACCGGACGATCCGTGCCTTCTTTGGCCGAGTCAGGCTCTGCTACGACAGGGTCGACCATCCCGGCTTCGTGCCACCGAAACAGAATCCTGCGGCCGAGCTCGACCTTGGCCTGCCGAAGCCCAACCTGATCCTGTGGCCTCGCGCGGCGATCGATGCCTTCGTGGCATTGGCCGACAATGCTGGCCACAAGTCGATCGGCGACGCCGTCGTGATGATGGGCTGGCTGGGCGTGCGAAAGCAGGATTGGCTGTCGTGGCCGGCAGACTTCTTCGATCGCGACCTACTTGCCTTCCGCCAAGAGAAGACTAACAACCCGCTCGTTCTACCATGGCGGACGGTGCCAGCGCTGGTGTTGCGAGTCGAGGCGGCACGGGCCCGGCGGAGGGACGATGGCGTCACTGCACGGACGTTCTTCCACGATGGCGCTGGCCGGCCCTGGAAGGATGCCGATGCATTCCGCGACGCGTTCAACGAACTACGCGATCAGCTGACCAAGCAGCATCCGCACTTCGAGACCCGGTACTATGTTGGCGCCGATCCCGAGGATCCACTGCGCCTGCCGACTAAGAAGCTCACCATGCGGACGATGCGCCACACATGCATCACGCTGAACCATGATGCAGGGGTGCCGCGCGAACTGATCCGGGCGATCACCGGCCACGAACTCGACACGATCGACCAGGTGCTGAAATGCTATGCGGCCGTGACAGCCGACCAAGCGGCCGCGGCACTCAACATCAGGCTGGCATACGAGGGGCAGTCCGCGTGATTTGTCTTACGTCTCGCGACGTAAGACTCTGGCGCGCCCGAAGAGATTCGAACTCCTAACCTTCTGATCCGTAGTCAGATGCTCTATCCAGTTGAGCTACGGGCGCGCGGCCGGAGAAACCGCAGTCGGGTCCGGCGAAGAGGGGCGCACCCTAATGAAGTTGGCGACCGGTTGCAAGCCGCAGAATGACCATCGGGCAGGACTGCAGGCTGGCCGACAAATGCCTCACTTGATTGGAGAATCCCCGCTCCCGGTTTGGCCCGGTCGCGAAACTCTGGTGCCGGCTTGGCTGCGTTGGCGAGCCGCAGCGGAGGAGAGTCAGCCGGCAAACGATAAACACGCATCACCGGTGAGCCTTTCCCGCCGTCGCGATTCCACGCGCATCGCGATAGAGTTAGAGAAATGGCTCATCGCCTCCTGTCCCTGCTCGGGCTGCTCCTCGGCCTCGCGGTTCTCCCCGCGCTGGCCCAGCCAACCGTGTCGGATGCCGACCGGTCGGCGATCCGCGACATCATCCAGTCGCAGATCGAGGCATTCCGCCGCGACGATGGCGAGGCCGCCTTCGGCTACGCCTCGCCGGAGATCCGCCGCATGTTCGGGACATCGGACATCTTCATGGACATGGTGCGGCAGGGCTACCAGCCGGTGTACCGGCCGCGCGTCTTCGATTTCCGCGAGATCGTCGACCTGCACGGCCAGGTGACCCAGAAAGTCCATGTCATCGGCCCCGACGGGCGGCCGGTGACGGCCCTCTATCCGATGACGCAGCTGCCCGACGGCACGTGGCGGATCAACGGCTGCTACCTGCAGGCGCCGGACGAACACTCGGCCTGATCCGACGGCATTCCCCCTCATGAACGGTGTCTCGCCCAAGGTACTGGGCCTGCTGGCTGCGCTCACGCTCGTGTGGGGCACCAACTGGCCATTGTTCCGCATCGCTCTCGACGAATTGCCGGTGCTGACGTTCCGCACCCTCGTGCTGGTGACGGGAACGGCAACGCTGGGCGCCATCCTGCTGGTCCGCCGCGAAAGCTTCGTCGTCCCGCCCGGGCGCTGGCCGGCGCTCATCGTCGCGTCGATGATGAACCTCCTGATCTGGAACATCGCGACATCGCTCGCCGTGCTCTACATCCCCTCTGGTCACGCCTCGGTGCTGGCCTATACGATGCCGCTGTGGGTGGCGCTGATCGGCTTCGTGGCCTTCGGCCAGCGCCTGACTGGCCGCCTGCTGACGGCCATCCTGATCGGCGCCGCCGCCGTCGCGGCGCTGATGGCGCCCAACTTCGTGACCTATGCCAAAGCGCCGCTCGGGCTGTTCTGGGGCCTGTTCGCCGGCTTCTGCTGGGCCGTCGGCACGTTCGTAGTCAAGCGCACCAGTTGGCCGGGCATGGGCCTGTCGCTCACTTTCTGGCAGGTCCTGATCAGCGTGCCGCCGGTGCTGATCGGCGCCGTGATCTTCGACGGCCTGCCGGAGCGCTGGCCGTCGGCCAAGGCGCTGATCGCCACGATCTATACCGGGGCAATCCCGATGGCGCTCGGCACCGCCGCCTGGTTCGCCCTGGTCAAGCTGCTGCCCACCCAGGTCGCCGCGCTGTCGTCGATCGCCATCCCGATCGTCGCCATCGTGAGCGGCGTCGTGCTGCTCGACGAGCCGCTGTCGCTCCTGCAGGCGATCGCCATCGCCTCCACGGTGGTGTCCTTATGGCTGGCGCTGACGCCCGGCCAGAAACGATAGCTCAGGCGATCACGTTAGACGACGGGCAGCGACAGCGGCGCGATCTCCTCGGCGGCCCGTTGCGCGTAGTCGCGCTGCGGCGAGTCGCGCAGCATGCGGGCCTGCGCCTCGGCCAGCCGCTCCATCGCCGCCGCCGGATCGAGATGCAGCGGCGCGCCGTCCTGCAGCACCACCTCGCCACCCACCAGCACGGTGCGCACGGCGCGGTCGGCGGCGTGGAAGACGAAGGAGCGCAGCGGATCGCGCGCCGGCTGCATCAGGGGGTGCGCGAGGTCGACCAGCACGATGTCGGCCAGCTTGCCGGGCGCCAGCACGCCGATGTCGTCGCGACCCAACGCTTTGGCCCCGCCGATGGTCGCCGCCTCGAAGGCGGTGGCGGAGTCGAGGCTCGCTACCGTCTCGCTCATCAAGCGCGCGGCGTGAATGGCGAGCCGCATCTCCTCGACCAGGTTGTGCGGCGCGCAGTCGGTGCCGAGCCCGACATTGACCCCGCGGGTGCGGTAGCGGCCGACATGGTCCATCGCAAGGCCGTAGCGCGCGAAGGGTTGCGGGCAATGAGCCACCGAGGCACCGGCCTCGGCGATCAGATCCAGGTCTTTGGCGGTGTGCCAGCGGATCTGCGGATGCTCGTCGAGCAGGATGCAGTGGGCCAGGATGGTGTCGGCCTTCAGCAGGCCCTGCGCCGCCGCCCACTGGACCGGCGTCGTGCCGTGACGCCGGATCATCTCGCGCACCTCGACCACCGCCTGGCCGATATGGGTCGAGAACAGCCGGCCGGACTCGTCGGCATGGCGCCTCGCGGCGGCGAACAGCTCGGGCGTCACGGTGTCGATCTGGGCCGGGAAGACCAGGGTGCCCAGCCGGCCTGAATTGTGCGACTCGGCCTCGGCCATCACCGCCTTGGCCTTGTCGAAGGCGGCGACCCCGGCCGCCTCGTCCCATCGCCAGGTCACGGTCTGCGGCGCGCTCATGCCCCAGCGCGCCGAGGCGAAGGTCGGGCCGGCATAGAAGCGCATGCCGCTCTGCACCATGGTGTCGAGCCAGCCGTCGAACGGCACGGTGACGTCGCACGCCGTCGTCGTGCCGGCCCGCAGCATCTCGGAATAGGACATCACGGCGGCAGCCGACTGGCCGTCCTTGTCCAGGCGGAAGGCCTGCAGGCGCTCGATCAGGCCGGTCATCTGCTGCTCGGGCACGCCATGGTCCTCGCGCACACCGCGGTAGCCCGGCTCGGTCGTCGGATGGCTGTGGATGTTGATCAGGCCGGGCAGCGCCAGCATGCCGCTGCCGTCGAGCGCCGGCTCGTTCGCCTCCGCCGGGCGTGCCCCGGCCGGCGTGATCTCGACGATGCGACCGTCCTTCAGCAACAGGTCGACGTTTCGGCGATAGACATGGCGAGGCTCGGCCCCGTCGCCGACCACGGCCCAGGCGAGATTGCGGATCGAGTTCGGCCGATTGGTCATTTCCCTGTCCCCCTTGCCTCCATCCCTTTGGAAGGCACGCCTGTTGCATAGTCCGCGCAAGGGGACGATAGAATCGGGGAAAAGACAGAACAAGGAGGAGGCACATGGCGATTCGGACTTCGGCAGCTCTGAAGTGGGCGGCGAGCGCCGCCGCAACGGCGGCGCTCGCGCTGTTGCCGGCGGCGGCCCAAGCGCAGACACAGACGCAGACCCTCAAGGTGGTCATGCATTCGGACGTGAAGATCCTCGATCCGATCTGGACCACCGCCTACATCGTGCGCAACCACGGCTACATGATCTACGACACGCTGCTGGCGGTCGACGACAAGCTCGCCGTGAAGCCCCAGATGCTCGAGGGCTGGAAGGTGAGCGACGACAAGCTCGTCTACACCTTCACCCTGCGCGACGGGCTCAAGTTCCATGATGGCCAGCCGGTGACGTCGGAGGATTGCATCGCCTCGATCAAGCGCTGGGCGGCGCGCGATGCGATGGGCCAGAAGCTGCTGGAGTTCACCAGGGAGCTCGCCGCCGTCGACGCCAGGACCTTCACACTGACCTTGAAGGAGCCCTACGGCCTGGTGCTCGAATCGCTCGGCAAGCCGAGCTCGCTGGTCCCCTTCATCATGCCCAAGCGGGTGGCCGAGACGCCGGCCAACACGCAGATTTCCGAGTTCGTCGGTTCCGGGCCCTTCGTGTTTCGCCGCGACCTGTGGCGCGCCGGCGAGACGGTGATCTACGAGAAGTTCAAGGACTACAAGCCGCGCGCCGAGCCACCGTCGGGACTCGCGGGCGGCAAGGTCGTCCATCTCGACCGCGTCGAATGGCTGGCGATGCCCGATCCGCAGACCGCCGTCAACGCGTTGATCAACGGCGAGATCGACATGATCGAGCAGCCGGTGATCGAGCTGCTGGCGTTGCTGGAGAAGGACAAGAACATCGAGGTCATCGACTTCAACCCGCTCGGCCTGCAGTACAGCTTCCGCTTCAATGTGCTGCACAAGCCGTTCGACAACGCCAGGATCCGCCAAGCCGCACTCTATGCGCTGAACCAGAAGGACTTCCTGATGGCCGGCATCGGCGATCCGAAATACTTCAAGGAGTGCAAGGCGGTCTTCATCTGCAACACGCCCAACGCCACCACCAAGGGCTTCGAGGACAAGCTCGAGTCGAACTTCGCCAAGTCGAAGGAGCTGCTGAAGGAGGCCGGCTACGACGGCACGCCGGTGGTGCTGCTGTTCGCCACCGACACCAACACCGGCCGGCTGACGCCGATCGTGAAATCGCTGCTCGAGCGCGGTGGCTTCACGGTCGACATCCAGCCGATGGATTGGCAGACGGTGGTGGCGCGGCGCACGCGCAAGGAAGCGCCGTCGGCCGGCGGCTGGAACGGCTTCATGACGGCCTGGGTCTCGGCCGACCTGCTCGACCCGATCATGTCGTCGTTCGTGAGCGGCGCCTGCGACAAGGCGGCGATCGGCTGGCCGTGCGACGCCGAGCTCGAGAAGCTGCGCGATTCCTACGCGCGGACGACCGATCCGGCGGAGCGGAAGGCGCTGGCCGAAAAGGTGCAGGTCCGGCTTTCCGAGTATCCGACCTACGCCCATCTCGGGCAGTACAACATCCCGGTGGCGCGGCGCACCACCGTCTCCGGCAATCTCGAAGCACCGGTGCCGGTGTTCTGGAACGTGAAGAAGAAGCAGTAGGACCTGGAGAGCGAACTTCTGTCGTCCTGAGCAAGGCGATTGCGAGGCAAGCGCCGTAAGCGAAGGACCTCATCGCCGCTTGCCACGAGTGTACTTTGGAAGCTCTGGTGATGAGATCCTTCGCTACGCTCAGGATGACAGGAGGGATTCGATGTCACCCACCATGGCCGGGTTGGGACAGACCGCGAACTCGAAGCTCATGGCACCGGACACGACGAAACCGCTCTGCGGCGGCGACTGTCTTGCCAAGTAATCCGCTTGGGCCGACTGTCCCCGGCAGCACCATGACTTCCGTGGGAGGGCGTCGATGAGGAGGTTGATCCTGCTGCTCGCCTTGAGTGTCGCATCGATGCTGCCCGGTGTTGCACAGGCCCAGCAATGGGTGGCGAGTTGGACCGGCGCGGTGCACGGGCCCTATCCGATCGGCAACCCCACCGCGCAGCCCGAGCTCAAGTTCGCCTTCTCTTCGGCCGAGCAGGGCGCGCGCAACCAGTCGTTCCGCATGATCGTGCGGCCCGACGCGTGGGGACCGCAGGCGCGCATCCGCCTGTCCAACGCCTTCGGCACCAAGCCGGTCACCTTCAACGACGCCTTTGCCGGCCTGCAGGAGAGCGGCAGCGCGATCGTGAAGGCCACCAACCAGCCGATCCTGTTCGGCGGCCAGAAGAGCGTCACCGTGGCGCCCGGCCAGAGCGCGGTCAGCGATCCCGTGACCCTGACTTTCGTCAAGACGCCGGGCGACATGATGCTGCGGGGGCGCAAGCTCGCCGTCAGCTTCCACGTCGTCGGCGAAAGCGGCCCGATGACGTGGCATGCCAAGGCGCTGCAGACCTCCTACCTCTCGGCGCCGAACGCGGGCCCCCACAGCAGCGAGGAAGACGAAGCGGCCTTCCCCTACTCGACGACCTCCTGGTACTTCCTCGACGAGGTCGACATGAACCTGCCGACCAAGGCGGATGTCATCGTGGCCTTCGGCGATTCGATCACCGACGGCACCGGCACGACGATCAACGGCGATGACCGCTGGCCCGACATCCTGTCGCGCCGCCTGCATGCCGCGTACGGCGACGATTTCGTCGTGGTCAACCAGGGCATCGGCGGCAACCAAGTGGTCGGACCGGCCGAGTACATGCCGGCCAAGCCGGTGCCCGGCGGACCGAGCGCGCTGTCGCGGCTCGATCGCGACATCACGAGCCTGCCCGGCGTATCGGCGGTGATCTGGCTCGAAGGCATCAACGATTTCGGCGCCGCCAATGCCTCGGCCGAGTCGGTGATGGAAGGCTACACCAGGGGCATCGCCCATCTGCGCCAGAAGCTGCCTGGCGTCAGGATCTTTGCCGCGACGCTGACGCCGGCGCTCAACAGCACCATCGTCAGCCACGGCCGCGCCGAGGTCGACGCCAAGCGCAAGGCGCTCAACGAGTTCCTGCGCACCAGCAAGCTGTTCGACGGCGTCTTCGACTTCGACAAGGCGACCATGGATCCGGCGACCGGTGAGGTGAGGCTGGAGTTCCAGCCCAACTCGTCGACCGGTGGCCCCGGCGACAAGCTCCATCCCAACCGCGCCGGCTACGCCGCCATGGGCAACGCCATCGACCTGCAGCTGCTGACAGGGCGGGCGAAGTAGCTCGTTCTCTCCTCCCCAGCGTCATCGCGGGGGAGGAGAATTCTACTCCGCCGCTTTCGCTGTCGCCGCAAAGAAACGATTGTCCGGGCGCGGCAGGCCCAGGTTCTCGCGCATGGTCTTGCCTTCGTACTCGGTGCGGAACAGGCCGCGGCGCTGCAGCTCGGGCACGACCTTGTCGACGAAATCGTCGAGGCCGCCCGGCAGATAGGGGAACATGACGTTGAAGCCGTCGCTGGCTTGGGTCATGAGCCACTCTTCCATCTGGTCGGCGATCATCCTGGGCGTGCCCATCATCGCGAGCCCGCCGTAGCCACCGAGACGGCCGGCGATCTGGCGCACCGTCAGGTTCTCGCGCTTGGCGAGCGCGACCACCCGCTCGCGGCCGCTCTTGCTCTGGTTGGTCTCGGGGATCTCGGGCAGCGGCCCGTCGGGATCGAACTTGCGCGCGTCCTGGCCGACCGCGATCGAGAGCGCGGCGATGCCGCTGTCGTAGCTCACCAGGCTGTCGAGCAGGGCACGCTTCTCCTTCGCCTCGTCGAGCGACCCGCCCACGATCGTGAAGGCGCCGGGCAGGATCTTGATGTGATCGGGATTGCGGCCGATCCTGGCGGCGCGGCTCTTCACGTCAGCATAGAAGGCGCGGCCCATCTCGATCGGCCCGCCGGCGGCGAACACCACCTCGGCAGTTTCGGCGGCGAGCTGGCGGCCGGCATCGGACGCGCCGGCCTGCACCATCACCGGCCAGCCCTGGACGGGACGCGCGATGTTGAGCGGTCCCCGCACCTTCAGGTACTTGCCCTTGTGGTTCAGCACGTGCAGCCGTGCCGGATCGAAGTAGATGCCCGAGTCGACGTCGCGGATGAAGGCGTCGTCGGCCCACGAATCCCACAGGCCGGTGACGACATCGAAGAACTCGCGTGCCCGGGCATAGCGCTCGGCATGCTCCATCTGGTCGTCCATGCCGAAATTCAGCGCGGCATCGGGGTTCGAGGTGGTGACCAGGTTCCAGCCGGCGCGCCCGCCCGAGATGTGATCGAGCGAGGCGAAGCGGCGGGCGATCGTGTAGGCGGGCTCGAAGGTCGTCGAGGCGGTGGCGATCAGGCCGAGCCGCTCGGTCTTCATGGCGAGCGCCGGCAGCAGCGTCAGCGGGTCGAACGACGTCACCGTGGCGCTGCGCTTCAGCGCCTCCATCGGCATGTTCAGCACGGCCAGGTGGTCGGCCATGAAGAAGGCATCGAACTTGCCGCGCTCCAGCGTCTGGGCATAGCGGATCAGCGCCTCGAGGTTGAAATTGGCATCCGGGGTACCGCCGGGATAGCGCCAAGCGGCAGTATGGATGCTGACCGGGCGCATGAAGGCGCCGAGACGGAGTTGCTTGCGGCTCATGCCGAATATGTCGCGCCTGCCGGGCCATTCGGCAAGCCGCGCCGGACGATAAGAACTAATTCGACGATTAGGACGCCGCGCGACATGCCAGCGCCAGGTCGGGCCGATCAGTGGTGAAGACGTCGACGCCGAGATCGAACATCCTGGCCATCAGGGAGGCGTCGTTGCAGGCCCAGCCGCCGATGCCGAGGCCGGCCTCGCGCACCCGGGTGACGGTCGCAGCATCGAGCCTGTTGCCGCGCAGTCCGAGCATGGGCACGCCGTGGGCGCGGGCCAGCCCGATCACCGCCTCGAGGCCGATGTCGGTCTGCAGGTCGGGCGTCACCAGCCACACGTGGCTCATCGGCGCACCATGGCGCGGCACCTCGGCCACGGTGCCGAGCTGGAAGCTGGTCAGCGCCGTGCGCTCGAGGATGCCCCACGCCGCCAGGGCGGCGACGATGCGCGCGACATGGTCGGGATAGGGGATTCGGTCGGGCCCGGCCTTGATCTCCAGGCGCAGGCTGATCCGGGTCGGGCGGAAGATCTCGATCACCTCCTCGAGCAGCAGCATGCGCTGGCCGCCGCTGCCCTTCAGGATGAGCCGGCAGAGATCGGCCCAGTCGTGCCGGCAGACCGCGCCCGTGCCGTCGGTCGTGCGGTCCAGCGTGGCGTCGTGGATCACCACCAGCCGGCCGTCGCGCGAGGGATGGACGTCGAACTCGACCTGCTCGACGGGCAGCCTGGCCGTCTGCTCGAAGGCAAGGCGGCTGTTCTCGGCCCACAGGAGGGCGCCACCACGGTGCGAGGCGATGTCGGTCATGGTCGAAGGCTCCGGTGTTCAGTTCATTCTCCTCCCCAGCTTCGCTGGGGAGGTGTCGCCGTCATACGGCGACGGAGGGGTCATGGGCACCACCACCGACGCTCATGACCCCTCCGCCCCGTATGACGGGGCACCTCCCCAGCAGAGCTGGGGAGGGAACTGAGAAGAGCGCATCGCTACAAGATCGGCGGATGCTTGCTGTCGACGCCCGATGCCCGCTCCCACGCCCGCGCGACCTGCAGCACGGTCGCCTCGTCGAAATAACGGCCGGCGAACTGCACCGAGAGCGGCAGGCCGTCGGCCGACAGGCCGGCCATCATGGCGAGGGCGGGATGGCCGGTGACGTTGAACGGCGTGCGCGCCTGGCGCGGATAGGTGCGCTCGAGGTCGGCCGGGCGGTCGATGCGGCAGGCCGGGTCCATCGAGCTGGCGCACAATAGGACGTCGACCTCGCGCAGCACCGCCTCGACCTCGGCGATCATCCCGAGCCGGCGGCGGGCGGCGTGCGTGTAGTCGCCGGCGGTGAAGAAGGCGCCGGTCATGAGCTGGCGCCGCGACAGCTGGGCGTAGTCACCCGGCCGCTGCTGCAACCATTTCTCGTGTATGGCCCAGGCCTCGCTCTGCAGGATGACGCGATTGATGGCGCGGAACTCATCGAGCGACGGCAGCGTGACGTCGCGCACCTCCATGCCCTCGAGCTGCAGCGTGCGGGCGACGTGATCCAGCCCCGCCGTCACCTCGGGCTCGGCCGGCAGGTCGACCTCGTGGAAGTGACGGACGAAGCCAACGCGCAGGCCGCGCACCGGCCGCTCCAGCGCCGCCGCGTAGTGCCCATAAGGGACGGCGGCGCTGCCGGGATCGTGCGGATCGTGACCGGCCAGCGTCTCCAGCATCAGCGCGTTGTCCGTCACCGTCCGGGTCATCGGGCCGATGTGGTCGAGCGTGAAGGACAGCGGGAAGACGCCGCGGCGCGACACCAGCCCGTAGGTCGGCTTGAGGCCGACGATGCCGCAGCAGCTCGCCGGATTACGCACGCTGCCGCCGGTATCGGAGCCCAGCGCCATGGGAAACAGGCCGGCGGCGACGCCCGACCCCGAGCCCGACGACGAGCCGCCGGGATGGTGGTCGGTGTTCCACGGATTGCGGGCGGGCGGCCACGGCAGGTCGAAGCTTGGACCGCCGATGGCGAACTCGTGGGTCGACAGCTTGCCCATCACGATGGCGCCGGCGCCGCGCAGCTTGTGGACACAGACGGCGTCCGCCGTGGCGATGTTGCCGTCGAGGATCCTGGAATGGCAGGTTGTCGGCAAGCCGGCGACGTCGATGATGTCCTTGATGCCGACCGGCACGCCATGCAACGGCCCGCGCAGACGGCCGACCATCACCTCGGCCTCGGCCTGCCGCGCCGCCTGAAGGGCGGTCGAGCCATCATGGCGGATGAAGGCATTGAGCTTGGGATCGAGCTTGGCGATGCGCTCGATCAGCGCCTTGACCAGCTCGACCGGTGACAATTCTCTGGCCGCGATGGCCCGCGCGGCGTCCGAGGCAGTGAGCCAGTGCAGCTCGGCGACTGTACCGTCCCTCACAGGCCGCTCCCTGCGCGCATCGGCGGCCAGGGTTCCGCCCGGGGGTCGTCGCACTTCTTGACCTTGGCGACAGCGCTCTCGGCCTGCCTGGCCGCAACCGCCACATCTTCCGGGAATTCCGCCAGCGCCTTGGCGAGGCCGGCGCGTCGCGCCAGCATTTCGATCGTTGCCTTGTCCATACGCACTCTCCTCCGCCGGGCCGCAAGGTCAGCACGGTTCGTGCCCCACGTCCATTGGGTCCCACGTCCATTGGGCCCCACGTCCCCTGAGCCACGCCTCCATCGTTGCGTGCCCTCTGCACCGCCGCCTATAGACGATCCACGAAGCGATCCGAGGGAGCGGGGGCGTGGGAGCAGACCACACGATAGCAATCTTCGTGGCGGAGTTGATCCTGCTGCTCCTGGTCGGCCGCCTGATGGGCGAGGCGATGGCCCGCATCGGCCAGCCCGCCATCTTCGGCCAGCTGCTGGCCGGCGTCCTGCTCGGACCGTCGGTGTTCGGCGCCTTGCTGCCCGACCTTCATCACCTCGTCTTTCCCGAAACGCCGACCCTCAAGGCGATGATCAATGCGGTGTCGCAGGTCGGCATCATGCTGCTGCTGCTGCTGACCGGCATGGAGACCGACCTGTCGCAGATCAATCGCAAGCGCAGTGTCGTGGTCCTGGGCTCCCTGTTCGGCATCGCCGTCCCGTTCGCCTGCGGCGTGGCGCTCGCCTATGCCCTGCCGGCAGCGCTGATTCCATCCCAGGTCGAACGTCTGGTGACGGCGCTGTTCCTCGGCACGGCGCTGTCCATCTCGTCGGTCAAGATCGTCGCCATGGTTCTGATGGAGATCGGCGCCATACGGCGCGACCTGGGACAGCTCATCCTCGCCACCGCGATTCTCGACGACACGCTGGCCTGGATCATCATCGCCATCATCACCGGCATCGCCGCCGACGGCGTGGTCGACTTCCACGACGTCGGCACCAGCCTCGCCTTCACCGGCCTGTTTCTCGCGGCGAGCCTCATGATGGGACGCCGCCTGGTCGCGCGACTCATCCTGTGGTGCAACGACAACATGGCGATCGAGCTGCCGGTGATCACCGCCGCCCTGGTCGTCATGTTCGCCCTGGCGCTCACCACCGACCTGATCGGCGTGCACCTTGCGCTGGGCGCCTTCGTGGCGGGAATCCTGATCGGCCAATCGCCCTTCCTCACCGAGCACATCGAGACCCAGATCCGCGGGTTCATCATTGCCTTCTTCAGCCCGGTGTTCTTCGCCGTGGCCGGGTTGGGCATGGACCTGCGCACCTTGCTCGACCCGACGTTGGCGTTGTTCACGCTGGCGATCATCCTGGCCGCCAGTGTCGGCAAGTTCCTGGGCGCCTTGGCAGGCGGCCGCCTGGGCGGCCTCACGGTGGCCGAGTCCCTGGCCATGGCAACCGGCCTGAACGCCCGCGGATCGACCGAGGTCATCATTGCCAGCATCGGCCTGTCGATCGGTGCGCTCAGCAACCAGCTCTATACGATGATCGTCGCCATGGCGGTGGTGACGACCATGATCATGCCGCCGACGCTGCGCTGGATGATGGCGCGCGTACCGTTGCGCGACGAGGAGGTCAAGCGCCTGGATCGCGAGGAAGCCGAGCAACGGCAGAACCTGCCACGCATGGAGCGGGCGCTGGTCTATGTCGACAGCAGCCGCAACGGCGACATGACGGCGTCGCTCGCCGGCCAGTTCGCCGTGCGCCAGAACGTGCTGATGACCCTGCTCGAGGCGGCGCCCAACGGCGACGTGAAAGCCGGCGTCCACACGGGCCGCGACCGCCTGCAGGCGGCAGCCGCGAAGGCGCGGGTTCCGAATGGACACGCCACGGCGGGCGCCGGAACACAAGCCAACGGCAGGGAGGCAATCGGCCAACTCCTCCAGGCACGCAGCGTTGCCAACGGGGAGGCGCTGAAGAGCGAGATTGCCAAAGGATACGACATCGCCTTCGTCGGCATCGGCCAGCCGCTCACGGCGAACGCTCCGCGCTTCGAGGAACCGCTTCAGGGGCTGACATCCGAGTTCAAGGGGCCCATCGCCATCCTCGTCAATGGCGGCCGCCTGGCCTTCGAGCCGGACCGGCCCCTGGATATTCTCGTGCCGACCGGCGGACGCCCCGAGTCCGGGCTGGCGACCGAGGTCGCGCTGGCCCTGGCCGGCGCTTCCGGCGGCAGCCTGACCGTGCTCCATGTCTTCGATCCCCGCGTCGAGACGATGCTGGTGGGAGGACGATCCCGCCGCGCCGGCATGTCGCTGCTGGTCGATGCCCATCGTCTGGGCAAGCACAGCGGCGTTCCCGTCAAGGGGCTCACGGCCACCCACGAGCGTTTCGACGTCGAGATCCGGCATGCCGTGCGGCGCGGCCGCTACGACCTGGTCGTGCTCGGCGCCTCGTTGCGCCACGGCGACGCACGATTCGTCGGACCGGGCGTGCTGGGCCTGGTCCAATCGCTCCACGCTCCCGTCCTGGTGATCGCCCGCTGAACGGGTCCTCTCAGGTCAGGCGCTCGAGCTTGGTGATCTCCTGCGGCGGCAGCTCGGCGAGATAGAGGCTGCCGTCGGCGTCGCCCGAGAGGCCGTGCGCCCCGTTGATGGCGCCGCGACAGCGGCCGACCAGCCGGCCCTCGCGATCGAGCAGGCTGATGCGCGGGATCTGGTCGGTGACGAACACCATGTCGCGATCGTCCACCCAGATCTGCATCGGATGATAGAAATCGCCCCATTCGGCGAGGAAGGCGCCGTCGCGGTCGAACACCTGCACGCGATTGTTCTCGCGATCGCCGACCAGCACCTTGCCGAAACGGTCGACCCAGATGGCGTGCGGCGTGGTGAAGGCGCCCGGCCCCGTCCCGGGACCTCCCCAGGTCGCGATCAGCGTGCCGTCGGCAGTGAAGCGATGGACGCTCGAATTGCCGTAGCCGTCGGCGACATAGATCTCGCCGTCGGCCGCCTGCGCCGCAGCCGTCGGATGGTTGAATGGCGCATCGAGCGACGGCCAGTGGCGCTTGCCCAGCGCCTGGACGAGCCTGCCGGCGCGATCGAAGCGCAGGACCTGGTGGGCATCACGGTCGGCAACCAGAATGCAGTTGTCCGGGGCGCCATTGATGTAGTGCGGCTCGGCCAGCACGCCCTCGCCCCACGCACCGGCGAGGCGCCCGGTGCGATCGAACACCAGCACGGGCTGCTCGGCGCCGCGTTGGGCCACGTGCACCAGACCATCGGCATCGACCATGAGATCGGAGATGAAGCCGAAGCTTTGGCCGTCGGGCAGCTTCGCCCACTTGCGATGCACGGCATAGCGCCGGTCGCCCAGGATGACAGTGTAGCGTTCGTCGGACATGGCATCAGTTAGGCAGCACGGCCGCGGCGCGGCAAGCTATCATCGTCCTCCCCAGCGAAGCTGGGAAGGAGAACAACGGAGCCCCATGGCCGACGACGACCGCCTCGTGCTGCACGGCAGCTTCACCTCCAGCTCGACCTACAAGCCGATTCTGTTCCTGGCGCTGGCCGGGCTGCCCTTCTCCTTCCGCACGGTCAATCTCAAGAACGGCGTGCAGAAGGAGCCGGCGCACCTCGCAATCAACCGCTACGGCCAGGTTCCGGTGCTGCGGCACCGCGGGCTGACCCTGGTGATGTCCAACGTGATCCTCGACTACCTGGCGCGCACGACAGGACATTTCGAGGCGGCGACCGAGCAGGACCGCTGGCGGGCACGCGAATGGCTGGCCTGGGAGAACGACGCCATCGTCAACGTGGCGCGGGTTCGCCATTTCCATCGCTTCCGCAAGGTCGACCCCGCCGTCATGGATTTCTTCCTGCCCGGTGCCGAAGCCGCGCTGGACATGATCGACCGCAGCCTGGCGGGACGGCAGTGGCTGGCCGGCGAGACCTGCACGATCGCCGACATCGGCTGCTGGGGCCGCATGGTGTTCATGGCCGAGGGTGGAATGTCGCTCGACAACCGCCCGCACGCCCGCGCCTGGCGCGACCGGCTGATGGCCATGCCGGGCTTCGCGCTGCCCTACGATCTCATCCCCAAGAGGGACGCCGAGCTGCCGCCGATCGCCTGACTATCCGACGCGCAACAGTCGGAGCCGCGGGTCGAGCAGGTCGCGCAGCCCGTCGCCCAGCATGTTGAGGCCGAGCACGGCGAGCGCGATCGCGAGGCCCGGCCAGACGGCGAGCTCGGGCGCCTGGAACACGTAGGTCTGGGCGTCGCGCAGCATGCGGCCCCACGACGGAATCGGCGGCTGCGCGCCCAGCCCGAGATAGGAGAGACCGGCCTCGGCCAGAATGGCGACGGCGAACTGGATGGTCGCCTGCACGATCAGCACGCTGGCGATGTTGGGCATCACGTGGCGCAGAGTGATGCCGAGCGGTCCCTGCCCCATTGCCGTCGCCGCGCGGACGAAATCGCGTCCCCACATCGATAGCGCCGCGCCGCGCGTCACGCGGGCGAACACCGGCACGTTGAAGATGGCGATGGCGAGGATGGCGTTCTGCGCGCTGGCGCCCAGCACCGACGTGATCAGGATGGCGATCAGCACGGCGGGAAAGGCGAAGATCAGGTCGGACAGCCGCGACAGCGCCTCGTCGACCCAGCCGCCGCGCGCGGCGGCCCAGGCGCCGAGCGCCACGCCGCCGGTCATGCCGATGGCGACCGCGATCAGCCCGACCGTGATCGAGGTCTGCGCGCCCACCATGATGCGCGACAGCACATCGCGGCCGAGATGGTCGGTGCCCAGCGGATAAGCAGCCGACGCGGGCTGCAACTTCAGCCGCATCTGCAGGGCGTCGACCGGGTGCGGCGTCCAGAACACCGACACCAGCGCGGTGCCGACGAACAGCAGCAACAGCACGGCGCCGATCTGGAAGCCGACATGGCGGCCAGCGCGCGCGAGGAAGCCGCTCACGTGCGCACGCGTGGCCGTGGATCGAGCACGGCATAGGCGAGATCGACCAGCAGGTTGACCGACAGCACCAGGATGGTGAACAGCACGACAACGTTCTTGATCACGACAAGGTCGCGATTGTTGATCGAATCGTAGACCAGCTGGCCGATGCCGGGCAGGCGGAAGACGCTTTCGATGATGACGGCGCCGGCGATCAGGAATCCGGCGATCAGGCCGGCCACGGTGGTCACCGGCACCAGGGCATTGCGCAAGGCGTGGCGGAACAGGACCGTCCGTTCCGGCGCCCCCTTGGCACGCGCGGTGCGCACATAGTCCTCGCGCAAGGTGTCGAGCATCGAGGAACGGGTGACGCGCGTCAGAATGGCGATCTCGCCCAGCGACAGCGACAAGGCGGGCAGGATCAGGGAATGCAGCGACTTCAGAGGATCCTGCCTCCAGCCGGGGAAGCCGCCGGCGGGAAAGAACTGCCAGGTCACGGCGAACAGCAGCACCAGCACAATACCGAACCAGAAGTTCGGCACCGAGATGCCGATCTGGGTGAAGCCCATGACGCCCCAGTCGCCCGGCCGGCCATGTTTCCAGGCGGCGAACACGCCGAGTGGGATGGCGACCAGCACCGCCCATGACAGCGCCAGCGCGCCGAGCGGCAGGGTCACCAGCAGGCGATCGCCGATCAGCTTGGCGACCGAGGTACCGTAGGCGTGGCTGCTGCCGAGATCGAAGGTCAGCAGGCCGCCGATCCAGGTGACGTAGCGCAGGACCAGCGGCTGGTCGAACCCGTACTTGGCGCGCAAGGCCGCCAGCGTATCCGGCCGCGCGTCGGTGCCCAGCATGACCAGCGCCGGATCCCCCGGCAGCACCTCGACCACCGCGAACACCACGACCGTCGCCAGCACCAAGGTCACCAGCGCCGCGGCAAATCGCCGGGAGAGGAAGTCGATCACGACGCGCCCGCTCTAGTCATCTTCCTCTCCTCCCCAGCTTCGCTGGGGAGGTGTCCGCGTCTTCGCGGACGGAGGGGTCATGAGCCATGGGATTCGTCGGCCTTTGTAACTCATGACCCCTCCGTCGCCGCAAGACGGCGACACCTCCCCAGCAAAGCTGGGGAGGAGAAGATCAAGCGGGGAGGGCCCCTACTTCCAATGCACGCCCGTCAGGTCGACCTGCGGGGTCGGCGAGTTCTCCCACATGCCGACCAGGTCCTTGCGCCACACGCCGATCTTGGCGAGCTGGAAGAGGAAGCCGTTGACGGCGTCCTTGGCGATGATGCGCTGCGCCTCCTTGAGGAGCTCGTCGCGCTTGGCGAAGTCGGTGGCGGCGACGACCTCGCGCCACTTGGCCTTGAACTCGGGTGAGTTGTAGGCCCAGTAGTAGCCGTCGCGCGCATAGCGATCGAGATCGTTGGCCTCGGTGTGGGCGACGATGGTGAGATCGTAGTTGCGCTCCTTGAACACCTCGGAGAGCCATTGCGGCCATTGCAGCTGGCTGATCGCCACCTTGATGCCGATCTTGCCGAGCTGGCTCGCGATCACCTCGCCGGCGCGCTGCGCGTAGCCGACCGGCGGCAGCTTGAGGCTGGCCTCGAAGCCGTTGGGATAGCCCGCCTCGGCGAGCAGCGCCTTGGCCTTGGCGATGTCGAACGGATAGGTCCTGGTGAGATCGATGTAGGCCTTGTTGTGTGGCGCGAAGTGGCTGCCGATCGGCGTGCCGAAGCCCGATTCGGCCGAGATCAGCTCGTCGCGGTTGATGGCGTGGGCGATCGCTTGGCGCACCTTGGGATTGTCGAACGGCTTCTTGCCGTTGTTGGTCGCCAGGATGACCTCGCCCTCGGTCGTGCCGACGACCACCACGAAGCGCGGATCCTTGCGCAGGCGCTCGACCAGCTCGGGAGCCTGAAACGCGCCGAACGCGTCGACGTCGCCGGCCAGCAGGGCGCTCACCTGCGCCGACGGATCCTTGACGATCTTGAAGATCACCGTGTTGAGCTTGATCGAGGCCGGATCGCGCCAGGTCGGCGAGCGCACCAGGGTGATCGAATCGCCCTCCTTGCGCTCCTTGAACATGAACGGGCCGGTGCCGATCGGGTTCTTGTCGTTGGTCGCCGCCGACTTGGGATGCATGATGCCGGCATCGCCCAGCGACAGGCTGTAGAGCAGGAACGAGTTGGGCGACTTCAGTGTGATCTTGACGGTCGACGGATCGACCACCTCGACCTTGTCGATGTCGGTGTAGAGCGACTTCGCCGGGTTGGTCGAATCGGGCGCGAACAGCCGGTCGAGCGAGAATTTCACCACCGGGGCGTCCAGCGGTTCGCCGTCGTGGAACTTCACGCCCTGGCGCAGCTTGAAGACGTACTCCTTGCCGTCCTCGGAAATGCTCCAGCTCTCGGCGAGGCCGGGGCCGATGGCACCGGTGCGATCGATGCGGCCCAGGCTCTCGAAGATGCTGGGCGTCGTCACCTCGCGGATGGCGGCGGCAGCATTCTTGGTCGGATCGAGCAGCGGCGGCTCAAGCGACATGCCGATCACCAGCCGATCCTTGGCCTGCGCCCAGGCGGCGTCGCCCAGCACCGTCAGGGAGGCGAGCGTTGCCGAGGCGCCAAGAAGCCGACGACGGGACAGTGTAATCACGGAAGCCTCCGTTGCTTTGTCGAAGAGTTTATCAGCGGCGGCCGAAGACGTCCCGCCAGCCGCGCGCCGCGCCGAGCGTGCCGGCGTTGTAGACGCCGCGCGCCACCGCGCGGGCGAGGCAGTCGGCGGCGAGCGTGCCGAGCTCGGCCAGCGCCAGCGGATCGCCCGCCAGCTGGCACTTTCCGGTGGCGATCGAGAAGACCGTGTCGCCGTCCTGCGGCGTATGGACCGGGCGGATCGAGCGCGCCAGGCCGTCCTGCGCCATCACCGCCAGCCGTTCGGCCGACGCCTTGTCGAGCCGCGCATTGGTCGCCACGACGGCGATGGTGGTGTTGGCGCGCGGATCGCTGCGGGCGACGTCGGCCGGATCGTGCGTCAGGTCAGCGCGATCGTGCGAGACCGGCAGGCCGAGACCGCGCGGCGGCGGCGGCAGGCCGCCGAATTCGGCGTCCTGCTCGATCGGCCAAGCCCAGAATTGCGCCATGTCTGCCATGGTCGTGTAGCCCCGCGCATTGACCGCGACCAGCGCGCCGACCTGCAGGCCGCTCGCCGGGTCGACGGCAGACGCGCTGCCCAGCCCACCCTTGAGGTTGCCGGCCTTGGCGCCCAGCCCGGCGCCGGCATTGCCGAGCCTGAAGTCCCGACTGGCATTGCCCGTCGCGACATAGGCAAGATCGCGATAAGGCGGCCAATCCCAACCCTTGTCGCCGCCGTTCAGCAGATCGAACAGGATCGCCGTCGGCACGATCGGCACGACGACATCGGCGATGGCGACGCCGCGGCCACGCTCGCGCAGCCAGCGCATCACGCCGTCGGCCGACGACAGGCCGAACGCCGAGCCGCCGCTGAGGCAGATCGCGTCGATGCGATCGACCCGGCACGACGGATCGAGCAGGTCGGTGTCGCGCGTGCCCGGCGCGCCGCCGCGCACGTCGACCGACGCCATCGACGGCTGCTCGCACAACACCACGCTGACGCCGGAGCGCACGCGCTGATCCTCTGCGTTGCCGACCAGGATGCCGTCGACGTCGGTGATGAGATTGCGCGGGCCGGAACGCAGCATGGCTCAATCGAGCTGCAGGGTGAGCGCCTTGAGATAAGCCGACTCAGGCAACGCGGGATGAACCGGATGATCGACCGCCGCACCCGAGCTCAACAGGATGCGACCGCTGCGCTCGGCGTCGCGCAGACCGCGACGTACCTGCTCGGCGAACAGCGGCGGATCGACCAGATGCGAGCACGAGGCGACGAACAGGAAGCCGCCCCTGGCGACCGATGGGGCCGCCAGCCGCACCAACTTGCGATAGCCCTGCGCACCGCTCTTGAGATCCTTGCGGCTCTTCACGAAGGCCGGCGGATCGCAGATCACCACCTCGAAGCTGCGCGCCTGCTGGGCCTCCAGGGCATCGAACGCATCGCCCTTCTGGAACGCCACGGTCTCCGCCACGTCGTTCAGGCCGGCGGCTGCCTTGGCGGCATCGAGCGCAGACTGCGAGCGATCGACGCAAACCACCGAGCGCGCCCCCCGTTTGGCGGCCAGCACGCCGAAGCCGCCGCTGTAGCTGTAGACGTCGAGCACGCGTCCGCCCGAGGCGAGTCCCGCGACGAAGCGGCGGTTGTCGCGCTGGTCGTAGAACCAGCCGGTCTTCTGGCCACCCGACAGATCGGCGACGAAGCGCGCGTCGTTCTCGATCAGCTCGACGGTGCCGGAGGCGTCGCCCTTGGCGACCGATATGTCGCGCTTCAGGCCTTCGAGCTCGCGCACCGGCGAATCGTTCTTGAGCACGATCGTGCGTGGCGCCAGCTCGGCCTCCAGCGCCTCGAGCAGCACGGGCGTCAGCGCCTCCATGCCGGCGGTGTTCACCTGGACAACCAGCGCATCGCCGAAGCGGTCGACGATCACGCCTGGCAAACCGTCGGCTTCGGCATGGATCAGGCGATAGTACGGCACGCCGATCAGGCGATCGCGCAGGGCGACGGCCTGGGCGAGCCGCCGGCCGAGGAACAGCGCATCGACCGCGGCTTCCGGATTGGTCGTGAGCACGCGCGCGGCGATCAGCGAATGCGGATTGAACGTCACCAGCCCCAGCGCCTCACCACCCGGTGCGCGCAGCACGGCGAGCGTGCCCGACGGCAGGGCCCGGGTCTCCGCATCCATCAGGATCTCGTTGGAGAACACCCAAGGATGCCCGGCGCGCACGCGGCGATCCTCGCCGGCGCGGAGCAGCACGCTGGGCCTTTTCTTCTGTGACAACGACCTACTCTCCTTTTGCCGCGCCATCGCGCCGGGGATCGGCGGCACCCTCCCAGCCGTCGTCCCTCCGACGCACGCCGGATAATCCACCTTCGTGCGGGCGGACTTGTACCCGATGACCCAGCGCGCGCAAGGCGTCGGCATGGCCGGAAATGGGTGTTTCGGCCTCGATCTCGGTGGCCCCGTTGAGATTGATGACGCGCGGCAGGGCGACCGCCTGCTGCAGCGACAGGTTCCAGTCGAGCAGCCCGATCACCGTCTGCAGCGTATCGCCGATGATCCGTGCGCCGCCGGCCGAGCCGAGCGCGGCCAGCAGCTTGCGATCGCCGTCGAAGACGAAGGTCGGCGACATCGACGAACGCGGCCGCTTGCCGGGCTGGACCCGGTTGGCGACCGCATGGCCGGCGATCTCGGGCCGCGCCGCGAAGTCGGTGAGCTCGTTGTTCAGGATGAAGCCGCGCACCATCATCCGGGCCCCGAACGGCGCCTCGATCGTCGTCGTGAAGGTGACGGCATTGCCCCAGCGGTCGACGATGCTGACATGGCTGGTGCCGCGCTCGACATAGCCCGGCGGAACGCCCGGCTCGATGTCGCCCATGCTGCGGTCGAGCGACATCAGCTTGCGGCGCTGGTCGAGATAGGCCTCCGACAGCAGGCCGGCCACCGGAACGGCGACAAAGGCGGGATCGCCGACGTAGCGCGCACGATCGGCGAAGGCGAGACGGCTCGCCTCGGCGACGAGATGCAGGGCACGCACGCTGTCGGGCGAGTCGTTCCAGATCCTGAAGGGCTCGATCAGCTTCAGGATCTGCAGGAGGGCAATGCCGCCGGACGACGGCGGCGGCATGCTGCAGACGGTCCAGACGCGGTACGGCCCGCACAGCACGTCGCGCTTGACCGGCTGATAGGTCGACAGATCGCTGAGCGCCAGGGTCCCCGGCCTGACATGGCTCTGCACGCGTTCGACGATCTCGCGGGCGATGTCGCCTTCGTAGAGAACGCGCGGACCCTGGTCGGCGATCAACTGCATGGTGTCGGCGAGTGCGGGATTGGTCACCTGCTCGCCGAGCCGCTTGGGCGTGCCGTCGGCATTGAAGAAGACCGCGCGGATGCCCGGCTCGTCCCTGAGCCGCGGCATGCGGCCGAGCCACAGCACCAGCCGCGGCGGCGCCGGGAAACCTGTGCGCGCGGTCTCGATGGCCGGCTGAAAAAGCGCGCGCCAAGCGAGCTTGCCCTGCTCCCTGTGCGCGAGCTCGAGCATCGCCAGCAGCCCCGGCACGCCGACCGAAATGCCCGACGCCACGGCGTCGGCGAAATCGAGCGGCCTGCCGTCGGCCGTGAGGAACATCGTCGGCGTGGCGCCGGCCGGCGCAGTCTCGCGGCCGTCATAGACGGTGACGGTGCCGCTCGCGGCATCGTAATGCAGCAGAAAGCCGCCGCCGCCGATCCCCGAGGCGTGCGGCTCGACCACGCCCAGCACCATCTGCACGGCGATCGCCGCGTCGACCGCGGTGCCGCCGCGACGCAGCATCTCGAGGCCCGCCTCGACGGCGAGCGGATGGGCCGCCGCCACCATCGCCTGCGGCGCCGCAAGGCCTGCCGGGACCCGCCAGACGGCGAGCAGCAGGACAACGACGCTGAGCAGGCGCCGGATCATGCGCGGCGCGCGACGATGAACAGCCGACGGAACGGAAACAGCGTGATGCCGTCGGGCCGCGTCGGATAGGCCTCGGCGAGCAGCTTGCAGTAGGTCTCGTAGAAGCCGGCGCGTTCGCTTTCGTCGAGCACCGCCATATAGGGACGCAAGCCGGTGCCGGCCGTGTACTGCGCCACCGGATCCTTGCCGGTGAGCGTCTGCTGGTAGATCGTCTCCCAGACCTCCAGGTCCGAGCACAAGGGCTTCAGCGCATCGTAGTAGCGCGCCGGATCGTGCACCGAACGGATGCCCTTCACCTGCTCGATCTTGTCGCGCCACGGGCCAGCCTTGGCCGCCACGTGCATCAGGGCGTGCGACGGTGCCTCGTGGTTGCGCGGCATCTGGATGGCGAGCTGGCCGCCCGACGGCAGCAGCTTCACCAGGCCCGGGAAGTAGTCGAGATGACCTTCGACCCACTGGTACGCCGCGTTGCTGTAGAGGATCGAGGGCGGCAGGCTGGGCTCGAAGCGCGTCAGATCGCCGGTGCTGAAGCTGATGCGCGGATCGGCGTTCTGGCTGCGTGCCTTGGCCAGCATGTCCTCCGACGAATCGATGCCGATCACCGGCGCCTGCGGAAAGCGCTCGGCGAGGATGCGGGTGATGTTGCCGGCGCCGCAACCGAGATCGTAGATCGCATGACCCGGCCGGACGGCGTTGACCGGATCGAGCCGGCCCATCAGGTCGAGCGCCGGCCGCATGCGGCTGTCGGCGAACTTGAGATAGAGATTGGCGTCCCAGGCGGGCGATTTGAAATCGTTCACGTCATTGCTCCTCGAACGCCGCATCGACCGGGACGCGATAGGCGGTGGCGATCTTGTTGCCCTTCTGCGCCGCCAGCACCACGGCCATGAGCTCCTCGTGCATCTCCTCGCTCATGCCCTTGCGGCGCGCCATGGTGCCGTGCGAGGCGATGCAGTAGTCGCACTGGTTGGTGATGCTGACCGCCAGATAGATCAGCTCCTTGGTCAGCGGATCGAGCTTGCCCGGCGCAAACGCCGCCTTCATCTCGGCAGCGAACTGCTCCATCACCGCGGGATGGCGCGCCAGCGCCTTCCAGACATTGTTGATGGCCGACGGATCGATCGCGCGCGCCGTCGCGATGCCGTCGACGACCGCCTTGGCGCGCGGGCTCATGTCCTTGTACTCGGTAAGCTTGGCCATCGAACGCTCCTCTTAATCCTCCTCCCCAGCTTCTTAATCCTCCTCCCCAGCTTCGCTGGGGAGGTGTCGCCGTCATACGGCGACGGAGGGGTCATGAGTCCCAGTCCTGTTGCTCATGACCCCTCCGTCCGCGAAGACGCGGACACCTCCCCAGCGAAGCTGGGGAGGAGAATGATCTAGTACATATGCTGGCCGCCGTTGATCGACAGCGTCGAGCCGGTGATGAAGCCGGCGTCGTCGGCGATCAGGAACATCACGCCGCGGGCGATCTCGTCGGCCTTGCCGAGGCGGCCGACCGGGATCTTGGCGACGATCTTCTCGAGCACGTTGGCCGGCACAGCGGCCACCATGTCGGTCTCGGTATAGCCCGGCGCGATGGCGTTGACTGTGATGCCCTTGGCGGCGCCTTCCTGCGCCAGCGCCTTGGTGAAGCCGTGGATGCCCGACTTGGCCGCAGCGTAGTTGACCTGGCCGTACTGCCCGCCCTGGCCGTTGATCGAGCCGATATTGACGATACGGCCGAAGCCGCGGGTGTTCATGCCCTCCCACACCGCCTTCGACATGTTGAAGCAGGAGCCGAGATTGGTGTCGATCACGGCATCCCACATGTCGCGGGTCAGGCGGCGCATCGTCGAATCGCGGGTGATGCCGGCATTGTTGACCAGGACATCGACCGGCCCGAGATCCTTCTCGATCTGGGCAATCACCGACTGGCAGGCGGCGAAATCGGAAACGTCGAACTTGTAGACGCCGATCCCGGTCTCCGCCTTGAACTTCTGGGCGGCCGCGTCATTGCCGGCGTAGGTGGCGGCCACCTTATAGCCCTTGTCCTTCAGCATGCGCGATACGGCAGCGCCTATGCCTCGGGTACCGCCCGTCACAACAGCAACACGTCCGGCCATGATGTCCTCCCATCGGTTTGCCATGCAGCCGCTTACTCTATCCGGTTCTGTGGGGTCGCGGGCAAGCGCGACGAATTCGCCGGCGATGGCGGATAACGAGCGGCTGAGCGGCGGTCATAGAACCGTCGCCATGAAGCCCTTTACTGCTCTGCTCGGCGCCGCCGCCGGAACCCATGCCACCGACCAGCTGGCGCTCGCCACCCTTCCGCTGACCGCAACCCTCGTGCTCGGCGCCGGGCCCGACCTGCTCGGCCTGCTGGTCGCCTGCCAAAGTGCAGCTTGGCTGCTGATCTCCCTGCCAGCCGGCGCCTGGATCGACCGCGCGCCGCGCCGCACCCTGCTGATCGTCGGCCTGAGCCTCGGCCTCGCCGCCTCGATCGTTGCCGTGATCGCGGCGGCCGCCGACCTTTCGATCCTGCTCGGCTTGGCCGCCTTCGCCGGTGCCGCAGGAACGGTCGTCTACGCTCTCACCTCGGTTTCGCTGCTGCCCAGCCTGGTGCCGCCGGCCGACCTGGCGCGCTCCAATGCGCGACTGGAGCTGGCCCGCGCCATCGTGAGCCTCGCCGCACCGTTCGCATCGGGCCTGCTGGCCCAGCTCCTGTCGCCGACCTGGGGCTACGGGCTGGCGGCGCTCGGGGCCGGCTTGGCGCTCGCCTGCATCCTCGCCCTGCCCAAGGCGCCGGCGCCGCAATCCGCTTCGGATCGGGCGTCGTTCGCCGCCGCCATCGAGGCCGGCGCCCGCTTCGTCGTGCGCCACCAGCTGCTGCGCGGCATCAGCCTGTGCGCGATCTTCTGGAACTTCGCCTTCTTCGCCCTGCTCGCGATCTGGGCGCCGCTGGCGCTCGGGCCGCTCGGGCTCGATCCGGCCAGCATGGGGCTGGCGCAATCGGCCTATGGCGCCGGCCTGATCCTGGGAGCGGTGGCAGCGCCGCTCGCCGCGCGCCGGCTGCCGCCGCTCGTCATCCTGATCTTCGGTCCGGCGATCTCCGTGGTTGCTGCCTGCAATTTCCTGGTCGCGCCGGCGGGTCATGGCTTCGCCCTGGCGGCCGCCGGCCATTTCCTGGTCGGGTTCGGCCCGATGATGTGGCTGATCTGCCAGACCACGGTGCGTCAGCTGGTGACGCCGGCGCCGCTTCTGGGGCGCGTCAACGCGACGGTTCAGACGGTCATCTACGGCGTCCGGCCGCTGGGGGCGCTGGCCGGCGGGCTGATCGCGGCGCAGGCCGGATGGCAGGCCGCCCTCCTGCTGATCGCCGTGTCGTTCCTGCTGTCGACCCTGGTCATCCTGCTGTCGCCGCTCGCGCGCTTGCGCGCCTTGCCGCAAGCAGCTTGCGCCTGAACGCGAATCAGCCGACTTTGCGCCCCGGAGGTCGGGGATGAAGAAGTTTCTGGTTGTCGCAGCGCTCGCCATGCTTACCGGATGCGCTTCGGGGCAATCGACGTGGTGGCAGGCTTACGGCTCGAACTTTCCGCAAGCCAATCCGGGGGAATCTGCGGTCTATCTGGTGCGCGGCCCGGCGCCGGCCGATGCGCCGCCGATCAACATCACCATGGGCCAACAGGCGCTCGGTGGCTTGCCCGCCTCGAGCTGGATGCGCCTCAACCTCCGCCCCAGGCTCTACGACATGCGGGCCTACGGCACGCAGGCCAACACCGAGCTCATCATCACCGTCGATCCCGGCCAGACGCGCTTCTTCGAGGTCGTCACCGCGGAGGCAGGCAGCGCCCGCCTCATGGAAGTCTCGCCCTACCAGGGCAGGCGACTGGTCAACCAGGGCCAGCAGGCGCCGATGCTGCCATGACCGACGCGCCGCGTCCGCCGCTGCCTCCGTTCACGCCCGAGATGGCGGCGGCCAAGGCGCGTGCTGCCGAAGACGCCTGGAACAGCCGTGATCCCGAGCGCGTGTCGCTCGCCTATACCGCCGACAGCGTGTGGCGCAACCGCGCCGAGTTCTTGCACGGCCGCGATGCGATCAGGGCATTCCTCACGCGCAAGTGGGCCAAGGAGCTCGACTACCGCCTGATCAAGGAGCTGTGGCCTGCGACGGCAACCGCATCGCCGTGCGCTTCGCCTACGAATGGCACGACGATTCGGCCAACTGGTTCCGGTCCTACGGCAACGAGAACTGGGAATTCGACGAGCGCGGCCTGATGCGCCGGCGCCTCGCCTCGATCAACGACCTGTCGATCGCGGCGACAGATCGCAAGTTCCATTGGCCTGCCCCAGGTCCGAGGCCGGCGGATCATCCCGGTCTCACCGAGCTTGGTCTCTGAGCCTTCTGTCGTCCTGAGCGGAGCGAAGGACCTCATCGCCGCCTGCTACAGTGTACTTTGACACTCCCGGCGATGAGATCCTTCGCTGCGCTCAGGATGACAAGACGGGCGTGCCTGGGCCTACCTGCGCTGCCCTACCGCGAACTCACAAACGAAAGATCCCTCGCTGCGCTCGGGATGACAGTAGTTCTGTCATC
>NZ_JBGAKA010000048.1:0-65064 GCF_044224635.1 Reyranella sp. | reverse complement strand
GAGCAACCTCCGCCTGAAGCGGCGCACTCCCGGCACATGAGCGGGCGGGACAGGTCCAGAAGACCCTGAGTTGCCGTCGAGAGATTCACAAACGCCAACCGTTGTGTGTTACCGGGGGACGATGAGCCTCACGTCGACCCAGGTGGGCAGGACGCTGGTGCTGACGATCGATCGTCCGCCGGTGAACACGCTCGACCTCGCCGCCGTCAACGGCGCGGTGGCGCGTTTCGGCCTGACGGAAGCGGCTACGGGCATTCCTTTCCCCGCCGGACCGGCCGATATCATCCGCAGCGAGCTGCCCCCCGCCCTGCTGCGGCGCTGGACATTGTCGAGCGCGATGGTCGACTCCGCGACGCTGATCGAGGCTGGCGTGATCGACGCGCGCCATGCCGCCCATGAGCTCGTCGCCGAAGCCGTGCAGAGCGCCGCGAGCCTCGCCGCCCAGCCGGTTTTCATCACCGTGAAGCGCCAGGTGCGCAGCCCGCTCGCAGCCCGCGTGGCCACCCTCGCGGCGAGCGGCGACGAACCGTTCCTCGCAGCCTTCGCCTGACCGGAGCGGGGCCGTGGATAGCCGACTGAGACTGCGCATCATCGTCGCCGGCAGCATCGGCAACCTGCTCGAATGGTACGACTTCGCCATCTACGGCTACTTCGCCGCCCAGATCGGCCGCGCCTTTTTCCCGCAGGCCGATGCCGTGGCGCAGATCCTTTCCGCTTTCGGCATCTTCGCCGTCGGTTACGTCGTGCGTCCCCTGGGCGGCGTGCTGGTCGGCCATATCGGCGATCGCTACGGCCGGCAGCGCGCGCTCATCTTCTCGATCACGGCCATGGCCGCACCGACCCTCCTGGTCGGAGTCCTCCCGGGCTACCACACGCTCGGCGAAGCCGCCCCCGTGCTGCTGACGCTCCTGCGCATGATCCAGGGCCTGTCGGTCGGCGGTGAATGGACCACATCCTTCACCTACCTGGTCGAGCATGCCCCTCCCGGGCGGCGCGGCCTCTTCTCGGCAATCGCGTGCTGCGGCGGCACGCTCGGCGTCCTGGCCGGCTCGGCGACCGGCGCGATTCTTGCTGTCCTGCTCTCGCCCGAAGCCCTCGAGAGCTGGGGTTGGAGGCTGCCGTTCCTGTTCGGGTTTCTCGTCGCGATCGCCGGATTTCTGTTGCGGCGCAAGTCAGTCGGCGTCGCGGATATCGCCGGCATGTCCGCCGGACTGCCGCTGGTCGAGACCCTGCACCACCACTTCTGGCTGGTCGTGCGCCTTGCCGGCGTCACGGTGTTTCTCGCCGTCGGCTTCTACCTGGTCTTCCTCTACTTGGTCAGCTGGCTACAGGGCGTCGACGGTGTCGACCCGGCGCGCGCCTTGACCATCAACACTGCGAGCATGGCGGCCATGATCCCGATTCTCCTGGCGGCAGGCTGGATGAGCGACCGCATCGGCGGGCGCCTCCCCCTCATGCTGGCGGCGATGGCTGCCGCCATTGTGAGCGCTGTTCCCCTCTTCCTGCTCATGCACCAGAACGCGACGCTGCCCATTGCCGCGGGCCAAGTGGCGTTGGTGATCCTGGTCGGCTCCGTCTCGGCCCTGACGCCGGCTTTCATGGTCGAGGCCACGCCGCCGTCGGTGCGCTGCACCGCGATCGCGCTGGGCTACAACATCCCAAATGGGCTGCTGGGCGGGATGACGCCGCTGGCCGCGACCTGGCTGGTCGAACGGACCGATGTCGATTTGAGCCCGGCCTTCATGATGATCGCGGCCGCGACGATCTCGTTCGCCACGCTGTGGACGTTTCGCCGATCATTGGCGCAAGGCAGCCCATAGAAGTCGCAGATGCATGCGCCGGCACCAGCATGATAGCGTTGCCTGGAATCGGAGGTCAAAGATGCAACACACGATGGTCGGCGGCGAGATCCCGTTGATCGATGTCGCGCCTTACCTGGCCGACGTGCCGGGTGCCGCCCAGCGCGCCGCTGCCGAGCTGCGCTTCGCCTTCGAGAATGTCGGCTTCTATTACCTGCGCGGCCATGGCGTGCCGCAGGCGCTGATCGATACGGCCTATGCCGAGGCGGCGCGCTTCCACGCTCAGCCGATCGAGCAGAAGCTCGCGCTCAAGGTCGACGAGCACAACATCGGCTACATGCCGATCGCCCGCAAGCCGCCGCCCAACGCCGCCGCCCAGGGCAAGAAGCCGAGCCAGAACGAGGCCTACTTCCTGCGCCGCGAGCGCGGCACCGATGACCCCGACGTGCTGAGCAACCGCCGCTTCCACGCCATAAACAAATGGCCGCAGGAGAGCGACCTGCCGGGCTTCCGCAGCAACATGCTGGCCTACATGAGCACGCTCGAGGCGCTGTGCCAGAAGCTGGTGAAGCTCTACGCGCTGGCGCTCGAACTGCCCGAGGGCCGTTTCGATTCCTGCTTCGCCAGGCCACACATGATCCTGCGCATGTCGCGCTACCCGGTGATCGACGGCGCAGACGAGTCGGTCGCCAGCCTGGTGCCGCACACCGATTCCGGCTTCATGACCTTGCTTCCGCCCAACAAGGTGCAGGGCCTGTCGATCCAGCTGCCGGGCGGGCGCTGGATGGATGCGCCGGGCGTCGAGGATGCCTTCGTGGTCAATGGCGGCGACATCCTGCATCGCTGGACCAACGAGCGCTTCCTGTCGACGCCGCATCGCGTGCGCAACGTGTCGGGCCAGCTGCGCTATGCCGTGCCGTTCTTCTGTGACCCGGACCACGACACCGTGATCGACTGCCTGCCGACCTGCGGCCCGGCCAAGTATCCGCCGATCAAGTTCGGCGACTACGCCCTGTGGTTCGCCGCCCAGCGCTACGAGCATATGCAGAAGGTGCAGGCGCCGACCGAAGCCGACGTCGCCCCGGGCGCCAGGGCCACCGCACGGTGGTGACGCGCGGCCTCCTACCTGTGATTGAAAAGATGAGCGCCATCGGAGTGGCGCGCTCCCAGCACATCTTCGGGCTCACACCGACAGGGTCGCCCTCATCGGCCTCGCGAGGCGTCGGTAGCCCACGCGTTCGGCGCGCGCCGCGAGCTCGGCCAGCCTGGCGCGGTCTTCGGCAGACAACCTGCCGTCGAGGGCATTGGCAAGCAGACCGGCGCGTTCCACGATCAGGTCGGTGAAGGGCATGGGCTCGCTGGCCGTGAAGCGCGTGAGCTCCGTCGCGTGACGGCGCGCTTCATCGGATCGACCGCCGATCAGGCAGGCCTCGATCGCGAAGCCGCGAAAGAAGAGGTGGTTGTGACCCAGGGTCTGGACGGCAAGCAGCGACTCGCCCTCGGCCAGCCAGGCATCGCGTTCCGACGCCTCGTCGCTGATGCTGGCGCCGATGCCGAGAACCGCCGCGCCCATGAAGTGCAGCGCATGCTTCCGCGCGTGATCGACGGCCTCGCGCGTGATCGCGAGTGCCTTCGAGCGACTGTTA
Organism: Reyranella sp.; assembly: GCF_044224635.1. Classification (GTDB taxonomy): domain Bacteria; phylum Pseudomonadota; class Alphaproteobacteria; order Reyranellales; family Reyranellaceae; genus Reyranella. The sequence goes on along the minus strand of NZ_JBGAKA010000048.1, from coordinate 61,619 downwards.
TTGGCGACGTGGAGCTGCGCAGCGAAGATCTGGTTCTCGCTGTAGAAGCGCCAGGCCTCCAACTCGGTGACGATCTGGTTGGCGCGCTCGACGAGCGGCAATCCCCATTCGGGATTCTCGGACTCGATGGCGCCCATGATCAGCCCGTGCAGGGAAATCAGCTCGGCACGGCGATTTTGCGCCTGGCAGGCCAGCGCAAGCGCGGTCTCGCCTGACTCGCGCGCCGTCGCAAGGTCGAGCAGATGGCATTCGGCAATGGCAGCCATCGGCCGGTTGGCGATTTCGACCGCGCCGGCACCGGCGCGCCGGGCCGCATCGATGCATCGACCCAGCGCCTCGCTGGCCGAGCGCATGCGACCCTGGGCGTAGTGGGCATCGGCGAGCCCGCCCATCGCGCGTGCAACAAGCTCGGGCGACTGGGCCCGCTCGGCCAACGCCAGCGCCTGGCGGTGCTCGGACATGCACTCGTCCACGCGACCGCGTGGGAAGAGCAGGTTGCCCCGCATGTGATGGCAGCGTGACTCAAGCTCGAGAAGCCCGGCGGATCGGGCCGCCGCCTGTGCACGATCGAGGGCCTGCTCCGCGCCCGCGAGATCGTCGGTGATCCGCAGCGCTGCCGCCATGCCGAGCTCCGCCTCGCCGCGGTCGGCCGTATCGACCGCCTTGCCGAGCGCCGCGGCGAATCGATCGCGTGCATTCCGCGGCGATCCGAGATCGAGATGGAGATGGCCCGCCAACAAGGAGAGGGCGACGAGCTGCGCGTCCGAAGCGGCGAGCTGCACGCCTCGTTCGGCCCGCTCCCGCGCCATCGACAGACGGCCGGACCGGCGCAGGGCATCGGCGGCGAGGCGATAGGCGTCGGCCGCAGTCGGATCCCCCGCGCGGTCGAGGTGTTGGGCACGCAGCTCGGGTTCACCCTCGCCAAGCCAGTCGGCGGCACGACGGTGCAACTGGCGCGCCGTCTCGCGCAGCAGCGAGGCGTACGTCCCTTCCTGAATGAGGGCATGGCCAAAAACCAGCATGCCGCCGCCGTCGTCGATCAACAGGCCGGCTTCGATCAGCGGTCGCGGATCGTAGCCGTCGCTGCCCGCCAGCGCACGCAAGGCGGCCAGCGGCACACGCTGGCCGTAGACCGACGCGGCCTGTAGCGCGGCGCGATCCGCGCGCGCCAGGCGATCCAGCCGGGCCTGAACCAGCCCGCGGATCGAGCCGGGCAGCTCGGCGGTCTGGGCTTCCGCCATGCTGAGGGCGAGCTGCTCGAGGAACAGCGGGTTGCCGCCCGAACGATCGATGAAGCTCGTAATGACCGCCTGATCGACCTTGCTGGCCGCAGCGCGCGCAAGAGTCTCCATTGCGGCCCCGCGCAACGGCCCCAGCTCCAGGACGACGAGCGAGACGCCGGCGAGGTCGCGGCGAAAGGCGGCGTCGACAGGATCGCCTTCGGGACGCGAGGTCGTGACGACGACCAGGCGGGCGGTTGCCGTGCGACGCGCCAGCAGGCGCACAAAGGCACGCAGCGTGTCGTCCGCCCAGTGCAGGTCCTCGATGACGATGATGAGCGGGGTCGTGCCCGTCACCGTCGCCGTCAGCTCCGCCACCGCTTCGGCCCGCGCCGCGGCGCGTCGGCCGTCCTCCATCGCGCGATATGGTGCGGCGAGATCGGGCGGCATCGGGCGCTCGACGACGTCGAGCACCGCGGCCCGCAGGTGCGCATCGACCGAGCGCTCTTCGATCCACTGCGGCCGGTGCCCGATCAACGTCTCGGCCAGAACCCGCAGCGGCACCTGCCGGCGGGCCGTGCCGAAATCCACGGCATGCGCCATGATCGGTGTGAAACCCTGCCCGGACGCGCCGGCCAGGATCTCGGCGAGCATCCGGCTCTTGCCGATGCCCGCCTCGCCGCGCAGATGCAGCAGGGCGCCCGGCTGCGCCGTCGACAGCACGGCCGAGGCCTGCGCCAGCTCAACCTCGCGGCCGACGAACGGCAGACGCGTCGACGCCGCCCCTTCCCCCAGGCCATCGAGCCGCCAAAAGCGCTGTGGCCGGGCAATGCCCTTCAGGGCCCGCTCGCCCATCGCGGCGGCACGCACGCGGCTGGCGACGAGTCGCCACACCGCCTCGCTCATCATCGTCTCGCCTGGCCCGGCTTCGCCGACCAGGCGCGCCGCCAGGTTCACTGCTTCGCCGACGACGGTGTAGTCGCTGCGCAGATTGCCGCCAACCTCGCCGGCCACGACATCGCCAAGAGCGATGCCGACATGTGTGGCAAGGTCGCGCCCCAGCTCCGTTGACAGGGCGGCCATGGCGCGCTGCAGATCGTCGGCCGCGGCGACAGCGCGCAGCGCATCGTCCTCATGGGCGATCGGCGCGCCGAAGATCGCCATGGTCGCATCGCCGATGTGCTTGTCGACGGTGCCGCCGCGCGCCACGACGATCTCATCGGCGCGCGCCAGGAAGCGGCCGGCGATGCGACGCAGCTCCTCGGCATCGACCGACGTCGACAATTCGGTGAAGCCGCACAGATCGGCAAACAGCACGGCGACCTGGCGCCGTTCGGGTGTCGTTGCGACCTCTTCCGGCTCATCGGTCTCGAGATCGGCCGCTGCCTCCAGGAGACGCTTGCGATGCCCGAGCGAGGCCACGCCGAGCTCGCGCAGGTCGTCGGCCGTCAGGCCGCGCAGCATCGGGCCATCGATGTGATTGGCCTCGAACGCCTCGGCGTACTGGCCCAGACCCAGTCCGTGCAACCAAGCCCGAACGTCCATCAACCACCCTGAACGCTAGTGCGAACCTCCGTCGACGCTGCGCCCTTCCGCCCGCCATCGCAACATGCCGCCGGGCAGGTTGGCAACCTCTGCGAAGCCCGCCTTGGTCAGGATCGCCGTGGCATGAGCCGAGCGGCTGCCGGCACGGCACACGGTGACGATGGGCTTGCCCTTGGGCAGCTCGGCGGCGCGCTGGGCAAGCTCGCCCAGCGGGATCAGGGTTGCGCCACGAATCCGGCCCAGTGGCCCGCTGAATTCCGCCGGCTCGCGGACATCCAGGACGTTGACGATGGCCAGATTCTCCTCCAGCCAATGCGGCTCGACCTCCCAGACGCCGCCGAAGGTGAAGCGCAGCGGCGCCCAGTGCGGATCGGGCGGCACTTCGGTATCGTTGCCCGGCTGGCCGCAGCGCAAGTTGGCCGGCACTGCCTCGTCGAGCTTCTTGGGATGCGGCAGGTCGAGGTTTTTCATGTAGCCGACATAGTCGCCCTCGCCGACCTCGCCGCCGAGGCGCGGATTGAACCGCTTCTCCTCGGCAACGCTGGTGACGGTAAGGCCGCGATAGTCGTGCGCCGGATAGAGCAGGCAGCCCTCGGGCAGCGAGAAGATGCGCGAGCGCACGGCGCGATAGAGCTGGCGCGGATCGCCCTGCTGGAAGTCGGTGCGGCCCGAACCGCGGATCAACAGGCAATCGCCGGTGAACGCCATGCTCTCGTCGTCCAGCACGTAGGTCAGGCAGCCCGACGTATGACCCGGCGTTGCTCGAACTTCCAGCGCACGCCGGCCGAACTCGACCCGGTCACCGTCGGCCAGCAACCGATCGGCCCCGGTGGCCCCCGATGCCGTCGCCAGGGCGATGCTGCTGCCGAGCTTCTGCTTCAGGAGCCATGCTCCGGTGATGTGATCGGCATGGACATGGGTTTCGAGCGTCCAGGTGAGCGTCAGTCCCAGCTCAGCGATCAGGGCGGCGTCGCGGCGCACCTGCTCGAACACGGGATCGATCAGCAGCGCCTCGCGGGTGGCGCTGCAGCCGAGGAGGTAGGTGTAGGTCGACGAGGTCGGGTCGAAGAGCTGGCGGAAGATGAGCATGGCTCATTCTACCATCTTCTCCGATCCGGCTCGCGTGCGATCGGCGTGCGCAATGACGCGCTTCAGGCGCTCGCCTTGTCGAGGGCGGCGATCGACTCGGCGTCGAGCTTCACCGCCGGTGCCGCCAGCAGATCCTTGAGCTGCTCGAGGCTGGTGGCGCTGACGATCGGCGCGGTGACCGCCTTGCGCTGCAGCAGCCACGCCAGCGCCACGCTGGTGTTGCTGGTGTTGTGCTTCTTGGCCGCCGCATCGAGCGCGCCCAGCACCTTGAAGCCCTTTTCGTTGAGGTACTTCTTCACGCCGCCCGGACCGCGCGGGCTCTTGCCGAGATCGGCCTCGGAGCGGTACTTGCCGGTCAGGAACCCGCTGGCCAGCGACCAGTAGGGAATGACGCCGATCTCCTGCTTCAGGCACTCCTGCTCGAGCGCATCCTCGAACAGCGGCCGCTCGACCAGATTGTAGTGCGGCTGCAGGCTCTCGTAGCGCGGCAAGCCCTTCTCCTTGGCGACCTTGGCCGCCTCGGCGAGGCGCGGCGCCTCGTAGTTGGAGGCGCCGATGGCGCGCAGCTTGCCCGCCTTGATCAGCTCGCCGTAGGTCGACAGCGTCTCCTCGATCGGCGTATCCTTGTCGTCGCGATGCGACTGGTAGAGGTCGATGTAGTCGGTGTTCATCCGCTTCAGCGAAGCGTCGACCGACCCGATGATGTGCTTGCGCGACAGCCCTTGGCCGACATTCGGCATCTCCATGCCGCACTTGGTGGCGATCAGCACCTTGTCGCGCTTCTTCGGGTCCTTCTTCAGCCACGAGCCGATCACTGTCTCCGACTCACCCCCCTTATGGCCGGGCGCCCAGCGCGAATAGACGTCCGCTGTGTCGACAAAGGTGAATCCGGCATCGACGAAGGCGTCGAGCAGCTTGTGCGAGGTCGCCTCATTGGCCGTCCAGCCGAACACATTGCCGCCAAAGGCGATCGGGGCAAATTCGAGCCCCGACCGTCCGAGCTTGCGCTTTTCCATGATTGCTTCTCCCAAATATGAGGACGGGGCATCTTAGCCTCGCGCGACGAGCGGGCGCCATGCAGGTCTTTTTCCCTCCTATGAAAATCGGGGCGGGCACCGCCCCGATTTTCTCAGCATCGTGGTGCGCGCCGGCGGGCTGGGGGTCTCCCCAGCGTCTTCGCTGGGGAGGCACGGCGCTCCCCCTACTCCGCCGCCACCTTGGCTTCCGGTGCGGTTGGCGAGTTGGCCGGCGTCGGGGATGGCGCCGGAGCTGCCGCCGGTGGCGAGGCCACAGTTGCCGGGACGCCCCCGGGCATCATCGGCGTCGGATAGGCCGTCATCGTCGGCGTGGCGAAACGGATGCCGAGCCCGGGCAGGGTATCGTACATGCGGCGAATGGCGGTGCGCTGGATGATACTCGGGTTCTTGGGCCGCGCCATGAACTTGAAGCGCACGATCACCTGGCTGTCCTTGATGTCGACCACGCCCTGCATCTTGAGCGGCTGCATGATGATCGGCTTGAAAGCCGGGTCCTCGGCCATCTCGAGGCCGAGCTTCTTCACCGTCTTGCGCAGGAGCTCGATGTCGGTACCCGGCGCGAAGGCCAGGTTGAACTTCACCACCGTCCAGTCGCGACTGAAGTTGGTGATGTGGCCGACTTGGCCGAACGGCACGATATGCAGCTGGCCGTTCTGATGGCGCAGCTTCAGCGAGCGCACGCTGAAGCCTTCGACCGTGCCCTTGACCCTGCTGCAATCGACATACTCGCCGATGCGGAACGAATCCTCGGCCAGGAAAAAGACGCCGGAGACGATGTCGCGCACCAGCGACTGGCTGCCGAACGACACCGCCAGGCCGAACACCGACGCGCCGGCGATCAGTGGCGTGATGTTGACGCCGAGCTCCGCCAGCACAAGGAGGCCGCCGACCACCAGGATGGTGGCGCCGGTGATGGCGCGCAACAGCGGCATCAAGGTCCGCAGGCGCGAGGCTGCCACCTTGACGTCCTCCTCGGCATCGCCCGTGGCGTCGGCCGAGGGCAGTGGGTTGGCAGCGATATACGAATCCATGCGGTAGCGGATGAAGCGCCATAGCGCGTAGATCGCCACTGCCGTCACCGCGGCGATCTTGGCCCCGCGATCATGCGTCGCCCATTCGGCCGCCGTCATGGCGCCCAGCACGCGCACCATCATGGCGTCGACCACCAGGATGACGACGTAGAGCCTGGCGACCAGGCGCAGGCAGTCGGCGACCACGTCGCCCGCCATGGGCAATTCCGAGACGATATGACGTCTGATCCGGTGCATCAGCGTCTCGAACAACAGGAGCGCGATCAGGGCCGATTCGATGATGGTCAAGCCGCGCGCCGCCATGTTCGCCTCGGTCAAGGCCGCATAGACCGCGGCCAAGCCCATCATGGCGTAGAAGAGCAGGCCGAAGACCCACCAGCGGACGGCGGTGTCGAGCTTGAGACGCCGGCCGATCCGGTTCGGCGACACCATGGCCGAAAGCCATGCCGCCATCTCCTTGTGCCAGTGCCACACCACCCACAGCAGGCAAGCCGCAATCAGGGGCGCATAGAGGATGACCGCAGCGCTGATCACCTCGCGAGCCGCGCCGGTTACCTCCAGCGCACGGGCGATGTGGCTGCCCAGCAGCGGCAGCACGATGACCCAGTTCAGCGCAATCAGCAGGCCGCGCGCCGCGGCATCGTCGATGGGCGCGATCCGCCCTTCCGGCGTACCTGGCCGCAGCCAAGCCCGGAACACGAGATTGAAGGAGCGCCAGTAGAGCATCGCGGCGAAGACCTGTTGCCCGAGCTTGTTGCCAACGCTCTGTGGATCGCCGATCTGGGCAACGACGACCCGTCCGGCGACGCCCAGCGCCACCAGCGCCAGCACATCGAGCAGCAGCGCCCGTCCGAAGGCGCGCAAAGGCGATTGGCCCACCAGGCGATCGAAACCGCGCAGCCGCGCCCGGCTGAGCAGCAGACGGACAAGGAACTCTGCCAGCAGGCCCGCCGCCACGATGCCCAGGAGCAGCAGGGCGACGCGATCGCTGATCTGACCCGGTAGACCCGTCAAATGGGCACCCAGCGCCGGAATCTCCCTCAGCGTGAACTCGAGGCGCTCGGTCAGCAGCTTCAGGAACGACCCGGTGGTGCCCGCCTCGGTATTGTAGGCCGAGTCGGCCACGGCAACCGTCGCCCAGAACGCCGCCCAGCCTCCAGCCAGCGCGCCAAACCGATATCTTGACCGCATCATCGGTTTACCCCCAAAGGATGCCGGATCACCCTAGGCCAAACGGCCCAACCCCGCCAGAACAGGCCCCAACACACGACCAGAGAGACGTCCCGATGCTCGGCCTCATGCAGGATCGGCCCCTGCTCATCCAACAGCTGATCGACCACGCCGCCCTCAACCACGGTGACACGGAAATCGTGTCGCGGCGGGTCGAAGGCGACATCCACCGCTACACCTACCGGGACGCCCGCATGCGCGCCAAGCAGGTTGCCGAGGCCCTGATCGCCCTCGGCATCCAGCCGGGCGACCGCATCGGCACCCTGGCCTGGAACGGCTACCGCCATTTCGAGCTCTACTTCGGCATCTCCGGCATGGGCGCGGTCTGCCACACCATCAATCCACGGCTGTTCCCCGAGCAGATCGTCTACATCGTCAACCACGCCGAAGATCGCCTGCTGTTCGTCGACCTGAACCTTCTGCCCGCGGTCGAGAAGCTCCTGCCGCAGTTCAAGTCGGTGCGTCACGTCGTGGCCATGACCGATCGCGCCCATCTGCCGGCCGGTCTCAACGTTCCCAACCTGCTGGTCTACGAGGAGCTGCTGCAGGACAAGCCGGGCGCCTACGAGTGGCCGGAATTCGACGAGCGGACCGCTTCCTCGCTCTGCTACACGTCGGGCACGACCGGCAACCCCAAGGGCGTGCTCTACCATCATCGCTCGACCGTGTTGCACGCCTATGGCAGCGCCCTGCCCGATACGCTCGGCCTGTCGGCCCGGTCGGTGGTGCTTCCGGTGGTGCCGATGTTCCACGTCAACGCCTGGGGGCTGCCCTATAGCGGCCCGCTGGTCGGCGCCAAGCTGGTGTTCCCGGGCCCGGCGCTCGACGGCGCCAGCCTCTACGAGCTGTTCGAGAAGGAAGGCGTGGTCTTCACTGCCGGCGTGCCGACCGTGTGGCTCGCGCTGCTCAACCACATGCGCGCCAACAATCTCAAGCTCTCGACCCTGAAATACGCGGTGATCGGCGGCTCGGCCGCGCCGCCGGCCATGATCGAGGCGTTCGACAAGGAGTTCGGCGTCGAGGTCCTGCATGCCTGGGGCATGAGCGAGATGAGCCCGCTCGGCTCGGTCAATCATCCCAAGGCCAAGCACGCCCGTCTCCCCGCCAAGGAGCTCCTCGAGGTGCGACTGAAGCAGGGCCGCCCGCCGTTCGGCGTCGACATGAAGATCGTCGACGATTCCGGCAAGGAACTGCCGCGCGACGGCAAGGCGTTCGGCGACCTGCTGGTGCGCGGACCGTGGATCACCTCGGGCTACTTCAAGGGCGAGGGTGGCGAGGTGCTGAAAGACGGCTGGTTCCCGACCGGCGATGTCGCCACGCTCGATCCCGACGGCTACATGCAGATCACCGATCGCTCCAAGGATGTCATCAAGTCGGGCGGCGAATGGATCAGCTCGATCGACCTCGAGAACGCCGCCATGGCCCATCCGGCCGTGGCCGAGGCGGCGGTGATCGGCGTCGCTCATCCCAAATGGGACGAGCGTCCGCTCCTGATCGTGCATCGCGAGGCCGGCGCCACGGTCGACAAGTCGGAGCTGCTGGAATTCCTCGCCGGCAAGGTCGCCAAATGGTGGCTGCCCGACGACGTACAGTTCGTGGATGCCATTCCGCACACCGCGACCGGCAAGATCCTGAAAACCAAGCTGCGCGAGGATTTCAAGGACTACAAGCTGCCGACCGGCTGACAGGCGGCCCAGAGGAACAGGACACTGGCCGCCGCGCCGAGCATCGTCCGCCGGGCGTGAAATCGGCCCCACCGCTCGATCAGGGCACGGCTTTCCGGGCCAGCCCGATCGGGCTCGACGGCATTGAGCCGATTGTTGACCGGCAGGATGATCAACATCGTGTAGGGCCAATTGGCGACCAGCGCGATGGCGCCGGCAAGCCACATCAGGTCGTCCGTCGTCCACCAGGCGGCGGCGCCGAGCAGGAAGCCCAGCATCGCCAGGCTCGCCTGCATGACGTAGCCGCGGGCGTAGGCCGGCTTCCACTGCACCAGCATCGCCCGGTCGTCGAGCATGAGCCGCGCCGGCTGCTCGGCGAAGGTGATGTAGAAGGCCGCCCCCGTGAAGGCTGCCGCCACGCCGAACGCCAGTATCCCGAAGAACACGCCAAACCTCCCTCACTGATCCTCCTCCCCAGCTTCGCCGGGGAGGTGTCGCCGTCATACGGCGACGGAGGGGTCATGGGCCGGGAGCGCGCCACTCCGTGGCGCTCATCTCATTCTCCCTCCTCCCCAGCTTTGCTGCGGAAGGGTCATGAGCAACCCCTCCTGTGCCATTGACCCCTCCGTCGGCGAAGACGCCGACACCTCCCCAGCAAAGCTGGGGAGGAAAATGACATCAGCGCCACGGAGTGGCGCGCTCCCGGCCCATGACTCCCCTATGAACGGCCCGCCGAACCGCGCCATGGCATGCAAGATGCAATGACCAGTCATCGCGTCCGGTATCGGCACGTGGCTGGACCCTTGCCGGCGCTCGGCAGTATCGTCATGTTCCGTAACAAATTCGAGAGGCGCCATGGCCACCGAGACTATCCCCGTCATCGACCTCGGCCCGTACCTCGCCGGCGAGGCGGGCGCGCTGGATCGGACGGCCAAGGAACTCCGGTTCGCCCTGACCGAGATCGGCTTCTATTTCATCGTTAACCACGGGGTGCCGCACGAGCAAATCCGCGGCGTGTTCGATCAGGTGAAGCGCGTGCATGACCTGCCGGTGGAACGCAAGCTCGCCTACAAGATCAACCCGCACGGCACCGGCTACCTGCCAATGCGCGGCAACACGTTGCGCACCTCGACCGTGCAGAGCGGCACCAAGCCCAACCTGAACGAGGCGTTCTTCGTCAAGCGCGAGATGCCGGCCGATCATCCCGACGTGCTGGCCGACCGGCGCTATCGCGGCGCCAACCGCTGGCCGAGCGAGCTGCCGGGCTTCCGCGAGATCGTCGTCGGCTACTGCGACACCATGGAAGCGCTGGTGAAAAAGCTGGTGCGAATCTACGCGCGCGCGCTCGACCTGCCCGCGAACTATTTCGATGCCCCGTTCGAGGACTGCCAGTTCTCGTTGCGCATGACCCACTATCCCCACCAGGATGGCCCCGTCGAGGACGAGTTCGGCCTGGCACCGCACACCGACACGAGCTTCCTCACCCTGCTGGCGCCCAACGACGTGCCAGGCCTGTCGATCCGCACGCAGGCCGGCACCTGGATCGATGCTCCGGCGATCCCCGATGCCTATGTCGTCAACGGCGGGCAGTTCCTGCAGCGCTGGACCAACGACTTCTTCCTGGCGACACCCCATCGCGCCATCAACCGCAGCGGCGGCGAGCGCTACGCCATCCCGTTCTTCTGCGACAGCAACATCGACTGGCCGGTCGCCGCCGTGCCCACCACAGTGGGCCCGGACAAGCCGCCCAAGTACCCGACCACCTACTACACCGATTACATGGCCTGGTATCAAAAGCGGAACTACGACGTGCTGAACGCGCCCGACCTGCAAGCCGCTGAATGAGGCCAGTCGAGTGCGAAGCAAGCATCCTGATCCTCCCCAGCTACGCTGGGGAGGTGTCCGCGTAATCGCGGACGGAGGGGTCAAGGGCCACAGTCGCGATGCTCATGACCCTTCCGTCGCGTATGACGCAACACCTCCCCAGCGTAGGTGGGGAGGATTGATTACTTCGCCACGGACCCTGCCGGAGGCCTTCACGTGAGCACGACCGAGACCATCCCCGTCATCGACCTCGGGCCGTATCTGGCGGGGCAACCGGGAGCGATGGAGGCCGCCGCCGCCGAGTTGCGCTTCGCGCTGACCGAAATCGGCTTCTACTTCATCGTCAATCACGGCGTGCCGCCGGAGCAGATCCGCGACGCGTTCCACCAGGCCGCGCGTTTCCATTCCCAGCCGATCGAGCGGAAAATGGAGATCCGCATCGACCGGCACAATGTCGGCTATCTGCCGATGCGCGGCGACACGCTGCGCACCTCGACGGTGCAGAAGGTGACGCGGGCGAACTTCAACGAGGCGCTGTTCATCGCCCGCGACCTGCCGCCCGATCATCCCGAAGCCCGGGTCGACCGGCGCTTCCGCGGCGTCAATCAATGGCCGGCCAACCTGCCGGGCTTCCGCGAGAGCGTCGCCGGCTATTGCGACACCATGGAGCGGCTCGTGCTGAAGCTGGTGCCACTCTACGCCCGTGCCCTCGGCCTGCCGGCAACCTGGTTCGACGGGCCGTTCCGCGACTGCCAGTACAAGCTCAGGATGACCCACTATCCGCACCAGGATGCAGCGGTCGACGACGAGTTCGGCATCGCCCCGCACACCGACACGAGCTTTCTTACCTTGCTGGCGCCCAACGAGGTGCCCGGCCTCTCCATCCGCACCCAAAGCGGCCAGTGGATCGATGCCCCGGCCCTGCCCAACGCCTACGTCGTCAACGGCGGCCAGTTCCTGCAGCGCTGGACCAACGACGCCTTCCTGGCGACGCCGCATCGCGCCATCAACCGCAGCGGCGGCGAACGCTATGCGCTGGCTTTTTTCTGCGACAGCAACATCGACTGGCCGGTGGCCGCCGTGCCGACCACCGTCGGCCCCGACAAGCCGCCCAGATATCCCACGACGTCGTACACCGACTACATGGTCCAGTATCAGAAGCGGACCTACGACCTGCTGGCCGACGCCAACCGCGACGCCGCCGAGTGAGCGACGAAGCTTCTCATCCCCCTCCCCAGCTTCGCTGGGGAGGTGTCCGCGTAATCGCGGACGGAGGGGTCATAGGCCGGGAGCGCGCCACTCTGTGGCGCTCATGCGGTGTACGATCACCAAGAGAAGAGCGCCACGGAGTGGCGCGCTCCCGGCGAAGACTCATGACCCCTCCGTCGCCGTATGACGGCGACACCTCCCCAGCTTCGCTGGGGAGGAGCATGATCATCGCGGTCTAGATGACCTCCCCCGTCCTCGCCCGGGTCGAGGCGTATGTCTTTCGCGCGCCCATCGCGGAGCCGGTGCGCACCTCTTTCGGCACCATGACCGAGCGGGCTGCGGTGTTCGTGCGCGCTGAGGACAGCGACGGCGCGCGCGGCTGGGGCGAGGTGTGGTGCAATTTCCCCAATGCGGGCGCCGAATACCGCGCACGCCTGCTCGCCGATATCGTGGCGCCGCGGGCGCTGGGGAGATCGCTCGACGATCCGGTGGCGTTGTGGGCGGAGATCGACCGCGCCCTGCACGTCCTGCGCATCCAGAGTGGCGATGCAGGCGGCTTCTCGGCCGCAGCCGCCGGTCTCGATCTCGCGATCCACGACCTGCGGGCGCGCAAGCGCGGCCTGCCCTTGTGGCGCGCCCTGGGCGGCCGCGACGACGGTCCGGTGCCGGTCTACGCGTCAGGCATCAATCCCGGGCAGGCTGCTTCCGACACCGTCGAGCGCAGTCGCGCTGCCGGCTACCGCGCCTTCAAGCTCAAGATCGGCTTCGGCGAGGAGACCGACCTCGCTTCCCTGCGGCCGGTCGCTGCCCGCCTGCGCGAAGGCGAGCGGCTGATGGTCGATGCCAACCAAGCCTGGAACCTCGCCACCGCGTGTCGACTGGCACCCAGGCTCGCGGCGTTCAATCTGGGCTGGATCGAGGAACCCCTGATGGCCGATCGGCCACCGGCCGAATGGACCCAGGTCGCCGCCGTCGCGCCCGCTCCGCTGGCCGTCGGCGAGAACCTGCGCGGCGCCGGTCAATTCCAGACGACAGTCGACTCGGGTGTGTTCGGCATCCTCCAACCCGACGTCGCCAAATGGGGCGGTCATTCCGGCTGCCTGCCGGTGGCGCGGGCCGCCTTGGCAGCCGGCCGCACCTATTGCCCGCACTATCTCGGCGGGGCGATTGGATTGTTGCATTCCCTGCACCTGCTGGCGGCGGTTCGCGGGCCGGGGATGCTCGAGGTCGACGCCAACGCCAATCCGCTGCGCGAGGGGCTGCTGGGCGACCTTTTGACCGTTCACAACGGCTGCGTATCGCTTCCCGGCGGCCAAGGACTCGGTCTAGAACCTGACTTGAAACCGCTCGCCAGCCTCCGAAGCCTGCATATCGAGCGGCACGCCTAACAAGGGAAACGCCATGCTCGGCCTGATGCAAGACCGTCCGCTACTGATCTCGCAGATCATCGACTTCGCCGCCGCCTACTACCCCGAGGTCGAGATCGTCTCGCGCACGGTCGAGGGGCCGGTCCATCGCTACGGTTACCGCGACGCGGCCAAGCGCGCCAAGCAGATCGCCGAGGTGCTGGAGGGTCTGGGCATCAAGCTCGGCGATCGGGTCGGTACCATCGCCTGGAACGGCTATCGCCACTTCGAGCTCTATTTCGGCATCTCCGGTATCGGCGCCGTGCTGCACACGCTCAACCCGCGCCTGGCGCCCGAGCACGTGGCTTACATCGCCAATCACGCCGAGGATCAGGTCCTCTTCGTCGACCTGAACCTGCTGCCGGTCGTCGAGAGTGTGTGGGACAAGCTCCAGACGGTGAAGCACGTCGTGGTCATGACCGACCGCGCGCACATGCCCGCGTCGTCCAAGGTTCCCAACCTGCTGTGCTACGAGGAGCTGATCGCGGACAAGCCGGGGACCCTGAAATGGCCTGTCTTCGACGAGCGCACGGCGTCGTCGCTCTGCTACACGTCGGGAACGACCGGTAACCCCAAGGGTGTGCTCTATTCGCACCGCTCGACCGTCATCCACTCCATGATGATGTGCTCGGGGCCGGTTTTGGCGATGACGCCGGACACCACCATCCTGCCGGTGGTGCCGATGTTCCATGCCAATGCCTGGGGGCTGGTCTATGCCGGCCCGATGTGCGGCACCAAGCTGGTGTTCCCCGGCTTCAAGCTCGACGGCGCGAGCATCTACGAGCTGCTCGACAAGGAGCAGGTCAATCTCAGCGCCGGCGTGCCCACCGTGTGGCTCGCCCTGCTCGACTACTGCGCCCAGAAAAAGCTCAAGATGTCGTCGGTCAAGCGCACCCTGATCGGCGGCTCCGCCGTGCCGCTCGCCATGATCGAGCGCTTCTGGAAGGAGCACGGCGTCGAGGTGGCGCAGGGCTGGGGCATGACCGAGATGAGCCCGCTCGGCACCCTCACCCGGTTCAACAGGGGCGAGCGCGACCTGCCCGATGCGGAGCGTTTCGCCATCACCGCCAAGCAGGGCCGCCCAGTGTTCGGCTGCGAGATGAAGATCGTCGACGATGCCGGCAAGGACCTGCCGAGCGACGGCTCGGTGTCGGGCAACATGGTGGTGCGCGGCCCGTGGATCGTGAAGGGCTACATGAAGGGCGACGGCAAGAGCCAGTTCGGCACCGACGACTGGTTCCAGACCGGCGACGTCTGCAGGATCGAGTCGGACGGCTCGGTCGTCATCACCGACCGTTCCAAGGACGTCATCAAGTCGGGCGGCGAATGGATCAGCTCGATCGACCTCGAGAATGCGGCGATGGGCTGCCCCGGCGTCGCCGAGGCGGCGGTGATCGGCGTGCATCATCCCAAGTGGGACGAGCGGCCGCTGCTGATCGTGGTCCGCCGGCCCGACGCCGACGTCACCAAGGCTGACCTGCTGAAATTCCTCGAGGGCAAGATCGCCAAATGGTGGATGCCCGACGACGTGCAGTTCATTGACGCCATCCCGCACGGCGCCACCGGCAAGATCCTCAAGACCGCGCTGCGCAAGCACTTCGGGGACTACAAGCTGCCGACGGCTTAGGCCGGTCTCCGCCTCCCCAGCTTCGCTGGGGAGACCCCCAGCACGCCGGCGCGCACCACGATGCTGAGAAAATCGGGGCGGTGCCCGCCCCGATTTTCATAGGAGGTGTCGCGTCATACGCGACGGAGGGGTCATGAGTCATGGGAGAGGGTCGAGCCTGGGGCTCATGACCCCTCCGCCGCCGAAGACGGCGGCACTCCCCAACAGAGTTGGGGAGGAAAAGTGAAAGAGCGCCACGGAAGTGGCGCGCCCCTTCGCCTACCGCAGCGCGGTATGGTGAACCGCCAGCCGTGCTCTCGCCGCCCGTCCAGGTTCGCAGTAGACTTCGGCCCATGACGATCGACATTCAACCCATCGACCCCGTGAACCGCGCCTTCTTTGCGGGCGTGGTCTCCGGTCTCGACCTCTCGCGTCCGCTGTCGCCGCAGGAGGTCGCCACGGTCCATGCCGGCATGGACGAATTCGGCGTGCTGGTATTCCACGACCAGAAGATCAACGACGACCAGCAGCTGGTCTTCAGCCGCAGCCTCGGCCCGCTCGAACTGGCCACCGGTGATATCGCCGCACCGGAGGACCGCCGGGTCAGCATGGACCTGAACGACATCTCCAACCTCGACAAGAACAACAAGATCCTGGCGCGCGACGATCGCCGCCGCCTGTTCGGCCTCGGCAACCAGCTGTGGCACTCCGACAGCTCGTTCAAGGAGATCCCCGCCAAGTACTCCCTGCTGTCGGCGCGCCACATCCCACCGACCGGCGGCAACACCGAGTTCGCCGACATGCGCGCCGCCTACGACACGCTCGACGAGGCGACGAAGCACGAGGTCCACGACCTGATCTGCCTGCACAGCCAGATTTTTTCGCGCGGCATTCTCGGCTTCACGGACTTCACCGACGCCGAGCGCGAGAAATGGGCGCCGGTGCGCCAGCGCCTGGTGCGCAAGCATCCGACGACCGGCCGCCTGTCGCTCTATCTCGCGAGCCATGCCGGCGGCATCGAAGGATGGCCGGTGCCGGAAGCCCGCGCCTTCCTGCGCGACCTCACGGAGCACGCCACGCAGCGCCAGCTCGTCTACGCCCATGTCTGGAAGCCGCACGACCTGGTGATGTGGGACAATCGCGTCACCATGCATCGCGCCCGTCGCTACGATTACGCCGAGGTGCGCGATATGCGGCGCACCACCCTCACCAACGAAGTTTCCAGCCTGGAGCAGGCACCTTAGCTGGGGTGAAGTCTCGCTTGAGTCCGAGATCGCATGAGACTTCTGCCGTCCTGAGTAAGGCACTTGCGAAGCAAGTGCCGTAAGCGAAGGACCTCATCGCCGCTCGCCACAAGAGTATGGTGAAGCTTCTGGCGATGGGATCCTTCGCAGCGCTCAGGATGACAGAATTCATGCTCAGGATTCCGTGTTCATCCGCAACCAATGCTTTCGAAGCTTTGCCAGGAGAGCCCCATGGTCGATAGCGTAGGTGTCGTCGCCGTTCTCGGCCTGGGCGCGATGGGAAGCGCCGTCGCCGGCCGCATGGTCGAGTCCGGCATCGACGTCGTATCGGTGCTCGAAGGACGGAGCGCGTCGAGCCGCAAGCGCGCAGAGGCTGCGGGCGTGCGCGCCGGCACCTGGTCCGATCTGGAGAATGCCGACCTCGTCCTGTCGATCGTCCCGCCATCGGAAGCGCCCGCGATCGCCGCGACGGTAGCCGATATCGCGGCGAGCAGGCCCGGGCGGCTCTACGCCGATTGCAATGCCATCAGCCCGCAGACCATGCAGGACGTCGCGCGGCGGTTCACCGGAACCCGCGATCGCGTCGTCGACGCCGGGATCATCGGCGGCCCGCCGAAAGCCGGCGCACGCACCGTCATCTACGCCTCCGGCCCCGACGCCGAGGCGCTGACGGTGCTGGGCAAGCACGGCCTCGATGTGCGGGTGGTCGACGGACCGATCGGCGCAGCATCGGCGCTGAAGATGTCCTATGCCGGCATCACCAAGGGCCTGACGGCGCTCGGCGCCACCATGATGCTGGCCGCCACCCGTGCCGGCGCCGCGGCCGACCTGGCGGCCGAGCTGCGCACCAGCCAGCCGCAGCTGCTCGCCTGGCTGACGCGCTCGGTGCCGAGCATGCTGCCCAAGGCCTACCGATTCGATGGCGAGATGTCGGAGATCGCCGAATTCATCGGCGAACCCGCGATCGGCGGCGACATCTACGATGGCATGGCGCGACTTTACCGGACGATCGCGACCGACGGCGTGAGCTCGCAGAACCTGACGGCGTTCGTCGAGGCCGCCGAGCGTTTGCTGGTGAGCGAAGCCGGTCGTTAGGCAGCACAGTCGGTCATGGCTGGGAGCGCGCCACTCCTGTGGCGCTCTTCTCGTCGATCACAGCTCCCATGAGCGCCACGGGAGTGGCGGTCATAGGCGCTAGCCTTGGTCGAAGGCTCAACAAATCCTCATCCTGAGGAGGCCGCGTAGCGGCCGTCTCGAAGGATGGGCCCCAACGAAATCGTTGGAAAACTGGTGTCGCCACACCCGCTCTGTTGCCGACCCTTCGAGACGCGGCTTACAGCCGCCCTCAGGGTGAGGTCGCTTTGTGGCTAAAGCGTCTATGAGTGGCGCGCCCCCAGCGCATGTTCATGGAAGGAATGGCCGCGGGGCTTGACTGAACTCACGCCGTCTCAGGCCTTAGGCCCCCATTCCTGCACAGGGGTCAGCGGGTCGAGAAGCCGCGTGTTGCGCAGCACCATGCCGTATCGGCCAAACACCTCCTCAGGCGTGACACCATTGCCGACGCCGGGAAAGACGGGGCGGCCATGTGGCACGCTCGCCGCCGCACGTGTGAGGAAGAAGGCGTCGTAGCCCAAGGTCAGGAACAGGGCGAACACATCGGTGCCTCCGACCACCGCCAGCGTGCCGTCGTCTACGCCCAGTCGCTGCCACGCCTCGTCGAACGACGCCGTTGCCGGATTCCACAACACGACGTTGGGATTGTCGGCATCGACGACGACTCGCTGGACACGACGCGTCAGCAGTATGCGCTTGCGATCCTTCTGCCCCGGACCACCCTCGGCGGAATGCCGACCGTTGGCGATCGCCGACGCTCGCGCGAGCGACTGGCGATAGAACGCCTGATCGGCCGGGATCTCGAGCTGCTTGGGGAAGGAGCCGTCGGACAGGGCGATCATGCCTTCGTGCGAGACGATGGCGTAACCTTCGATACGCGGGCGCCTGTTCGTCATCAGACACCCTTGGCGCCGATGAGGATGCCCTGAAAGTTCATGCCGGCGAATGCCATTGATCTCCCCTTGCTGCTCCGAGACTAGCCTGCCTTAGCAGCGCCGTCGCGCCCGGCCACGCGACGCCACAGCTCGGCAAACCCTTCGGGTGGCACAGGCGCCGGTCCGAGGTCGACCGCCTCACCGTGCTGCCAGAAGCCGGCTGCAAACCGGCCGCCTGCGGCATCGATCACCACGCCCGATCTGTCGCAGGCCGGCGATGCCAGGAACGCCACCGCCGGCGCCACCAGCTCGGGCAACAGTTCAGGCGCATGCCGGCGCAGCACGCGCGTCGCCGCCACCGGCGAGATGGCATTGACCTCAATGCCGCTGCCCTGCAGCTCCGCCGCCAGCCCGACCATGAGACCGACCTGGGCCATCTTCGCCGTCGAATAGGCGATCAGCCCAGGCACGCAATCCTCGATCCGCATCGCCCGCCCCGACGTGGTGAGGACGATGCGCCCATAACCCTGCCGCCGCATGTGCAGCACGGCCGCGCGGGCAAGATGAAAGGGCGCGTCGACGCCTATCGCGAGCATGCGCCGCCACAGCACCGGATCGCTCTGCTCGAGGTTGGCAAAGACGACGAGCCCGGCATTGTGGATCAGCGCGTCCAGTCGCCCGAAGCGGGCGACTGCAAACTCGACGATCCCGGCGCCGGCGGCCTGCTCCTCGAGATTGTCGTAGCAAGCCGCGGCCTGGCCACCCGCCGCCGTGATCTCCGCAACCACGGCATCGGCGATCGACGGGTCGAACCCGCTGCCATCGCCCGCTACGCCCGCGTCATGGACGACGACGGATCCTCCTCGCGCTGCAATCAGCCGGGCGTAGGCTGCACCGAGCCCTCGCCCAGCTCCCGTAATGACGACAACCTGGCCGTCGAAGCGAATTTTAGACATGCGACAGTCTAGTCCGGATCGCGTCCTTCGCTCAGGTGTCGTCTCAGGAACGCGATCTGATCGGAGACGATCCGTTCGACGAAGGGCGGGTACTGATCGAGCATCATGGCGTGGGTGGCGCCGCCGCCATGGATCAACAGGACAACGGAGAACGGACCTTGCCCTTCAGAGGCGGTGATGGCGCAGGTCGCCCGGCCGAGGGCGCGCAGCGACTGGCAGAGCGACGTGCGCGCCATCGTCGAGGACGCTCAGGTCCGGAAGGCCTGCCGCGCCAGCAGCTTCCAGTTTGCGCCGTCCTTTACCCAGACCTGAAGCACGCCGACCTTGGCCGAGCTGGGCTTGCCGTCGGTCTCAGTCTCGACGGCCATCGTATGCCGCGCAATCGCGTTGTTGCCGGCGACGGCGACCGTAGGCTCGGTGAGCGTGATCGACTTGTAGATCGTCCTCTTGCCGGCGACGACATCCATGAAGATGGCCTTGGTCTCGAGGCGGCCGGCCGAATGACCATAGCTCAGCTGATCGGACAGCAGGGCGTCGAGCTTGGCCTTGTCGGCGGCGATCATCGCCTTGCCGAGATCGTCGACAGCCTTCTTGACCGCGGCTTCGTCGGCCGACTCCGCACGAGCCGGCAAAGCAGCAGCGGCGAGCGCCAGCACGCCGGCGGCCGCGACGTGACGTCGAGTGATACTCATCCTGGTTCACTCCCATATCGATTGTTGTTGTCACGACCGGGAGTCGTGCCCGGTCGCCCCGAGCCTACTCCGGCGTGATGCCGAGCGCCACGATCTGCGGGATAACCGTGGCCTTCAGCCGCTCGAAGTCGGCCGTGACCTCCTGGTGGTTGAGCGGCTTCTCGGTGAGACCGAAGCTCTCCATCATCTTGCGGCCCGGCTCCGACTCGGCGGCGCCAACCCAGAGATCGGACATCTTCTGCACGATCGGCTTGGGCGTCGCCGCCGGCGCGGACAACGCCAGCCAGCCGCGCGGCAGGAACGCCTCATCGGTGAAGCCCTGCTCGGCGGCGGTGGTCAGATCGGGAAGGCGCGCGTAGCGCACGCGGCCCGGCGCCACGATGGGCCTGACGTCGCCCTTGACCAGCAACGCGTTCATCGCCTGCGGGCTGCCCATCGCCGCCTGCAGGGAGCCGGCGCCCATGTCCTGCCACATCGGCGCTTCGCCCTTGTAATTCACGACCTCGATCTTGAGGCCAAACTTCTCGTTCAGCGCCTGGGCGAAGATGTGGGCCGCCGATCCGATCGCCCACGACCCGAAATTCACCTTGTTGGTGCGAGCGTACTCGACGAACTCCTTGAGATTGGTCGCCGGCACGGATTTGAGCACCACGATCGGCAGCACGCCCGACGGTGTGCCCGACACGATGGTGAAGTCCTTGTCCGGATCGAAGCCCATCGACTTGAACATCACCCGGTTCACCACCAGCGTGCCCGAGACCGAATGCAGGAAGGTGTAGCCGTCGGCCGGGGCGCGGGCGACGAGTGCCGCGCCGATGTTGCCGCTGGCTCCCGGCT
This sequence comes from Reyranella sp., assembly GCF_044224635.1. Taxonomy (GTDB): domain Bacteria; phylum Pseudomonadota; class Alphaproteobacteria; order Reyranellales; family Reyranellaceae; genus Reyranella. Next base: position 41,041 of record NZ_JBGAKA010000048.1, on the reverse strand, counting down.
TGTTGTCGATGATCACCTGCTGGCCGGTGGCCTGCTGGACATGCTGGGCAAAGGCCCGGGCGATGCCATCGGTCAGGCCGCCCGGCGGGAAGTTGACCACGATGGTGATCGGCTTGGTCGGCCACATTGTCGTCTGTGCCCGAACGATCGCCGGCGCAGCCAGAACGAGGCCGCCGGCGGCGCGCAACAGGGTCCGTCTCGTCGTCATTTCCCGCATGCCCCCATGAGCTTTTCTTCTGCGGGGATGCATAGCGACTGCTAGCGGAGAACGCCAGCGTGCGATCATCGCATCGCGGAACCCAAGGCCGCTGGGCGGCGCGCTCCGGGATTGCTAAAGACAGCCGTCGCCAACCGGCAGAAATCAGGGGAAGAACGTCCATGTCCGACGCAGTGCTACGCTCCACGCAGGGGCGCATCGGCATTCTCACCGTCAACAATCCGCCGGTGAACGCGCTGGCTGCGGCCGTGCGTGACGGCATCAAGGAGGGCGTCGACGCCTTTGCCGCCGACCCCGGCATCGATGCCATCGTGCTGATCGGCGGCGGCCGCACCTTCATCGCCGGCGCCGACATCCGTGAGTTCGGCAAGCCGCCCGCAGGCGCTAACCTGAACGACGTCATCGCCACCATGGAGAACTGCCCGAAGATCATCGTGGCGGCCCTGCACGGCACGCCGCTGGGCGGCGGGCTCGAGACCGCGCTGGGCGCGCATTACCGGGTGTCGCTGCCGTCGACCCGGGTCGGCCTGCCCGAGGTCCATCTCGGCCTGCTGCCCGGTGCCGGCGGCACGCAGCGCCTGCCCCGGCTGGCCGGCGCCAAGTACGCGCTCGACGCCATCATCTCGGGCCGCCACATCCCCGCCCCCGAAGCCAAGAGCAAGGGCATCATCGATGCGATCGTCGAGGACGACCTGCTGGCCGGCGCGGTGGCGCATGCCCAGATGCTGGTCGCCCAGAACGCGCCACGCCGGCGCGTGCGCGACCTCTCGGTGACCCTGGAATCGCCCGACCTGTTCGCCGAGACCGAGAAGGCGATCGCCCGCCGCGCCCGCGGCTTCAAGGCGCCGTGGAACATCATCAAGTGCGTGCAGGCCGCGGTCGAGCTGCCGTTCGACGAGGGCATGAAGCGCGAGCGCGAGCTGTTCGTCGAGCTGCTCACCTCGTCGGAATCGGCGGCGCAGCGCTACTACTTCTTCGCCGAGCGCGAGGCGGCCAAGGTGCTCGACGTGCCGGCCGACACGCCGCAGCGCGAGATCAGGAGCGGTGGCATCGTCGGCGCCGGCACGATGGGCGGCGGCATCGCCATGAACTTCGCCAATGCCGGCATCCCGGTGACCCTTCTCGAGGTCAAGCAGGAAGCCCTGGATCGCGGGCTGAAGACCATCCGCACCAACTACGAGAACACCGCCAAGCGCGGCGGCATGAAGATGGAGGACGTCGACAAGCGCATGGCGCTGATCACGCCGACGCTGTCCTACGACGACCTCAAGGACGCCGACGTCATCATCGAGGCGGTGTTCGAGACCATGGAAGTGAAGGAGCGCGTCTTCAAGAAGCTCGACGAGGTCGCCAAGCCCGGTGCCGTGCTGGCGACCAACACCTCGGGCCTCGACGTCAACCAGATCGCCGGCTACACGCAGCGGCCGGGCGACGTGATCGGCATGCATTTCTTCTCGCCGGCCAACGTCATGAAGCTGCTGGAGAACGTGCGCGGCAAGGCGACCTCCAAGGACGTCATCGCCACCGTGATGTCGCTCAGCAAGAAGATCGGCAAGATCCCGGTGCTGGTCGGCGTCTGCGAAGGCTTCGTCGGCAACCGCATGCTGCGCCAGCGCGGCGTGCAGTCGGCCTACATGCTGGAGGAAGGCGCCCTGCCCCATCAGGTCGACAAGGTGATCTACGATTTCGGCTTCCCGATGGGCCCGTTCGCCATGAGCGACCTCGCCGGCAACGACGTCGGCTGGCGCATCCGCCAGGGCAAGAACGAGAAGGAGAAGCGCAACGTGCGCTACACCGGCTACGTCGCCGACGCGATCTGCGAGCTCGGCCGCTTCGGCCAGAAGACCGGCGCCGGCTACTACAAGTACAACCTGCCCGACCGCACGCCGATCCCCGACCCTGAGGTCGAGAAGATCATCGAGGAGAATTCCCGCAAGCTCGGCATCACGCGGCGCGCCATCTCCGACCAGGAGATCCAGGAACGCTGCCTCTTTCCGATGGTCAACGAGGGCGCCAAGATCCTCGCGGAAGGCATGGCGCAACGCGCCCTCGACATCGACGTGATCTGGGTCAACGGCTATGGCTGGCCGGTCTACCGCGGCGGCCCGATGTGGTGGGCCGACAACGTGGTCGGCCTCAAGACCATCCACGACGCCCTGCTGAAATATCGCGATGCCTCCGGCGACCCGTTCTGGGAGCCGGCGCCGCTGCTCAAGAAGCTGGTGCAGGAAGGCAAGAAGTTCTCTACCGTCTGACGCAGTACCCCCGCTGCGCTCGGGATGACACCCATCGCATTGCAACACCGAGCCACAGGCCGGCACATTCCAGGAGGAACAACATCATGGCCGACGCCGTCATCGTCTCAACCGCCCGCACGCCGATCGGAAAGGCATTCCGCGGCGTCTTCAACGACACGCATGGTGCCGACATGGGCGCCCACGTCATCAAGCACGCCGCCGAGCGCGCCAAGCTCGAGCTGGGCGAGGTCGAGGACGTGATCCTGGGCTGCGCCGCGCCGGAAGGCACGACCGGCTCCAACGTCGCGCGCGTCTCGGCGATCCGCGCCGGTGCGCCGGTCAGTGTCTCGGGAGTCACCGTCAACCGCTTCTGCTCGTCCGGCCTGCAGACCATCTCGATGGCGGCCCAGCGCGTGCTGGTCGACAAGGTGCCGGTGATGATCGCCGGCGGCCTCGAATCGGTGTCGCTGGTCCAGGGCCCGCCAGGCGGCAACAAGAACCGCCTGGTCAATCCGTGGGTGCAGGAGCACGTGCCGGGCATCTACCACGCCATGATCACCACCGCCGACACCGTCGCCGGCCGCTACAAGATCAGCCGCGAGTACCAGGACGAGTATTCGCTGCAGAGCCAGCTGCGCACCGCGGCGGCCCAGCAGGCCGGCAAGTTCGATGACGAGATCGTGCCGATGGAAACCACGATGCTGGTCACCGACAAGAACACCCAGGAGACCTCCAAGAAGACGGTCAAGCTCACCAAGGACGAAGGCAATCGTCCCGACACGACGCTGGAGGGCCTGTCCAAGCTGCAGCCGGTCATGGGTCCCGACAAGTGGATCACCGCCGGCAATGCCAGCCAGCTGTCCGACGGCGCCTCGGCCGCGGTGATCATGAGCGATGCCGAAGCCGCCAAGCGCGGCCTGAAGCCGCTCGGCATCTACAAGGGGCTGGTCGTCGCCGGCTGCGAGCCCGACGAGATGGGCATCGGCCCGGTCTACGCCATTCCCAAGCTGCTGAAGCGCTTCGGGCTCAAGATGGACGACATCGACCTGTGGGAGCTGAACGAGGCCTTCGCCGTGCAGGTGCTGTACTGCCGAGACAAGCTCGGCATTCCCAACGAGAAGCTGAACGTCAACGGCGGCTCGATCTCGATCGGCCATCCGTTCGGCATGACCGGCGCGCGCTGCACCGGCCACGCCCTGATCGAGGGCCGTCGCCGCAAGGCCAAGAACGTCGTGGTCACGATGTGCATCGGCGGCGGCATGGGCGCGGCCGGCCTGTTCGAGGTCGTGCACTGAAACCGCGGGCAGCCGCGGCGGCGCCAACGACGCACGTACTGCGTGCGTCGTTCAAGGCCAGGGTCTATCGCGAGATCGAGATCGAAGGCAGCAGGTCGCTCTCTGCGCTGGCGGAGGCGATTGTCATGGCCTTCGATTTCGAGTTCGACCACGCCTTCGGCTACTACAGCAACGTGAAGGACCCGCACCGCGGCAGCAGCGAACGATATGAGCTGTTCGCCGATATGGAAGACGGGGACAGCGACGCCGGCAGCGTCGAGCAAACGACGGTGGCCCAGGTTTTCGACGTGCCCGGGAAGAAGATGCTGTTCGTGTTCGACTACGGCGATGACTGGCGCTTCCTGATCGAGGCAAAGGCCAAAGGTGAGATCGCTCCCAGGACGCGTTATCCGCGTCTCGTGGCATCGGTCGGCAAGGCACCCGAGCAATATCCCGACTATGACGGGGATTGAGGTGCGTTCGAATCTCGGAAACGGACTGCGTCGCCGCTCCACGGCATTGTGAACAGCAGTCCCGCCATCAGGCCGCCGTAGACTGCTATGCCGACGGCGATCGCCGCGAACACCCCCGCCAATCCAAGCTCGAACGCCTCGACGGCGAGCCAGCCGGCGAGGATCGTTGCCACCATGCGCACGATTCCGGCCACCACAGGCACCGTCATGCGACCCGCGCCCTGGCTCGCGAAATAGAGCGTGAGCGCCAGCCCGAACAGGCAGTAGAACGGCGCCACGCGCGTGATGTAGACGACGCTGGCGGCAACCACCGCGTCGTCCGAGGTGAACAGGCGTGCCCAGGTCTCGGGCATGAGCGCGACGGTCCAGCCGATCAGTCCGATCGAGGCGAACGAGGCGAGGCCGCCGATCCATGCCGCCCTGACGGCGCGCGTCCATGCCCCGGCGCCGGCGGCGACGCCGACCAGCGTCGTGAGTCCGGTGCCGATGCCGAAGGCGATGGGCGCCACCATGAACTCCAGACGCACCCCGATGCCATAGCCCGCCAGCGCCGCGACACCGAACTGGCCGACCAGGCCCGCCATCACCATGGCTGTCGCATTGGCGGTCACGGTCGTCAGCGAGCCGAGGAGACCGACGCGCAGGATCTCCGCGAACAGCCGCCTCTGCAAGCTGATGCCGCCAAGGGCAGGCACGAAGCCAAGCCGGCCACGCCATAGCACGCGAGCGAGCAGCAGCACGTTCGCCGTCGTGGTGAGCATGGCGGCAAGGGCTAGCCCGATGAGGCCGAGCCCGGGCCACGAGCCCACGCCGAGCGCCAGGATTGCCGCCATCGGCACGTAGACGATCGAGGCAACGAGGCCGTAGAGGCCCGGCGTCACGGCATCGCCGCCGCCGCGCAGCAGCGAGGCGAGAAAGGCGAACAGCCACAACAGGACGGCGCCGGCGAACCAGACATGGCTGTAGGCGACAGCTTCGTGCAGCGCGTCACCGTCGCCTCCCATCAGGCGGTAGAGTGCAGGTGCGAGCGTCCAGGCAAGGGTCGTGAAGGCAACGCCGAGCACCGCGGCCAGGGCCAGCGCATGCACCACGAGAGCGCGCGCATCGTCGAGCCGGCCGGCTGCTCCCAGGGCGCGCGCCATCGACGACGCAACGCTGCCGCCCATGCCGCCCATGGCGATATTCATCATCAGCATCTGGAACGGAAAGACCAGGGCCACGGCGGCGAGCGCATCGGTGCCCAGACTGCCGATGAGCCAGACATCGATCGCCGCGACGAGGATCTGCACCACCATGAGTCCGGTGGTGGGCCCCGCCAGCCGAAGCAGACTCCGCCCGATCGGCGCGGTCAGAAGAGGATGGGACAAGGGAGACTCCGGAGAACAGCCGCTGCACGGCATCGCCGCGCGTGGTCCCGTCAGGCGACGGGAAATCGAAAGCCGGTCATCACTGCCGATCGAAATCGGCTCGGGACCGTGCGATTAGCGCTGACTCACGTAGAGGAACCCTTCCTTGCCGCCGGCAGTGTGGCGCACGGAAGGACGCGCGGCAATGAAATTGCGCGGCACCAGTTCGCGCGTATGCGCCGGCTAAGGCCTGTTGCGGCACCCCTGACAAGGGCGGCTGTGGCGAGCGTCCAACTTCTCCGCGGCTGGCCAGCATCGCTCAGGCCGACGTCGGAACTTCTGTCGTCCCGAGTGAGCGAGCGAGAGGCTCGCAACCCGGAAGACCGGGACGATCAGCGCCGGTTGCGGCGCAGGTCCTCCTCGTCCTCCCACATCAGGAACTGCGGGCCGAGGTCGGCGATCTTGGTGGCGCCGATCTGTGCCATGCTGATGTCGATCTCGCGACGGAAGATGCCGAGCGCCTTGGCGGCACCCGGAGTGCCGCCTGCGGCCACGCCGTAGAGCGTCGGCCGGCCGCAGAAGACGAACTTGGCGCCATTGCAGAGCGCGATGATCGCGTCGAGGCCGCGGCGCACGCCGCCATCGAGCATCAGGGTCATCTTGTCGCCGACGGCGTCGCGGATCGAGGGCAGCACCTCGAGCGGCGACGGCGCATTATCGAGCTGCCGGGCACCGTGATTCGACACCATCAGGCCGTCGACGCCGAGGGAATGGGCACGGATGGCATCGTCGGGATGCATGATGCCCTTCAGCACGAAGTTGCCCTTCCAGAGCTCGCGATAGCGCTCGACGTGCTTCCAGGTCATCGGCGCGCGGTTCTGCTGGGCGACCAGGTCGGCGATCTGCTCGGCAGTGGCGTTGGGGCCGGCGTACTTCGCCCAGTTATCGAAGTACGGCGTGCCGTGCTTCATCCATTCCATCATCCAGGCCGGATGCGTCAGCGCCTCGAACTTGGTCTTCCAGGTGAGCTTGAGCGGCCGGCCCCAGCCGTTGCGCGTGTTGCGTTCGCGGTTGGAGCCTTCCGGCACGTCGACGGTGAAGACGAGCGTGCGCAGGCCGGCCTCGCCGGCGCGCTTGATCATGTCCTCCGAGATCGACTGGTCCTTGGCGGAATAGAGCTGGTACCAGCCATGGTCGGGCGCAAGCTTGCCAAGAGCCTCGATCGAGCCGGTGCTGGAGCCCGACATGATGAAGGGCACGTTGGCGTCGCGCGCCGCCTCGGCCAGCATCAGGTCGGCGCCGCGCCGGAACAGGCCGGCGATGCCGGTCGGCGCGATTCCGATCGGGCTCGAGTAGGTGCGGCCGAACAGGGTCGTCGACTGGTCGCGCGTGGTCACGTCGACGAGATAGCGCGGCACGATGCGGGCCTTGCGGAAGGCCTGCTCGTTGGTGACCAGCCCAACCTCGTCGTCGGTGCCGCCTTCGATGAAATCATAGGCGATCTTGGGCAACCGCTTCTTCGCGAGCTTGCGCAGATCATCGATATTGACCACGCCATCCATCGCTTCGCTCCCCTTCCGACCCCGCAGGGTCAGTCACCTGGATTTTGACCATCTTTGCCGTCACGAGCCAGCAATGATAGCGTCACGACCACCTGCATAGCCTAGGAAATTCACCAGATGGAGCTAACGCCTCAGCAGCTCGAGCAGTTCGACCGAGACGGATTCCTGATCTTTCCCGACCTGTTTTCGCGGACCGAAGTCGCCGTTTTGCGGCGCGAGGTGGCGCGGCTCAGCCAGGTCGACGGCGAGGAGGTGGTCCGCGAGCACACCGGCGCCGTCCGCACCATCTTCCGCTGCCACGAGCCCGACGGCGCCACCCGCTCGGCGCCGTTCCGCGCCCTCGTCCACACGCCGCGCCTGCTGCGGCCGGTCCAGCAGGCCCTGAAGGACAACGCCGTCTACGTCTATCACACCAAGATCAACACCAAGCCGGCCATCGAAGGCACGGTCTGGCAGTGGCACCAGGATTACGGCTCGTGGAAGCGCGACGGCTGCGCGCGGCCCGACATGGTGACCTTCAACCTGATGATGACCGACACGACCGAGATGGGCGGCGCGCTCTACATCATCCCGGGCAGCCACAGGCTCGGCCGCATCGAGCCGGTCTACGACGAGCAGACCTCCTACAAGTTCTGGGCGATGCCCAAGCAGCGCATGATCGAGATCCTGAAGAGCTCGCCCGAGCCCGTCGCGGTCACCGGGCGGGCCGGCACCTGCGTGCTGTTCCATTGCAACACGCTGCACGCCTCGGGGCACAACCTGTCGGCCGACGATCGCTGGCACATCTACGTCTCCTGCAACACGGTGGCGAACAAGCCCAACCTCGGCCCGAGCCCGCGTCCCGACTGGGTCGTCTCGCGCAACTGGAAGCCGCTGCAGATCGAGGATGACCAGGGTGTGCTGAAGGCGGCGTAACGCGCGAGCCGGCCGGGCATGAGCCTGATCCTGCATCACTACGACTTCTCGAACTTCGCCGAGAAGGCACGCCTGATGCTGGGCTTCAAGGGCCTCGCCTGGCAGGGCGTCGAGATCCCGCCGATCCTGCCCAAGCCCAAGCTCGTGCCACTGACCAGCGGCTACCGCCGCACGCCGGTGCTGCAGGACGGCGCCGACGTCTGGTGCGACACCAACCTGATCGCACGCGAGCTCGAGCGCCGCGTGCCCGAGCCGACGCTGTACCCGGCGGCGACCGCCGGCAGCGCCAACGCCATCGCCTGGTGGGCCGAGCAGCAATTCATGCGGCCAGTGGCGCTGTTCGTGTCGGGCATCAACGCCGATCACATGCCGGCCGGCCTGCACGCCGATCGTGCCCGCCTGCACGGCTTGCCCGAGCCCTCGATCGAGGCGGTGCGCAAGGCGGCGATCCGCAACCGCAACCTGGTGCGCCCGCAGATCAGGTGGCTCGCCGACATGCTGCAGGACGGGCGGCCCTACCTGTTGGGCGACGCCCCCTGCATCGCCGACTTCGCCGCCTACCACGTGGTGTGGTTCTTCCGCGGCCGCCGCATCGATTGCCGCGGCGAGCTCGACCCGTACCCCCGACTGCTGGCGTGGCGCGACCGCATGGCCGCGATCGGCCACGGCACGCGCACCGACATCGATGCCGATCAGGCGCTCGCCATCGCCCGCGCCGCCACGCCGGCGCCGCCGCGCCCGTCCGAGCCGCAGGACGGCGACCCGCGCCCCGGCGAGCGCGCCCGCGTGCGGCCCGCCGACAACGCCAGGGACTGGATCGAGGGCGAGGTGCGGTTCATCGATGCTCACGAGATCGCCCTCGCGCACCACGACCCGCTGGTCGGCGAGGTCGTCGTGCATTTCCCGCGGCTCGGCTACGACTGGCGCCGCGCCTGATCCTGGAAGCGCGCGATACCGAGGCCGTCGATCGGCACGTTGGTGCGCCCGGTGGCGACCAGCTCGGCCATCATCGCGCCGGTGCCCGGCCCGAGCTGGAAGCCGTGCGCCGAGAAGCCGAACTGGTGATAGACGCCTTCGCTGGTCGAGCTCGGCCCGACCACGGGGATGTCGTCGGGCATGCGCGCCTCGATGCCGGCCCAGGCGCGCACGATGGTCGCCGCGCGCATCACCGGGAACAGCTCCCATACCGTGCGCGCGCTGATCGCGAGCTTCGACCAGTCGAGCACGCTGCGATTCTCGTCGCGATAGGGCTCGGCGAGATGGCCGCCGCCGATCACGACGGTGCCGTTCTCGAGCTGCTTGAAGGAGAGCTTGCGGCCACGCAGGATCACCACCGGCTGGATGAAGACGGGCAGCCGGCTGGTCACCATCAGCATGGGTGCGATGACCTCGAGCGGCACCGGCTCGCCGAGCCGAGCGGCGATGCGGTCGGCCCACGCGCCGGCGGCATTCACCACCTTGGGCGCCTCGAGCGGGCCGTCGCTGGTCTCGACCCGCCACACCGAGCCGGCGCGCGCCAGGCCGGTCACCGTGACGCCTTCCATCACCTCGACGCCGCATTCGACGGCGCGGCGACGGAACGCCTGCGTGGTGCGGAACGGATCGGCGGCGCCGTCACGCCGTGACACCACTCCGCCCGGGCAATGCTCGGACACCGCCGGCACCAGCCGCTTCAGCTCGTCGCGACCGATCAGCTCTTCGTGGGCAAAACCCCTGAGACGCAGTTCGTCGACGCGGGCGCGGAAGCCCGCGAGCTCCTCCTCGCTCTCCGCCACCAGCACCGTGCCATGGCTCGAGAAACCACAATCGTCGCCGACCAGATCCTCGATGCGCTCCCACAATTCCATCGACGAGATCGACAGCGGAATCTCAGCAAGGTGACGGGCAAGCTGGCGAACGCCACCGGCATTGACCCCCGAGGCGTGACGGCCGGCATAGTCCTTCTCGACCAGGATCGGCTTCAGGCCACGCAACGCCAGATGCAGCGCCGTCGAGCAGCCATGGATGCCGCCACCGATCACCACGACGTCTGCCGTCTTGGTGGCCTGGGAGCGGGCCATCTTCAGCGCTCCACGGCCTTGCGCTCGGCGGCGCTGATCGGCAGCGACGCCAGCTCGGCCAGCGTGATCGGCTTCACTGGCGGGCGCAGGCGGTAGTAGCCAACCTCGGCCGGCGTGGACTCGCGGGTCTCGGCGATCAACTCGGTGACGGTGAGGCCGCACAGCCGGCCCTGGCACGGGCCCATGCCGCAGCGCAGGAAGGCCTTCATCTGGTTCGGCCCCTCGCAGCCCAGCCGCGCCGCCTCACGCACCTGGCGTGCCGTGACCTCCTCGCAGCGGCAGACCAGCGTGTCGCCGTCGGGCCGGCGGAAGGCATCGGCGGGGCGGTTCAGCCAATCGAGGAAGGCGCGGCCCATCTCCTCGCGCTGCAGGCGCTGCCGCGCCGCCTGCGGGTCGGGCAACGACGCTTCGGGCCGAAGCGCCCGTACCGCCGCCATGGCGGCAATCCGGCCGCGCTGGGCCGCTGCCGTACCGCCGGCAATTCCCGCGCCGTCGCCGGCGACGGCGATGCCTGCGATCGAGCCGCCGAAGTCGGAATCGAGCACCGGCTCGAAGCAGAGCTGGCGCGCGTTCCAGCGATGCGCCAGACCGGCCGCCAGGGCGAGATTGACGTTGGGCACGACGCCCTGGTGCAGCAACAGGAGATCAGCCGGCAGGCGCCGCTCCGCGCCGCCGTCCAGGCCGAACGCGACCTCGCGCAACTTGCCCTCGCCCACCGCGGCGATGCGATCGACCTTGTGCACCGGCACGCGGGCCTTCACCTCGCGCAACAGCTTCAGGCCCTTGGGAAAGTACGGCGACAGGGCGAACTCCGGCAGGTGCGGCAGGGCGAGCAGCCAGTTGCGCGTCGGCGTGGTGTCGAGCAGCGCCGCGATCTGGCCGCCGGCGCGCAGGATCTGCGCCGCCAGCAGCCACAGCAGCGGCCCTGTTCCGGCCAGCACCGTCCGGCCCGACGGCACCAGGCCCTGGGCCTTCAGCGCCGTCTGTGCACCGCCCGCCGTCATGACACCGGGCAGCGTCCAGCCGGGAATGGCGAACGGCCGCTCGAGCGCACCGGTGGCGACGATGATCCGCCGTCCTTCGATCAGGCGGGTCTGGCCGGCAATCGAGACGCCGACGATGCGATGCGGATCGAGGCTCCACACCGTGGCGCCAACGACGATCGCCGCCCCGCTCGACCTCGCCTCGGCGGCGAGCGCTTTGCCCACCCAGTAGTCGTCGCCCAGGATCGACCGGTCGGTCACCGGGCTGGTGGTGATGGCGCGATAGATCTGGCCGCCGATGCCGGGATTCTCGTCGAGCAGCACGGTCGAGAGGCCGGCGCGCGAAGCGACCGACGCCGCGGCAAGGCCCGCAGGCCCGCCGCCGATGACGATGAGGTCGTAGATCGGTGAGAGGTCGGCGGCGTTCATGGGAGGAGGCTCCCCTCTTCATTCCTCCCCAGCTTCGCTGGGGAGGTGTCCGCGTAATCGCGGACAGGTGCGCGGCTCGCGACAGCGAACGCGCACGAGGGGTCATGGGCCATGAAGCGTGACTCACGACTCATGACCCCTCCGTCGCGTATAACGCGACACCTCCCCAGCAAAGCTGGGGAGGAGTTTGACACTCGCTTCATCGTCCGGCCTCGCGCCTGCCGAGCTGGGTTTCGACCTTCATGCCGGGATGCACCGGCACTAGGCAGGCCTGACGGCTGCCGACGCCGTCGATCGTCACCAGGCATTCGAAGCACACGCCCATCATGCAGTAGGGCGCGCGCGGCGCGCCGGTCACCGGCGTGGTGCGGCAATGGTCGATCCCGGCAGCCAGCAGGGCCGCCGCGACCGTGTCGCCGCCGCGTGCCGTCACCGGCTTGCCGTCGATGGTGATCGCCACCGCCGCTCCCGCTTCAGCCAGCCTCTTGAACATGGAACCTCCGCGCGCTGAAAGGAGCGACCAGCGATTTGTCGAGCGCGCCGCGTGCGATCATCGGCGCAATTGTGAAAGCGTGATTGGCCGCCAGCGTGACACCGGAATGACAGCACACGGTGAAAGCGCCGGGATGGGTCTCCGATTCGTCGTAGATCGGGAAGCCGTCCTGGGTCATGACGCGGATCGCACTCCACGTCCGCACGACGTTGGCGCGGGCGAGCAGCGGGAACTGGCGCACCGCGCGCTCGGCCTCGGTGGCGCTGACGCCCAATGTCAGGCCGGCCGGATCGGTGCTCTCTTCCTTGGAATCACCGATCATCACCGTGCCTTCGTCGGTCTGGCGCAGCGTGACCACGGGATGGTGCAGGAACGGCCGCAGACGCTCCGTCACGACGATCTGGCCGCGCTCGGGCTTCATCGGCGCCTCGAGCCCGACCATCGGCGCCAGCCGCATGTTGGCGTTGCCGGCCGCCAAGGCGACGCGGTTGGCGCGCACTTCGCCCTTGGTCGTGGTGAGCCGGAACTCGCCGCCCGTCTTGTCTATCGTCTCGACGCGATGGCTCGGCAGGTAAGTGACGCCACGGGCCTGGATGGCGGTGTGCAGGGTCCGGAACAGGCGCAGCGAATTGACATGGCCGTCGAGCGGGCAGTAGCTGCCACCGACCACCTCCGGGCCGATGTCGGGCAGCATCTTGGCGACCTCGGCATGACCCAGGATCTCGGTCTTGTAATCGACGATGCCCGGCTGGTTGTGCAGGCGCTTCAGCACCAGGGCGCGCGCCTCGAGCTCGCGCTCCGACAGCGCCAAGTGAAAACCGCCCGGCCGCTGGAAGCAGACATCGAGTCCCGTCTCCTCCTTGAGCGTCGCCGCAAGCCCGCCCCAGGCATTGGAGGAGCGGATCGTCCAGCCAGCATAGGGCGCCAGGCCGAGGCCCTTGCTCTGCACCCACACCAGCGCGAAGTTGCCGCGGCTCGCGCGCACCGCGCGATCGCCTTCGTCGAGCACGACGACACGGCAGCCCTCGCGCGCCAGGCCCCACGCGGTCGCCACCCCGACCAGACCGCCGCCGACCACCGCGACGTCGTAGCCAGTGCCGCTATCGGCCATCTCCGCTCCTTCCCACCAGCAACCGCTCCAGCCCGTAGGCGCGATCGAGCGCCACCAGGGCCAGCACGGTGATGGCAATGACGCAGGCCGATACCGAGGTCACCAGCGGATCGATATTGTCCTGGATGTAGAGAAACATGCGCACCGGCAGGGTCTCGGTTCCCGGGGCGGCAATGAACACCGTCATGGTCACCTCGTCGAACGAATTGATGAAGGCGAGCGCCCAGCCGCTGACCAGGCCGGGCAGCACCAGCGGCAGGGTGATGCGCTTCAGCACCGTCCAGTCTGAGGCGCCGAGCGACACCGCGGCATGCTCGATGGACCGGTCGAGCCCGACCGCCGAGGCGAGCGTAAGGCGCAGCGCGAACGGCAGCACGATCACGATGTGCGACAGCACCAAACCCGCAAAGGTGCCGCCCAATCCGACCTGGGTGAAGAAGCGCAGGAAGGCGATGCCGAGCACGACGTGCGGGATCATCAGCGGCGACATGAACAGCGCCGTCATCGCCTCGCGACCGGGAAAACGATGGCGCGCGATGGCGAGCGCGGCCGGCACCGAGATCGTCACGGCGACGGCCGACGACAGCGCCCCCAGCCACAGGCTGCGCCAGAACGCCGAGATGAACTCGGGATAACGGCCGATGGCATAGAACCAGCGCAGCGACCAGCGATCCGTCGGGAAGGACAGATATCCCTCCGGCGTGAAGGCGACGATGCAGACGACCAGGATCGGCGCCAGCATGAAGGCGACGAACAGCGTGTGGTAGGCGAGCGCCAGGGGGCCGTTGCGGCTCATGCGCGGCCCTTCGTCATGCTCCTCCCCACGAAGTGGGGAGGTGTCGCGTCATACGCGACGGAGGGGTCATGGGATCGAGACTCGTGACTCATGATCCCTCCGTCGCCGTAAGACGGCGACACCTCCCCAGCACAGCTGGGGAGGAAGGTGTACGCGGTCCGCCACTCATGAGAACACCTGGGCGTAGCGGCGCTCGACCAGGCGGCTGGCGCCGATGACGATCGCGACCAGGGCGACAAGCAGCAGCACGGCGACGGCCGCGCCGAGCGGCCAGTTCAGCGTGTTCAGGAATTCGTCGTAGGCCAGGGTCGACGCCACCTTGAGCCGCCGGCCGCCGATGATCGCCGGCGTTGCAAAGGCGCTCGCCGCCAGGGCGAAGACGATGACGGCGCCCGACAGGATGCCGGGCATGATCTGCGGCAGCACGATGCGGCGCAGCACGGTGAACGGCCCGGCCCCCAGCGCCACCGCGGCATTCTCGACCTGGGGATCGAGGCGCTGCAGCGCCGCCCATACCGCCAGCACCATGTAGGGCATCAGCACGTGAGCCAGCGCGATCACCACGCCGGTCTCGGTGAACATGAAGGGCAGCGGCGCGGAGATCAGGCCCATCGAGGCGAGCGCCTTGTTGACCACGCCCGAGCTGCCGCCGAACAGCAGCGCCCAGCCCAACGTGCGCGCCACAACCGAGATCAGCAGCGGCCCCAGGATCACCAGCAGGAACAGGCTGCGCCACGGGCTCTTCATGCGATTGAGGATGTAGGCTTCGGGCGCGCCGAACAGCGCCGTCAGCAGCGTGACCAGAAAGGCGATCCGGAAGGTCCGCCAGAACATCTCCAGGAAGTACGAGTCGGTCAGGACCTCGTGCCAGTTCTTCAGCACGAACACCGGCTCGATGCCCTTGTACTGGCCCCAGTCGTGGAACGACAGCAGCACGGTCATGACCAGCGGCACGATCACCACGCCGCCGAACAGCAGCAGCGCCGGCAGGCTGAGCAGGTAGGGTGCCGCCCTCATGCCGCCGCTGCCCATGCGAGATGCACGGCATCGCCTTCGGCCGGCACCGGCTCGCCGGTGTTCTGGCGGATCACCGTCACGAGCCCGCCAGCCGTCTCCACCTGGTAGAGCCAGTGGCTGCCCTGGAAGATGCGCGTGCGCACCGTGCCGGCTAGGCCCGTGGCCGCGAACGCGATCTTCTCCGGCCGCACCGTCGCCCCGTTCACCACGTTGGTCTTGCCGAGGAAGCTCGCGACGAACGGCGTCGCCGGCCGTTCATAGGCCTCGTGCGGCGGGCCGATCTGCTCGGCTCGGCCGTGGTTCATCACCACCAGGCGGTCCGACAATGCCATCGCCTCGGCCTGGTCGTGCGTCACCAGGATGGTCGTCGTGCCAAGACTGCGCTGGATCTGGCGCAGCTCGATCTGCATCTCCTCGCGCAGCTTGGCGTCGAGATTGCTAAGCGGCTCGTCGAGCAGCAGGATCTGCGGCCGGATGACTAGCGCGCGGGCAAGGGCCACGCGCTGCTGCTGGCCACCCGACATCTGGCGCGGAAAGCGGCTGCTGAACGCGGCGAGCCCGACCAGCTCGAGCGTCTCGCCGACCCGCCGCGCCCGCTCCGTCACCGCGACGCCCTGCATCTCGAGCCCGAACGCCACGTTCTCCGCGACAGTCATGTGCGGGAACAGGGCGTAGCTCTGGAACACGATGCCGAGCCCGCGCTTCGCCGGCTTCACCGTCAGGAGATCGCGCCCTTCGAGGCGGATCGCGCCCGACGTCGGCTCGACGAATCCGGCGATCAGTTGCAGCGTCGTCGTCTTGCCGCAGCCCGACGGCCCGAGCAGCGAGACGAACTCGCCCTTCTCGACGCTGAGCGACAGGCCGTCGACCGCGGCGTGCGTGCCGAAGCGCTTGGTCAGTCCGTCGAGGGTGAGGAACGCCATCGCCGGTCAGGTGTCGACGCGCGCCGCGGCGCCGCCATGCAGGCGATAGAAGGCGTTTTGCGGCTGGTCCATCTTCAGGATCTCGACCTGCGGTGCGCCCAGGAACAGGCCGCGCAGCACGCGGCCGACGCCGCCATGGGCAAACACCGCGACCGGCTGCTCCTGCGCCAGCGCCACGATCTCGTCGAGCGCCGGCCGCGCTCGTTCGACCACCATGGCGTAGCTCTCGCCGCCCGGCGGCTGGTAGCTCCAGTGGTCCTGCCGCCGCAGCGCCATGGCACCCGGCCAGCGCGCCTCGATCTCCGGGAGGATCAGGCCATCCCAATCGCCCCAGCTCATCTCGCGCAGCCGATGATCGAAAGCCTGCTCGTCATGCGCCAGACCGGCCGCCGCGGCCGCGATCGCCAATGTCTCGCGCACGCGGCCGAGCGGGCTTGCCCGCACGATGACGCCGGACGGCGGATAGCCGCCAAGCTGCAGCTGGCGCGCCAGCGTCTCGCCCATCGCCCGGGCCTGAGCGCGTCCCGCCGCGGTCAGCGGCGAATCGAGATAGCCCTGGGCGCGCTTCTCGGCATTCCACACGGTCTCGCCGTGGCGGAAGAGAAAGATCGGATGGCGCACGTTCGCGGCGAGCCTAGCGCTCGACCTCGCGGTTCCAGCGCTTGGTCCAGTCTTCGCGCTGGGCGTTAATGGCATCCCAGTCGGGCTGGATCACCAGCTTGGCGCGCTCGCCGACCGGTGCCATGCGCAGCTCCGGCATGTTGACGTCGACCTTGGTGTTGACCGGGCCGTTGCCCATCTCCTTGGCCAGCACGGTCTGCACCGGCGCTGAGATCAGCGTCTTGATGAATTCCTGGGCCAGCGGGTTGGGCGACGCCTTGGCGACCGGGCAGGCCGAGGCGAGCAGGATCGGCGCCCCCTCCTTGGGATAGATGAAATCAACGGGGAAGCCGGTATTCGCGAAGGCCTGGACGCGGCCGGTGCCCCACACGGCGATCTGCCCCTGATTGGACTGGAACAGCTCGGTCATCTTGCCTGGGGACGGCTCGTAGACCAGCACGTTGGGATTGACGTCGGCCTTCATCACCTTGAAGCCGGGCTCGATGTTCTTCTCGCCGCCGCCGTTCATGCGCGCGAACATCATCAGCGTGTAGAGCCCGTAGGTGTTGTTGATCGGCGGGATCACCAGCAGCTTCTTGAACTTGGCATCCTTGAGGTCGTTCCACGAGGTCGGCGTCGCCCAGCTCTTGTCCTTGAAGGTCTTGGTGTTGATCATGAAGCCGGTGCCGGTCTGGCCGACGGCGACCGCCTTGTCATCCTTGAACAGGGCGGCCGGATAGAGCTCGCTCTTGTCGAGCCCGTCGAGCTTGCCGCAGAAGCCCAGCTGGATCGCCTGATACATCGGCCCGTCATCGACGATCGCGACGTCGATCAGCTGGTTGCCCTTTTGGGCCTGCAGCTTGGCCAGCGTGTCGGTCGAGTTGCCGGCGACGTAGTCGATCTTCACGCCATGCTTGGCCTCGAAGGCCGGGAACACGTCCTTGCGCAGCTGCTGCTCCCACGAGCCGCCATAGCCCGCCACGACCAGCGACTTGGTCTGCGCGAATGTCGCGGTCGCGCCCAGCAGCGCGGCCAGGCCGGCCGCCATCGCGGCTCGATAGGTCGAATGCCTCATTACTCCTCCTCCTCCGCGGCGCCCCGTCGCCGCAATCGCTCATGTTTTCGTTCCCTCACCGTGACGTCAAATCCGATTTCGCCGCCCCTTTCATAACGGAGTGTTATAAAGCCCCATGCGCCCGTTGAACCCCCGCCAGATCGAGGCGTTCCGCGCGGTCGTGCTGACCGGCAGCGTCGGCGCCGCCGCCACCCTGATCAACGTGACGCAGCCCGCGGTCAGCCGGCTGATCCGCGACCTGCAGCAGCATCTCGGCCTAGTCCTGTTCGAGCGGCGCGGCACGGGCCTGGTGCCGACCGGCGAGGCGCTGTCGCTGTACGGCGAGGTGGAGCGCGCCTTCGTCGGCCTCGACCGCATCGCCGAGATGGCGACCGAGCTGCGCACGCGCCGCGCCGGCTTCCTGCGCATCGCCGCCCTGCCCGCCCTCGCCAACGGCTTCCTGCCACGCTTCGTCGGCCGTTTCCTCGCCGACCGCCCCAAGCTCGACATCGTGCTGTCGGGCCTGGTGTCGCATGCCGTCGTCATCGCCGTCGCCCACGGCCAGTGCGATCTCGGGTTCGCCGAGGCCTCGCTCGAGCATGCCGCCGTCCTGAAGGAGGACATGCCGGTCGCGCCGATGGTCGCCGTCCTGCCGCAGGCGCATCGCCTGGCGCGCAAGGCCAGGCTGCGCCCGGCGGATTTCGAGGGCGAGAATTTCATCTCGCTCGGCCATTCGACGCTCTCGCGCTTCCGAATCGACCGCGTCTTCGCCGAGCACGGCGTGACCCGCATCATGCGCATCGAGACGCCACTGTCGGAGATCGCCTGCGCGCTCGCCGGCGCGGGCGCCGGTGTCTCCCTCTGCGAGCCCTTTACGGCGACCGAGTACGCCACGCGCGGTATCGTCGCCCGCCCGTTCGAGCCGCGCATCGACTTCGAATTCGCCACCCTTTACCTGGCGCAACGCAGCGTACCGCCAGTGGCGCGGGAGTTCATCGATGCCTTCAGGGCGCATGTCGCCGGGTTCGTACGCCGCGAAGGCTGGGAACAGGCTCATGCCGATCTCCCCGTTCGAGCAGGTTCCAGATCCCGGAGAGCGGCGATCCGTGTGGCCCCCAAGGTTCCGGCATAGCGCAATGAATTCGTACTGGAGCCTGTGCAATTGATTGCACAGGCTCCAACTTCCGGGCTGCGGGTGCTCTTTGGAGAGAATCACGCCGGCTTGGGCCATCAACCGGCCAAGGGAAGCAGCCTTACTGTCATCCTGAGCGCAGAGAAGGATCTCATCGCCAGAAGTTTCAAAGCACACCGTGGCGGACGGCGACGAGATCCTTCGCTGCGCTCAGGATTACAAGATTGAAGTGCGTGCTCCCTCCTCCAAGAACCGGCGCGGGGGCACCTTCCAGCCATCGTCCTAGCCGAACGTCACACCGTACTCGGCGGCGATCGCCATGACGTCCGGCGGCGTCAGCGGTCCCTTGCGGGCAGCCCGGTCGAAGTGGCGGAACATCTCGGCGAGCTGCACGCCCGGGCTCGCGAGGACGACCAGCTTCACCGTGCCATCGGTGTCGTTGCGAAAACCGTGCAGTTGGCCGGGCTCGAAGGTGCAGCAGGCTCCCGGACCAGCCTTGGTCTCGCCGCCCTCGCCGATCAGCGTGAGCTCGCCCTCCATCACCAGCAGTGTCTCCTCGTCGTGATCGTGCTGGTGCGGTGGCACGAAATAACCCGGCGGGACGGGATGCTCGGCGACGAACATCCCGGCATCGCGCCGCACGATCATCTCGGCACCCATCACGTCCAAAATCTCGGTCATCATGTCGTCCTCCGTGTTGTGACGGTCTGTACTTACGGCGCCCGGCGGGCCGCGAGCAGATGGTCGTTCTGGACAGATCGTTCGCCCTGGCGAACAATCGAGCATGGACTCGTTTGCCGGCATCGAAGCCTTTGCCGCCGTCGTCGAGCGCGGCAGCTTCACCGCCGCGGCGACGATGCTGCAGACGGCAAAATCATCGGTCAGCGAGACGGTGCGCGCGCTCGAAGAGCGCCTCGGCGTACGCCTGCTCGAGCGCACGACGCGCCGCGTGCGGCCGACCGAGGCCGGCGCTGCCTACTACGCGCAGTGCCGCCGCCTGCTGGATGCGGCTGCGGCGGCGCGCAGCGAGGCCCAGGCGGCACACAGGCACCCGGTCGGCAAGCTGCGTGTCGGGGCGCCCGATGCCTTTGCCGAGCGCTACATCGTGCCGGGCCTTGGCGCGTTCCTTGCCGCCTGGCCGACGATCTCGATCGAGCTCGTCGAAGCGGCCGGCGCGGCAGACCTGGTGGACCAGCAGCTCGATCTCGCCATCCGCATCGTTGAGAAGCCCGAGCCGCGCCTGGTGGTGCGCCGCATCGCCACCTCGCGCATCGTCATCGTCGCCTCGCCGAGCTACCTGGCTGGCGCTGGCACGCCACGGCAACCACGCGACATCCTGGCCCATCGCCTGATCGCCTTCGCGCCGCTCGCCTGGCGCGACACATGGCGCCTCGGCCGCGAGACCATTGCGGTCCAGCCGCGGCTGCTCACCAATAGCGGCGAATCCCTTCGGACCGCCGCGCTCGCCGGGCTCGGCCTCGCACCGGCGCCGGAATGGCTCGTCGCCGACGCCCTCGTCGCCGGCCGGCTGACCCGCGTGCTGACCGACTACGAACCGCCATCGGGCGGCATCTACGCCGTCTATCCGACCAATCGCCTGCTGGCGCCGCGCGTGCGTGTCTTCGTCGACCACATCGTCCGCGACCTGCGTGCCCGCGGACTGCCGCGCTGACCCGCCCATCTGGAAGCCGCAGCTCCATAGGCCCGCCGGCTCCCAGAGGGACGTTCCGTCGAGTTCCCACTCGCCGAAGGCACACTCGCTCCGGCTACCTCCCTTCGAGCAAGAACGTCAGTTCGTGCTTGTTGTGGTGCAGGTGCAGCACTCTCGCCCCTGGAATGGCGGCGAACCCGGCGGCGGTCTCATGATCCGTCGCGCCCTGGAACTTGATGGTGCACACAAAAGTTCGCACCAGACCCGACGCCCGCCACCGATCGACCAGCCGCAGCAGGCGCGCCGGATAGCAGACGATGTCGGAGAACAGCCAGTCGATCGGCCCGACGCTCTCGGGTGCCAGGGCGAAGGCGCTCTCGCCGCGCCATGTCACGCCCGGCATTGCCGCGACGCGCGGCGCGAGCGGCGCCTTGTCGACCGCCAGCACCTCGGCGCCAAGTTGCGCCAGCACCCACGTCCAGCCGCCGGGCGAGGCGCCGAGATCGAGACAGCGCTCCCCCGGCTGAGGCCAGAAGCCGAGACGAACCAAGGCTTCCCACAGCTTCAGATAGGCGCGGTTGGGCGGGCCCGTGCGATCCTCGATGAAGGCAACCTCGCCATTGGCGAAGGGCGAGTTGCAGCGCGCCGACGCCAGCAGCCGGTCCGGTGCGAGCAGCGTCCAAGATCCGAGCGGCGCGGCCGGCACCGCGGCGGGAAAGGCGATGGGCTTGGCCGAGACATGCGGCAGGCGCTGCTCGATCAGCGCCGCGCGCCGATGGTGCACCGGCGCATACATTGCCCAGTTGCGCTGGATGGCGCGCAGCGACCGTGCCGCACCGCCGATCGACGCGACCGGCAGCTCGACGCAGTCGTGCCAAGTATTGGCCGCCCAGGCCGCGGCGACCGGCGGCCCTTCGCACAGGATCAACCGGCCATGGCACAGGCTCTCGGGTACGCCGGCGCGCCGCAGCTCCTCGGTCAACTGGTCGGCGAACCCGTCGGCCGCGAGGTAGGCCGTGGTCATGCCCTCATCCCCAACTCGCCTCATCCTCAACGCGTTGTAACAAGCGGGCCATAGCTCGTTGAGGCGGCATCGTGCTAGTAGCCAAGCTGCAGATCGAACTGCAGAAGGGGACATCGTAGTCCGCAGAAGGCACCTGACTACGGCAATCGCAGGCGGCGCGCTCTGAGTGCGACTGGCGCCCTCGGCCAGAGCCAGCCCAGGGTGAGCCCTTTGGGGCTCAGCCTGCCGGTGACCGAGGCACTGTTGCGCGAGCAGGCGACGGCTTCGTGGGCGCGCACCGCACTGCCGGGACGGAGGGCGTGATCACCGGGGCAACGTCCCTAGGGCCGCCGCCCAGATGAATGAGTTCGCCCGGCGCAATCCTACAATCCCGGCCGGCAACCGCAGCAAGAGTGGCGGCGATCCGATTTCAGGGGACGTTGTTGCGCAGCCCTGTCGGGTCCGGTGTTGGGGCGCGCCGCTCCTGTCCGGTGCGCACGGAGAGCGTGCCGCGCAGGGTCACATCGACGCCACGAATGTCGAGCGACAGCGCTTCCGTGGTGACGCGACCGCTGGCCGAGGCATGGTTCAGGGTACAGCCGACAGCTTCTGGAATGCGCAGGCTGCCGCTGATCGCGCCGGCCCCGTCGACGGCGAGGAGCACCGGCACCGCACCGCATTGGGAATGGACCAGGCGGCCCTTCACGTAACCGCCGGCAACGACTACGTCGGCTTCGACCGGACTGAGCGCCGCCTGCCCCCCGCCGGTCGCCGACACCGTCAGTGATCCAACATAGCTGGCCTCGACTCCCGGTGTGGCCGGTGACGTTGACGCGGTCTTTCTCCCTGCCTCGGCCCGATCGACGAGCGGCTTGGCGTCACGCAACAGCTCCTTGTGCTGACCAGCCGTCAAGTATCCGGTCGGCGTCTGGCCCTGGCGCCGTTGCCAGCCGGCAATCATCTCGCGCGACCTCGGACCGAAGGCGCCGTCCGCGCCGTTCGTATCGAAACCCAGCACCGTTAGGGCACGCTGGACGCGCTGACGATCCTCCGTGCCGAGGTGGAGCGCCGCCTCCTCCACCTGCCCTGGCGGCGCCTCTGGCATTGCCGCGGGAAGGGACGGTGCAGGCGGCTCGGCGTCCGCGATCGGCGACAGCGCAGCGCGCGTCGTCTCATCCTGTCCGACAGGCACGCGCGTCGAATAGAAAGCATAGTCGCCGACCGCCAGCAAGATCGCCGCGAAGGATGCCAGTGCCAGCCATTTTCCGAGGTTGCGACGACGCGCGCCGACGGCGAGCTTGGTCGGCGGAGTGGGCGGCGTGGGCGGCGTCGGCATCGTGATGGGCATCGCGACCGTGCGGGGCTCCCCGCTGTCCATCACCACGGTCGACGCCGCTTCGTCGACGTGCGTGCGCAGCAGCCGGCGCCAGTCGGCGACAGACTGCGGACGCTCCTCGGCGTGGAGCGCGAGGGCTGCGTCGATACCTGTCAGGAGCTTGCGCGAAAAACCCTCTGGCGAGCGCCGGGCAAGCGGCACCCAATCGTCCCGCAGCAGGCGGTCGATGGCACTCGACGGCGGCGCGCCCGTGATGGCGTGGTAGAGCGTGGCCCCCAGGCCATAGATGTCGGTCCACGGCCCCTGCCGCGCCGAGCTAAACTGTTCGGCGGCGGCATAGCCCGGCGTGAAGATTGCCGTCATGGTCGCCGTGCGATCGGCGAGCGACGCGCGCGAGGCGCCGAAGTCGATCAGGACCGGCTTGCCGTCATCGTCCAGCAACACATTGGCGGGCTTGATGTCGCGGTGCAGGAAGCCCGCCTCGTGCACCTTCTCCAGGCCATCGAGGAGCGGCCACAGGATAGTGTCGATATCGGACGGTCCAAGCGTTCCGGCGCCGCCAATGCCTTTCTCCAACGTCTGGCCCTGGACCAAGGCCATGACCATGTAGCCAGTTCCGTTTTCCTCGAGAAAGTCGAACACCTGCACGATCGAAGGCGCCGCGTGCAAGCTGGCGAGCGTACGGCCCTCCTCGACAAAGCGCTGGCGGCCCCAGTCGAAGTCCTCGGCAACCTCGGTCGAACGCGGCAGCACGCTGGCGCCGTCCTGACGCACGGCCAAGGCGGCCGGCAGATACTCCTTGATCGCCACCGTGCGGCCGAGCTGGGTATCGCGTGCCCGGTAGGTGATGCCAAACCCGCCCTGCCCCAACACAGCCTCGATCTCGTAGCGCCCGACCTGCGATCCCGGCGCCAGCGCCACATGGTCGACCCTGGGGACCGGGTCGTCGGCACGGGAACGAAGGGAACGGGCACTCATCGCGGCGGGAAACCTGATCGAGCAACGCTTCTAGCCCAGGCAACGTTGCATTGTCCGGAACCAAGGGAGTTCGCCATGAGACTGGCCTCCGAGAGATGGGCTCATGAGGATGAAAAGGGCACGCCCGTCCCGGTGCCCGCGCTTGCAACGTCCGGCACTTGGCTGGGCGCCGTCGGCGCAGCTGCCGCCATCCTCTTGCTATCGGTGGCCTGGACCGTCTTGAGCTGATACCGCGCCGAGCTCGTCAGGACGCATCGCCAAGCCGGGTGACTTCTTTCATCCTGGCTTGCTAACCTCTGGCCAACACGGAGGGTTCGATGGCAAAGTTCGGCATTGGTCAGTCGATCCGCAGGGTCGAGGATCCGCGCTTGCTCACTGGCGGCGGGCGCTACACCGACGATACCAGGCTCGAGGCTGCGGCGGCCCGCGCCTATGTGCTGCGCTCTCCGCATGCCCATGCCGACATCAAGAGGATCGATGTCTCGGCCGCCGCCAAGGCGCCGGGCGTGCTGGTGGTCTTCACCGGCGACGACGTGACGAAGGCCGGCTTCGGTGACGTGCCCTGCCTCGTGCCGCTCGACAATCGCGACGGCACGCCACGCGGCGACACGCCCCGGCCGATGCTGGCGCAGGGCCGCGTGCGTCACGTCGGCGATCCCGTGGCCCTGGTCGTGGCCGAGACGCTGGAGCAGGCCAAGGACGCCGCCGAGCTGATCGAGGTCGATTACGAGCCGCGCCCGCACGTCGTCGGGACCTGGGAGGCCGCGCAGCCCGGCGCGCCGCTGGTCCACGACCACATCAAGAACAACATCGTGTTCGATTGGGAGATGGGCGACCGCGCCGCGACCGAGGCGGCCTTCGCCAAGGCCGATCGCGTGGTCAAGCTGCAGCTGGTCAACAACCGCCTGGTCGTGAACTCGATGGAACCGCGCGGCGCGATCTGCACCTACGATGCCAAGGACGACCGCTCGACCCTGTGGCTCTCCTGCCAGGGCGTCAGCATGATCCGCCCCGTCGTCGCCGACCTCATCCTCAAGATCGGCTCACCGAAGCTCCGCGTACGCACCGGCGATGTCGGCGGCGGATTCGGCATGAAGATCTTCGTCCATCCGGAATACCCGATGGTGGTGTGGGCATCGCGCGCGCTGAAGCGCACGGTGAAGTGGATCCCCGATCGCCAGGAGGCCTTCCAGTCCGACATCCAGGGCCGTGACCATGTCTCGATCGCCGAGATGGCACTCGACAAGGACGCAAAATTCATCGGCTGCCGCATCACCACCTACGCGGCGCTGGGCGCTTACCTCAATCACTTCGCGCCGTTCATCCCCACCCTTGCCGGCAGCTCGATGCTGGTCGGCCTCTACCAGACGCCGGCCACCTACGTGAACGTCAAGGGCGTGATGACCAACACCGTGCCGACCGATGCTTATCGTGGCGCCGGCCGGCCCGAGGCGGCCTATCTGCTCGAACGCTTCGTCGACCACATCGCGCGCGAGACCGGGCTCGGTCCCGACGAGATCCGCGCCCGCAACTTCATCAAGCCCAGCCAGATTCCCTGGAAGACGGCGCTCGGCGACACCTACGACTCGGGCGATTTCGAGACCGTCATGCGCAAGGCCATGGACAAGGCCGACTGGAAGGGCTTCGCGTCGCGTCGTGCCGCCTCCGAAGCCAGGGGCAAATGGCGCGGCATCGGCATGGCGACCTATGTCGAGAAATGCGGCGGCGGCGGCATGCCCGAGACCGCGGTCGCCAAGTTCAACGACGATGCCTCGCTGACGCTCTATCTCGGCAACCAGACCAACGGCCAGGGCCACGAGACGGCGATCCGGCAGATCGCCTCGGCGCGACTCGGCATCGATGCCGAACGCATCGACATCGTGCAGGGCGATTCGGACGTCACGCCCGACGGCATGACCGGCGGCAGCCGCATGGTCTCGGTGGCCGGCGTCGCGACGCTGGGTCTCGCCGACAAGATCATCGCCAAGGGCAAGATGGTGGCGGCGAGCGTCCTGGAGGCCAGCGCCGCCGACATCGACTTCGCCGACGGCAGCTTCAAGATCGTCGGCACCGACCGCACGATGAGCCTGTTCGACGTCGCCACGGCGGCCAGGAACCCCAAGCACGTGCCGGCGGGCAAGAAGCCCGGCCTCGACGACGATTTCACGCGCATGCCGGACGCCGACACCTTCCCCAACGGCTGCCACATCTGCGAGCTCGAGGTCGACCCCGATACCGGCACGCTGGAAATCCTCAACTACAGCGTGATGGACGATTTCGGCATGGCGCTCAATCCGCTGCTCTTGCAGGGCCAGGTCCATGGCGGCGTCGGCCAGGGTGTCGGCCAGGCGCTCACCGAGAAGACCGTCTACGACAAGGACTCGGGCCAGCTGCTGAGCGGCAGCTTCATGGACTATGCCTTACCGCGCGCCGACATCGTGCCGGCGGTGGCCTTCGACATGCACAACAGCCCTTGCACCACCAACCCGCTCGGCGTCAAAGGCGCCGGCGAAGCGGGCGCCATCGGCGCCCCGCCGGCGGTGATCAACGCCATCGTCAGCGCCATCCATCCGCACACCGGCGTGAAGCACGCCGACATGCCGGTGACCGCGGCGAGCCTGTGGGCTCTGATCGCGGCGAACAGGGCGAAGAAGGCGGCGTAGGGCCCTATTCTCCTCGCCCGGTGCGAGCTCCGAACATGCAGGAAATACGATGTCCGCTCCCGATCTAGCAGCCCTCTGGGAAGCCCACTGTCGCCACGAATTCGAGACCCGCGATGTCGACGCCACGATGGCGACCATGGTGGCGAAGCCGTATGTCAATCACATCCCGACCATGACCGGCGGCGTCGGTCACGACCAGCTGAAGCGCTTCTACAAGTATCACTTCATCGGCGGCAATCCACCCGACACCGAGTTGAGGCCGATCAGCCGCACCACCGGCACCGACCAGATCGTCGACGAGCTGGTGTTCTGCTTCACCCACACGAGCGAGATCGACTGGCTGTTGCCGGGCATTGCGCCGACCGGCAAGCGGGTCGAGATCCCGCTGGTCGCCATCGTGCGCTTCGAAGGCGACAAGGTCGCGCACGAGCACATCTACTGGGACCAGGCCTCGGTGCTGGTCCAGGTCGGTTTGCTCGACCCGGAGGGCCTGCCGGTCGCAGGCATCGAGACGGCGCGCAAGGTCGTCGACAACAGCCAGCCGTCCAACACCCTGATGCGGCGCTGGCCAGACAGCGCCGGCAAGCCGATCTGAGCAGACGAGTTGTCAACGCTCGCCATCGATGCCGTTGTGCTTCGCCGACAGCTCGTCGCCCTACACCGGGCGGCGAGGTTCTTCGGGTCGGGAAGAGAAGGCACGTGCATCGCTCGCGAAGATCGTCACACACTGGGCTCTGACAACCACGATATTGGTGAGATTTCCGTTGGGCCTCGGGAAGAGGTACGAGTTGTCTTGCAGGGGGTCACACGATGCCAATGCGTTGGGACATCGATCATTCGCGCAAGTTCGTGTACATCGTCGCCGACGGGCCCCTCACGCTCCGGCATATGGAGGAGCATTTCGATGCCCTGGTCGTCGCAAATGCCATGGGCTACGCCAAGCTCGTCAACGTGGCGAACGCCGAGCCGATATACACCGATAACGATGTGATGCTGATGGGGGCGCGGCTCAGCGCCTACACGGAGGCGCTTCCCAGCGGTCCACTTGCCGTCGTGGGAAAACCCAATCTGCGCAGCACGTTCAAGCTCTTCGTCAAGATCTCGCCGTCGGACCGGCCCGCGAAGTACTTCGCGACAGAGGACAAGGCGCGCGCCTGGCTCGCGACAATCATCTCTGGCTGAGGCCCACTGAAGCAGGATGTGGTCATGATGAGACGACTACCCGAGCTCTCTCGTCACCGCCCCCTCAAGACGTTGCCTGGCCTGCTGGTTACCGCCGTGCTCGCGGCCTGCGACGTCGCGGGAAGCGGGATCGGCGGGGCCTACTACGCACCGCAATACGACTACAGCGAGTTCTTCGCCGTGACCGACGGCAGAAGCTTCCGGGTCTTCATGGCCGGCAGCCCTTTCCCCAGCCTGCCGGCCGCCGAGGTCAATCGCCGCCTGCTGCCACTCATGCAGGCAAACAAGCCGCGGCCCAACCTCACCTTCACCTACGAGCCGCCCGTCGAGATGCCGCAGCCATACTACCGGCTCGTGCTGGTGTTCGACCCCGCCAATGACCTGACGGCCGCACGGGTGTGCGATGGCCAGCACTGGCACAAGCCGCCGATCGCCAGCCGGCCATTCAACGTCTTCGCCGTGTACTGCCGCAACGATCTCGCGTTGTCGCAGACCACGGCGTGGAGCGACGCGACTGGTCCGAACGACCCGCGTCTCGGTCCGCTGATCGCGCAACTCTTCCTGGTGGTGTTCAATGACCAGGTTTTCCGGCGCCACCTGCTGGGTCCGTTCGTCCGCCACTGACGGCCTGAAAACCACTGTTCCGTCGTCCTGAGCAAGGCGCTTGCGAACGCCCGGCGGTACATTCGAGATTTCGACGCGCTTGCGCAATGATGGGGAGTACCTCGATGAAGTCCATGCGCCCGACCCTCTATGGCAGCCGCCATGCCGTCTCAGCCGGCCACCACCTGGCCGCTGCGGCGGGATTCTCGATCCTCGAAGCGGGCGGCAATGCGATCGATGCCGGATGCGCCGCCGGCATCGCGCTCGCTGTCCTGCATCCCGACGAGGTGAACGTGGCGGGCGTGGCCCCGATCATGATCCGTACCGGGCAGGGCACGGTCGTCACCATCGCCGGCCTCGGGCACTGGCCGTCACGTTTCCCGGCCGACCTGTTCATGCGCGAGCATGGCGGCAAGATGCCATTGGGCCTGCTGCGCACCGTGGTGCCGGCCGCGCCCGATGCCTGGATCACCGCCCTCTCCGACTACGGCACGATGTCGTTCGGCGACGTCGCCGGCGCCGCCATCCGCTACGCCCGCGAAGGCTTTGCGGTGTTCGAGTACATGGCCACCATGATCCGCCAGTACGAGGACGGCTACCGCTCGTGGCCCTCCAATGCCGCGATCTTCCTGCCCGGCGGCAAGCCGCCCAACGTGGGCGACCGCTTCCTGCAGACCGACCTCGCCGGCACGCTGCAATACATGGTCGACCAGGAGCGCGCCGCGTCGAAGCGCGGCCGACTCGCCGGCCTGCAGGCGGCGCGCGCCGCGTTCTACTGCGGCGACATCGCCGACACCATCGTGCGCTACCACGAACAGGAGGGCGGGTATCTCGCGCGCGATGATCTCGCAAACTTCCACTGCCGCTACGAGACGCCGGTGCGGGTGCGCTGGCGCGACTTCGCGGTCTACACCTGCGGGCCGTGGTGCCAGGGCCCGATGCTGGCCCAGGCGCTGCGCATGATCGAGGCGGCGGGCGGCCTCGCTGGCCTGGCGCACAACAGCGCCGACTATATCCACCTGATCACGGAGATCATGAAGGCGGCGTGCTCGGACCGAGAGTACCGCTACGGCGATCCGCTGTTCGTCGATGTCGGCATGGACGAGCTGCTGTCCGATGGCCATGTCGCGGCACGCGTCGGCGCCATCGACCGCGACCGCGCCATGCCCGACATGCCGCCGCCGCTCGGCGCCTATCCCAGCAACCGGCCGCCGCCGACTGCCGCGTCGGCGCTTCGGAGCGACGTCGTCGTCGAGCCCGACACGTCCTATTGCTGCGCCGTCGACCGCTGGGGCAACGCGATGTCGGCAACGCCGTCGGACGGCTCGTGGCGCTCGCCCGTGATCCCGGGCCTCGGCATCGTCCCGTCGGCGCGCGGCACGCAATCGCGGCCCGATCCCAGCCACCCCTCGGGCGTGGCGCCCGGCAAGCGGCCGCGCCTCACACCCAACCCGGCAATAGCCGTGCGTGACGACGGCAGCGTGATCCCGTTCGGCGCGCCGGGCGGCGACGTGCAGGTCCAGGCGATGCTGCAGGTGTTCCTCAACACCTTCCATTTCGGCATGGACATCCAGGAGGCGATCGAGCAGCCGCGCTTCGCGACCTTCAGCTTCCCCAACTCGTTCGCGCCCTACACGCACCTGCCGGGCCGCCTGAACATCGAGGACCGCCTGCCCGCCGCGACGCTCGACGAGCTGCGCCGGCGCGGCCACGACGTCGAGATGTGGCCCGCCTACACGCGGCGCGCCTGCTCAGTCGAGGCGATCCTGCTCGAAAGCCGTACCGGCTTCCTGCGCGCCGGTGCGGATTTCAGGCAACCGGCGTATGCGGTCGTGAATTGATCTCGGATCTCCTCCCCAGCTTCGCTGGGGAGGTGTCGCGTCTTACGCTACAGAGGGGTCATGGGCCTCAGGGCCGGGAGTGCGCCGCTCCGTGACGCTCATCTCATTCTCCTCCCCAGCTTCGCTGGGGAGGTGTCGGCGTCCTCGCCGACGGAGGGGTCATGAGTCACGTGAGGGGGCCCATGACCCCTCCGTCCGCGATTGCGCGGACACCTCCCCACGCGAGGGCGTGGGGAGGAGGAAGAGCTACTCCACCGTCATCCCGGCATCGCGGACGATGGCGGCGTAGCGCTGGCGCTCGGCGTCGATGAAGGCGGTGAACTCGGCCGGCGTGCTCGCGGCCACGTCGCCGCCCTGCTGGGCAACGATGGATTTGACCGCCTCGGTCGCAGCCGCGCGGCGCGTCTCCTCGGCGATCCGGGCGAGCAGGTCGGCCGGCATGCCCTTGGGACCGACCAAGCCGTACCATGCCACCGACTGGTAGTCGGGCACGCCAGCCTCGTCGACCGTGGGCAGCTCGGGATAGAAGGCGCTGCGGCGGGCCGAGCTGACCGCCAGCGCGCGCATCTTGCCTGACGTGATCAGGTCCTTCGAGTTGGGCTGGGTGATCATCACGTCGACATTGCCCGCCATCAGGTCGAGCTGGGCCGGATTGCCGCCCTTGTAGGCGACATGGGTCATTTTCACTCCGGCCATGTGCGTGAACAGCGCGCCGGCGAGATGCTGCGACGAGCCGTTGCCGCCCGAGGCATAGGTGATCGGCTTGGCGGAAGACTTCGCCAACGCGATCAGCTCGGCGATGGTGTTGGCCTTGACCGCGGGATGCACCAGCACCAGCTGCGGGAAGGTGGCGACCAGGCTCACCGGCGTGAAATCCTTGTCGCCGTCGTAGGGCAGCTTCCTGTAGATCAGCGGATTGATGGCATGGCCCATCGCCACCATCGACAGCGTGTAGCCGTCGCCCGGCGATTTTGCGACGATCTCGCCCGCCACCACCCCATTGGCGCCGGCGCGATTGTCGGCGACGACCGGCTGGCTCCAGACCTGCGCCATGTGCTGGCCGACGGCGCGGGCCAGCAGGTCGGTCGTGCCGCCGGGCGCGAACGGGATCACCATGCGGATCTGCCTGTCCGGCCAGGCGCCTTGCGCCCACACGATCGACGGGGCCGCGAGCGCCAGAGCGCCGACGCCGCGCAGAAAGGACGCGCGCTTCATTGCAGGTAGTATCCCGACGGCGTGCCCTTGACCGTGGTGCGCTCGAGATGGCGGGTCTCGCCGTCCTCGTAGTCGCCCAGGGCGATGTGCATGGTGCAGCGGTTGTCCCACAGCACGATGTCGTCGGTGCGCCACTGGTGGCGGTAGACGAACTGCGGGCGCGTAGCGTGGCGCACGAGATAATCGATCAGCGGCCGGCTCTCCTCCGCGGTCATGCCGACGAAGCACGAGACCTTCTCGCCGATATAGAGCGCCTTGCGGCCGGTCTCGGGATGCACCCGCACCACCGGCTGGGCGATCGGCGGATTGAGCTTGCGCTGCTCGGCCGCGCGATCGGAGCTCAGGTCGTCGATCTTGCGGCTGCCGGTATGGATGCCGTGCAGCCCCTCGATCAGCTTCTTCATGCCGTCGGAGAGTGCGTCGTAGGCGCGATACATGTTGGTGAACATCGTATCGCCGCCGACCGGCGGGATGGTGATGCCGCGCAGCAGGGAACCGAGCGAAGGCACCGGCGTGAACGACATGTCGGAGTGCCATTGCTGGCCGGTGTACTTCGAATCCGACGGCTTGCCGTTGGGCTTGGGGATGTTGGTCACCAGCAGCAGCTCGGGATAGTCGGGATGACGATCGCGCGGCAGCGAGTCGTGATTGTCGAGATCGCCGAACCGGCGGCTGAAGGCGATGTGCTGCTCGCGACTGATCTTCTGGTCGCGGAACAGGAGGACGCCGCGCTCCAGGAAAGTACGGTGGATCAGGTCGAAATCGGCATTGCTCAACGGCTGGCCGACATCGATTCCCATGACCTCGGCCCCCAGGGCATGAGAAAGCGGTCGCGTCGATATCGGCATGCGGCATCCCTTGCAGGCGAAATGAGGTCCGACGAATCGTGCGCCGGCTGGTTCCAAGCGTCAAGAAATGGCGGCGCGCTCCCGGCAATGCGTGCATTGCATCGCCGGCATCCACGCTCCAGAGTGCCAGTGGGAGTGGGTGAAAGGTCTTCTTTTGGACCGCGCGCGTCCTTACTTCTCCTCCCCAGCTCTGCTGGGGAGGTGTCGCCGTCATCGGCGACGGAGGGGTCAAGGGCACCGGAGGAGTTGCTCATGACCCTCCGTCCGCGATTACGCGGACACCTCCCCAGCGGAGCTGGGGAGGAGAGGAAGGATGCCCGCCGGAACAAGGTGTCGAGATCGATGAAGACAGGGGCCATCATGCGTCGATGCCTGATTTTCTGCCTGGCGCTGGGCATTGCGGCCGCCATCGGGCCGGCGCGCGCGCAGGATGCCCCGTGGCAGCAATACCAGGGGCTGAGCGCGATCGAGGTGCCGTTCGCCAATGGGCCGATCCACATGGCGGGGGTGCCGCATGTGTGGATGAAGCTGCACGGCTCGCCGCCGCGCCGCTTCGGCATGGATACCGGCTCGACCGGCATCGTGGTGGCGGCCGAGCATTACACGCCGGCGCCGGGCGACGTTCCAGGCGGACCCGGCCGGCTGGTCTACACCAGCAGCGGTCGCATCTTGAACGGCGAGCGCTACACCACCAATGTCGAGATCCTGCGCAACGGCGAGATGCCGGCGGCGACGGCGCGCGTCCAGGTGCTGCGCGTCACCAGCATCACCTGCCTCGAGCGCGCCCGCGATTGCCGGCCCGAGCAGAACCCGCGCGGCGTCGCCTTCATGGGCATCGGCTTCGCCCGCAATTCGGCCCAGAGCACCGAGGCCGACGCGCCCAAGAATCCGTTCACCAACATCGTGGCGCTGGCGTCGGGGGCGCCGGCCTCGTCAATCCGGCCCGGCTACGTGATCACGCGGACGGCCGTCCATCTCGGCATGACGCCCGAGCTGACGCGCAATTTCGCCTTCGTGAAGCTGACTCCCGGCCCGACGACGGAAACCGGCGGGCCGAGCTGGGGACCGGCGCCGATGACGGTCTCGGTCGATGGCGTGGAGGGCGACGGCACGATCCTGATGGATACCGGCATCAACTACATGTTCCTGTCGCCGCCCGAAGGCACGCGATTGCGGCGCGGCGCGCGCGTGCCGTCGGGCACGACCGTCTCGATCTACCTGCCCGACCGGCGCAATCCGCAGCCGGCCTTCTATACCTTCACCGTCGGCGAGCGCGGCAATCCCCTGCATCCCGGGCACGTCGAGGTGGTCCACGATTCCGGCGTGTTCGTGAACACCAGCCGCATGTTCCTCGAGGGCTTCAACTATCTCTACGACGCCGCCGGCGGCTTCGTCGGCTACGGCTGGACCAATCGCCTGCGCGGCAGCTACGGCAGCGTCACGCCGGGGCTGTATTACGCGCGCTGAGAAGATGCCGCGTTAGCGGCGCGCGCGCTCAAATTCCTCCCCAGCGAAGCTGGGGAGGAGAATGAGAGTCACGCTCGATAGCGCTTGCATTCACAACCTCCGAGAGGTGCATCTGTGGGGATGCCGTCACGTGCACGAGCGCAGTAGAGTCATGGCTGGCCTGAAATCAATCCGGCCTGTCCTGGGAGGGACGATGCGCCATGACCAATCGTACGACCAGCCGACGAAACTTCCTCAAGGGCGGCACCGCCGCGGCAACTGGAATTGTCTTCTGCAGCTGCGGCCTGCTGGAGCGCGCGCACGCCCAAGGGGCGCCGCGTGCCCTGCCGGTCGTCGTCAACGGCAAGAAGGTCAAGACCATCGACGTGCACGCCCATTGCCACTTTCGCGAGGCCGGCGCGCTGCTGGGCGCTGACGCCGCGGCCGTCCAGCTTCCGCCGGTCAGGGGCGCGGCCGAGGCCTTCATCGAGATCGACAAGCGCCTGAAGGCGATGGACGCGCAGGCGGTCGACATGGAGGTGCTGTCGATCAACCCGTTCTGGTACGGCCGCGACCGCGATCTCGCCGCCCAGATCGTCAAGCTGCAGAACGAGAAGCTGGCCGAGCTCTGCGCGAGCAAGCCGGACCGCTTCGCCGCCTTCGCCTCGCTCACCCTGCAGGCGCCCGACCTCGCCGCGCAGGAGCTCGAGACGGCGGTGAAGAAGCAGGGCCTGAAGGGCGCTGCGATCGGCGGCATGGTGGCCGGGGTCGAGTTCTCCGACCCGAAGTTCTACCCGGTATGGTCGAAGGCGGAGGAACTGGGCGTCCCGCTGTTCATCCATCCGCAGGGCGTGGCGGAACTGTCCAAGCGGCTGTCGGGCAATGGCTGGCTCGGCAACACGATCGGCAATCCGCTGGAAACGACGATCGCGCTGTCGCACCTGATCTTCGAGGGCACGCTCGATCGCTTCCCCGGCCTCAAGATCATCGCCGCGCACGGCGGCGGCTTCCTGCCGTCCTATGCCGATCGATCGGACCACGCCTGCATGGTGGGACCGGCCGGCTGCAACGCCGACATCAAGCTGAAGAAGAAGCCGAGCGAGTATCTCAAGCAGCTCTACTTCGATTCGCTGATCTTCTCGCCGCAGGCGATCCGCCATCTCGCCGCCCAGGTCGGCCCCGCGCAGATCGTGCTCGGCAGCGACTATCCCTATCCCTGGCAGATGAACCCGGTCGACCACATCTTCGACTGCGATTCGCTCAGCGACGACGAGAGGGTCGCCGTGCTGGGCGGCACCGCGGCGAAGCTGTTCAACATGGCGACGTAAGAGGAAAAGGTCCCTCGCTTACGACGCTTGCTCCGCAAGCGTCTGCTCGGGATGACAGATTCTTTTGCGGCCAGCACCCCGTGTCATCCCGAGCGCAGCGAGGGACCTTTCGTTCCTTTCATTCCAAACTCGCCAGCACGACCTCGCGCAGGACGCGCATCGGCGGGACCCATTGTTCGGGGTCGTCGTAGTTGCCGGCGAGGATGGCGACGACGAGATCGAGGCCGGGCAGCACCCAGAGGCGCTGGCCGCCATTGCCGTAGGCGCCCCAGGCTTGCTCGAGCCGATTGCGGCTCCAGCGCGGGCCGCTGGTCACGGCGAAGGCGAAGTGGCTGAGGTACCAATGGTAGCCGTAGCGTCGCACCTCGTCGACCGCGACATAGGGCGTGGTCGATCGGGCCAGCCATTCGGCGGACACCACGCCTTTGCCGGCAACTTTGCCGCCGCGCAGCATCAACCGACCGAGGCGCGCCAGGTCGCGCAGGCTGAGGCGCAGGCCGGAGGCGGCGATAGCGTCGCCCTTGTCGTCGGCGAGCCATTCGGTCTGGCCGAGGCCCAGCGGATCGAAAAGCGCCTCACGAGCAAAATCGTGCAGGCTCTTTCCCGTCGCATCGGCGATGACGCGGCCGAGCAGCGCCGTGGCGCCGCCATTGTAGACCCATCGCTGCCCCGGCCTGAACACCAGCGGCCGCTCGAGCACGTAGCGATAGCGGTCGGGCGCCCGGTCCATTGCGATCTCGCTGTTGGCCGGATCGCTGTAGGGCACGCTGAGCTCGTCCCAGTCGGTGCCCATGGTCATGCTGAGCACGTGATGGAGCGTCCAGCCCTTGCGTCCCGGATCGGCCGCGAGGCCGGCATGAGCCGGGAAGGACGACAGCAGCGGCGCCTCAGGCGGCGGCACCTTGCCGCGCTCCAGGGCGATGCCGTAGAGCAGGCCGACGATGCTCTTCGACACCGATCGCAGGTCATGCAGCGTGTCGGCGCCGAACGACACCTCGCCGAGCGGCCGGCCGCGCGCATAATCCTGGCCGTGGAAGTAGCGTTCCAGCACCACGCGATCACTGCGCATCACCACGACGCCGTGCACGTTCCAGATGCGCTTGTCGGCGATCGCCTGGTCGAGGCGCTCGTTGAGGTTCGCTGCAAACCCCGCCCGCTCGGGCGCGATCGGCAGCCAGTCGCCGCTCAAGTCTTGTAGTCCGGGCTCTCACGATCGAGCAGGCGACGCAACGCCGCCCACGGCCGCTGCCCCTTTGTCTCCGACCAGCTGGCAAACTGCGCCGCAGTGTGCGCGGCGACCGCATCAGGCGGCACGGTCACCTTCTGGCCGCCCTGGGTCGCGGCGATCTGGATGCGGCAGGCCTGCTCCAGGTAGTACATGTAGTGGAACGCCTCGGCGACGGTGCGGCCCGTGGTCAGCAGTCCGTGGTTGCGCAGGATCATGGCGCTGTTGCTGCCGAGGTCGCGCACCAGCCGGTCGCGCTCGTCGAGATCGAGGGCGATGCCTTCGTAATCGTGGTAGCTGGTGCGGCCGTAGAACTCCATCGACATCTGATTCAGCGGCAGCAGTCCCTGCTCCTGCGCCGCCACCGCCATGCCGGCCGTCGTATGAGTGTGCATGACGCACTGCGCATCGTCGCGCGCCATGTGCACCGCGGAGTGGATGGTGAAGCCAGCATTGTTGATCTTCGACTCTTCCTCCTCCTCGATCGCATGGCCCTCGGGATCGACCGCGACCAGGCTAGAGGCGGTGATCTCGTCGAACATCAGGCCGTACGGGTTGAGCAGGAAGCGGTGCTGTTCGCCCGGCAGGCGCACCGAGAGGTGGGTGTAGATCAGATCGTCCATGCCGAAATGGGCGATCAGGCGATAGGCCGCGGCGAGATCGCAACGCAGCTCCCATTCGCGCGAATCGACGTTGCGCAGGTTGCTCATCAGACGGGGTCCCTTACCAAAGGGCCGGTCGAGCAGTGGATGCCGCCGCCGCCCAAGTACACTTTGTCATAGGGCACGAGCCGGATCGAGATGCCGGCGTCATTCAGCTTGTCGAGGGTGCGGTCGGAGACTTGGTCGGCGATCAGGATGCGGCCCGGCCGCACCGCCAAGCAATTGATGGTCCACACCGGATCGTCGGGGCAGACCTCGATGGTGCGGATCTTGAGCTCCTTCAGCCGCTCGAGGAAGGTGAAGGGCAGCTGCGTCGGGTTGATCAGGGCGGTGTCGACGTCGATCATCACGAAATTGCCGTCGATGTGCAGCCGGTAGCCGGTGAGATGCACGCGGATCAGCTCGATGCCCTGGACCTTCAGCACCTCCTCGAGCTGGCGGGCGCCCTCCTCGTTGACCCGGCTCGAGATGCCGACCACGGCGGTTTTGGGATTGATGAAGGCGAACGAGCCGCCCTCCATGATACCGGTGCCATGGATGGTGCGCAGGATCGGCATGCCCATCCTGGCCAGCGTGCGGGTCACCGGCAGCTCCTCGCCGCGGCGGATCGGCGGGCCCATGCGGGTGACGATGGCGCCGCCGTTGACGGCGATGACGCTGTCGCGCGTGTAGACCGACTTCATCCTGCCGGGCGCGCAATCGTCGAGGAACACCACCTCGACTTGCTCCTCGCGCAGCGCCTCGACCAGCCCGTCATGCTGCTCCTGCATCGCCGCGAGATCGGGCACGGTGTCGCCGCGCCAGTACCAGCCGGTCTCGGGATCGCCGTAGGCGCCGATGTCGGGCAGCTTCTTGGCCGGGTCGACGATCTTCAGCTCGTCGCCCGGGCGATGCATCAGCACCTTGCGCAGGTTGCCGACATCGCTGTTGCAGCCCCACGGCCGGCCCCACACCTCGGTCTGCTCCACCTCCGCCTCGAACGCCGGCTCGGGCCGCGAGGCGAACGTCTTGATCAGCATGTTGTAGCGGTATTCACCCTCGCTGATGATGCCCATCATCCGTTTCCTTTCCCCGATCCTCTCAAGGTCCAAGATAGTCTACGGACGGCAGAAAATCTCGCGCCAGTCGATCGGCCTTGCTCTGCGGATTCATCGGTCTTCCTTGCGCCGGACCGTGATGTCGACCGTCAGCAGCACCACGG
Organism: Reyranella sp.; assembly: GCF_044224635.1. GTDB lineage: Bacteria > Pseudomonadota > Alphaproteobacteria > Reyranellales > Reyranellaceae > Reyranella. Next base: position 3,237 of record NZ_JBGAKA010000048.1, on the reverse strand, counting down.
TCAGCAGGACCAGGATCACGGCCACGGCCGCCATGGTCGGATCGAGGTGCTCGTTGATGCCGTCCCAGATGCGCCGCGGTAGCGTGAAGACGGCGCGGCTGGCGATGAACAGCACGACCACGAGCTCGTCCCAGCTGTGGATGAAGGCGAAGATGGCGCCCGACACCAGGCCGGGCAGGATGCCGGGCAGCAGGACGCGCCACAGCGTCTGCCAGGTCGAGGCGCCGAGGCTGCGCGCCGCCTGCTCGAGCCGGACGTCGAAGCCGGCCAAGGCCGTCGACACGGTGATGACGACGTAGGGAATGCCGGTGACGGCATGCACGACGATGACCCCGGTGTAGGTGTCGAGCAGGCGGAAATCGACCCAGAAGCGATAGATGCCCAGGGCGTAGACGATGGTCGGCACGATGATCGGCACCAGCATCAGGGCGCGCACGAGCTCCGAGGCGCGCGACGACAGCCGCCAGCAGCCGATGGCGCAGAGCGTGCCGGCCGCCACGGCGATCACGGTGGAGAAGACCCCGATGTAGAGGCTTTGGCCGATGCTGCCGAGCCACTCGCGGCTGCCGAACAGGTTGGCGTAGTGCTCGAACGAGATGGCGTCCTGCGGCAGCGAGAGGTAGCGCCGGTCGGTCAGCGACACCGGGAAGACGATGGTGATCGGCAACACCAGGAAGCAGATGACGAGCCAGCCCAGTGAGCGGGTCGGGCCGGTGGGACGGACGGCGCCTTCCATCATTTGGCTCCGAAGAGGGTGCGCAGATCGACGATGCGGCTGAGGCCGAACAGCATCAGGAATATGACGGCGATCAACGTCGTCGCCAGCATGGTGCCGACGCCCCAGCGCAACGATTCGTGCACCGTGTGGTTGATGTACTCGGCCACCATGACGGTCTTGCCGCCGCCCAGGATGGCCGGCGTGATGAAGAAGCCGAGCGAGAAGATGAAGACCAGCACGCCCGAGCCGATCAGCCCGGGCAGGCTGAGCGGCAGGAAGACGCGCAGGAAGGTCTGCAGGGAGCCGGCACCCAGCCCGCGGGACGCGGCAAGCAGGCGATTGTCGATCGCGCGCATGGCGGCCCACAGCGGCAGGATGCCGAGCGGCAACATGTAGTGGACCATGCCGATGGTCACGCCGACCTCGTTCCACATCAGGCCAAGCGGCTCGTCGATCAAGCCGAGCGAGAGCAGCGCCTTGTTGACCAGGCCCTCGCGCCGCAGCAGCGTCACCCAGGCGAAGGCGCGCACCAGCACCGACATCCAGAGCGGCAGCAGCACACCGATCATCATCAGGCGCTGGCCGGCCGGCGAGGCGTGGGTCAGCACATAGGCAACCAGATAGGCCAGCACGAGCGTGATCGCCGTGGTGAAAACGCAGATCCGCGCCGTGGTCATCAGCACGCGCTGGATCGGCGCCGAGGTGAACAGCATGGCGTAATTGTCGAAGCCCAGCGCCGGCTCCGACACGCTGACCCACAGCACGCGCACCAGCGGCGTGAAATAGAACAACACGACCATCGCCAGCGCCGGCGCGATGAACAGCCAGGCTTTGCCGCGCTCGCTCATGCGGGTGCGGACCGATCATTCACCTCCCCAGCTCTGCTGCTACGGAGTGGACACATCTCTGAGTTCCCATCCAGTAGCGATTGCGAGGAAGTAATCGAGGCCGCGCTTAAAGGTAATCGGGCCCGGTGGTCTGGAGGAAGGGTAGGCGTCCCATCCTCCGAGGCGGGCGATGATCCAGCCGGCCCAAGCCAAGGAAGCGACGGGATGGGGGTTCTTCTGTCGCGGGGACCTGGCTTGATATCGGGCGTTGAGGGCAGCCAAGGCGTCGATCTGGTTGGCGTCGAAGGCGACAGAGGCGGCCAATTTGGACTGGCCATCGCGGGCTTGCACGAGCTGGATGGTGATGGCGGCAGCCTTGGTTGCCACGGCGATGAGGTTGAGCAGCGGCGGAGCGCTGTCGATTTGGCTGTCCTCGATGCGCAAGCCCTGGGTCTTGAGGACGCGGAAGAGCTGCTCGATGGTCCAGCGCATCCTGTACCAGTCGACGATCTGCCAAGCGTCGGCGATGGTGCCGACTTGATGTGTCGTCAGCAGCCGCCAGTGCACGGGCTCGACGTCAGCAGGTGGCTCCAGCTCGACGGCCTCGACGAGGGTGAGCTGGACAAAGGGGGACAAGCCTTTAACGCCCGTCGTGGACGGGCGTTTGAGCTTCACGGTGGCGAAGCGCAAGCCCAGCGTGGCGGTGCGGGCGCGCCGCGTCGGCGTGGCTTTGAGCTCGACGGTGCGCAGATCGACGAACTCGAGCGTGCTGGCTGTCTTGTAGAGGGTGCTGCCCCCGATCAGTCGACGATCATGCATGACCCGGGTCAACAGATGCAGCTTGTCGTCAGGCAGCGTCGCCCATTCGGCGTAGATGTCGCTCTCGCGATCGGACACCACGGTGATGCAAGTTGCGGCATCGAGCACTCTGCGAGCGGTGCCCGCCGTGTCCAGCCAGCGTCTCGACTCCCGGTCGGCCAGGGCGCGTTTGCCATGCTCGACCTCGACCCGGCCATCGCGCGTCCAAATCGTGCCACCGACCAGGCCCAGGCAGGCGCCATCTGTGGCATCGACCGCGATCATGGCGTGCAGCAAGGCGCCGCGATGGCCCTTGCCTTTGCCGATCTCGCCCAGCCCCCGCGTCCGCTCGGCCGTGACGGCAAACCCGATCTCGCTGGTGTCCTGGATCGCCAGCACGTGGCGGCCCGCCGCCGCACCAGCCGTCTGCTGAGGCCAGCTCTCGATCAGCCGCTCGACCGTCACGTTGTCGTTCGCCAGAAAGCGGCGAAACGCCTTGGTCTGCGCTCCCTCGCCGTCACCCAGATGGCGAATGCAGCTCGTTCCGCGCGCGACAACACGTTCGAGAAGCTCCGCCCCCTTTTTGCGAGGCGTGCATCCCCGAACTCTCCCATCGAATATGCGACGTCCAACATCCATGCACCCCGCTTCGGCAAAGGTGCCGCCAATAAAAACCCATGGCGATCCTGCTTGCGAATACAAAATGTTGAGGTGAGTCAAAATGCCACACCCAATAGTTGTGTCCACTCCGTAGCAGCTTCGCTGGGGAGGAAATCAATCCTTGAACGTCATGGTGTTGCACGTCGGCGTCGTGCTCTCGCCCGGGAAGGTGGCGATCACCTGCGGGATCGGCGTGTCGAAGCCCGCCTTCCTGACCACCTCGACCATGAAGCC
>NZ_JBGAKA010000047.1:0-65479 GCF_044224635.1 Reyranella sp. | reverse complement strand
TCCCTACGCATACTTGTCCGACGTGCTCACCAGGATCGTCGCAAGACATCCCATGAGCCGCATCGACGACCTCTTGCCCTTCGCCTACGTCAAGCCGAAACCGCTCGATCGCGCCGCGGCCTGACAACATCGCTTACGTTGAGCCGGTTCCTCTCCTCGGCGTAGGCGCGCATCGCTTCGGCTGCCATCTCCGGCGCCATCATCCGGTCCTTGAGGCCGGCGAGCACTCGCTCCTCGAGGGCGGCGCGCGCGATCGTCCGGCTGTTCGCGCAGGAACCATTGGCGACGTGGGCCGAGCAGGCATAGCGGTCCTGGCCGCGCAACGAGTAGGGACCGCCACAGACTCCGCAATGGATCAGCCCGGAAAACAGCGCCTTCGCGATCGCGCGCGGGCCAACGCCGGATGTGAACTGCTCAAAAATGCGCCGCACGACGATGGCCTGCGCCTCATCGATCTCGCGGTCGCCGCGGATCGGCTCACCGCTCGCATCCAACTTCTTCACCACGCGATAGCCGTAGCAAAGGCCACCGCCGGCCTTGCCCTGCTCGACGCGGCCGCGCTAGCCGCGATGCGTCTTCGCGGCAAGGTCCTTGAGCAACAGGGCGTTCATCGTGCCCTTCAAGCCGACATGCAGCTCGCTGATCTCTCCTTCCGCGAGGGTGACGATGGGGACACCAGCGAAGCGCAGATTCTTGAACAACGTCGCCACGTCGGCCTGCTCGCGGCTGATGCGGTCGAGCGCTTCCGCCAGCACCACATCGAACTGGCCTCGCTGTGCATCCTGCAAGAGCGTCTGGATGCCTGGCCGCAGGATCATGCTCGCGCCGGAGATGCCGGCGTCCTTGTAAGCCGCGACAACTTTCCAGTTCTCGCGCTTAGCCTGCTCGCGACAGATGCGGAACTGGTCCTCGATGGAGGCCTCGCGCTGATTGTCGGACGAATAGCGGGCATAAAGCGCAACACGGGTTCATGGAAGATCTCCAGTTGCTCGGCGTGTGCCGAGCGTCAGTCTCCTCAGGCAGCTTCCTTATGGCCAGTCGGCCGGATCAAGACCTCGGCTGAGATGCCGAGCCTCTTATGTAGTTGGCGGATCATCTCGATCGACAGCCCTCGCTTGCGGTTTAGCACTTCGGCGACACGGTTGCGGGCGCCGATCATCGGCTCGAGATCCTTCCGCGACAGACCCTGCTGCTCCATGCGAAACAGAATCGCCTCGATGGGGTCGGGCGGGTCCATCGGATAGTGCTTCGCCTCATAGGATTCGATCAATGTCGCCAGTATGTCGAGCCGGTCGCCTTTGGGCGTGCCGCTCTTGGCGCCCCACAGGCGCTCGACCTCGGCCAGTGCCGCCTCGTAATCCTTCTTGGTGCGGATCGGCCTCAGCTCACTCGCCATGCTCAACCTCCGTCACGTCGATCCTGTCGTATGCCTTGTGCGTACCGATCCATTTTATCCAGACGATGCTCTTCTCGAAATCCACCGATACGACAAGCCGATAGTCATTGCCCTTGATGTTGAAGACGATGCGCTCGGCACTGACGATGCTTGCCGTCGCATAGAGCCTCCTCACATCAGCGGAACTTGTCCAGACCGCCTTGCTGACTTCGTCGAACCAGGCATCGAGGGCTGCTTTTACGGCCCGTTGATCCTTCCGCCCTGAGAGGCCTTCGACAAACTCCCGCAAGGTGCGGCGGGCAATGATCCTCATTGTGCCTCCTTGTAACGCGGTCCCATTATGGGATCAAGACGTTTGTGCCGACACAGCCGATCGATCAGTCTCTTGAGCCGAGCGATCGGCTGGCTATCGGCTTTGTTTGCCGGGAAGACCTCGCTTGCCTGCGTTCGAAAGCTTCGCGGGCCATCTGGCGGCCGACCCCAAGCCGAGCTATCGGCCACGACTGCCGGCCAGCGTCGTCACCGATGGTCTCTTGTCCGATGCGCAGCTAGAGAGCGTCATCTACGCCGGCGAGGCCCATAGTAGTCTTCTCGCGGGTTCGTTTGTGGTCGATAAGACTTTCGACGTCGTCTCGGCCGCACCCGACGACGCCCAGAACGCCGTTCGCTTCCGGCGGGGCTGGATGCTGGGCGACGGCACCGGCGCTGGTAAGGGCCGCCAGGTTGCCGGCATCCTGCTCGACAACTGGCTACAAGGCCGGCGGCGGGCGGTGTGGGTGTCGAAGTCCGACAAGCTGATCGAGGATGCCCAACGCGATTGGTCGGCCTTGGGCATGGAGCGCTTGCTGGTCACTCTGCTCGCCCGCTTCCGCCAGGGCACGCCCATCCGGCTGGAGCGGGGCGTCCTTTTTGCCACCTACGCCACGCTACGGACCGACGCACGCGAGGAAAGGGTTTCGCGGGTCCGGCAGATCGTCGATTGGCTGGGATCGGACTTCGATAGAGTGATCGTGTTCGACGAAAGTCATGCCATGGCCAATGCCGCCGGCGGCAAGGGCGAGCGCGGCGATCAGGCGCCCTCCCAGCAGGGCCGTGCCGGCCTGCGCCTGCAGCACGCGCTGCCCAACGCCCGTGTGGTCTACGTCTCCGCCACGGGCGCGACCACGGTGCACAATCTCGCTTACGCTCAGCGGCTGGGCCTCTGGGGCGGCGAGGACTTCCCTTTCGCGACACGCGCGGAGTTCGTCCAAGCGATCGAGGCGGGCGGCGTCGCCGCCATGGAGGTGCTGGCCCGTGATCTCAAGGCGCTCGGCCTCTATGCAGCGCGGTCCCTCTCCTACGAAGGTGTCGAGTACGAACTCTTCGAGCACGCGCTCACGCCCGAACAGATCCGCATCTACGACGCCTATGCCGGCGCCTTCCAGATCATTCACAACAATCTCGATGCCGCGCTCCAGGCGGCTAACGTTACCGGCGAGCGTGGCACGCTCAACGCGCTGGCCAAGTCCGCGGCGCGTTCGGCCTTCGAGTCCGCCAAGCAGCGGTTCTTCTCGCACCTCATCACATCGATGAAGACGCCGACCCTGATCCGGGCGATCGAACGCGATCTCGAGGCCGGCCATGCCGCGGTCATCCAGATCGTGTCGACCGGCGAGGCCCTGATGGAGCGGCGGCTGGCCGACATCCCGACAGAGGAGTGGGGCCACGTGCAGGTCGACATCACACCTCGCGAGTACGTGCTCGACTACCTGGCGCACAGCTTTCCGACCCAGCTGTTCGAGCCGTTCACCGACGGCGAGGGCAATCTCTCCTCCCGGCCGGTTTATCGTGACGGCCAGCCCGTGCACTGTCGCGACGCGGTTGAGCGCCGCGACCACCTGATCGAACGACTCGCATCGCTGGCGCCGGTCCAAGGTGCGCTGGATCAGATCGTTCAGCGCTTCGGTACAGACCTGGTCGCCGAAGTGACGGGCCGGTCACGGCGGATCGTCCGCAAGGGTGACCGGCTTTGCGTGGAGAACCGCCCAGGCTCGGCCAATCTCGCGGAGGCACAGGCTTTCATGGACGACGACAAGCGCATCCTGGTGTTCAGCGATGCCGGCGGCACCGGGCGCTCCTATCACGCCGACCTTTCAGCCCGGAACCAGCGGCTGCGAGTGCACTATCTGCTGGAGGCCGGCTGGAAGGCGGACACTGCCATCCAGGGCCTCGGGCGCAGCAACCGAACCAACCAGGCGCAGCCGCCTCTGTTCCGGCCGATCGCCACTGACGTGAAGGCCGAGAAGCGCTTCCTGTCGACCATCGCCCGTCGCCTCGACACGCTGGGCGCCATCACCAAGGGCCAGCGCCAGACGGGTGGGCAGGGCCTGTTCCGGGCCGACGACAATCTCGAATCGCCGTACGGCCGCGCGGCGCTCCGTCAACTCTACGTCCTGCTGTTCGCAGGCAAGCTAGAGGGCTGCTCGCTGGAAGCCTTCCAAGCGGCGACCGGCCTGCATCTGACCGATCAGGATGGCAGCCTGCGCGAGGAGCTGCCGCCCATCACGACCTTCCTCAACCGGCTGCTGGCGCTTATCATCGGTTTGCAGAACACGTTGTTCGGTGTGTTCGAGGATCTGCTGCGCGCCAAGATCGAGGGGGCGCAGATCTCCGGGACCTATGACGTCGGTGTCGAAACGCTGACGGCGGAGAGCCTGGTCGTGACCGACCGGCGTGCCCTCTACGTACAGCCGCAGACCGGCGCGGAGACTCAGGTGTTTACCATTCGCCGGCGCGAGCGCAATCGGCCGTTCTCGCTGGCCAAGGCGCTTGAACGTGCTGATGATTCGCGTGCTGTCCTGCTCGTGAACAGCCAGTCCGGTCGTGCGGCGGTTCAGGTCCCGGCTCCCAGCGTCATGCTGGATGATGGTGAGGTCGAACGCCGTGTCCGTCTCCTGCGCCCAATGGAGCGGACGGCGATGTCCGTGGAGGCTCTGGACCAAACGCATTGGGAAAGGGCGGATCGCGCCGATTTTGCCGAGGCCTGGGAGCGCGAGCTTGCCGAGGTTCCCAGCTTTACGGACAGTCACCTTCATATCGTCACTGGCCTGCCGCTTCCCATCTGGAAGCGTCTGCCGGACGAGTCCATGCGGGTCTATCGCCTGCAGTCCGATGCCGGCGAGCGTGTCATTGGCCGGCTGGTCTCGCCAGCCTGGGTGGCGCAGGCCGTCAGTGCCGATGGCGTGAGCATCGCACCTGTGGATGCCTGGACCGCCGTGCTCGACGGTCGAACCATCCTCGAGCTGCAGGACGGGCTGAGCCTTCGTCGCGTCAGGGTTATGGGCCTGTTGCGGGTGGAGCTGGGCGGTTTCAGCGACGGCATGGTCGATCGCTTGAAGGCGATGGGGCTAATCTCCGAGATCATCAGCTGGAAGCTGCGGTTGTTCGTGCCGACCGGCGCCGACGGTCCTGACATTTTTGCCCGTGTGATCGAACGGCACCCGATCGTGCGCATCGCCGATCGGGCCGCGGCGTGAGGAGGCAGTCATGCCATCGCAGGCCGCCGACCTGGTCCGCCGCCTCGCGCGCAATGCCGAGGCGGTATGCCGTCACTATCTCTCCAACGGCCGTCGCGAAGGCCGCTACTGGCTGGTCGGCGATGTTGCCAACACCAAGGGCCGCAGTCTGTTCGTTCGCCTGAGCGGTCCGGATCATGGCAAGGGCGCTGCCGGGAAGTGGACCGATGCCGAGTCGGGGCAGCATGGCGATCTTCTGGACCTGATCGCCCTCAATCGCGGCTTCCACCGCCTGCGCGATACCTTGGACGAGGCACGGATGCTCCTCGCCCTGCCGCCGGATGCGCTTCCACCACGGCAGGATCGGCTGCCGGCGCCGCGGGGTTCGCCCGGATCCGCGCGGCGTCTCTACGCCATGTCTCGCCCGATCGCAGACACCTTGGCGCAGACCTACTTGCACAGCCGTGGCATCACGGCGGCGTCCCTGGGAGAGCCGCTGCGGTTCTATCCGCACTGCTACTATCGGCCCGACGAGCACAGTCCGACCGAGACTTGGCCAGCATTGATCGCCGCCGTCACTGACCTCGGTGGCACAATCACCGGAGCACACCGCACCTGGCTCGATCCATCAGGCCGCGACAAGGCGCCCGTCGATTCGCCGCGACGGGCCTTAGGCCATCTACTGGGCCATGGGGTGCGTTTCGGCGTCGCCGACGACGTCATGGCCGCCGGCGAAGGCATCGAGACCATGCTGTCCTTGCGCATGATCCTGCCGGCCTTGCCGATGGTCGCTGCGCTTTCAGCCAACCACCTCGCGGCGCGACTGCTTCCTGCCGGTTTGCGCCGGCTCTATGTCGCACGCGATGCCGATCGGGCTGGAGATGCTGCAATGGCCAGCCTGTGCCACCGAGCCGAGGCTGACGGGATCGAGCGGCTCGTTCTGTCGCCCGGCCTCGACGATTTCAACGAAGACCTGCGCCGGCTCGGAATCGATGCACTCCGCGCTGCCGTACGGCAGCAGCTTGATCCGCGAGACGCAGCACGTTTCCTGGCCTGAAACGCCGCCGCCGCATCGGCGTGGATACGGCAGCGGCATCGGAAGGCCAATCAGGCCTCTAGCGACTAGCAACCGCAGCCGCGGCGCCCGCCAGGGCAACGCCACTACCGCGATTCACCAAGCGCAACGCGCGCGGCGACGTGAACAGGCGGCGCATGCGTGCCGCGAGGAAGACGTAGCCGCCGAGCACGCAGACGATGATGATGACGATCACCGCCGCCAGCTCGGCAAAGGCAAGCGGCGTGAGCGTGTCGAGATCGACGACGCTCGGCAACAAGGCCAGGAAGAACACCATCGCCTTGGGATTGCCGAGGTTGAGCGTGAGCCCTGCCAGGAACAGGCTCCTTCGCTCGCTTGGCATGTCGGCTGCCTGCAAGGGCCGCACGGGCGCGGTCCAAAGCTTGTAGGCGAGATAGAGCAGCCAGGCAGCGCCGGCATAGCGGATCGTGACGAAGAGGCCGGCATAGGCGGCAGCGAGAGCCGTCAGTCCTACGGCCGCCGCCGTGAACCAGACGAGGGCGCCGACTACCAGACCGAGGATGTACGCCGCCGATCCGCGGGGCTCGCGAGCCAGCACGCGCGCCGTCAGCGCGGTGACGGCAGGGCCGGGAAGGATGAGGACGGCGAAGTATGCGGCGGCGAAGACAAGCAGATGCTCAAGGTCCATGGACCGATCCTTTAGGAAGGATGCCGGTTTCGCCCATGCGAACGAGATGCCTTCGGCCGGCTAGCAATTCCATGGATCGTGCTGGGAATGGGCGACACGTCATGGTTACACGCGACTCCAGGCACCGGTTGCAGAAAACCGGCATCAGCGGTCGCGTTGATTGACGTGAAACGCTTACGGCCGTCCATTCAATGGACGACAGCGTAAACGTAGCAGGATAGCAGCCTGTCGCAAGCACGCTGCCTCTCCCTTGGCCACATCACGCCTGTGGCTATACCCAGCCGTCAGCGAAGAAATCGGCGAACTGTCGGGAACCCGACTCAAAACGACCGGGATCTGCGCTACGAGCGAGTGTAGCCGGTGAACGGAGGAGTGATGGCGCCCGGTCCGACGCTGGCGGGAAAGCGGATCTTGATCGTTGAAGACGACTTCCTGATCGGCGCCTCGCTTTCGGACCTGCTCAGGCGGCACGGCTGCCTCGTCTGTGGACCCGTCTTCACCGTGAAGGACGCCGTCGAGATCATGGGCCGTGAGGCCTTGGATGGAGCCGTTCTGGACTACAAGGTCCAAGACGGTCCCACGCTCGCGATCGTCGACAGGCTGCGCCGGGACGGGATTCCCTTCGCCATCGTGACCGGCTATCAGCGGGGCTGAAGACGGCCCGACACTGCGAGCAGAGAGCAACTTTTGACAATTCAATCCGTACTTGGACCGGCGTTCGCGACCTTGGGCAGCGGTACCCGGTCGGATGCCGGCCCTCTGGCCATCGACTTCGAGGCCTCCTGTTTGCCCTGGCACGGCCGCTCCTACCCGATCGAGGTGGGTATTGCCGATGAGGAGGGTGCGGCGCGTTCCTGGCTGATACGGCCTGCTCCGGACTGGGAGGGGTGGACCTGGACGGAAGAAGCCGAGGCGCTGCATGGTCTCACACGTGAACGATTGCGCGACGAAGGCCAGCCGGTGACATTGGTCGCTTCCCAGCTGAGCGAGGCCATTGGCGGCCGCTCCCTGATCGCCGACAGCGAGCTCGACAGCTATTGGATGCGCACGTTGATGGCGGCGGCAGGCTTCAGCCAGACTTTCGCCATAGAGCATATTGTCAATCTGATCGGGCAGCTCGATCTGCGGGACGAGGACGTCAGGACGTGTATTGAACTCGTCGATCGGCAGGCGCTCCCTCGGCATCGGGCGGCTGCCGACGCACGCTGGCTTGCAGCACTGATCGGAGCGCTGCGGCGGTCCGCCGGCGACCTACGGTTTTTATAGGGCGAAGCGGACCGCTTTGACGTCCGGACGCGATCTCGCGGGCGTAGTCACCTGTCTTGGCGTCTATGTCGCTCTTTGCGGCTGACGTGGCTTGCGGCCCAGCTTGTCCGCAAAGGTGCGATCGAGCGCCGGCAGGATCTGCTCGGCGAGCTTCAGAGGATTGGCGCGGTTGGGCGACAGGCTCCACTCGACCCAGATACCCTTGAGCAACGCCAGGATGGTGAGGGTCACCACGTCGGGATCGATATCGGCATCGCTCTTGCGGGCGATAGCGGCGACCAACTCGTGGACCTGTCGCTCGAACCGGCCGTAGATTTCGTCGTGTACCCGGCGCACCGTGGCGTTGGTCTGCGCCAGGCCCCAAAACAGGAACCGCGCCCGAACGTAGTTGGCATCGAACTGCTGTGGATGCAGGCAGGCGATCAGGAAGGCGTAGAGCCGTTCCGTGGGCGAGGCATGTGGTTTCGCCATCGCCAGGCCGATCTGCTCCTGCACCTTCGAGGAAAGATAGCGCAGGGTCGCGGCGAGCAGCTTGTCCTTGCTGCGGAAGTGGTGGCGCACCATGCCGAGCGAGAGGCCGGCCTGTTGCGCGATCAAGCGAACGCTCAGCTCCTCCGTGCCGTGCTGGCAGATGCAGTGGAATGTCGCGTCGATCAACTGCTGCTGACGCACGTCCGGTGACTGTTTGGAGAAGCTGCGAGTCGCGGATCGGCTGGAAGGCCGTGCGGCCTTCGTATTGAGCTTAGGTTTGGCCATTTGTGCCGCTCTCACTACCCGACCTCTCAGTCCCTACCAAGCCGCAAAAGACCCTTCTCTTGACAGTGATGTTCTAATCCTCCATCTCTTTATACAATCGTATTAAGTCTGATCGAGGGATGGAAATGGACCACACGATAGCGAACGTGCGTCCGGCGACGGATATCGGCGAGACACGGCAGGAGCTGATCCACGCCCGGCATCTTCCCGGCGGCATCTACTCGTCCCCGGCGATCTACGAGGAGGAGCTGCAGCGCTACTTCTATCGCGACTGGCTCTACATGGGCCGGGTGGAGCAATTCGCCAATCCGGGCGACTACGAGGCGCGCCGCGTGCTGGGCCGACCGATCATCATCACGCGCGACAAGGACGGCGTGCTCGGCGCCTTCTACAACATGTGCCGCCATCGCGGCGTCGAGGTAGCCGAAGGCAAGGGCAACGCCCGCGTCTTCAAGTGCCCGTACCACGGCTGGACGTACGACCTGTCCGGCAAGCTGGTCGGCGCCGCCTACATGAAGGACAGCGACGGCTTCGATCCCAAGACCTGCCGCCTGCCGCGCATCAATCTGGAAGTCTGGCGCGGCAACATCTTCATCAGCTTCGCCGCCGAGCCGCCACCGTTCGCCGAGTCGATGGCCGAATTCGAGAAGGATTTTGCGCAGCTCGCTACCGAGAAGTGCCGGCTGGCCGACGTGACACGCCTCGAGCTGAACTGCAACTGGAAGTTCATGCACGAGAACCTGATGGACTTCTATCACGTCGGTGTCCTGCACGTGAAAAGCTTCGGCGCGCGCTTCTCGTGGACGACCGACAACGTCCGGCTGAAGGACAATGGCGGCATCACCATCCGCTACGACGCCGCGCCCTCGACCCCCGGCGGCGAGGCGCTGTTCGGCAAGGCGCCGTGGCTCGATGCCCAGCCCAACAGCTTTGCCTGCACCGGCTTCATGCCGCCGAACATGACGCTGTTCGGGCGCATCGACTGCGTGAAGATCATGGTCGGTTGGCCGATCGGTCCCGACAAGTGCGAAGTCTTCATCTACATGCTGTTTCCGGAACCGTTCTTCGCCGACCCGGAGTTCGACCGGAAGCTCAAGGTCTACAAGGACTATCAGGCGATCATCTACGAAGAGGACCGCTCGATGATCGAGTCCATGCAGCGCGCCATGGCGCTACCGGTCTACGAGCCCGGCCGCATGTCGGTGATGGAAAAGCCGATCCATCACTTCCTGAACGGCTACCTCGATCGCATGTTCGGGCCGCGCGGCTGATGCAGCCTGCCGTCGGCGAGATGCAGCTCCGGGTGCACTCTTTCGCCCGGTCGCCGGAGCAGGCGGCGTTCCACGATATGCTAGCCGGCGGTCCGTTGGCGCCGCATGTCCGGTTCCACTTCGGCATCGAGCCCAACGGCGTCTCGCCGATCCTTCGGGAACTGCTATCGACCCGGCACAGCGGCGCGCATCTCTATGCCTGCGGTCCCGTGCCCTTCATGGATGAGGCCCGCCGGATCGCCGAAGGCTGCACCAATCTGGCCGGCATCCATTGGGAATATTTCACGCTGCCGGCGTATGTGCCCGAAGCGGGCGGTGTCTCGGATGCCTTCACGGTGCGCCTGGCACGCGCCGGCAGGACCTTCGAGGTGCCGGCGGACAAGTCGATCCTGCAGGTGCTGATCGAGAACGGCGTGACGATGGACTGGTCGTGCATGGAGGGCGTCTGCGGCCTGTGCGCGACGCGCGTGCTCGAGGGCGAGCCCGATCATCGCGACGACGTGCTGAGCACCGAGGAGCGGCAGCGCGACCGGCTCATGACGGTTTGCTGCTCGCGGGCGCGGGGAGGGCTGCTCGTCCTCGATCTCTAGGGCGGCGGTGGGCGATTCGATTTCTTGGTGAGGGAGGGAATGATGAACAAGGACATTTCGCGCCGGTCGGCGCTGGGCGGCATGGCGACGGCGCTCGCGGCACCGGCAGTGTTCGGCGGCGGCAGCGCCCGGGCGCAGGATGGCGGCACGATCCGCTTCGGCGGCTCGCTCGGCATGTCGGGCCGTTACGCCGAGACCGGCCTCAACATCCGGCACGGCTACGAGACTGCGATCAAGTTCATCAACGAGCAGAAGGGCGGCGCCGAGATCGGCGGCAAGAAGTACAAGCTCGAGCTCGCCATCGTCGATGACGCCAGCGATCCGGCGCGCGCGACAGCGCTGATCCAGCGCCAGGTCGACGGCAATGTCAGCTTCTTCCTGGGCTCCTACGGCAGCAACGTCGTGCTGCCCTGCGCCGGCATCACTGAAGCCGCCGGCAAGCTGACCGTCCAGGTCGGTGCCTCCGCCGACCAGATCTTCCAGCAGGGCTACAAGAACATCTTCGGCTTCTTCCCGCGCGCGAGCCGCGCCTGGGTGACGAGCGTCGATTTCTTCAAGTCGATCACGCCCAAGCCCAAGACGGTGTCGATCATGGCCACCAACGACGCCTTCTCCAAGCTCAACGCCCAGGCCGCGGCGGCGGGCTGCAAGGAGATTGGCCTCGAAGTGCTCGACCTGATCCAGCTGCCGGAGCAGATCAGCGACGTCTCGAGCGCGCTGGCGACGATCCGGGCCAAGACGCCGGACATCCTGATCACCACCACGGTCGACCAGAACTCGCTGGTGATCGTGCGCCAGATGATCGCCACCGACACCAATGTGCCGCTGCTCTACCAGTTCCTCGGACCGCAGCTGCCGATGTACCGCGAGAGCCTGGGCGCCAAGGCGACCGGCGTGATCATGCAGCTGCCGTGGGAAGCGCGGATCGACTTCAAGGATCCGGTGTTCGGCAGCACCAAGGCCTATATCGACTACTACAACAAGACCAACACCCGCGCACTCAGCTACCATACGGTCGGCGCGTCGGCGTGCATCACGACCTATTTCGAGGCGATGCGCACGGCGGGCAGCCTCGATCCGGCCAAGGTGCGCACGGCGCTCGCCGCGACCAACCTCATCACGGCCTTCGGTCCGGTGAAGTTCTCGCCGGAAGGCGACGGCGACGCCGTGGCGATGGGCGCGAAGATCGGCCAGGTGCAGAGCGGCGAGGTCCAGGTCGTCTTCCCGGCCGACCTGAAGACCGCCGACCTGATCTTTCCGACGCCGTCCTGGGCCAAGAAGGGCTGACCGGACGGAAGACGCCATGAACGCGGCACTCCTGCTCCAGACGCTGGTCGACGGGCTGATCCTGGGCGGAATCTTCTCACTGTCGGCGGTGGGATTCTCCCTGATCTTCGGCGTGCTGGGCGTCGTGAACCTCGCGCATGGCGTCTTCATCATCGGCGGCGCTTACCTCGGGCTGTGGCTCAAGAAGGCGCTGGGCCTCGATCCGCTGGCGTCGATCCCCGTCGTCTTCGCCATGCTGTTCGTGATCGGCGCCGCCCTGCAGCGCACGCTGGTCGCGACGGCCATTCAACGCGGCTCGCTGATGACCAGTCTGCTGATCACGTTCGGGGCCAGCCTGATTCTGCGCGATGCCCTGATCATGGCGTTCGGACCGGACATCCAGACATTGTCGTCGGCCTGGCTGCTGCGGACGTTCCATGTCGGCAGTGTCGTGGTCGATGGCGCCCGGGCGACCGGCCTGATCGCCAGCCTGGTGCTGCTGGCTTTGCTGGCCCTCGTGTTGAACGCGATGAAGGTCGGGCGGGCTATCCGCGCGACGGCGCAGCAGAGCTTTGCCGCGGGCCTCTGTGGCGTCGATGCCGACCGCATCTATACCCTGACCTTCGGCGTCTCGGCGGGCTTCGCCGGCGCTTCGGGCATCATCATCGGCATGATCAACCCCTTCTCGCCGTTCGACGATGCCTCGTGGACGCTGAACGCTTTCGTGACGGTCGTGCTGGGCGGTGTCGGCAGTCCGCTTGGGGCACTATTGGGCGGTCTGATGCTGGGCGAGATCAGCACGCTGTCGTCGCAGTATATCGGGCCGCGCTTCCCCACCGTCTTCATCTTCTGCGCGCTGCTGCTGATGCTGATCGTCCGGCCCAACGGCCTGCTGGGCAACGCCTACAAGGCCTCGGTCTGATGGACGCCTTCAACACGCGCATCCCGGCCGGGGTGTGGTTGCTCTCGGCGGCGCTGCTGGCGGTCGCGCTGGTCCTGCCGTTCGTGCTGCCGCCGTTCCAGCTTCGGCTGGCGCAGCAGATCCTGCTGTTCGGCGGCATGGCCATCGGCTGGGGATTGCTGGGCGGCTTCACCACCTACTGGAGCTTCGGCCACACCGCCTTCTTCGGGTTGGGGGCCTTCGCGGCCGGTCTGCTGGGCCAGCAACTCGATCCCGGCCT
This sequence comes from Reyranella sp., assembly GCF_044224635.1. Taxonomy (GTDB): domain Bacteria; phylum Pseudomonadota; class Alphaproteobacteria; order Reyranellales; family Reyranellaceae; genus Reyranella. The sequence continues at coordinate 52,535 of NZ_JBGAKA010000047.1, read as the reverse complement.
GTCGGTCGCCATGAAGCTGCTGATCGGCATGGTCTTCGCCGTCGGCCTGGCACTGATCGCCGCGGTCGCGATCTCCATTCCGGTGCTGAAGCTGCGCGGCATCTACTTCGCGATCGCCATGCTGGCCTTCGCGGAGATCCTGGGCGAGATCACCAAGGCCTTCGATTCCTTCCACGGCACCTCGGGCTTTCCGCTGCCGGCGCTGCTGATGCCGGGCCTGACGAAGGTGCAGCTCTTCTACTTTCTTTTCCTGGCGCTGTTCATCGTCAACGTCGCGGTGTTCGTCTGGCTGCGGCGCTCGCGGATCGGCATGGGCCTGACCTGCGTCGGCCAGGACGAGGACACCGCCGCCATGCTCGGCATCCCGACCGAGCGCTACAAGCTGATCGCCTTCGTGCTCAGTGCCGTACTGACCTCGATCGGCGGCGTGCTCTACGGCTACAGTCTGGGCTTCATCAGCACCGGCTCGGTGTTCCGTATCGACATCAGCCTCAACCTGATCCTGTACAGCATGCTGGGCGGCATCGGCACGGTCGCCGGCCCGGTCGTCGGTGCGGCGCTGATGATCATCCTGACCCAGGTCGTGCTGGGCGACCTGCTCGACCTGCACATGGCGCTGACCGGTGCGGTCCTGATCGCCATGGTCACCTTGGCGCCCAAGGGCATCATGGGCCTCGTGCAGAAGTTCTGGAGCCGCCGATCGGCCGTAGAGGCCAAGACGTGAGCATCCTTGCCGTCGAAGGCCTAACTAGGCAGTTCAAGGGGCTGCGCGCCATCCAGGACCTGTCGTTCGCCGTCGAGGCCCGCAGCATCACCAGCATCGTCGGTCCCAACGGCGCCGGGAAGTCGACGCTGTTCAACATGATCTCCGGCTACCTGAAGCCGACCGCCGGCCGCGTCCTGTTCGAGGGCCGCGAGATCACTGGCAAGCCGCCCCATCTGGTCTGCGGCATGGGCATCGCGCGCGCCTTCCAGATCGCCAAGCCTTTTCCTGAGCTGTCGGTCGAGAAGAACGTCCTGGTCGCGGCGACGTTCGGCCGCCTTGGCCCGCGCGATCCGCAGGCGACTACCGAGCGCGCCATCGAGATCTGTCATCTGACGGCCCGGCGGAACCAGCCGGCCTCGGCGCTCAGCATCGGCAACCTGCGGCGGCTCGAGCTGGCGCGCGCCATCGCGGCGCGGCCGACCCTGCTGCTCGCCGACGAGCCCTGCGCCGGCCTCAACGAGACCGAGACGCGCGAGGTGATCGGCGTGCTGTCGACCATCCGCGACACCGGCGTGACGGTGCTGCTGGTCGAGCACGACATCAAGGCGGTGCGCCGCGCCTCCGACCGCGTCATCGTGATCGAGGCCGGCCGCAAGATCGCCGACGGCACGGCGGCCCGGGTCTTCTCCGACCAGGCCGTGATCGACGCTTATCTCGGCACGGCCGGCGCATGAGCACGCCCGCTACCGGACTGGTGCTGGACGGCATCGACTTCGCCTATGGCGGCGCCCGTGCCCTGAACGGTGTCTCGCTGGCCGTGCCGACCGGCGGCGTCGTGGCGCTGCTCGGCTCCAATGGTGCCGGCAAGTCGACGACGGCGAAGGTGATCGCGGGCGCCCTGCGGCCGGCCAAGGGCACGATCGTGTTCAACGGCGAGGCGATCGCCGGCCTGCCGTCGCATCAGGTGATGCGGCGCGGCGTCGTGCTGGTGCCCGAAGGCCGGCTGGTGTTCGCGCAGATGACCATCCAGGACAATCTGATGATGGGTGCCTACAAGGAGAACCGCAGCGCGCGCGTTGCCGAGCTGCTGGAGCAGAACTACGCACGGTTTCCACGGCTGAAGGAGCGGCGGCATCAGCTCGCGGGCTCGCTGAGCGGCGGCGAGCAGCAGATGCTGGCGATTGCCCGCGGCCTGATGGCCGAGCCGCGGCTGCTGGTGCTCGACGAGCCCTCGCTCGGCATCATGCCCAAGCTGGTGCAGGAGATTTTCGCACTGATCCGCCGGATCGCCGAGCAGGGCGTCTCGATCCTGCTGATCGAGCAGAATGCCCGCGCCTCGCTGGAGCTGGCCGGCTATGCCTATGTGCTCGAGAAGGGCCGGATCATCCTGCAGGGCGAGGGGACGAGGCTGCTGGCCGACGCGTTCGTCCAGAATGCCTACCTCGGCACCGACGCTTGAGCGGCGCTGACGATCGGGAGGACAAACCATGTCGTCGATGACCTCGCCGCGGCTGCACCGTGCGGCCGACACGCTGGTGAAGCAAAGCTTCGCGGTCGCACCAGGCGAGAGCGTGCTGATCACGGGCGACGACCGCACCGAGACCGCGTTGCTCGACGCCGTGGCGGCGAGCGTCAGCCGTGCCGGCGCCCGGCCGTTGATCGCCATCGCGCCGACCTTGCCGTATCAGGGCGGCCTGTCCGATCCCTATGTCGGTGATGCGCTCAAGGCGGCGATGGCGGCGTCCGACGTCTGGTTCGATTTCTGCTTCCCCTATCACGCCGGCTCGGGTGCGCATTCGGCGGCGATGGCGGCCAAACGGACCCGATACTGCCTCCTGTCGACGTCGTCGGCCGAGAGCCTCGAGCGCCTGTACGGTTGCGTCGACTTCGCGGCGATGCTCGATTTCAACATCGCGCTGGCGGAGTATTTCGGTCAGGCCGCCGGCCAGACGGTGCGCTTTACCTGTCCGCGCGGCACCGACGTGCGGCTAACGCTCGACAAGATCAAGCTGGTGCGCCAACGCGTCTGCAACGAGCCCGGCATGCACACCGTGCCCGGCACGCAGAGCTTCTATCCGATCATGGACAGCGTCGAGGGGCGGCTCGTCATCCAGGCGCTGTTCGACGAGTATTACCGGCCGCTGCGCCAGCCGATCGTGATCGAGGCGGCGGGCGGCATCCGCGGCTTCAGCGGCGGCGGGGCCGAGGACAGGCTCAGCTTCGAGCGGGCCCTGCGCCGCGCCAGCGGCACCAACGGCTACGGCAACTTTATCCACTTCACCTTCGGCTTCCACCCGGCCGCAGCCTGGACCGGCCGGCAGTTCATCGAGGACATCCGCGTGCCGGGCAGCAATGCGATCGGCATGGGGCTGCCCTGGTGGGAGCCGGGTGGTGGCGAGAACCATCCCGACGGTATCGTGCTGGACCAGTCGCTGTGGATCGGCGACAGGCAGATCGTCGATGGCGGCATCTTCACCGGCCCCGAGCCGCTGATGCGATTGCATGCCGCCATGGAGCGCCGGCTCGATTGAGGGCTTTGGCGGCAGCCCGATGGGAGTTGCGTGCAGATGCACAAGATCGATGCTTCTCGGCTGGACCTCGCCCGGCAGTTCCGTGACCAGCCGTTCGGCCCGCACGGCACGGAGCTGCAGAAGGTCCTGAAGATCCTGCGCTGGGATCCGATCGACGATCGGCTCGTCGCGGTTCAGCCGCAGCGCGGTGGCCGCTGGCAACTGGCGCGCAGCACCGGCCGCAAGGGCAGCCCGATCGAGGTCTTCGAGGGGCCGGGCTTCGCCACGCCCGTCGAGGCGCAATGGGCGATCTTCCGCGCCCGCTGGCAGCGCCACACCGGACAGCCGCTGCAGCTCGACGGCGACGCGCCGCTGCCGACGCAGGGGCGGATGGCGACCGATCTCAGCCGCCGCGCCGTTCTGGGTTATGCCGATCTCTTCAGCGTCGAAGCCGGCAAGCCGATCGCCTTCAAGGTCAGCGCCGAGGCGTCCTACCGCGTGTCGATCGAGCGGCTGCGCTGCGGCGACGAGGCCGGCATCGGCATGAAGACGACGCCGGTCGAGACGCCGGTCAATCGCGAGTACCCCGGACGCCGGCAGGCCGTCGCCTGCGGCTCCTATGTCGAGATCGACGACGGCAAGCCGTTCGCGCTCAAGAGCTTCACGCTGCTGGCGCACATCTGGCCGACCCTGCCGAAGAGGGGCCGTCAGGTGGTGATGGGCGGTCGCGGCTATATGCTCTTCCTCGATGGCGAGGGCCGGCTGTCACTGCAGATCGGCGTGAAGACCGTTGCCGTCGGGCCGGCCGTGCTGGAACGTCACTGGTATCTGGTCGCGGCCAGCTTCGACGCCACGAGCCGCGAAGCGTGGGTTGGCCAACGGCCGCTGGTTGCCTATGCCGTGCCGGGCGATACGACGGCGGAGGCTATGATGCAGGCCGAGGCGCCCTCGGCAGGCGAGGGCTTCCGCATCGCCGCCGGCTTCGGCAGCGGCAGCGTGGTCGACGGTCTCTATAACGGCAAGATCGACGGACCCGTCGTGGCTGCGCGAGCGCTGTCAGCGGTGGAGCGCGGCGCAGTGCTCACGGCGGCGACAGTACCGGGCTTCGGTGCGGCTCTGGTTGCCGCCTGGGATTTCAGCCGCGAGATGTCGAGCACGCGGATCGTCGATACATCGCCTGCCGCGCGACACGGCCGCACGGTCAACCTGCCGACGCGGGCGATGAAGGGCCACAACTGGGACGCCACCGAGTACAACTGGCAGCACAGGCCCGAGCATTACGGCGCCATCCACTTCCACGACGACGATCTCTACGACTGTGGTTGGGACACCGATTTCACGTTCGAGGTGCCGGCTGACCTCGCGAGCGGCCTGTACTGCGCCCACCTGACCTGCGGCACCGATGAGGATTACGTCCCCTTCGTCGTGCGGCCGCCGCGCGGCACGGTGCGGGCGCCGCTGGCTCTGATCCTGCCGACCGCCAGCTACTGGGCCTACGGCAACACGCACCATCATCTCGAATGGTGCGAGGGCGAGAATGTCCGTGGCGTCTTCACGACCGTCGATGCCACGACGCTCTTCCTGCACGAGCACCCCGAATACGGCTGCTCGATGTACGACCACCATGGTGACGGCAGCGGCGTCTGCTACGCCTCACGGCTGCGGCCCGTGCTCAACATGCGGCCCCGCGAGCGGCTATGGCAGTTCCCGGCCGACACCCACATCACCGACTGGCTGGAGGCGCGGGGCATCGCCTACGACGTCATCACCGAGGACGACCTGGAAGCCGAGGGCGAGGCGCTGCTAAGCAGCTATCGCTGCGTCATGACCGGCACCCATCCCGAATATCCGTCGAAGCGCATGCTCGATGCTTTCGCGTCGTTCCAGAGCAATGGAGGCCGCTTCATCTATCTCGGCGGCAACGGCTTCTACTGGCGTACCTCGTATCATCCCGAGTTGCCTGGCGTGATCGAGATGCGGCGCGCCGAGGACGGTATCCGGAGCTGGGCGGCGGAAGGCGGCGAGTACTATCACAGCTTCACTGGCGAGCTGGGCGGCATGTGGCGCCGGATGGGCCGTGCGCCGCAATCGGTCGCCGGCGTCGGCATGACGGCGCAGGGCTTCGACCTTTCGACCCACTACGAGCGCACGCCGGCGAGCTTCGACCCGCGCGCGGCCTTTGCCTTCGCGGGCATCGGCAAGGACGAGCGCATCGGTGCGTTCGGCCTGATCGGCGGCGGCGCGGCGGGCTGGGAGATCGATCGCGCCGATGCGCGGCTCGGCACGCCGCCGCATGCGCTGGTCGTCGCCGAGGCGACGGACTTCACCGCCTCCTATCACTGGATGAAGGAGGAGCTGACGCACACCCATTCGGCGATCACCGGCGAGACCTGTCCGCTGGTCCGCTGCGACATGATCTTCTACGAGACGCCCAAGGGCGGTGCGGTCTTCTCGACCAGCTCGATCGCCTGGGCCGGCGCGCTGGCGCACAACGGCTACGACAACAACGTCTCGCGCCTCACCGAGAACGTGATTCGCCGCTTCACCGATCCGACACCGTTCTGACGAGCATCAGCGTATGTCCAGCGTTTCCGCGAATGGTCCCCTGACCGGCATCAAGATCGTCGAGATGGGGGCCTTCATCGCCGGTCCCTTCTGCGCCCAGCTGCTGGCCGACTTGGGCTAATCAGTTCACGGGCAGAACGCGGTTGATATCATGGCGGAGAAGATGCAGGAACCTGTCTATCGCCTGCCTGGAGGGCTCAACGACTTCCAGCGCGATCTCTAGCTATGTGGCCCTCTCGCCGAAGCGGTGCGTTCCATCAGCTCCGGACGGTTGTTGCGCACGTTGTCGACGTCCTTGCTCACCGGCCAAACGTCGATCGCGCCGGCGTGCGGTTTCATCATCTCGGCTGCCGTCTCAGGCGATCGTATGCCCCTCGTGCTCGAGGAGGGCCAGTTCGAGGACTGGATGCGCCTTCCGTGGTAGGCGGCTTTGCTCGGTGCCGGCGAAGTGGTGACGACCGAGTAGCTCGTGACGTCGGGCAGCCCGTCTCGCCCCTTCCAGGTGTCATAGATGCCCGCGAGCGCGAATGGCTTGGCGGCCGGCTGAAAGTGGAAGGGCTGCTTGGTCTTGGCATCGATCTTCTGCCACTCGTACCAGCCTGTCGCCGGCACCAGGCAGCGCCGCTTCTTGAACGAGTCCCGATAGGCCGCCGCCGTCTGGATCCTGTCGTCGCGCGCGTTGATCTGGTCGGGGCGCGGAGCTTCCGATGCACCCGCACGGGCTTTACTCGGCTTTGAGGTTCGCTGCTCGGATCACCTTGGACCACTTCTCGGTTTCTTCGGCGATGAGTTTGCCGAAGTCGCTGGGCGATCCCGGAAGCACCGTGCTGCCTAGGTCGGCAAAACGTGCCCTTATCCCGGGGTCGGCGAGACCTGCATTGATCTCCTTGTTGAGCTTGTCGATGATTGCTGCCGGCGTGTTCCTGGGTGCGCCGATGCCGAGCCACACGCTTGCCTCGAAGCCCGACAAGAACTCCGCGACGGTCGGCACGTCGGGAAGCGCCTGCGAACGCGTTGCAGTGGTGACAGCCAAAGCGCGTAGCCGGCCGGCCCTGACATGCTGCAGCGAAATGCTCGGCGAGGCGAACATCACCTGCACCTGCCCGCCGAGCAGGTCGTTCACCGCGGGAGCGCCACCGCGGTAAGGGACATGGGTCAAGCTCACGGTCGCCATCATCTTGAACAGCTCGCCGATAATGTGCGGCGGCGTGCCGTGGCCGCCCGAAGCGAAATTGATCTTGCTCGGATTGGCCTTGGCGAAGGCGACGAACTCGGGAACCGTCCCGGCCGGAAACGAGGGCGTCACTACCATGACGGTGGTCTCGCGGCTGATGCTCGCGACCGGCGCGACGTCGCGAATGAAGTCGAAGCTGAGATTGTGATAGAGCGTCGCGTTAATCGCGTTCGCCGAATAGGCCAGTAAGAGTGTATGGCCGTCCGGGGGCGCGCGGACGACCGCCTCGGTGCCGATGTTGCTTCCGGCACCAGGCCGGTTCTCGATGACAAATTGCTGACCGAGCCGCTCTGACAGCCACTGGCCCAACGGGCGTGCGGCGATATCGGTCGGACCGCCCGGAGGAAACCCGACGACTAGGTGTACTGGCCGCGATGGATAGACTTGCGCCTTCGCGAAGGGCGCCGCAAATGGCAGCGCGGCAGCGGCTGAGGCCAAATGCAAGAATTGCCTTCGGCGGGGAAGTTTCATTTCGAACCCCTTCACGTCGGTCGGGTCAGGTCAGCCGATCGTCCTGTTGCCCAATCCACCGTGAACCTCTTTTCGATGCAATGGAAAACCACCGATTGCTTCCACATCATGGACATCGTCGAGGAGGCATGTCACCGTAGTACAGCATTCGCTGGGAGACGTTCGACAGATCGAGGCCGTCTCATGGTAGCTCGTGGCCATCTCGGCTTGAATGGAGCCGACATCGTATCCGGTGATCTGCCGGGCGGAACGCAGAGCATTCAGAGAGCAGTGGCGTTGTTGCGCCTTCTGGCCACGGCCCGTGAGGCCGGCTTGGGGCTCACCGAGATTTCGAAGCACGCGGAGCTTACGCGTCCGACGGTGCATCGCATACTGAGCGTGCTGGTTGCGGAGGGCATCGTAGAACAGCGACAAGGCACTCGCAGGTATGTCGTTGGAGAGCAGATACCGCTGCTGGCACTATCGCGCCGGACACGCGATCCACTGATTGATATTGTTAGCCCCCATCTTAGGGTTGCCGTTGGTGAAATCGGCGACACCGGCTTTCTCACACGTCGTGCGGGACTTGATACTGTCTGCGTGGCAAGGCAACTAGGGACTTATCCCATTCAGGTACTTGCGTGGGATGTCGGCGATCGCCGCCCCCTCGGTGTCACCAATGCCGGAATTGCAATTCTATCAGGCATGCAGACCGACGCGGTGTGCGGCGTGCTGGCCAAGAACCAATCGCGATTTTCTCGGTATGGCGTATCGACGGACGCAGTCTTTAAGGAGGTGGCAATAGCCCGAGCGAAAGGCTTTGCGGCGCGCGCGCGAGCCCTTACTCTAGGGGCGAGCGCCGTATCAGTGATGATCCGATCTTCCGGTGGAATGCCTCAAGGAGCCTTGACCATCACCCCACTATCGCGCCGGCTGTCGCCAAAGCGCACCGAGGAGATTGTAGCCCAGCTTCGCATGCATGCCGGGGCGATTGAATTGAAGCTCCGCAAAGCGGCGGTCTCCCGGTCAGCGTGCAGCTAGCTTCTTGGTGGTCCGGATGCCGCGGCTTGCCGCAGGTTGGTAGGACCAGCAAGCCTACAATGTGCGGGTGAGGCGAGCGAGCTATATGGGACGCGTTGCCATTAGTCCCGTGCTTTCAACCGACAGCACAACTCGGTCGCGATCGCTCAGAAGTTCCATCCGAATCTTGCTGATGCCACGTCCCGGCTTGCTCGATAGGCGCGTCTCCAGGATTGTAATCCGTTCGCGTAGCCTATCTCCGGCGCGCACCGGCTCAACGAACTTTAGATGCCAGTCGAACCCTCCGAGAAACGCCCATTGGCGGTCTGCTCGATTGTAAATTTCGTGACCTAAGCGATACATAAGTGAGATTGTGTAGCCGCCGCTCGCGATCACCCCGCCGAACGGTGTTTTGGCTGCGGCATCCGGATCCACGTGCATAGGCCACGGGTCGTTCTGCTTGTTGTAGGCCAGCATCTCGGCGCCATCGACGAGGTGTTCACTGGACTCCCAGCTATCGCCAACTCTCAGATCCTCAATATAGATCATCCCCATGCGACGCACTCGTAGTGCTGGTTGGATCGACGCGGGACCGTAGCATTGGGGGCAGCGGCGCGCGACTGCGCCGGCGTCTTCGCGATCATCAACTCGCGCCCAGTTCGTCGCCGGCCGGAGGATCGGCATCGGGTGGTTGGGGCAACGTTGATTCCTCCGCAATGCTCCCGGTTCGTCCGGCAATGTGAGGCGATGGGGCGACGTCGCATGGCCGGGAATGGAAGACAAGTAGGGCAGGCCGTCGCGGGCAGGGGCGATCGTATGGCGACCTGCGCACCAAGCTCCCATCTGGTACGCTCGCGCGCATGGCGAACATACGCTCTCTGCTCCTCGTCTTTCTGGTGACGTTCGCTATTGCGCCTCGCGTCGAGGCCGGCGAATTCGTGCACTTCAAATCGGGCAATGCAACGCTAATCGGCTATCTCGCTCGACCGATGGGGAGCGGACCGTTCCCGGCCGTGGTGCTGCTGCACGGCAGCGGCGGTTTTCATGCCAGCATGCTTTCGTGGGCCGATCGGTTGAGCCGTTGGGGTTATGTCGCGCTCTCGGTCGACAGCTTCAGCCCGCGCGGCCGCCGAGGCGCGGGCAACGTGGCCAACGAGCAGGCAGGCGATGCTTTCGAAGCCCTGCGCTACCTCACCGGGCTGTCCCAGGTGCGCGCCAATGCCGTCGCCCTGATGGGCTTCTCTATGGGTGGCATGTCGACCTTGGCCGATCTAGAGCAGGGATCCTCGATTGCGCGGCTGTACCGGGACAGGTTTCGCGCGGGCATTGCTTTCTATCCGCAGTGCGACGGCTTCTCGGGTTTGATGAGCGTGCCGACCCTCGTTTTGGTTGGAGAACTCGATAGCTGGACGACGGCTGCCGCCTGCATCGATATGGTGGCGGGCAAGAGTGTGATCGGACTGGAGCGCACACCGGGCATCCGTCCCGACGTGAAACTGATCATCTATCCCGGCGCGCGTCATGGTTTCGATATCGCCGACCTAGGGATCATCATGGGAGGTGTGACCGTCGAAGGACATCGGCTGGAATACAACGAAGCCGCGACTCGGGACGCCGCACAGCAGGTGCGCTCGTTTCTCGATAGCAAGCTGGTGGACTAAGGATCTTTGCGTGTTCCCTTGAACTTTGGATGCCGCAGCCGGCCTTCCTCGCTGGCATTGGGGAAGGCGACCTCGACCAGCAGCTCGGGCTGCACCCACGTGGGCTTCACGCCCTTGACCGGCGCCGGCAGCGGCGATCGGGTGCGGGCCAGCGGGTCGAGAGCCTTGCGTAGTTCGAGCGCCGTGGCATCGTCAATGCCGAGCTCGACGGAGCCGGCATAAGAGAGCTTCCCGGCATGCCGCCAGGCCAAGTGCAGGCCGGCCAGGTGCCGCGGCCGGTCCTTGTCCACCTCGAAGCCCACGACCACGAAGGTGTCGCTGCGCTCGCACTTGGTTTTCACCCAGGCGGTCGACCGGCCGGACCTGTAGGGCGAGTCGGCTCGCTTCGAGATGATGCCCTCGATGCTCATGCGGCAGGCGTGGGAGAGGATGCGCGCGCCGCTGCCGGTCAGGTGGTCGACGTAGACTAAGCCCAGGAACTCGCCGACCAGCTTGTTGTACTTCTCCGGGTGCTCGATCATCGGGTAGTGACCGCACTCGTCGAAGGTCACGAGCTTGGCGTTCGGCATGCGCTTGATCGCGACGGAGGCGCTTTCGAGCGAGCCGCCCTTGTCGTCGCGGCCCCAGACAACCAGCGTCGGCGGCGTAATCTGATCGAGGCGCTCGAGGATGCGGAAGGGCCGGAATTGCTCGGCGCTGCCCATGGTCGCCATCGTCTCGGCCCAGCGTGGCGCGGCCCAGGGCTGGGCATAGACGAGCGCCGCGATCGGCAGCAGCTCGACCGGCACCTTCGACTTGTCGAAGAAGTTGTTGCCGATGCGGTCGTGCCACATCTGCGGCGTCGACTGGGTCAGGGTCGGCGCATACAGGTCGTAGAGCTTCGCCACCTGCGAGACGAGCTGCTCCTCGGTGTTGAAGCAAGAGCCGCTGCCGTTGATCACCAGCTTCTCGACCCGCTGCTTGTTCTCGAAGAAGAACAGCGAGGCGATCAGCGCGCCGTAGGAGCTGCCGCAGAGCGAGAGCTTGTCGATCCCCAGCACGTCGGCGAGGTCGCGAAGGTGGCGCACCTTGGCCGGGATGTCGGCAGGGCCGTCGCTCGCCGGCTTGGTAAAGCCATGACCCAGCATGTCCGGTGCGACAACCCGATGGGTCTTCGCCAGGGCATCGATGTTGCGCAGCCACACGTCGCCGGTCAGCGCCAGCCCATGCAGGAGGAATACCGCCGGCGCACCCGGCTCGCCCGCGACGATGCAGCGGGTTCCCGTTCCGGCGACATCAATGGTCTGCATCTTCATGGGCTGGTTCCTACATGTGAACTTTATTCGATTGTATAAAGTACCGGCGCAACGGGACGGCTGACAAGCCGGCCGCTAGTCCCTCTCGAACTGCCGGGCGAGCGTGACGAGGCTGCTCTTCTCGTGCGCGATATGATCGAACAGCGCCGAGGCGGCGGCGGAAAGGCTGTAGCCGCGGCGCTTCAACAGGTGGATCGGCCGCGCCAGGTGCGGCAGCTTGAGCAGGCGTGATGCGAGTCCGGGCCGCTTGAATTGCCCGAGCGAGAGCCCCGGCACGATCGACAGGCCGAGGCCGGCGCCGACCATGCCCGCGATCGTCGCCATGTAGTGGACTTCCATGCTGGTCCGCAGCGTCAGCGGGCGCACGGCGAACTCGATGTGCTGTCGGACGCTGCTGCGCCGTGACTGCAGGATGAAGGGGTGCTTGACCAACTCCTCGGCGCTGATGTGCCGGGCCTTCAGCAGCGGATGGCCGGTCGGGCAGACCAGATGGAACTGGTCGGTTCCGATCGGCGTCGCCTGCAGATCGTCCACCGTGCTCATCATGGAGTTGATGGCGAGGTCGACCTGGCCCGACCGCAGCAGCTCGAGGCAGATCTCCGACAGGTCGTCGATGACCATGAACTCGATGCCGGGATAGCTCGCGCGGAAGTTGGCCAGCACCGTGGGCAGCCACGACGAGCAGAGCGAGGGCAGGGTGGCGATCTTGACACTGCCCTTGCGGCGGGCGGCGTGGTCCTGGAAGTTCTCGAGGATCTCGGAGAATTCCTTGTAGAGCTGCTGCGCCGATATCTCGAACAGGCGGCCATCGTTGGTCAGCTCGACCGAGCGGGTCGTGCGGTCGAACAGGGTCGTGCCCAACCCGGTCTCGAGCAGGCGGATGCGCGAGCTGAACGCCGACTGCGACAGATGGCACTTGGCGGCGGCGCGCGTGAAGCTTTTCTCCTCGGCCAGCGCGAGGAAAACCTGCAGATCTCGTTGTGAAATATCCATCCGCATTATCGATTAATCGCACGATATTTTCGATTTAACAGATTAGACCCTGCCCGGTAAGGGTCTTGAGACGCGCCGTTCGGGGCCGGCGCTCCGCTCTCGGGATGGGTCGCGATGCAGCTTGGCGTGGAGATCGGCGGGACGTTCACGGACCTGGTCTGGCTGGACCGGGACGGCATGGTGCGGACTGGCAAGGTGCCCTCGACGCCCTCGCAGATCGAGAAGGCCGTGCTCGACGCCATCGAATCGGCCGAGGTGCCGCTCGCCGAGATCACGCACTTCTCGCACGGCTCGACCGTCGCCACGAATGCCCTGCTGACACGCCGCGGTGCCACGACGGGTCTGCTCACGACCCAGGGATTCCGAGACATCATCGAGATCGGCACGCACGACAAGGTCGGCAACATCTACACCGCGTTCTACGAGAAGCCGCGCGCGCCGATCGCGCGCCGCCTCGTGCGCGAGGTCGTCGAGCGCATCGATGCCGCGGGCAACGTGCTGGTGCCGCTCGACAAGGAGCAGGCGTGGCGCGAGGTCGAGGCCTTGCTCGCGGCGGGCGTCCAGTCGCTGGCGGTGTGCCTTCTGCATGGCTATCGCTCGCCAGTCCACGAGCGCGCCGTGCGCGACCTGATTGCCGAGCGCGCGCCCCAGGTCGGCGTCTTCCTGAGTCACGAGGTCTCGCCCGAGTTCCGCGAGTACGAGCGGACGGTGACAACGGTCGTCAACGCCTTCGTCGGCCCCGTCGTCAAAGGCTATGTCGATCGGCTGAAGGGCAAGCTGGAGGCTGCGGGTTACGCCGGCGCCGTGCGCCTGATGCAGTCGAATGGCGGCATCATGCCGTCTGTCGCGGCAGGCGCCAATGCGGTGAAGATGCTGTTGTCGGGACCGGCCGCCGGCGTCCGTGCCGCTATCTGGTTCGCAAAGCGCAACGATATCGCCGACATCCTGACCATCGACATGGGCGGCACGAGCACCGACGTGGCGATAGCGCCCGGCCTCAATGCCCGCATCGTGCCCGAGCTTATCGTCGACGGGCTGCCGATCCGCACCACCACCATGGACATGGCGACGGTCGGCGCGGGTGGCGGCAGCATCGCCTCGATCGATGCCGGTGGCTTCCTCAATGTCGGTCCGGCCAGTGCTGGCGCGCAGCCCGGCCCGGCCTGCTATGGCCGCGGCGGCGAGCTGCCGACCGTGACCGATGCGCAGGTCATCGCGGGCCTGCTGCGTCCGGCGCGCTTCTTCGGCGGCCGCATGGAGCTGCGCACCGACCTGGCCGAGAAGGCGATCGCCGGCCTCGGCTTGCCGGGCAGCCTGCAGGACGCGGCCGATGCGATCCTGCGCATGGTCAACAGCAACATGGCGGCCGCGGTGCGCCTGGTCTCGACGGCGCGTGGCGTCGATCCGCGCGACTACACGCTGATCGCATATGGCGGCGGTGGCCCGGTGCACGGCGCGATGGTGGCGGACGAGGTCGGCATGCGGCGCGTGCTCGTGCCGTGGGCACCGGGCATCACCAGCGCCTTCGGCCTGCTGGTCGCTGATCTGATCGTCGACCTGGTCGTCGCCAGGATCGAGCTGCTGTCGGACACGACGCTCGATGCGGTGGCGGTGGTGATGCTGAAGGCGGCCTGCGACGAGGAGGCCAAGCGCCTCGACCTCGAGCCCGGCAGCTACGAGGTCCAGGCCGGAGTCGATCTCCGCTATGCCGGGCAGGGCTTCGAGCTCACGCTGTGGCGCGACCTGGCGGCCGCGACGGCGCGCGAGCTCGATGAGCAGTTCCAGAAGGAGCATCTCGCGCGCTACGGCTATGCGCGTCCGAACCTCAAGACGCAGGCCGTCAACCTGCGGGCGCGCATCGTCCAGCGCAACCAGGCGAAGCTTTCCACGCCGATCCCCGCCGGCGATGCCGCGCGCGAGCTGAAGACCATCATCATGGACGGGCGCGAGCAGACGGCAACCTTCATGGCGCGCGCCGCGCTCAAGCGTGGCGAGGCGATCGCGGGTCCGGCGATCCTGGAAGAGATGACCTCGACCAGCTTCGTGCCCGCCGGCTGGACGGCGACCTGCCTGCCGAGCGGCGACCTGCTCCTCGAGAAGACGGCGGGCTGAGCGCCGGCCATGATCGGATTTGCCCTCAAGCGCATCTTGACGGCGATACCGACCATCCTGCTGGTCTCGATCGCCGTCTTTCTGCTGATCCGCAGCATCCCCGGCGACCCGGCGGAGATCATGCTGGGCGAGGGAGCCAACCCCGAAGCGCTCGCCACGTTCCGGGCCGAGCTCGGCCTCGACCGGCCGCTGCCGGTGCAGTTCGTGATCTGGGCAGGGCACGTCCTGCACGGCGACCTCGGCCGCTCGATCTTCCTCAACCAGCCGGTGGTTACGCTGGTGTGGGATCGCCTGCTGCTGTCGGCGTCGATCATCCTGATTGCGGTCTGCATCGCGACGGTGATCGCCGTCTGTGCCGGCCTCTACGCCGCGTGGCGGCAGGATAAGGCCGGCGACGTCACCGTGGTGGCGCTGGCGACCCTCGGCCTGTCGCTGCCCAGCTTCTGGATCGGCCTGCTGCTCCTACTGGTGTTCGGCATCAAGCTCGGCTGGCTGCCGGTGGTAGGCTACGTCTCCTTCTCCGACGATCCGAGCCGCGCCTGGCAATACCTGGTGCTGCCGGTCGTGACCCTCGTGATCGTCGAGGTCGGCGTCCTCACGCGCATGGCGCGCTCCAGCGCGGTCGAGGTGTTGCGACTCGAATACATCACGCACGCGCGGGCGAAAGGGCTATCGGAACGCACCGTCCTGTTCCGCCATGCCCTGCCCAATGCCTTCGCGCCGACCCTGACCCTGATCGGCATCGTCGTCGGCACCTTGCTGGGCGGCATCGCCGTGGTCGAGACGGTGTTCACCCTGCCGGGCCTTGGCCGGCTGATCATCGAGGCGATCTACGCCCGCGACTATCCGGTGATTCAGGGCTGCCTGCTGGTCATCGCCATCGCCTACGTGCTGGTGAACCTGGTCGTCGACCTGCTGTATCCCATCTTCGACCCCCGGATCGTGCTCGAATGAGCGCCGCGGTCGGCCTGCGTTCGTCCACGCGCCTGCTGGCCGGAGGCGTGCTCGGCGCCATCGTCGTGACGATGGGGCTGGTCGCCCTGTTCTGGACGCCGCTCGATCCCAACAAGCTCGACGTGCTGCATCGCCTCCGGGCGCCCGGCCTCCGCAACCTGCTGGGCACCGACGAGTTCGGCCGCGACGTGCTGAGCCGCGCCATGGTCGGCGCCGTCACAGGCCTGACGGTGGCCTTGCTCACGGTCGTCGTTGCCGTCTCGGTCGGCAGCGCAATCGGCTTCCTGACCGGCTTCTTCCGCGGCTGGATCGACCGCACGGTGATGATCCTGAACGATGCCTTGCTGGCGTTTCCAGGCATCCTGCTGGCCCTTGGCCTCGTGGCGGTCACGGGACCGACCCAGTACGCGACCGTGCTGGCGCTCTCGATCGCCTATGCGCCCAAGGTGCTGCGCGTGGTGCGCGCGACGGTGCTCTCGCTGCGGGAGCGTGAGTACATCGAGGCTTCGCGCGCCCTGGGCAACGGCCCGCTCTACACGCTGGCGCGCCACGTCGTGCCAAATGCTATGGTGCCCATCGCGGTGCTTGCCACCTCGTTGTTCGGCTGGGCGATCCTGATGGAGAGCGCGCTGAGCTTCCTCGGCCTCGGCGTGCCGCCGCCGGCCGCGACCTGGGGCAACATGCTGGCGACGGCGCGTCCGTTCCTGACCTCGGCGCCGTGGCTGTCGATCATCCCCGGCGCGCTGATCGCGGTGACGCTTCTGTCGGTCAACCTGCTGGGCGACAGCCTGCGCGACTGGCTGGATCCGCGGATGTGATGCCATGACCGATCCGTCGCCCCGCCTCTCGATCCGCAACCTGAGCATCGGCAACAAGCAGGCCTTCGTGCGCGGCGTGTCGTTCGACGTGCAGCCCGGACAGGTGCTCGCCTTGGTGGGCGAGTCGGGCAGCGGCAAGACGTTGATCGGCCGGTCGATCCTGCGGCTGTTGCCGGAACACATCCGGCAGCTCGGCGGCGCCATCCGGTATCACGGCCGCGACTTGTCGGGCCTCCCGAACCTGGAGCTGCGGAAGCTGCGGGGCGGCCGCATCGGCATGGTGTTCCAGGAGCCGCTGGTGTCGCTCAATCCGGCGCTCAGCATCGGCCTGCAGATGGCGGAGGGCTTGAAGCTGCATCTGAAGCTGCGGCCCGACGAGATCCGTCGGCGCTGCATCGAGATGCTGGAGCGCATCCATGTTCCGCGCCCCGAGCAGTGCCTGGCGGCGTACCCGCATCAGTTCTCGGGCGGCATGCGCCAGCGCATCATGCTGGCCTCGGTCATGCTGCTGCGGCCCGATCTGCTGATCGCGGATGAGCCGACGACGGCGCTCGACACGCTGAGCCAGCGGCAGGTCATCGAGACCATGCTCGAGCTGACGCGCGAGGTCGGCACCTCGGTGCTGCTGATCACTCACAATCTCGGACTCGTGGCGAATTGCGCCGACAGCGCGATCGTCCTGCACCGCGGCGAGATCGTCGAGGGCGGCTCGGCGAGCGCCGTGATCCAGCGGCCGCAACACGCCTACACGCGCGCGCTGGTCGATGCGTTGCCGCGCCGGCGGGAAGAGGGCGGGTCGGCGCCGACCGGGGAGCCCTTGCTGGTGGGCAAGGGCCTGGAGCTGAGCTTCCGCGCGGCGGGACGGTCGCTGCTACGGCGCAAGCGGATACGCGTGTTGCAGGGCGTGTCGCTGACCATCCATCGTGGCGAGACGGTCGCCGTCGTGGGCGGCAGCGGCTCCGGCAAGACGACCCTGGGCCGCGCTTTGCTTCGGCTGATCGATGTCGACCGCGGCACCATCGCCTATCGCGGCGCCGACGTGACGCGCCAGCCTGATCGACAGCTCCGGTCGTTCCGTCGGGCGTGCCAGATCGTCTTCCAGGATCCCTTCTCGTCGCTCGACCCGCGGATGAAGGTCGGCGCGCTCGTCGGCGAGGCGCTGCGCTACGCCGATGCGCTTGACCGTGCCGAGCGCCAGAACAAGATCGAAGCGGCATTGGCCGATGTCGGCCTGCCGGGCCATGCCGACCGCCTGCCGCACCAGCTTTCCGGCGGCCAGCGCCAGCGGGTCGCGCTGGCGCGTGCGATCGTCGGCGGTCCGGACCTGCTGGTCGCCGACGAGCCGATCGCGTCCCTCGACATGACAGTGCAGAAGCAGGTGCTCGAGCTCTTCCGCCGGCTGCAGGCGGAGCGCGGCTTTGCCTGCCTGTTCATCTCGCACGACTTGGCGGCGGTGCAGCAGATCGCCGACCGCATCGTCGTGATGCACGAAGGCCGGATCGTCGAGGAAGGTCCGACCGCGTCGATCTTCCACGCGCCCCGCCACGACTACACGAGGCGCCTGCTCGAAGCGTCGCCGCTCCTCGACGCGCCGCCGCATGCGCCCTGCCCTCAGACCATCCTCTCGGAGGCCCATCCATGATCCGCAAAGCCCTGACCGCGTCCTTGGCCTGTCTGCTGATGGGGCAGGGCATAGCCTCTGCCAAGGACCTGCGCATCGCCAATGTCGGTGACATGCGCTCGATGATCCCGGCCGGCGCGACCGACCCCGGCACGCAGGTGCCGCAGGTCCAGATCTACGAGGGGCTCGTGACCTGGCGCGAGGATGGCTCGGTCGCGCCGATGCTCGCGGCCGACCTGCCGACCATATCGGCCGACGGGCTCACCTACACCTTCAAGCTGCGCGACGGCCTGACCTTCCATGACGGGACAGCGGTCACGGCGCAGTCCGTCGTCAAGACCTGGGAATGGTACCTCAATCCGAAGAACAGCTGGGTCTGCCGTAGCTACTTCGACGGCGCCGGCACGGTGAAGATCGTCGGTGTCGAGGCGAAGTCGGCGACCGAGGTCGAGTTCAAGCTGGCCCAGCCGTCGAAGGTGCTGCTGACCCAGATGGCGCGCACCGACTGCCAGGAATCGGCCATCATGGCCGAGTCGATGGTGACCGGCGGCCAGCGGCCGACGATGCCGATCGGCACCGGCCCGTTCAAGGTGACGGCGATCCGGCCAGGCCAGGACATCACGCTGGTCAAGTTCGACGGCTACAAGCCACGGTCGGAGAAGACCGACGGTTTCGCCGGCAGGAAGGAAGCCCTGGTCGACAAGATCGTCTTTGTCATCATCCCCGATCCGGCAGCGGCCAATGCCGCGCTGCTGGCCGGGAACATCGACCTCTGGCCGCGCATCGAGCTCAACTACGCCAAGGCGCTGGAATCCACGCCCGGCCTCAAGGTCGACAGCGCCATCACGCCGTCGATCTACACCCTGGCCTTCCAGACGGCGAAGGGCCCACTGCAGAACGCGACCCTGCGGCAGGCGATCAACTATGCCATCGACCGCAAGGGCATGATCGCCGCGCTGACCGATTCGCGTGCGACGGCGAGCTCGAGCATCATCCCGGCCTCGACGCAGTTCTATGCGCCGGCGACCAGGGGAGGGGACTTCGCCTACAATCCGGAGAAGGCGGCGGCGCTGCTGAAGCAGTCCGGCTACAAGGGCGAGCCCGTGCGCATCACGACCAACAAGAACTATCCGATGATGTACGAGACCGGCGTGATGGTGCAGGGCTACCTGCAGGCGATCGGCGTCAACGCCACGCTCGAGGTCAACGACTTCGCGACCCAGTTCTCGAAGTATAACACCGGCAACTACGACATGATGACGTGGAACTACAACCCGTCCTTCGTGCCGGCGTTGGTGTTCGATCGCTTCACCGGCTCGAAGGAGACGCAGGCTTCCAAGCTGTGGACCGATCCCGAGGCGCGCAAGCTGACCGACGAGCTGCTGCAGACGCCGGTCGACCGGCAGCAGCCGTTCTACACCAAGCTCCAGCAGCTCTACGTCAAGGAGGCGCCGATGATCGTCTGGGCGACCGGCGAGGTCACCTCGGCCTATCGCGACGCCGTCCAGGGCTACGCGGCGTGGCCGGGCCGGCTGCCCCGTCTCTGGAACGTCAGCGTCAAGTAATCACGCGTCAACTCGCGGAGACAGATATGAAGCATGACCCGACCCGCCTGGCCATTCTGGCCAATGCGCTGCAGGCGATTACAGACGAGATGGGCGCGATCCTGACGCGCTCGGCCTTCTCGACCATCGTGCGCGAGGCGCGCGATTGCGCCTGCGCCATCCTCGATGCCGAGGGCAATGTCGTGGCCCAGGCCGAGATGATCCCGATCCACAATGGCGGCCTGAGCGAGGCCTTCCGCGCCTCGGCGCGGCAGCTCGATCTCTCCGCGGTGGACGAGAACAGCGCCATCGTGCTGAACGACCCCTACGCGGGCGGCCAGCACCTCAACGACTTCATCGTCTTCCAGCCGATCATGGTCGAGGGCAGCCTGCTGGGCTGGGCCGGCAACACCGCCCACCATCTCGATGTCGGCGGCGGCGGCGCGGGCATCAACATCGACGCCAGCGAGCTGATCCAGGAAGGCATCGTCATCCCGCCGCTGCTGGTCGACGTTGCGCGCGACCTCAAGGGCGGCGCGGTCGACCGGCTGATCTTCGCCAATGTACGGACACCCGAGCTGGGCCGCGGCGACTTCTACGCCCAGCTCGCCGCCAACCGGACCGGCATCGAGCGCGTGCAGGAGCTGGCGAGCCGTGCCGGCGCGGCGATGATCCGGGAGGCGATGGCCGAGACGCTGAAGTATGCCGAGCGCCGCATGCGGGCGGCCATCGCCACCATCCCCGACGGCACCTGGAAGGGCGAGGCCTGGACCGATGGCGACGTGCGTGGCGACGTGCCGCTCAAGGTCGCGGTGACCGTCACGGTGTCCCGGGGATCGATCCGGCTCGACTTCACCGGCACCGCGCCGCAGGTCGCGAGCATGTTCAACTCCTCGCGCTCCTCGTCGATCGCCTCGGCGATCTCCGCGGTGCGCTGCCTGCTGGCCGACAAGACCATTCCGGCCAATGACGGCTGCAACCGGCCGATCGAGATCTTCATGCCCGAGGGCTCGCTGATCAATCCGATGCCGGGCAGGCCGGTGCGTGCCCGGATCGAGGCCTCGTATCGCGTGCTCGACGCCATCCACGTCGCTCTGGCGCAGGCCATTCCCGACCGCGTGCCGGCACAGGGCTTCAACTCGACCACCGGCCTCTACCTGACGCAGAAGCGCGAGAACGCGCCGATGCGCATCTATGGCGACGTGCTGGGCGGCGGCTATGGCGGCGCACCGGGCTACGACGGCGCACATGCGCTGGCGGGCGTGCTGAGCTCGAGCCGCAACACGCCGATCGAATCGATCGAGCAGATCCACCCGCATATCCGCATGCGGCATTACCGGCTGGTGCCCGACAGCGGCGGTGCCGGCGAATGGCGCGGCGGCACGGGCTTCTCGCGCGCCATCGAGGTGCTCGAGGACGGTGTTGTGCTGAGCTACTATTCCGATCGTTTCAAGCACGCGCCGCAAGGCAAGGCGGGCGGCCGGGACGGCGCGATGGGCTCGCTGCGGGTATGGCGTGGCAAGGACGTGCTGAACCTGCCGACCACCGACGTCGTCGCCCTGAAGAAAGGCGACGTGGTGGAGCTCTCGGTCGGCGGCGGCGCAGGCTGGGGCGATCCTGCCAAGCGTGCGACGGACCGCATCGAGACCGACCTCGCCGACGGGATCATCACCGCTGACTTTGCCCGCCGTCATTATCCGCAGGCGCGCTGACTTCTCTCTCCATTTCAAGATTGGTGATTTCGGATGCTGTTCAACCCTCCCCGGTTCGCCTACCCGGTCTCGGCCGCCCTCGAGATGATGCAGCGCCTGCGGTTCGGCACCGTGGTCTCGATCGACAACAACGAGCTTCAGTTCTCGCACCTGCCGCTGCTGGTCGATGTCGCAGACGACAAGCTGCTGCGCCTGCGCGGCCACTTCGCAAGGGCCAATCCGCATTCGAAGGCGCTGGCGCGCAATCCCGAGGCGACGGTCATCTTCAACGGTCCCAACGCCTACGTGTCGGCCCAGTGGTACACCAAGGGCAATCCGGCCGCGCCGACCTGGAACTATGTGGTCATCCATGTCGAAGGCCGGATGAAGCTGGCGGCGACCGACGCCGAGACCAGCGCCATCGTCGACGACCTGATCCGGGTCAACGAGTCGGAGCTGCCGACGCAATGGCGGCTGGAAGATTACAACCCGGCCCGGCGCGCCGCCCTGCTGCCGCACATCATTGGCTTCGAGTTCGAGGTCACCAAGCTCGACCCCAAGTTCAAGCTGACGCAGCACTACGGCGATGCCGACAAGCGCGGCGCGGCGGCGGGCCTGTTGACGCGCGGGACCGACGATGCACGCGAGATCGCCGAGCTGATGCTGTCGACCTGCTCGAAGGACGGCGACAAGCCCGGCGCCGACATCACGTCCCACCTCGCCAAGAGCTGAGCGATGCGGCAGATCGAGCGCGATGAGCTGGAGCCGCTCGCCACCGGAGCCTGGATCCTGGGCGCCGGCGGCGGCGGCAATCCCTACCTCTCCTATCTCAACCTCTGTAATCAGTACGAGCAGGGCAAGTCGGTCTCGCTGCTCGATCCCGCCGAGCTGGCGGACGACGACTACGTCGCCATCGTCTCGGGCATGGGGGCGCCGCTGGTCGGCCGCGAGCGCCTGTCCGATCCGCGCTTCGCTGCCAAACCGCTGCTCGCGATGGAGCGGCATCTGAACCGCAAGTTCCGCGCCGTCATGTCGGTCGAGATCGGCGGCACCAATGCGCTGCAGCCGCTGGCCGTCGCGTCGGTCACGGGCGTGCCGGTGGTCGATGCCGATGCGATGGGCCGGGCCTTCCCCATGGGCCAGATGACGAGCTTCGCCATTGCCGGCTTGCCGACCACGCCGCTCGTGGTCTCCGACATCCGCGACAACGAGATCATCGTCAGTCGTGGCGAGGATGCGGCCTGGATGGAGCGCATTGCCCGCAAGGTCGTCACCGAGCTGGGCTCGATCGCCGCCACCTGCAAGGCGCCGCGCACCGGGCTGGAGGTCAAGCAGCACGGCATCCTCTACAGCACCAGCAAGGCGATCCGCATCGGCCGGACGGTGCACGAGGCGCGGCGCCGCCACGACGATCCCGTGGTGGCGCTGATCGAGGCCGAAAAGGGCGTGATCCTGTTCAAGGGCAAGATCCAGGACATCCAGCGGCGTACGACCGAAGGTTTCCTGCGCGGCAAGGCGCGCATCGAAGGCCTCGACGGTGACCGCGGCTCGGTGCTGGATCTCGAGTTCCAGAACGAATTTGCCGCGGCCTGGCGCGACGGCGAGGTGGTCGACACCACGCCCGACATCATCTGCGTCATGGATAGCGTCTCGGGCGAGGCGATCGGCACCGAGATGATCCGCTACGGCCAGCGCGTCACCGTGATCGTGCTGCCGACGCCCGAGCTGTTCCTCACGCCGAAGGGATTGGCCGCGACCGGTCCGCGCGCCTTCGGCTACGACTTCGACTACAAGACCGTTCTCAAGGCTGCGACATGAAGCGTATCGGTATCGATGTCGGCGGCACCAACACCGACGCTGCCCTGATCGTCGACGGCAAGGTGGTCAAAGGCGTCAAGACGCCGACCACCGAGGACGTCATGACCGGTGTGCGCAAGGCGCTCGAGCTGGTGTTCGCCGACGATCCGGCGGCGGCCGCGTCGCTCGACGGCGTGATGATCGGCACCACGCATTTCGTGAACGCCGTCGTCCAGCGGCGCGGCCTGAACACGGTGGCGGCCGTCCGGATCGGCCTGCCGTCCGGCGCCTCGCTGACGCCGTTCATCGACTGGCCCAGGGACCTGCGCGGGCTGGTGTCGGGCGCGGTCCACATGGTCCGCGGCGGCCACGAGGTCGATGGCCGCCCGCTGGTGCCGCTGGATCGCGACGCGCTGCGTGAGGCGGCGGCTCGCATCGGCGAGGCCGGCATCACCTCGGTCGGCATCACCGCCGTCTTCTCGCCGCTGACGGCCGAATGTGAGCTGGAGGCCGCCGAAATCCTGCGGCGTGAGAATCCGGACCTCCGCATCACTCTGTCGAGCGCGCTGGGCAGGATCGGCCTGCTGGAACGCGAGAACGTCACCCTGCTCAACGCCTGCCTGCAGGATCTCGCGGTCAAGACGACCAAGGCGTTCGTCGATGCCTTGCGCGACAGCGGCATCCGCGCGCCGCTCTACCTGACGCAGAACGACGGCACGATCATGCGGGCCGAGGTGGTCGAGGCGTTTCCGGTTTATTGCTTCGCCTCCGGGCCGACCAACAGCATGCGCGGCGCCGCCTTCCTGTCGGGGCTGGAGGACGGCGTCGTCGTCGATGTGGGCGGCACGACCACCGACATCGGCTACCTCAAGGCCGGCTTCCCGCGCGAGGCCAATAACACGGTCGAGGTCGGCGGCGTGCGCACGCTGTTCCGCATGCCCGACCTGCTGTCGATCGGCCTGGGCGGCGGCACCGAGATCGCGGCCGACTCCCTGAAGGTCGGACCCGGCAGCGTCGGCTACCGGCTGCCCCGGGAAGCGCTGGTGTTCGGTGGCAGGCAGTTGACGGCGACCGACATCGCGGTCGCCGCCGGCATCGCGGAGATCGGCGATCGCGGCAAGGTCGCGCATCTCGACCGGACGATGGTCGCGCAGGCGCTGCGCAAGATGCAGGACATGATCGCCGAAGGCATGGACCGCATGAAGACCGAGGCTGGCGACCTGCCGTTGCTGGCGGTGGGCGGCGGCAGCTTCCTGATCCCCGACAGGATCGAGGGCGCGTCGGAAGTGGTGCGGGTCGAGCATCATGCCATCGCCAACGCCGTCGGCGCGGGCATTGCGCAGGTCAGCGGCGAGATCGACCGCATCTTTACCGGGATGGGGCGTGACAAGGCGCTGGAGACGGCATCCGAGGAGGCGCGGGCCAAGGCCGTCGCCTCGGGCGCCGATGCCAGGACTTTGAAGACCGTCGAGACCGAGGACCTGCCGCTCTCTTATTTGCCGGGCGACACGCTGCGGGTTCGCGTGCGGGTCGTCGGCGATATCGCGGCCGTATCGTGAGGAGGGGAATGATGCGTCGTTTTCTTGCTGCCCTGTCGGTCGCCTCGGCGATCGCATCGTTCGGCGCGGCCGCGCCGGCCCAGACGGTCAGGGCCGTGATGGATTCGGATGTGAAGATCATCGATCCGATCTGGAGCGGCGCCTACGTCACGCGCGCCTACGGCTATATGGTTTACGACACGCTGTTCTCGATGGACGCGAAGTACGAGATCCGGCCGCAGATGGTCGAGAGCTGGAAGACCAGCGACGACGGCCTGACCTGGACATTCACCCTGCGCGACGGGCTGGAATGGCACGACGGCCAGCCGGTGATGGCGGAGGATTGCGTTGCCTCCCTGAAGCGCTGGTCGGCCCGCGACTCGATGGGGCAGAAGCTCGCGGCCTATCTCGCCGAGTACAAGGTCGTCGACCCTAAGACCTTCCAGATCGTGCTCAAGAAGAAGTTCGGCCCGATGCTGGCGGCGCTCGGCAAGCCGTCGGTCGTCGTGCCGTTCATGATGCCCAAGCGCGTCGCCGAGACCGATCCGTTCAAGCAGATCGACGATGCCACCGGCTCGGGCCCGTTCATCCTGAAGCGGGACGAGTGGAAACCGGGCGAGAAGATCGTCTTCGTGAAGAACCCCAAGTACAAGGCGCGTGACGAGCCGATCTCCGGCATGGCCGGCGGCAAGAAGGTGCTGGTCGATCGCGTCGAATGGGTCTGGATTCCCGACCAGCAGACGCAGATCAACGCCCTGCTGAACGGCGAGATCGACTGGATCCAGGGCATCAGCCACGACCATCTGCCGCTGGTCGAGAAGGCCAGGGGGATCAAGCTGTTGCCGGGCACGGTGTCGAACCAGTTTGCGTTCCGGCTGAACTGGACGCAGCCACCCTTCAACAACGTGAAGGTCCGCCAGGCCGTCGCCTACGCCCTGGACCAGCGGGATTTCCTCGAATCGGCGATCGGCAACGACAAGTACTTCCGCACCTGCAAGGCGATGTTCACCTGCGATTCGCCGCTGGCCTCGACGGTCGGGACCGACGGCATGATGGAAGGCAACATCGCCAAGGCGAAGGAGCTCCTGAAGGAAGCCGGCTACGACGGCGCACCGGTCGTCATCCCGCAACCGACCGATCTCGGCGTGATGAAGAGCATGGGTACGGTCGCCAAGGCGAATCTCGAGAAGGCGGGATTCAAGGTCGACGTCCAGCCGATGGACTGGCAGGGCATGGTGGCCCGCCTCGGCACCAAGAAGGGCCCGCCGTCGGAAGGCGGGTGGAGTGCCTATGGCACGAGCTGGTCGCAGCTCGATATCCTCGATCCGACCATGACGCCGTTCCTGCTCGCCACTTGCGAGAAGGCCCGCTCGGGTTGGCCCTGCGATACGCATGTCGAGGAGCTGCGCGACAGGTTCGTCGACGCCTCGACGCCGGAGGAGCGGAAGGCTGCGGCGGAGCAGGTGCAGGCCTATGCCCTGCAGGTCGTGACCCACATCCCTCTTGGCGAATGGCGCGGCCTCGGCGCGGCGCGCGACACCATGAGCTTTGCGTCGCCGCTGCCTCAGATCGGCGTATTCTGGGGCGTGAGCAAGAAGTAGCGACTAACGGGAGACAGGCCATGGAAGAGGTGTTGCTGATCGAGACGCGCGGCGCG
The DNA here is from genome assembly GCF_044224635.1 of Reyranella sp. GTDB lineage: Bacteria > Pseudomonadota > Alphaproteobacteria > Reyranellales > Reyranellaceae > Reyranella. The sequence continues at coordinate 26,369 of NZ_JBGAKA010000047.1, read as the reverse complement.
GTGCGGCTGCTGACCTTGAACCGGCCGAACAAGCTCAATGCGCTGAATGCCGACCTGCTGAAAGCCCTGACCGATGCGCTGCTCGCCGTGCAGCACGACGAGTCGGTCGCGGCGCTGATCATCGCTGGCGCCGGCCGCGCCTTCTGCCCGGGCATGGACACCTCGGCGCCGCGGGTGCTGACGACCGAGAGCCGCAAGAACCTGGTGCGCCATGCCGACGAAAGCACCAGTGTCTTCAAGCTGCTCGCCCGGATCGACAAGCCGATCATCGCGGCGGTGCACGGCTACGCCCTGGGCGCAGGCTGCAGCCTGGCGTTGGGCTGCGATCTCGTGGTGGCGGCCGAGAGCGCGCGCTTCGGCTTTCCGGAATTGAAGGCGGGGCTCACGGCGTCGACCGTGACCGCGCATGCCGTGCACGTGATGAGCCGCAAGATCGCCTTCGAGCTCCTGATGCTGTGCGAGAACATCACGCCCCAGCGCGCTTACGAGCTCGGCCTCGTCAATCGCGTGGTGCCCGACGGCAAGCAACTGGAGGCCGCGCTCGGCATGGCGGAGATCGTCGCCAAATGGAACCCGGAGTTCGTCGGCCAGACCAAGCGTACGTTCCATCGCGCGGCGTCGCTCGGGTTCGAGCAGGCGATGGATATGGCGCGCGATATTTCGGTCATGATGGCGCGTCTGCCCCAGGGCTGAACGAGTGACAGCCTTTCGGTCATCTCTTCGGCCGTCGACGTGTGCGACCCCACTTGATCAGCAATCTCCTGCGCCAGCGACGTATGTTCGGGAATCCATGAGAAGGAGCGTGATCGGGCACGGAGGGCTTCGACTTGACGCGCCTCCATCAGGCTTTGCTGCCGTTTGCCTTGGGCATGGATGCTGTGCTGTGCGGAATGAAACGGCCCCTCGAAATCTACCCGCTCTCGGCGCCGATCGTCAGCCCCGACGAAGGCACGCTGCAGGCGCTGTTCGGTCTCGCACAACACGGCCTCGACGGGCCGCTGGCGGCCTGCTGGTCGGCGATGCTGCCGCCGAAGGATTGCGGGTTGCCACCATCTAATCGAGATTGCTCGCTGGGCTGCTGAAGGAGGCTGGCCTTGGGCCGCCTGTTTGCTGCGGCAATGCCTGGATTCACTGAAGGAACGACGCCTGCAGCCATCTAGCCGAAATGGATTCTCCAACGCACAATAGGCACCGAGGCATGTCCTTTTCGGCAAGCTCCGCCACGGGTAGGCCGAATCGATCTGTCGTTTCCCGAGCGGCTCACCGTGCCTCCGAGTGGCGATGCAACGTCATTTCCTTGTCCTGCTCATTCTCGCTCTGACCCAGATCACGGGGTGGGGCGTGGTGGGGGTCTTGCCCGTGATCGCGCCGCCGATAGCGGCAGAATTCGCAAGCTCGCTGCCTTCGGTCTTTCTCGGCATTCAAGGTTGGCGGCCGTGCGATCGATCTCTTGGGCGGGCGGAGATGGGACGGGCTGTCCACTGCGGTTGTCGCAGGCGCGATGATTCCGCTGGGCCTGGGCGCGATCTGGATAGGCGGCACAGGACCCCTGTCAGTGATCGGATATCTCGCGCTGTTCGGAATCGGCAGCGGCGCCTTCGCCGTGGCGCGGGCCACGATGCCGCTCGTCTTCTTCGCGAAGGCCGATTACGCCGCGGCGATGGCGACCATCGCCCTGCCGATGAACCTTATCAACGCACTCGCCCCGCCGGGTCTGGCTGCCCTGATGGCAGGTATCGGGGCCCAGGGGACCTTTGCGATTCTAGGCGGGTTGAGCATGGCCGCCTTCGCTGTCGTGCTGCAGTTGAATGGCCAGAGGGTGAGGTCCGCCAAATAGCCGCGACGAGTTCGATAGGCTGTCGCGCTTCCCGCCTCGCGGCGCTTCAGGCCTCCGGTGAGCTAAAGTGATGCCGTTCATCCTCTGTCTGACGGGCAGGTCGCGGGGAATGCTCGGCGCATTCGCCGATTGAGTGGCGGCTGCACGACCAGAGTCACTGACACTCTCTGCGCTCTCCTTCATCGACCAGGTTGGCGAGGATGGGCGTGGAGCGCTTGTCTCGATTCCATAGGGGACCGCAGCCCTCGGTGACCGCTTCGATCCTTCCTCCGCGCCTGCCGACGGTTAGCCGGTGAGAGGCACAGTTTTATGACCGGTTGGGCTGAGACAATGCCGTCCTTTTTCTACGCCGTGGTCGCCGTCTCTTCGCCCGGTGCGCCGGACCTCTTGCGCAGACGTCTTCAGGTTGGCCACGACTTCTCGCGAGGATGCTGTTCAGCGCGCGACCCACGGCCTCTCTCTTGGCCGATCTAGCCAGAGGACGGCTGCGCCTCGATCGCCCGAGCCGCAACGGCGGCGGTTCGACTTTCTTCCCCTGGGCTTCGCCCATTCCTCGCGAGGCAAGAAAGTCGGCCCGCCGCCATCCTCCGCTCTGCTCCGGCCCGTGAACGGGTGCGGCGTCGATCGCCTCCGGCCTGCAGATCGCCATCGAGGCCGCGATGGTCGCGGGGCTCGAAACAGCACAGGAGAAGTCACATGGCCAACATCGGTTCCTTCAAGAAGTCGGGCAACGAGTACCACGGCGAGATCGTCACGCTGAGCGTCCAGGCGAGGGGCGTGCGCATCGTCCCCGAGGCCAACCGGAGCAACGACAACGCGCCCAGCCACCGGGTGTTCGTCGGCCGGCCGAGATCGGGGCCGCCTGGTCGAAGCGCTCGAACGAGGGCCGCGACTACCTCTCGCTCAAGCTCGATGATCCGAGTTTCAACATGCCGATCTTCGCCAACCTGTTCGACGACGAGGACGGCGAGGGCTTCAGCCTGATCTGGTCACGCAGCCGCCGGAAGAACGACGAGTGAGCTGACGCCCCCGAGGCCCCGCCCGGTCCGCCGGGCGGGGCTTCCTGCTCATCTGATGCTACACCACGACGGTGCCTTGCGTTGTCATTGCCGTCCTACCAGTCCTAAATTCACCGTGGCTAGTCCTTAGCTTTTCCGGATCATCCGAGCAGCTTGGCCCGCTCGCCAAGCTTCGCGGCTGATCTCGTGCAGGTCGACAAGGCGACCCCCGCCGAGATCCTTCTTGCCGACTGGCTTCATGCCGACCTTTTGAAGCACGTGTGCCGAGGCGGCGTTGGCAGGATTTGTCGTGGCCACCATCCGCGCCAGATCGTGCCGATCGAAACCGATGGCGAGGAACTCGGCGGCGGCCTCCGTGGCGTAGCCGCGGCCCCAGACTGTCGGATCGAGCATGTAGTTGATCTCGACGTCCTGCAGCGCCTCGATCCAGAACAGGCCGCCGCGCCCGATCAGGACGTCGCTGCCCTTCTCGAAGAGGGCGAAGGGACCATAGCCGCGGCTCGCCCACTGCTCGGTGGCGACGGTGACAATGCGCGTAGCCTGACTGGCAGGATCGGCGGCGATCTCCTGAGCGCGGGAGAGGTAGCGGTGCACGTCCGGTTGCGCGATGAGCGCGGCGTAACCGGCGAGATGGCGCGGGGCCAGAGGTTCGAGGCGCAGGCGCTCTGTCTCGATCGTTGGCGATTCGTCGGTCAATGGTCACCTTCGCACTGAATATTCAAGGCCGCCCTTGAGGGGAAGGAAGGTCGACTGGAAGCCGTTCGCCTGATCGCGTATCCAGGAAAGGTAGGAACGATAGTGCGCCCCTGGCCGGCCGGCATCGTCGGTCAGCACGACAGCGCCCGAGCGCATCCGTGGCGCGAGCAGCTTTACCATGTCGATGGAAGGCTTCGGCACGCCGCCGTTCAGCACGAGATCGATCTGCGGCGGATCTGTCGCCAATGCATGCGGTGCATCGGCGGCAAGGACCTCGACGAGGTCCGCCAAGCCCGCCTCGACAAGATTCTGGCGCATGTCTTGAGCCCTTTCCGGCACCATCTCCATGGCGACAAGTCGTCCACCGCCGTTGGCGCGAAGAGCCGCCGCCAGCCAGATCGCGACGATGCCGAAGGAGGTGCCGAGATCGACGATGGTGCGCGCCTGCAACGTGCGAGCCGTCAGGTAGCAGAAGGCAGCTTGGCGCTCGTCGATCACGACAGGCCTGTCGAGCCGGAGATCCGCGTCCTCCGCCACGAACGGCACGGCATGATTGCCCAGCACGGCCGGCAAGTGGCGAAGCCGATGCGTTCGGGCTGAAATGGACTGCCACCGGCCTTCGCGGTGAAGGCGCCGGAGCACGGCAGCAGCCCTCTCGTCCTCGAGCACGCCAAATGGATCGGCCTTTCGGCGGTCGGCCATCGGGATCAATCCCGGACCTGGCCCAGCCGCCAGTAGCCCATCAGGTTCGTCGCCGATCGCGGCAGGCCGCGCTCCTCGAGGAGGAGACGGCGGATGTTCTTGACCGCGCCGGCTTCGGCGGCGACCCAGGCATAGAAGCCGCCGTCCTGCGGTGGCGCCTGGGTTTCCCAGAGGATCGTTCGATCGACGTCGACATCGGCAAGCGAGGCGCCGGCTGAAGACGTCCTCACGGACGGTATCGCCTCTGCGGTGCGCGCGGCGTCGATTAGGAAATCACCGACAGCACAGGGGCTGCCCTCCCGCACGGCCCAATGCAAACGCAACGATGGCCAGGTTGGCAGGGCGAGGCAGTCGCCGACAGTCGGGACTTCGAGATGGACCAGGGTCGTCGGCGGCCGAGCCGTGCACGCCAGATCCTCCAGGATGCCCGCCACGGCCGGCAGGGCGGTCTCGTCCGCCAGCAACAGGAGCCTGTCCAGCTGCGCGGGCGGACGCCACTCGTAGCCGCCAGGGTCGCCGGCGTATGTCGCGTCCGGGGCGACGATCTGCAGCTTGTCGCCCGGCACGGCCGAGAGCGCCCAGCGCGAGGCCGGCCCTGTGCTGCCATGCAGGACGAAGTCGATATCGACCTCGCAGTCCGATGAGCGCAGTCCCCGGATGGTGTAGGTGCGCCGCGGCGGACGGTCTGCCGATCTCATGGCCTGGTAGTCGGCCAGCCAGGTGTCAGGCGACAGCGACGGTGGCTTGCCGGCCGCATCGGGGAAGAAGACCTTGATCCGCTGGTCAGGTGCGCAGGTTCGCATGTTGACGACGTCGGCGCCGCCGAAGGTGAAGCGGCAGAGAGACGGCGAAAGCCGCGCACTGTGCAGGAGTGTCACGTCGAACAGACGGTAGGGACGCTTCATCGTAGACAACTCCTTGAATCACGCAGATACCGCGATCGGCTAGGCGAGCTTGCCATCGACGCCTTTCATTCCTTCCGGTCCTTGCCGTCGTACACGGACAGCTCCAGACCACCGCTGAACGGCAGCGTCATGGTGCGGAATCCATTGGCTGGATCGTCGATGAAAGCGAAGTAGTCCGCGTAAGCGCTGCGATAGGCTTCCGTGTTGTCGCAGACCACGATGGCGCCCGGCCTGAGCCGTGGCGCCACCAACTCGAGCGCCGGCCGCGCCATTGGAATCCAGATATCGACAAGCATGAAATCAACCGGACTCTCGACGGTCTTCAGGGTCTCGCGAAGATCGCCCTCCAGCAGATGGATGAAGTCGCTCAGACCCGCCTTGGCGAACTCGTTCCGGGCGGCGGCGGCCTTTTCAGGCTCGTATTCGGTGCCGATGACCAGTGCGGCGTCGCCCGTGCCCCGGACGTTGTCACGCAGCGCTGCTGCCAGATAGAGCGTCGAGACTCCATAAGAGGTGCCGATCTCGACCACGCGGCGGGCATCGATGGCGCGCAGCAGCTGGTAGCAGAACTCGGCCTTGTCGCGGTCGAGCGCGACCAGCTTGTCGCTCAGGAAGCTCTTGGTTCGGCCGGCTTCCTCGCTTTCGGACGGTCTCAGCTCTTTCGCGCGTTCGGCCGCGTGTTGCCTCATCGCTTCGAGCTGCCTGTCGCTCTTGGCGTGGAGTGCCGCCAGGCGTTGCTCCAATTGCGGATCCTGCAACACGCTCATCGTGGATTGCCGAGTGCAACCACGCGCGGCCGTTCGCTCCCGCCGGGCGTGGCGGATGGCAGCAAGGCGAGGGGAAGGTTGTTGGCCCGCAGCGTGGTGGCGAGCGTATAGGCCGCGATCTGCAGCTCATGGCGTTGCTCCGGTCGTGCCAGCCACCGGAGATGCGCCTGGACGAGGGCATGATCTTCCGCCTGTGCCGCGGCGAGCAGTGTGAGGACCTGGCGCTCATCGGCCGTGACGTCGAAGGGATTGGGCGCGGAGAAGGCGAGGTGCCGCCGGCTGGCGGCACCCAGCGCCCTCAGAAAAGTGCAGAGCGTGACGAAGACCTTGCTGCCGGCAGTGCCACAGGCTTCAGCGAATTCCTGGGCCATCACCGGACAGTGGATGCGTCCAGTGACGATACGGTGCCAGGACCAGACGAGCAGGTGCTCGCTGTAGCCGCACCCTCGTGCATCCGACGCCATTCGTCCCATCCGCACCATCGTCTTTCCCTCCAACGGAGTGCCGAAGCGCACGGCTATTCGACGAACGCTTTCTCGACCACGAATTCTCCTGGCGACGTCGTGCTGCCCTCGGTGAGGCCGGCACCTTCCAGGATCGCGCGCAGGTCGGCCAACATCTGCACGCTGCCGCACAGCATGAAGCGGTCGGTCTCGCGGGCGATCGGCGGCAGGCCGACGTCGCGGGCGAGCGTGCCGTTCTCGAGCAGGTGCGAGATGCGACCGCGATACTTGAAAGGCTCGCGCGTCACCGTCGGGTAGTAGACGAGCTTGTCGCGCACCAGGTCGCCCAGGATCTCGTCTGCTGGCAATTCGTCGGCCAGCCTGGATCGGTAAGCGAGGTCGCGCACATGGCGGCAGCCATGGACAAGGACGATTTTCTCGAAGCGCTCGTAGACCTCCGGGTCGCGCACAAGCGAGAGGAAGGGCGCCAGCCCGGTGCCGGTCCCCAGCAGGTAGAGATTGCGACCGGGTGTGAGGCTGTCGAGCAGCAGCGTGCCTGTTGCCTTGGCCCCGACCAGCACGGGATCGCCCACCGCGAGGTCCTTGAGCCGCGAGGTGAGCTTGCCGGCAGGCACCTTGATCGAAAGGAACTCCAGCGCCTCCTCGTAGTGGGCGCTGGCGATCGAGTACGCGCGCAACAGCGGCTTGCCGTTGATTTTCAGCCCGATCATCGTGAATTGCCCACTAGCAAAGCGGAAACCCTTGTCTCGGGTGGTCCGGAAGCTGAACAACTCGTCGGTCCAATGGTGGACTGACAGCACCGTCTCGTTCCTCAACGCACTCAAACTCACCTCCGCAGAAGCGTTACGCCGGCGCTGGTAGGCCTCACGCCGCGCCTCGTTGACAGAGGTGACGATATAGTGCAACTAAGAATTAGTCGCAATTCTTTGTCGAGACTGACAGGATGGTGAGCGATGACGCCGCAGACACAGGGAGCCCGACCAGGACGGTGGTCGGCACGGAGCGGGCCTGCCCGCTCCTCCACAGGCTGAGTAGGGACGGCGTGAGCCATGGATAAGTTTGCGCTTCTGTTGGGAAACAGCGGATTGGTCGCCAGTGAGATGCCGGGAGCCGAGGCGGCTGCTGCCGCGCTGCTCTGCCCTTCTGGTTCCGAGGAAGACGCCACACCTGGCCGCTACAAGATCTGGGAGCTCGAGTCCGGCACCCACTGCTCGGTGATCGGCACCTGCCTCAGCCTTGAAGATCTCCATCGCCTCATCCGCAAGGCCAACGCGACGATCGCTCCGGATGCGGACGATCATGACATCCACGGCTACTTTGTGATCCAGGCCGCGCGTCGGTCGGTGGTGTCGAAGCTGATCCACAAGGCGCTCGACCGCAAATACGCACCACAGATCGCGCACTTCCGTTCCGGCACGCCCGACGAGCTGTGGGCGTTGTGGCGTCAGGCAATGACCAATGGCGACGTCGCTGGCACCTACTGGGCCTTGATGACGCAGAAGGCGGTGCCGCGTCCGATGCGCATCCGCGCATACAACGAGATTCACATGCTGTCGCACTTGATGGGCAAATCGAGCCGCGACGACATCAAGCGGATACGCCAGCTTGAGGCCGCTCATGCGGAGATCGCTCGAAAGCTGGAGCAGACGCGGGCGCGGGCCGATGCCGATGTCCAGGAGCGCGACGCTCGCATTCGCACGCTTGAGGCTCAACTCGCCGCGGTGAGCACCGTTCCTCGCGAGGTGCCGGCACCGCCGACGATGGAAGGCCGCAAGCTCGAAGCGCAGATTGATCGCCTGCAGGCCCGCTTCTCGACACTGGAACGACGAGTCAAGGTCGAGCGCGCTCGAGCGCGCGGCGCCGAACGGCAGCTGTCGCTGATTGCCCCTGATCGGCACCGTCGCCTGTCAGGATCGCCACCCCTGCCACCACCGGCAACATCGGAAGGACTGGCGCCTGTCGCGGATGGTCAAGCCGACGAATCGCTGGTCGGCCGAGCCGTGCTTTATGTCGGAGGATACCGCGACGTCACGCCGCGACTGCGGGCTCATGTTGAAGAGAAGGGCGGCACGTTCCTCTACCATGACGGCGGCATCGAAATGCAGACCACGAGGCTGTCAGGACTGGTGTCTCAGGCCAGCACCGTGCTCTGCCCGGTGGGCTGCGTCAGCCATGATGCCTGCATCCATCTGAAGCGCCTCTGCAAGCGTCACAGCAAGCGGCTGATCCTGTTGCGCAGTGCCGGCCTGTCGGGATTCGTCTCGGCTCTCAGCGAGATAGGGAACGCTTTGCCGATCGCAGGAGCCGCTGCTGCGGGCGCCTTGATGACGATGACAGCAGGAGAACCTGGCGATGGCGACTGATCGACAGGGTACGGTGCCGAGCGACGCCGTGAGCGTCGGCGTCCTGGTCGTCGCTGCCATGGATCCCCTGACCATGGACGGGATCACGCGAGCCTTGACGCATATCGGGGCACCGTCCTGGCGTCCTTTGGGCGACGTGGTGGTCGGGGTGATCCACCGGCTGTGCGATGTCGGATTGCTCGAGAATGTGACGGCCGGACGGGAGAGCGACAGGTTCGCAACGACCAAGCAGGGCAGGGCACTCTTGCCCGAGCTGCTTTATGCGCTGCCGCTGTCGGGCGCGTCACCCGACGCCGGATACAAGCTGAAGGTGGTGGGCTTGGACGTGCTGGACGCCGCTGCGCGCGAGCGGCAGCTCCAGGCACTTTTGGGCCATTGGCGAGAGCTAGCGTCGCTATGGCAGGAGGCTGAGCATCGCTGTCCGTGCCGGCAGGCATCGGTGCGTGGCTGGATGCAGCACAATCTCGATCTCGCGCGCTCCGAGATCGAATGGCTGACGGCGGCCAGAAGCTAGGGGTCCTTCAAGATGAGAGTAGCGCCATGACCATTGATCATCCGAATCGATCGATGACCACCAGTCCAACGGCCATTCTGACGATGCTGCTGTGTCTCGTCCTGATCGTGTTTACGTTAGTGCAGTGGCAGGCCAGCCGATGGAGCGAGCTTGTCTGGCTTGCGGCCTTCGTCGCGATGGTGGCGATCCGCACGCCCTATGCCCATCGCAACCGGGCGAACACGATCGTCGTCGCGCGCAACGACCTCGTCGAAAGGTTCCTCCTGGTAGCGATGTTTCTGACCATGATGGTCCTGCCGCTGGTTCATCTTGCGACCGGCATCTTCGGCTTTGCGGACTATGAATTGCCCGATTGGGCGACCGGCATTGGTGCCGTCCTGCAGCTGCCGTTCCTGTGGCTGTTCTGGCGCAGCCATGCCGATCTCGGCCGTAACTGGAGTCCCGGCCTCGAGATCCGCCAGGACCACGGCTTGGTGACCAGCGGAGTTTATGCCCGCATGCGCCATCCGATGTATGGCGCGATCTGGCTGTCGGCCTTGGCCCAGCCGCTGCTGATCCACAACTGGATCGCCGGTGCGCTCGTCATTCCAGCCTTCGCAGCGATGTGGTTCGTCCGCACGCCGCACGAGGAGGCGATGCTGCGCGCCTCGTTTGGCGATGCTTATGACGCGTATGCGCGCCGCACGGGCCGCTTGTTCCCCCGGATTGCGCAGTGACGCAAGCCGTGTCTCCGAGCTTTCTCATAAAGGATTCGGCATGAACCCCACGCATCAAGGGATCTATCCGGATGTGCCGCATCGTCCTACGCTCGCCTACACGCTGACTCCGCATGTGGGCATGCTGCCGATTGGCGAGCGATTCCTGCTCTGGGCTCTGCGTCAATGGCAATGCGAGGTCGCAGCATGGGAGGCCGGCCGGACGCTTCCAGCGGGAGGGTCAGCGTTGCAGCATGGCTTTGACGTCGCTGGCCTCCGTCAGGGTCTGCCGCATTTTGCGATGGTCATGGACACCTTTCTCTGTAGCGCGACGCGACCCCTGGAGATCTATCCGTCCCTCGCGCCGATCGTTGGTCCCGACGAGGGAACGATTCTTGCCCTGCTGGGTTTGGCGCAAGGCGGGCTGGATGAGCCGCTCGCGGCCTGCTTCTCGGCCATGCTGTCGCCGCAGAGCTGCGCGGCTGCAATCCTTCAATTGAAGCTGCTGGCCAGGCTGATGAAGGAGGCTGGATTCGAATCGGCGCCATGTTGTTGCCGTAGCTGGCTCCATTGATCAGATGGGCGTGAACGTTTGGACGGAGAAAGCCCAGGCGCTTCACGGGCTGACGCTCGAACGACTGCCCGCTAGCGGCCGTTCAATTGTCGGGTCACGCGTTGGGCGACATCGTTCAAGGCCTCGACGGATGGATCCCGGCCGCTCGGATCGCGCCGATCCGGCCCGGCGATCGCCACGACGGCAACCAGCTCGCCCTGAGAATCGAAGATTGGCGCGGCGGCGCCCCGAACGTTCTCCACAAAGTGCCCCTTCAACCAGGCGCAGCCGGCCTTTCGAACACCTGCCTTGATGGCGTCGATCCTGGCGGCCGTGGTGGGCACTCTGGGGTCTTCGTTGCCAAGCTCGCGCTTGAGCTGCGCCGCCGTGTTGCGTGCCGGCAGATGGGCGAGAAACACCTGGCCAGTCGCCGACGACAGCAGGGGAAAGATGGTGCCAAGCCCCAGCGAGGTGACGCCGATGCCGCCGCCGCGCAGCCAGCGCACGATGGTCGGACCCTCGTCGCCCCACACGGCGAGCGTGCCGCCTTCTTCGATCCTTGCCACCAACTCCTTCAAAGCCGTGGTCGCAAGCTCGATGGCCTCGACACGGGCCAGGGCGGCGAGGCCGACGCTGAGCGAGCGCGAGCCGAGATCGTAGCGGCCCGTCGCTGGATCCTGGGCGGCGAAGCCGCAGCGCACCAAACTTACGAGATAGCGGCGCGCCTGGCTCGCCGACAGGCCGGTGTCGCGCGCCACCTCGCCCAAGGTCATGGGACCGCGACGGCCGACCAGCGCATTCAGCACGGCGAGCCCCGTCTCGACGGATTGGATGCCCTGCAGGTCTTTCGACGCTGTCGGGCGGACGGCCTTGCCGCCACGCTGCCTGGGCGTTCCCGGCTTGGCCATGTCTAGGTTTCAGCCTGCTCCCTGAAGACGATCAGATTTCCGAAGCCGTCGGCCGGGTCAACGCAAATCGTGCCGCCAAGGTCGCGGCAGGGCACCTTTCCGTCGGACAGGCAGGATCGCAGCACATCGAGGGAAACGACCTCCACCAGATAGCCGAGATAGCCGGCCCCGGCCGCCGTCGCGACGGTCAGGCCGAACCGCCTCTTCGCCGTCTCCGACGACATCACCGCGAGGTCGACCTGACCCGGCGTCGTGCACACCGCTTCGCCCGATTGCCTTGTGGATGCGTCGAACAGATCGCCGTAGCGGCGAGCGACAGCGGCCGGCTCGTCGGCCACCGCGAACACTGTTGTCATGCGTTGCGCGCCGTTGGCATGAACCCGCCATTCGGGCCGCAGATAGAGGTCGACATTGAAGTAGCGGCAGGCGTTGAAGGCGAGGGGGGCCGCGACGGGCATGAGGACGTCGAATTCCGGGAACACGGATTGCTCGGGCGCGATCTTCCATTCGCGCTTCACATGGACGGGCGGCGCTGCGGCAAAGCCGTGCTTCAGCATGGCCTGCTGGGCGGCGACAGCATCCTCCGTGCCCAGCACCATCGACTTGATGCCTTCCGGCCCCGACAGGACCTTGGCCATCGGCGGCGGCAGGCGCGCGCGGTCGTGCGCGGACATCAGCTCGATGTAGTTGGCGAAGCCCGGGATGCCCTGCCGCATCAGCACGAGATGATTGGAGATCCCCATCGCCTCGATGCGGCTGAGCGGCGACAAAGTGAAGCCCATGCGCCGGAAGGTCGCCGCCGCCGCGTCGAGGTCGCGGACATAGGTCAGCAGGTGGTCGATTTCACGGATCGCTTTCGTCATGGTTCTCTCAGATGCCAGCGGTGGACCGTCGCCGTCCTGTCAGCAACGGCAGGCCGAGCGTCACCAGGACGAATGCGGCCGTGAGGAATTTCAGGTCAGATGGGTGCAGCCCCGTCGCCAGCCCGAGCGAGACGATCTGGTAGTAGACCAGCGAGCCCACGATCGGGGCCACGACCTGGCGGCCGATGGTCGAGCGCCCGACGATTGCCTCGCCGACGATCAGCGCGGCGAGCCCGTTCACCAGCACGCCGAAGCCCATGGTCACGTCGGCATAGCCCTGCTGCTGCACGACGATTGCGCCGCCCAGGGCGGCCAGCGCATTGGCGAGGCCGAAGCCCAGCACGATGTAGAGCGTGGAGTTGATGGCGAGCGCGGGGGCCAGACGCGCATTGGCGCCGACGCAGCGCAGCGACAGGCCGATCTCGGTGCCGTAGAAGGCGATCAGCGCGCCCGCGATCGCCGCGGCGAGGGCGGCGAACAGGCCGGCCTGCAGCCAGACGCTCGACAGGATATGCGGCGACAGCGCATCGAAGATCGACAGCTCGGGCGGCACGGGCATGTTCGGCATCCCCATGGTCCTGAGATCGACGCTCCAGATCATGGTCGCGACCAGGATGCCGGCGAGCAGCGAGGGGATGCGGAAGCGCAGATGGATCAGGGCGGTGGCGACGCCGGCCGCGAAGCCCGCGGCGATCGCCAGCACCGTGCCGCTCCAGGGATCAAGGCCCATCGCCAGCACGGCAGCCACGACGCAGCCGCCCAGCGGGAAGCTCCCCTCCACGGTGAGATCCGGCAGGGCGAGCGTGCGGAACGGGATCATGATGGCCAGCGCCACGAAGGAATAGACGGGCCCCTGCACCAGGGTGACGGGGATCAGGTTGACGAAGGTGTCGATCACGGTGCGGCCCGGGAAAGGACCATGCGATCGTCGTTGAGATGGAAGCGGCGTATCAGATCGGCGACACCGAGGCCCTTTTTCTCTCCCGGGCCGATATCGGCCACGATGCGGCCGGCGTCCATCATGATCACGCGGCTGCCGTAGGCCAGCGCATGCTCCATGTTGTGGGTGACCATCAGCGTCGTGAGTCCGTCCGCCGCAACCAGGGACAATGTCGCCTCCATCACCAGGACGGAGGTGCGTGGGTCGAGCGCTGCCGTGTGCTCGTCGAGCAGCAGTAGCTTGGGCGGGCGAAGTGTCGCCATGGCGAGCGCCAGGGCCTGTCGCTGGCCACCCGACAGGGTGCCGGCAGCGGCCTGCAGGCGATCCTCCAGCCCAAGCTTCAGCTTCGCCAGGCTTTCCCGGTACAGGTCACGCCGGTGCGCCGACCGGGCGCGTCGCAGCCCGCGACCATCGGCGCGCAACAGCGCCAGAGTCATGTTCTCCTCGATGCTGAGGGATGGGGCGGTGCCGATCATCGGATCCTGGAAGACGCGCGCGACGAGACGGGCGCGGCCGTGCTGGGGCACCTTCGTCATGTCCGTCGCATCGATCTCAAGGCGGCCCTCGTCCGGCAGGAGGGCGCCGCCCAGCAGGTTCAGGAGGGTGCTCTTGCCTGCGCCGTTGCCGCCGATCACGGTCACGAATTCGGCCCGCGCGACGTCGAGGTCGATGCCGGCGATGGCGACCTTCTCGGACGCCGTCCCGGCGTTGAACGCCTTGCGCAAGCCGCGGGCCGAGATCATCGGCAGGCTACTGCACCAGGCACTTGCAGTCGCTGAGCGCCGCCGGCAGGGCGATGTCGAGCGCCTTCAGCTTCTGGCCGTTGATCAGGGGTATGTGCTGGGCCGCCGTCGGACGATAGGGCGGGATGGTCGCGGGATCGGCACCTTTGAGGATGCGGCCGGCGATCCTGCCGGCGGCTTCACCTGACTGGCCGAACGAAACGGCGAAGGCAGCGAGCGCATAGTTCTGCTGCACCGCCTGTGGGATCGAGGTCAGGACCGGCAGCTTGGCGCGATCGGCGGTCGCCGAGATCGCCGCCATGCCCTGCTGGATGCGCCCTGACGCCACGGTGAAGAGCGCATCGACGCGGCCCACTGCCGACTGCACCCGCTGCGGCAGCTCGTTCGGGTTGTCGACGCCGATCCGAACCATGGCGATGCCGTGCTTGGCGGCGATGCCTTCCATGCCGTCGACGGCGGCCTTCGAGCTGTCGTCGCCGGTGTCGTAGAGCAGGCCGAGCCGCTTGAGGTTGGGCAGCAGCGTCTTGAAGAAGCCCAGCACCGCATCGTAGTCGAGCGCCACCGAGGCGCCGGTCATCAGCCTGTCGCCCTTGTCCCAGGACGGCACCAGCCCGGCATGCACGGGATCGGCGATCGGCATGAAGACGATGGGGAAGGTGCGCGAGCGCAGCTGGTTGCGCGCGGCGACCGAGACGGGCGTGGCCACCGTCACCATCAGGTCGGGCCGCGCACCGGCCAGCCGTGTCAGCATCTGCGGGATGAGCGAGGCATCGAAGTTGACGTTGGTCTCGTCGAAGGCCACGGCGTTGCCGTCGGCGAAGCCTTCCTCGGCGAGACCCTTCTTGAAGCCCGTGATCGCTTCGTTGAGGGTCGGATGGGGGCCCCACCCGGCGATCGCGACCTTCTTCGGCTGGGCCGATGCGGCCCCCGCCATCACCAGCGACATCGCGACGAGCAGTCCAAGAAGTCTCTTCATCCCTGCCTCCGACCAGCCCTTCGGGTACAATTGCATATTGTGCAATAGAGCGCATAGTATGCAAGAGGCGAGCCGGAGATCGGTCGATGAAGGCGGTTTTCTTCAAGCAGCACGGAGATCTTTCGGTCCTGCAGTACGGCGACCTGCCGCTGCCCGAGCCGGCGCCGGGCTGGGTACGGATCAAGGTCCGGGCCTGCGGGCTGAACCAGCTCGACATCTTCGCCCGCCGCGGCATGCCGGGAATCGAGGTCGAGCTGCCGGGCATCACCGGTGGCGACTGTGCCGGCATGATCGACAAGCTGGGTGACGGCGTCGAGGGCTGGCGCGTCGGCGAGCGGGTCGTCCCGGTCGCCCATCACGTCGACTGGACCAACGGCTCGTTCGAGATGCTGGGCGAGACGCGCAATGGCGCCATGGCCGAGTACTGCACTGTTCGCGCCAGCCAGCTCATCCGCATTCCCGACGCAGTGTCCGATGAGAAGGCGGCAGCGCTGCCCTGCGCCTACGGCACGGCGCATCGCATGCTGCACGAGCGCGGCCGGGTGAAGGCGGGCGAGACCATGCTGGTGCTGGGTGCATCGGGCGGCGTCGGCACGGCAACCGTGCTGCTCGCCAAGCTCGCCGGCTGCCAGGTCATCGCCGCCGCCGGCAGCGACGACAAATGCACCCGGCTGCGCGCGCTCGGCGCCGACGACACGATCAACTATGCGACGACAGCCATCGATCGCTACATCCGACAGAAGACCGGCTCGCTGTTTCGCGGCGGCGGAGTCGATATCGTCGTGAACTTCACCGCGGGCGACAGCTGGGCACCCTCGATGCGCTGCGTGAAGCGCTTCGGGCGGTTGCTGTGCTGCGGCGGCACCGCGGGCTACCAGGCGATCACCGACATTCCCTATCTCTTTACCTCCGAGATGACCGTCGTGGGGTCCACGGGATGGAGCGCCGAGGACCAGCAGGCCTGCCTCGACCTCGTGGCGGCGGGCCGGCTCGATCCGCCGATCGATCGTGTCAGCCCGCTCAGCGACGGCATCGAGGCGGTGCGGACGCTGGAAGGCCGGGAGATCTTCGGCAAGGTCATCCTCAAGCCGTGAGCGCGCGCTTCGCCGACGCCGGAGACATCGCGGCCTTCGCGCGGACGCCGCTCGAGGCGCGCCTGGCCGGTCGCGATCTTGGCGTCAGGCTCGCGGCGCTGGCCGATGCCGACGCCAACGCGCCCGCCGTGATCTATCTGCCGACGGGCAAGGCCGATGGAGGGCAGACGCCCTTCACACGCCGCCAGCTCGTCGATGCCGCAGCGTCCTTCGCGAGACAGCTGATCGGGCAGGGGGTCGGCGCGGAGGATGTCGTGGCGTCCTTGCTGCCCAACGGTCCCGGAACACTGGCGGCCTGCCTCGGCGTGATGTCGGTCGGCATCCTGGCGCCCATCAATCTCTATCTCGAGCCCGCCCAGATCCGGAAGCTGTTGGCCGATTGCGGTGCCAGGATCGTGCTGGTGCCGCGCCATGCGCCGCCCGCGATCGCCAATGCCCTGGCGGCCGTAGCGGATGGCAACGGGCCGTTGCCGGTGGTCGTCGACACCGACGCGCTGCCCGCCTCGCAAGGTGTGCCGCTGCCTCGACGCGACCTGACGGACCACGTGGCGCTGTTCCATACCGGGGGGACCACCGGCTTGCCGAAGTTCGTGCCGCTCACGGCGCGCAACCTGGCGGCGGGCGCGGTCATCTCGCAGTTCGCCTATGGCTACGCGGAGGGCGATCGCGTGCTCTGCGCCATGCCGATGTTCCATGTCGGCGGCCTGTTCGCCTGCTCGCTCTTCCCGCTGAGCGCCGGCGGCAGCGTCGTGCTGGCCGGGCCATCGGGCTATCGCGGCGATGGCGTCGTGGCGGCGCTGCGCGAGACGATGGCAGCGCTCGAGCTCACCGTGATGGTGGGACCGCCCACGATCATGGCGCAGATCGCGGCCAATCCGCCGGCGAAAGGCGAGCTGCCGCGGCTTCGCCTCTTCATCAATGGTGCCGCGGCTTTGCCGCGCAGCGTCGGCACGCGGCTGAGTGAAGCCTCTGGCATCCCCGTGGTCGAGCCGTGGGGCCTGACCGAAGCGACGCTTGCGGTCACCTGTGGTCCGCGCGACGGTGGGTTGCGGCAGGGCTCGGTCGGGATGGCGCTGCCTTACTGCGCCGTGAAGGCCGTTCGCACCGACGCGGCGGGCAAGCCCGTCAGCGACTGCATGGCCGACGAGATCGGCGTGCTGGCGGTGCACGGACCGATGGTATTCGACGGCTATCTAGACCGCCCACCCGACCAGCAGCCGTTCTTCGCCGAGGGCTGGCTCGACACCGGCGATCTCGGCCGCGTCGATGGCGACGGCTTCGTCTGGGTGACCGGCCGTGCCAAGGAACTGATCAAGCGCGGCGGCCACGGCATCGATCCCGGCATGATCGAGGACGCTTTTTCGGCGCACCCGTCAGTGGCGCTGGCCGCGGCGGTCGGCAAGCCGGACGCCTATGCCGGCGAGGTGCCGGTCGTTTACGTGCAGCTCCGTTCCAACGCCCCGGTCGATGCCGAAACGCTGCTTGCCTTTGCGCGCGCGCTCATTTCCGAACGTGCCGCCATTCCGCGCGAGGTCGTGATCTTGCCCAGCCTGCCGGTCACCGCAATCGGCAAGGTGCACAAACAAACCTTGAAGCTCGACATCTCGCGACGTGCCATGGAGGAGGTCGTGCGGCAGATCGTCGGCGCAGAGGGCCGGTTCGAGGTGATCGTCGAGCCGCACTCCCTGCATGGTCTCATCGTCAGAGTGAGTGTGCAGACCAGCCACATGGCGATCGCACGGGAGCAGCTCTCGGCCTTTTCTGTGCATACCGATATCGTCGCGCTCGACTGACGTCATCGTGTGAAGAATCCAGGTTGGTTCTTTTCAACAGATCCGAGGCTTTCCGATTGCGTCGAGTCAGCGCACGTCCGCCGTCTAATTGCCTCGCGTAGATCCGGATGGCGGGCGGTGGCCGTTGCGCGGTAGCGAGCGCAGCTCCGGATTCAAGAAAACGGACTGGGGTGGCCAAGCTCAAAGCTGGCTACACGATGCCGAGACGATCAAGAGCATTTCCACGGCTCATGGACGAGTCGCTCGTTCGATCACCACTTCGGCCTCCGGCGTGCATGCGCCCACTTGATCAGTACTCTCCTGCGCCAGCGCCGCAGCATCGCCGAGTCCATGGAAAGGAGCGTGAATGCAGCCGGCAGCAGGACGGGTCCTGCTGGCGGAAGCACGCCGCGTATCAGGAGCGCAAGGCCCAGCGCGACCCGCACGGCGCGTCGTCGCGGCACACGCACTCTGAACTTGCCAAAGGAGAGATAGCGTGCCGGCGCATTGGTCGCCGAGACGTCACTCCTGATCATCGGGTAAAGTCTCGCCGGCCAGCAGCCGGCGGGCGCACCGTTCAGCCTCTTGACGATCCGGCGCGACAGCGAAACGCAGGCCGAACGCCGCCGTGACTGCCAAAGCCTGCGCCCGCTTCAGCAGACGCTTGGCACGATCCGGTTCGACAGCGACGGCGCCCCGGCAGATCGCTGCCAGCGCCTTCTTGTTCTTCTTCAGCCAAAGCGTCTGGGCCTTCTGATCCTCGTGCGCAGGACTCTCGACACTGTCGAGGAACACGAAGGCGAAGGGCGCGCCGCGTCGGAGAAGGGCATCCATCTCGGCGATCCATTGCGGCGCGTAGCCTTGAGGCAGGCGGCTGCCCGCGATCTCGACGATCGGAAAGCGCGATATGTCGAAGAACCTGGACTCAACGCTCATGCCGCTTGCGCCTCGGGTTCTTAGGTCGGGCCTTCGTTTCCGGCCGGGCCCGAACGAGATCGAGCACGAGCTTCAGGAACATGTCGTCGGCAGGGACCTCATCGCCGGTGACCGCCAGCGCGTCACGGATCTCGACCTGGCTGTGCAGCCAGAACTGGATGAGCGCGCCCGCGATGATCAGCGTCAATCCCGCCGGGATGTCGCTCCTGATGAACCCTTCTTCCTGGCCGCGCTGCATCAGCGGCACCGAGCGGGCATTGAGCACTTGCGATCGCTGCGCCCGCTCGTCCGCCGGACCGTCGACCAGGCGCCAGAGATTGAATCGGAACGCCTCGGGGTGCTCACGCCAATACCGCAGGTAGGTGCGCATCGCGCGGGGAATGGCTTCGGACGGCGGCGCATCGGGCTTCAGCACCTCGGCGACGTAAGCCATGAAGTCGTTCGACAGATGCTCTCCGGCGGTGCGCCAGAGCTTCTCCTTGGTGCCGAAGTGATGATGCAGCAGGCCTTGAGAGACGCCTGCGCGCTGGGCGATGTCGCGCATGGTCGTGCCGTGGAAGCCGCGCTCGGCGAGCACGGCGATGGCGGCCTCCATGATGGAATTCCGGGCATCGGCCTCGGGATAGACCGGCCGCAATACAGGCATCGACGCTCTCCGACGTTGGGGAGGCGACAGTAGCGACTGCAGGTTGACTGGCCAATCGGTCAACATTGACTGATCAAACAGTCAGCGCTATTGAAAGTCAATCGCAACTTCCTCAAGCCCGCGGCGTACCGAGCCGTCAGCCACCGGAAGCGATCGCCAACATTTCTGGGGGAGTGTCATGCGTGCTCGGAAATTCGCTGTCGGCAAAGGTGTTGCCGCGGGCTTCATGGCGTTGACCATCGGTGCACCCGAAGCCGTCAGGGCGCAACAGGCCGGGCCAGCTCTCGAACTTCCTCCGGTGACGGTGACCGCGCGCAAGCGCGACGAGAGCGAGCAGACCGTCCCCATCAGCATGACGGTCTTGGAGGGCAGCCGCCTCGACGTGGCGCCGACGGCGTCCAATGCGGGCCTTGCCCGGTCGGCTCCCAATGTGAACTTCGTGGATCTGGGCGGCCAGTCGTCGAACCTGTTCACGATCCGCGGCGTGGGTTCGTTCTCGCCGATCTCGGCCGACGACACCTCGACCGTGCTCTATGTGAACGAGGCGCCGCAGTCGCTCTATGGTCCGGCGCCCAGCATGCTCGACGTCGATCGCGTCGAGGTCCTGCGCGGACCGCAGGGCACGCTGTTCGGCCGCAACACACAAGCCGGCGCCATCAGCGTGGTCTCCCGGAAGCCGACCTTCGACTGGCAGTTTTCCGCCACCGGCGAGGTCGGCACGTCCGGCTTTGGCCTGGGCGAGTTCGTGTGGAACGCACCGCTGGTCGCCGACCGGCTCGCGGCCCGTGTGGCGATGCGCTACACGACCTATGCGGGCGACGTGCCCAACATTGCTGCCGGCGGCCTGGATGCCGCGCAGAACATCTGGGCCGGGCGCGGCACGCTCCTGTTCGCGCCCACCGCCGAGACATCGGCGACGCTCAGCGTCTCCTACAATCGCCAGAAGGATACGTCACCGCGCTTTCTGCTGCGCAACTACGCCTACTTTCCCACCAGCGCTGTCAATCCCCGCACCGACGTCGACAGCGACTCATTGGGCGTCAACCTAAAGGTCCGGCACGACTTCGGCCCTGCGGTCTTCGAGTCCGTCACGACCTACCAGAACAACTACTCCCGGCAGATCTTCGATCCGGCCGACGGACTCGTCTTCTCCAACCTGACCGGCCTGCAGCCGAGCTTCTTCAACGTGCCGGGGTCCGATCTTGCCGATCTCGGTATCGGCGAGACCATCTTCACCCAGGAGTTCCGGCTGTCGGCGCCCGGCGGCAGCGCGGTCTCCTGGACGGCCGGCCTCAACTACTTCCGCTCCGCGCTGGCGATGGATCGCACCGGGAAGGCGACGACGCCGGCCTTCGCCAGCATCCGCGGCTTCATGGACAACGATTTCGTCACCAACAGCTGGTCGGCCTTTGGTGAGGCGACCGTTCCCGTTGTGGGAGGCCTGAAGGCCACGCTGGGCCTGCGTGGCACGCTGGAGAGCAAGACGGCCAACTACAATTTCAACGGCGCCGGTCAGGCCGGTGTGGTGCCCTACTTCACGCAGAACAGCTCGCTGTCCGACAATTTCGTCACCGGCCGCGGCGGGCTGAGCTACGACTGGACCGACTCGATCATGACCTATTTCTCGGTCGCCCGCGGGTACGTCACGGCGGGCTTTCCCAGCCTCTCGGTCAATACGCCACTCGGCAAGCCGGAGCAGGCCTTCCCGGCTTCAACCAGCTGGACGTACGAGGCGGGCTTCAAGTCGGAGTTCTTCGCCAGGCGTTTGGCGTTGAATGGGGCCTTCTTCTTCAACGACGTGAAGCAGGGTCATCTCGTGGTGTTCAATCCGCCCAGCGCCTCCTTCACCATCGCCGCTCTCGACTACCAGAGCTACGGCGCGGAGCTGGAAGCGACGGCCCGCCCGCTCCAGGGTCTCGAGCTGTTCGCCGGCCTGGGCCTGACACGGGCAATGTTGGTGAACGTGCCGACGAACAGCGCGACTGGCGCGGTTTCGGGAAACACGGTGCCGAACGTTCCGGGTGTGACGGCCACGGCCGGCTTGCGCTACCAAGTTCCCGCGAGCCTCGTCGGTCTGGACGGCAACTTCGTTGGTCACGCGGCTTGGCAGTATGTCGGGTCGCGGGCGGCCGATGTCGCCAACAGCTTCACCCTGGATCCCTACAGCGTCGTCAACCTGCGGGTCGGATGGAAGGGCAAGGCGGTCGAGATCTACGGCTTTGCCTACAATCTCTTCGATCAGCGCTATCAGACCTGGGGGCAGAGCTTTGGCCCGACGACGCCGACCGTGCGCGTTGGGCAGGGGCAGATTCTCGGCCTCGGGACCACGATCAGCTTTTGATCGCCATCATCGCCCTCTGGATGGCTTTCTCGTGCGACTCCGCTTGAGGAGACCGAAACGGCTGGCGAGGGCATCGATATCGATCGCCCGTGACTTTTCGAGAAGCACCTGCTTCATGCCAAGGCCGCGCAGGGCATCCACGAACGCTTCCACGTCCGGATCGCCGACTTCGCGGCCGTAGGCGCGTGCCACCACGGCGTCGAACGCCGTCATGTGCTGGTAGACCATGCGCCGCAAGGCCGGCTCCTGCTCGGCCTCGACGATCAGGTTGAGGAAGAAGCTTATTCGCTTGCGGTCGAAGGCCACCAGCTCCAGGGCAGGCCCGATGTGCTCAGCGTCGTGATGGTCATGGCCGCCATCGCCCGGGTGCCCGTCGCCGTGAACGTGGTCGTCGAGCAGCGCGACGATGAGGTCGACCTTCTTGGGGAAGTAGTAGGTGAGATGCGACTGCCGGATGCCGGCTGCCGCGGCGACCTTGGGCTGGGTCAGCCGCTTCAGCCCCTCGGTGGCCATGATCTCGAGCGCAGCGTCGAGGATGCGCTTGCGCAACGATCCCGCGGCGTCCTTGCGGCGTCGTGGCTTCGTCTCGTTGCTTGCGGCGGCTGTCACGAGGTCCTTCTCGCCAGATCTGGCGGCGGTTCAGTTGCGGCTGGAACGATAGCCGCAATAGCCCAGGGCCTGGAAGTATTTGACCGGTGGACTGCAGCCCGCGTCGGCAAGCAGCGACGCGAGCCGGGCCTCATCGATGGGATGGAAATTGGTGGCGATGCGGGCGAACATAGCCGACACGGCTTCGTCGTCCATCCCCTGCGCCACCGCCCAATTTCGGTAGGCCCCTTGGAACGCTCCGGAGGGGTCGGCGAGGTCGACGAGGAGCAGCGGTGCGCCCGACCGCAGTGGTCGCGCCAGCGCCTTCAGGAAGGCGGCGCGGCCGCCATTGTCCGCCACGAAGTGTGCGGAAAGCAATGCGATCGCGGCGTCGTGCGGCGCGGGCAGGGCGTAGGCCTGCATCTCCATCGCGTGCATCGTGAGGCGATCGGCGTAGCCGCCGCCTGCTGCCCGGCTCCGCGCCGCCTCGAGCATGGGTAATGAGGGATCGACGGCCGTGAAGCTCCAGCCCGGACCGCGGGCTGCGAGATCCGCCAGCTCGCGGCCGGTGCCGAGGCCGGCGATCAGGATGTCAGCTGCCTCCGTCGGCGGCAGGTGCGCCGCCAGCACGCAGGCGGTGAGCCCATGCAGCAGCTCGTAGCCGGGGACGAGGCGCGCGATGCGGATGTCATAGTCGGCCGCCGAATTCTGCGTGAACGTCGCCATCAGCGCGTCTCCATCGCTTGTTGCTTGTTCATGGTCATCGTGACGATCGCCGCCATCAGGCAGACGCCTGCGATCATCGCCGCGCCGCCAAGGGACGGCGCCAGCGGGCTGTGCTGGAGCAGCGCCGCGCCGACGATCGGCCCCAGCACCATGCCCAATCCCTGGCCGACGGCGTTGATGCCGGCCACCTTGCCCTGGGCGCGAATCCCAGTCGCAAGGCTGAGCGCCGCGAGATTGCCGGGCAGCAGCAAGCCAAGCCCGAGGCCGACACCGCAAAGTGCAGCCAGCAAGGCGAGATAGCCCGGCAGGAAGGCCATTGCGAGCATCGACACCAGCGCGACGGCGGCGCCGACGCTGATGAGCCGATGCGGCGACCAACGGAGCCAGCCAACGAGAAAGCCCTGAGAGATGACCATCGCGAGCGAAGCTGCCGTCAGCGTGGCACCGGCGCGTCCCGCCGCAGCCTCCGGTGAGAGACCGAGCGTGTCCTGCAGCCGAAGTCCCGTCGTCGCTTGCAGGAGCGCGTAGGTCGTCACCCCCAGCACGGTGACGATCAGGAACGGCCAGATGCGCCCGAACTCTATCCGCCCGGCCACAGGCGCGGCTGCCTCGATGGCCGGTAGCGACTCCGGCAAGGTTCGCCAGCAGATCAGGCCTGCCGCAGCGACGAACGCGGCAATTGCGGCGAGGCCAAGCGGCAGGCTGAAGCCGGCGAACAGCCAGATCAGGCCCGTGCCGATGACCGAGCCCAGGCCGAACGACGCGGCCATGCGTCCCATCCCCCCGGCACGCCGGTCAGCCGAGGTCGTATCGGCCATGTAGGCTTGCGCTGCCGGGAACAGCCCGCCGCTCGTGATTGATTGCAACACGCGAACGGCCAGCAGCACGGCAAAGGCGGCACCGACGGCGATCCTGCCATCCAGCCGCAGCCCGATGACCGCGGCGAAGAGCGTGAGCGCGA
This sequence comes from Reyranella sp., assembly GCF_044224635.1. Taxonomy (GTDB): domain Bacteria; phylum Pseudomonadota; class Alphaproteobacteria; order Reyranellales; family Reyranellaceae; genus Reyranella. Next base: position 2,360 of record NZ_JBGAKA010000047.1, on the reverse strand, counting down.
TGGCAACGCCCGCGAAGCCCGCGAGGAGCACGAAGCGCCGCCCGCGCTTCTCGGCGACGATGCCCCAGATGGGAGCGGAAACGATAAGCACAAGGGCACCGAGACTGAGCAGTGCTCCGGTCTGCAAGTCGGCAAACCCCATGCGCCGGCCAATCGGCGGCAGCACGACGAACAGGAAGGCATGTCCGGCCGCATTGCCAAGCAATCCGGCGAGTAGCGCGAGGCGCCCGGTCTGTGGGTTCATCTCGCTCTCCTAGAAGCGCAGGCGTCCGCCGACGCCCAGGATCAGGGGCAGGCCGGGGACACCGCCGACCACGATCTGGCCGGCTGGGCTCGCGCCGGCGCGGAAGCCCGACTGGACGTACCCGGCGTTGAACAGGTTTTGGGCATAGGCATAGATGTCGAAGCTCTTTGCCATCAGGCCAGCCCGCAGGTTGACCACGCTGTAGGGATCGAGCGCGTAGCTGTTGGCCGGATCGATCTGCCGAGAGCCGACATACTGGTACTCGACACGACCGAAGAGATTGCCGGAAAGCCGTCCCGCCTCGATGGGATGCTCGTACTGGGCGGCGAGGCTCGTGGTGAAGCCCGGCGCATAGGGCACGGCATTGCCGGCCGACACGCCGCTGTTCGCCGGCGCGCTCGTCACCTGCGCATTCAGGAGCGCGAGCGCGGCCGTGAAGGTGAGGCCGGCGAGCGGCGTGGCCGCCAGCTCGATCTCGCTGCCGTAGGTCCTCGTGTTGGCGTTGGTGACCGAGAACTGCGCGGCGATCGGATTGAAGGTGAAGAGTTGCTCGTCCGTGGTGTCGTTCAGGAAGGCCGCCACGTTGAGGCGCAGCTTCCTGTCGAGGAGGTGACCGCGCATGCCCACCTCGTACGACCAGGTGTAGGAGGGCTTGAACATCGGGCTCGCCACGCCCACCGCGGCATTTTGATTGTAGAAGGGAAATCCGCCGGACTTCTCGCCGCGCGCCACGGTCGCATAGGCGGAGAAGTCGGGCGTGATGTCGAAGCTCAGGCCGCCGCGTCCTGTCAAGAAATCGGAGTTCACCGAGCCGAACTGGGGGAAGTAGGCTTGTGCCAGCGGTCCGCCCGCAGCACCGTAAAAGATGCCGTTGAAGTTCTTGAGCTCGTGGGTGAAGCGCAGGCCCGCGAAGGCACGCAGCCGGTCGACGATCGGCACGGTGATCTCGCCGAACGCGGCCAGGTTGGCGGTGCTCTGGGTCGCGGCGTAGTTACCGTTGGGCAGGGCGGGGCTACGGATGTTCGTGGCGGAATAGAAGCTCGACCACAGTCCGCTGACGCCGCCGACCCAGCGAATCCCGCCCGCTGTCTCGCCATCCAAGCGCAGCTCCTGTGTCCACTGGGACAGGTTCTCGCTGATGTTGCGCACGGCGTTCTGGGCCGAGAAGGCGAAGGGCGAGAGACCGGTCAGCGCCCCGCTCAGGAAGCCGTCGGTGATGTCGGCAGCCAGGCTGAGGCTGTAGGCCTGGAAGCCGGTCAGCGAGGTGAGCTTGGCGCTGCCGAAGTCGTGCACGATGGTCAGCGCGCCGCCGCCCGAATCGAGATCGTTCTGGGGCGCGGGATTGAGCGAGTTCAGCGGAAAGTAGGGCGAACCGACCCAGGCGCCGGTCGTGGGCTTCTGCCGGTCGGTCTGGAAGCGTCCGGCCAGGGTCGCTGTCGTGTTCGGCCCCAGCTCGACATTCACCTTGCCGCTGGCGGCGCCGAGCGTCTGCTGGCGCAGCATGCCGCCGCTGTAGGTCGCCGCCGGGCTGCTGAAGAGCAGGTTATTGATGTCGCCGTCGGTCCCGTAGAACTGGGCCGCGACGCGCGCCGTGACGTTGTCGGCGAGCGCGCCGTTCGCCGTCGCCGTGAGCTGGCGCAGATTGTAGCTGCCGTATTCCGCGCCGATCTCGAAGGCGCGCTCCTTCGTCGGATCGTTGCTGGTGAGGCTGATCGCGCCGGCTTGGGAATTCTGGCCGAACAGCGTTCCCTGTGGGCCGCGCAGCACCTCGATGCGCGAGAGGTCGAGGAAGCGGATGTCGAAGGCGCGCTGCGGCAGCGGCACGCCGTCGATGTAGTAGGTGATCGAGGGAGAGATCAGCGCCGACGACGAGCCGATGCCACGGATGTTCAGCAGGTTTGCTTCGGGGATTCCTGAGTCGGTGAAGTTGAAGTTGGGGATCGAGCGATAGAGGTCTCGGCTGTCGCGGATGTTCTGGTCACGCAGGTCCTCGCCGGTCACCGCCGTGACGCTGAACGGCACCTTCTGGATCGGTTCCTCGAAGCGGCGCGAGGTTACCGTCACCGGGGCCAGGACGACGGGAGGCTGCGCCGAAGAGGTGGAGGTGGATGTCTGC
>NZ_JBGAKA010000046.1:0-65689 GCF_044224635.1 Reyranella sp. | reverse complement strand
GAGCTTGTCGTCGACCACCGTGGTCGGGCCGGCCGGGCCCATGCGGCAGGTGCCGATCGGATGGTAGGCGGTCTGCGAGTTGTTGCGAATCCAGGTCAGGATCTCCTCGTCGCTGGTCACCGCGGGGCCGGGCGAGAACTCCTCGCCGCGGTAGACGTCCAGGGGCTGGGCGGCGACCAGCTTGCGCATCAGGCGGAAGCCGCCGGTCATCGCCTGCTGGTCGATCGGATCGGCCAGGAAGTTGAAGCGGATCGCCGGCTGCGCCTTGGGATCGGCCGAGCGGATATGGATCGAGCCCAGACTCTCGGGCCGGAGCTGGTAGCAGGCGATCGTCATCGACGGGAAATCCTGCAGCTTGCGCGTCTTCGGGTCCTTGATCGAGTAGGGCACGAGATGCAGCTGGATGTCGGGCGTGGCGAGCTCGGGTCGGGTCTTGAGGAAGCCGAGCAAAGGCGCCGAGGGCAGGCTCATGAAGCCGCCGCCGGTCAGCAGGTACCTGGTCATCTGGGTCACCGCGCCGAGGCCGCGCGCCATGTGGTTGTAGGAGACCCTGGGGTCCTTCACCTTCCAGACGATGCGGGCGTTGATGTGGTCGCGAAAGTTCTCGCCGACCGCCTTGAGCTCGTGCTTGACCGCGATGCCGTGCTTCTTCAAGAGCTCGGGCTGGCCGATGCCCGACAGCTCGAGGATCTGCGGGCTGGCGACGCCACCGGCCGACAGGATGGTCTCGCGCGCCCGCGCCTGCACGACCTTGCCGTCCTTCTCGTACTCGACGCCGGTGCAGCGCTTGCCATCGAGCAGGACGCGCAGCGTCAGGGCGTTGGTGACGACCTGCAGGTTGGGCGAGCGCTTCATCGCCGGCTCGATGTAGCAGTGCGCCACGCTCATGCGGCGGCCCTTGTAGATCGAGGTCTGGGTCTTGACGATGCCTTCCTGGTCCTCGCTGTTGTAGTCCGGGTTGAGCTTGAAGCCGGCCGCCTTGGCGGCGGCGAACAGCGCGTCGTAGAGCGGGTTCTGGTCGGGTACGGTCGAGACCTTGAGCGGGCCCGACGTGCCGCGGCCGTGGCTGCCGTCGCCGTCGACGAAGGTCTCGATGCGGGTGAAGAGCGGCGCGACGTCGTGCCAGCTCCAGCCGCGGCAGCCCATCTGAGCCCAGGTGTCGAAATCGAGCGGCTGGCCGCGCACCCAGACCAGCCCGTTGATCGAGCTCGAGCCGCCCAGCAGTTTTCCACGCGGCACCGGGATCGTGCGGTTCGCCGTATTGGGCTCCGGCTCGGACTGGTAGCACCAGTTGGCCGCCGGATTGTCGATCAGCAGGCCGAACGACAGCGGCATGCGCGAGTAGGGATGGCTCGCCGCGCCCGCCTCCAGCAGCAGCACCTTGTTCTTCGGGTTCTCGCTCAGGCGCGCGGCGAGCGCGCCGCCGGCCGAGCCTGCGCCCACGATGATGTAGTCGTAATCGGCCATGGCTTCGGTCCCTCCCGTTCACGGCGTCGTTACAGTCCATGCAAAGCTAGCCCAGAGCCATGCACGAAGCAGGGGCAATATCGTCTCGACAGGCGAGACTACACATGGTGGCATGATCGGGGGCCAGCGTCGCCGGGGAGCGGTCGGCTCCCGGGTCGCGTTGGGAAGTACCGCCGCATGCTGGGAATTGTCCGGGTCGCCCTGAAGCGGCCCTACACGTTCGTCGTCCTCGCCCTGCTGATCCTGATCGTCGGCCCGCTGTCGGCCCTGCGCACGCCGGTCGACATCTTCCCCGAAATCCGCATCCCCGTGATCGCCGTCGTCTGGCAGTACACCGGCCTGCCGCCTGACCAGATGTCGGGCCGGGTGATGCTGAATTTCCAGCGCGCCCTCACCACTACCGTCAACGACATCGAGCATATCGAGGGCACGTCCTATACCGGCGTCGGCATCGTCAAGGTCTTCTTCCAGCCCGGCACGGACATCCGCACCGCCAACGCCCAGGTCACGGCGATCTCGCAGACCGTGCTGCGGCAGATGCCGCCCAACATCACGCCGCCCCTGATCCTGAACTACAACGCCTCGACCGTGCCGATCATCCAGCTGGCGCTGGCCGGGCGAGGCATCTCCGAGCAGGCGGTGTTCGACATCGCCATCAACACCGTGCGCACGCCCCTGGTCACGGTGCCGGGCGCGGCCATCCCGTTCCCGTTCGGCGGCAAGTTCCGCCAGATCCAGATCGACCTCGACCCCGCCGCCCTGCAGGCGCGCGGGCTGTCGGGGGCCGACGTCGCCAATGCCCTGGCGGCGCAGAACCTTCTGACTCCGGCCGGGACTCAGAAGATCGGTGCTTACGAATACGCCATCCAGCTCAACAATGCGCCGAGCGACTTCGCCGCTCTCGCCGACCTGCCGGTGTTCGCGGCCAACGGGGCGATGGTCTATCTGCGCGACGTCGCCCAGGTACGCGACGGCAACCCGCCGCAGACCAACATCGTCCATGTCGACGGCAGCCGCTCCGTGCTGCTGCAGGTGCTGAAGAACGGCTCGGTGTCGACGCTCGCGATCATCGACGGCATCAAGCAGCGCGTCGAGGACCTGAAGAAGTCGCTGCCCGACAATGTCGGCATCGCGATCCTGGGCGACCAGTCGCTGTTCGTCGAGGGTGCGATCGCCGGGGTCGCGGTCGAAGCCGTGATTGCCGCCGTCCTGACCAGCCTGATGATCCTGCTGTTCCTCGGCAGCTGGCGCTCGACCGTGATCATCGCCACCTCGATTCCGCTCGCCATCCTGGGATCGATCGCGTTGCTGGCGGCGTTCGGCGAGACGTTGAACATCATGACCCTGGGCGGCCTGGCGCTCGCCGTCGGCATCCTGGTCGACGACGCCACGGTGACGATCGAGAACATCAATTGGCATCTCGAGCAGGGCAAGGATGTCGAGACGGCGATCATGGACGGCGCCCGGCAGATCGTGACGCCGGCCTTCGTCTCGCTGCTCTGCATCTGTATCGTGTTCGTGCCGATGTTCTTCCTCGAAGGCGTGGCGCGCTTCCTGTTCGTGCCGATGGCGCTGTCGGTGATGTTCGCCATGATCTGCTCGTTCATCCTGTCGCGCACCCTGGTGCCGACCATGGCGAACTACCTGTTGAAGCCGCATTCGGCCCACGAGCATGGCGGGAAGCCGCCATCGCGCAATCCCCTGGTGCGCTTCCAGCGCGGCTTCGAGGCGCGCTTCGAGCGCTTCCGCTACTTCTATCGCGACCTGCTGGCGATGGCGCTGGCGCATCGCGGCGTGTTCATCGTCGTCTTCATGGCCTTCGTGGTCGCCTCGTTCCTGCTCACGCCGTTCCTCGGCCGCAACTTCTTCCCCTCGGTCGATTCGGGCCAGATCCTGATGCATGCGCGCGCCCCGGTGGGCACCCGGGTCGAGGAGACGGCCAACCACTTCGCCGCCATCCAAAAGGCGATCCGCCAGATCATCCCGCCGCAGGAGATCGCCGCCATGGCCGACAATGTCGGCATGCCGGTGAGCGGCATCAACATGACCTACAACAACACCGGCACGATCGGCCCGCAGGACGGCGACATCCAGATCAAGCTCACCGAGCATCACGGGCCGACCGCCGACTACGTGCGCGAGCTGCGCCAGCGGCTGCCCGAGATGTTTCCGGGCTTCGCCTTCTCCTTCCTGCCGGCCGACATCATCAGCCAGATCCTGAATTTCGGCGCGCCCTCGCCGATCGACGTGCAGGTGCGCGGGTCCGACCTCAACGCCAACTTCGAGCACGCCAACCGGCTGCTGGCGCGCATCCGCCAGGTTCCTGGCGTGGTCGATGCGCGCATCCAGCAGTCACGCAGCGCGCCAGTGTTCGCCGTCGATATCGACCGCACCCGGGCGCAGTATGTTGGGCTCACGACGCGCGACATCACCAATTCGCTGGTGGTCAACCTGGCGGGCTCCAGCCAGGTGGCGCCAACCTATTGGCTCAACCCGGCCAACGGCGTGTCCTATTCGATCGTGCTGCAGACACCGCAATACCGGCTGGATTCGCTGGCCGCGCTCTCCAATCTGCCGATCGCCGCTCCGGCCGCCAGTTCCCTGCAGGTGCTGGGCGGCGTTGCCGACATGCGGCGCGACAGGGCCAACGCCGTGGTCTCGCAATACGACCTGCAGGGCATGGTGCAGGTCTATGCCGGCGTGCAGGGCCGCGACCTCGGCGCGGTGGCAGCCGACATAAGGCGCATCATCGAGGAGCTGGCACCCAACGCCTCGCCGCGCATCCGCGCGGTCAAGGTGCAGGGCCAGGTCAAGACCATGGAGAGCGCCTTCTCCGGCCTGCTGTTCGGCCTGCTCGGCGCCATCGTCCTGATCTACCTGCTGATCGTCGTGAATTTCCAGTCGTGGAGCGATCCGTTCGTCATCATCACGGCCCTGCCGGCGGCGCTGGCCGGCATCGTGTGGATGCTGTTCGCGACCTACACGACCCTGTCGGTGCCGGCGCTGACCGGCGCCATCATGTGCATGGGCGTGGCGACCGCCAACTCCGTGCTGGTGGTGAGCTTCGCCCGCGAGCGGCTGGTCGAGCTGGGCGACGCCACTGCGGCCGCCCTGGAAGCGGGCTTCGTGCGCTTCCGGCCGGTGCTGATGACGGCACTCGCCATGATCATCGGCATGGCGCCGATGGCCCTCGGTCTGGGCGAGGGCGGCGAGCAGAATGCGCCGCTCGGCCGCGCCGTCATCGGTGGCCTGATCTTTGCGACGGTTGCCACGCTCATCTTCGTTCCCGTCGTCTTCAGCGTCATTCATCGGCATCACGGCAAGACGATTGCCGCTCCCGGTGCCGTCGGAGCTCCGCATGTCGCCTGAGTCACCTCCCGAGCCTTCGCCGCCGCGCCGCCGCCGCGGCCTGATCCTCGTCGGCTTCGCCGGCGTGCTGGTCTTGGCGTTCGTGGTCGCGAGCGGGATCTGGAACCGCAATGTCAGCGAGGCCAAGCTCAAGGAATGGACCGACACGCAGGCCGTTCCGGCGGTCAGCGTCGTCGCACCGACCTCCGGTACCGGCAAGACCTCGCTCGACCTGCCGGGGCGGCTGGAAGCCTATTCGCGGGCGCCGATCTATGCCCGCGTCGCCGGGTTCCTGAAGGCCTGGTACGTCGATATCGGCTCGCCGGTGAAGGCAGGCCAGCTGCTGGGCGAGATCGAGGCGCCCGACCTCGACCAGCAGCTGCTGCAGGCCAAGGCGGCGCTGGCGAGCGCCCAGGCGGCCGAATCGCTGGCCACGGTGACGGCGCAGCGCTGGCAGCAGCTCGGCACCGCCAACACCGTGTCGCGCCAGACAGTCGACGAGAAGATTGGCGACCTCACGGTCAAGCAGGCCTTGACCAAGGCGGCGCAGGCTGCGGTCGACCGGCTCGAGGTTCTGTCGGCCTTCAAGCGCCTGACGGCGCCGTTCGACGGCATCGTCACGGCGCGCAACACCGATCTCGGCGCGCTGATCAACGCCGATTCGAGCGCCGGGCTCGCGCTGTTCGTCATCTCCGACGTCAGCAAGCTCAGGCTCACCGTCAGCGTGCCGCAGAACTACGTGCCGGCGGTCAGGATCAACTCCAAGGTCGAGATCACCGTGCCGGAGTATCCCGGCAAGGTGTACAGCGGCGTGGTCGAGGCCTCGGCGCGCGCCGTCGATGCCCAGACCGGCACGACGCGCATGCAGCTGGTGGTCGACAATGGCTCCGGCGAGTTGATGCCGGGCGCCTTCGCCAACACGCGCATCGAGCTGCCGGCCAACCTGCAGGCTCTTAGTGTCCCCGCGGGCGCGCTGATCTTCGGCCAGAAGGGCCTGCGCGTCGCCGTCGTCGACGCCAACGGCAAGGTCCAGCTGAAGCCGGTGACGATCGCGCGCGACCTCGGCCAGACCGTCGAGATCGCCACCGGCATCGCGGCCACCGACCGCATCATCGACAGCCCGCCCGACGGCCTCGCCGACGGCGACCCCGTGCGCGTGGTCGAGGTGCCGAAAGCGAAGGCGGTGCGGTGATTCATCCTTCCTCCCCACCGAAGGTGGGGAGGTGCCCCGTCATACGGGGCGGAGGGGTCATGAGTCACAAGGCGCAGCGGGGCCACGACTCATGACCCCTCCGTCGCCTAAGACGCGACACCTCCCAGCGAAGCTGGGGAGGAGGAATGAGGGACGCGAGAACAACCGATGGCCTCGATCATGGCCCGCCGCCGGCAACCCGGCTAAACAGGACGATCACAGGCTCACACGGGGGAGACGCCTATGATCGATACCGAGCGCGGCCGCGCCGAGGTTTCACGGTTCGTGATCGACCTCGCGATTCGCATGGCCCTGATTGCCGCCATCGTCGTGGTCAGCCTGCTGCTGTTGCGGCCAGTCGTGCCGTTGTTGCTGTGGTCGGTGATCCTGGCGGTGGCGGTCTTCCCAGTGTTCGCCTTCCTGCGCCGGCGGCTCCATTTGCGCAACGGCCTCGCCGCGTCGCTGCTCTCGCTGTTCCTGCTGGCGCTCGTGCTCGGACCGGTGGCGCTGCTCGCGGCGTCGGCGATCGAGTCGCTCGAAGCCTATGCCAAGGTCCTCGGCAAGGGCGGTCACGTCATACCGCCGCCGACCGAATCGATCCGCAGCTGGCCGGTGATCGGCCAGCGTATCTTCGATTTCTGGCAGGCCGCGTCGGAGGACATCCGCGCGCTGCTGACGGCCCATGTGGCGCAGCTCACGGAGGCCGGCCGTTTCGTCGGTCGCATGGCGGCAGGCATCGCCCTGGAAGTCCTGCAGTTCGCGGCGGCGATCATCGTCTCCGGCGTGCTGCTCGCCTACTCGGAGCGGCTGACCGGCTTCGTGGATGGAATCGCCAACCGTGTCACGGCCGTGCGCGGCCGGCATTTCCTCGAGATCGCCGGGGCCACCATCCGCAACGTGTCGCAGGGCGTCATCGGCGTCGCCCTGCTGCAGGCGGCCCTGCTCGGTGTCGGCATGCTGGTGGCAGGGGTGCCTTTCGCGGGCGCGATCACGTTCGCCGCCCTGGTGCTGGCGATCGTCCAGGTCGGACCCGGCCTGGTGATGCTGCCGGTGCTGGTGTGGGCGTGGTTCACCCTGCCGATCCTGGGTGCCGCTCTGCTCACCGTCTATACGGCACCGTTGCTTCTGCTTGACAATATCCTGCGGCCCCTGGTCATGGCACGCGGCCTGCAGACGCCGATGGTGATCATCCTGGCCGGCGTCATCTGCGGCACGTTGGCTGGCGGGCTGATCGGCTTGTTCGTCGGGCCGGTCGTGCTGTCGGTGTTCTACGATCTCGTCTCGGCGTGGGTCCGCGAGCGGCCGCAAGGGCCGCCGATGGCGCCATGACGGAGGCCCGGAATCAGGAAGCCCGAATCAGGAGCCCCGCCCACGGGCAGCAGGCGGGGCTCTTTCGGGACATCGTCCCCTCCATCGCCTCTCGGGAGGTCGGCGAGTCATCCCTGCGCGTGCGGGACGAGCTGCCTGGGACAATTGGATCGCGGTGTTCCCGGTGCCGCGTCACCCTGGTTGGCCCGGTGGAGTCATAGGCCCATACCTACCCTCCTTCATGTTGCACACCATAGAAGTAAGGTCGGGACAGGTGGATTATCAAGCCAGTGCTCTTGACCTATCCAGAACGCGTTGTGGGAGCGCGCCACTCCGATGGCGCTCATCTCATGGCGCTCATCTTGCCGATCACAGATCCCATGAGCGCCATCGGAGTGGCGCGCTCCCGGCACAAGAGTCTGTTTCTTGTTGGCGGCGCGATCCCAGCGATGAAACGCTACGCTTTCCTGATCTCTGTCAGCGCAATGCCCGAGGCGACGAGCTTGTCGATCTCCGCCGCCGAATATCCCGCTTCGGCGAGCACCGCCCTGGTGTCGATGCCGAAGCGCCGGGGCTTGCTCCGCGGGCTCGCCGGCGTGCGCGAGAGCTTCACCGGGTTGCCGACGTTGCGATAGCCATCCTTCTCCCACACCATGCCGCGATGGCGGGTGTGCGGATGCTCCATGACGTCGGGCACTTCCATCACCGCACCCGACGGCACGCCGTTTTCCATCAGCATGGTGGCGAAGCTCTCGCCGTCGACGTCCTTGGTCAGCGTGCGCAGCTCGGCCTCGAGCGCCGGCCGGTTGGCGACGCGATCCTTGTTGGTCTTGAAGCGCGGGTCGGACGCCAGCTCGGGCTTGCCGAGCAGTTGCGTAAGCTTGCGGAACTGGCCGTCGTTGCCGGCGCCGATCACGATGTTGCGGCCCTTGGTCGGGAAATTGCTGTAGGGCGCCAAGCTGCCGTGGCTGTTGCCGACCAGCTTGGGCGTCGCGCCGGCGACGAAGTAGTTGGGCGCGTGCGGCTGGTGCAGGGCGATGGCGCTATCGTACAGCGTGGCGTCGACGAACTGGCCCTTGCCGGAGCGGTTGCGCTCGTAGAGCGCCATCATGATGCCGATGCAGGCGTTCATGCCGGTCGACAGATCGACCACCGGCACGCCGACACGCACCGGTCCGCTGTCGGGCGCGCCGTTGACCGACACCAGGCCGGCCGAGGCCTGAACCATGGCGTCGTAGCCGGGAAAGCCGCCGAGCGGTCCGTCGGAGCCGAAGCCCGACACGCGGGCATGGACCAGCCGCGGGAATTTCTTGGAAAGCGTGTCGGCATAGCCGATGCCCCATTTCTCCATCGTGCCGGTCTTGAAATTGTCGATCAGCACGTCGGCCTGCTCGAGCAGCTTCAGGAGCACGTCACGGCCTTCCGGCTGGGAGAGGTCGAGGGCGACAGTGCGCTTGTTGCGGTTGATGCCGGAGAAGTAGGCCGAGATGCCGTCGTCGTCGAAGGGAGGACCCCACAGCCGCGTCTCGTCGCCCTGCGGCGGCTCGATCTTGATCACCTCGGCGCCGTGGTCGGCGAGCATCTGGCCGCAATAGGGGCCGCCCAGCACACGCGACAAATCGACGACCTTCAGGCCTTCCAGGGCACCTGACATGAAATTCCTCTCCCGAACCACACGACAGGCTGCGGTTATAGACCAGGACCAGCGGCCTCGATACGGTCGGCCATGATCGAACGCGAGCTCGATATCGCCACGCGCGACGGTGCGATGAATTGCTGGTCGGCGCGGCCCGACAAAGGCGGCCGCCTGCCGGTGGTGCTGATGCTGATGGACGCGCCCGGCGTGCGCGAGGGCCTGCGCGAGATCGGCCGGCGCATCGCCCGGGCGGGCTACCTCGTGCTGCTGCCCAATTTCTATTACCGCACCGTGCGGGAATTCGTGCTCGGCCCGACGCGTGATCACCCTGATGCCGAAGCCAACCTGAAGAAGATGTTCGGTATGGTCGGCTCGATCTCCAACGACAAGGTCGCCGCCGACGTCGGCGCGGTGCTCGATGCGCTGCCGGCGCTGGCCGAAGCGCGGCCGGACAAGGTCGGCCTGGTCGGCTATTGCATGAGCGGCGCCTTCGTCACGGTGGCGGCGGCCAGGCATCCCGACCGCATCGCCTGCTTCGCGTCCTACTACGGCACGCGCCTGATCACGGCCGCGTCGGACTCGCCGCACCTCGGTCTGGGTGACATCACCGCCGAGGGGTACTACGCCTTCGCCGAGCACGACACCTACGTGCCGCTCGACCAGGTCGCCGCCTTCGAGAGGATGCTGGCCGCCGCGCCGTTTCCGTCACGTGCCGAGATCGAGCCCGGCACGCATCACGGCTACGCCTTCACCGACCGTGGCACCTACCATCGGGCGGCGGGCGAGAAGCACTTCGAGCGCATGCTGGCGCTGTATCGGCGCCATCTAGGGTGAGGGCGGATGGCGTTGGCTTCCCCTGTGCGAGGTCTCTCGCTAGGCTCGAACGGAAACCTCCTGTCGTCCTGAGCGTAGCGAAGGACCTCATCGCCGCCTGCTACCAGTGCACTTTGGAACTTCTGGCGATGAGATCCTTCGCTACGCTCAGGATGACATCAATGTTGTCGTCCCGAGAGAGGCGTTTGCGAAGCAAACGCCGTAAGCGAGGGACCTTTCTCTTCCTCACGACAAGGTCGAACACCATGCTGAGCGGCATTCACGGGCACCAGGACATCGAGCGCGTCGTCTACGGCAAGCCGGCGGGGCCGGCGTTGCGCGCCGAGGCCGAGCGGCTGGGCGCGTCGCGTGTCTTCATCACGACCTCGAAGTCGGTAGCGCAGAGCGCGTTGCTGGCCGACATCGTGCGCGCGCTCGGCGATCGCTATGCCGGCGTCTATGCCGGGATCACCGCGCATTCGCCGCGCGCCTGTGTGGTCGAGGGGACGGCGCTGGCCCGCGCGGCCAAGGCCGATCTGATGGTGGCGGTAGGCGGCGGCTCGGCGATCGACGCCACCAAGACGATACTGATCGCGTTGTGGCAGGGCGTGACCCGCATCGAAGACCTGGATCCCTATCGCGCCGGCCGGCCCAAGGAGGGCGCTGCGCCGCCATCCGAGGCGATCAAGCCGCCGGCCGATGCGATCCGCATGCTCGCCGTGCCGACCACCTTGTCGGCCGCGGAGTTCAACCCCTTCGCTGGCATCAGCGACACCCGCTACGGCATCAAGGAAAGCTTCGGCCATCGCCTGGTCGTGCCGCGCGTCATCGTGCTCGATCCGGCCGCGACCCTCGCCACACCGATGGACCTCATGCTGTCGACCGGGATCAAGGCGGTCGATCACGCCGTCGAGCGGCTGTGCGCGCAGCAGGCGCATCCCTTCGTGCTGGGCACGTCGACAGAGGCGTTGCGGCTCCTGACGCGCGCGCTCCCCGCGCACAGGCAGGCGCCGGACGACATGGCGACGCGGCTCGACCTGCAGTTCGGGATGTGGCTGTCGATCGGCGCTGGCACGTCGGGCGTCGGCACCGGCGCGAGCCACGGCATAGGCCATGTGCTGGGCGCGGCCTGCCACGTGCCGCACGGCCATACTTCGTGCGTGATGCTGCCGTCGGTGTTGCGTTGGAACCTGCCGGCGAATGCGGAGCGCCAGAAGCGGGTCAGCGAGGCATTCGGCAAGCCCGATGTGGCGGCGGCAGAACTCGTGGCCGCGCTGGTGAAGTCGCTTGGCCTGCCGGGCCGGCTCGCCGAGGTGGGTGTCGGCCGCGACCGCTTCCAGGAGATCGCCGAGAAGTCGATGCATGATCGCGCCGTGCTCAACAATCCGCGGCCGATCACGAGCCCGGCCGAGGTCAGGGAGATACTCGAGCTGGCGGCGTGATTGGATTTGATTTGGTCTGCAAACGATATAGTCTGGAGTGAGAACGAGTTGCAACTCGCTCTCATTAACAAGGACAACGAGGTCTGAAGGTCTTCGAGCCTCGGACCCTAGGGGAAGAAACGCGGAGGAGGGGACTTCATGATCGGACTCGGATTGCGTCTGCTCGCAGCCGTGGCGGCCGCGGCATCCGTGCTCGCTGGCACCGCCTCGGCACAGGACAAGGTCAAGATCGGCTACGCCATCTCCAAGACCGGTCCCAATGCCGGCGGTGCCAGCATCACCCAGATCCCGAACTACGAGATGTGGGTGAAGGACGTGATGGCCAAGGGCGGCCTGATGGTCGGTGGCAAGCGCGTGCCGATCGAGGTCATCGAATACGACGACCGCTCCAACTCCGAGGAGGCGGTGCGCGCGGTCGAGCGGCTGGTGACCCAGGACAAGGTCGACCTGCTGTTCCCGCCGTGGGGCACCGGCCTCAATCTGGCGGTCGGTCCAGTGTTCAACAAGTACGGCTATCCGCAACTCGCCTTCAGCGCCGTCACCGACCGCGCGCCCGATCTGGCCAAGCGCTGGCCCAACAGCTTCTGGCTGCTCGGCACCAGCAAGCAGTATGTCGACGCCCTGACCGGGCTGCTGAAGAAGCTGCGCGACGAAGGCAAGATCGGCCCGAACATCGCGATGATCAGCATCGCCGACGGCTTCGGCATCGATCTCTCGCAGGCTGCGCGCAAGGGCTTCACAGACGCCGGCTTCAAGCTCGCCTACGACAAGAGCTATCCGATCGGCACGCAGGACCTGTCGCCGCTGATCGGCGAAGCAGCGCGCTCCGGCGCCGACACCTTCGTCGCCTTCTCCTATCCGCCCGACACGCTGGCGCTGACCGAGCAGGCCAAGGTCGCCTCCTATGCGCCGAAGGTGATGTTCCTGGGGGTCGGCGTTGGCTTCCCGCTCTACCCGCAGCGCTTCGGCGCCAACGTCGAAGGAATCATGTCGCTCGGCGGCTGGTCGAAGGACAACGCCTCGACCCAGGCCTACGCCAAGAAGCACGAGGAGATGTTCAAGCGTGGTCCCGACCGCTGGGGCAGCCAGATCGGTTACGCCTCTTTGCAGATGCTCGAGCAGGCGATCGAGCGCGTCGGCAAGATCGACCGCGCCGCCATCGTCAAGGAGCTGCAGACCGGCACGTTCGACACCGTGCTGGGCAAGGTGAAGCTGGTCGACAACATGATGCAGGACAATTTCTGGCTGATCGGCCAGTGGCAGGACGGCTTCTTCGCCGGCGTGGCCCCGCAACGTGCCGGCGTGTCGCCGGTGGTCGTGCCGAAGCCCGCCTGGAAGCCTTGAGGGTGGGGCCACTCCCTTCATTCTCCTCCCCAGTGTCTGCGCTGGGGAGGTGTCGTCGTGTTACGGCGACGGAGGAGCCATGCGCCGGGCGCGCGCCACTCCGCGGCGCTCTTCTTCTTCTTCTTCTCGATCACACAGCCCATGAGCACATATGACGGGGCACCTCCCCAGCGAAGCTGGGGAGGAAGCCCGATGATCTAGGGCGCCATGCTCTTCGAGGTGACGCTGTCCGGCGTGACGCTGGGCGGCATGTATGCGCTGGTCGCGATGGGATTGACGCTGCAGTACGGCGTCGCCCGCATCATGAACCTGAGCTACGGCGAGCTGCTGATTGCCGCGGCCTTCGCTGCACTCTCCTTCTACACCGGCGTGGCGATCAGTCCCTTGATCGGGCTGATCGTGGTGCCGCCGCTCGCCTTCGCGCTGAGCTTCGCGATCTATCTCATCCTGCTGCAGCCGCTGGTGCGCCGCGCCCGGACGCGCGACGCGCTCGAGGTCGACAGCATTCTGGCGACCTTCGGTCTGCTGTTCGTCATCCAGGGCGTCATGCTCGCGATCTTCGGCGGCGCCTACTACAGCTACTCCTTCCTCGCCGTGCCGTTGCAGATCGCTGGCGCGACGGTGGCGGCCAATCGCCTGCTGGCGTTGGTCCTCGCCGTGGTCATCGGCGTCGGCCTCTATCTCGGCCTGACGCGCACGCGGATCGGCACGGCCGTGCGCGCCGTCGCGGTCGATCCGGTGGCGGCCGAGCTGGTCGCCATCGACGTGCGCACCGCCTCGGCGCTCGCGTTCGCGCTGGGCGGCGCGCTGGTCGCGGCGTCGGGCGTGCTGGTGTCGATGTTTCTCACCTTCAACGCCAATCTCGGCGTCGTGTTCACCCTGAAGGCGCTGGTCGTGGTGATCATGGGCGGGGTCGGCAACCTGCTGGGCGCGCTGGTCGCCGGCCTGCTGCTGGGCCTGGTCGAGAACTATGTCGCCGTGTTCGTCGATCCCGGCCTGACGCTCGCCGCCACCTACGCGATCTTCCTGATCGTGTTGCTGGTGCGGCCGCAGGGCATTCTCGGAAGAGCCAGTCGATGAGGCCAGCCAGTGAAGGCCTGCCGATGATGAGCAACCGATGACGGGACGCGACACGCTGATCGGTATCGTCTGCCTGGCCGGCGTCGTGCTGCTCGCCGGACTGCCGTTGGTCGTCGCCGATTACGGCCTGTCGCTCGCCGTCAACATCGTGAGCTACACGGTGCTGGCGACGGCGTGGAGCCTGTTCTCCGGGCCGACGCGCTACGTCTCGCTGGCTACCGTGGCGTTCTTCGGCATCGGCGCCTACACGACGGCGGTCTTCGTCGAGACGCTGGCGTGGCCTCTGGTGCTGCTGATCGCGATGGCCGTGGGCAGCGTCGTGGCGGCGATCGTCGGGCTCGCCACCCTGCGCTTGTCAGGCGTCTATTTCGTGATCTTCAGCTTCGGCCTGGCCGAGCTGGTCCGCCAGCTGGTGACCTGGTTCGAGGTCAACAAGACGCGCACACTCGGCCGCTACGTCTTTGCCGACATCACGGCGTCGCAGATCTACTGGCAGCTCCTGGCGCTCGCCGTGCTGGTCTTCGCGATCGGCTTCCTGATCGGCCGCTCACGGCTCGGGCTTGCCCTGCGTGCGATCGGCGACGACGAGACGGTGGCGCGCCATTCGGGCATCGACGTCACACGCGCCAAGGTCGCGCTGTTCGTGCTCAGCACGGTGTTCATGACCCTCACCGGCGCAATCATGGCGCCGCGCTGGACCTACATCGATCCCGCCATCGCCTTCAATCCCGTGGTGTCCTTCACCGTCCTGATCATGGCCCTGCTGGGCGGCGTGCACCGGCTCTATGGCCCGGTGCTGGGCGTGGTGCCGCTGGCCCTGCTGCTCGAGTACCTGCTGGCCCACTTCCCCAATCACTTCAGCATCATGGTCGGCGTCGTCTTCATGGTGATCGTCTACGTCATCCCGCGTGGCGTCGTCGGCCTGGTCGAGGATGCGGTGCGCCGGCAGGTTGCCACGAAGGCGTCGCCATGAGCGCGCTGCTCGAGGTCGACGGGTTGACGCGCCGGTTCGGCGGGCTGGTCGCCGTCGACTCGCTCGGCTTTGTGGTCGGTGAGCACGAGATCGTCGGGCTGCTCGGCCCCAACGGCTCGGGCAAGACCACGGTGCTCAATCTGCTGTCCGGCGTGCTGCGCCCGGACGCCGGCCGCATCAGCCTGCGCGGCCATCCGATTGGCGGCCAGCCAGCGTACCGCATCGCCCGTCTCGGCGTGGCGCGGACCTTCCAGCTGGTGCGGCCGCTCGCCTCGCTCACCTGCCACGACAATGTCCGGACGGGCCTGGCCTTCGGACGCCGCCGCGCCTGGGGCGTCGCTGCCGACGCCGAGGCGGATCGCCTGCTCGACCGAGTCGGGCTGGGCGGCGTACGCGAAGCGCTGCCCGGCGAGCTCACCTACATCGACCAGAAGCGCCTCGAGCTCGCCCGCGCGCTCGCGCTCCGCCCCGACCTGCTGCTGCTCGACGAATGGCTGGCCGGCCTCAACCCGACCGAGCTCGAGGCCGGTATCGCGCTCATCCGGTCGCTGAATGGGCAGGGCCTCACCATCCTGCTGGTAGAGCACGTGATGGATGCGATCCGCTCGCTCTGCCATCGCTGCGTGGTGATGAATGCGGGCCGGCTGATCGCCTCGGGGCTGCCGGCGGAGGTGCTGGCCGACCGTGAGGTCGTCCGCGCCTATCTGGGGGATGACGGCGATGCTTGAGGTCGCCGGTCTCTCGGTCCTGTACGGCAAGCACCGGGCGCTCGACCAGGCCGCGCTCACCGTTGGCGCCGGCGAGATCGTGGTCATCCTGGGCGCCAATGGCGCCGGCAAGTCGTCATTGCTGCGCGCGGTGGCGGGCCTGTTGCCGGCGGCTCCCGGGGCGCAGGTGACGCTCGCTGGACGTCGCCTGGTCGGGTTGCCTGCCCACGCCGTCGTCGAAGCCGGCCTGGCGCTGGTGCCGGAAGGCCGCGCGATCTTCGGCGATCTCACGGTGCGCGAGAACCTGCTGCTCGGCGCCTTCGCGCCGCGCGCGCGTGCCGGCGAAGAGCGCAATCGCGCCCGCGTGCTGGCGCTGTTCCCGCGGCTTGCCGAGCGCCTGGGACAGACCGCGCGCACCATGAGCGGCGGCGAGCAGCAGATGGTCGCGATCGGCCGGGCGCTGATGTCGGCACCCGACCTGCTGCTGCTCGACGAGCCGTCGCTCGGTCTCTCGCCGCTCCTGTGCAGCGAGCTGTTCCGCGCCCTCGAGCGGATTCGCGGCGACGGCATCTCGGTGCTGCTGGTCGAGCAGAACGCGCGCAGGAGCCTGGCGGTCGCCGACCGCGGCTACCTGATCGAGAACGGACGCATCGTCGGCAGCGGGCGCGCCGCCGACCTGGCCGGCGATCCGGCGGTGCAGCGCGCCTACCTTGGCGGGAGATGATCCATGGGCATGCTGGACGGCAGGATCTGCATCGTGACCGGCGCCGCCGGCAGCCTCGGTCGCGCCAGCGCCGCGCGCTTCGTTGCCGAGGGCGCCAAGGTCATGCTGGTCGATCGCGACCGGGCGCGGCTCGATGCGGTGCTCAAGTCGATGCCGGAGGGGCGGGCGACCGCCATGCTTGCCGACGTGACCGACGCCCGTGCGACCCAGGCCTATGTCGACGCCACGGTGGCGCGCTGGGGGCCGATCGACGTGCTGTTCAGCAATGCCGGGATCAGCGGCGTCATCAAGCCGGTGGCGGACTATCCCGAGGAGGTGTTCGACGCGGTGGTCGCGGTCAACCTCAAGGGCTCCTTCCTGGCCTGCAAGTACGGCCTCCCCAAGATGCGCGACGGCGGCAGCATCGTCATGACGTCGAGCGTGGTCGGCGTCACCAGCGACCCCGGCATCTCGGCCTATGCGGCGTCCAAGCACGGCCTGATCGGCCTGATGCGCACCGTCGCAAAGGAAGCAGCGCCGCGCGGCGTGCGGGTCAACGTCGTGGCGCCGGGACCGATCGACAACGAGTTCCAGCGCGACGTCGAACGCGGGCTCAGCGAAGCGCTCGGCACCGATGCCGGCAAGTTCCTCGACTCGGTGATTCCGCTCGGCCGTCACGCCAAGGCGGAGGAGGTCGCCGAGACAGTGCTGTTCCTCGCCTCGGACAAGAGCTGCTTCACCACCGGGAGCGTGCTGATGGCCGACGGCGGCATGCACGTTTGACCAGCGTAGCGCGGAGCTTAGGCGAGACTCATGGCCGGGAGCGCGCCACTCCGTGGCGCTCATGGGATGCGTGATCGACAAGAAGAGCGCCATGGAGTGGCGCGCTCGCGGCGCACCTTCACAGGAGGACAGGATGGAGTTCTGGCGCGATCTCAAGCCGAACCGTTGATCGCCTTTCGACCCCATGAAGTCTTCTCATGAGGCAAGGCTGGCGATCGACCTTATCTTTGCCGTCGACCGACCCCGGAGGAAACCCATGCCGTCCGTCCAGCACGCTTCGTCCGCCGTCCACCAGCCGCCGCTCGCTGCCTGGGTCGAAGCCAGCGTTCCCTACCTGGCCGATCTCAGCGTCAAGCCGGTGACCTACAATCCGCCGATCGGCACCGGCGTGGCGCGGCGCCTCGGCAATTATCGCGACTTCAAGGTGCGCATCCACAATGCCCGGCCGATCGCCAAGGACCTGTCGCTGGATCGCCAGGCCTTCGTGCTGACGCAACATGAGACGGCAGTGCGCGACTTCTACGACCGCGACGAGATCCGCCGCGTCTACGACCCCGAGGTCGAGGCCCTGGTCAAGCGCGAGACCGGCGCGTCGAAGGTCGTGGTGTTCGATCACACGATCCGCGCCGCCGATCGCGGCGTCGAGCGCGGTCATCGCGCGCCGGTGCGCAGCGTGCACAACGACTACACCGAGAAGTCCGGCCCGCAGCGTGTCCGTGATCTGCTGCCGCCCGACGAGGCCGAGGCGCGCCTGAAGAAGCGCTTCGCCGAATACAACGTGTGGCGCAACGTCTCGCACGATCCGGTCGAGATGTCCCCGCTGGGCTTCGTCGATTCAGAGAGCATCGCACCACGCGACCTGGCGGTGTGCGACCTGGTCTACGAGGATCGGGTGGGCGAGATCTATATCGGCGTCTACAACGCCGATCATCGCTGGTGCTATTTCCCGCGCATGACCCGCGAGGAGGTCGTGCTCATCAAGTGCTACGACTCGCTGAAGGACGGCCGCGCCCGCTTCTCGCTGCACTCGGCGTTCGACGATCCGTCCTCGCCGCCGAACCCCAAGCCGCGCGAAAGCATCGAGACGCGGACGCTGGCGTTTTTCGATTGAGAAACTGCCGGCCTGCGGCCGGCTCCAACGAAAGGTCCCTCGCTGCGCTCGGGATGACACCATTGCTGGTGCAACGCGCACACTGTCATCGCGAGCGCAGCGAGGGACCTTTCATCATGTCGGGGAACCTACGCCCTGGAGATCGCCTCGAGGTGTTCCACCAGCTCCTCGGGATTGCTGTAGAACGGCGAATGGCCGCATTCCATGGTGATGACCTTGCAGGGCGTCAACTTCACCATCTGGCGCTGCAGGTCGATCTTGAGCGAGTTGTCGAACGTGCACTCGATGTACCACCGTGGCACCGAGCCGAAGCGCTCTTCCGTGAGGGTCACCGGCGTGGTCGAGATGGCGAGAGGCTGGGGGCGTAACCGCTCCATGGCGCGGTAGCGATCCTCGGGCGAGACGTCGGCGTAGAACAGGCCCGGCATCTTGTCGCGCGCGAAGGTGTAGGTGAGCCCGTCTGGGCTGACCTGGCGGGACAGGCGCCACATCGCCGTGGGATCGAGACTGCTCATGTCGCGTCCGGTCTTGCCCGACTGGGGCAGGATCGCGCACAGATAGACCAGCGCCTTGAGCTTTCGTCGCCGCGCTTCGGCGAGCGCGCTGATGGTGATGCCGCCCAGCGAATGGCCGACCAGCACGACCGGCTCGTCCATCTTGTCGAGCAGTCGCGACAGCTTCTCGACATTGTCGGCGAGTGTGACGTTGGCGGGGGGCGTGTCGTCCTTGCCCATTCCCGGCAGATCAGGGGCGCAGACCCGATGGCCGTCGGCTTCCAGAAGCGGCTTGACCTTCTCCCAGCACCAGCCGCCGTGGCTGGCGCCGTGGACCAGCATGAACGTCGCCACCGGCTCAGCTCCGCCCGACCAGCGTGCGCGCGCCGGGCGCGGGCACGAAGAAGTCGGGCATCAGGGGCGTGCCGGGCGAGACGGCGTACCTGTCGAGGTCGGTGACGCCCTCCGCCGCCAGGACCTCGTCGTCGATGAAGAAGTTTCCCGTGCAGGTGCTCGCTGCCCGGTTGAAGATGGCATGGGCGGCGTCGGCCATGATGTCCGGCTTGCGGCAGCGCTTCATGCCTTCGTCGCCACCGAGAATGTTCTGGATCGCTGCCGTGGCGATGCCGGTGCGCGGCCACAGGCAGTTGAAGGCGATGCCCTTGCCCTTGAACTCGGCCGCCATCGCCCACGCATAGATTGACATGCCGTACTTGGCGAGCGTGTAGGCCGAGTGATTGGCGAACCATTTGACGTCGAAATCGAGCGGCGGGGAGAGGTTGAGCACGTGTGGGTTCGCGGCCTTCTCGAGATGCGGGATGCACTTCTGGGAAACAAGAAACGTGCCGCGGGCGTTGATCTGGTGCATGAGGTCGTAGCGCTTCATCGGCGTCGCCAGCGTACCCGTCAGGCTGATCGCGCTGGCGTTGTTCACCACGATGTCGATGCCGCCGAATCGCGCAACCGTCTCGGCGACGGATTTCTCGACGCTCTGCTCGTTGCGGATATCGCACGCCAGCGGCAACGCCTTGCCGCCCGCCTTCTCGATCTCCTCGGCAGCCGTGAAGATCGTGCCGGGCAGCCGCGGATCGGGCTTCACCGTCTTGGCGGCAACCGCGACGTTGGCGCCGTCGCGCGCCGCGCGCAGAGCGATCGCGAGACCGATGCCTCGGCTGGCGCCGGTGACGAACAGGGTCTTGTTACGCAGGCTCATGGCGCCCCCAAGAACAACTCGGGCTCTATAGCCGGCCCGGCAAGGGGCGGCTAGTCTCCGCATACCGCAGGGAGAGACCATGAATCCGTGCTTCGAAACGGCCACACGCCTGTCACGCGCCATCCGGGCCGGGCGGCTCAGCTCGGTCGAGGCGACCCAGGCGCATCTGGAGCGTATCGCAAACCTCAACGGATCCCTGAACGCTCTGGTGGTGGTCGATGGCGATCGTGCCCTGAAAGCCGCGCAGGCTGCCGATCGTGCGCGCGCCAATGGCAAGGGGGGCAAGCTCGGCGCCCTGCATGGCGTGCCGATCACCATCAAGGAAGCCTTCGACGTCGCCGGCCTCGCCACCACCTCGAGCCACCCGCCGCTCAAGGACAACATCGCCCGCGAGGATGCGAGCCTGGTTGCCCGATTGCGCGCCGCCGGTGCCGTCATTCTGGGCAAGACCAATGTGCCCGAGCTGTGCGCCGACTTTCAGACCGAGAGCCCATTGTTTGGCACGACGAAGAATCCGTGGGACCCTCGCCGTACCGCCGGAGGCTCGACCGGCGGCGGCGGCGTTGCCGTCGCGGCACGCCTGACGCCGCTCGAGCTCGGCAGCGACATCGGCGGATCGGTGCGCAACCCGGCGCACTACAACGGCATCTTCTCCCTGAAGCCGACCGAGTCGCTGGTGCCGGCGCACGGTCACGTGCCCGATCTGCCCGGCAAGCCGCGGACCACGCGCGCCATGGGTGTGTTCGGGCCGCTCGCCCGTTCGGTCGACGATCTCGAGCTGGCCTTGCGCATCATCGCCGGCCCCGACGGCCGCGAGGCGGAGGCGCCGCCGATGCCGCTCGGCAAAGCGAGCACGCGGACCCCGAAGGACTTGCGCATTGCCGTGCTGGAGAGCAATCCCCTGGTGAAGGTGTCGGCCGACACCGCCGCCGTCCTGCAGGCGACCGTGAAGCTGCTGACGAAGGCCGGCGCCAAGGCCAAGCGCGCCGAGCCCAAGGGATTGGATTGGCAGCAGGCCTGGGACGATTGGTGCGACCTGTTCTTCTATCAGGCGCGGGCGCTGTCGCCGTTGTCGGAGCGCGAGGCGGATTTCGGCAGGCAAGGCTCGTCGAACCCGTCGGCGCGCTCGGCGGCGCGCACGGCGGGGCTCGACCTTGCCGCGTACTTCACCGTCCTCGACCGCCGCGACCGCCTGCTGCGCCAGTGCGAGACGTTCCTCGAGGAGTTCGACGCCTGGCTGATGCCGGTGATGCCCGACGCCGCCTTCATCCGCCAGAGCCAGAAGGAGCCGCTCGAGATCGATGGCGTCGGCCATCCCTACTTTTTCGCCGGCACGTCCTACAACTTCCTCGCCAACCTCACCGGGCAGCCGTCGGTCGTGCTGCCCTGCGGCTTCTCGCGCGCGGGCTTGCCGATCGGGCTGCAGCTCACCGGCCGCAAGTGGCGCGACATCGATCTGCTGAGCGTAGCCCGGGCGGTCGAGAAGCTGTTGCCGCCGTGTCCGATGCCGCCCGCTTACGCCTGACCTGGATCGTCACTCGACCTTGACGTTCGCCTTCTCGATGATCGGCCGCCACTTGTCGAACTCGCCGCGCTGGTAGGCGTCGAAGGCGGCAGGCTGCATCTGCTCCGGCGTCGGGATGTCCTGGCCGAGATCCTCGAGCTTGCGCCGGATCTCCGGATCCTTGAGCGCCGCCACGGCAGCGGCATTGAGCTTCGCGATGATCTCCGGCGGCGTTCCCTTGGGGGCCCACAGGCCATGCCAGATCGCGACCTCGATGCCGGGATAGCCTGCCTCGGCCGTGGTCGGCACGTCCGGCGCGGCCGCCGGGCGTTCCTTGGCGGTCACCGCATAGACCTTGAGCTTGCCCGCGCGCACGTGCGGCAGCGAGTTCGAGGACTGGTCGATCATGATCTGGATCTGGTTGGCGATCAGGTCCTGCACCGCCGGGCCGGTGCCGCGATAGGGCACCAGCTGGTAGTTCGTGCCGGTGGCGGCGTGAAAGGCCATGACGCCGATATGCGAGCCCGAGCCCATGCCGGCGGTTCCGCCCGAGATCTTGTCGGCATTGGCCTTGAGGTAGGCGACCAGCTCCTTGAGATCCTTGGCCGGCACCTGGTTGGACGTCACCACCAGCAGCGGGTTCGAGGGCAGGCGGGCGATCGGCACCAGATCGTCCAGCAGATCGTAGTTCAGCTTCTTGTAGATCAGCCCGTTCACCACATTGGTGCCGAGATGGCCGATGCCGATCGTGTAGCCGTCGGGCGCCGAGCGCGCCAGCTTGCCCATCGCGATCGTGCCGGCCGCGCCCGTGACGTTGTCGATGATGAATTGCTGGCCGAGCTCCTTGCCCATGCGCTCGCCGACGATGCGCGCCATCAGGTCGGTCGGCCCGCCCGCCGCGAACGGGACGATCAGGGTGATCGGCTTGCTGGGATAGGCCTGTGCGAAGGCCGGACTGGCCAGGGCTATCGCTAGCAAAGACAAAACTGACCTGCGCAGCATGACGCCTCCCGATACCGCGTTCTTCAACCACTGTTCTGTTCAAGCCGATACGACCCGACGTCGCTCATCGCAATTCGACATGCAACCGCTTGCCGACGGCAGACGCTGCGCGGCGCAGAGTCAATAGGGTTACCGACGGATTGCGCGGATCGAGTAAGCGGTCGATCTGGCGACGGCTCGTCCCCATACGAGACGCCATCACGCTTTTCGTGATCTTGCGTTGCCGCATCGCCAGCGCGATCTGGTCGGCGATTATCTCCTTCAAGGCTCCTGCCTCGGCTTCCTCGAGAAGGCCTTCCTCATCCAGGAAATCGTCGAATGTTTCGGCGGACACATGGCGGGATGCCACCGACTTCTTCTTGCCTTTCATCCTCCACCTTTTGAATGTCCTTGCCGATGCGTCGACGATCGCCGATGGCGAGAGACATGATCCAATCGCGAACTGGTCTGACGCCCGCAGCCGTGGCGTAGAAGCGCGCCTGAACCTTCTTCGGCCGAACAGGCATCGGCAGCTATGTGCCAAATTTGGCACATAGCGTCAAGCAGTCACCGCCAGCGCAGCACCGAGCGCTCGACCATGCCGAGGCCCCACGAGATCAGCAGGCCCAGGATCGACAGCATGACGACGCCGGCCAGCAGCTGGTCGGTCTGCATCAGGTTGCCGGCCGTGAGGACGAAGGCGCCGATGCCGTGCTGGGCGCCGATCATCTCGGCGGCGACCACCAGGAGCAGGGCGACCGAGGCTGAGATGCGGAAGCCGGCGAGGATGCCGGGCATGGCGCCGGGCAGCAGGATCTTGGCGACGATGTCGGTCGCCGGCAGGCCGAAGCTCTGGCCCATGCGGATCAGGTTGCGCGGCACCGAATCGCACGCGCTGTAGGCCGAGATCACGGTCGGGAAGAAGACGCCGAGCGCGATGGTGGCGACCTTCGACGGCTCGCCGATGCCGAACCACAGGATGAGCAGCGGCAGCAGGGCGATCTTCGGGATGGGGAAGAGGGCCGACACGATCGGCAGCCCGCCGGCCCGCGCCGCCGAGAAGATGCCCATGGCGAGCCCGACGGCGAGGCCGGCGCCGGTGCCGATGATCCAGCCCGGCACGATGCGCTTCAGCGACGCCATCACGTGTTCCATCAACGTGCCGTCGAGCCACAGCGCGACCAGGGCGCGCATGACGGTGAGCGGACTGGGCATGAACAGCGACGGCAGGACCCCGGCGCTCGATGCCGCCTGCCAGGCGGCGATGACGACGACGAACACGACCCACGGCAGCACGCGGCGCGGCGTGGGGTTGAAGCCGCCGCCGCGGAACGGGACGGGGCGACGCGCGGAGGGGGACTGTCGGGGCGGGTCCATCTAGTTCGGCTGCTCGAAGTACGTGCGGCCTGCCGCGCGCCCTGCAACCAGGTCGACAAGGGCGAGGCCATCGCCCGCGTAGATGTTCGACTTGTCCGGCGACAGGATCAGCATGGCCCTGTCGTGGTGGAAGAAGGCAGCCTGAATCCGGTCCGACCGGCTTGTCCGCAGCGGCCCGGCCAAGACCTTGCCGTTCCAATCGAGGTGACGGACCGACAGTTCGTCATCCTCGACGACGATGAAGCTTTCGCCGTCGGGCGCCACGACGATCAGGCCGACCCCGCCGAACTCCGCCGCCTTGACCGGTGGACCCGCGAAAGTGCCATCAGGGGAAAGACGCACGATCGTTCCGTCGGCCAATCCGGCCGCGAACCCGCCCCGGGGTAAGGGCGCCACGGCCCATGATTGTGCGGACAGGGCGACACGCCGCACGCTCCGGTCGGCCGTCCGGATGAGCCAGATCGCGGCTCTCTCGTCAACGAGTGCCATCGCATCGCCCTCCGGCGCCATGGCAAAACCGGCGGGACGGGCGGGCCGCTGCCCGTCGACCTCGAGGGCATAAGTCGTGAGGTCGCCGCCGTCGCGCGACCAGGTCAGCACGCTGGGGCCGCGTCCCACGGCAGCAATGAGCTTTCCGGTCGCGGCCATCGCCACGAACTGTCTTTGTGATTGGTCGAAGGGGATCGTGGCGCGCCAGGTGCGCGCTTCCGGCCGGATCAGCGTGTAAAGCTCGGTCCTTCCAAGCGCCGATACGACGTCGCCGTCGGCGGATATGGCGATGCTGCCCCCGGGGCCTCCGGTGCCGGACTGGATGCGGAGCACGAAGGCGCCCTCTTTCGTGAACAGGTCGATCCAACCGCCGCGCACGGCCAGTGCAATCGCTTCGTTGTCGGCGCCGGCGGCAGCGCTGTTGATCGTATAGTTCTCGAAGCCGGCCGGCGCGACTAGTTGCTTGCCGGTGTCGGACCACAGCGCAATGCCCTTGTCGTCAAGGGTCATGAGCCGGCGTCCGTCCGACAGGGCCATGAATTGGGTTGCGTTGATTTCAACATTGGCGAAGGGCTTCGACGCGAGGCTGGCCATGCGGACCACGACCGGCTCCGTCATCCCTGCAAGGATCGCCGCGTTGCCGCCGTCGATGAACGTGACATCGGTCGCCGGCAGGTCCTCACCCACCGAAATGTCGGCAGGCTGCAAGCGGTGACCGGCCGCATCGAAGATCGTGGTAAACATCGGCCCACCGCCCCAGCTCACCGCGAAGCGGTCGCCGCGCGGCGACCAGCGCAGCTGAAATAGACCCTCCTCCTCGCGCGAGACCGGCTCCAGGGTGCGGTTCAGGGTCTTGAGGTCGACCACGCGCTGGATCGCGCCGTCGCTCGTGCGATAGACCATCACCCAGTCGTCCGTCATCGTCACGAGACCGCCGTCTGGCCGAAAGGCGTAGGTGTAGGGCCGGTTGGCCGACACGCCGAAGGTTGCCCGCGGCACCAGACGCATCGACGGCCCGGCCCGCTCGACGGCGAACAGGCTGATCCAGCCGCGCTCGCTGCTGGCGGCAACCCGGTCGCCCTTGGGTGACACGGCTAATTGCGCGACGGCGCCGATCGGGCTGGGTATCGGCTCGCCGACCGGCCGCCCGGCGGCATCGAGCAGGACCAAATGCCGCGTGCGTTCGAAGAAGCCGCCCGGGACGGCGGCATAGACGACGAAGGCTCCCTTGGGCGCGACGGCGAAGGCTTCGACACCGGGGGGCCCGAAGGGGGAGAAGGCAACTTTTCCCGCGGCCTGGTCGAAGTGCGCCCGCAGCAGCCGTTGCTCGACACGCCCACTGTAGACGGCGATGCAATCGTCGTCGGCCGCCACGGCGATCGACGCGGCAGACTGCGCCCATGCGCTCGCCGTGATCGCCAGGGCGCCGAAGAGTGCCGACAGCAGGCAGGTGAGTAATCGCATGCGAGACGGTCCCGTTCCCAAGGCCTCTTCTACATCGGGCGGCCGATGCTCTGCACCTAGCGGTCGGCCGTCGCCGCCCCGTCGCGGATCAGCAATCAACTGTCGAGGCCTCGTGAGATTGGCCCTGCCCAAATGCCACCTCACATCTGATATGATACCACCTTTGCATCGGTTACGGTCAAAAGATTGCTCCCAACTTAAGTCGGAATGCGACATGACAAGTAAACTTGGGTTCCGCGTACGCTTTAGGTTTCGGGTAAATGTGAAGCTTAACATAAAAACTAACTCGCACCGCTTCAATATTGGAATGCAGGAGTTAACGTTATCGGCTCAGCACCCCGATGCGATGATCAAGGACACCGAATGGCTGGTTATGAATGCGGTTGGCTTTGGGACGGAAGACGAAGCGCGTAATTTTGCATTCATGCTCAAGAGCTCC
Organism: Reyranella sp.; assembly: GCF_044224635.1. Lineage (GTDB taxonomy): Bacteria > Pseudomonadota > Alphaproteobacteria > Reyranellales > Reyranellaceae > Reyranella. The sequence goes on along the minus strand of NZ_JBGAKA010000046.1, from coordinate 39,821 downwards.
GCAGCATTAGCCGCCGTGAGTTCACGATGGGGTATCGACTGCGGCGTCGATGCACCGACAGCTAGCTTGAGTGATACGATAAAGGACGCTATCCACAAGGCAGATGGTACCCTGATTAGAGACAACGTCCATGGTATCGACATATTCCCCAATGACCCGAATGTTAGGATGTTCGGCATCCAAGCAACTGGAGTAGTTCACAAGGAACCAGAGCCCTTCTTGTCTAACTTGGAACGATTTATCAACAACAAGGGGAGAGTGTCGGATGTTACTCGCGATGCGATTCTCCTTCTCAACTTTGCCCTAATGCGAGCTGAGCCAGTTGCCCAGATAGTGTTCTCAATATCGGCAGTAGAGATGATCGGACAAAAGGCTTGGAGTGAGAATCAGAAGACGTTGTTGCAAGTGCTGGCACGAAATGCATTGGAAAGCCCGATCGGAACCGAGGATGAGCGCCACGAAGTCGCTTTGGCAATTGAAAAGAGCATTCATAGAGTGTCGCTAACGCAAGGAGTCAGTGCCTTGTTGGCATCGCTGGACCTTGGACATTTGAAGCGAAAATGGCAGAAACTATACGCGAAACGTAGTACACTAATTCATGGCTTGGCGCCTCGCGCAGGAGTGGATTATAACCCATTGGCATTTGAAGCTGTTAGTTTGTGTGGACACATCCTGTTGAAGCTCATTTCAAGAGAAGTACCTGGTGCTGATCGAGACGTTCTTACGTTCTACTCAATCTGAGCCAACGCGACGTTCGCTCAGTTATCCCTGCCCACTGGCTAAGTATCTATGAGTTTCCGGTCGGGATCGCGCGGAAACTAAGAACGAAAGCTTTGCACCTCGCGGTCGGCCGTCGCCGCCTCGTCGCGGATCAGCGACCACAGGCGCTTGTGCACATCGACCAGCAGGCCGGCATGCTCGGGGCGCGCACGCTCGGCGACCGGGACGTCGATGCCGATCACCTCGCGGATGCGGCCGGGCCGGCGCGACAGCACGACCACGCGGTCGGCAAGGCGGGCCGCCTCCTCGAGGTTGTGCGTCACGTACACCCGCGTGCTCTTCTCGCGCGCCCAGATCGCCAGCAGGTCCTCCATCAGGAGCTCGCGGGTCTGGGCATCGAGCGCGGACAGCGGCTCGTCGAGCAGCAGGACGGCCGGCCGCACCACCAGCGCCCGGGCGATGCCGACGCGCTGACGCATGCCGCCAGACAGCTGTTTGGGATAGGCGCTGGCGAAGTCGCCGAGGCCGGTGAGGGCGAGTGCCGCCGCCACCCGCTCGCGCCGCTCGGCGGCGCCGAGCGCGCGATGCTCCAGCGCCAGCGAGACATTGTCGGCCACGCTGCGCCACGGCAGCAGGGCGAAATCCTGGAAGACGTAGGTGAAGGGATTGAGCGACTCCTTCGGCGGTGGGCCGGACAGGGTGACCCGGCCGGCCGTCGGTTGCAGCAACCCGCCGATGATGCCGAGCAGGGTCGACTTGCCGCAGCCGGACGGGCCGATCAGGGCGACGGTCTCGCCGTCGGCAATGTCGAGCTCGATGCTGTCGAGCGCCTCGACCGAGCCGTAGCGGTGCGAGACCTTTTCAAGGTGCAGCGGCATCGGCCGCCAGGGTGACCAGGACCGTGCGGTTGGCCACCTGCTGGCCTTCGCGCACGGTAATCGACTCGATCCGGGCGTCGAGCCCGGCCTTGAGCTGATGCTGGATCTTCATCGCCTCCAGCACGATCAGCGTCTGGCCACGGCTGACGCTGTCGCCCGCCGCGACCTTGATGGCGACGATGCGGCCATCCATCGGCGCGCGCAGCTTGCCGTCGCTGCCGGCCGCCGCCGCCGCGGGCGGCGCGTAGGTCTTGTCGGTGAAGCGCACGGTGAGCGCCTCGTGATCGACGATGATGTCGTCGCCCTCGATGTGGAATGGCGCCGCGTCGCCGATGGCCTCGGCCTCGGCCGCCGTCATCAGCAGCGTTTGCTCCTCGTTGTCGGCGACGAGACGGATCGGCGTCGGCTCGGGATTGGAGTTGCGCCAGCCGCGCAGCGCCGCCGGATAGCGTTCGGCCGATTGCCGCCACAGCAATGCCGCCGCGCGCTGCCAATGAACGTCGCTCGCCTTCGGCGGCGCCAGCGCATCGCCGGAGAAATGCTTGTCGATGAAGGCGGTGGTGGCCTGGCCGGCGGTGAACTCGGGATGCTCGAGCAGGCGGATCAGGAAGTGCCGGTTGGTGGTCGATCCCAGCACGACGGTCTGGCGCAGCGCCCGCACCAGGCGCACACGCGCCTCCTCGCGCGTCGCGCCGTGCGCGATCACCTTGGCGATCATCGAATCGTAGTAGGGCGAGATCACGAGCCCGTCCTTCATGCCATGATCGACCCGGATGCCGGGGCCCGTCGGCGGTCGCCACACGGCAATGCGTCCGGTCTGCGGCAGGAAGCCCGCGTAGGCATCCTCGGCGTAGAGACGCACCTCGATGGCGTGGCCGGAGAACGCGATTTGCTCCTGTGTGAGCGGCAGCGCCTCGCCTGATGCGACCTTGAGCTGCCAGGCCACCAGATCCTGTCCGGTGATCATCTCGGTCACCGGATGCTCGACCTGCAGGCGCGTGTTCATCTCGAGGAAGTAGAAGGCGCCGTCGGCGGCGAGCAGGAACTCGACCGTGCCGGCGCCGCGATAGCCGATGGCGCGTGCCGCGGCGACCGCCGCCGCCCCCATGCGATGGCGCAGGCCCGTATCGGCCGCCGGCGAGGGCGCTTCCTCGATCACCTTCTGGTGGCGGCGCTGCACCGAGCAGTCCCGCTCGCCAAGGTGGATGACATTGCCATGGTTGTCGGCGAAGACCTGGATCTCGACATGGCGGGCATCGACGACCGCCTTCTCTAGGATCAGCTCGCCCGAGCCGAAGGCGCTCTCGGCCTCCGTGCGCGCGGTGCGGATCGCCTCGAGCAGGTCGGCCTCGCGCTCGACCAGGCGCATGCCGCGGCCGCCGCCGCCAGCCGCCGCCTTCACCATCACCGGCAAGCCGATCCTGCGCGCTTCCGTCTCGAGGTTGGCATCGCTCTGGTCGGCCCCTTGGTAACCCGGCACGCAGGGCACGCCGGCGTCGATCATGCGCCGCTTGGCCGCCGCCTTGTTGCCCATGGCGGCGATCGCGGCGGGCGGCGGGCCGATGAACACCAACCCGGCTGTCTCGCAGGCCGCGGCAAAGGCCTCGTTCTCCGACAGGAACCCGTAACCCGGATGCACCGCGTCGGCGCCCGACCGGCGCGCGGCATCGAGGATGCGCTCGATATTGAGATAGCTCTCGCCGACCGGCGAGGGGCCAATGTGCCGGGCCTCGTCGGCGTAGCCGACGTGCGGCGCCAGGCGGTCGGCGTCGGAGTAGACCGCGACAGTGCGATAGCCCATCGCCTTGGCCGTGCGCATCACGCGCCAGGCAATCTCGCCACGATTGGCGACAAGGATCTTGCTGAGCTTCATTTCAGGGGACGTCCGTCCTTGGTGTAGTAGCCCCAGCCGCTGGCGTCCTCGCGCACCATCATGTCGATATCGGAATAGTGGCCGACTTCCTCGACGGTGCGGGTGCCGACCTCGAGGACGCGGGTGGCCCTGTCGGAACGATTGACGAGATGATGGCCGTTCGCCTTGCCGGCAGGGAAGCCGGCGGTCATCCCGGCCGTCAGGACGGTTTCGCCATCGTCCGTCACCAGCACCACCTCGCCCTCGAGCACGTAGACCAGCTCGTCCTGGCGTTCATGCCAGTGGCGTTGCGAGGACCAGGTGCCCGGCGGCAGCTCGAGCTGATTGACGCCGAATTGCGACAGGCCGAACACGTTGCCCAGCGCCTGTCGACGACGCTGGCGGCACGGCACGTCGTGCGGGGCGGGGTAGTCCGTTCCGACACGCACCGGCAGGTCGGTCACGCGTACGGCGATGGGTGGCGTTGCCATGCTGCCTCCTTTCAAGGGTGCTGGGGGCGCGTTTCATTTCTCCTCCCCAGCTTCGCTGGGGAGGTGTCCGCGTCTTCGCGGACGGAGGGGTCATGAGCAGCGGGACTGTGGCCCTTGACCCCTCCGTCGCCGTAAGACGGCGACACCTCCCCAGCGAAGCTGGGGAGGAGAAGCGAAAGAAGACGGCGACACCTCCCCAGCGAAGCTGGGGAGGAGAAGCGAAAGTCGGCGTCTGTGAGTGGCGCGCCCCCAGCAATGAGCTCCCTCCGCAAGTTCACTCCGTCGCCCATCGCGGCGGGCGCTTTTCGGCGAAGGCACGCAGGCCTTCCGCCGCTTCGGGGCTGCGCCGCGCTTCGGCGAACTTGTCGGCGGCGAAGTCGAGCACGGAAGACAGCGGCTCGCTGCCGACCTTCATCACCACTGCCTTGGTCAGCGCATTGGCCAGCGGCGCGCAGCGGTCGATCTGCTTCAGGACCTCCTCCAGCTTGGCGTCGAGCGCCGCCGAGTCCTTGACGAGATGATGGACGATGCCGAGGCGCAGCGCCTCGGGTCCTTTGAAGCGCGATGCGGTCAGGGCGAGATGCCGGGTCTGCGGCACGCCGATGCGGGCGGCGACGAAGGGCGCGATCTGCGCCGGCACGATGCCGATGGCCGTTTCGCTCATGGCGAAGCCCGCATCCTCGGTGCAGATCGCCACGTCGGAGACGCAGAGCAGGCCGAAGCCGCCGGCGATGGCGTAACCTTCGACCGCCGCGACCACGACCTGCGGCGTGGTGTTGACCATCTCGAGAAAGGTCCCGTACTCGCGGTTGCTGACGGCGATCGGATCCTTCTCGCCGGACTTGGGCGTGTCGCGAAAGCTCTGCTCCATGTTCTTGAGATCGGCGCCGGCGCAGAAGGTGCCGCCAGCGCCGCGCAGCACGACGACCTTGATGTCACGCCGGTCGCGCAGGACCTCGAACACCGCCCTGAGCTCGCCGACCAAGGTCGGGTTCAGGGCATTCTTGACCTCGGGCCGGTTCAGCGTGACGTGCAGGCGCGAGCGCTCGCGATGCAGCAGCAGGGTTTGGTACTTGGCGGCGAAATCAGTCATTTGAAACTCCGAGGACGCGTCGTCGGCCGATCTGAGCAAAGGTCCCTCGCTGCGCTCGGGATGACAGCAATGCTGATTGGCGCGACAACAATGCTGTCATCCCGAGCGCAGCGAGGGGGGACCTTTCCTTCTTTGGGTGCGCCATTCATCGATTCTCCAGCCGGGGCAGGGTGCCCATCAGCTTCGAGATGATCTGCAGCATGACCTCGTCAGCGCCACCGCCGATCGAGGCGAGGCGCGAATCGCGGAAGGCGCGGGCGGTCGGCGATTCCCAGAGGTAACCGGCGCCGCCCCAGTATTGCAGGCAGCCGTCGGTCACCAGGCGCAACGCGCGGCCGGCCTTGAGCTTGGCCATCGAGGCCAGCATGGTGACGTCGGTGCCGTCGAGATACTCCTCGCAGGCGCGATAGCAGAGCGAGCGCACCAGCTCGACCTCGGTGCTGAGCTCGGCCAGCTTGAAATGGATCACCTGGTTGTCGAGCAGCGGCCGGCCGAACACCTTGCGCTCGCGCGTGTACTCGATCGTCTGCTGGATCAGCCGCTCCATGCCGACGACGGCGCTGATGGCGCCCCACAGCCGCTCCTCCTGGAACTGCTGCATCTGGTAGACGAAGCCCATGCCCTCCTGGCCGATCAGGTTGCGCACCGGCACCTTGACCTCGTCGAAGAAGATCTGCGCGGTGTCGGAGCTGCGCATGCCGAGCTTGTCGAGCTTTTTCACCACCTGCACGCCCCTGGTCTTCATGGGCAGGCAGATCAGCGACTTGTTGCGATGGGCCGCGCCCTCGCCGGTGTTGGCGAGCAGGCACATCCAGTCGGCCTGGGCGCCGTTGGTCGTCCACATCTTGCCGCCGTTGATGACGTAGTCGCCGCCGACGCGGCGCGCCGTGGTCTTGAGCGAGGCGACGTCGGAGCCGGCGCCGACCTCGGAGACGCCGAGGCAGGCGACGTAGTCGCCGCCGATCGAGGGCGCGAGAAACTCCTGGCGCAGCGCGTCGCTGCCGTAACGCGCCAGGGCGGGCGTCGCCATGTCGGTCTGCACGCCGATCGCCATCGGCACCGAGCCGCAATTGATGTGGCCCAGCTCCTCCGCCATCACCATGGCATAGGAATAGTCGAGCCCCATGCCGCCGAACTGGGCGGGCTTGTTGATGCCGAGCAGGCCGGCATCGCCCAGCTTCTTGAACACCTCGTGGGCCGGGAAGATGCCGTCCTCTTCCCACTTGTCGACATGCGGGTTGATGTCCCGATCGATGATGGCGCGCAGCGTGCGGCGGATCTCGGCGTGTTCAGGGGTGAATTGCATTGCGTTCCTCTTGGGCGGAAGCGCGCCAGCCAAAGTCATTCTCCTCCCCAGCTTTGCTGGGGAGGTGTCGCGTCATACGCGACGGAGGGGTCATGGGCCATGATTCGAGGTTCATGCTTCGTGACTCATGACCCCTCCGTCCGCGAAGACGCGGACACCTCCCCAGCGAAGACGCTGAGGAGGAGGATGATGTTGGGTGGCGATGACTCATCGGTTACCCAGCCTCGGCAGCGTCCCCATCAGCTTGGAGATGATCTGCAGCATGACCTCGTCGGCGCCGCCGCCAATGGAGCCGAGGCGGCCGTCGCGGTAGCTGCGCGCCACGGGATTGTCCCAGAGGTAGCCGGCGCCGCCCCAGTATTGCAGGCAGGCGTCGGAGACCTCGCGACGCAGGCGGCCGGCCTTGAGCTTGGCCATCGAGGCCAGCATGGTGACGTCGGTGCCGGCGAGGTATTCCTCGCAGGCCCGGTAGACGAGGGAGCGCAGGGCCTCGACCTCGCTCTTGAGCTCGGCCAGGCGGAAATGGATCACCTGGTTGTCGAGCAGCGGGCGGCCGAACACCTTGCGCTCGCGCGTGTACTCGATGGTGGCGTTGATGATGCGGTCGCAGCCCATCAGGGTGCCGGCGCCGGCCCACAGCCGCTCTTCCTGGAATTGCTGCATCTGGTAGATGAAGCCCGAGCCCGGCTCGCCGATCGTGTAGCGCACCGGCACCTTCACCTCGTCGAAGAAGGTCTGCACGGTGTCGGACGCGCGCATGCCGAGCTTGTCGAGCTTCTTGACGATCTGCACGCCCTTGGTCTTCATCGGCACGACGATCAGCGACTTGTTCTTGTGCACCTGGCCGTCGCCGGTGTTGGCGAGCAGGCACATCCAGTCGGCCTGCGCGCCGTTGGTCGTCCACATCTTGCCACCGTTGATCACCCAGTCGCCGCCGACCCGGCGGGCGTTGGTCTTGATCGAGGCGACGTCGGAGCCGGCACCGGTTTCCGACACGCCGAGGCAGGCGACATAGTCGCCGCTGATCGACGGTGCCAGGAATTCCTGCCGCAACTCGTCGCTGCCGTAGCGGGCGAGCGCCGGTGTCGCCATCGAGATCTGCACGCCGGTCGCCATCGGGATCGAGCCGCCATTCACCAGCCCGAGCGATTCCGAGCAGATCATGGCGTAAGAGAAATCCAGCCCCGAGCCGCCGAACTCGACCGGCTTGTCGACGCCCAGCAGGCCGGCATCGCCCATCTTCTTGAACAGGTCGTGGGCGGGGAAGGCGCCTTCCTTCTCCCACTCGTCGGCGTAGGGATTGACCTCGCGGTCAATCAGCGTCTTCCAGGTCTGGCGCAAGGCCTCGTGCTCGGGGGTGAATTTCATATCCTACATCCTTGCGACGCCGAAGGTGATGGGATTGAGCGGCCGAACCGTCGATTCGCGGGCGATCGACAGGGTGAAGGCCAGGATCCGGCGCGTGTCGCGCGGATCGATGATGCCGTCGTCCCACAGATGGGCGGTGCCGTAGAGCGCCGTCGATTCGCGGTCGAACTGGTCGACGATCGACTTGTACATCTTGTCGATCTCGGCGCGCGGAGGCTCCTTGCCTTCGCGCAGGAACTTCTGCTCGGTGACGGTCTTCATCACGCCGGCCGCCTGCTCGCCGCCCATCACCGCGGTGCGGCTGTTGGGCCAGGCGAAGATGAAGCGCGGATCGTAGGCGCGGCCGCACATGCCGTAGTTGCCGGCGCCGAAGCTGCCGCCGATCACGATGGTGATCTGCGGCACGGTGGCGTTGGCCACCGCCTGAATCATCTTCGAGCCGTGCTTGACGATGCCGCCGCGCTCGGCCTCGGTGCCGACCATGTAGCCGGTGGTGTTCTGCAGGTAGACGATCGGCGTGCCCTGCTGGCAGCACAGCTGGATGAACTGCGCCGCCTTGACGGAGCCCTTGGTGGTGATCGGGCCGTTGTTGCCGATGAAGGCCACCGGCTCGCCCTCGATCTCGGCCCAGCCGCAGATCGTCTGCTGATCGAAGAGCCCCTTGAACTCGAGGAAGTCGGAGCCGTCGACCAGGCGGGCGATCACCTCGCGCACGTCGTAGGGATCCTTGTGCGAGGGCGGCACCACGCCGCACAGCTCGTCGATGTCGTGCAGCGGCTCCTTGTACGAGCGCACGGGACGCGGCGGCAGGCGGTCGTTCCAGTGCCACTTGGCGATGATGTCGCGCGCCATGCGGATGCCGTCGGCATCGTTCTCGGCCATCCATTCGGCGACGCCCGACACGGTGGCGTGCATCTCGGCACCGCCCAGCTCCTCGTCGGTCGCGATCTCCCCGGTGGCGGCCTTGAGGAGGGGTGGACCGGCCAAAAACACCTTGGCCTGGTTGCGCACCATGATGACGTAGTCGCTGAGGCCGGGCAGGTAGGCGCCGCCCGCCGTCGACGAGCCGTGCACCACCGTGACTTGCGGAATGCCGCGCGCCGACATGCGCGCCTGGTTGGCGAAGCCGCGGCCGCCCGGCACGAAGATCTCGGCCTGGTACAGGAGATTGGCGCCGCCCGATTCGACCAGGTTCACGACCGGCAGCTTGTTCTCCATCACGACCTGCTGGATGCGCTGGCCCTTGCGCTGGCCGGAGGGCGCGACGGTGCCGCCCTTGATGGCGCTGTTCGATGCGGTGACGACGCAGCGCACGCCCTGGACATAGCCGATGCCGGCGACCGAGCCGCCGCCGGCGCTCGAGCCGTCCCGGTCGTCGTGCATGCGATAGCCGGCGAGCGGCATCAGCTCGAGGAAGGGCGCGCCGCGGTCGAGCAGGAGCGCGATGCGCTCGCGCGGCATCAGCTGCTTGCGTTTGCGGAAACGGTCGCGCGATTTCTCCGACGTCGCCTGCACGCTCGCCTCGGCCTCGCGGAACTCGGCGATGGCCGCCAGCATGCGCTCGCGGTTGCGGCGATAGTCGTCGCTCGCGGCGTCGACCTGGGACTCGATCACCGGCATCGATTCAGCCCCCCAGTACCTTGGGTGTGCGGGCGAGGTGGAAGCCGTTGAAGGGCTGCGAGCGGTCGGTCTGCGGCAGGTCCATCGAGCGGTTGCCGAGCGGCACGCCGCCATCGATGCGAATCTCGGTGCCGGTGATGTAGGCCGACGCGTCGCTCAGCAGGAAGCAGACGACCGACGAGACCTCGCTCTCGGTGCCCAGCCGGCCGAGCGGGCAGTAGTTCTTGAGCTTGGGGATGTTCTCCTTGAACTCGCCCTGGTAGGTGTCCATGCCCGACGAAGCGATCCAGCCTGGCGACACCGCGTTGACGCGCACGCCGGACTGCGCCCATTCGTAGGCGAGCGTCATGGTGAGGTTGACCATGCCGGCGCGTGCCGCGCCGGTATGAGCCATGCTCGGGAAGCCATTGCGCATGTCGGCGGCCATGTTGACGATCGACCCGCCGTGCTGCTGCATCGACTGGGTGTAGACCTCGCGGCTGACGATGAAGCCGCCGGTGAGGTTGTTGCGCACCACGACGTCGAAGCCCTTGGCACTCATCGCCGCGGCCGGGGCGGGGAACTGGCCGCCGGCATTGTTGAACAGCCCGTGGATGCGGCCGTTGCGTGCGACGATGTTGGCGATCGCCTCCTTGACCTGCGCCTCCTCGCGAATGTCGAAGGCGTGCGTCTCGCACGAGCCGCCGGACGCCTCGATCTCGCCCTTCACGGTGACGAGCTTGTCGGGCTTGCGGCCGGCGATCACGACGTGGGCGCCGAGGGCCGCGATCTCGTGGGCCGTGCAGCGGCCGATGCCGCTGCCGCCGCCCGTGACGATGACGGTCTGGCCTTCAAACAGTCCTGGCTTGAAGACCGAGCGATACATCATGGTTCCTCCGACGCCCAATGGCCGCGTTTCTGAACGACCGTTCATCGCCCTGTAGTTGACGTTTACGTAAAGGTCAAGTAAGCCCCCTCGTCGATTGGCCGACAGGAGAGGAACTCGCCATGACCTTGCAGGAAATCACCGCGAAAATGAAGGAAGGGGCTTCGAAGAAATCCTCCTTCGGCAACACCGTGAAATTCTCGACCGACCAGGGCGTCGTCTACATCGACGGCAACGCCAATCCGCCGTCGGTCAGCAACGACGACAAGGCGGCCGACTGCACGCTCAAGATGGATTTCAGCGACTTCGCCGACCTGATCGGCGGCAAGCTCGACGGAATGACTGCGTTCATGACCGGCAAGCTCAAGATCGAAGGCGACATGGGCGTCGCCATGAAGCTGCAGAGCATCCTGCGCTAGCATCGGCTCGTCGCATTCCCGCTACATGCCGCGCGCCTGGTGTCATAGGGCGCACGGGACCGGTTGCGAATTCGGCGAGCACCGCGAAGGAGACTCATGGCTGGGGCCGCGCCACTCCAGTGGCGCTCTTCCTGGCGATGAAACATCCCACGAGCGCCATCGGTGAGCGGAGGTTACTCCGCCAGTAGTGGCGCGATCGCATGACGTGCTCTTTCGACAAGCTCAAGTCTTGCGCCTACGAGTGGCGCGTTCCCAATCATGACGACCTCACAAGCCCGGACGGCGTCTGACCAACCCTCTCCGTCATCATCGCGCTGCGTGGAGATTCAAGGGGTGATTCTTGCGTCAGTTGCGTCAGTGCGTCAGCACCCCTTTGAAATCAACGACTTGCCGCCACTTCCTCGCAATCCCCTTTGCGTCAGCTTGCGTCAGTTTCGTCAGCCGCTGCAGGGTGAAGACAAAATCGACAACCACGTTGATCCCTCTGCTTCAAGGTAGCTCACGGGACGAGCCCTGCAAGTCCTCCAAACCCTGAGACAGTCCATCTCAGCTACGCCGCCGCCACGGCAGCCAGAGGCCTGTGCAATTGATCGCACGTCGTCGCCCGGCGAAGGCTGGGGGCGTCCGCGTTGGTGACTGTCATGGCTGGGGGCGCGCCACTCCAGTGGCAAGTCATTCGTGTGATCGACAATGATCGCGCCACTGGAGTGGCGCGCGCCCAGCGCATCACTTCATAGGGTGGAGTAACCTCCGCCGGCGTGGTGCTCATGCTCATCTCCTCCCAGCTTCGCTGGGGGGGTGTCGCCGTCTTACGGCGACGGAGGGGTCATAGCTGGGAGCGCGCCACTCCTGTGGCGCTCATTGGATGTATGATCAGCAAGAAGAGCGCCACAGGAGTGGTGCGCTCCCAGCGTAGACTCATGACCCCTCCGCCCCGTATGACGGGGCACCTCCCCAGCAAAGCTGGGGAGGAGAATGAGCGCCATTTCGGCCATGGCCTGGGCGATGCTGTCCGGCGTCGCGGTCGCGTAGTCCATGCGCCGGCCTGCGCTGTACTGGTCCAGTCGATGGGCGACGTGGACGTTCTGCTCGAAATGATTCTGCAGAGGAAAGTACAGGAAGGGCGTTGCCGCGGCGGCGAGCTCCATGCAGGTCGTGAGCCCGCCCTGCATCAGGGCGAGATCGCAGGCCGCGAGATGGCGGTCGAGGTCGGGCACGAAGGCGCGCAGCTCGACGCCCTGTGGTGCGCTGAGGCTCGCCGGATCGATACGCGGCCCCGTGACGACGATCATGCGCAGCCCGCGCATGCGTCTTGCCGCCATCGGCCAGCTCCGCAGGATGCGCCGGAGCAGGGGCGCGCCGACACCCGAGCCGCCCACTGTCGCGATGCAGACAAGCTCGTCCGCGCGATAGCCGAGACGCCGGCGCACCTCTTCGCGGGGACCGAACGATTGTGGATGCTCGCCGAGGATATAGCCCGAGAAGTCGTAGTGCTTCGGAATCCAGTCGCGCATCTCGGGCAGATCGCGGCCGAACGACATCGGCACGATGTCCTGCGGCCGGCCGACGAAGACCGCACGGCCGCGGACCTCGGGATGGCGCCCGACATGGCCCAGCATCTCGGAATTGTAGTCCGCCGTCAGCAGGGCCTCGCGCGCGCCGCCCGACGGCATGGGCACGAAGCCGACGAAATCCGTCAGCCAGGCGAGCTGCGCCTTCTTGAGCTCGGGATGCTCGTGCCAGAAATGGTCGATCTCCCAGGCCTCGTCGGCGACGACGAGATCGTAGGCGCCGGTCTCGACCGCCTCCTGGAAGACCATGAAGTTGGCGATCAGGATCTCGTCCATGCGCCGGATCGCCTGGAAGGCATTGAGATCGTGCTCGCCCGCCTCCGCCTCGATATGACGGGATTCGCTGACCAGCCGCGCACTCGCCGGATGCACCGGTTCCCTGGCCGACTTCAGCAGCCGCGTCACCCGATCCTGCGCCAGCCAGTCGATGTCGATCCCAGGATGGAGCCGCCTCAGCTCCCGCGCCACGGCGATGTCCCGGCGTCCATGACCCAACCCGATCGGCGAGGAGAGGTAGAGGACGCGCTTCTGCCGGGGCGACTTGCGGCGTGGCCGCAGGGGTGAGGGGATGTCGAGGCGCCGGTCGAGGAAATCGACGATCAGCGCGTTGCACTTGGCGGGATAGCGGCCGAGCGGATTGTGGCCGCCGCCGGGAATGGTGACAAACTCGGCCTTCGCCAGCTCGGCGACCAGCGCGCCGCGCGCGTGCGGCTGGATCCTGTCCTGGTCGCCGTGGAGGACCAGCATCGGGCAGGCGATATGCTTGTACATCTCCTTGCCGACGTCGAAGGCAGGCGGAATGGCGCGCGCCTCGACGCTCAGCGCCAGCACCGGCCCGCTGGTCTCGGCCGCCCAGCCGAGCCCGTCCTCGATGTGCTTGGTCGAGTGCGGTTCGGAGAAGATGTGGCGGACGAAGTGATCGGCGAAGTCGGGATAGTTGGCGAGCCAGTAGTCGCGATTGTATTTGTCCCAGCCTTCGAACGTGTCGCGCCGTGCGCGGAAGTGATCCGGCATCATGTAGGCGTTGGCAGGCCCGACCGCAGCAGATGTTCCGGCGATGATTGCGGCCCTCACGCGTTCCGGATGGTGCGCTGCGACGATGCAGCTGAGATGGCCGCCGAAGGAGAGGCCGACAAGAATGGCCTTGCCTGCCTGTGTCGCGTCCATGACCGCCAGCAGATCGGCGACATGGCTGTCGAGCGAGTACGCCGCTGCCTCCTCGGGCCGGCCGGATTTTCCGTTGCCGCGCGGGTCGTAGGTGATGCAGCGGAAACGCTCGCTGAACCAAGGAAGCTGGGCCTTGTAAACGCGCGAGTGGACGATGCTCCACGGCGGCACGAACACCATCGTGTCCGGTGCATCGCCGTAGATCTCGTAGTGAAGGCCAACGCCATTGCGATCGACGGTTCCTTCCTGCAAGGGAAGTCGCGCGCGCATCGGCTCACCTCCTTCCCGATCGGCTCTCCAGCAGGCGAATGACGTCGCCGAAGCGGCGAAGGGCGGTGCGCAGCGGCACGCCCTTTTTCTCGAAGCCCAGCAGGAACAGCGACTCCGCGCCGATGAAGGCGCTCGATGCGAAAGCGCCGACCTCCTCGGGCGTGAACCCGCCAAGGCTTCCCAGTTCTTTCTCGGCGTCCCTGGCGACGGCGATGATCAGCTCGCACCAGGCACCGACGCCGGCCCGGACGAGCTTGGCAACGGCCGGATCCGACCAGCTGGCGCTGATCAGTTCCTGCAGGACCCGCACATAGCCCGAGCCGATGTCCTCGTCGAGATAGTCGCAGGCACGGTCCCAGCGTTGCGACAGGCCGAGGCTGCGGTCTGCGAACATGGCATTCTGGCGGTCGAGGAGCTGGGCATTGAGATACTCGAACAGGGCCAGCAGCAGGCCCTGCTTGGAACCGAAATGATAGTGGATCTGGCTCAGCGGTACGCCGGCCTCCGCCGCCACGTCGCGGGTCGAGAGGCCGGCATAGCCGTTGCGCCGCAAGACTGCCTTGGCTGCCTCGAGAAGCGACTCGGCGGTCTCGATCTTCCTAGTCGTTGCCGCGCGCGCCATCGATTTCCCTTGCTGTAGCTCTGGTGTTTCCGCCGCCACCGGCACCTCGGCCGGGCAAAGGCAGGAGCATGCCGACCCGGTCACGATAGCGCCGATACTGGTCGCCGAACAAACCGACCAGGTCACGCTCCTCGAGCTGGATGCCGATCAGGATGTAGCCCGTCGTCGCCACGGCGAACAGCAGATGACCGGCGGTCATGGTCGGCGTTGCCCAGAAGGCAAGCAGGAAGCCGAGATAGAGCAAGACCAGGGCGAGGCTGGCGAGCAGGACAGGAAGGTGGCGAGGAACAGCATGTAGACGAGCGTGCCGTAAAGCAGCGAGACGATACCGCCCATGGAAGTCTCCTTGGTTTCACGTCCTCAAATTGATAGTTCGGTCGACCGACCGAATATATCCTAAAGTCGGTCATCTGACCGAGTCAACCTGGGGTCATCGATGGGCTTCCTCGACGAGGCGACCATTCTCTGGCGCACGCCTTGTTTTGCGTGCAGGGTCGTTGTCGCAAGACCTCACGGCAATTGCCCAGGAGCAAGGCTTCCATGCGTACTCGTTTCCTCTCCCTCGTCGCGGTTCTCGGCCTGACCGCCGGTGCAGCACAGGCTGCCGACAAGTTCGAATGTCCAGCCGTCGGCGGGCAGGATGCGCCGCAGCTCTCGGCCGACCTGGCAAAGGCCCTGCCGACGGGCGGAGCGCTGGACAAGCTGGAGGCCCTTCAGAATGCAGTCGACCTTCTTCGCACCAACGGCGTTCAGGCCTCGAGCACCGTGAACTATCTGATGGCCAGCTATTGCCCCTGGCTCGCCGGCAACAGCCAGCTCTCGGCTGCCGACAAGACGAAGCAGATGCGCCGATTCGCCAACAGGGTGACGGGCCTCGTCTATTCGAATCAGGATGCAGAGGAGATCGTCTTCAGCGTGCCGCTCAACCCGATGGAGGCGGCGGATCTGGAGGCCCGGGCCCGTGAGGCAAAGATGACACCGGGTGATTGGATTGCCCGATCGCTGCGGTCGACGCTGAAGACGCCCTGACCCGATGGCGTCAACAAGTCGAAACCTCGTCCTGGGAGCCTGTGACTTTTTCGACGCCTGTCGACTGCGGGATGAAGAAAGAAAGGTCCCTCGTTGCGCTCGGGATGACAGCGAGGGGTTTTGCTGCAAAGGTGATGTCATCCCGAGCGTAGCGAGGGACCTGTCCTCACAGACGCCGCACGCTCGCGGAGCTCGTCGAAAAAGTCACGCTCCAGGCGCGTTCGTGCGTTGACGCCGAGCCTTGCCCGGCTCCGTGCCCGCTCACAGGTCGATCTGGTAGAAGAGCGGATTGTCGACGACCCCGCGAGCTGCCGATGACGCGGAGAGCTGGCGATCGGCCCGCACGACGCGACCCTTTGTCTTCTCGTCGAGGCGCTTCAACAGCTTGGGCCACGGCAGCGTCCCCCACCCGACCTTCTTCGCCATCTTGTCGTCCGTGGGCACGAAGGCCAGCTCGAGCGCGTCCATGAGCTCGAGGCCGAGGGTGCTGAGCGTTGCGTTGTGGCTCGCATGGTGGCCGACCTTGTAGAGGATCGTTCGCTTCAACAGGTCGGGTCCCGTGACATGGCGGCCGTGGACGTCCTTCCATTCGACCTTCTGCCACGATTGCCAGTTGCCGACCTGGGCGTCGGCCGCGAACAGGAGAACGGGACCGCCGACATCAGCTGGCCCAAGCTCCAAGGCGAGCACGAGGCTCGTGTTGTTGGTGTCTTCGTCGAGCTTCAGGCCGAGCGATGTCGCCGCTCCCAGCCAGTCGTCGTCGATACGGCGCCAGGCCTGGGTCGTGTCGACCCTTCCTGCCGGGTCGGGAGCGCGGTCGGCCCAGTAGGTCTGCTGGAAGAACTCGACGGCCTTCGTTCCCGCGAGCGGGATCGCGAACCGGCTGTCGAACGGCGCGTTGCCCTGGTTCTCGAACGCGAGCTCGATCACGTCGAGCGCCGCTCCGTAGGCGCCGAAGGAGTAGACTTCGTTCGCGTCCTTGCCCGTGCGCGGGGCGCTGCGCTGGATCGCCGCCTTGTCGCGCGGCGGGCCGAGCACGAAAATCCGCGCATTCATTCCGTCGAGCTCGATCGGAGCCTCGCCCGGTTCGCGGTACTTCACCTTCGCTTCCCCGCCGGCGAGGTCCTTCAGCACCTTCCCGGCCTTGGCGAGCTTGGCGCCCGTGGTGTCGCCGAAGAACCCGAGCAGCCCGGTCAGCGCATTGTCGGCGCCGCTGCGGCCGGCGAGATGGAACCGCGCCTCGGCCTGGGCCAGCGCCTTGATGGCGCGATCACGCTTGTCCTTCAGGGTCTTTGCGAAGGCGTCGCCGGCTTTCTCGGTCCACGCCACCCACACCTCGCCGACCGCGAAGGTGCGGAACAGGGCCTCGGCCTGGCTGAAGCCCGAAATGTGGTCCCAGTGCTCGTGGGTCGCGACCACGACATCGATCTTGCCCTCCGTCTCCTTGTGCAAGTGGTCGACGACCCGGTTGATCAGATCGCCGCCGCCGGCCTGCGACTGGTGGACGCCGCAATCGATCAGGATCCGGAACTTCGAGCCGTCGGGCCGGGCGAGGCTCACGAGGAAGCAGTCGCCGACCCCCAGCCGATACATGCGCACGCTGACCCCGAAGCTGCCCGCGGGCGGCGTCGCGCGGCCCGGCTGCGGCACCGCCGTCGCTGCTCTCCCGACGGATTTGCTTTTTGCCGCAGCCTTCTTCCTTGCGGTTGTCCTGGTGCGCGCCTTGACGCCGGGCTTCCTGCTCATCGCGACCCCCTAGTGCCGATGGACCATGGCGAACGGCTCCGATCGACCGGCCTCCGCGAAGTAGTTGCGTAGCGCCGACCCCTCCGTCATCGACAACTGGAACTCCATCTGCTCTCCCACGCTTCTCTTGTTGCCGACACGCTTGCGGATCACGTACCGGATCAGTCCGGTCCGTCGGTCGCAGATGACCGTGCAACCGCCACGGAATGACATGCCGTCGGCGTCGTGCGGGTTCCAGCGTTGCGTCATCTCGATGATGATGTCGTCGAGGATCTGGTCGTCGGGGCCGACCCGCCGAACCGGTCGAACCGAATGCATCTCGATCGGCGATATGGAGCCTTTCACGCCATCGAGGACGATGACCTTGCCCCGGTTGAGCTTCAGGAGGCCGAGCTGGGCGAAGGTGTGCGCGTCGGTGGGACCGAGAACGAGGGCCCTGTAGAGAGCCGCGGCATTGCTTTGCGACGCCACGTACGCCGCGTAGCGATCGGCATCGTACTCCCAGACGAGGGGGACGTTCTTGAGGACGCCAGCCAGAGCGTCGATTTGCACGTCCGGTCTTTGCCAGGCCAGCCCGTCCACCGAGAGGTTGGTGACGCCGGCAGGGAAGATGCCCCGCGCGCGGAAGGCGGAAATGAAGGCGACGCGGTAACCGTGCGGGTCGTACGGAACGAGGTCGCGATCGGCAGTGACCAGCGCCCGGAGATACTCGCCGAAGGCGAGGTCGACCGGCGGGCAGTAGTCGAGCGCCCTGATGCAGATGTTCAGGACGCGGCCTGCGATCTTCGCGGCTTCGCTTGCCAGCCGCTCGACCAGGTCGTGCGGAATGCGGCCCTCCGGCAGGATGCCCGTGCCCTGCGAGGCGAGCCGGAACAGATCCTCGGTCTTGCGCCGGTAGATCTGCAGGAACGCGTCGAACACGGCGGCGACCAGGACCGCGCCCCGGTCATGCGCCTCGGTCGCGTTGGCATAGTCGGTTTGCGCCGGCTTGATCGGCTCCCAGGCGCCGGACTCCTCGTTGCGCTTCACGATGAAGCTCCGCAAGGCGCCTCGATTGCCGATCCCCTCGCCGAACTGGCCGGCCAGCCCGCCAAGCAGCTCGGCCAGGGAAAGATCGCCACGACGCTTGGCGATCTCGCTGCGCAGCGCTTCGGGGAGCGTGAAGTGCTGGAACAGGGCCACGATGTCGGCGAACGCCTCGTGGAACGCCAGCATGTCGAGGCTCGACTGATCCTTGTACCTGGGATGGAGCCCGTCCAGCAGGGCATGGGTGGTCTCGTGCGCGACAATGTCGTGCGACAGGCAGGTGAAGATGAGTCCGCCCGGCAGGTTGCTGCCGACGTCGCTTGCCGGCGCGTTGAAGTAGCCGAACAGCAGCGCCATCTTCGACGGGCTGTAGTAGGCGTTGCGCTCGCGCAACGCGTGAGGATAGATCCGCAATCGGCGCACGAATCGCGAGCCGAATACTCCGTCTATCGTGTCGAGCCGTTGTGCCCATTGGGCGCGCCGCCCGAGAGCCGTCTCGAACCGCTCCACCGTTTTCATCGCGACGGCGTAGACCATCTGCTGGTGGAACTGCGGATTGCCCTCGGTCGGGGTCAGGCCCTGGCGGGCGAGGATGGCGGGATTGTCGAGATCGATCGGCGCATAGGCGCAGTCGCTCGCCGGATCGACGTCGACCACCTCGAAATACTCGCCGACCGGTCCCGCCTTGAGATTTTGCTCCCACGGAACCTTGATGACCGCCTCGTTGATGTCGACCGTCTCGAGCCGGGTGGCGACCAGCGGGTCGAACGCATAGACCCTGAGCGCACGATACGGCGGCGGCGGGATGACGGGGTTGAGCGCGCTCGGAACCGCTACCGCCGCCGCCGAGGGGGCAGATGACGGAGATAGCGGGGCCCGCGAAACCTGTGGCGGGCCGGCCAACTGGCCGCCTTTTCCCAGTGTTCCATACAGCGCACGCTTCAGGGCGACCGACGCCGCCGGATGGTCTGCCAGCACCTCGAGCAATCGCCTCGCCTCGTCCGACCGGACGACCGACGGATCGTTCGGGTCGAGCCCGTCGATGATTTCCTCGGCCTCTTGCGACCTCTGGCTGAGTTGCAGCGCCTCGAGCTCGAGCATGCGCTGATGGGGCGACCGATCGGCCGCGGCGCCCAGCCCGAACAGCACCTTGAGCAGGCCGAAGCTCGCGCTGTCTTGCGGCTCCTTCGCAAGCCGCGTGGCGCCGAGCGGCTTCACCGACAGCGCAGCGTTCGCCTGCAGGATGCCGCGGCCCAGCCGCCGCGCCTCGCTGCCGGCAGGGCGTGCCGAATCGAAGAGCGCCTTGCGGGTCGCCTCCACGCGCATCCAGCCCTCGGGGTAGCTGTCGAGGGCGTTGAGGTTCCTTTGCATCCAGAGCGCGGCGGCCGCCGCGATCTGCGGCGTCGCCGCGGACGTGCCACCGCCGTCAAGATCGACGATTTCGGGGCAGCCGAACTTCGCCCATGGGACGTTCGGGGTGAAGGCCGACATCGAGGTCCGTTCCTTGGCAGCCGGTCCGTAGCACCCTGCCATCCTCGCCCGGGGCAGATCGGCGTAGGGCCGGCCGTCTTCCATCACGCCGCAGGCCGCGACGACGCGATTGAACCGCGCGGGATAGACCGTATGGCGCGTCGGCAGGCCGCCGAAATTGTTCCCGGCCGCCGTCACGACGAAGATCCCGCGCTCGTAAAGCGCGTTGATCGCGTCAGCCCAGGCGGCGGACGCGATTCCACCCATGCTCATGGTCACGACATGGACCCGGTTTGCCGGCTGGCTCCACAGCCCGTGCACGTAGTCGAACGCCTGGGCGATCGCGCTGTTGCGGAACAGCACGACCCAGTTGGCGACCCGGATGGGGACGACCTCGCAGAGCGGCGCCCCGCCGAGAATGTGCCCTTCCTTGTTGAACGTGTTGCCGGCGAGCAGCCCGATCGTGCCGGCGCCGTGGCCGAACATCGGATTGATCAGCGCCGTGGGCTGGTCGGTCGCGTCGCCCGGACGGTTGGCGTCGACGAAATTGCGCTGCAGATCGAGCCGCAGGTTGACGGGCCGGGTCGAGTGGTTGGGATCGAAGCCGGTGTCGAGATGCGCGATGCGGATTGTCGTCGCGGCGTTCGGCGCCCCGACCGTGTAGCCGGCATCGCCGAGCTGAGAGTGATGGGTATCCCGGAACCACAGCGGATGGGACCCTACGGCATAGGTGTCGCCGTCCTGCGGTTCGGCAGGTCCGCATTCGCCAGCCATGCCGAGAGTCTGGCGTGCGGCCGTCGACCACGGCCATTGCTGCTCGAGGTCGGGCTCGGCGAAGTCCACGCCGCCCGCAAGGCCGAGCCCCTGCTGGACGGCGAGATGGCACGCGTCCCATGGCGAGACCGGCCCGGGCCGCGCCGTCGCGAGGTGCCACGAGGTCCCCGCGCGCATGCCGAGCCCGCGCGATCCCCTGATGCTCGAGAACAGCGGCGTCAGCGCGAGGGGAAGGCTTCGGCTGTCGAGCGCGAGCGATGCCGTCCGCGATCCGGGTGACGCACGCAACAATAGCCTGAGCTCACCCTCCGCCATCGCTTCTCCCTGTCAGCGCCGATGCCGGCTTCTGCCAGATTACGCCTCTGCTGCCGTGGCTACAATCGACCA
Organism: Reyranella sp.; assembly: GCF_044224635.1. Classification (GTDB taxonomy): domain Bacteria; phylum Pseudomonadota; class Alphaproteobacteria; order Reyranellales; family Reyranellaceae; genus Reyranella. Next base: position 19,147 of record NZ_JBGAKA010000046.1, on the reverse strand, counting down.
TCGTATTAGGTGCGGAGGCATCCACCTGACGTGTCATATACCGAAAGCTGATCCGAAAACCGCACTGCACGTGCTACGCATTGGCCGGCCAACTGTCGTGCCGCAGATGCACTGCCGGCTCGCTGGCCCTCTCCGCTTGGGCAAGTAAGGTTCAATGGCCAGACATCGAACCCTCCGATCCCGCGATCGCCGATGATCCCGAGCCAGGCGGCCGCCCGATGGCAGTAGAAGGAGAGGCCTTTTCTTCGGCAGCTGCGCTAAGATCGAAACATGACCGATCCGACCGCGGCGCCCCACCTCGACTTCGACAGCGCGCAGCTCGCCCGCGCCTACGAACGCGAGAGTGCGACGCGGCAGTTCGAATCTGGCAGGCGCCTGGTCGCCGACCTCGCCATCGCCCCGGGCGAGTGCGTGCTCGACGTCGGCTGTGGCACCGGCCGGCTGGCCGAGCATATCGCCGGCATCGTCGGTCCGTCAGGCCGCGTGCTCGGCATCGATCCGCTGCCGGAGCGCATTGCGATCGCCGAGGCCAGGGCGCGCGCCAGTCTCGCCTTCGAGGTCGGCGATGCGCGCGAGCTCGATGGGTCGGCGACGGCGAGCGTCGACGTCGTGGTGCTGAACGCCGTGTTTCATTGGCTGCCCGAGAAGGCGGGACCGCTTGCAAATATTTTCCGCATCCTGCGGCCCTGCGGCCGGCTCGGCATGACGACATGGCCGCCCGGTCGGCGCACGGCGCTGCAGGAGGTGAGACTGCAGGTCCTGGGCGAGCCGCCCTTCGCCCACCATGCCCGGCCGCCCGACGGCGTGCTGTTCCGCGTCGACGCCGACCGCATGCGCGCCCTGCTCGAAGGCGCGGGCTTCGCCGACATCAGGATCGAGCTGCGCCCGGTCGAGCAGGTATTCGCCGACGCCGAGGCTGCCATCCGCTATTCCGAGGCGAGCTCGTTCGGCAACTTCGTGGGCCATCTGCCGGCCGAGCTGCGTGCCCGGGCGCGCGACGAGATCCGCCGCCGGTTGCAGGACAAGGTCGGCGATCAGCCGGTCGTGCGGCGCGAGCGGCGCATGGTCGTGATCGCCCGCAAGCCCGCCTGAGAGGCGCGACGCTCAGCCTTTCCTGACCTTGTGATAGTGGCGCCTGGCCTTCGCCCGGTTGCCGCACGACTGCATCGAGCACCAGCGCCGCTTCCCGGCGCGGCTGTCGTCGAGGAAGATCCAGCCGCACTCGGGATTGGCGCAACGCCGCACGCGGTCGAGGCGCGCCCCGGCCAGCAGATCGCCGGCTGACCACAGGATCGGCGCCAGCAACGCCAGAGCCGTGCCGGCCTTGGCGTCGACGTCCCAGCCATAGGCCCCCCGCTCGCGCCGGAGCGTCGTGCGGGCGGGCGCCGCCGCGAGCGCCTGGTTGAGCATCTCGAGGTCGCGCGCGCCCGGCGTCTTGTCCTGCGCCTCGGCGTCGAACAGGCGATGCAGCGTCTCGCGCAGCTCGAGCGCGCGCTCGAACTCGCGTCGCACCGGCGGCCGCGCCGGACGCTGACCGCCGAGATTGGCCAGCCAGCCGGCGAAATCCTCCGGCGTGTTCAAGGTCTCCGTCGGCTCGGCCTGGCCACGCCAATAGCGCGTGTTGACGAAATCCAGGCAGAGGTCGGCGCGCAGCATCTTCCGCACTTAAGGGCCGGCTGCCCGGTTGACAAGGTTGGCCGATATCAATAACCGTATAACCGGTTTAACAGTTAAGCAGGAGGATGTGATGTTCGACCATGTTTCGATCGGCGTCGCCGACGTCGCCCGGTCGCGGAAGTTCTACGACGCGGCGTTCAAGCCGCTGGGCTACGCGCGGCTGAGCGACGGCGACACCTCGCTGGGTTACGGTGACAAGGTGGTCGGGCTGTGGATCGGCGCCGCCTCGAAGCCGGTGAAGGCCGACATGGAGTCGGGTCTCCATTTCTGCTTCGCGGCCAAGGACCGCGCCGCGGTCGATGCCTTCCATGCCGCAGCGCTCGAGGCCGGCGGCAAGGACAATGGCAAGCCCGGCGTGCGCGCCGATTACGGGCCGAAGTATTACGCGGCCTTCGTGATTGATCCCGATGGCTATCGCATCGAAGCCTACTGCGGAAAGTGATCTTGCCAGCCTGGTCACGGCCGCTGATCCTGCGGCCATGACCTCGCTTACCGTTGCCGCAGCGACGGCGGCCGAGGAGGCCGCCGTCATCGACGCCTTGATGCTTGACCGAAGGCAGCGGCGGGCAATTCTCTTGCCGGGACCGCACCACTGCGATGGCGCTCTTCTTGTCGATCACTCACCCCATGAGCGCCATCGCAGTGGCGCGGTCCCAGCCATGAGCGTTGCTCAGGCTGCGACAGGCAGCCTGCGCCGGCTACTTCGCGAATTCGATTCCGAGCTCAGGGAACGCCCGCAACATCCGCGTTATCGCTTCGTTCTGCAACGTGGCAGGATTGCCCGGGTGGGCGACCAGCTTGAAGTGGACCACGAGGGCATTGTCGGCGACCTCGGCGATGCCTTGCATCTTGAGCGGCTCGAGCACTTGTTCCTCGAGCTCGGGGACAGCCATGATGTCGGCGCTGACCTTCTGCGTTGCCGCACGCAGCTTGTCGAGGTCGACATCGCGCGCGAAGCGCAGGGGAAAATCGACCGCGGCCCAGTCGCGGCTGAAGTTCGTGACATGGCCGAGCTCGCCGAACGGAATGGTGTGGATCTGGCCGTTCTGGTTGCGCAGACGGACCGAGCGCAAGGTGAAGCTCTCGACCTTTCCCTTGGCCTTCTCGCAATCGATGAACTCGCCCACGCGGAAGGCGTCATCGGTCAGGTAGAAGATGCCGGAGACGATGTCCTTCACCAGGGTCTGGCTGCCGAACGACAGGGCGAGGCCCAGGACCGACGCGCCGGCCAGCAGCGGCGTCACGTTCACACCGATATTCTCGAGCGCAATCAGCGTTGCCAGGACGATGAGCACGATGGCCACCGTGACCCGCAACAGGGGGATCAGGGTACCGAGGCGGGAGGCCCTGGCGGCGGCGTCTCCGGCCATGTAGCGCTGCCTGTATGACTCCGTGGCATAGTCGAACAGCTCCCATAGCACGTAGGCCGTGAACAAGGTGATGCCCGCGGTCATCGCCTCGCGTGCCGTGCGGTCCCACTCGCTGGCATCGACCAGGCCCAGCACGTTCACGACCCAGCTTTCGGCGATCGTGACGAAGACGCCTATCAGCACGGCGACGCGGATGCAGCGTGCCGTAACGTCGGCCAGGGTCGGTTTCGTGCCGGCCGGCGTGAAGCCCGCCAGCTGCGAATCGAGCCGGCGGACGATCGCGTGCAGGATGGTCTCGAACAGCAGCAGGGCAAAGAGGAGATTGACCGTGAGCAACAGGGCCACGGCCACATTGCGATGGCCCGTGACGAGGCCGTAGAACTGTGTCGCGATGAGCGCGATAATGAACGTTGCGGCGAGCCCGACCCAATGGCTGCTGAGGAAAGCGCCCAGCCGCGACACCCGACCGAGCCCGCTGAACCACTGCAGGGCGGCTTTTCTGGACGTGACGATCAGCCAGACCAGCACCGCTCCGGCGAGAGGACCGAGGAAGAGGCGGGCCGCCGCCATGGCATCATCCGGCGTGCCGATGGCGATCAAGGCCCGCTCGCATTGGCGCAGGCAGATGATCACGATCAGGACCGTGAGCACGCGCCGGTAGAGGAGGCGTGCCTCGTTGTCGTCGATGCCGCAGAGCCGGGCTGCCGGAAGCTCCGGCCGGACAATGAGGCGCAGGATGAAGGCATAGACCCGCCAGATCACCAGGGCGGTAACCGCCATGTAGGCCAGGCGTTGCTGCAGCATGGCAAACGGGAACAGGAAGCCGATGATGGACTGAGCCACCAGCCGCAAGGCGACGAGGGGCAGCAGGTCGAGCAGCGTCAGCAGCCCGAGGGATGAGAGCGAGCGCACGCCCCTTTCGGGAGCGACCCTCTCTGCCAGGCGGAGCTTCACGCGGTGCAGGGCGGCGCGCACCAACGCTTCGGCGGCGAGGGCAGCCGCGGCCGTCATCAGAAGGATGAAGAAAAAACTTCCGGTGCTGCGTCCGCCGACCTTGCTCTCGTCCAGTGCCCGGGGCAGGTCGGCCAGGGCGGACATGAGCGCCGGGGTTGAGGAGAGAATCCTTAAGAGCTGCGTGCCGAACACGTCGAGCGGATCGGCCGCCTCCTTGTTGTCGGCTTTGGCAGCGCTGGTGACCGCAGGCTTTGCCGACGTGCCCTGCGCCTTCAGCTCCTCGGCGACGGCCTTCTTCACGGCCTCGACCAGCGCATCGAACTGCGCCTGCGGCAGCGGCTGCGGCTGAGCCGGCGGCGGCGACTGGGCAAAGCCGCGGCAGGCCATGCCGATCAGCAAGATCACGGCAATCGCCGCTGTCCGAAACGTCACCATCTGCTCCCCGCCAGCATCCCCCCGCGGCCTGCCGCGGCCCACCACGACCCGCGGACCGACCGAACCGGAAGTCTACTGTAGGGGCCTTGCCAATTCGAGGTGGGAGGCAGCGGGCCCCGCAGGCGCCGGCTGCCCGAGTGGCATCATGCGCTGGGACCGCGCCACTCCCGTGGCGCTCTTCCTGTTGATCACGCATCCCATGAGCGTCACGGGAGTGGCGCGGTCCCAGCCCTGAGCGCAGCGCACGCAGTGCCTGACCGATCTAGCCGCCGGTGATCTCCTTCAGCAGTCCGAAGAAGCCGCGCTTGCGCGCCGACGAGATCGTCCAGTCGACGGGCAGCGACTGGAAACCGTCCTCGAAGCGTTCGCGGATGCGTCGATAGTCGAAGAAGCCCCAGCTGGCGCCGCTCTCGACCGCGGCGACGAAGTGATTGTCGGGCTTGTCGAACTCGAAATGGTCGTCCTCGTTGTAGACGATCGGCTGCCCGCGATAGCCCGATCCGGCCTGCCAGCTCTTGACCTGCAGGCGGATGCCGTGCGGGCTCGGCTGCATCGGCCCGTCGGGTCCAAAGATGCCGTTGCCGTGCGGCAGCAGGAAATCGGCCGCGGCGAGGATCGCGGCCGATGGCGCGTCGCGCGCGATCAGGCTGGTGCTGACCAGCAGGTTGCCCTGGCTGCGCTGCTGGGCCAGCGTGATCAGCTCATGGCAGCGGCCGGCGGCGATGATGTCGTGCGCCCATACGCCCCTGAGATCGACCTCGTTGCCGATCTCGAGCAGGACGTTGGTGGCGCCGCGCGCCAGCAGCCAATCGACCGTGTTGGTGACCGCCGCCTTGACAGTCGCTTCGCTGGCGAAGGTGCCGCTCTGCTTGCCGTAGAACAGGCCCAGGATCACGACCATGCCGAGGCGATCGCAGGCCTCGATCACCGAGGCGAGACGCGCTGCCCAGGCGGGCTTGATCGCGCCGTCGGGCGTGAAACCGCAGATCTTCCATGGCTGGTGCCAGGAATAGCCCTGCGGGCTGCCGCCCGACAGGTTGAGGCACACCGCGAGCAGGCCATGCGCGCGGTAGGCGGGCAGGGCGGCGACGAACTCGCGCGTGCTGCGCTCGGCGTCCCAGTCGCCGTCGGCATAGGCCCAGGCGCCGCGCGTCGACGGGTTCTCGTCGTCGGCGATGGCGTTGGCCATGCGGCTGTTGAACAGCATGCCCTCGATGCGATGACCTTTCCAGCTGCGGCCTGCGTAGGTCGGCACGCCATTCAGCGTGAAGCCGCCGTTGGCGATGGCGACGATGGTCATGATGGCGCAGCCTCATGATCATTCTCCTCCCCAACGAAGTTGGGGAGGTGTCGCCGTCTTACGGCGACGGAGGGGTCATGGGCCATGAGACTCATGATAGGTGAGATATGTGACCGATGTGGCTCATGACCCCTCCGTCGCGTATGACGCGACACCTCCCCAGCAAAGCTGGGGAGGAGAACAAGAGTTAGAATCCGACCGCGGCGCCGTCGCGCCGGCTTTCGGAGGCGCCGAGATAGGGGCCGCCCTCGGGGAAGCGCCAGATGATCTGGCTCGAGCCGAAATCGAAGCTCGGCGACTTGGTGCGCGTCACCTTGTGGCCGCGCGCCTCGAGCCCTTCGAGCGTGGCCGACGGCATGTGCTCCTCGGCCCAGATCGACTTGTCGGTTTCGTGCACGCGCCAGCGCGGGCCGTCGATCGCGGCCTGCGGGTTCTGGCCGTAATCGACGATGCGCGAGAACACCTGCATGTGGCCCTGCGGCTGCATGGCGCCGCCCATCAGGCCGAAGGTCGCCACCGGCCTGCCGTCCTTGGTGATGAAGGCGGGGATGATGGTGTGGAACGGCCGCTTCCTCGGCCCGACATGGTTGGGATGGCCCGGCGTGGTGACGAACCCGGTGGCGCGATTCTGCAAGGCAATGCCGGTGCCCGGCACGACGATGCCGGAGCCGAAGCCGGTGTAGTTCGACTGGATCAGCGACACCATCATGCCCGACGCGTCGGCGGTGCCGAGATAGATCGTGCTGCCGTGCTTGGGGACCCCGGGACCGAATTCCTTGGCTTTCTTCGGATCGATCAGCCTGGCTCGGCTCTTGAGGTAGTGCTTGTCGAGCAGCTCGGCCGGCGTCACGTCCATGTGCCGCGGGTCGGCGACGTAGCGCCAGATGTCGGCGAAGGCGAGCTTCATCGCCTCGATCTTGAGATGCGCCACCTCCGGCCCGTCGCAATCGTGGCCGGCGAGATCGAAATTCTCGAGAATGCCGAGCGCCATGCAGGCGGCGATGCCCTGGCCCGACGGCGGGATCTCGTGCAGCGTCGTGCCGCGATAGGTGAGGCCGATGGGGTCGACCCAGTCGGGCTTGTGGTCGGCGAGATCCTCCTTGCGCAGCGCGCCGCCGGTCTCGCGCGCATAGCGGTCCATCGCCTCGGCAAGCTCGCCGTGATAGAACGCCGCGCCTTTGCTTTCGGCGATCTTGGCGAGCGTCCTGGCCTGGTCGGGAAATTTCCAGATCTCGCCCGCCTTGGGGGCGCGGCCGCTGGGCAGGAATGCCTTGACCCAGCTCTCCTGGCCCTTCAGCCGATCGATCCCGCGATCCCACTGGCGCGACACCATGTAGGACACGCGAAAGCCGTCATGGGCGTACTTGATCGCCGGCTCGAACAGGTCGGCGAAGGGCAGCTTGCCGTAACGTCCGTGCAGCTCCATCCACAGCGAGACCGCGCCCGGCGTCGACACGCTCTTCCAGCCGACCGAAGGCATGGCCGAGTTGCAGGCATACTGGTCGGGCGTCATCAGCGCCGGCGAATGGCCCGAGGCGTTGAGGCCGACGAGCTTGCTGCCGTCCCACAGGATGCAGAAGGCGTCGGCGCCGATGCCGTTGTTGGTCGGCTCGACCACGGTGATGGCGATGGCGGCGGCGACCGCGGCGTCGACGGCGTTGCCGCCGCGCGCCAGCATGCGCAGCCCGGCCGTGGCGGCGAGGTGCTGTGAGGAGGCGACGACGTTCTCGGCGAAGATCGGCAGTTTCTTGGACGCGTAGGGAAAATCGTACGAAAAGGTCGGCACCTGGAGATCCTTTCTACTTCCTCTTTGCGGCCGCGATGGCCTCGATGCGGGCGAGAAGGCGCGGCGCCTGCAGAAACTCGCGATGCTCGGCATCGCTCTTGCCGAACAGCCGCGACATGTCGAACATGCCGGCGCCGGCAATCTCCCCCATCCGTCCCGACAGCGACACGCGTTCACCGAGACGAAGGGTTTTTAGCGCCGCGATAGCCGGATCGGAAAGGCCCGGCGGCGGCGGTTCGCGCGATCGTGTCGAGAAGAAGTCGGCAATCGAGCCGGCGAAGGCGAGCGTCCGGTCGTTGAAGGCGTAGAGCGAAACTTGGCGGCCGATCTGGATCGTGACGGCGACAGCCTGGGCATTGCCCTCGATCCTGCCCAGCACGCCACACCAGTCGGAGAACGCGCCGACCTGCTCCGACAGCGCAACGCACTGCTTGTCCGCTTCCTCGATCTGCAGCGGATTGTTCGACGCCAGCGCCGGCTTGGTCACGCCGCGCACGGCATCGAGAAACGCCTTCTGTGCCGGATTGCGCTCCTCGCACGGCTGGTCGAGGCAGCCGCCGGTGAAGAGGAGGGACGCAGGGGCGAGGACGAGCGCGGTGCGGCGGCTCAGGGTCTGTGACGGAATGCGTGCGCCGGTTCTGACGACACCTCTGTCATCCTGAGCGCAGCGAGGGACCTTTATTGGAGCCTCAAGGGTTCCTCGCTGCGCTCGGGATGACAGCCATGCCGTATCGATCGCTGTGCCCAATGTCCTTGTTTCTTCCGGACCGCGGGCGTCCCGCCTACCCATGAGCCCCGAGCGGGCGGGACGCCCGCGGCCCGGAAGAACATAAATCATGCCGCCTTGGCCTGGGCCTTGGCGCGCTCTTCCTCCTTGAGCTCCTTCTTGGAGAGCTTGCCGACCGGCGTCTTGGGCAACTCCGCCCGCACCTCGAGGGCGACCGGCATCTCGTGCTTGCCGATCTTGCCGTCGAGATGCTTCTTCAGCTCGTCGAAGGTGAGCGAGGCGCCGGGCTTCAGCTTGACGAACACCTTGGGCGCCTCCTGGCGATAGGGATCGGGGATGCCGATCACGATGCATTCGTCGACCGCCGGGTGCTCGTAGACCGCCTCCTCGATCATGCGCGGATAGACGTTGTAGCCTGATGAGATGATCAGGTCCTTCGAACGGTCGACCAGGAACAGCCAGCCGTCGGCGTCCATGTAGCCCATGTCGCCGGTGCGCAGGCCCTTCCAGTTGCTCGCCGGATGGCTGAACAGGACCTTGTCGGTCTCCTCCTGCTTCTTCCAGTAGCCCTTCATGACCTGCGGGCCGATGATGCAGACCTCGCCGACATTCTCCTTGCCGGCCGGCAGCACCTTGTCGCCGTTCTCCATGTCGCGGATCTCGATGATCGTGCCGGGCATCGGCACGCCGCACGATCCGACGCGGCGCACGCTCTTGTCGACCGGGCAGATCGCGCCGGTCGGCGACGTCTCGGTGAGACCGTAGCCTTCGATCAGGGTGGCGCCGGTCAGCTTCTCGAAGCTCTGCTGCACCTCGACCGGCAGCGGCGCGCCGCCCGACATGCAGATCTTGAGCGACTTCAGGTCGAGCCCCTGCGCCTTGGGATGCTTGTTGATGGCGGTGTAGAGCGTCGGCACGCCGGGCAGGAAGGTCGGCTTCTTCTTCGCCAGATCGCTGACGATCATGTCGATGTCGGGCCGCGGGTAGAGGATGAGCTGGTTGCCGTTGCGCACCGCCCCCAGCATGATTCCCGACAGCGCGTAGATGTGGAACAGCGGCAGCACGCAGACCACCTTCTCGGTCCCCGGCGTGGTGTAGGGCGTGGTCCAGGCCTGGCCCTGCGACATGGCGGCGATGATGCAGCCGTGCGTCAGCATCGCGGCCTTGGGCAGGCCGGTGGTGCCGCCGGTGTATTGCAGCAGCGCCACCTCGTCCCACAGGTTCTCGCCGACCGGATGGGCCCGGTAGTTGCCGTCGTTGGCCAGCAGGTCCTTGAACGACATGTGCCAGTCGTCGCGCGGCCAGGGCGACAGCTCCTTCTTCTTGGCGATCGGGTAGAGCCAGCTCTTGGGCCACGGCAGGTAGTCGGCGATCGAGCCCACGATCAGCTTCTTGAGCCGCGTCTTGCCGCGCATCCCTGCCATCTTGGGGTAGAGCGCGGCGACGTCGAGCGTCACCAGGATGTCGGTCTCCGAATCGCCGATCTTGAACTCGAGCTCGCGGGCGGCGTCGAGCGGGCTGTAGTTGACGACGCGACCACCCGCCTTGAGCACGCCGAAGAAGGCGATGAGGTAGTGCGGCGTGTTGGGGAGGTAGAGCCCGACATTGACGCCCGGCTTGACGCCGAGCTTCTGGAAGCCGGCCGCGGCCTTGTCCGATGCTTCCTTGTAGTCGCGGAAGCTCATCACCTTGTCGAGGAAGTCGGTGAACGGCCGGTCGCCGAACTGGGCGCAGCTTTCCTCGAAGATCTGGTGCAGTGGCTTCCTCGGGATCTCGAGCTCCCACTTCACGCCCGGTGGATAGCTCTTTTCCCACGGATAGTTGGCCATTCTTCTGGTCCCTCCCTCTTACGACTATTGAGGGTGGCCGGCGGGCGGTCAAGGCGACGGCGGGATTCGATATTCGTACTCGTACAGCGTGCGGAAACCCTGCGCGCCATAGAGCGGCAATGCGGCGTCGTTGGTCGTGACGACCTGCAGCCAGGCGAAGCGGGCGCCGTGCTGCCATGCCCAGGCGTACAGGCTCTCGGTGACGCGGCGGGCCAGCCCGCGGCGGCGCGCGTGCGGCATCACCAGGACATCGAACAGCCCCATGTGATCGCCCTCGACCGCGCCGATGGCCATGGCCATCGGCTGGCCGTCCTCGACGACGAAGGCGAAGCCGACCGGCGCGACGATCGCCGACAGCATGCGCTGCATGACCGGACGGTGCTCGGGCCGTACTGGGCTGTACCGGCTGAAGGCCTCGATCCAGGCCGGTGAAGGGTGCGCCAGGATCTGGACCTGCCGATCGGCTGCTGCCAGACCGGGTCGCAGCGGGCAGCGCTGGACCAGGCTGCGCTCGATGGCCCGGTAGCGCCGGTCAGACAGAAGCGCGCCTGCCTCCGGCGGCGCGAGCGGCGTGAGACGCCAGACAATGCCTAGACCGCGCTCCCGATAGGGGGCTTCGAGCCTAGAGGCGATTTCTTCGGAGAAGTCCGACGTTTCTCCCAAGGCATTGATTGAATTGGCTCTTTTCGTGTATCCGCCGGAAAAGCGAAGGCGCCAGCCGGCGCGGTCGAGGGTTTCCAGGGCCGGCCAGCCGCGCCAGGCAAGGGCTTCGAGCCGGCGGATTTCCGCGAAGTCGATTGACCGTGACAACATGCGCCCAGTGTGATAATTAAAAGCCAATTAATAACAAGTGTTTATTTCCCCTCCTGTAAGTTATGCATGAATTTCGGCTCCCCTCCGTCGATGTTCGTGTTTGCTGGCAGCCGCTGTCAACGCGCTCCTCCCGCGCCCCAAGCAAGTGGCTGCCAGCATTCCTTCTCATCGCCCTTCTTCCGCTGCTGCTGTCGGCTTGCGGTAGCGCCGAGCGGCATGGCTATGCCGACAGGCCGCCGTCCGACCGCGTCGCCTACACGGCGTGGCGGGAGTGGACCAAATTCGGTCGCTCGACGATCGTTTATGGCGGCCATGGCAATGGCTACCTGAACCGCGCCGGGGTCACCGAGCGCAATGAGCCGCTGGCCAGCAAGATCGGCGACTACTGGGGAATCTGCGGACACCCTGATTGGAACGGCCGCACCTCGAGCAAGCCGTGGTCGGGTGCGTTCGTGACCTGGGTGATGAGCCAGTCGGGCGTGAGCGCCGCCGAGTTCCCGCGTGACGGCCGGCACGGCGGCTATCTCGCGGCGCTGTATGATCGTGGCCAGCGCGGTGGCCGCGCCCCGTTCGTGCTGCACACGCCGAACGAATATTCCCCCAAACCTGGCGATCTCGTGTGCACCGGCACGGCGGGCACGACCTGGCGCAACGCCGACCCGCGTGCCGCCAAACGGCGCATCGACTCGACGGCGAGCCATTGCGACGTCGTCACCGACGTGCGCGGCGGCTACGCCCACGCGATCGGCGGCAACGTGAAGAACAGCGTGACCATGAGCCTCTATCCCGTCGATTCGCGGGGCCGTCTGGCGCCGGTCTCCGGGAAGACCTGGATGATGGTGGTCGAGAAGCGGGTGTAGCCTCTCTCATGGAGCCTGATCGGCTCACGTTGAGTTAAGCCCTACGCCTTTTCTGTCATCCTGAGCGAAGCGAAGGAGCTCATCGCCAGAAGTTTCAGAGCGCACTTGTGGCTGACGGCGATGAGGTCCTTCGCTTGCGGCGCGGTAAACCGCGCCTTGCCCAGGACGACTCAAGAAGAAGTCACTAACGGTCGAAGACGATGACTTGCGTCACGCTCTCCGCACGGCAAGCGCGCATCCGATGCCCAGGGCGGCGACGGCGAGCAGCGGCGTCGCCGCGCTGGTCCAGCCGAATTGCTCGACCCACAGCGCGAGCACGGGTGGCCCGGCGAGCGATCCCAGGCTGCCCGTCTGCGCCACCAGCCCGTTGATCGGGCCGATGACGCGCGGCTCGGGGGCAACCAGCGGCACGGACGCGAACACCGCTGCCGGCACCAGGCCGCCGACGGCAAACGACAAGGCGAAGCAGGCGATGGCCGCGTGTACCGGAACATGGATGAAGAGGCCAAGCGCGGCCAGCGCGGTCGAGGCGGCGGTGCCAGCGACGATCAGGCGGCCGGGCGAGGTGCCCCTTTGCATCGTCCAGCCGGTCGCCAGACTGCCGAGGATGCCGAGCGACGTGGCGATGGCGACGAACTGACCGGCCTCGGAGGTCGGCAGGCCACGCATATCGACGAGGTATGCCGGCAACAGCCCGGCGAGCGCGAGGAAGAGAAGCGCGAAACAGAAGAAGGCGAGGGCGAGCGGTGCCGCCCTGATCGGGACGCTGGCGGGTGATGCCGGACGGGTGCCGCTACTCGCCGGTGCCGAGGCTTGGCGCGGCATGAGTGCCGTGACGCCCAACCCGCCGGCCAGCAGCACCGCGTCGGCGAGGAAGATCGTGCGCCAGCCGACGCGGTCGGCCAGTACGGCCGTCGCCAGGCCGGCCAGCGCGATGCCGGTGGGGACGAAGGTGCCCCAGACCGAAAGCGCGAGCGACTGATGGCGCGGTGCGGACGCCGCGGCCATCAGCGAGGGGGCTGCGACCACGACCAGCAGATAGCCGGCACCTGCGAGGCAGCGCGCTGCGAGCAGCACGGTTCCGTCGCTTGCGAGCCCGCACATCACTGCCGCGATGCCCATGACGGCAAGGCCCAGGCGCAAGGCGCGGACATGGCCGATCCGCTCGCTCCAGCCGCCGGCCGGCAGGCCGAGCACAGCGCCTACCAGCGTGATCGCCGACACGGCGATTCCGGCGCCGGTCAGCGACAGCTCGAGATCGCGCTGCAAGGCGGTGACCAGAGGCGGCACGACGCCGAGCTGCCCCGCCGCCACGACGCCAATCGCGTAAAGCAGGCCGATCTGTCGCCACGACGTGGTCATGGCGCGGACCGTAACGAGGGATGGGCCCGAGGCCTACGGATAAAGTATGCGGATTCGGAGTCTTCCGGACCGCGAGCGAGACGCTTGCGGTCCGGAAAAGGATGAACCCGCTCGGTGCTGCTCAGCAGCCCGACGTCGATGTCACGAGCCGGGCGAAGATGCCGTGGTCGTTCACGGCGTCAGGGCTCCTGCATGAAGGCGGCGACGCGCTCGGCGATCATGATGGTGGGCGCGTTGGTGTTGCCGCCGACCAGCGTGGGCATGATCGAGGCGTCGACGACGCGCAGACCCTGCAGGCCGCGCACGCGGCAGCGATGATCGACGACCGCCATAGGGTCGTTGTCGGGGCCCATCTTGCAGGTGCCGACCGGATGGTAGATCGTCTCGCTCTTGGCGCGGATCCATTGCTCGATCTCGGCGTCGGTCCTGACCGTCGAGCCGGGCTGGAACTCGTCGGCGCGATAGGGATCGAGACCCGCCTGGGCGAAGATCTCGCGCCCCATCTTCACGCCGGCGATCAGCGTGTCGAGGTCGCGCCGCTCGGCCAGGTAGTTGGCATCGATCAGCGGAGGCTCCTTGGGATCGCTGCTGCGCAGCCGGATCGTGCCGGTGCTCTCGGGCCGCAGCGTGCAGACATGCAGGCTGTAGCCGTTCCTCTTCATCATCGTGCGGCCGTGATCGACCACAAGAGCGGGCAGGAAGTGGAGCTGGATGTCGGGCGCGCTGAGGCCCGGCCGCGTGCTGAGGAAGCCGCCCGATTCGGCGATCGGGGAGGTGCCGGGGCCCTTCTTGTCCTTCCAGTAGCGGTACAACGACAGCAGCTTGTTGGCGGTGTCGTAGGTGTCGCGTGTCTTGCAGAACTGCAACAGCGAGGCGTCGAGATGGTCCTGCAGATTGCCGCCGACGCCCGGAAGGTCGTGCAACGGCTTGATGCCGACGGACTTCAGGTGGTCGGCCGGGCCGATGCCCGACACCATCAGGAGCTGCGGCGAGTTGACGGCGCCGCCCGCCAGGACGATCTCGCCCCTGCAGAGCGCGACCTCGTCACGGCCGTTGACGACGTAGCGCACCGCCATGGCGCGCGTGCCGTCGAGGATGATGCGCTCGACCAGCGCATTGGTGATGACGTGGACATTGCCTTTGTTGCGTTCGACGGCGGGCCGCAGGTAGGCGCTGGCGGTGCTCCAGCGCTCGTGGTTCTTCTGCGTCACCTGGTAGTAGCCGACGCCTTCCTGGGTGGCGCCGTTGAAGTCGGGAGTGCGCTTGTGGCCGGCCTGTTCGCAGGCCTGGAGGAACGCCTCGTTGATCTTCAGGGGATCGGCCTGGTTGGCGACGTTGAGCGGGCCGCCGACGCCATGGAAATCGTCGGCGCCGCGTTCGTTGTTCTCCGCCTTCTTGAAGAACGGCAGCACGTCGTCGTAGCCCCAGCCGAAATTGTCGAGCTGGCGCCAGTGATCGTAGTCGGACGCATGGCCGCGGACGTAGAGCATGGCGTTGATCGACGACGAACCGCCCAGCGTCTTGCCGCGCGGCCAGTACATGCGCCGATCGTTGCAATGCCTCTGCGGCGTCGTCTCGTAGCGCCAGTTGTAGGGCGACTTCTCGCCGAGCGCGGCGAAGCCCGCCGGCATTTTGAGCTTGAAGGAGCTGTCGGGCGGGCCGGCCTCGATGACCAGGATGAGCAGTGATTGGTCTTCGGCCAGCCGGTTGGCGATCGTGCAGCCGGCCGAACCGGCGCCGATGATGATGTAGTCGTACGGCCAGGACATTCGTCGCTCTTTCCTAGGGCAGTCTGTTCTCGATGACGGTGAAGACGGGTCGGCCGGAAATGGGCGACAAAAAGCCATTGGCGTCCAGTGGAAAGACGCTGCGGCTCACCGAATCGCCGACATTGCCGCCGATCGCGGCAACCGCGCCAGGCAGCACCTCGACCACGATGTCGCAATGGCCGGCGCCGCGGTTGAGATTGTCCAGGGTCGTGCCGCTGCCGGCACGTGACGCACAGATCAGATCGCCGACCTGCGGCGCCCGCTCGTCCGGCCGGCGCGGCATCAGGGCGGCGCCCGGCTGCTGCGCCCTGAGGACCAGGCGCTCGACATAGATCGTGTGCCGCTGATCGGGGCAGAACAGGTCGCGCGGCACGCCGGCGCTCTGGATCGCCCACGAGACGAAGGCCGCCGACCAGGCGACGTCGTCGGCGCCGCTCAGCTCGGGGTGGCCGACGCTGGCCCAGTATTGCTGGATGCGGTCGGGGGCGTCTTTCTCCTTCACCCCAAGCTGCACGATGCGCGGCGGGGCATCGGATGCGTAGACGACGACCTGCCGGCCGTAGCGCGCCCATTCGCCGACCGCGAGCAGCACCATCGACACCTTGGCGGAGGCCGTGGGTGGCGGCGCCTCGGGCTTCCAGGAGGAGGTCGGGCAGGGCTTGAGGGCCGGCAGGTCGGCGGCGCTTTTGGCGGGCGCTGGCAGCGGGGCCGTCGTGCAGGCCGATAGCGCAAGAATCAGCAGGAAGAGCACCGCCGGCAGATTCAGTAAGTGTGAAAAGAATGGACGCATTGTGCCGGGTGATCCGCCGGCGAAAGGTCCCTCGCTGCGCTCGGGATGACAACTTGTCTTTGAGAGGGAAGCGGCCAACAGGAAGCACGCTCATCGCTGGGACCGCGCCATTCCGATGGCGCTCTTCTTGTCGATCACGCATCCTATGAGCGCCATCGGAATGGTGCGGTCCCAGCAATGAGTCGCGGCTCAACGGTCGACGACGATCACACCCTGCGGTTTGAGCAGCAGCGCCACCTTGTCGCCGGCCGCGAGCGGCCGCTCGACTCGCGGGCAGGTGGCGAACAGGGAACCCGCAGCCGTGTCGATCGAGTATTCCATGTGCGTGCCGAGATAGCTCGCCTTGGCGATCGCGCCGGTCAGCGTGCCCGCCGGACCCGGCGCGCGCTCGACGCTGATGGCTTCGGGGCGGATCGCCACCGTCGCCTCGCCGTCGCGGGCGTCGCTGTCGGCGATGTCGATCTCGCAGTCGCCCAGCCGGACGCGCGCCCGGGCTGCATCGAGACGGCGGACCACGCCGCGCGCCGGCGTCGACTCGCCCATGAAGCGGGCGAGGAAGGGCGTCGCCGGCCGCTCGTAGAGCTGGCGCGGGCTGCCCTGCTGCTCGATGCGGCCGGCGTTCATCACGATGATGCGGTCGGACACCGCCATCGCCTCCTGCTGGTCGTGCGTGACGTAGACGACGGTGAGGCCGAGCGTGCGCTGCAGGTCGCGGATCTCCTCGCGCATCTGGCGGCGCAGCCGGGCATCGAGGTTGCTCAAGGGCTCGTCGAACAGCAGGACCGAGGGCTTCAGCACCAGGGCGCGCGCGACCGCGACCCGCTGCTGCTGGCCGCCCGACAGCTCCGCCGGCTGGCGATGGCCGAGCTCTTCCAGCCCGACCTGGCGCAGGCCCTCGCGCGCCCGGTCGTTTGCCTCGGCCTTGCCGACGCCCGATCGGCGCAGGCCGTAGCACACGTTCTCGAGCACGCTCATGTGCGGGAACAGGGCATAGGACTGGAACACCATGCTGACGTCGCGCTCGGTGGCGCTGAGGCTGGTGACGTCGCGTCTGGCGATCAGCACGCGGCCTTCGGTCGGCAGCTCGAGGCCGGCGATCATGCGCAGCGTCGTGGTCTTGCCGCAGCCCGACGGGCCCAGCAGCGTGACCAAGGTGCCGGTCTCGACGGTGAAGCTCACGTCGGACACGACCGTCACCGCGCCGTAGCGCTTGACGATGCTGCGGAACTCGACGCTCACGCCCGGCCTCCCTGCATCTGTGCGGCGCGGCGGCCGAGGCGTCGTTCGCCGACGACCGCCTGGATCAGCAGGATCGCCAGCAGCATGAGCACGATCAGGGCGCAGCTGTAGGCGATGGCGAGACCGTAGTCGCCGTTGATGACCCGCAGGATGATGTAGGTGGTGGCGAGCTCGTACTCGGCCGTTACCAGGAACACCACCGCGCTCACCGTCGTCACCGCGCGCACGAAACCGTAGATCAGGGATCCCACGATGGCGGGCCGCAGCAGCGGCAGCACGACATGGACCAGGGTCGCCAGCGAATGGCCGCGCAAGGTGAGCGAGGCCTCGTCGAGGCTGCGGTCGATCTGGCTCATCGCCGCCATGCCGGCGCGCACGCCGACCGGCATGTTCCGGAACACGAAGCACAGCACGATGATCAACGCGGTGCCGGTGATCTCGATCGGCGGCACGTTGAAGGCGAAGACGTAGGCGACGCCGATCACCGTGCCCGGCACGGCGAAGGACAGCATGGTGGCGAATTCCAGGGCGGTGCGGCCGGCGAAGCGCTGGCGCACCAGCAGCCAGGCGGCGATCAGGCCGAGCGCCGCCGTCAGCGGCGCGGCGATGGCGGCGAGCTGGACGGTCGTCCAGAACGAGTTCCACGCCGCGCCCGACCAGATCAGGCCATCGGCGGTGCGCTCGATGGCGAAGGCCTTGGCGTAGTGGTCCAGCGTCGGCGTGTAGTCGCGTCCCCAGACCTTGACCAGGCCGCCCATGAAAGCGAAGCCGTAGAGCAGGACGGTGAGGGCGGCCCACGGCAGCGCGATCCATTGGGCGAGGCGGCGCGCCCGGTCCGGCAGCGGCGTCGGCAGGCCTGAGTCGCCCTTGCCGGAGATGGTGGCGTAGGAACGCGTGCCGACGACCCAGCGCTGCAGGAAGAAGGCGGACAGCGCGAAGACGAGCAGCAGCAGGGCGAGGGACGCGGCGCGGCCGTAATCGAGCTGCGCGCCGACGACGGCGAAGTAGATCTCGGTCGACAGCACGCCGTAATCGCCGCCCAGCACGATGGGGTTGCCGAAATCGGCGATGCTTTCGATGAAGCCGACGAGGAAGGCGTTGGCGAGTCCCGGCCGCATCAGCGGCAGCGACACCGTGGCGAAGGTGGCCCAACGGTCGGCGCGCAGCGTCTGGGACGCTTCCTCCAGGGTCGGGCTGACGCCTTCGACGACGCCGATCAGGACGAGGAAGGCGACCGGCGTGAAGGCAAAGAGCTGGGCCAGGAACACGCCCTGGAAGCCGTAGATCCAGCGCGTCGGCGGCACGCCCATCGACCATTCGAGCAGCTGGTTGACCAGGCCGGAGCGGCCGAACACGAGGATCAGCGCCAGCCCGATGACGAACGGCGGCGTGATGATGGGCAGCACCGTGAGCACGCGCAGCGTCCGCTTCCAGGCGAAGCCGGTGCGGGTGACGATCAGGGCGAAGGCGAGCCCCAGCGCGGTCGTCCCGGCGCCGCAGGCGAGGGCCAGGAACAGCGTGTTCCAGGCGACGCCGCAGCGGCCGCCGCCGGCCAGGCAGCGCAGGCTCCAGATTTTCTCGGTGGCGAGGCGCTCGACCAGCAGGGCCGAGGTGAAGACGCCGTCGCCGTCCTGAAAGGCCTGCACCAGGATGCGCAGGATCGGCCAGGCGGTGAACAGCACGATCGACGCGGCCACCGTCGTGACGGCGCCGGCGATGAAGGCGTCGCCGCCGAACGCGCCGCGCAACGCCAGCGCGATGGCGAACAGCGCCAACAGGGCGATCAGCACCAGCGTGCCGCCGGCGCCGACGCCGACCTGCCGGGCGTCGAGCTCGCCGAACAGGTCGACGAGCCAGCCCGCCGTCCAGCCGCGCAGCCCGATGCTCAACGATCCGGCGGCAAACAGGACGACGCCGGCGCCACTGACGATCAGGAGAAGCGTTCCGCGGCGCTCGCGCGGCAGCGGGGCCAGGCAAACCACCGTACAGGCGACGAGCGCGGCCAGCACCGGCGCCAGCCACCATTTGCCGTGGCTTACGAATTGGGCGAGGCCCGATGCGTAGTCTTCCGACGACCACAGCCCTGACAGCCAGACACCGGAGACGAGGCCTTCCTGCAGCGCGTACCAGGGCAGCAGCACGGCAGCGAGAAGCCCGGCGAGCGACCACGCCAGAGGCGCGCGCTGATCTTTTGGACCGCGGGCGTCCCGCCCGCTCATGTATCTGAGCGGGCGGG
>NZ_JBGAKA010000045.1:0-66202 GCF_044224635.1 Reyranella sp. | reverse complement strand
CCGCTTGCAGCAAGCCCGTATCAGCGAGCCGCAATACGTCATCGATGTGCGCCGCGAGATCGCGGCGAGCCAGCTCTTCGGCGTGGTGCGACCTGACGGGCTGGCGCCGAAATCGCTGCGCGACGATGTCTTCAGGATGGAGGGCGAGAAACGCGTCGCCCAGACGATCTACGTCCCCGACGCCCTCGTCACCGACGTGCCCAAGCCGACGGCCGAGCAGCTCAGCGCCTATTTCGAGGCCAACAAGACTCGCTTTCAAATCCCGGAGTTTCGCGCCTTCTCCTATGTGCTGCTGACGGTCGACGATATCCTGCCTCAGATCAAGATCACGCCGGACCAGCTCAAGCAGGAGTACGCCGCTCGATCCGCCCAGTTCGGCACGCCGGAGAAGCGCGACGTCGACCAGGCGATGACCGACAGCGAGGACAAGGCCAAGGCCATCATCGCGGCCGTCAAGGGCGGCAAGTCGCTGGAGGACGCCGCGAAGGAGATCCTCGGGAACACCGATGGCGTGATCAAGCTCGGGGCGGTCACCAAGAAGGATCTGCCCCCCGGTCCCTTGGCCGACGGCGTCTTCGGCATTCCCGAAGGCGTGGCGCCGGCACCTATCCAGTCGCCGCTCGGCTGGCACATCGTGCGCGTCAACAAGATCGAGGCGGGCACGTCGCAGTCCTTCGACGAGGTCAAGGACAAGCTCGAAGCCGAGCTCAAGGCCCAGCAGGCACCCGATCTGCTGATCAAGCTGGTGACCGATTTCGAGCGCCTGCTGTCCAAGACGCAGTCGTTGAAGACAGCCGCCGAGGATCTCGGCCTCAAGGTCAAGACCTACGAGAACGTCGACGCGCGCGGGCAGGATGCGTCCGGCAAGCAGGTGGTGATCGGAGCCGCTGCGGCCGAGCTGGTGCAGGCCGCCTTCGCGACGCGCGAGAGCGCCGAGAGCGAGCTGTTGGAAACGCAGAAGGGCGAATACTTCGTCGTTCGCACCGACCGCATCACGCCGGCACGCATCCCGGCGCTGAGCGAGGTCGAGGCCAAGGTGACCGACGCCTGGCAGGCCGAGGAGCGCCGCAAGCTCGCCGAGGCCAAGGTCAAGGAGGCGGTCGAGAAGGCCAACGCCGGCACCGATCTCGCCGCCATTGCCAAGGAGCTGGGTCTCGAGGTCAGGACTTCCAAAGCGGTGACGCGCTTCGAAGCGGACCAGGGCAACTACCTCAATCAGACGGTCGTGCAGGCGCTGTTTAAGCTCGAGCCGGGCAAGACGCAATCGGTGCGCACCGGCGACGGCAGCGTGATCGTGCGCCTCGACAAGATCGAGCCGATCGATCCCGCCAAGGACAAGGAAGCGATCGAGCGCTTCGGCAAGCAGCTCGACACGATGGTCGCCAACGACTTGATCCTGCAGTTGGTCGGCGCACTGAGAGCCAAGTTCGGCGTCACGGTCGATGAGGCGACGTTCATCGCCGCCTTCAAGCCGCAGCAGCAATAGGCGCCCGCATCCCATGTCGATCTCACCCGACTTCGACGCCTTCGAAGCGTGCTACCTCGCCGGCAAGCCACAGCTCGTCTCGACTAAGCTGGTCGCCGACCTCGAGACGCCGGTGTCGGCGTATCTCAAGCTCGCCGACGGGCGGGCCAACTCCTTCCTGCTGGAATCGGTCGAGGGCGGCTCGGTGCGCGGTCGCTACTCGATCATCGGCTTCAAGCCCGACGTGATCTGGCGCTGCATCAAGGGGCAGGCCGAGATCAACCGGCGGGCACGCAGCGACGTGCGCGCCTTCGTGCCGCTCGACGGACGGCCGCTCGAGACGTTGCGCCATCTGATCCGCGAGTGCCAGATGGACCTGCCCCCCGGCGTACCGCCCATGGCCTCCGGGCTGTTCGGCTTTCTGGGTTACGACATGGTCCGCGACATGGAGCGGCTGCCCGACACCAATCCCGATCCAATCGGCCTGCCCGACGCGATCATGGTGCGGCCGACCCTGATCTGCATTTTTGACCGCCTCGAGGACAACGTGACCCTGGTCACGCCGGCGTGGCCGCAGGAAGGAATCGGCGCGCGTGCCGCCTACGAGGCAGCACAGGAGCGGCTGGCCGACGCGGTGTCCGACTTCGAGCGATCCCTGCCCTTCCGGCGCGAGAGCGCAGACGTGCTGGACGACCTGCCCGAGCCGCAAGCCAACATGGCGAAGGACGACTTCAAGCGCATGGTCGAAATCTGCAAGGAGTACATCCGCGCCGGTGACGCCTTCCAGATTGTGCCGTCGCAGCGCTTCTCCCTGCCCTTCAAGCTGCCACCGCTGTCGCTCTACCGCTCGCTACGCCGCATCAACCCCTCGCCATTCCTCATCTTCTTCGACTACGGCGACTTCTCTATCGTGGGCTCGAGCCCCGAGATCCTGGTCCGCCTGCGCGACAACATCGTCACCATCCGTCCGCTCGCCGGCACCATCCGGCGTGGTGCCACGCCGGAAGAGGACAAGCGGCTGGCCGAGACGCTCCTGGCCGACCCCAAGGAGCATGCCGAGCACCTGATGCTGCTCGATCTGGCGCGCAACGATGTCGGCCGCGTCGCCAAGATCGGTTCGGTCCGGGTGGTCGAGCAATTCACCATCGAGAAGTACAGCCATCTCCAGCATATCAGCAGCCATGTCGAGGGCACGCTGGACGACGGGCTGGAAGCGATCGATGCCCTGAAGGCCGGTTTCCCCGCGGGCACGCTGTCAGGGGCGCCCAAGGTGCGGGCGATGGAGATCATCGAGGAGGTCGAGCCGGTGCGCCGCGGCATCTACGCCGGCTGCGCCGGCTATTTCGCGGCCAACGGCTCGATGGATACCTGTATCATGCTGCGCACTGGACTGGTGAAGGACAGTACCCTGTATGTGCAGGCAGGCGTCGGCGTGGTCGCCGACTCCGATCTCGAGGCCGAGTACCGGGAGAGCGTCCTGAAGGCGGCCGCCCTGGTCCGCGCGGCGGAAGAGGCCGTGCGCTTCGCCAATGCCGGCCAGTGGAGCGCGGGCAACACGCGACGTTGAGCCCGGGCAACGAAGCGGGCTAGGGTCCTCCGGCAACGGAGGAACTCAATGTCCGACTGGCAAAAACGCTACCAGCGCCTGCTGTTCGATCGCCCGCATCCCAAGGTGCTGCGGGTGACCATGAACCGCCCAGAAAAATACAACGCCACGGACGCGATCATGCATCGCGAGCTGGTCGACGTATGGCGCGACATCGACGGCGACGACACGGTCAACTGCGTGATCATCCAGGGCGCCGGCGGCAAGGTGTTCTCGGCCGGCGGCGATTTCGACATCATCGAAAAGAATATGAAGGACTACAACGCGCTGTTGCGGACGTGGAAGGAAGCGCGTGACATCGTCTACAACGTCATCAACTGCTCCAAGCCGATCGTCAGCACGATGCGCGGCCCGGCGGTCGGCGCCGGCCTGGTCGCCGGCATCCTCGCCGACGTGTCGATCGCGTCCAAGAAGGCGAAGATCATCGACGGCCATACGAGACTCGGCGTCGCCGCGGGCGATCACGCGGTGATCGTGTGGCCGCTGCTCTGCGGCATGGCCAAGGCCAAATATTACCTGCTGCTGTGCGAGGCGGTCGACGGCGAGGAGGCGGAGCGCATCGGGCTGGTCTCGTTGTGTGTCGAAGATTCCGAGCTCGAAGCCAAGGGGCTCGAAGTCGCCACCAAGCTCGCCGAAGGTGCCCAGACCTCGATCCGCTTCACCAAGTACGCGCTCAACAATTGGCTGCGCATGATGGGCCCGTCCTTCGACGCCTCGACGGCGCTCGAAATGCTGGGGTTCCTCGGCCCTGAGGTGAAGGAAGGGCTCGCTTCGCATCTCGAGAAGCGCAAGCCCAAGTTCGATCCCTACTCGCCCATCTGACGGAGCACGCGATGCGCGGACTGCAAGGCAAGAACGTCATCGTCACCGGCGGCGGCGGCGCGATCGGCGGTGCCATCTGCCGGCGATTCGCCGGCTACGGCGCCAATGTCGGCGTGTTCGACAAGAATCCCGAGGCGGCCAACCGGGTCGCCGAGGAGGTGCGCAAGGCGGGCGCCCGGGCCGTCGTCTCGGACGTCGACATCGCCGACTATGCCGGCGTCGGCACAGCGATCGCCGCCTTCGAGCGCGAGATCGGCCCGACCGACATCCTGGTCAACAACGCCGGCTGGGACACTTTCCTCAACTTCGTCGACACCACGCCGGACCTCTGGGACAAGCTGATCGCCATCAACCTGCGCGGCCCGCTCAACATGAGCCACGTCGCGCTCAAGGGCATGGTGGCGCGCGGCCACGGCCGGATCGTCAACATCGCCTCCGACGCCGGTCGCGTAGGCTCGTCCCAGGAGGCGGTCTACTCGGCCTGCAAGGGCGGCATCATCGCCTTCACCAAGACGGTGGCACGCGAGGTGGCGCGGCGCGGCATCACCCTGAACGCGGTCTGCCCCGGCCCGACCGACACGCCCCTGCTGGCGTCCGCGGCCGGTGTCGGCGAGCGCGCCGAGCGCTTCCGGGCCGCCCTGGTCGGCGCCATCCCGATGAAGCGGGTAGGCGACCCCGAGGACATCCCGGGGGCGGTCTGCTTCCTCGCCAGCGACGATGCCGGCTTCATCACCGGCCAGACGATCAGCGTATCGGGTGGCTTGACCATGCACGGCTGAGCCCGCGAGAGTCGCCCCATGCCCGAGCTCGCCTGGCTGGCCCAGTCATTCCCCAACTTCGTGCGCTATGTCGTCGTCGGCTTCGCGCTGGCGGCATTGTTCCTGTGGATCTACGTCCTGATCACGCCGTGGCCCGAGTTCAGGCTGATCCGTGCCGGCAACTCGGCCGCCGCGACGGCGTTGGTAGGAGCTTTGTTCGGGTTCTGCCTGCCGCTCGCCAATACCATCGCCCATTCGGTGAGCCTGACCGATCTCGTCGTGTGGTCGCTGGTGGCATTGGTCGTTCAGGTGCTGGTCCATGTCGGCATGCGTTTCATGCTGCCGGGACTAAAGGAGGCGATCGAAGCGGACAAGGCGGCGGCCGGTATTGCCGCCGGCGGCTTCGCCACCTGCTTCGGCCTGATCAACGCGGCCTGCCTGACGTCCTGACGATGGCCAAGTCCCCGCAACCGACTGGCCGGCGCATGTCGAGCGGCGTCAAGCTCGCCGTGATGGGGGTAGCAGGCGCCGCCCTGCTCTATTCCTGCGCTCCAAGCGTCGGTGCGGGGTTGGGTGCCCTGCCCTACCTCTGGTTCCTGCCGAATCCGTTCTACCGCCCGCCGATCGGCGCCGCGCCTTGCCCGCCCGGCCAGGTCTGCCCGCCGCCGCAGCAAGCGACGGGCACGAGCGACAGCAGTTCCCGCAGCAGCAGCACGAGCACCGGATCGACTTACAGAAGCAGCAGCACGACCGGCAGCACAAGTGGCAGCTCGACCTCCGAGAGCGGCCATGCGACCTCCACGACGAGTCAGCGCGGCGGCTTCGGGTCGACCGGATCGTCGAGCAGCTCGTCGAGCTGACATGCGTCGCGAAGCATCCGTGCCCCGCTCGGGCTGGCAGCACAGGCTCGAGCAGATCGGCTTCGATTTCTACAATCTGGAGGGCAAGGCCTACTGGACCGAGCAGGCCTGCTACGCCTTTTCGGCGGCCGAGATCGACGAGGTGGAGGCAGCCAGCGAGGAGCTGCACGGGCTCTGCCTGAAGGCCGTCGAGCATGTCGTCGCCAACAAATTGTGGGAGCGCATGCGGATTCCGCCTGCGTGGGGCGAGTACATCGAACGCGTCTGGCGGCGCAACGACCCGACCTTGTGCGGCCGTTTCGATCTCGCCTACGACGGCAAGGAGCCGCCCAAGCTACTCGAGTACAATGCCGATACGCCGACCGCGCTGTACGAAGCGGCTGTGGTTCAATGGTACTGGCTGAAGGACGTGAAGCCCGAGGCCGACCAGTTCAACTCGATCCACGACAAGCTGATCGAGGCGTGGCGCGCTATCCTGCGCCGCCTGCCGCCCGAGGGCCTGGTCCATTTCGCCCGCTTCGACGGCCATCCCGAGGACCTCGCGACCTCCGAGTATCTGCGCGACACGGCGCTGCAGGCCGGCCTCGCAGGCAAGCCAATCGCCGTGACCGACATCGGCTGGAACGGCCGGCGCTTCACCGACCTCGACGAAATGCCGATCCAGCTCCTGTCCAAGCTCTACCCGTGGGAATGGATGGCGCGCGAGAAGTTCGGCATTCACGTGCTCACCGACACCACGGCCTTCATCGAGCCGGCGTGGAAGATGATCCTCTCCAACAAGATGCTGCTGCCGCTCTTGTGGGAAGGCTTTCCCAATCACGCCAACCTGTTGCCGGCCTACGACACCGAGCATGTCGATCTTGGCCGCGCGTTCGTGAAGAAGCCGATCTTCGGGCGCGAGGGCCACAACGTGACGGTGGTCGGCCCCGGCATATTCGATACCGCAGGCGGCGACTACGGCAGCGAAGGCTTCGTCTGGCAGGCTTATCAGCCGCTGCCGCGCTTCGACTCCTGCTATGCCTTGGTCGGTTCATGGATCGTCGACGGCAAACCGGCCGGCATCGGCATGCGCGAGGACGAGCGCCGCATCACCCACAACAACAGCCGCTTCGTGCCGCACTATTTCGAGTGACCGGTCGCCTCGGCTGTCAATAATCCCACTGCATCTTCACGCCGACGCGGCCGTTCGAATCGGCGCCGACATCGCCTTCGATCTTCACGTTGTCGAGTATGTCGATTTGGACCACGCCGCGGCTGGAGTTTCCGGTCGCGCCCTGGCGGGCGCCGACATAGACGCCGGGCGCGACGTAGCGGCCGGCTTCGATCGTCATCTGCGGATTGGCGCCGCTGCCGGTCGAGCCGACCGACAGCCTGTCGAGCCCGAGACCGCCACGCAGACGGCCGAGAACGTTCGTCCCCGGCGACCGGCCCGTCAGCTCGGCGAGGCCTTGAGCCGCCTGTGCCAGCTCGAAGGGACTGAGGCTCGAGGACGGCTTGCCGAACAGCAGCATGGCCATCGCCTCGTCCGCCGGCAGGGAGGGGATCGAGGTGACGCTGATGGTCGGCGTGCGCGCGGTGCCGCCGATTGCGACATTGATGGTCGTCGACTGCACGCTGGTGCTGGCGACGAAATCGAGCCTGGGATCGACCTGGTCGAGATTGTCGAGCGTCACCACGCCGCGGCGAAAGGTGAGCCGCCGGCCAGCCAGATCGAACTCGCCGCGCCGCATGGTCAAGCCGCCCACGACGGTCGGTGCGGCTGGCGATCCGCCGACCTGCAGGTCGCCCGACATCTCGGCATCGAGGCCGCGTCCGCGCACGAATACCGCTTGCGGCGCCCGGATCGCCAGCGCAAGCCGGATCGGCGTCGCAGTCTCGGCCGGAGGTCGCCGGGCTGCGGGCTGGGCGGAGGGCGGCGGCGCGCCAGGCTTGTTGATCTCACGCACCTCGATCGTGGGAAAATCGGCGGATTGCTGCGAGCCGACGAAGATTTCGGCCCGATCGATCGTGATCGGCCCGGAAATGTCGATACCGCTGGCCGTCGACCCGGAAACCTCCAGGCTGCTCGAAATCACGGCCACGAGGTCGGGCCGGTTGACCAGCAAGGCATTGCGGCTGGTCACCGAAATGTCGGGGGCCACGCCCTGCGCGGCATCGAGCCGGACGGTGCCGGTCGCGGATAGAGTTCCATTGCGTCCGGTCTGGAACGTGAGGCGCTGGACTTGCACCGTGTCGCCCTGCAGGGCGATCCGCCCTTCGCCACCGCTCAATCGCATGCCCGACTCCGGCAGGGCGACAGCGCCGTTGGTGAAGTCGATGCCGCCGCTACCGCTGATCCTCGAGCCCGACAGGTCGAGCGTGAGATTCGGCCGCAGCGTTCCGGTAATGTTGCGGAGGTCGTTGCCGAGCAGCGGCGCGAAGGGAGCGACATCGATCGTGCCGGTTACCGTGGCGGAACCCGACAGAGGGCCTGCGCCGCTTGGAATGGTCGCCTTGCCCTTGAGCGTGAGGTTGGTCGCGCCGCCGGCACGAAGACGAGCATCGACGCTCGCCTGGTTGCCCGAAACCGCGCCCGATCCCTGGACCGACAGGGCTGGAATCAGCGCGGCATCCGGACGACGAAAGCGCGCGCCCGTGACGCTGTAGGTCGCGTCGACCTGCGGTGTGGCCATGGCGCCGCGAACCTGGATTTTCGCCTGCGCCGTCCCATCGAGATTGGTTCCAGGCGCGACGGTATCGATCAGCGACAGCGGTAAGGCGGACAGTTCGAGCTGCAGGTCGCTCGCGATCGGGTCGATCGTGCCGCGCGCCGACAGCCGGCCGCCGCCAAGTCGAAAATTGGTCGGATCCAGGGATATGCGCGAACCGGCAATGCGCAGGCGGGTCGGTGCTGTCAGGGCGACAGGTATCCCCGAATGCCGTCCCTCGAAGCGCGACAGGCTGACCTGGATGTCGTTTCCGTCGGGTTCGACCTTGCCACGCATGCTGGCGTCCGTGCGCGAGCCCGTGGCCTGGAGTGCAACGACCAGTCCTTGTCTGTTGCCATTGGCTGTCGCCGTGACGCGGTTGATGTCGCCCGCACCTTTCATGCCGCCGACGGTGAGCGTCGCGTCGGTGGTAGCGGTATTGAGCGGGTCCTTGACGGTCCCCTTCAGGTCGAGGGAGGCTATCGACGTGGTGCCGCTGCTCAGTCCCTTGCCCTGCATTGTCACCGTCACCAGGCCGGCGGCAGCGGGATCGGAAGCAGCCTGCTTATCAGGTGGGATATCGGCAGCCGTAATCTCCAGGTCGAGCGAGCCGGCGAGATCGGTGCCGACAAGAGGCACTGCATCCTGCAAGCGCGCGATCTGCAATTGAGCCCGTCCCGATCGCCGCGTCCGGGTGATCGCGAGATCGGCAATGTTCAATACGGCGCTCGCCCATTGGCCCTGGAAGGTCGGCACGGCGAGGCCGTCTCTATCGTAGCGAAAACGTCCCTCCAGCGAGAGGCGCTGGTTTGCCAGATCACCGTTGGTCGCCAGTGTGCCCTGGATCACGCCGGTCGGGTCGCGTGACAGCGACGTCGACATCGACAGGCGCCGCGACGTCAGTGGGCCCTGGCGAAGGTCGCTCGCCTCCCCTGTCACGCTCAGGTCGGTGCCGGCTTCGCTCTGGTGGATGGTCGCAGCGAGTTTGGTACTGCCGGCAAGATCGGGCTGGAGCAAGCCGAGCCTTGGCAGGTCGAGCGACAGATCGAGATCGGCAGCTTGCGCCTGCCCTCGACCGGCAATAGTCAGCGCCGCGCCGTCGGCCGAGACACGCACATCGCTCAGCGTCCAGGACTGGTCGAAATGCCAGGAAGCTGCTCCCGAGAGCTCGATCTTCATCTTGCTCAAGTCGGCGGGCAACCCGGCGACACCGATGTTGTTGGCCGCTCCCTCCCAAGACAGCGACACGCCCTCGGCATCCGATGTCGCGGTCACATCCCAGGTCCCCCGTCCCGCAATCGGCCGCTCGGCTAAGGCCGAGAAGACGGCAAAGTCTGGGAGCGTGACGGTCGCCTTCAACGCTCCGACCTTGCTCGCCAGGACGTAGGAGCCCTCCCCTTTAACCAAAGCCGGCGCGGATCCGAGGTCGAACGATCGCATGGTGACTTTGCCGTCAGCGACGCCGAGT
This sequence comes from Reyranella sp., assembly GCF_044224635.1. Taxonomy (GTDB): domain Bacteria; phylum Pseudomonadota; class Alphaproteobacteria; order Reyranellales; family Reyranellaceae; genus Reyranella. The sequence continues at coordinate 56,536 of NZ_JBGAKA010000045.1, read as the reverse complement.
GTGGCGTCCAGCCGCACCGCTCCCGGCGGCGGCAATTGAGTGTCGATTGCCGTCAGGGATACGTCTGCGGCGGTCGCAGTGAGCACGACCGAACCCTGCGGCACTGTCGCCAGCGACCCGACATCGGCTTTGACCCGCAGATGCAGACCGCGCCAGGCGACACCACCTGCCAGCGGGCCGAGCGCACCCGGTTCACGGGAGTCTATCGTCGCCGTCGTGTCCAGGCGATCGCCGATCCTGTCGTAGCGAGCCGACGCCTCAACCGAGAGCGGCGCGGCGGTGAGCTTGAGGCTGTTCACGACGACGAGCTTGTCGTCGACCCTGGCTTGGGCATCGAGACGGATCGGTGCGCGCAGGGCGTCGGCGAGGGGGCCTTGCAGCAGGCCGGGTGCTTCGGAATCGATGTGGGCGACGATGTTCGTCCCCTCGCCGTTTGCTTCCCATGTCAGCTTGCCAGCCACCCGAACGGCATCGGCGGCTGCCATGTTCAGATCGGCTTGCCCGGAGCTCGCATCGCCGCGCGCCCCGAGGTGAATTGACAGATTTTCGATGTCGGGCCGCTCCAGCAGCGCGGCAACGACCCCGCCGCGCTGCTCGTTCAGGCTCACTTGGCCATCGACCGATTTCTGTCGGGCATCGAACCGGACATCGGCTGCGAACTTGCCGGTCGGCCCATCGATGCGCATGCCGTCGAGGACCAGCCTCCCCTGGACGAGATCGGCAGGCAGGTGCGCGTTTCCCGCGATCTTCCAGCGCGAATCGATGCCGGCCAACGCAGCCCCGAGATGGAGGTCGGCGATCGACAGATCCAGAAGATCGACCTCGAGCGGCAGCGTCAACGGAGCGCTGCTCTTGTTCGTGTCTGGCGCCGCGCTGAGCTGCGGTTGGCGCACGACTGCGAGCCGATCGGCGGAGAGGATTTCGATCCGCAGCCGCCGTACGAGCAAGGAGGCGAACGACCAGCGAAGGCGCAGATTGTCGGCCGTCATCCAGGGGCCGTCCCGGTCGCGATAGACAAGGCGTTCCACCGTCAGGTCCGTCGGAAAGAAGCCGTGGAGGCCCGCAATCTCCAGGCCGCCGTCGGGCGTTGTCATCAGATCGGACACGAGAGAGGCGACAGCGCGCTTCCCCGGCGCGGTCTGCAGCGCCGCGAAGGCGAACGCCAGGACAACGACGACGCCGACCGCGATCTTTGCGAGGAGACGGAGCCAGCGCATCAAAAGGCCTGTCCCAGGCTGACATAGACGCCGAACGCCGGATCGCCCTCGCGGCGGTTGACCGGAAAGCCGACATCGAGGCGCACCGGCCCGAAGTCGGTGTAGTAACGGAAACCGGCACCCGCGCCTACCCGTGGCGCAAACAGCGAGAAATCGGGAAAGAAGTATGGATACGAGCTCCCCGCATCGACGAACGCCACGGCCCCGAACGACCTGCCGATGCGCTGGCGCAATTCGACGCTCGCCTCGACGACGCTTGCCCCGCCGAGCGGGTTGTTGAACGCATCGCGCGGCCCCGCGCTCTGGAAGACGAAGCCGCGTACCGAGCCCCCGCCGCCGGCATAGAAGAACTTGTCGGGCGGAATGCCGCCGATGCTGATGGCCGGCTCGCTGCCGAGCGAGCCTCGGGTGGCCAGCACCGTCCGTCCCGGCTCGGCGAGGTCGACGTAGGTGCGCCCGGTGAGACGCAAGACGGTGAAGAAATCGCCGGACGGCCCGACGCTGAACCATGGCGTCACTTCGCCATCGATGCGATAGCCCCTGGTCGGATCGAGATCGTTGTTCGTGCGGTTGTACAGAATGGAGAACGGCAGGCCGATGAGCTGATAGTTGATGGTGACGCCGTTGCGGGTGATCTGCGAGATCTCGCCGGCGAGTCCGCCGCGTGCTTGCAGCCTCGGCGAGAACACCCGGTCGAGCCCGGCGTAGGTCGTCACCGCCTTGCGCGTGTAAGCGTCCAGCACCTCGCGCAAGCCCGCCGCTTCGAGGCGGGCGTCCTGGCCGGACAGCCACCAGTCCGGCTTGCGGAAGGCTGCACGGAAGGCAAAGCCCGTGTCGAGGATGGCATAGCCTTGACCGAGGTGATTGATCTCGGCCGACAGGCGCAGGCTTTCGGCCTGGCCGAACAGATTGCGATGCACCCAGAATCCGTTGATGGAGAAGCCGAGCTGGGTCTCGTAGCTCAAGCCGAAGCCGATCGAGCGCGACAGCCGATCTGTCAGCTCGACGTCGATCGGCAGCTCGCCGTTGGCATAGAGCGCGGACGCCTGCCGGATGCGCACCGAATTGAACGTGCCGATCGACGTCAGCCTGCCGCGCATCGCCTCGACCTTGTCCGGGTCGTACGGTTCACCCGCCTTGAACGGAACGCGGCGCTGCAACCAGGTCATGTCGACCTTGTCGCTGCCGGAAAACCGCACCGGCCCCATCTTGGCGGGCGGGCCGGTCTCGACGATGAAGGTGATCTCCGCTTCCTGCGTAGCGTGATCGATCACGACCTCGCGCTTGTCGATCCTGGCCAGCGCGTAGCCTTCCTTGCGCAGCTCACCGAGCAGCTTCTCTTGGGCGCCGAGAATCGCGGCAGCGTCGGCCGGATCGCCCGTCGTCAGGCCAAGCCTGCCGCGGTCGATACCGGGCAAGGAGGTGTGGGATTGCGGCGGCCGAATCGCGATGTCGGCGACGCGAAAGCGCGGTCCGGTCGCGACCTCGACGGAAATGGAGACGGGTTCGTTGTCCGGCCGGGCGTCGATGGCATCGAGCGCGCTGGCGTCGGCGATCGGCTTGCCGTCGACGGTCGCGCTGATCGTGCCGCCATAGTAGCCGCGTGATCGCAGCGCCGTGTTGACCTTGGCCGCGACCGCTTGTGCGCCCTGCAGCACGCCCAGGCTGTCACCGGACAGCGGTTGCGATTTTTCGAAGCTTTCGACGAGCTCCTCGAGCTCACCCTGCATTGCCGCGTCGCCCGTCACCACGAGGACGATACGGCCGGTGCGCGCCTCGGCACTCCGGCAAGGGCCGAGGGCCAGCAAGGCGCCGATCGCCAGGATGCAGCTCAACCAGGCCCAACCCCTGGCGCTCCAACGCCAGACGATACCTATTGCGTGGTAGCAACGCATATCTACTGAACACCAACGCGCGGCGGCGCGAATGGATGCATGCCGCAACGGAATTGTGCCAAACTGGCGCCAGCGAGGAGACGGCGATGAGCGACATATGGGTTCAGCCGACCGGTGGTGCGCTGGGCGCCGACATACATGGTGTCGACCTTTCCAGGCCGATCGGCGACTCTGTCTTTCAACGGATCCTGCAGGCCTGGAGTGAACATCTTGTCCTGCGGTTCTCCGGGCAGAAGATCGACGACGACATGCTGATGGCCTTCAGTGCTCGCTTCGGCGACCTCGATCGCGTGCCTATTGCCGCTGCCGGCTTCGACCGCACCGATTCGGTTCTGCCGAAAGAGGCCGAAGCGTGGGTCGCGGTGATCTCCAGCATCGTGCACAATGGCAAGCCGGTCGGCGGGCTGGGAAGCTACGAACTCGTCTGGCACACCGATATGTCCTACAACCCCTTGCCGCCGCGCGCGAGCCTGCTTTACGCACTGGAGGTGCCGCCCGATGGCGGCAATACCGGCTTCCTCAACATGTATTCTGCCTACGAGACGTTGCCGGACGATCTCAAGCGCGCGATCGAAGGCCGAACCTGCATCCACGATTCGAGCCGCAACTCGGCCGGCGAATTGCGCAAGGGTTACCAACGCACGCTCGATGTCCGCCAGACACCGGGCGCGGTCCATCCGCTCGTGCGAAAGCATCCGGTGAGCGGACGCAAGGCGCTGTTTCTCGGTCGCCGGCCCGGCGCCTACATTCACGGCCTGTCGGTCGAAGACAGCGAGACGCTGCTCGACGCGGTGTGGCAGCACGCCACGCAAGAGCGCTTCGCGTGGTACCAGAAGTGGCGGATCGGCGATCTCGTGATGTGGGACAATCGCTGCGTCATGCATCGGCGCGATGCCTTCGGCGAGGGCTTGCGTCGGCTGATGCACCGCACTCAAATTGTCGGCGAGCCGGTGCTCGCCGGTTGAGACGAGGCTTCGCTACTTCTTCCCCGGCATCTTGATCGCCGAAGCGCGACGCTCGACCATCGTCTCCTCGAAGGCGCGCGGATAACGGTGCGGCTGCGCCGATACCTTGTTCAGCCGCTCCAGCGCCTCGGGCGGCAGTCGCCAGCCGCCGGCGCTCAGCGTCTCGCCGAGCTGCCGGGCATTGCGCGCGCCGACGATTGCGCTGGTGATGGCCGGCTGGTCCATCACCCAGCGCAGCGCCGTCTCGGCCGGCGAGCGGTCGATCTGACGCGCCGTTTCGAGCAGCGTCCGAAGAATGTCGGCATGATTGTGCGCGAAGAAGCGGCCTTGCGATCCCCAGCCTTCCGCCGACCGGGTGCCATCGGCCTGGAGGTTGCCGGGCTTGTACTTGCCGGCGAGATAGCCGCCGGCGAGCGGCGACCACACGACCACGCCCAGACCCTTGGCCTCGCAGGCCGGCACCAGCTCCTCGTCGATGTCGCGCACGACCAGGCTGTATTGCGGCTGGTAGGCGTCGAAACGCGCCCAGCCGTTGGTGTCGCTGATCCACAGCGCCTCCATCAGGCGCCACGTCTCGTAGTTCGAGCAGCCGGTGTAGAGCACCTTGCCCTGGCGCACGAGATCGTCGAAGGCGCGCAGCATCTCCTCGAGCGGCGTCTGGACGTCGACATGGTGAATGTAGAGAAGGTCGATGTAGTCGGTCTGCAGGCGGCGCAGGCTATCTTCCACCGCCTGCTTGATGTGCAGGCGCGACATGCCCGAATCGTTGACCCGTCCGCCCGTTGGATTGAACAGCTTGGTAGCGACCACCGCGTCCTGCCGCCTGCCCTTCAGCGCCTTGCCCAGCATGGTCTCCGACACGCCGGCGACGTAGGTGTTGGCGGTGTCGAAGAAATTGACACCGGCATCGAACGCAGCATGCACCATGCGCGCTGCCTCGGCCTCATCGGCCCCGTTGCCGAATGTCATGGTCCCGAGACAGATCTCCGAGACCTTTAGGCCAGCGCGGCCGAGACGACGGTAGTCCATTCTCAGGCTTCCTTTTCATTCTCCTCCCCAGCTTGGTTGGGGAGGTGTCGCCGTCTTCGGCGACGGAGGGGTCATGAATCGGGCGGTAGCGGAAGAGCCCTGATCCCTCCGTCCGCGAAGACGCGGACTCCTCCCCAGCAAAGCTGGGGAGGAGTCACAGGCCCAGCATCGCCTTGGCCAGGACGTTCCGCTGCACTTCGGACGAGCCGCCATAGATCGTGGTCTTGCGCGTGTTGAAGTAGCGCGGCGAGACATCGTCGACGTACTCGCCGCCGACCGGCACGACGTTGCTGTCGTAGTTGCGCAGTTCGGTGAACGGCGTGCCGTACCAGCCGACCGCTTCGACCGCGAGCTCGGTCACCTTCTGGCCGACCTCGGTGCCGCGCATCTTGACCACCGAGGCCATGTTGCCCGGGGCATCGCCGGTCTTGAGGCTGGAGTAGAACATCATCTCGTTCATCTCGACAGCGTCGATCTCCATCTCGAGCGCCGCCATCTTCTCGCGCCACACGGGGCTTGCCGACAAGGGCTCGCCGGCGTCCATCTGAGACTTCGACAGGGTCTGCAGATGGCGAAAGGCCTTGCGCAGACGCGGCCCGTGGGCCTGCCCCCCGCGCTCGAACTCGAGCAGGTACTTGGCGTAGGTCCAGCCCTTGTTCTCCTCGCCGACCCGATTTTCGACCGGCACCTCGACGTCGGTGAAAAACACCTGATTGACCTCGTGCCGCATCGGCGTGCGCGTGCCGTCGACCAGGTAGATGGGATCGATCTTGATGCCTGGCGACTTCATGTCGATCAGCAGGAAGGAGATGCCCTCCTGGCGCTTGCCCTCGTTCGAGGTGCGCACCAGGCAGAATATCCAGTCGGCAAAATGGGCGTTGGTCGTCCAGATCTTCTGGCCGTTGACGATGTAGTGGTCGCCTTCGCGCACCGCGCGCGTGCGCAGCGAGGCGAGATCGGAGCCCGAGCCCGGCTCCGAGTAACCCTGGCACCACAGCTCCTCGGCCGCCGCGATCTTCGGCAGGAAGCGCTTCTTCTGCGCCTCGCTGCCGTACTTCATCAGGACGGGCGCCACCATCTTGATGCTGAACGACGACAGATAGGGCGAATCGGCGCGTGCCATCTCCATCTCGAAGATGAATTTCTGGGTCGAGTTCCAGCCTGGTCCGCCGTATTCCTTCGGCCAGTTGGGGCAAAGCCAGCCGCGCTCGGCAAGCTTCCGCTGCCACTGCAGCAGACGCTCCTTGGAGACATGGCTGGTGCGGCTGCGCCGGCTTTCCTCCGCCACCTCGACCGGCATGTTGGCGGTGATCCAATCCCGCACTTCCTTCTGGAAGGCAAGCTCCTGGTCGTTGAAGGCAAGACGCATGACTCAGAGCCCCAGCATGACTTTCGACATGATGCCGCGCTGTACCTCGGACGAGCCGCCGTAGATCGTCATCTTGCGACCGTTGAAGTAGCGCGGCGCCAGCACATCGACGCCTTCCGGGCCGATCGGCTCGACATTGGCGTTCCAGGCGCGCTGCTCGGGGAACGGCTGGCTGTAGTAGCCGGCCGCCTCGACCGCCGATTCCTGGACCTGCTGCATCACCTCGGTGCCGCGCAGCTTGATCATCGACGACAGCGGACCCGGGTTCTGCCCCGACGCCAGCCGCGAGTAGAACTCCTGCTCGAACATCTCGAGACCGGAGATCTCGATATCCATGCGCGCCAGCTTCTCGCGCCACGAGACGTCGGCCATGATCGAGCCCTCGCCGTCCGGCATCGCCTGCGACAGCCGCTTCAGGCGCTCGAAGGCCGAGCGCAGGCGCGGGCTGTACGGGTTGCCGCCGCGCTCGAACTCGAGCAGGTACTTGGCGTAGGTCCAGCCCTTGTTCTCCTCGCCGACGCGGTTCTCGACCGGCACCTTGACGTCGGTGAAGAACACCGAGTTGACCTCCTGCGTGCCGGCGCGGTTGCCGTCGGCGGTGATGATCGGCTCGACCGAGATGCCCGGCGTCCTCATGTCGATCAGCAGGAAGGAGATGCCCTCCTGCGGCTTGCCCGCGCTCGAGGTGCGCACCAGGCAGAAGATCCAGTCGGCGGTCTGCGCCAGGGTCGTCCAGGTCTTCTGGCCGTTGACGACGTAGTGGTCGCCCTCGCGCACCGCCCTGGTGCGGAGCGACGCCAGGTCGGAGCCCGATCCCGGCTCGGAGTAGCCCTGGCACCAGATCAGGTCGGAGTTCAGCATCGGCGGCAGATGGCGCGCCTTCTGCTCGGGCGAGCCGTACTTCATGATCACCGGTGCGCACATCTTGGGCCCGAACGGCGAGGTGCCGGGCGCACCGGCGCGCGCCATCTCCATCTCGAAGATGTACTTCTGCGTCGTCGTGAAGCCCGGCCCGCCGAACTCGGTCGGCCAGCCGGTGCACAGCCAGCCTTTCCTCGCCAGCCGCTTCTGCCAGTCGATCAGCCGCTCCTTCGGCATGTAGGCGTTGCGCGCGACCTTCAGCTCGCCGACGATCTCGGGCGTCAGGTTGTCCTTCAGCCAGTCGCGCACTTCCTGCTGGAAAGCCAGCTCTTCCTTGCCGAAATTCAGGTCCATCGGGGGCTCCTCTCAGGGCGGCGAAAGTACCGCGCGGGGCCTGCGGGCGTAAAGCATCTCACCTCTTCTCATTCTCCTCCCCGGCTTTTCTCATCCTCCTCCCCAGCTTCGCTGGGGAGGTGCCCCGTCATACGGGGCGGAGGGGTCATGAGCATCAGTGGTGGTGCTTATGACCCCTCCGTCGCCGTATGACGGCGACGCCTCCCCAAGCGAAGCTTGGGGAGGCGAATCACGGTCACGCCACCTTCTTCGCCAGGTGCGGGAACATGGCGAGCCGCGCCGTCTCGTCCATCTCGGTCTTGAAGGTGTAGCGATCCTTCAGGGCGAGCGCGCGGACGGCGGCCGGGTGGGCGCTGATCTCGGCGAGATGGCGCTGGACGTTGGGCAGCTTCGCCGCTGCCTCCTGGCCGAGCACGAACGGCGTCAGGCGCGACCAGCCCCACAGGGCCATGTCGACGATGGTGTAGGTGTCGCCGCACATGTAGCGATGCTTGCCGAGGCGCGCGTCGACGATTTCCCAGTGACGCTCTGCCTCGAAGGCGTAGCGGTTGACGGCATAGTCGTTGGGCTTGGGCGCATAGGTCTTGAAATGCACCGCCTGCCCCGAATAGGGGCCGATGCCAGAGGCCACGAACATCAGCCACGACAGCATCTCGCCGCGCGCCTTGAGGCCGGGAGCCGGCAGGAAGGTCCCGGTTTTCTCGGCGAGATAGAGCAGGATCGCGTTGCTGTCGAACACTGTGGCGTCGCCATCGACGATCGCCGGCACCTTGGCGTTGGGATTGACCGCCAGGAAGGCCGGTGTGTGCTGCTCGCCCTTTCGCGTGTCGACCGGCACGATCTCATAGGGCAGGCCCATCTCCTCCAGGCACAGCGCCACCTTGGTCGGATTCGGCGCGGTATTGAAATAGAACTTGATCATGATTTCCCCTCCTCGACTGCACGGGCCGCGCGGGCCCTACTCCAGCTTGAAAGCATCATCCATCTCCTACTCCACCTTGGCGCCCGACGCCTTCACGATCGGCGCCCACAGCGCGATCTGCCCTTTGTAGAACCGCTTCGACGACGCCGGCGTCGACTGCACCATCTCCATGCCGAGAGCCTTCGCCTTATCGACGACCGACGGCGCCTTGATCGCCTGATTGATGGCGCCGCTCAGCTTGTCGACGATCAGCTGCGGCGTGCCGGCCGGCGCGAAGATCAGGTACCAGGTGACGACCTGCAGCGGAAAGCCGGTGATCTCCTTCACCGTCGGCACGTCGGGCAGCGCCGCCATGCGCTCGTCGCTGCACACCGCCACGATGCGCAGGCGGCCGCCATCGACGAACCCCTTGCTGCTGCCCAGCGTGTCGATCTGGAAGGCATGGCGGCCGGCCAGCGTGTCCTGCATCGCCGGGGCCGAGCCGCGATAGGGCACGTGCACCGTCTCGGCGCCGATGCGCTGCGAGAGCAGCAGGCTGCCCATGTGGATCAGGCTGCCGCTGCCCGGCGATCCGTAGGAATGTTTGCCCGGCTCCTTCTTCAGGAGCGCGATCAGCTCCTGCAACGTCTTGGGGCCGTCCGCCGGCACCACGATGATCATCGGGATGGTCGTGAAATGCGCCACCGCGACGAAGCTGTTCAGCGGATCGTAGGGCAGCTTCTCGTAGACCGACGGCACGATGCTCATGATCGAGGTGCCGATCAGCAGGGTGTAGCCGTCGGGCCTGGCCTCGGCGACGAGCTGCGAGGCGATGTTGCCCGCCGCACCGGACTTGTTCTCGACCACGACCTGCTGGCCCAGCGCCTCGCTCAGGCTCTGTGCCAGCAGCCGCCCGGAAAGATCGGCCGGACCGCCCGGCGGGAAGCCGCCGACGAACCGGATGGACCGATCGGGATAGCCTGCCTGGGCCTGCGCCGCCGGCGCGACGGCCCACGCCGACGCTGCCGCGAGAAACCCGCGGCGGTCGAGACCCTTCATCGTTTCCTCCCTTTGGCCGGCACTGTACGGCTATGCTGATCCAGGACAACCTTCGCGGGGACATAGGAGGAAACACCATGGCAAAGCGCATCAATCGCGCCATCGAGCTCCTGGAAGCCGACCAGGCGATCTATTACGACGGTCCCCACACCGGCCACGTGCTGACCTACGAGCAGGGCCGCAAGGACGCCAGGACGTGGGCCGACTACATCAATGTCGGCATGGAGCACGGCGACTTCGACATGAAGGGGCTGTCCGACTACATGCGCGGCCTGGTCGATGGCGGCCCGACCAACTCGGGCCACCGCACGCCCACCGTCATCGTCGAGGCGCCGGTCAACGGCATCGACGGGCCGAACGTCGCCTACAACGCCTGGCAGTTCCGCCAGATCCTGGGGCGCGGCGTGCACGGCATCCTGCTGTGCCAGGCCGAGTCGGCCGACGCGGTGCGCGAGTTCGTGCGCGCCTGCCGCTTTCCGCACCACAAGGCCGGCGTCGACAAGCTCGGCATCGGCAGCCGCGGCCGCGGCTCGGAGCCCACGGCGGCGCCGATCTGGGGCGTCGACCAGATGGCTTACTTCGCCAAGTGCGAGCCGTGGCCGCTCAACCCCGAGGGCGAGCTGCTGCTCGGCGTCAAGATCGAGAGTCCGCCCGGCGTCGCCCACTGCGAGGAGATCCTGGCGGTGCCCGGATTGGGCTTTGCCGAGCTCGGCCCGGGCGATCTGGGCCTCTCTCTCGGCTACACCACCTTGCAGCGGCGTCCCTACCCGCCCGTCATGGAAGAGGCCCGCGCGCGCGTCTTCTCCGCCTGCAAACGGAACCGCCTCGCCTTTCTCGAAGGCGCCACGCCCGACAAGATCGCCGCCAGCCTCGACGAGGGCGTACGCGTGATCTCGGGCCACAACCCTGAGGCCGCGAAGGTCGGCCGTGCCCATCAGAAGCGCACCATGCCGGTGTAGGAATTCGCGCGCGGGCATCCTCGCGTCCCCGGTCGCGGAGTTGCCGGCCGGCGGAGAATCACCCTGCATTTTTGCGTTCGGTGCGTTCGGTGCGTTCGGGCCCTTTAGAATCAAGGAGTTATCCGACCGCAAACCGCCGCCGGCAGCCCGTCGTTGCGGTCGGACCCGGCGTCTTGCGGTCGGGATCATCGGCGTGCGCACGATCATGCGTCGCCTCTCGCCAGCCCCTGAGCGCCTCGCGGACGTGCCGCAGCCTCTTGCATCCGCATCGGTGCTGATGGTCACGGTCGTGTCCTTCGGTTTGCCAGCAGTCTCGCGATCCGAGCTATCACGACACCGTACGCACAGGCAGGCCGGCCAGCCGGCCTGGATCGCCTCTGCAGCCAAAGTCGTGTGCACTTGATTGCACGCGTTCGGTCAGCGGAATGGAGTCAGCGCTGGGAACTCTTCCGCTGGGCATTTTTTCCATATGCAAATGCCCTGACCCGATTAGGGGGGTGATCCCCTACACCGCGATCACCACGCCGTCGTGGCCCGGGTCGGCGCCGCCGTCGAGGCCGTCGTCATGGATGCGGATGGCGTGCACGGCGGCGAAGCCGAACGTGTAGGGGCTGCGCACCACCGGGTAGCCCTCGGCCTGCAGCTCGCGTTCGACCCGGCCCTGGATGCGATTGGAGATGTCGATCGTGTCGGAGGTCGCCGAGAAGCGCGGCGCGCTCACCGCCTCGACCATGGTCATGTCGAAATCGAGCGCGTTCAGCACGACGTGCAGCACGCCCATGGCGATCTGCGTCGCGCCCGGCGCGCCGATGACGAGATGCGGCTTGCCGTCCTTGAAGATGATCGAGGGCACCACCGAGCTGAAACGGGCTTTGCCGGGGGCGATCGAGCCGGCCCGGCCAGGCCGCGGATCGAACACCCCCATGCAGCCGTTGTACATGAAACCCAGCCCCGGCGTGACGACGCCCGACGGCATGCCGAGCGAATGGGTCATCGAGAAGCAGTTGCCGTCCTTGTCGAGCACCGAGATGTGCGTGGTGTCCTTGGAGACGGCGCCCGAATTGAAGCGCGGCACCTCGGCCTTGACGCGGCGCATGATCTCGCCCGCCATGGTCTTGGCGTAGGACTTGGAGATCAGCCGCTCGACCGGCACGTCGACGAACTTCGGATCGCCGACATGGGCATCCTTGTCGATGGTCGCGCGCTTCATCGCCTCGCTGACGACGCGCAGGTACTCCGCCGAATTGTGCTCCATCGCCGCGAGATCGAAATTCTCGAGGACGTTCAGCATCTCGAGCAGCATCACGCCGCCGCCCGGCGGCTGGTTGGTCGAGACGCGGTAGCCGCGATAATCGCCCCACAGCGGCGGATTGCGCGTCGGCTTCCAGGCCGCGAGGTCGTCGAGCGACAGCAGGGCCTCGTTCTTCTTCATGTCCTCGGCGATCGCCCGGGCGATCTCGCCCGAATAGAACGCGTCCGCGCCGCCCTTGGCGATGGCGCGCAGGGTCTGGCCGTAGTCGCGGTTGACGACGCGGTCGCCAACCCGCTTGGGCGTACCGTCCGGCCGGCAGTAGAGCGCGCGCGCCGCGGCCGTGAATCCGGTGCGCTCGTGATTGGGGGCCCGGCCGAAGGCGCCGTCGTCGCTCCACCAGTAGTGAACGTGCGGCCGCACCGTCCACCCGCTCTCCGCGCAGGCGATCGCCGGCTCGACGATGCGCGACCATGGCAGGCTGCCGTGCTCCTTGTGCGCCTCGTGGTACATCTTGAGATTGGCCGGCGCGCAAATCGACTTGTAGCCGATGTCGTTGACCCGGCCCTTCAGGATGAAGCCGTAACCGTCGCGCGCCTCGCTCTCGATCAGGTTGGCCCACATGTCGGGCCGCGCGCCGAGCGGCGCCGGCGCATGCGCGTCGATGTAGCCGTGGAACTTCTTGCCGGGCATGTAGATGCCGCAGCTGCCGAAGCCCGCGATGCCGCACATCATCGGGTCGACGACGCCCTGGACCAGGGCGCAGGCGATGCCGGCGTCGACCGCGTTGCCGCCGTCGCGCAGGATGTCGGCGCCCGCCTCGGTCGGCTCCGGCTGGGGTGCCACGATCATCGCCTTCTTCGCGTAGCGCACGTCAGTCTCCTCCTGCCCGGCGGATGCCGCCTGTGGTGCCACCCTACTCCTGGAGCATGGACCTCGCGAAGGGCCGTCCCCGTGCCGCTTTCGCGCTACGGCGCGATCGCCCGACGCGCGGCTTCCCGCCGTCTCTCATTCTCCTCCCCAGCGACGCTGGGGAGGTGTCGCCGTCTTACGGCGAGGGAGGGGTCATGAGCCTCAGTCGCATTGCTCATGACCCCTCCGCCCCCGATTACGGGGCACCTCCCCAGCTTTGCTGGGGAGGAGAATGAAAAGCACGTTTCACGCTGGCCAATTCACCGTTGTCGGATTAGGGATGTTCTTGCGCATATGCGCATCAATGACCATGGCTAGGTTAATGAATCGGGGGGTATTGTCATGATGCAATCAAGCCGCCGTTCGGCCTTGAAGCTGCTGGGGGGTGCCGCGCTCACAGCGACGGCGATGCCGGTGCTGCCGGCGATGGCACAACAGACCGATCTTGTCGTGCCGAACAGCTACCAGAACTTCAAGCGCGGGACGATCCACAGCCTCCATCCCGAGAGGCGCATCTTCAACATCGTCTGGGAAGATCTGGGCCGCGTGAAGATGCGGGCCGCCGATCTCGTCACGAACTACCCGTCGCTCCGCGTGGGCAACGTCGTCGACACCCACTGGTACGACTACCTCGACTTCCTGATCGCCAAGAAGACCCCGGCGACCGAGGCCCAGGGCAAGGCGATGATCGCCAAGGGTGCCCGCCTCGAGGGCATCCCGGGCGCGCAGGAGCCGATCAGGCTCTGGGGCATGGACGGCATGGTCACCAAGGTCGATCAGGGCGCCGGCGTGCTCTACCTCATCAACGCCTCGGCCGGGCTCCCCGAGGAGCCGTCGCCCGACAGCGGCGAGGTCATCCAGTTGCCGCCGGTCCGCACGGCCGCCGGCAAGAGCGCCCTGGCAGGCATCAAGCCGGGTGACACCGTGACGACCGTTTGGAGCCAGCAGACGGCGATCAAGGCCACCGTCATCCGCTGAGCTCGAGGCTATCCCCCGAGGACTCCGGGATCAGGTCGACTGATCCTGGAGATCCCGGGCGGCGGGCCTCGCAAGGCCTTCCTGTCCGCATCGTGTCGGTGCTCAGGTTTGCGCCTGATCACGACGTCAGTGGGAATATGCGGTCCTCGACTCCGCGTGCTCTGGTGTCCGGCCTAACGAATCCGCTTCGCGACTTCGCGGCCCGCGACAACGACGATGACCGTCAGGCTGACGCCCATGGTGACGAGAAGAGCGATCGGGACGAAGGACACGGTCACCACCCTATCGACTGAGGTTGGCGTCGACGGCGACGGTCCAAAGGAGCGCCAGCATCCCCATCGGCAACCAGATCTCGACTGTCCCAACCATCGCCGCGGCGAGGCCCAGCCCCGCCAGAAGACCGCCAATCATTTGCCCCCCAGGAAGGCCTTGCTTTGCCCGTCTGTGCAAAGGGCTTCTATCGGCGTGGCGTGTCTTGAACGTATCGAGGCGCGGGGCAAGATGTATCGTCTGTGTCACGGCCGAGCATCCGATTCATGACAGGAAGCAGGCGCGCGCCGGTACGGGAAGCCGATCCCTTCAGTCGCCAGAGGTCCGGGCGCCGGTACTGAAAGGCAGGTCCATGACGCCACCCGTCGAGCCGTTGAGCCTGATCATCGTCGCGATCATGTATCTGGGCGACGTGGCGCCCTCGCCGCCGCACGCCACCGCATGGACGCGCTAGGCATCGTGCTGATCGGCGTCATCACCGGCATCGGCGGCGGCACGCTGCGCGACATCCTGCTCAGTAAGCCTGTGTGGTGGGTGAAAAATCCGGATGAGTTGATTCTCTGCAGCATTGTCGCCTTCGTCATGTATTTCCTGCAACGCTTGACGGTCGAGCGGCAAAGCCTTGTCGTCTGGGCCGACGCCCTGGGTCTCGCCGCCTTCGCCGTCGTCGGCGCCCACATAGCGGTCATGGCCGGCGCACCCGTCGTGGTGGCGGCGTTCCTCGGAATGGTGACGGCGTGCGGCGGCGGCGTCATCCGCGACCTGCTCACCCAGACGCGCCCGATGATCCTGTGCGGCGAGATCTATGCCACGGCGGCCATGGTCGGGGCGACGGCCTACGCCGTCCTGGCGCAACATGCCGTCACCGCCGGATTGGCCGGTATCCTCGCCTTCGCTTTGGCCTTGACCGTGCGCGCCCTGGCGATCGTGTTCCGGGTGCAGTTCGGCGTTTCGGGCGAACCCTTGATCCTCGTCCGCAGCGCCCGTGAGGCCGCGGCAATCGTCCCTCGACTTCGCGATTCGCATGGCCGCGTCATCGAGCGTTCGTCCTGCGACGGCGGGCTCGCCGCAGGCCGTTGAAAATCGCCGGGCGCCTTGATCCAGTCGACGACGCAGGAATGCGGCGTGGCTGCGGTCAGCATTTTCGTCGATCTGACTCAGTACACTTGGCGTGGACCTCGTGCGACCATAGGATGGATAAATGAGGAGCCTTCTTCGCAAATTGACAAGGCTTGGAAAGGTCAACGTAGACTCCTCGCCAGATAGAGCGACGGCAGAGGACATTCGGGCGTGCTTTCGCCTCATCCTCGGGCGCAAGCCCAATCCGGAGGAATGGCCCGGCCATTCTTTGCGCACGGGCCAAGACCTCAAGTCCGTCGTTAGCAGCTACCTACAATCGTCAGAATTTCACGCGCGCGGTATGCTATCCTCGACAGAATTCAGGCAGTACGCCCTGACAGAAATCAATGGCACAAAGGTGGCATTGTATCCAGACGACCTGGACGTGGGCTCAACCCTAGTTCATGGCGTTTACGAACCTCACGTAACTGCCTTGTTAAAAGCTCAGATAAAGCCAGGCATGCGCGTCGTGGATGTCGGCGCAAACTGCGGCTACTTCACCTTCCTCGCCAGGAAGTTGGTTGGCGAGCAGGGGGACGTCTTCGCCGTCGAGCCTCACATGAGCAACGTACGTCTATTGGTGATAGGGTGCCGAGAGAACGAATATGACAATGTCCATATTGTGCCGGTCGCCGCAGGCGCGCAAACTGGTATTGCGACGCTACGCGCTGCGCACACCAATGGCGTTACGAGCGATTTGTCGAACCTCGACGACATCATGGAGGTAACCCTTGTGCCTCAATTCCCGCTCGACTCGATCGCGAGCGACATTGATTTCATCAAACTCGACATTGAAGGACGGGAACTCGACGCATTGCGCGGATTTATTGCTGGTCTGTCGAGACGTCCGTTAATAGTCAGCGAGTTCTTTCCCGGTATGCTGCGGCTGCAGAACGTCACGGGTGAAGAGTACCTCCGATTCATATTCTCGCACCGCTACCGGATAGGGGTGATCGGCTCAGCCGGCGAAGTTCTTGCGTACCATAGAGAACCCCATCCGATTTTGCAGGCATACCAGGAAAGCCAAGTCGACCACATCGACATCTTTGCAGTCCCTGACTAGTGGGGCTCCGCTAGAGTCCCGCCTCTGCAGCGTGCCTCGCCTGCGGTATTGCACCGATCGCTACCGGCCCTCATCGCCGACTGCATCTGGTTCTCGAGCTGACCAGGGTCTGCGACGAGAAGCCTTTCCAATGGTCCATCGGCGCGTACAATCACTTCGGAGTTGGAAGTGTTGGAGTCCGCATGCACCGAGAGACCGTTCCGCTGACGAACTCGACATCGCCGCTGGCGGCTTGGCTACCCTGGCTCTCAATTGCGGCTTGTGCCCTGCTTACCGTATTGAGCTTCTTCAAGGGATTCATCTACGCGATCAACCCTTACGTCCATGTCTACTACGTCATCAACTACCGGGACGGGCTCATCAGAAGGGGGCTGCTGGGCGAAGCGCTTTCCTTGTTCGTCGATCAAAGCAACCTCGAAGACACGATCGCCCTAGCAGCGATCGTCTATTCGGCGACGAATGTCGCAGTAATGCTGATTCTCTTCGCCTGGACGATAGCCATCGAGCTTCGCCGCCGCGACCTTCTCGCGACCTCGCTCTACGCACTATACGCAGCAAGCCAGTTCATTCCGACCGTAGCCTACGATTCGGGATTTCTCGATGCCTACGACTACCTGCTGTTGCTGCTCGCGACCATCGCCTTTGCCCAGAAGCAATTGCTGATTGCGGCCTTGATCGGCAGCATCGCTCCCTTCGTTCACGAGGCCTTTGTCTTCTTGTGGCTCTGCCCCGTCGCCCTGGCGTGGTGGTTCAAGCCGAGCCCGCGCGTGCTCGTTGCGCTGTGTGCGCCGCTGATCACGACGGCCATCGTCTACTGGGTGCCGTCGCCCGAAGCCGGGATCGCCCAGATGCAGTCGGCACCATTGCCCGACTACATGAAGGATTTCGTCATCGCTTTTCAGTTTTCCCAGACGATCGTGTCGAGCCTGTACATCGTCCTATGGAAGATCGGCCACAACCTATTCAATTTTCTGATCGCAATCGGCTATTTTACCGTGCCGGCTCTTTTGCTCATCGTGCTCTATGGGCGCGGGCGCGCCGACGGGCGCGCCTGGGCGGCTCTCGGATTGGCGACGTTTCTTCCCCTGTCGCTCAATCTGATCGCCTGGGACCTGTCGCGCTTGCTGGCACCGGCATCCTTCTTTGCCATGCTGGCAGTCCTGTTCATGGAATCGGTGCGGCCGACCGAAGCGACCCCGCGATGGCTGCCCGCGGGCTGCTGGCTGGCGGCTCTGGCGCTGATCCAGGCACCCTTCGTCTACGGCTACGCCACGTTCGCTGCCATCGAGGATCGCAGCTTCGTGCGGGACTTGCCGATCGCCCGATGGGTCGCCTCGGGCATGACCTACTACGTGCGCAACATCCGGCCGAAGGTCGAGACGGTGACCGGCCGCGACGATCCGCCCGGGAACGTCTGGTACATGGAGGAAGACGCCTGGAGGGGAGCGCTGATACGCCGGCCAGGCACCAATGTCTTCGACGCGACCATGACCAAAGGCGGCATGGTGGTGCAGTACACTGCCGAGATCGTGCGCGACGGAGATCGCATATTCATCACGCGCGACGCACACGACAAGAAAGCCATGATGACATACGTCGGCACGCTTCGCGGCAATCGGGTAACAGGAACGTACCGGGGCGGGATCTGGGGTGCGATCGTCCTTCGGTAAGTAGAGAAGGCTCTCGCCAATGTGCGACATCGCTTCTCGCGCGGTGATGGATGATGTAAGGACTCCGTGCCGGATGCGCGTTGGGATCGATGAACTGGGTACGTCGCAAATCAGCAGTAATTTGTATCGTCAGCCTGGTTCTACTAGCGGGGTTGCCCCTGTTGCCGGTTCTACTCGGAGAGGGATGGCCGGCGAACCATGAAGAGAACGCCTTCGATGTGCGCACCTACATTCATGCGGAGCACCTGAGGCAGGGCGATTGGTTTCCGATTTGGGCTTCGGCTGACAACGACCGCTTCGGATCGTTTCAACCTCTGCTGTACCATAAACTGTTCTATGCGCTATCGGGACCACTGTACGTCCTGATCGGCCACATCAAGTCGGCCATGCTGATCTGCCTGTGGCTCTGGATGGCCGTCGGTGCCACGGGCACCTATGTCCTGTGCCGCGGGCTGCGATGCGGTCAAGGATTCGCGTGGTGCGGCGGCGTCATGCTGATCGTGGCCAATTACACGACGACGAACTGGCTGGTGCGCGGTGCGATGGCCGAGTTCTCCGCGGCCATGCTGGTGCCGTGGGTGCTGGCAGCCTTCGCCCAATGGCTGATGCTCGAGGAAAATCGTTACCGCGCCAGCATGGCGCTCGGTCTGATCGCCGGCTTGATGTTCCTGGCCCATTCGGTCCTGACCTACTACCTCGCGATATTGCTGGGCGTGGCGACGCTCCTGATGGTGACGACCCGTCAATTGTCGCTGCGCCGGCTGATGCCGATGCCACTCCTGACAGGCGCGGCCTCGTTCGCGGCAATCGCCGGTCCAGGCATGCTGGCGATGTACCTGGTTGGCCGCGACCATGACCTGAAGCGCATGCTCTCTCACCCGTACACGCCCGAGCATCAGATGCACCCGGCGATGCGGTATATCTGGGACATCGACTTCAAGTGGGGGAAGCTTTGGACCGGCTATACCATGCAGCTTGATGCGCCGGTCCTGGTACTGTTGCTGGGTGGGCTGATCGCGGCGCTGACGACTCGATCCGCCTCGGTGGCGGTGCGCCCCGGCGGGAACACGCTGACGGGCGGCCAGCGTGTCGTCGTGCTGGCACTGGTCATCGGCCTCGCCTTGTCGCTACTTTTGCAAACCACCTGGGCTATTCCGTTCTATCGCTACTTTCCGGGGGCGGCATATATCCAGTTTCCCTGGCGGCTGCTGGCGTTCATCACCCCTGTCATGATCGCTCTGTCGCTATGGCTTTGGCATACGGTACCGTCTGTGTTGTCGGTGCCGGTCGTCGCCGGGACACTCGCCGCATCGGTGTGGTTGAGCGGCGCGTGGGCGCCCGCGGTCTTTCTCGAGAAGCCCGTCACGCTCGGGCTGCGCGACCTTCATTACGGCGTGCTTGGCGAGTATGTTCCCCTCAAGGCTGGCGCCGTGTTCTTCTACAAGGAGAGCGATGTCGCAAAGCTGCTGGAGCAGGCAGGATGCCGACTCGAGGCGTCGCCAAGGATGAATGGTGAGCCTGCAGAGCAGATGGTGCAGGAGTACGTGCTCAACTGCGACAGGCCGGGCACCTATCCACTACCCCTCTTTGGCTCGCCCCTGCATGTCGTCGAGACGGGCGAGCTCGACAAGAGGCCAATCGGACAGCGCTGCGCCGAGGCACCCGAGGCCCCCGGCTTGTGCGCCGTTCGCCTCGAGCGAGCTGGGCGTCATCAGATCCGTATCAGGATGCCATCACTTGGCAGCTTGCTGGGGCTCTGATCCAGTGTCGCTTCCAGAGGTGGATTGCCCTGCCCTTCCCAAGCTCGCTATAGAGAATCCATGGACGGAATGCCGAAATATGGGGCGGATCGCGACCTGCCCGTTCCTGTCCTTCGCGTCGGCTGGGCACTTGCCATCGCGGCCCTTCTGATCGTCGCCACCGCTTTCCGCGTCATCGGCCTCGATCATCTGCCTGGCGTCAACGGCGACGAAGCCTGGTACGGAGTGCTTGCGCAGACCATCGCAAGCGGGACCGATGCACAATGGCGGACGCCAAGCGGCAACCTGCCAGGTCCCTTCCAGGTCGGATCGCTGCTGATCCTTCAGACGATTTTCCCGCCTTCCTTTGCACTGCTGCGGTCGCCCACCGTGCTGTCATCGATTGCAGCCGCCGGGCTCACCTGGTGGATCATGCAGCGCCATTTCGATCGGCACCCGGCAGTGATCGCGCTCATCTTGATGGCCGCCTTACCGACGAGCATCGCATATGCACGCTTTGGATGGGATCCTAGCCATGGGCCGATGATCGCCCTCGTCTGCACTGCTTTCGCGTTGGCCGGACAGCGACTGGCCTGCGCCCTGGCCTTTGCGGTCGCGCTCGCTGCCCATCCGACCAACGTCTTCATCGCGCCCTTTCTGCTTCTCACTCTGCTCGGAGTCGCGGCCGAGCGTTCGGGCTGGCGCGCCGCAGTGAAGTGGACAGCCCCGGCGCTGCCGATGTTCGTCCTCGCGCTCGGCATATTGGCGGTTACGAGCCCGCACGCTCAGGCATCGGCCCACCCGCTGACGATGCTCGCGCGCATCCTCGATCCCGCGCAATGGGCCAGCTTTGTGGTCCTGTTCGGTCGGCTGATCTCAGGCGACACGGTCTATACCTACATCGCCGGCGCGGGCTTCGGCGGCGAACAGCGGCTCGTGGACCTCGCCATCCTGTCGAGCTTGACCGGCCTGATCGCCGCCGGTCTCTGGATGTTGCGGCGGCGCCCCTTTGGCCGCGAAGCCGGCATCGTCTCCGGCTGGCTCGCGACCCTGCTCTGCTTCTTCCTAGTCGCTGGGCCCGACGCGATGGCTCCGCATCTGGAGCGCTATTCCATCTGCCTGATCGCACCGACCGTGCTGGCGACGACAATACTGCTTCGCGAGATCGGCGGACGTGGTGCGCGGATGGCTTGGCCGCTGGCGGCTACCGTACTGATCGGAGCGCTGCTCCTGATCGGCTTCCACCGGCACTATTTCGCCGCCCTGGAAGCGACCGGCAGTCTGTCGCATCGAACATTCTGGACCGGACCGGTCGAGCCCAAGGAATTGGCGTTCCGGGCATTGCTTGCCAATTCGCATCAGAGGCCGCGCCCGTTGCAAGTTGTGGTCGAGGATTGGTGGCTCTACTGGCCGGTCGCCTACCTCGCGGCGGACAAGCCGGTCCACGTGATTAATGCATCGGCGGTCTCTCCTGGACGCCTGCCTCACAACCCGGTCTGGCTGGTCTTCGCCGCAGGACCGCTCGATCGCCGCTTCGTCGCGACACCGGGCGCCGTGCCGGGCGATGCCATCGGCGGGACCGGGCGGACGGCGATACTTCGAATCTGGTGGAGCGTCCTGAACCAGCAGTGAGTTTGGCTACAAACCACTGCATAATGGAGAGCAGGACAACCACGCCGCTTGCATGCAGGTCAGCGTCTTCGCGGATCATCAGACACAGGGCCAGAGCAAAGCAGGCCCCGACACGGCGAGCGCGAGCGTTATGCAGCCTTTACCGCGGCGTTACCAGTGAAGGACTTCATGGCAAGCACCCAATGGCCAGCGAGCCGCGTGCGCTGCAGCACCGACAGACAGCAACACTTGCAGTAACGCCCCATTAAGTTGTCTTTATCACTGGATATTCTTGCATGCCAATTGTCATCACCTGATGTACAGTATCTCCATAACCCAGCCTAGAGTAAGCAGATTGAGTAAGCTCCGGAGTGAAACGCAGGCCACTCTCGGCACGACTTGGTGGCCGACTTCGATGCTCTCGTGGCTTGCGCTTCTGGCTTGCGTGCTGCTCACGGTCTTCGGCGTGGCAAAGGGGTTTGCCTACGGGATCAGCCCCGATGTCCATCTCTACTATGTGATCAACTACCATGATGGGCTGGTGCGCCGCGGCCTGGTCGGCCACATGCTGTCGTGGGTCGTCGACCAGTCAAATCTGGCCGACGCGCTGGCCGTCGCGGCCGTCGTGTACGCCGCGACGAACATCGCCGTCCTCGTCCTTCTCTTCGCCTGGACGGCGAGCATCGAGCTGCGACGCCGCGACCTGCTCGCGCCCTCACTCTATGCGCTGTACGCGGCCTCGCAGTTCATTCCGACGGTCTCCTACAACGTGGGCTTTCTCGATGCCTACGACTATCTGCTGCTGGTGCTGGCCGCGATCGCCCTGGCGAAAGACCGCCTATGGCTTGCCGCCGCGGTCGGTGCCGTCGGTCCGTTCGTCCACGATGCCTTCATCTTCACCTGGTTCTGTCCGGCCGCCGTGGCGCTGTGGCTGCGGCCCAATCTGCAGACCTGCCTTGCGCTCTCGGCGCCGCTGGTCGCCACGGCCATCGTATACTTCGTGCCGACGCCGGAGGCCGCCATCGCCCAGATGCAAGCGGCACCGCTGCCCGATGACGTCAAGGCGTTCAGCGTCGCCTATCAGTTCGGGCAGACCTTCCTCTCGAGCCTGTACATCGTCCTGTGGAAAATCAGCAACTACTTCTCGAACGTCCTGATTGCAGTAGCCTACTTCACGCTGCCGGCGGTCCTGCTCATCGTGCTGTACGAGCGCGAGCGCGCCGACAGGCGCGCCTGGATCGCGCTCGGCCTCGCGACGCTGCTTCCCCTGTCGATCAACCTGGTCGGCTGGGACCTCACGCGCTTCCTGGCGCCAGCGCCGTTCTTTGCCCTTCTGACTGTTCTGCTCGCCGAGTCGCTCGAGCCTGCTGGACCGCCCGGGCGGTGGCTGCCTGCCGGCTGCTGGCTGGCGGCACTGGTGCTGGTGCAGGCGCCGTTCGTCTACGGCTATGCCGAGGTCGCGGGCGTCAAGGATCGGACGTTCATCAGGGACTGGCCGATCGGCCGACTGGTCGAGTCCGGCGTGACCTACTTCTCTCGCAAGGTCCGGCCGAAGGTCGAGGTGGTGACTGCCCGGGGAATTCCGCCCGGGAACGTCTGGTACATGGAAGAGGATGCCTGGTCCGGAGCGCTGGTTCGCCGGCCCGGCACCAACGTGTTCGACGCGACCATGACCAAAGGCGGCCTGGTGGTGCAGTACACGGCGGAAATCGTCCGCGACGGCGACCAGATCTTCATCATGCGCGAGCCGCGCGACAAGCAGGCCAAGATGACCTACGTCGGCAAGCTTCGCGGCAATCGGGTGATCGGAACGTATGCGGGCGGGGCATGGACCGCGATCGTCCTTCGTTAGGACGGCGATGCTGTCGATGAACTGTCCGATCGTCGAAGCCGGGGGCGGTCGCGCCGGCGTTCCGGCCCTGTCGATCATCGTCCCGACCCTGAACGAACGGGGCAACATAGAGCCTACGGTCGCTGCGCTTGATCGCGCCCTGCGGGGCATTGCCTGGGAGGTCGTCTTCGTCGACGACGACAGTCATGACGGGACCGCCGAGGCGGTGATGGCGCTGGCCCACGGCGATCCCCGCGTGCGCCTGCTGCGGCGGCTTGGGCGCCGTGGCCTCTCGTCGGCCTGCATAGACGGCGTCCTGGCGACCACGACGCCGGCCTTCGTCGTGATGGATGCCGACCTGCAGCACGACCCCGACCTGATCCCGCACCTGCTGGAGGCGCTGGACACTGCCGATCTCGCAATCGGCAGCCGCTACATGGCGGGCGGAGACGGGACAGCACTGGGAGCCCGTCGCGGCATTGCCAGCCGCGCTGCCACCATGCTCTCGAGACTGGTTCTGCGGCAACCCGTGTCCGACCCGATGAGCGGATTCTTCGCCATGCGTCGGGCGCAGTTCGACGAGGTGGCACCGCGCTTGAGCGGCATCGGGTTCAAGATCCTGCTCGATATCCTGGTGAGCGCAAGACCCCCACTGAGAGTGGCTGAGCTGCCCTTCCGGTTTCGTCCTCGCCATGCGGGCGACAGCAAGCTGAGCGCGGGGATCGTTGCCGAATACCTGCTGCTGCTGATCGAAAAGCTCTGTGCCGGCATCGTGCCGGCGCGCTACCTGCTGTTCTCGGCCGTGGGCGGTATCGGGCTGCTGGTTCACCTTGCCGTGCTCGCGGTTGCGGTGGACTGGCGATTGCCCTTTGCCGTCGCCCAGGCGCTCTCGACCTGGGTCGCCATGACCAACAACTTCTTTCTCAACAATTATCTCACCTACGCCGACAAGCGGCGGCGCGGCTGGAACATCGTGACCGGTCTGGCAACTTTCTACCTGATCTGCAGCATCGGCGCGATCGCCAACGTCGGTATCGCCAATGCGATCTACACGCAGTGGTCGGTCTGGTGGCAGGCCGGGCTCGCCGGCGCCCTGGTGGGCTCGGTCTGGAACTATGCCGTCTCGGCGATCTATACGTGGCGGCGCTGAGCTCCGGCACGCTCTACAGCGGGCACGTCGCAGGACGCGCCGGCGCGTGGTGGTCTCTGGCCCTGCTTGGTCTGATCGGCGCCCTGCACGGCGTGTGGCTGGTGGGTCCCATGCTCTGGTCGGCCGATGCCCCGTTCTGGAAGTCACCGCCCGGAGATATCGCCGTCGGCGTGATTGGCCTGGAGGCATTCCTGCGCGATGCGTGGCATTGGCCGCTGGCTGCCACCGGGCGTCTGCTGGCGGATGGCAAACCGATCTCCATCGCCTATACCGACAGCCTGCCTTTGCTGGCGATCGCCCTCAAGATTCTTGGGGTCGAAGCGTCCGCACTGCCGCCGTTCGGGCTGGCGATCTTCCTCGGGCAGGTCCTCCAGCCGATTGCTGCGGGATGGGCCCTGCGGCGCGCGGGCCTGTCTCACTGGGCCGTCATCGTCCCGGGCGCGCTGCTGCTGGCCTGTGCGCCCTTCTGGTTGTTCCGTCTGCTGTTGCAACATCTGGCTCTGACCTGGCATTGGCAGATCCTCCTCGCGCTCGGACTCTCGCTCGGTTGGTGCCGTGCCGGCCGGATTGCGCTTGGCGGGGTCATCGGTGCACTCGCCCTGTGCGCGGTTGCGAGCGCAACGCATGCCTATCTGGCTTTTCAGGTCGTGGCCGTGCTGCTGTCCGGCTGCCTCGTCCTCGTGGCCGACAAACGTGCTCCTGCTGCCGTGGCGCTTGCAGTTGGCCTGGTGGGCGCGGCCATCCTCGGTGCGGCCATTGTCGGTCTCTTGCCGCCTCCCAAGGCCGGGTTGACCATCGGGCCGTTGATAACCAAGCCCGGCCATCATTCGCTCAATCTGCTCGGGCCGTTCGACTTTTCCTATTCCGATATCTGGCAGGCGAGCCGGTCGATCGATGCGACGCACGGCCAATACGAAGGTATGGCCTACGTCGGGACCGGCACGCTGCTGCTGCTTAGCCTTGCCGCGATCGGCGCGGCACGCCGCTTCCTGGTGTCGCGGCGAACCGGACCGTTGGATCGGATCAACGAGGGCACGGACGACCTCCGGCGTTATTGGCCGATTGCCATCGTGGTGGGCGGACTCTTGCCGATTGCCCTGTTCCCCGACCTTTGGGTGGGAAACGAGAGGATCGTCTCGCTGCCGGTTCCCGAAATAACGGCCACGTTCTGGGAGCAGTTTCGCTCCAACGGACGTTTCGCCTGGCCTCTTCTTTACCTGCTTGTGATCCTGGCACTCGTTGCCAGTGTACAGCTCATGGGGGTTCGCGCGGCTTCCGTCGCCATCACCGTGGCGCTCGGCGTGCAGGTTCTCGACGTCGCGTTGCTGCGACAGGAAATCCGGACCATGCTCGCGAAGCCGCCGGCGGTGCTCCCCGAGGAGTCGCTGGCCAGCCTGGTTGCGAACGCCCCGATGCACGATGTTCGCTTTCGCCCAAGCTGGGCATGCCTGACGTTTCAAGGCTCAGCGCTCGTCCGTCCACTTGCGCTGGAAATGGCGAGAGCCGGTGCCGTCGTGCATCAGCCGCCGCTGGCGCGCGGCGCGACCGGAGATTGCGATCGGTCACGCATTGCCAGCGACAAGCCGCTGGCTGGCGTAACCGACGTGATTCTCCGGGGCTCGCTGTCACGCGCCAACCTCGTCGAGCTTCTCAGGCGGCGGAATTGCACCGTCGGCAAGGACCTGCTCGTCTGCCGTGACGAGAGACCAGCCGCTCTGCCCCTGGCGGACGCCCTTGCGCAGCTGTTCCCCGGACAGTCGGTGCAACCCGGAGTGCGCTATCCGATCGCTCTGGGCCAACCGGGCGCGGACTGGCTGTACGAGGGCTGGAGCGGCCCCGAGCCTTGGGGCACCTGGACGGACGGGCCTTTGGCGGTGTTGTGGTTGCCCCTCCCGACGCAGCCACATGCCGGCGCGCTTCGGCTCGAGCTGACGGCCTTCTCGGCCGCGCCATCGCAGCCGCAGCCCCTCACCGTGATGATGGGAGACAAGACGCTTTGGCAAGGCGAGCTCGTCGCCGGGCAGGTCCGCACCATACGCGTCGCCGTCGATCCGAATGCCAGATCGTCGGGTTCCGTCGTGTTGACGCTGCGCATCGGACGTCCGCATTCGCCCGCCGGCGCGGGCATCAGCAACGACACGAGACTGCTGGGCATCGGATTGCTGTCAGTCGAATGGGAGGGCGGATGACACCTCGTCCCGATCGCTCGCGCCTGCCACTGCCGACGCCTCCGTCAGCGGGCGAGGGCGTAAGCAGGCCGCCGAAACCGCTTGTTAACCCGTCCGAGCCCCCTATGCTGTCGAACGGCGCACAACACACGCCCAGCGAGGTCCCGTGCCGGTCGGATCAGACGTCTCGCTCGCCGACGTGGTCGTAACGCATGAGCTGGACCATCGTCCGGCGCCCGATACCGACCATATGCGGGTCAAGGAAGCGATCCTGGAACTGGCGACCAACATGGCCGACGCGCCGGAAAGGGTTCTGCCGCGCTTTGTCGATCTCGCCATGGAGACCGCGGGCGGGGTGTCATCGGGCATTAGCGTTTACGAACCGCCAATGTTCCGTTGGGCGTTCCTGCGCGGATCGCTCGCGGTATTCGAGGGCTCACAGACCCCGCGCAATTTCAGTCCATGCGGCCTAACGCTGGACGAAGATTGCCCGCTCCTTACCCGCCATAGCGAGCGCTACTACGACTGGATCGCCGAGAAGAACGTCGTGCTTCCTGAGGTCTTGCTGGTGCCCCTTCACAGCGGCAGCGATCAGCTGGGCACCCTTTGGATCGTCTCCAATGACATAGGCCACTTCCATCAGGGGCACGTCGAAGCCGTCACTGAGATCGCGTCCTTTGTCAGCGCGGCTCTCAAGACACACCAGATCGAACAGCAGCTCCGGGGCGCATTGGGCGAGCATCAGGTGCTCTCGCGCGAGATGAGCCATCGCCTGAAGAACGTCTTCAGCATTGTCGAAGGCATGGTTCTGCTAAGTGCCCGACACGCAGGGTCGGTGGCGGAACTGTCAACGTCCCTGTCGGGCCGCATACGCGCCCTTGCTGCGGCTCATGGCCTGATCCGCCGCGACTTCGCTGATCATGTTCGGATCCCCAAGGTTGCGGACATGGAACGCCTGCTGAGGGTCGTTCTCGAACCTCACGAGGCGCTGCCGGAAGAGCCCCGACGATTTGCAATCGCCGGCCCGGCGGTCCCACTCGGGGAGCACGCGACCAACGGCGTTGCACTCGTCTTCAACGAGCTCGCTACGAATGCCCTGAAGTACGGTGCGCTCGCCCAGGATGGGGGCACGGTCGAGATCGATTGGCGGGTCGCGGATGGGCATCTGGAAATCGTCTGGCGGGAAAGCGGCGGGCCTGCCGTTGCCGGCCCGCCATCGACAGTGGGATTCGGTACGAGATTGGTTCGAGAGACTGTCACGACTACTCTCGCCGGCACGCAGAGGCATGACTGGAGGCCGCAGGGGCTGATAGTGACGCTGCGGGTACCTGAGGAGCGGCTGGCGGCCTAGCGTCATAAGTCTCCTGCGTCTTGGCGTAGGCGTTGCCATCCACGCCTTATAGGCTCGGTCAGTGTCGGGGTCGATCACGACACCGCGGCCTTCGCCGTCGAGAGCATCCGGCGCTGGTGGCAGTGTATGGGTCGCAAGCGCTATCCCGCCGCCACGCGCCTGCTGCAGCGTAAGAAAGTTGTGACCTCAGAGCGCCAAAGCGCCATTGCAGGGCGCAATAGAGGGGCCTAGCCAACGCGTCCGATGGCGCTATTTCGTGCGGGCGGACGTATCTGGGTAATCAGGAATTCGAATGCCTTCATCGCCCATCCCCCGCAATGTCTCTTGTTGTGCCGTAAGTACTACCCTGGAATGCCTCCCGAATTAGCTTCGATGCAGGCCCAAAAATTCCAGCGCGCGGGGTGGGCTGTCCTGCAGCGAAGCCTGTGGTCAACCGTGCCCTTGCTCCCAACCTATCGACCTGTCGAACCATCGCACTCACCCCCACAAGCACGACAATGGCGCCGCCGCCAGACGGTCGCCGAATGGCACGACATCCGTGCTGTCGTAGAGAACAACGCCGAACGCGAAGCGGTCCCCACAAGCCTCAGCCAACGCCCGGAGGCCTGAGAAGTCGCCAGCTTTAACCGTGGCGCTCGCTTTCACCTCAATGCCTGCGATCGTCCCGTCGTCGCGCTCCAGCACGATGTCCACCTCCCGCATGTCCCGCTCCCGGAGATGGTGAGGCGTCAGTCGCAGGTCCGAGGCCGTCATCAGTTTCAGCACCTCCGAGAACACGAAGCTCTCCAGCAGCGCGCCGAACGCCCCGCGATCCGCCCTGAACCGATCGAAGGTGAGCCCGCGCGCAGTCGCCAGCAGACCGGAATCGAGGAAGTGCAGTTTGGGCGTCTTGGCAATGCGCTTCAGCGCATTGGTGAACCAGGGCTGCAGCGTCGCGACCAGGAATACCTGCTCGAGCAGCCCGACATAGCGCTGCCCTGTCTTGTGACTGACGTTGATGGCTCCGCCGAACTGCGAATAGTTGACCAACTGGCCGGAGTGCTCGGCCAGCAGTCGCACGAACTTCGGAAGCTCGGTCAGCCTCTCCACCTCGGCGATGTCGCGCAGATCGCGCGTCAGGATCGAGGTGAGGTAGGATCGCCCCCAATCCTGCCGTCGACGTTCGCTGTCGCGGCTGATCGCTTCGGGGAAGCCGCCGACCAGGGCAAGCTGGACGAGATCATCGCCGACGATTGCGTCCTTCCGGCCCTGCAATTTCCCCTCGAAGAGGCGTTCGAGAAAGGTCGGCGTCCGGCCTTCGATTTCAGCCCTCGCCAGCGGTAGCATCCGGATGGTCTCCATCCGGCCGGCTAGGCTGTCGGCGATCCGCGGCAGGGTCAGCACATTCGCGGCTCCGGTGAGCAGAAACCGGCCCGGACGATAGTCCTCGTCGACCGTCTTCTTGATCGCCAGGAGCAGGTCAGGCGCGCGCTGGATCTCGTCGATGATGGCCCGGTCCAGGCCACGAATGAAGCCAGCGGGATCAGATTGGGCGGCCTCGAGGACCGTCTGATCGTCGAGCGTAGCATGATCGTCAGTAGTCGATCATGTCTGTCAATTTGCTGCGGGCAGAGGATCTGTGCCCTCACTCAGGATGGCAAGGTAGCGGCGATAGCCGAAGACTCGGCCACGCCGCCGACCGGTAATCTCCTCGACGATGCCGAGGCGCTCAAGGTCGGCAAGCGCGGCGTTGACCGTGGGTGCTGACAGGCCCGTTCGTTCGACGAGCAGGTTTGCGGTGAGATAAGGGTTCTGCTGAAGGAGATCGTGTATGCGAAGCGCGGAGCCAGCGCGCTCGCTTTCGCCTGTGATGCGTTCACGGTCTTGCTTGAACAGTTCGATGATCCGGGTGGCCGCGTCGAAGGCCTGATTTGCCGTGTCCGCAACACCAGCGAGGAAGAAGTCGAGCCAAGCCTCCCAAGCCCCATGTTCGCGGACCTCCTGAAGCAGCCGATAATAGTCGGCGCGATGGATCTTCAGATAGAGGCTCAGATAAAGCAGCGGTTTTCGCAACACTCCGTGGACACAGAGGTAAAGTGTCACCAGCAAACGGCCAATGCGGCCATTGCCGTCCAGGAACGGATGGATCGTCTCGAACTGCACGTGCAGGAGACCCGCCTTGATCAGCGCCGGCAGACGGGACTCGCCCTCGTGCATGAAGCGCTCAAGGGCGTCGAGGCATTTATCCAGCTCCGTCGTGGGAGGGGGGACGAAGAGCGCGTTGCCCGGACGGGTGCCGCCGATCCAGTTCTGCGACCGACGGAATTCGCCAGGACTTTTTGCGCCGCCCCGCCCGCTTTGCAGAAGCCGGGCGTGCATTTCGCGGATGAGGCGAAGCGAGAGCGGCAGATCCTCGAGCCGCTCCAGCCCGTACATCATCGCGTCGACGTAGTTCGAGACCTCGCGGATGTCGTCGATCGGCTCGCCAACCTGCGCTTCGGTCTCGAAGCGGAGCAGGTCGGAAAGGGTCGATTGGGTGCCCTCGATCTGCGAAGAGAGAACGGCCTCCTTCCTCACGTACATGTAGAGGAAGAGTTCCTGGCGGGGCAGAAGCATGGTGATGCCATCCAGCCGCCCAAGCGCGCGCTCGGCCAAGCTCAAACGGTCCAGCAGCACGAGCACATCGATAGGTGGCGTCGGTGGCAGCGGCGGCGGCACGAAGGCGCGTACGGTCTCGCCGGCAACGGGCGTCTCGACAAAACGGCCAAGCCGCTGATTGGGTTCGGGATCGGCCATTTGCACCGACTATGGCAAACGACCCTTATTTAAGCAATGCCCGCTTGGCTTAATTAGGGAGCAGGCTTAGGTAGGCGAGTTTAAACAGTGGGGCCAGGGAGTCGGGTGTAGCCGGATGAACAGGTCAGCCCAAGCTCGTCATTCTTAAACCCGTAAGCTGGGCTACCACGGTGGGTAGTGGCGTTGTCATGTCGGCCATGGCGCTGCGTACGTAGGCGACCATCTCATGAAGCTGCGCGATGCCCTTTGCGCTGATGTAGTGGGGCTGC
The DNA here is from genome assembly GCF_044224635.1 of Reyranella sp. GTDB lineage: Bacteria > Pseudomonadota > Alphaproteobacteria > Reyranellales > Reyranellaceae > Reyranella. The sequence continues at coordinate 25,772 of NZ_JBGAKA010000045.1, read as the reverse complement.
GCCCATTCTCTATCGTCGCGAACCTCTATGACGCTTTCCTGTGGCTGTCTCATTATGGTCATCTCAAAGTGAGAGCTCGAGCGTGCGGCGGTTCGAGCATTACTCAGGGCTCCAGGCTTTTGTGGGGTGCTCTGGGCCAGTCTGGCGAAGATTTGGCGTCCCCTACGGGAGGTGACGGCGCTCAATCGAAAGAGCCAGGAAATGCAGGATTGTTGCGCTTTTATGGCCTTCGATGTACTTCAACTATGTACTGCAAATCGAAGGGAAGCCCAGCATGGCCTACGTCTCTGTTCCGAACGTCCGGGGCTTGGTGCGCCAGCGTCGCCGGTACTGGTACAGGGCAGCGATCCCCGAGGACGTGCGGGGTCACTTCGGGAACCAGTCAACGCACTGGGCGAACCTGCACACCGATGACCTGCGGACAGCCACAGCCCGCGTACACAGAGCCGCCAGCGACTTCCGATCCAAGGTTCTTGAAGCCCGTGGGCGGGTGGGCACTGTCGAAGAGGACGCCTTGGCTTGGCGGCAGATGATCGCAGAGGCACGCAGGGACGCAGGTCCAGACGACAGGAGTGGCCCCGACGCCACCGACCTAGTCGACGCTGCCATCCGCGAGGCATCGCGCCAGCATGTCAGGGGCGGCTATGCGGCCGTGGAGCGGTCGGCAAGGCTGTTCCACGACGGCTCCGAAGGTGACGCCCTACTGGAGCTTGGCGGCCCCAAGGCGAAGACCTTCGTCTCCATCGCCTTGGAAGGTCGTCAACCCCTCTTCCCCTTCGTGTCCTCTTGGTCCGCCGTAAGGACCACCGAAGTGCAGGACAAGACTGCGTCCATGGACAAGGCAGCGGCCCTCCGCTTCGTTGAGGCCTTCCCGCTGGTCAGCGACGTGACTAGCGAGGCAGTCGCCGACTGGATCGCCAAGCGTAGAGGCGAGGTATCGGGGGCAACGGTTCAGCGCGAAGTGTCCGGCCTCAAGGCCTTTTGGGGATACCTGCAGTCACGTGGGGAAGTCCCCAAGGACCAACAGCCCTTCGCAGGGCAGCGCTTCAAGGATCGGCGCAAGGACAAGGCCGCAGCCAAAAGGCAGGCCTTCACGCCCAAGGAGGTTTCGGAGCTGCACGCCGCGGCCCTCAAGACTGAGGACCAAGAGCTAGCGGACCTGATTGCCGTCCTTGCCATGTCGGGCATGCGGCGTGAGGAGGCCTGTGCCCTCAAGGTCGCCGACGTGTCAGGGGGCTGGGCCTCGATCCAAGACGCAAAATCCGAAGCTGGGTGGAGGAGCCTGCCTATCGCCAAGCCGCTGGCCCCAGTCATTCGGCGGCTCATCGGCAAGCGGACCACTGGGTATGTTTTCGATGGTCTGGACGCCGACCGCTTCGGGCACCGTGGAGACGCTGTTGGAAAGCGGTTCACGAGGCTCAAGCAGAAGCTGGGCCACGGGGACACCAAGACCGCCCACTCAATCAGGCACACGGTCCAACAGCTTCTCAGGGCCGCCGGGGAACACCCCGACGTGGTCAGCGATGTCCTCGGCCACCACGTGGCGACTGTCACCGGTGGAACCTACGGGACGCCTGAGGCCCGCAAGCGGCTCCTTCCAGCGGCGTTGGCCAAGCTGTCGTATCCGGGGACGCTCAAGGCCCCGGTGTAGAGGGCTGAGGTTAGCGCGCTAGTGAACGTCGCGGCAGACATCATGGGCCACGAGAAGCGCCGCATTACCTACGGCCTGTCCTCCGGTGGGGGCTTCGTCGGAGACGGTGTGCCGCGTCCGCAGTTGGACGCCGTAGCCGGCCCAACCACCTTGTAATGGTCATCCGCAGTGACCACGCGCACACAGCTTCCGGCAGAGTGCCACCAGTAAGTCGTGAGGTCCTGCGTCACTGCAGCGGTGTATGAGCCTCACCGCTCTCCGCATCATCGTGGTGCCCTGCCCATCCCGGCCGGGCGCCTTCACCGGACGTCTTGAAGACGGCTCCCTCGTGGTCACCAGCAGCCGGCAACCGCTCGTGGACAGTGCGCGCGAGCTTCTCGCCCATGGTTTCGACCCTGAGACACCGCTCGCCATGCGCCACGTCGGCAAGAGCTACGACAGCTTCGCCAAGCCGGCTCCCATCGGGGAGCTGGCACGGTGGACCTACTCGGAACCCGACAGCGAGCCTCTGCGCCGTCGTCTCTGGAAGGCCGATTGCCGTCGTCCTGCGGCGTCGTACAGCGCGATCTCCGGGGTGGGTGATCTCCGCGACCCTCAGACGTGAAGGCCCCTCTGCGTGTGAGCGCCCCCGCCCAGCTCACCATCAACCCCCAAAAGGAACCCAACAGTGACCACCATCGCCAAGTCCGGCCGCACCCGCCGCCGGAACAACATCGACTACAACAGCGGCCTCCGGGCCATGGCGAAGCTCGCCGAACTCAACGCCGCCGACGCCGAGAAGCGCGCCGAGAGAGCAGCCAAGGCAGCCGCCACCGCCAGCAAGCCCGCCACCGTCGCAGAGACCCAGCTCAAGCTCCCAGCCGCGCCAAGCGGCGCCCCGGCCAAAGCCACCCCAGCGCCGGCCAAGAGGCAATGGCGCTACGAGCATAGCCAACTGCCGCACGAGGGAGCAGCTCGGAAGAGTCGAGCCGCGCCTACGCTGGCAATGGCCCTCGCCGGCTTCGTCCATCCTCTTGAACGCCCCCGCCTGTCGTCGGGCGACCGGAAGGCCGACAAGGCGATAGCCCAGGCCCGCGCGGAGATGGCGCGATGAACAGCCCCGAGCGGTCTCGAGACCGCGACCGTGCATCGACCTTCGGCCGCGTCGACAGGCAGACAGCCTCGATCCGACTGCCAGTGCCCGAAGGCGCCCGTAGCGGAGTGCGCATCTCGATCACCGGCCGATGGACCTCCCCGGACGGTGACCCAACGCCCGCCGTCTTGGAGGTCCGCACCCTCGCAGGCGGCACGCCTCACAACCCCTACGGCACTGACCCAGCAAGACCAGGGCGCCATCAAGAGCTTCGCCTCTCGGTCGACAGCGACACCGCTGGGGTCGAGCTGCCGGACGAGTGCGCGGGGGTTGTCGTCGAGGTCAAGCGCCCACGGCCGGGCATGGACCTCTGCATCCGGCTGACTGCCGATCATCAGTCGTAAGAAGGAGAGACCAGCAAATGAGAAAGAGCTTCCTGTGGTGCGAGCCAGCCTTCGCCAGCGTTGCGTACCTAGACCAACCGTGCGGCGGGTGCGGCCGCGCCCTGTCGTACCCACGCAACTACTTCATGATTCACGACGGGCTGTGGCGACACGTCAACGGCCGCGTCGACAGTCGCGGCATGTTGTGCATCCCGTGCGTCGAGCGCCGGCTGGGACGCAAGCTCTACCGTGATGACTTCACGGACTGCGAGGTCAACGCGGGCTGCTTCGGATTCGACATCTCGCGCTTCGAGCCCAGACAGATGGAGCTTCCCTTTGGCGCGGGCGGGTAGACGATCCGGCCTACAGGCCGAGGCCCTGCGCCTCGGGCTGGAGATGCTGGAGCGACAGGAGGAACGGAGGATGGCTGTGGAGGCCGCTAGCTGGGCGGCTGGACGCACGGCGCCGCCGCCGTCGTTCCCGCCAGCCTCCTCGCTGCGGCCCCAACGGCGCACTCTAGCGGACTTCATCGCCAGCGCGGAGCGCGCCAAGGCGGCACAGGAGGAGCGCGAGCGGGTGCGGAAGGCGGAAGAGCGCGAGTACAGGCGCGAAAGGTACGCGAGGGAGAAGGCGATCAAGCGGGGCGATCCCAATCCGCCGCCGCCTCCTGTGTCGCCTGCGGGACGCAGAAGGGAGGCTGAAAGGGTCGCGAGAGAGCAGGAGCGCCAACGGTGGATCGCACTGGCGTCCCGGTGACAGCAAGGCCGACGGAGGCCGGACTGGCCCGTACTTCAAAAGCGTACTTCAATTGTCAGCTTAGATAGCCTCCGCCCTAACAGCTCTGAAACCCTAACAAATCAAGCATTCTTGGCACATTTAGGCTGTCTCGGATTTCTGCTGGCGTCCCCTACGGGATTCGAACCCGTGTCGCCGCCGTGAAAGGGCGGTGTCCTAGGCCTCTAGACGAAGGGGACGAGGTCGCAGGAGCGCGAGCATGTAGCGGCTGGGAGGGCTCGAATCAAGCCAGGATGGAGCCCGTTCCGGCGGCCGCATCGTCGATCTGCAGGCGGACTGATTCGCGGCCACCGAAGCGGTCGATGCGCAAGGCGCCCGCGACATGCAAAATGGGCCGTGTCGGATCGAGCAGCGCCGGGCCCAGCGCGGTCTGGCTGGCGCGGAAGGCGATCGCCTCGACCTTGCCCCTGCCCGCGCCGACCAGGCTGCACCGTACGTGGCCGTCGCCGACCGGCTGGGCGTAGCTCACTCGCACGCCGGTGAAGGCGAAGCGCGGCAGCGCGTTGCCGGCGCCGAACGGCCCGGCGCGCTCGATCATGTCCACCAGTTCCGTCGTCGCCGCACCGGGCGCCAGGGCGGCGTCGATGCCGAGCTCGCGGACCACCGGCGCGGCGCCGAGCTGCGGCGCGATGCGCTGGTCGAGAAAGTCGGCAAAGGCGGGCAGCGCGCCGCGCGCCACCGTCACGCCGGCGGCCATGGCGTGGCCGCCGCCGTTCAGCAGCAGGCCGGACTGTCGGGCGGCGATCACCGCGGCGCCGAGATCGACGCCGCGCACCGAGCGGCCGGACCCCTTGCCGATCTGCTCCACGCCCTGCTCGTCCGACATGCCGATCACGAAAGCCGGGCGGCCGTAGCGCTCGACCAGGCGGCTGGCGACGATGCCGATCACGCCGACATGCCAGCCCTCGCTCTCGACCACCAGGACAGCCGGCAGGCCCTTGCGATCGGGGCCGTACTGGCCCTCGATGCGGGCGATCGCCTGGTCGAGCACCTCGCGCTCGATCGCCCGCCGCTCGGCGTTGAACTCGTCGAGCCGCAGCGCCAGGGCGGCAACCTCGTGCGGATCGTCGCTCGACAGCAGGCGCGCGCCGAGCGCGGCTTCGCCGACCCGTCCGCCGGCATTGACGCGCGGCCCCAGCATGAAGCCCAAATGGTAGGCGCCGGGCGGCTCGCGCAGGCGCGCCATGTCGGCCAGCGCTGCCAGGCCGGCATTGCCGCGCTGCGCCATGACAGCGAGCCCCTGGCGCACCAGGGCGCGGTTGACGCCGGTCAAGGGCACGACGTCGCACACCGTGCCCAGCGCCACGAGGTCGAGCCACTGCCGAAGGTCGGGCTCGCGCCGCCCGTTCACGTCACCCGCCGTGCCGTACCAGCCGGCCTGGCGCAGCGACCGGTTGACGCCGACAGCCAGCAGGAACGCCACGCCGACGGCGGCGAGCTGCTTGTGCGGGCTCGCATCGTCGAGGCGGTTGGGATCGACCACGGCCACCGCGTCGGGCAGTGCCGGCTCGGCCATGTGATGATCGATGACGATCAAGTCGAGGCCGGCACGGCGCGCCTCGGCGAGCGGCTCGAAGGCCGTGACGCCGCAATCGACCGTGACCACCACCGACGCGCCATCGGCCTTGAGCTTGAGCAGCGCCGACGCGTTCGGGCCGTAGCCTTCCTTGCGGCGGTCGGGAATGTAGACATCGATGGTGCCGCCGATGCTGCGGAAGAAACGCAGCAGCAACGCCGCCGACGTCGCGCCGTCGACGTCGTAGTCGCCGAACACGACGATGCGCTCGCCGGCGCGTACCGCCCGCACCAGCCGCTCGACGGCGGCATCCATGTCGCGAAGATGCGACGGATCGGGCAGGAACTTGCGCAGCGTCGGCTCGAGAAAATCCGGCACACCCTCCAGGCCGACCTCGCGCGCGGCCAGCAGACGGCAGATCGAATCAGGCAGGCCGTGACGCTGGGCCATCGCCAATGCCATCCGTTCGTCGCTCAGCCGGGACGCCCATCGTCGGCCCGTCAGCGACCGCTCGACGCCGAGAAAAGCTGCCCGCTCGAGGCGGATGTCCATGGTCATCTCCCCACCATAGCCGAAGCCGCTGTGGACACCTCACGATGAAGAGGCAGCCGCTGACAACGCGCCACTCCGTGGCGCTCTGCTCGATCCGATGAGCGCCACGGAGTGGCGCGCTCCCGGCCATGACCCCGCCGTCGCCGTATGATGGCGACACCTCCCCGGCGGGGCTGGGAGGAGCAGGGTTACCGGCTGCGCAGCACCGCGATGTTGAGGCGGCGTTCGCTGGCGCCGCCGAACTGCAGCGTGAGCGGGCCGCTCTCGGCGATCTCGAGCTGAACGCTGAGCCGGATGCGGGGACAATCCCAGCGGCGGGTCGAGGCGAGGATGGGCAGGCGGCGGTCGTCCTGGACGGCGTCGATCCAGGCGTCGCCCGACAAGGTCACCTGGTAGCGGCCGGCCGAGACCCATTCCAGCGTGACGGTGCCGCCCAGCCCGCCGTCGCGGCCGCGTTCCGGCGGCACCCGGTAGATCACCGTGCTGACCGGTTTCAGGAGCAGCGTGAAGGCGCCGTCCCTGGGCAGCGCCAGCTCGCTCTCGACGGCGGCAATGAAGCCGTCGCCGAACCATTCGCGCTCGCGCTCGACCGACCAGGCGAATTGGCCGCAGCCATCCTCGGCCGCGGCATGCCCGGCAAGGCCCGGTGCGACGCTGGCGAACAGGATGCCGGCAGTCAGGACGGCCCGCATCCCGCCATCATGATCACGCCCAGTTCGGCAGGCCAGACTTGATCGAGAAATTGTGATGGGCGGAGATCCAGCGCACCGTGCCGGTCTTCGAGCGCATCACGATCGAATGGGTCTCCGCGCCGTTGTGGAAGCGGCGCACGCCCTTCAGCATCGACCCTGACGTGACGCCGGTCGCGGCGAACATCACGTCGCCCTTGGCCATCTCGAGCATCGAGTACTTGCGGTTGAGGTCGGTGATGCCGAGACGGCGCGCCCGCCCCTTCTCGTCGTCGTTGCGGAACAACAGGCGGCCCTGGATCTGGCCGCCGATGGCGCGCAGCGCCGCCGCCGCCAGCACGCCTTCCGGCGCGCCGCCCGAGCCCATGTAGATGTCGATGCCCGAATCGCCGGTCGAGGTGGCGATGACGCCGGACACGTCGCCGTCGCCGATCAGCATGATGCGGGCGCCCGCCTCGCGCACCTTGGCGATCAGCTCGGCATGGCGCGGCCGGTCGAGGATGCAGACCACGAGGTCGGCGATGTCGACCTTCTTGGCTTTGGCAAGATCGGCGAGGTTCTGCTGCGGCGTCTTGTCGAGATCGACGACGCCTTCGGGCAGGCCGCCGCCGACCGCGACCTTGTCCATGTAAACATCGGGCGCATTGAGGAAGCCGCCATGCTCGGCCATGGCGATGACGGCCAGCGCATTGGGCAGGCCCTTGGCGGTGATGGTCGTGCCCTCGAGCGGGTCGAGCGCGATGTCGATCCTGGGCATGCCGTTCTGGGCCAAGCCGACCTTCTCGCCGATGAACAGCATCGGCGCCTCGTCGCGCTCGCCCTCGCCGATCACCACGGTGCCGTCGATCGACAGCGAGTTGAGCGTCGTGCGCATGGCGTCGACCGCCGCCTGGTCGGCCTTCTTCTCGTCGCCGCGCCCCATCAGCTTGGACGCGGCAAGGGCTGCCGCCTCGGTGACCCGCACCACCTCGAGCGCGAGATTGCGGTCGAGCTTCACGTCGTCGTTGGCCATCGTCTCCTCCGTCGGCGTCTCTTAGAGCATGTTCCGTCCGGCTGGAACAGCCGAACGGAACATGCCTCTTGCAACAACCAACTCCTGTGCGCGCATTCTCGATTTGATGGAACCGCGAGCGGTTCCATCAAATCGAGAATCGCTTTAGCGTTGGCGGGCCGCCGTGCAAAAACTCAAAACGCCTCGATCCTGATGACGCATGGCTCCTCGGCCACCGCCTTCAGCCTGGCGATGCGCGCCAGCGCCCGCCGCATCGCCGCTTCGTTGGTCTCGTGCGTGGTCAGCACGACCGGGACCTCGCCGGATTGCGAGCGGCCGCGCTGCAGCATCGATTCCAGGGAGATGCGTTCCTGGGCGAGCGCGCCCGAGACGGCGGCGATCACGCCCGGCCGGTCCTGCACCATCAGGCGCATGTAGTAGGCGCCCTCGTGCCGCTCCATCGGCGAGACCTTCTTGTCGGCAAGCCGCGCCGCCGGCACGACGAAGGCCGGCATCTCGCGGCCGCGTGCGACGTCGACCAGGTCGGCGACGACGGCCGACGCCGTCGGCCCCTGCCCGGCGCCGCGGCCCTGGAACATCGTCGTGCCGACGAAATCGCCTTCGACGACGACGGCGTTGAACACGCCCTCGATATGCGCGATCGGCGCGGCCAGCGGCACCATGCAGGGATGCACGCGCTGCTCGATGCCGTGGCTGGTCTCGCGCGCGAGGCCGAGCAGCTTGATGCGAAAGCCGAGCTCCTCGGCGAACTGGATGTCGCTCGCGCTGACGCGGCGGATGCCCTCGACATGCACGCCGGCAAAATTCACCTTGGCGCCGAACGCCGCGCCGGTCAGCACGGCGAGCTTGTGCGCGGCGTCGATGCCGTCGACGTCGAAGCTCGGATCGGCCTCGGCGTAGCCCGCCGCCTGCGCCTCGGCCAGCACGACGTCGAAGTCGCGGCCGGTCTCGCGCATGGTGGTGAGGATGTAGTTGCAGGTGCCGTTCAGGATGCCGTAGAGCCGCCGCACCCGGTTGCCGACCAGGCCTTCGCGCAGCGCCTTGATGATCGGGATGCCGCCGGCCACAGCCGCCTCGAAAGCGAGCATGCGCCCTTTCGCCTCGGCCGCGGCGGCGATCTCCGCGCCATGCATGGCGAGCAGCGCCTTGTTGGCGGTGACGACGTGCTTGCCCGAGCCGAGCGCCTTCTGCACCAGCCGGCGCGCCACGCCGCCCGAGCCGCCGATCAGCTCGACGACGACGTCGATGTCATCCGCCGTGGCGAGCGACAGCGGGTCGTTCTCCCAGCGCACGCCGGTCAGATCGATGTCGCGCTTCCGGGCCTTGCGGCGCGCGCTGACGGCGACGAGCTTGAGCGGCCGGCGGCCGGGCACGGCAAGCAGCTTGCCGTGCGCGGCCAGCAGCTTGACCACGCCGGACCCCACGGTGCCGAGTCCGGCGATGCCGATTCTGAGAGGTGACTTCATGACCGCCTGATACGACAGGTTGCGGCTAAGCGCGAGCCTTGATCGGCGTGATGTTGTCCCCCACCCCGCGCAGGTAGAGATCGATGGCGCGACCGGGATCGGCCATGACCTGGCGGATGTTGCGGATTGCCTGGCGGATCCGGTGCTTGTTCTCGACCAGCGCGATGCGGACATGGGCATCGCCGTGCTCGCCGAAACCGATGCCGGGCGAGACCGCGACGTTGGCCTGGGTCAACAGGAGCTTGGAGAAAGCGAGCGAGCCCAGCTCGGAGAAGGCCTGCGGGATGGGCGCCCAGGCGAACATGCTGGCCGACGGTGCCGGCAGCGTCCAACCGGCCGCCGCGAGGCCTTCGATCAGCACGTCGCGCCGCTCCTTGTAGGTGTTGCGCGCCTCGACGATGCAATCCTGCGGGCCGTTCAAGGCGGCGGTCGCGGCGACCTGGATCGGCGTGAAGGCGCCGTAGTCGAGATACGACTTGATGCGCGTCAGCGCCTGGATCAGCGTCTTGTTGCCGGCGGCGAAGCCGATGCGCCAGCCTGCCATCGAGTAGGTCTTGCTCATCGACGTGAACTCGACGGCGATCTCGCGCGCGCCCGGCACCTGCAGCACCGACGGCGGCGGCACGCCGTCGAAATAGATCTCGGCATAGGCGAGATCGCTCAGGATCCAGATGCCCTGGCGTTTGCAGAAATCGACGATGGCGGCATAGAAGTCGAGATCGACCACCTGCGCCGTCGGGTTCGACGGATAGTTGAGGACCAGCGCGATCGGCTTGGGGACGGTGTGGCGTACCGCGCGCTCGAGCGCCGGCAGGAACTCATCGAGCGAGGTGCTGCCCGGCACCGGGATGTGGCGCACCGAGCCGCCGGCGATGATGAAACCGTAGGGATGGATCGGGTAGCTGGGGTTGGGCACCAGCACGATGTCGCCCGGCGAGGTGATGGCCTGCGCGAGGTTGGCGAGCCCCTCCTTCGACCCGAGCGTGACGATGATCTCGCTCTCGGGGTCGAGCTCGACGCCGAAGCGCCGCGCATAGTAGGCAGCCTGCGCCTTGCGCAGGCCCGGGATGCCGCGCGAGGCCGAGTAGCCGTGGGCGCGCGGATTGCCGGCGGCCTCGGCAAGCTTGGCGACGATGTGCGGAGCCGTCGGCAGGTCGGGATTGCCCATGCCGAGATCGATGACGTCCTGGCCGGCGCCGCGCGCGCGGGCCTTCATGGCGTTCACCTCGGCGAAGACGTAGGGCGGCAGACGCTTGAGGCGGTGGAACTCCGAATCGTCCATTGTCGTTGTCCTCGAGGCCTAGAGCTCGACAGTGATGTCGGCCCGTCGATTGGCGGCAACGCCGCGGGGGGTCCTGGGATCGTAGATCGGCTCTGCGTCGGACGCGGCCTCGGCGACGATGCGATCGCGCGGCACGCCGAGCCGGACGAGCTGGCCGGCGATGGCGAGCGCCCGGCGGCGCGACACGTCCAGGTTGCCTTGCGCCAGAGCGGCGACCGACGAGCCGTAGGCATCCTCGGCCGCATGCGCCACGATGCGCACCCGCCCGCCGTTGCTGCGCTGGATCTCGGCGACCCGCTGCAGGATCGCCATGTCGGTGACCGTGAGATCCGACGACATCTGGGCGAACTGGATGACCGCGACGCGCCGGGTGCCGACGGAGGGTCGCGTCGGCTGCGGCGTCGAGGCTTGCGGGGACGCCGCGGCAACCTCGACGGCCGGACGCCCGCCGGGCGGCGTCCAGCCGGGCGGCGGCACGAAGGCGGCATTCGGATTGCGCGATGCCGGCGGCACCTCCGCCACGGACGCTGGGGCCGCGGTCGGCGCAGTGGCGACCTGCGTCGCTGCCGGCACCTGCGCAGAGGGCGGGCTCCAGCCCGGCGGCGGCACGAAGGCCTTGTTGACGTCGGCTCTGTTGGTGTTGGACTGGCGCGGCGCCTGGGCGCCACGCGTCGGCGCGGGCTCGGCAGCGGCCGTCGCCGGCGGCGCGGACTGTCCCGGCGACGTCCAGCCGTCCAGCGGGACGAAGGCCTTGTTGGGGTCGGCGCCGCGCGAGGCCGCTGCGGCCCGAGCGGGCGGAGGCGGCGTCTCGGGCACCGCCACGGCGGGCGGTGGCGGCGCGGGTGGCGCCGTTGTCGGCGCAGGCGCCGCTACGATCTGCTGGCCGGGAGGCGTCCAGCCCGGCGGCGGCACGAAGGCCTTGTTGACGTCTGCTTGCCGGGCGCGTGCCGGCGCCGGCGGTGGCGCGGGCTCCGCCGCCACAGGTGGTGGCGACGCGGGCCGCGGCGCCGGCGTGGCGATCTCTGGTTGTCTCGGCGGACTCCAGCCCGGTGGCGGCACGAACGCCTTGTTGGCATCGCGCGGGCGTGCGGTCGGGGCAACCGGCTCCGGCGGCGACGGCGGTGCGACCGCAGGCGGCGGCGGCATCATGATCTGCATCGTCTGCATCGGCGGCGACGTCGCGGGCGCGGCCGCCGCAACTTCCGATGTCGGCGGCGCCGACTGCCCCGGCGCGGTCCAGCCCGGTGGCGGCACGAAGGCCCTGTTCGGATCGGCCGCGCGGGATGGCCTTGCGGCAGCCGTCGAAGACGTCGGCACGGGAGCAGCCGGCGCAGGTGCGGCAGCAACTTCCGTGGTCGGCGGCGTCTGACCGGGTGCCGTCCAGCCCGGTGGCGGCACGAACGCCTTGTTGACGTCACCCCGCGGCGCGGGCGTTGCGACCGGCGGCGCCGGCGTGGCGGTCTGCGCCGGCGGCGTCGCGGTGGGTGCCGGCATCGGCGGCGGCCCAGGCTGAGGTGGAGGCGCGCTCTCGGCCACCGGCGGCGGCGGTGACGCCGGTTCGCTCCTCACCGGGGCTGCGGGCGCCATGCTCGCGCGGATCAGGCCCGAGGGCGCGTCTGCACTCGCGACCGCCGGCGTCACGGCCGCGGCCTGTCCTGGCGGCGACCATCCGGCGGGCGGCACGAAGGCCTTGTTGGGGTCGCCGGACGGCGCCTCGGTGCGTGGCGGCGGCGCGGCCGGCGGCGTGGACGATTCCGGTTCCGGCGCGGGCGGCGGTGCTGCCGGTGCCGGAGCCGGAGCCGGTGGTGCCGGCATGGCGGCCGGAGCCGGCGGTGCGGGTGCCGGTGGCGGCGTCCGCTCGGTCTGGACCGCCGGGCGCGGCTCAGGCATCGATCCGTCGCGCCCCAACTGTGCGCCCGCGGGACGTCCGGGCAACGTGCCGGCAGCGGTCAGCGGTTTCGCTGGCGGCGGCTCGTTGGCCCGGGCTTCCTTCTCGGCCGCTTCGCGTGCCTGCCGCTCCTCGCGCGCCTTGGCATCGCGCTCGGCGGCTTCCTTGTCGGAGGCCTCCTTCTGCGCCTTCTGGCCGCCTTTGGCTTCGACCAGCGAGCCGATCCGGGGTTGGCGGGTCTCGTCGGTGGCGGCAATGCCCGCGTCGTAGCCGCGCCCACCACTGGCCGACGGCAGGGCATTGGCGCCCTGGATCTGGCGGTCCGCACCCGGTCGCGCCTTGCCTGTCGGGGCATCGCTGCCGAACCACCCACAGCCGGTCAGCAGCGCCAAAGCAGAGACGCCGAGCAGGCCGCGCAGAATGCGCACGCTGCTGTTCCCGTCCACGTGTCGCCGCATCGCCGTCACCCGTTGCCCTCGTCCGTAAACCCTGCGCGTCCTTCCGTGTAGCGAAGTCCGAGAGGAAGTTTGACCCGTCAGTTGTCGCAGCCTACCTATGACGTCGGACGGCGGCTTGGGAAGACGGGTTCCGTGCCGGCCGCCGATCCGTGAAAGTATCGCAAGAAATGCCCCAAAGGCAATGATTCAGAAGGGGAAACGAATGTCGGAGACGTCAACCCCCAACGTCATTCCAGAGTTGACGTCGGCCGAGTCCGAAAAGATGCAGGCGGCGTTCCGGGACATCGCGCAGCGCAGCCAGAAGCTCCTGGAAAGCTTCGTCGAGCGGCAGAAGGCCGATGGCCCGCAGCCGGCCGATCCGCTGCGCCTCACCCAGACCTTCATGGATTTCACCGCCAAGCTGATGGCCGACCCCAACCGGCTGGTCCAGGCGCAGATCGAGCTTTGGCAGCAATACATGAAGCTGTGGCAGGTCACGGCGCAGCGCATGATGGGCCAGACGGTCGCCCCGCTGGTCGAGCCGGCCAAGGGCGACAAGCGGTTCAGCGATCCGGCGTGGAAGGACGAAGTCGTCTTCGACTATCTCAAGCAGTCCTACCTGCTGACCTCGCGTTGGCTGCAGGACAACGTCAAGCAGGTCGAGGGCCTCGACGACAAGACAGCGAAGAAGGTCGATTTCTACACCCGCCAGTTCATCGACGCCCTGTCGCCGTCGAACTTCGCGCTGACCAACCCGCAGGTCGTCAAGGCGACGGTCGAAAGCAAGGGCGAGAACCTGCTGAAGGGGCTGCAGAACCTGCTGACCGATCTCGAGCGCGGCAAGGGCAAGCTCGCCATCCGCCAGACCGACATGGCGGCCTTCAAGGTCGGCGAGAACGTCGCCACCTCGCCCGGCAAGGTGGTGTTCCAGAACGACCTGATCCAGCTGCTGCAGTACGCGCCGGCGACCGAACAGGTCTATGCCATGCCGCTGCTGATCGTGCCGCCGTGGATCAACAAGTTCTACATCCTCGACCTCAAGCCCGAGAACTCGTTCATCAAGTGGGCGACCGAGCAGGGCTACACGGTGTTCGTCATCTCCTGGGTCAATCCCGACGAGCGCCTGACCAAGCTGGTGTTCGAGGATTACATGAGATTGGGGCCGCTTGCCGCGTTGGACGCCATCGGGAAGGCGACCGGCGAGAGGAAGGTCTCGGCGATCGGCTACTGCATCGGCGGCACCCTGATGGCGGCGACGCTCGCTTACATGGCGGCGCGCGGCGACGACCGCATCGCCGCCTGCACGTTCTTCACCGCCCAGGTCGATTTCTCCGAGCCGGGCGAGCTCGGCGTCTTCATCGACGAGGACCAGCTCGCCAGCCTCGAGGACATGATGAGCAAGAAGGGCTATCTCGAAGGCAGCGAGATGGCGACGACCTTCAACATGCTGCGCGCCAACGACCTCATCTGGTCGTTCGTGGTCAACAATTACCTGATGGGCAAGGACCCCTTCCCGTTCGACCTGCTGTTCTGGAATGCCGACGCCACGCGTATGCCGGCGGCCATGCACAGCTACTACCTGCGCAACATGTACCAGAAGAACCTGCTGGTGCAGCCCGGCGCGCTCGCGCTCGACGGCGTGCCGATCGACCTGCGCAAGATCGACATCCCGATCTACCTGCAGGCCGGCAAGGAGGATCACATCGCGCCGGCCAAGTCGGTCTACAAGGCGACGCAGATTTTCTCCGGTCCGGTGCGCTTCATGCTGGCGGGCTCGGGCCACATCGCCGGCGTGGTCAACCCGCCGCGCAACAGGAAGTACCAGCACTGGCTGAACGAGACGCAGCACAACCCGCCGACCCTCGAGGAATGGCGCGCCGGCGCCCAGGAATTCCCGGGCTCGTGGTGGCACGATTGGGACAAATGGCTGTCGGCCAAGTCGGGCCCGAAGGTCCCGGCGCGCGTGCCCGGCGCCGGCGGCCTGCCGGCCCTCGAGGACGCGCCCGGCAGCTACGTCAAGGTGCGCACGATCGAGTGACCTCGTCGTCCTCCCCAGCTCTGCTGGGAGGTGTCTGCGTAATCGCGGACGGAGGGGTCATGAGTCGTGGAAGAGGGTTGAACCTGAGGCTCATGACCCCTCCGTCGCCGTATGACGGCGACACCTCCCCAACGAAGTTGGGGAGGATGATGACGCTACTCCGCTGCCTGGCGCTCGCCGGTCCTGTAGCGGCGGCTGAGCTTGACGTAGCCGTCGACGACGTCCTCGAAGGTCTCGTAGTCCTTCGGGGTAAGGTCGCGCATCTTCTTGGCCGGATTGCCGGCCCACAATTCGCCGCTGCGCACGATCTTGCCCGGCGTCACCAGGGCGCCGGCCGCGACCATGGCCCGGCTTTCGACGACGGCGCCATCGAGCACGCTGGCATGCATGCCGACGAAGGCCCCGTCCTGGACCTCGCAGGCGTGCAGCAGCGCCATGTGGCCGACCGACACGTTGCGGCCGACGATGGTCATGATGCCGCGCTTGGCGATGTGGACGACCGTGCCGTCCTGCAGGTTCGAGTTCTCGCCGATGCGGATGCCCGGCCCGTCGCCGCGCAGGATGCAGCCGAACCAGATGCTGACGTTGGCGCCGATCTCGACGTCGCCGACGAGCGTGACGTTGGGCGCGACGAAGGCCGACCTGTCGACCCTCGGCGTGAACCCGCCGAACGGGACGATCAGGCCGGACATCGATGCTTGCGTCGACGGCTCTTTCGACGGGCCGTCAGCGCTTCGAGAACTGGAAGCGGCGGCGGGCGCCGGCCCGGCCGTACTTCTTGCGCTCGACGACGCGGCTGTCGCGCGTCAGGAAGCCGTTCGCCTTCATGGCGCTGCGCAGCGCCGGCTCGAACTTGGCGAGCGCCTGGGCGATGCCGTGGCGCACCGCGCCCGCCTGGCCCGACAGCCCGCCGCCCGAGACGGTGGCGAACACGTCGAACTGCTCGCGCCTCTGCGACACGTCGAACGGCTGCTGGATGACCATCTGCTGGGTCGGCCGGGCGAAGTAGATCGTCTGGTCGCGGCCGTTGATGGTGATCTTGCCGGTGCCGGGCTTCACCCACACGCGGGCGACGGCGTTCTTGCGCCGGCCGGTCGCGTAGGCCCGGCCCTGGCTGTCGACTTCCCGCTCGCGCACCGCGGCCGGCACGGTCGTGCCGGCGATCGGCGCCTTCTTCAACTCGGCAAACGACGAAAGTTCGGTAGCCATATCAGCCGATCCTCGAGTTCTTGCGGTTCAGGGCAGCGACGTCGAGCTTCTCGGGCTGCTGCGCCTCGTGCTCGTGGTTGGGGCCCTTGAAGACCCGCAGGTTCTTCATCTGGGCACGTCCCAGCGGACCGCGCGTGATCATGCGCTCGACCGCCTTGACGATGACGCGCTCGGGGAAGCGGCCTTCCAGCCGCTTGCCCAAGGTCTCGCCCTTGATGCCGCCGGGATGGCCGGTGTGCCAGTAGAAGTACTCGCGCTCGGCCTTGCGGCCGGTCAGGCGCACCTTCTCGGCATTGACGACGATGATGTTGTCGCCGCAATCGATGTGCGGCGTGAAGGTCGGCTTGTGCTTGCCGCGCAGGCGCATGGCGATGATCGAGGCGAGGCGGCCAAGGACCAGCCCGTCGGCGTCGATCAGCACCCACTTCTTCTGCACGTCGGCAGTTTTGATACTGAAGGTTTTCATGGGTCTTTCTTCCGTGAGCGCGGGCTTATGCGCATAAACGCATGGCCTGTCAATCACTTAAGATTGCGGTATTATATTACCGCATCCCCGATCGGCCTCAATCCGGGCGGTATGGAGTAGGTCACCGTCGCATGCGCCACCGGATCTGGTTTGCCGTCGCTCCAGATCAAGAAGTCACCGACCGCCAGCGACCGCCCGAGCTTCAGGAGCCGGCCCTCCCCGATCAGGTCGGCCCGCTCGGGCTTGCGCATGAAGTTGATGTTGAGGTTGGTGGTCACCGCGTGCGCAACCGGTCCGAGGCGGCCCAGCAGCAACAGGTAGAAGCCGAAATCGGCCAGGAACATCAGGGTGGGTCCCGAGACGGTGCCGCCAGGCCTGAGATTGCGCTCGTAGGTCGGCAGGCGGATGCGAATGGTAGTGTCGTCGAGATGCTCGATCACCGCCCCGGCCTCGACGGCCTGGGGGAACTCCTTTCTGAGAAACTCCTGCAACTCGATGGGCGACATCACTGGCATGACGATCAAGGTCCTCCTATGTCAGGATGTAGCATGACCGAAGCGATCAACGAGCCCGTGCTGCTGCGCCGCGATGACGGCCGCGTCGCCATCCTCACGCTCAACCGGCCGAAGGCGATGAACGCGCTGTCGGGCGAGCTCATCGATGCCCTGCAGTCCGAGTTCGACAAGCTCGCCCGGGACAGGGAGATCCGCTGCGTCGTCATCGAGGCCGCCGGTCGCGCGTTCTGCGCCGGGCACGACCTGCGCGAGGTCCGCTCGACCGACGATTACGGCTTCCATCACGACCTGCTGACGCGCTGCTCGGCGATGATGATGTCGATCCGCCGCCTGCCCCAGCCGGTCATCGCCAAGGTGCATGCCATTGCGACGGCGGCCGGCTGCCAGCTCGTTGCCGCGTGCGATCTGGCAGTCGCCTCGACCGACGCGAAGTTCGCCACGCCGGGCGTCAATATCGGCCTGTTCTGCGGCACGCCCTCGGTGCCGCTCGGCCGCAATGTCGGCTCCAAGCGCGCCCTCGACATGCTGTTCACGGGCGAGCCGATCAGCGCCGAGAGCGCCCTGCGCGACGGCCTGGTGAGCCGCGTCGTGCCGCCGGCCGATCTCGACAGCACGACGCTGGAGGTCGCCCGCACGATCGCCAGCAAGTCGCCGCTGGTTCTGGCCCAGGGCAAGGAGCTGTTCCACAAGCACATGGAGATGGATGTCGAGAAGGCCTACGCCTACGCCACCGCCTACATGGCCGGCGCCGTCAAGCGCGAGGACGCCAGGCTCGGCATCGACGCCTTCGTGAACAAGCAGGGCCTGCCCGAGTGGACGGGGCGGTGAGCAATGACTGACATTGACATAAGGGTCCGAGTTCCAGCCGACCTGAAAGACCGTCTCGATGCCCTGGCACGTTCAACGAAGAGGAGCCTGAGCGACCTCGCAACCGATGCCTTGCGAACACTTACGGACCAGGAAGAGAGCGATATCGCGCACATAAGACGGGCGATGGAGGAGTCGAGGCAACCCAACGCTCGCATCGTTCCCCATAAGCAAGCGATGGACTGGATCCGCTCACGCGGGACGTCGACTCCCTTGCCCAAGCCGAAAGGCCGTCGCCGCACTCCGGCATGAAATCTCTCGAAGTCGTCTGGTCGGCTACCGCGCTGGCAGACCTTGACGAGATACTTGCCTACATTCGGGGACAGGATCCCGTAACGGCCGATCGCGTCGCTGCACGTATCAACGAGCGAGTAGGCACCCTGTCCATTCACCCTCGGCTTGGACGGGCAGGTCGAGTGCGTGGCACCCGAGAACTCGTCGTCGCCCCGTTCATCATTGCGTATGAGTTGGCAGGCGACCTTGTCGTGGTCTTGGCTGTCCTCCGCGGCCGGCGGCGCTGGCCTCGTTCATTCGTAAGGGGCGCGGGATCGGTTCGATGGTTGCCCTGATCTTTCTCAAGCAGCATTTGGCCAAAGGCGCTGGCAATTACCTGCCGAGTCGTAAGCAGGCAAATTAGATGACTTGCCATCTATTGGTAAGTCATCAATTATGAAGCATGCCTTCCCGACCCGCCGCCGGCCGCGATGCCTTCGGCTCGCTGCTCGCGCGGGCGGCGCGCCAGTGGCGGCGCGCCGCCGACCTTCACCTGCAACCCTATGCCCTGACCGAGGCGACCTGGCTGCCGCTGATCCGCATCGCGCGTGCGCCGATGCCGCCGCGGCAGAAGGATCTTGCCGAGTCGATGTCGCTCGACGGCTCGTCGGTCGTGCGCCTGCTCGACAATCTCGAGGCGGCCGGGCTGGTCCAGCGCAAGGAGGGCGCAAACGACCGCCGGGCCAAGGTCATCGTGCTGACGCCGCGCGGCCGCGCCATCGCCGACCAGGTCGAGACGATCTCGCGCCGCGTCCGCAGCGACGCCCTGGCCGGCCTGGCAGCAAAGGACATCGACACGGCGATCCGCGTGCTCGAGCATGTCTGCCGCGCGCTCGACGCCGCCCAGGGAGCCGACGCATGAGTGCGCCGCTCTGGCTGCTGACGCTGATCACCTTCAGCGGCACCTTCGCCATGCACAGCTTCGTGCCGGCCCTGCCCGAGGCGGCGCAGGCCCTGGGCGCCAGCCTGGCCGAGATGCAGGCGACGATGAGCGTCTACATCTTCGGCCTCGCCGTCGGCCAGCTTGCCTACGGCCCCTTGTCCGACCGGTTCGGCCGGCGACCGGTGCTGATGGTGGGCCTGGCGCTCTATGCCGCCGCCGGGCTGGGCGCCGCCTTCGTGTCGGATGCGCATGCCCTGATCGTCGCCCGCCTGCTGCAGGCGCTGGGCGGCAGCGCCGGGCTGGTGATCGGTCGCGCCATCGTGCGCGATTCGGCGCTGCCCCAGGAAGCCGGTCGGCGCATGGCGGTGATGAACCTGATGATCGTGCTCGGCCCGGGCCTGGCGCCGCTGGTCGGCGGCCTGCTCGCGGCGAGCCTGGGCTGGCGCTCGCTGTTCTTTGCCCTGGCGCTGCTCGGGATCGTCAACCTGCTGTTCAGCTGGCGCCTGCTGCCGGAGACCAGGTCAGCCGCCGCCATGCCCGGGATGTCCTCCCTGGCCCGCAACTACGGACGCCTTCTCGTGACGCCGGCCTTCGTCGGCTTCGCCATCGGCGGCGGCTGCGCGACGACGTCGATGTACGCCTTCCTCGGCGCCTCGCCCTTCATCTTCATGCAGCAGCTGCATCGCCCGGACTACGAGGTTGGCCTCTACCCCGCCATCGTGATGGCCGGCGTGTGGCTGGGAACGGTCGCCGCGACGCGGCTCATCCGCCGGCTGCCGATCGACCGCCTGGCCGTGGCGGCCAACCTGCTGAGCGTGCTTGCCTCCTTCGTGTTCCTCGCAGCGGTGCTGTCGAACCAGCTCACCGTGCTGCTGGCGATCGCACCGATGTTCGTGTTCGGCATCGGCGTCGGCATAGCCTCGCCGGCGGCCCTCACCCAGGCGCTCGGCGTCAACCCGACGGTGATCGGCTCGGCCTCTGGCCTGTATGGATTCTCGCAGATGGGCGTGGGCGCGATCTGCACCGCCCTGGTCGGCGTCGGCGCCAATCCCGCCCTCACGACGGCGGTCATCCTGGTCGGCGCCGGCGTGGTCGGTCAGATCGCGTTCTGGTTCGCGCTGCGCCGCCGGCAGCCCTCGGCCTCATAGAGGCTGACATTGTCCGAAGGGACGTCATTCGCTGGGAGCGCGCCACTCCGATGGCGCCAAACTTTTCTCCTCCCCAGCTTCGCTGGGGAGAAGAAGTGAAAGTTGGCGCGCTCCCGGCGATGAACGCGGCTACTGCCGCCAGTCGGTGCCCTTGCCCTCGATCAGGCGGACCGCCGCCTTCCAGTCGGACACGCCGAACTCCGGCGAGGCGCGCTGCTGGCGCGCCCGCTCGCCGTAGCGGCGCACGACCTCGTCGTCGATCGGCGCCGGCTCCTCGTCGAGGCCGCGGGCGATGATCTCGACCTCGCAGGCGCGCTCCAGCATGTAGAGCCGGCGCAGCGCCGCCGGGACGGTGGCGCCGACCGAGAGCAGGCCGTGATTGCGCAGCACCACCGAGCTGCCCTTCTGGCAGGTGACGCCGAGCGCCTCGCACTCCTCTTCCGAGGTCGGCATGCCGTACTCGTGGTAGACGACCTCGTCGAGCACGGCGAGCGCATCCTGGCTGATCGGCCGCAGGCCCTTCTTCAGCACCGAGATGCCGGTGCCGGCGCGGGTATGGGTGTGCATCACGCAATTGACGTCGGGCCGCGCCTTGTAGACGCCGCTGTGGATGGTGAAGCCGGCGGCGTTGAAGCTGCCGTCGTCGCTGTAGACCTTGCCGTCGAGGTCCATCTTGACCAGGCTCGAGGCGGTGATCTCGTGGAACAGGTCGCCGTAATTGTTGATCAGGAAGCACTTCGGATCGTCGGCGATGCGCACTGTCATGTGGGTGTTGATGGTGTCGGTCCAGCCGTAGGCATCGGTGATCCGATAGAGCGCCGCGAGATCGCAGCGCGCCTGCCACTCGGCGTCGGTCATGTTGAGACGGCCCTGCTGAACAACGGTATCCATCGCTTCATCCCTTTCGTTAGCCGACGTTCATGCCCTTCATGAAGGTCGACGGAACCACGCTCTTCACCGATTGCGCGCGCTTGGCGAGCCAGTAGGCCTGCGCCGGCGGCACCGAGCCGAACTGCTTGTCGACCCCGAGCTTCTGCGCGGCGTCCATCGGCCAGTTGGGATTGTAAAGCAACTCACGCGCCAGGGCGATCAGGTCTGCCCTGCCCTCCTGCAGGATCTGCTCTGCCTGATCGGCATGGACGATCAGGCCGACTGCCATGGTCATGATGTCGGCGTCGCGCCGCAGGCGCTCGGCATACGGCACCTGGTAGCCGTAGGTCACCGGCCCGGCGCTCACCACCGGCGAGCCGCGCATGCCGCCCGAGCTGCAGTCGATCACGTCGACGCCCTTGGGCTTCAGGATCCTGGCCAGGGCCACGCTCTGGTCGGGCCCCCAGCCGGCGTCGTCCTCGACCGAGAAGCGCACGAACAAGGGCTTGCTGGCCGGCCAGTGCGCCCGCACGCTTTCCACCACCTCGATGCAGAAGCGCATGCGGTTGAGCTCGCTGCCGCCATACTCGTCGTTGCGCAGGTTGGAGAACGGCGATAGGAACTGGTGGATGAGGTAGCCGTGCGCGGCATGGACGTCGAGCACGTCGAAGCCCGCCTCGTGGGCGCGCCGCGCCGCCTGGCCCCAGCGCTCGACCACCTCGGGGATCTCGGCGCGCATCAGTGCGCGCGGCGTCGGATCGGTCTCCGGCGAGCTGCGGCCGCTCGACGACACCAGCTCCCAGGCCTCCCAATCGTCGATCTCGGGCGACGGGGTGAGCGGCGCCCCGCCCTCCCACGGCCGGAAGCGGCGGGCCTTGCGCCCGGAGTGGCCGAGCTGGATGCCCGGCACGGCATTGTGCTCGCGGATGAACTCGACGCAGCGCTTCAGGCCAGGGATGAAGGCGTCGTCCCAGATGCCGAGGTCGCCCACCGTCCCGCAGCCGCGCCGCTCGACCTTGGTCGATTCCATGATCACCAGCCCGGCGCCGCCGGCGGCGTAGCGCCCGGCATTCATCAGGTGCCAGTCGGTGGCGAAACCCTTGACCGCCGCGTACTGGTGCATGGGCGCCACCACGACGCGGTTCTTCAGCGTCACGTCACGCAGGGAAATCGGTTCGAAAAGCAGGGGTCCCGACATGTATACTCCTTGCATGACCGCCGTGATCCACGACCGTTACGAGGATTCCTACCTGCGCAAAATCCTGCGCGAGTGCAAGACAATCGCCATGGTCGGCGCCTCGGCGAGCTGGAATCGGCCGAGCTATTTCGCCATGAAGTACCTGCTCGACCGCGGCTACCGGGTCATCCCGGTCAATCCCGCGGCGGCCGGCCAGGAGATCATGGGCCAGAAGGTCTACGCGGCCCTGGCCGAGCTGCCGGTCGAGGCCGACATGGTCGACATCTTCCGCAACTCCGAGGCGGCCGGCGCGATCACCGACGACGCCATCGTGCATGGCGCCAAGGTGGTGTGGATGCAGCTCGGCGTGCGCAACGACGCTGCCGCCAAGCGGGCCGAGGCCGCCGGCCTGCGCGTGGTGATGAACCGCTGCCCCAAGATCGAGCACTCCCGCCTGGCCGGCACCATCGAATGGCACGGCATCGCCAGCGGCGTGATCAGCAGCCGGAAGCGGGCGCTCTGACGGATTAACCCTTTCCCTTGTCTGGCTCCGCGGTCTCGCGGAGCTTCCGAGCAATCTCGTATTCCTCGGCATAGGGGTTCAACGCCGGGTGCTCGGCATAGATCATTCTTGAAATGTCACACAATTCAGCCATCGCCGCGCCAATCTTCAGCATGACGTCGCGGCACTCCGAGTCCGGGGCATTCTCCCGAACATAGTCGGCGCCCCCTGCAACAATGCGCGGGACGCCGTCATCCATCCCCTCCAATTGCGGAGCCGAGTCAGCACGCATCGTCATTCCTCGCATGTGGCGTATGACGATAGCACAGCCAGGGTTTAGCCTCATTCAGGGCCACGCCAACTCTCCGTCGATCCTGCCGTCGGCGCTGAGCGCCTGTGACAAAACAAGTGCTCCAAACCCCGATCGTTACGATGGGTGCGCGCGACAACGACTCTGTCATCCCGAGCGTAGCGAAGGGGACCTTTCCTGCCGCCTCAAAGGTCCCTCGCCAAGCTCGGGATGACAACCTTGTCGTATGCCACTCAATCTCGTGAAACGAAGCGTTTGTTTCCTCAAAGCCTCTGGGCGGCAACCGTTCACCGCATGATCACACCCCTCTCCCGGGTGCTGGCGCATCGTTGGGTGCCAAATCCCACCCGGCAATGTGGAGAGGATGCGATGGACGACGCCAGGCGGCATTTCGTGGCTGGCGCTGCGGCGCTGGCAGCGCTCGGGCCGGGCGTCGTGCGCGCCCAGGACAAACGCCCGTCCCAGGCCGCCCAGATACCGACGCCGGCTGACCCGACGGACTTCGAGGCCGCCTTGCGCGCAGCCTTCGCGCACGGCGACGTGCTCAACTGGGCCGGCGGCAACGTGCGCCTGAAGCGCCCCATCGCCATCGATGTGGCCCGGTCGCTGACGACCGCCGGCGTCGACCTGAACGGCGCCAAGATCGTCGCCGACTTCAATGACGCCATTGGATGCCTGCCGCATCGAAGGCTACAGCGGCTTCGAAGGCGGGATGAAGCTGGCGAAGGTGGACGGCGTCGGCTCGGTGACCTTGCGCGACTGCGGCGAGCGGTCCGACCTCGACCTCAGGGGGGCGATATCAGTTAAGACGGTTTGATACTTCTTCATGCAGACCCTGTAGCATCGGCGCGAAGGGAGAGACGCATGAAGTTCGGGGTCTTCGATCACATGGATCGGGCCGGTGCCAATCTCGGCCGGCAGTTCGACGAGCGGCTGCGGCTGATCGAGCTCTACGAGAAGGCGGGCTTCCATGCCTATCACCTGGCCGAGCATCACGCGACGCCGCTCGGCATGGCGCCGTCGCCCAGCGTGTTCCTCGCCGCGGTGGCCCAGCGCACCACGCGCCTGCGCTTCGGGCCGCTCGTCTACACCCTCAACCTCTACCATCCGCTGCGCCTGATCGACGAGATCTGCATGCTCGACCAGATGAGCGGCGGCCGGCTCGAGCTCGGCATCGGTCGCGGCATCTCGCCGTACGAGGTCGGCTACTACGGCGTCGATCCGGCCACCGGCCCGGAGCGCTTCGCCGAGGCGCTCGACGTGATCCTGAAGGGTCTCACCCAGCCGCGGCTCGACCATGCCGGCAAGTACTTCACCTTCAAGGACGTGCCGATGGAGATGCAGCCGGTCCAGCGGCCCTACCCGCCGCTGTGGTACGGCGCCAACTCGCTCGAGAGTGCCGACCGGCTGGCCAAGCAGGCGTGCAACACGGCCGTCGGCATGAAAGCCGACGGCGTCGGCCGGTTCTCGGCGCGCTATCGCGCGGCCTGGCAGGCGCTCGGCCGCGATCCGCAGACGATGCCCCTGATCGGGCTCAGCCGGCACATCGTGGTCGGCGACACCGATCGCGAGGCGCAGAGTGCCGCCAAGCGCGCCTTCCTGCTGTGGTACGACGCGCTGATCCATCTGTGGCGCGCGCACGGTGTCGGCCTGCCGCGCCAGTTGATCCCGGCCGAGTTCGACGACGCGCTGGCCCAGGGCTACATCATCGCCGGCTCGCCCTCGACCGTGCGCGAGCGCATGAAGAAGGACAACGACATCGCCGGCATCAACTACTGCCTGTGCCGGCTCGCCTTCGGCGACCTGTCGTTCGAGGAGTCGGCGCGCTCGGTCGAGCTGTTCGCCAAGGAAGTCATGCCGGCGTTGTGAACACGTGAGGAAAGGCCGCCGGGTAGGTGGGGACGTTTCCGCCCCCACCCCCCACAGTCCCGGACGTGCAGAATTACCGCATCCGGTTCTTCACGAGGGAGTTTTGCTCAAACGGTGTACCGGTGAGTGATGCGGGCTTTGGGAAGTGGATGCTGCTGGAGCAGCACGTTCATCTGGTCCCAGTCGAAGTCTCCGAGAGCGCTTCGCTTGGCCAGCCACCTTTTCCAGGTTCGCGCGAGCTCATGGCCGTACCGGCGCAGCCGGGTGATGTTGCCCGACATGCCGTAGTAGCCGTAGTGCCCGCGCGCCATGGCGCTGAGATGAGTGTGCTGGTCGGGGATCGACTCGTGCCGGTGCGTCCGACACCAATCGCTGACCGCTGCCAGGGCACGCGCAAGCCGGCTCTTCGCCGTCACCTGCCGGATCACGTCGTAGCCTCGCCGCGACTTGCCCCACACGTGGGTGAAGCCGAGGAAGTCGAACGTCGTGCCGTCGGTCCCTGACCCATCTCCTCCGTCCGGCCGATCCGGCCGGAAGTCGACGAACCGCGTCTTGCTCGGGTGGATCTCCAGTCCATACCGCTCAAACCGCGCGCCCAGCACCGCCAATACCCGCTCGGCATCGTCCTTGTGTTCGAACGCCATCACGAAGTCGTCGGCGAACCGGACCAGCGTGCTCCGCCCGCGCAGCTGAGGCCGCACCGTGCCCTCGTACCAGTCGTCCAGCACGTAGTGCAGGTAGACGTTCGCGAGCAACGGTGAGTCCACGCCCCGAACGCAAAAGGTAACTTCCGCGATGCGAGCCTGTTGAGCGGCCATTTGTCGGCGCTTCGCCGCCTCCAGCGGGCTCATCGGCGATAGGGATGGAGTGGCGGATCACGATTTTATCTTCGCCGACGAGGA
>NZ_JBGAKA010000044.1:0-66762 GCF_044224635.1 Reyranella sp. | reverse complement strand
GCGTCTTCTGTGTGATTGACGATGATCGCGCCACTGAAGTGGCGCGCCCCCAGCATCATCGCGGCTTGCTGGCATGAGCACGGCATGACGCATCTTCATCTGCACGCGTGTCGCTCACGACCACTCCGCCCCCTTTGGGGGCACCTCCCCAACGCAAGCGTCGGGGAGGGGAAGGCAAACAAAGGGGGAAGGATGATCGACGATCTCTGCCTGCAACGTGCGGCGCACTCGCGGGTTGAAGCGGCATGGTTTAGGGTCCCGCCATGGACATGCCTGTTACGGTCCCCGTCGAGATTGCCGACTGGAAGCCGGCACCGTTCGACCTCAAGGGTGAGACGGTGTTCGCCATCGGCGACGTGCACGGCTGCGCCGACGAATGCCGCGCCCTGCTCGACTGCATCGCCCATCTCGCCGGCGAAGCGGCCGGCAAGCGGCGCCTGATCTATCTCGGCGACATGATCAATCGCGGGCCCGACAGCATCGGCGTGCTCGCGCAATGGGCCGAGAGCGCGGACAGGCGCGGCGTCGACCATATCGATCGCGTGATGGGCAACCACGAGATCATGATGATGCTGGCCGTGCTCGGCGGGCCGCACGCCGACAAGGCAGCGACCATGTGGCTCAGCAAGCGGATGGGCGGCCAGAGCCTGCTCGACCAGATGCGGGCGCGGGTCGGCAAGCCACAGGCGCGGCCCAATCTGGCGCTCCTGTCAGCGGCGCTGGGTGACGCCGTGGTGCACGGGCTCTACGCCATGCGCTCGCACGTGCGGCTCGGCAACACGCTGTTCGTCCATGGCGGGCTCGATCCCCACGCCGACCCGGACGAGTTCCTGACGCGGCCGTGGACGATCTTCACCGAGGCGCGCTGGGCCTGGATCAATCACGGCTTCCTCGACTGGAAGGGCGGCTTCGGCGGCACCCTGGTGGTGCACGGCCACACGCCGCCCGACAAGCACCGGGCGATCAGCGGCATGGCCGACCCGCACCTGTTCGAGGGCGATCGCCTGGGCCTCGACGGCGGCAGCGCCCGCACCGGCATCGTCACCGGCGCCGAGATCCGGGACGGCCGCTACCGCATCCTCAAGGCCGGCACGCCCTTCGCGACGCCGATATCGTCGGAAGGGGAGTAGAAATCATGCTCCTCCCCAGCTCCGCTGGGGAGGTGTCGCCGTCTTCGGCGACGGAGGGGTCATGAGCAGCGGGACTGAGGCTCATGACCCCTCCGCCCCGTATGACGGGGCACCTCCCCAGCGAAGCTGGAGAGGAGAATGAAAAGCCGAAATAACTTCGGCCACCCTGTCGGACTCCTGTCTGTCCATTCGTCCTGAGGTCAAATCGAGGAGCGTTCGTCGATGCTTTACGCGATCCTTTGCTACAATTCCGAGGATGCCGTCGGCTCCTGGTCCAAGGAGTATCACGACGAGACCATGACTCGCCTGCACGCGGTGAACGACAAGCTGGCCCGCCAGGGCAGGCTGGGGCCGGTCGCCCGCCTGCTGCCGACCACGGCCGCCACCACCTTGCGCAAGGGCCGCGAGACCCTGGTGATCGACGGGCCGTTCGCCGAGACCAAGGAGCAGCTGCTCGGCTTCTATATCGTCGAGTGCAGCTCGCTCGATGCCGCGATCGAGACCGCCAAGGAGCTCGCCGTGGCCAATCCGGGCACCGGCAGCTACGAGATCCGCCCGGTGGCCGAGCTGCACGAGCACACGATCGGCCGGCACCAGCGGAAGCCCGCGGCATGACCGACATCGGCTGGATCGACGGAGTGCTCGGCGCCGCCCGCCCGCAGGCGGTGGGCGCGCTGTTGCGCTACTTCCGTGACCTCGATCTGGCCGAGGAGGCGTTCCAGGAAGCCTGCCTGCGCGCCCTGAAGACTTGGCCGCAGAACGGCCCGCCGCGCGATCCGGCGGCGTGGCTGATCTTCGTCGGGCGCAATGCGGCGATGGACGATGCTCGCCGCCGCACCAGACAGGTGCGGCTGCCCGACGAGGCCGAGATCTCCGACCTCGACGATGCCGAGCACGCCATGGCCGAGCGGCTCGACAGCAGCCACTACCGCGACGACATCCTGCGGCTGCTCTTCATCTGCTGCCACGCCGAGCTGCCGGCGACCCAGCAGATCGCGCTGGCGCTGCGCATCGTCTGCGGCCTCTCGGTGACGCAGATCGCGCGTGCCTTCCTGGTGGGCGAGGCGGCGATGGAGCAGCGCATCACCCGCGCCAAGGCCAGGATCGCCAAGGCCCACGTGCCGTTCGAGACGCCGGGCGCGCCCGAGCGCGCCGAGCGTCTCGATGTGGTGTCGGCAATGACCTACCTGCTGTTCAACGAAGGTTATTCGTCGCGCCAGGAGGAAGCCGCGCAGCGAATCAAGCTCGCCGAGGAGGCGATCCGGCTGGCGCGGTTGCTGCTGCGCGCCTTCCCGGCCGAGCCGGAAGTGATGGGTCTCCTGGCGCTGATGCTGCTGCAGCAGGCGCGGAGCGCGGCGCGCTTCGCTGCGGACGGCACCATCGTGCTGCTGGAGGACCAGGATCGCAGCCGCTGGAACGGCGCGCAGATCGCCGAGGGCCTGGCGCTGATCGACAAGGCGGTGCGCCATCGCCGGCCCGGCCCGTACCAGATCCAGGCGGCGATCGCGGCCCTGCATGCCCGCGCCGCGCGCGCCCGGGACACCGACTGGGCTGAGATCGACCTGCTCTACGCCAACCTCGAGCGCCTGCAGCCGTCGCCCGTCGTGACCCTCAATCGCGCGGTGGCGGTGAGCAAGGTCCGCGGGCCGGCGGCGGCGCTCGCGCTGATCGAACCGCTGGAATCCCAGCTTGCCAGCTACTTCTATTTCCATGGCGTGCGCGGCGCCCTGCTCGACCAGCTCGGGTGCCGCGGGGAAGCCCGGGTCTCCTTCGACCGCGCCATCACGCTCGCCAACAGCCCGGCCGAAGCGGCCCACATTCGACAGCACCTCGATCGACTCGAAAGGAAGTCGTCATGAGCAATGAACTTCCCCCCGTGCTGAGCGGCGTCGCGTCCTATCTCTCGGTCAGCAACGCGGGTGCGGCCGCCGACTTCTACGTGAAGGCGTTCGGCGCCAAGGAGGTAGTCCGCATGCGGGGGTGAGACGGGTATAATCGACGATCATTATCCTCCCCAACTCTGTTGGGGAGGTGTCGCCGTCTTCGGCGACAGAGGGGTCGTGCGCAGCGGGACTGGAGCTCATGACCCCTCCGCCCCCTGCGGGGGCACCTCCCCGCGCCTCGCGCAGGGAGGGGGAGAGAGATGCGCCTCCATATGCGTATGCGCTACCCGATTACGGGGGATGAGATGTGCCCACTCCGTGGAAGCTTCGCTGGGGAGGAAACCCTGATCACCCCGCCGCGCCGCGGATGACCTCGAGGAAGGCATCGCCGTAGCGGTCGAGCTTGGCGTCGCCCACGCCGTGGATCTCGCGCATCGCGCCGGGCGTGCCCGGTCGATGGGTGGCGAGCTCGACCAGGGTGCGGTCGGAGAAGACGACGTAGGCCGGCACCTTCTGCGCCTGGGCGAGCCGGGTGCGCAGCGCCTTCAGGGCGCCCAGCAGGGCCTCGTCGGCACCGGCGACGGCCGGCGGTGGCGCCGCCGCCTTGCGTCCGCGGCCCGCGCCCTTCGACGTCGCCGAGGCGAGGTTCTTGCGCAGCTCGATGCGCGCCTTGCCCTTCAGCACCCGCCAGCCTTCGTCGGTGACCAGCCAACGGCCGTGCTCCATCAGATCCTGCGAGATCAGGCCGGTCGCCGAGAGCTGGCGGAAGATCGAGCGCCACTCGGCGGCCTTGCGGTCGGCGCCAACGCCGAAGGTCGGCAGGCGATCGTGATTGAACTTCAGCACGTTCTCGGTGCGCTCTCCGGTCAGGATGGCGACCACGTGCTCCATGCCGAAGCGCTCGCCGGTGCGGACGATGGCCGACATCGCCTTCTGCGCCTCGATGGTGCCGTCGAACAGCTCGACGCCTTCCTGGCAGAGATCGCAATGGCCGCACGGCTGCGAAGCCTCGCCGAAATAGGCGAGCAGGGTCTGGCGCCGGCAGCGCGGCGCCTCGGCCAGCGAGAGCAGCGCGCCGAGCCGCTGCCGCTCGATGCGCTTGCGCTCGTCGGACTGCTCGCCCTGCTCGATCTGCTGGCGGCGCAGCTGCATGTCGCCCAGGCTGTAGAGCGTCAGCGTGTCGGCCGGCAGGCCATCGCGGCCGGCGCGGCCGATCTCCTGGTAGTAGGCCTCTACATTGGCCGGAAGGTCGGCGTGGCAGACGAAGCGCACGTCGGGCTTGTCGATGCCCATGCCGAAGGCGACGGTCGCCGTCATCACCACGCCGTCATCCTGCTGGAAGGCGTCCTGGTTGGCGTCCCGCACCGATTTGTCGAGCCCGGCATGGTAGGGCAGCGCGCGCAGGCCGGCCGCCGCCAGGCCAGTCGCCAGCTCCTCGACCTTGCGGCGCGAGGCGCAGTAGACGATGCCGCTCTCGCCGGCATGGGCACGAACATACGCAAAGACCTGTCGGGTCGAATGCTCCTTCGGCTTGAAGGAGAGCCGCAGGTTGGGCCGGTCGAAGCTGCGGACAAAGATGCGCGGCGGCGCGGCGAACAGCTTGTCGACGATGTCGCCGCGGGTCGGCGCATCGGCCGTCGCCGTCAGCGCCAGCGTCTGCAGCGTGCCGCCGATCTGGCGCGCCAGGTTGCCCAGGGTGAGGTACTCGGGACGGAAATCGTGGCCCCATTGCGAGACGCAGTGGGCCTCGTCGATCGCCATCATGCGGACGTCCGATTCGGCCAGCATCTCGATCGTGTCGGGACGCGCCAGGCGCTCCGGCGCGACATAGAGCAGCCGCAGCTCGCGTCGGCGCAGCAGCCCCAGGACGCGCGCATTCTCGCCCCATTCGTTCGACGAGTTGAGGCTGCCGGCGACGACGCCGGCGGCGGTCAGCGCGCGCACCTGGTCGCGCATCAGCGCGATCAGCGGCGACACCACCAGCGTCAGGCCGGGCCGGGCGATGGCGGGGAGCTGATAGCATAGCGACTTGCCGCTGCCGGTCGGCATCACCGCCAGGACGTTCTCGCCCGCCAGCACCGCGCTCACGATCTCCTCCTGGCCCGGCCGAAAGCCGCCGAAGCCGAACACCGTGTGCAGCAGCGCGGACGCGTTGGCGAGATCGTCGGACATTTCGGGGACACACTACCACGCGTACGCAATGCCGGGCGCATCCGTCCAAGATGTTGTATGTGCGCGCTGTGGATGAACCCGCGTCTTCATTTTGACCGGGGTTTGTGACGTCACAAACCCTAAATGGATTCACGATGGGCTCGTGCCTGCGGCACCTTGGCCACCGCGCCGTCGTTTGCCGAGGGACGGTTCTGCCAGTCAACTCGTACTGCTCGGGTGAATTCGCGGAGAGGTCATGGACGACAAGATCGCCGCTCGACATGAGGAGCAGCGAGCATGCTGACGGCATGTCTGGTGCTGGCGGCGCTGGGTGTCGCCGTCTTCCCCTGCTGGCGCTACAGCACCGGCTGGGGTCACGGACCGTGCATTGCTGTAGGAGGCCTGCTGATCTTCATGGCCGCGCTGGCGGTGAGCGGCAAGACCTGGCAGCGCGCCGACGCCGCCATCGCGGCACCGGCTCCCACCGAGCTCAGTGTCGCGCCGCCTGTCCGCCGTCGAGAGTCATCACCACGCCGCTGATGTAGCTCGCGCGGTCGGAGGCGAGGAAGACCGTGAGGTCGGCGACCTCGTCGGGCTCGGCGGGTCGGCCGAACGGCATGTGCCTGGTGAGCTCGGGCCAGCGCTCGGGATCGCCCAGCTGCTTCTCGGCCTGGCCGCGCAGCAGGGTGAGCATGCGGTCGGTGCGGGTCGCCGGCGGGTTGATCGCCACCACGCGCACGCCCTGGTCGACGCTCCTGGAGCCGACGGTGCGCGTGAAGGCCATCAGGCTGGCATTGCCCATCGAGCCGGTGACGTAGTCGTAATTGTAGCTCTCGCCGGCGAGGCCGATGATGTTGACGATCGCCCCCTTCTTGCGCGCATACATCTTCTCCAGCATGGCGCGTGTGGCATTGATGTAGCCGAACACCTTCAGCTCCCAGGCCTCGCGCCACTTGGGCTCGGTCATGGCGTGGATATCGCCGCGCGGGATGGCGCCGGCGTTGTTCACCAGGATGTCGGCGTGAGCTGCCGCATCGACCACGGCGCGCACCGTATCGCCCTTGGAGAAGTCGGCGGGATGGATCTCGACCGGCACGTTGTGCCGCGCCCGGATCTTGTCGCGCGCCGCCTCCAGCGATTCCTTCGAGCGCGAGGCGATGTGCACGGCACAGCCTTCGCCGGCGAAGGCCATCGCGCAGGCGAAGCCGATGCCGCGACTGCCGCCGCTGATCAGCACGGTCTTGCCGGCGAGTTTCATGTCCATCGGTCGCTTCTCCCTTCTAACCTGCCTGCCCTGTCTTCGACTCTTCACCCTCCTCCCCAGCTCCGCTGGGGAGGTGTCGCCGTCTTCGGCGACGGAGGGGTCATGAGCGCCACCACTGATGCTCATGACCCCTCCGCCCCGTATGACGGGGCACCTCCCCAGCGAAGCTGGGGAGGAGGATGAGACACGCCTTCGCTCAAATCCGATAGACGCTGTCGATCCGCGCCTGGCCGTCCTCGGTCCTGACGCGACCGTCCTTCACCATCTGCACGAGATGGGCCAGCATCGAGCGGCCGGCGGCGGCATGCAGGTGCACGGGTGTGTCGGCGTAGTTCCTGGCGACCATCTGCGGGATGGTCTGCGGGCCTTCCTCGAGCCGCGCCATGATCTGCGCCTCGCGGCCCAGGCGATGCTCGATGTAGGACTGCACGAACGGGTTGGGGTTGCGGATCTCCGAGCCGTGCGTCGGGATGTAGAGCGTCTCCTCGCGCGGCAGGAGCTTGCGCAGGCTGGCGAAGTAGTCGGCCATGTTGCCGTCGGGCGGCGAGATCACCGCGGTCGACCAGCCCATCACGTGGTCGCCCGTCAGCAGCGCGTTGTCCTCCTTCACTGCGAAGCAGAGGTGGTTGGAGATGTGGCCCGGCGTGTAGACCGCCTCGACGTTCCAGCCGTCGCCATGAACCACGTCGCCGTCATTGAGCTTGATGTCGGGCGCAAAAGCGAGATCGCCAGCCTCCTCCGGCTTCTCGCCGGCCGGCGGCCTGGGATGCGGGCCGTAGGAATAGACCTTGGCGCCGGTCGCCCTGGCGATGGCGGGCGTCGCCGGCACGTGATCGATGTGGGTATGGGTGACGAAGAGATGCGTCACCGTCTCGCCGCGCACGGCATTGAGCACCGCGTCGATA
This sequence comes from Reyranella sp., assembly GCF_044224635.1. Taxonomy (GTDB): domain Bacteria; phylum Pseudomonadota; class Alphaproteobacteria; order Reyranellales; family Reyranellaceae; genus Reyranella. The sequence goes on along the minus strand of NZ_JBGAKA010000044.1, from coordinate 59,429 downwards.
TGGTCCTGCATGTCGGGACCGGGATCGACGATCGCCACCTTGCCGTGGCCGATCACGTAGGTGCCGGTGCCCTTGAAGGTGAAGGGGCTGGGATTGCGGGCAACCACGCGGCGGATCAGCGGGGTCACTTCCATCGCCGTGCCGTAGTCGAACTTGAAGTCCTTGATGAAGGGAATGCCGGGCATGGGGCCTCTCAGGGCGCAGGGGGCGTGAGCTTGTAGAGCGCGTTGCGGATGTCGGAGCTGACGTAGACGGTGCCACTGCGGGCGACGGCGACGCCGGTCGGGACCAGCGCCGGCGGTCCGCCGGGATAGGGCGGCAGGCCGAGGTCGAGGTTCGAGGCGATCACCGTCTTCGCCCCCGTGGCGCGATCGATCGCGACCACGCGCTTCTGGCCGACCTCGGCGACATAGAGGCGGCCGTCGGCGCCCATGTCGATGCCTTCCGGGCCGGCCAAGCCATCGGCCACCACCCGGCGCTCGCCGGTGGCGACATCGATCTCGGTGACCGCGCCGGCGGCGATCTCGGTGACATAGATCAGGCTGCCCGGGCCTTGGGCCATCGCCACCGGCCCACGCAGCTCCTTGACCACGGTCGAGCGCGTCTTGCCGTCGGGACTGACCTTGACGAGGTTGGCGCTGGCCAGCTCGGCGACGTAGAGAGTGCCGTCGGCTGCCTCCAGCGCATCGACCGGCGCGGCGAAGTCGCCCAGGGTCGCCACCAGCTTGCCGGTCTTGCGGTCGACCTTCTCGACCGTGTTGGAGAACCAGGAGGTCAGGATCGCATGGCGCGGGCCGATGGAGAGGCCGAGTGGATAGGCATGCGTCTCGCCGTGCACGCGCAGCACGTCGGCAACGGCGCCACTCTGGCCGTCGACCGTGCGATAGCTGAACACGTCGGCGACGTGAACCGTCTCCTTCCCCCCTTCGGTTGTGACGGCCAGGTCAGCAGGAATCGCGAGCCTGCCCTCGACAATGGCCTTGTGCGCGCCGGTTTGCTTGTCGACCAGGTAGATGCCGTTGTCGGTCATCGAGGTGACGAACAGGCGGCCGCGCGAATCGAAGGCGAGATTGTCGAGACCCGGCTTCATCGAGGCGACCAGCTTCTTGGTCCTGCTGGAGAGGCTGACGCTCCAGATGCCGCCGGTTCCGGTATCGACGACATAGACGTTGTCCCGATTCTGCGGATCGATATTGGCGGCGGCCGGGATCTTGAAGCCTTCGGCGATGACGTCGATTGCCCCGGTCTCGAGGTTGATCTTCACCACCTGACCCTTGAACCACAGCGGCCCATAGAGGAAGCCGTCATCCTTGTGAATCTCGAAGCCGTTCAGGCCGCCCATCTTCTCGGCGATGCGGCGCAGCTCGCTGCGCGGGAATGGCTTGAAGTCGGGCTTCTCGACGTTCTTGAGATCGACCTCGTAAAGCGCGTCACCGAGAAAGACCTCGGATACGAACAGCCTGCCATCCTTGCCGAAGGCCAGCGAGTTCGGGCCGCCCATGCCGTTGGCGACCTCGATGGTCTTGCCGTTGGGCCGCCGGATATAGATCTTGCCCAGGAGGAAGGCAGTCCATGCCATGGTGCCGTCGTCGGCAAAGGCGATGTCGTCGGCCATGCCGGTCGGCGGATCGATGACGCGGTCGACCTCGCCGGTGTCGACCTGCACGCGGTAGAGCGTCTGGCCAACCACCGAGCCGGCGAACAGCTGGTCGTCCTTGTTGAAGGCGAGGCCGTGCACGCCATGGAACCACGAGCCCGGGACCAGGAACTCCTGGTTGTATTCCTTCGGCGCCGCCGGCGGCGCCTGTTGCGCCACCGTGCTGCCGGCCACGGCAAGCACCAGCGCCAGCGACGTCACAAACCGGCCCACCTTCATTCCCGTCCCCTCCAACCCTCGTGCGGTGCGGACTGTAGAGCATTCCGGGCGCGGAAGTCATGGTGTCGGATGAGCCGGTCCCGGTCTTCGCTGGGAGCGCGCCATCAACAAGAAGCATGAGGAAAGATCCTTCGCTACGCTCGGGATGACATCGATTCTGTCATCCCGAGCGTAGCGAGGGATCTTTCAGCGGTGCATGATCCAGGAAAATCGCTTGCCTCTTGAAGTTTCACCCCGAGGGGGAGGCAAGCCATGCGTCCGTTCAGCGCCCTGGCGTGACAGGGCAGCCGGATCGGCTAACATCGCAACGATAGGCGCGGTAGTGAATTTCGCAGGAGGGAAGTCATGGCGGGTCCGCTTTCGGGACTGACGATCGTCGAATTGGCTGGCATCGGTCCGGGTCCGATGTGCTCCATGATGCTGGGCGACATGGGGGCCGATGTGATCCGCATCGACCGCACCAAAGCGCACGTCATGGACCGCTTCGCCGATCCCAAGTACGCCATTCACAACCGCAGCCGGCGCTCGGTGTCCGTCGACCTGCAGAAGAAGGAAGGGGTCGAGGTCGTGCTGCGCCTGATCGAGACGGCCGACGGCATCACCGAGCCGTTCCGCCCCGGCGTCGCCGAGCGGCTGGGCGTCGGCCCCGACGTCTGCCTCGCGCGCAATCCGAAGCTGGTCTATGGCCGCATGACCGGCTGGGGCCAGGAAGGCCCGCTCGCCAAGGCGGCTGGCCACGACATCAACTACATCGCGCTCACCGGCGCCCTGCATGCCATCGGCCCTAAGGACAAGCCGTCGCCGCCGCTCAACCTGGTCGGCGATTTCGGCGGCGGCGGCATGCTGCTGGCCTTCGGCATGGTGTGCGGGCTCCTCGAGGCGCAGAGATCGGGCAAGGGCCAGGTCGTCGACGCCGCCATGGTCGACGGCACGGCCCTGCTGCTGGGCGGGCTCTACGGCATGGCCGGCGCCGGCTTGTGGAACGAGAAGGATCGCGAGACCAACGTGCTCGACGGCGGCGCGCATTTCTACGGCACCTACGAGACCAGGGACGGCAAGTTCGTCTGCGTCGGCTCGATCGAGCCGCAATTCTACGACCTGCTGCTCGAGAAGACCGGCCTCAAGGGCGAAAGCCTGCCGGCGCAGAACGACCGCAAGGCATGGGCGCAGCTCAAGAGCCGGCTGGCCGGCATCTTCAGGAGCAAGACGCGCGACGAATGGTGCGCCATCATGGAAGGCAGCGACGTCTGCTTCGCGCCGGTGCTCACCATGTCGGAGGCGTCGCAGCATCCGCATGCCAAGGCGCGCAACGCCTTCGTCGACGTCAACGGCTTCGCCCAGCCGGCGCCGGCGCCGCGCTTCTCGCGCACCAAGGAGGGCATCAAGGGTCCGGCCGCCAAGCGCGGCCAGCATACCGACGAGGTGCTGGGCCAGCGCGGCTTCTCGGCCCAGGAGATCGGCGAGCTAAAGGCGGCAGGCGTCGTCGGCCCGCAATGAGCCACGTTCAGATTCTTCTCCTCCCCAGCTTCGCTGGGGAGGTGTCCGCGTAATCGCGGACGGAGGGGTCAGAGGCCCCCTCACGTGACTCATGACCCCTCCGTCGCGTATGACGCGACACCTCCCCACGCGAAGCGTGGGGAGGAGGATTTGAAAGGCGCCTGCGGCCCGAAATGGTGACAGCCCCATGATCAACGCCTTCGAGCGCGCGGTTCGTCAGCTCGGCGACCCGCGCCTGCGTGGCGTCATCTGGTGGTCGCTGGCGCTTAGCCTGGTGCTTCAAGTCGGCATCGCCTGGCTGGCCTGGTGGGGGCTGCAATCGTTCGCGACCTTCGAGATGAAATGGATCAACGAGGCAATCCGCTGGCTGGGCGGCGGCGCGGTCATCGTGCTGGCGCTGATGCTGTTTCCGGCAAGCTTCGGCATCGTGATCTCGATCTTCCTCGAGCAGATCGCCGATATCGTCGAAAGCGAGCACTACCCGCATCTCGGCCGGGCAAAGGGCATTCCGATTTGGACCGGCATCTGGACCGGCGTCGTCTTCCTGCTGGCCGTGATCGCCCTCAACCTGGTGATGCTGCCGTTCTACATCCTGTCGATCTTCATCGCCGGCCTGGGCGCGGTGCTGTTCTACGGCATCAACGGCTGGCTGGCCGGCCGCGTCTACTACGAGCAGGTGGCGCTGCGCCGCCTCACGCCGGCCGAGGTCAAGGCATGGCGACGCAACAATGCCGGCGTGCTGTGGCTCACCGGCATCGTCATCGTCTTCCTGGGCACCATTCCCATCCTGAACCTCATCGTGCCGGTGGTGGGCGTGGCGGCGATGGTGCATGTGGCGCAGCAGCTCAAACCGCCAGCCGCTCCACCCGGCCGGCCCTTTAATCCGCCCGCGGTCCCGCGCTAGACTGACGGACATGAGATCGGCTCGATCGGCGCTGGCGCTGGCGCTTCTCCTCGGCGGCTGCACCACCGGTTCCGATTCCGGATACTCCCTGACCGGCGGCGAGAAAGGCGTGTTCAGCTCGCGCAACGCCGGCACGCCGATCCCGGCCGATCGCATCAAGGGCCTCGACGAGACGCAGCTCGCAGCCCTGTTCGGCGTCGGCGTGCTCGACCGCAAGGACGATCCGGCGCGCGCGTTGCGCTACCAGTCCGACGCCTGCCAGCTGTTCGTCTACCTCTACCGCCGCGACGGCACGACGTGGCGTGCCGAATATGCCGACGCCTACGATCTTCATCTCAGACCGCTTCCGGTCGATCAGTGCGCCGGTTCGGTGGCGGCGCAGAAGCGCCAGGTGGCCTGAGAGCAGCGAAGAGTCATTGGCCGATCACGGTCGATCAGGTCAAGAAAGCGGGGTGGCCGGCATGATCCGGATCGGACTTCTAGGCGCCGGCGCCATGGGAAAGGTGCATGCGCTGGCCTATGCCGGCATGCCCGGGGCGAAGGTCGTCGGCGTGTACTCCCGCGAGGCCGCGCGGGCTGCGGCGGTTGCCGCCATGTGCGGAGCCGAGGCCTGCACCGACGCCGCGCTGCTGATCCACGATCCCGACATCGATGCAATCGATGTGTGCCTGCCGACACCTGTGCACGCAGAACACGTGATTGCCGCCCTGCGGGCCGGCAAGGACGTCTTCTGCGAGACCCCCTTCGCGCTTTGCCTGCGCGACGCGTACGAAATGCAGGAAGCGGCGCGAGAGGCCAATCGTCTGCTGCAGGTCGGACTGCTGATGCGTTCCGTGGCGGCGCACCAGCATGTGAAGCACGCGACCGATTCCGGCTCGCATGGAGGCCTGCTCAGCGTCGCCGCGTGGCGGCTCGGGTCGTACCTGCAGCCGGAAAGTCCCGGCCGCAAGGCGCACTACGGCGAACCCTCGATCGAGCTCATGACCTTCGACTTCGACTTCATCCATTGGCTGATGGGACGCCCGACCACTTTGTCGGCCAGCGCCGTGCAAACAGCGAACGGGCCCGGCGAGCTCTCGACCCTGCTGAACTATGAGGACGGCCGACACGCCACGGTGACGGCAAGCGGCCTGATGCCAGTGGGCTTTCCCTTCACCGCGGGCTTTCGCGCGCTGTTCGAGCGTGCGGTCTTCGAGCATTCATCGGTGTTCGATAAGGATGGACCGCCGACCAGCCACTTCACCATGGCTGACGAAAGCGGTCCGCGGCCCGTGGCCATCCAGGACCGCAATCCCTATCAGGTCGAACTGCAGCGCTTCATCGAGTGCGTCGCCGGCGTCGCCGACCCCGGCTTGCTTGCCGTCGAGCAGGCCATCGAGGCTCTCGTGTTCTCAACAGCGACCCGGATGTCGCTGGAAGACAAACGCCCGATCGAGATCGACTAATTCATGCTCTTCCGGACCGCGAGCGTCTCGCTCGCGGTCCGCAAGAGCATGAGGACGCCTCAGCGGCCGCCGCGATCCTCGCGCCACAGGTCGAGGCGCTCCTGGACCGGCCGGTCGGAGAAGGAGAACAGCACCGACTCGTCGGTCGCCTGGTGCACGACGGTGGCCCAGCTCGGGACGACGAAATGATCGCGCTTCTTCCAGCGGAAGGTCTTGTCGCCGATCCGGCTTTCACCCTGCCCTTCGACGACCGAGAACACCGTGCCGTCGGTACAGCGGTACGGCGCCGACGAAAAGCCCCTGGGCAGGAGCTGCATGAAGGTGCCCATGGTGGCGATCGGCGCGCCGCCATTGGCCGGATTGACGTAGCGCAGCTTGTAGCCGTGACAGGCGTCGGGCGGGCCTGCCTTGGCCAGGCGCTGCAACGCTTCGCGCGTGCGCGGGTAGGGATAGTTGAAGATCGGCGAGGTCTGGCGCGACGGCTTCCAGTCGACCGGCAGGAGGCCGCTGGCATACCTCGCATCCGACGTGCCCTCGGGTGAGGTGACGGCCTGCTCGTCGCTCTCGCCGTTCTCGGCGAAGCCGGCGTTGAACATCGCCACCAGCGGGATATCGAGCCCGTCGAGCCACACCATGGGCTTGCTCGAGTCGTTGCCGTGGTCGTGCCACGTCCAGGTCGGCGTGATGACGAAGTCGCCCTCGCGCATGATCGTGCGCTCGCCGTCGACCGCGGTGTAGGCGCCCTCGCCCTCGACGATGAAACGCAGCGCCGACTGGGTGTGACGATGGCTGGGCGCCACCTCGCCCGGCAGGATGAGCTGCAGGCCGGCATAGAGCGTGGGCGTGATGCAGGCCGAGCCCGGCATCGCCGGGTTCTCCAGGATCAGGACGCGTCGCACAGCTTCCTTGGCGGTGATCAGCGTACCCGATTCCATCAGGAAGGGGCGCACCGCATCATAGCTCCAGCACGCCGGCTGGTATTTCGGGGCCGGTTGCGTCGGCACCAGCTGGTGCAGCGACTCCCACAGCGGCGCCATCGACAGGCTGCCGATGCGCTCGTAGAAATCGCGGCGGGCGTTGTTCAGGGTCGCGGGCGTGGCCATCCCGCGAGATTAGCCTACTCGGCGGCGACGCGCAGTGCCGGCCGCAGCCGCGAGGCCGCGCGCGCCCGGCAGGCGGCGGCAAAAGCGTCGAACAGTTTCATCGAGACCGGGTTCTCGAGCGCGCGATGCTCGGGATGCCATTGCAGGGCAAGCGCAAAGGCGGGTGCGTCGGGAACACTGAACGCCTCGACCTGTCCGTCGTCGGCGACCGCCTCCAGCCGGGCGCGCGGCGCCAGCCGATCGACCCCCTGGGCGTGCAGCGAGTTCACCATGACGCGGCGCTCGCCCACCAAGGCGTGCAGCAGGCCGCCCTCGACGATGTCGATGGCATGAGCCGACACATAGTTGGCGTCGACGGACCCAGCCTTGGGCGAACGATGGTCGCGCCGGCCCGGCACCTCGTGGACGAGCTGGTGAAGCGTGCCGTCGAGGGCAACGTTCACCTCCTGCAGGCCACGGCAGATCGCCATCAGTGGCACTGCCCGGTCGATCGAATGACGGATCAGCGGCAGGGTCGTGGCATCGCGCGCCGGATCGTGCGCGGTGCCTGACCGGCTCTGCTCGCCGCCGTAGTGATGCGGCTCGACGTTGGAAGGGCTGCCGGTCAGCAGGACGCCGTCGAGGCCGTCGAGCAGGCGATCGAGCGCCGCGGTCATCGCCGCTTCCTCGTCGAACTCGGGGCCGATCGCCGGGATCAGGACGGGCAGGGCGCCGACGGCGCGGACGGCCGCCTGGATGTACCGGTCGCCGACGGTGTGATGCCAGCCGCCGCGGCCGTTTTCCTTGAAGCACGCGGTAATTCCCACGATTGGCCGAAGAACCGGGGGCCGAAGAGCAGATCGATCCATATCCTTGCAGAACGGTGCAAATTCAGTGCCGGCATCATCGTCTTGACGGCGGGATTTTGCAATTGACGCGGGTCCGCACCAGCCCGCGCCTTGTGCAGTGCAGCCCTGCATGGTACCGCCCGCCGCCGAGATTCCCGCCCCTCGCAACAGCGAAAGTCCGACATGTCGACCACACCGCCGCCCACTCCGCCTCCCGGCAACCCCCAGGCTCCCACCGCGCCGCTCATCATGCACGGCCAATACATCAAGGATCTCAGCTTCGAGAATCCGCGCGCGCCGCAGAGCCTGATCGAGCAGACCCAGCCGCAGCTGACGCTCAACGTGCAGGTCGGCAACCGCCAGTTCGACGCCAAGACCTTCGAGGTATTTCTCACCATCGAAGCCAGCGCCAAGACCCCGAAGGACGAACCGCTGTTCATGCTCGAGCTGGTCTATGCCGGCACGGTGACGCTGGGCGAGGTGCCGCAGGAAGCCTACGGCCCGCTGCTGTTCATCGAGACGCCGCGGCTCCTGTTCCCGTTCGCCCGCGCCGTCGTCGCCAACGCCACGCGCGAGGCCGGTTTCCCGCCGCTCAACATCGCCCCGGTCGATTTCGTGGCGCTCTATCGCCAGCAGCTCGAAGCCAACGCCGGCAAGACGCCGGGACCCGGCGAAGGCCAGATCGGCCACGCCTGACAACGCTCTTATTCATGCTCTTGCGGACCGAGAGTGCCTCGCTCGCGGTCCGCAAGAGCATGAGTTCAATCCTTCCCTGCGGAGTCGACGGTGCCAAGCTCAGGCGGGTGGCGCCACGTGACTCTTTCCCTCCCCCGTCATCGAGGGAGGGAAATGAAATCACGCCCTCAGCCACAGCGGATCGGTGATCTGCTTCAGGAAAGCGAGATGGGCAGCGAGCTCCTCGGCGCTCGGCGCATGCGGCCGCGGTGGACGGACCGGACGTGGGCCAGACACGACACCGCGCGCGGCAGCAGCCAAGCCGACGCCGAAGCCGAGATCGCGCTGCCGGCCGCCGCTCAGCTCGAGATAGACCTCGGCCAGCAGCTCCGAGTCGAGCAGCGCGCCGTGCTTGCTGCGGTTCGAATTGTCGACCCCGAAGCGTTCGCACAGCGCATCCAGGCTGACGCGCTGGCCGGGGAACTTCCGGCGCGCCATCGACACCGTGTCGACGTAGGAATTGACCAGCTTCGCCCGGCCGACGCGCTCCAGCTCGGCATTGAGGAAGCCGATGTCGAACTGGGCGTTGTGGATGACCAGCTGATCCTCGCCGATGAACGCCAGGAACGCCTCGACCCGGTCGGCGAACAGCGGCTTGTCGGCCAGGAACTCGTCGGTGAGGCCGTGAATTTCCTGCGCCTCCGACGGCATGATCATTTGCGGATTGAAGTAGGTGTGGAACGTCTTCCCGGTGGCCACGGTGTTGAGCAGCTCGAGGCAGCCCAGCTCGACCACGCGATGGCCGGAAAGCGGATCGAGGCCGGTGGTCTCGGTGTCGAGAACGATCTCACGCATGCCCGACTTGTAGCCTACTTGCGCCGCTCCCGCGCGAGCCGGGCTGTGAATTTCTCCCGCCACGGGTTGGGCGGCCAGAAGCGGCCGTGGCCCCGCTCGAGCGCCGCGATGGCCTCGCCGAGCGCACGGCGCGTCGGCGCAAGGCCGAGGCCGGTCGGGATGACGACGCTCGCCTTGCGCCGCTTGATGGCATCGGGAACCTGCTGGCGCAGGATGCCGTCGAGGCGCTGCTCGGTCATGCCCGGCCGGGCCATCACGCGCCGACGCTGCAGGAAACCCGGCGCGCTCACCACCAGCGTGGCGTCGACCCGGCGATCACCCAGGCCCTCGAACAGCAACGGGATGTCGAGCACGACCAGCTTCTCCCGCCGCAAGGCCGCCCGCTTGAGGAAGGCGCGCTGGCGCTGGCCGACCAGCGGATGGACGATCGCCTCGAGCCGGCGCAGCGCCTCCCTGTTACCGAACACCCGCGCGCCCAGCGCCTGGCGATCGAGCACACCATCCTTCACCACGCCAGGAAACGCCGCCTCGATCGCCGGCAGCGCCGCGCCGCCCGGCGCCTGCACGGCATGCACGTTGGCGTCGGCGTCATAGACGGGCACGCCCATCTGTCGCAGCATTCTGGCCGCGGTCGATTTACCCATGCCGATGGAGCCGGTCAGGCCGACGATCATCATTGCGGCCTCATGCCCGCCGGGCCAGCTGCTGGTCCGCCTTGTGCAGGCGCGCCACCCAGATCGCACCCCAGGCGCAGAGGGCGCCCACGACCACGACGCCGATCGCGACGATCGGCCGATACCACAACCAGGCGACGGCGATGATCAGCGGGGCCATCACGACGGTGAACAGGAACCCGACCAGCCCGGCGCCGGCGCGGACGACGTCGCCGATGATGGGAATGAGATCGCCCAGCACGCCGAGCGGCCCCAGGATCAGGCAGAAGCCGAAGAACATCAGCACGCAGCCGGCGCCGCGGAGCAACCACGTCAAGGTCTCGTTCTCCTGCTGGGCCGACTTGAACATGTCGGCCGAGGGCACGCGGCCCGGCATGATCAGCTCGACCGTGCCACCGGCATGGGTCTGGTAGGGACCGAGGCCGATCGGCGACTGGCGGGCAACCACGCTCGCCTCCTGCGTTGGCACTTCGGCGAAGGCGATGCGCAGATCGCCGACGGCCGGTTTGGACGGATCGCCGCCGATGTAGAGCACGCCATCGACGACGCGCACCGGCTTGCGCAGCCGCCGCTCCAACGCCGCCGCCCGATCGTCGGGAAACGGCAGAGGCTGCGCAATGCCGAAGCCAGTCACCATGCTGTCCGGCAAGCCATAGGCGCCGATCCTGGGCTTGGCGGCCAGCAGGTTGCGTTCCTGATAGGGCATCGCCGGGTTGGCATGCCCGGTGCGCTCGTGGAACTTGGACGAGTCGACGGCGTGGTCTGCCCACTTGCGGGTGTAGCGCCAGGTCGTGACCCTTTCCTCGGCGCCACCCAGCTTGCGGTGCGTCTCGGTGTGCTGCTCCTCGGTCCACTGGTACATCTCGACCTTGCGCACCAGCCGCAGGCCATTGCTGCGGACGCCGAAATCGACGTCGCTGATCGCGCTCGCGACCGAGATCGGCCCGGCCACGTAGACCAGCCTGCCGTCGTTGGCCGGATCCAGCTTGGCTGCCTCGACCTCGACCACGACGGCAGCGCCTTCCGTCAGGGACTGCGCGGTCTCGATGGCGCGGCCCTCGTTCCAGAACAGCAGCATGCCGGAACCGGCTATCAGCAGGAATCCAACAAGGACCCCTCCGAACGAGCGACCGAGACGGGTCAGCCAGCCGGTCCGCTGGACCTCGCTGACCTCGTCCTGTCGGCCTTCCTCCTCGGCCATCAGGGCACGAGAACGGTCTGCCCGGTGGTTTTGCGCCCTTCGAGGTCGATGTGCGATTGCGCCGCCTCGGCCAGCGGGTAGCGCTGGTCGATGGCGATCTTCACCTTGCCGCTCTTCACCATCCTGAACAGCGACGCCGCCGACGCTTCGAGGTCCTTGCGCGTGGCCGTATAGGCGCCGAGGCTGGGCCGCGTCAGGTAGAGCGAGCCCTTGGTGTTGAGGATGCCGGGCGGCTGCGGCGCCACCGCACCCGACGCGTTGCCGAACGAGCACAACAGGCCGCGTGGACGCAGGCAGTCGAGCGAGGCGTTCCAGGTATCCTTGCCGACGCCGTCGAACACCACCGGCACGCCCTTGCCCTTGGTGATCTCCTTCACCTTGGCGACGACATCCTCCTTGGTGTAGTCGATCACCCACTTGTAGCCGTTCTTCTTGGCGAGCTTGGCCTTCTCGGGCGACGACACCGTGCCGATGCACTTGTAGCCGCGCGCCTTGGCCCACTGGCCGAACAGCAGGCCGACGCCGCCGGCGGCGGCATGGAACAGCACGATGTCGCCCTTCTTGAGCCACGGCTTGGCGCAATGATCGACGAGGTATTCCGTGGTCATGCCCTTCAGCATGATCGCCGCGGCCTGCTCGTCGCTCACGCCCTTTGGCACCTTCACGAGCTGCTCGGTTCCCATCAGGCGTTCCTGGCAATACGCGCCCAGCACGCCGCAATAGGCGACGCGATCGCCCTTCTTGAAGCCGCGCACCCGGGGCCCGACCTCGACGATCACGCCGGCAGCCTCGCGGCCCACCGCATTGGGCAGCGGCGTCTGGTAGAGGCCGGAGCGGGTGTAGACATCGATGAAGTTGAGGCCGATCGCGGTGTGCCTGACCTTGACCTGGCCCGGACCCGGCTTGCCGACCTCGACGTCCTCGAGGACCATCTTCTCCGGGCCGCCATTCTCATGCATCAGGATCGATTTGGACATGTGAGCTCTCCCCTTTTCGTGGTGACTTGCTTCGCGCTACTCGGCCGCCTTCTGCGCCTGGGCGTCCTGGTACTTCTTGATCTCGCTCTCGACGGCCGCCTGCGACTGCACCGAGTAGGTGCCGCGATTTCCGGTGGCGGTGTCGTAGCTCAGCCGGCGCAGGTCGTTGGCGCCGCGCTGGAAGTGCGGATGGACGAAGCGCGCCATCAGCTCGTACGAACGCTGCGTCGCCGGCCAGTCGGCCCAATTGTGGGCGAGCAGCAGCACGGCACCGAAGCCGCCATCCGATCCCTTCCACAGCCTCTCGAAGTGCCTGACGCAATCGTCCGGTGTGCCGATGCAGGCGATGCCTTCCCTGGTCAGGAATTCGGCCGGGTCGGTGATGCCGGGCGGCAGGATCGGGAAGGTTGCAACGTCGGTGAAGTACTTGGTGAAGCGGTCGAGACCGAACCTGACCTCCTCGCGCGCCTGCGCAGCGGTCGGCGCGACGTGGGCGAAGGTGACGATGCGCCACTTGCTGCGGTCGGCGACCTGGCCGTTCTGCTTGGCATGGTCGCTGTAGATCTTCCAGTTGTTGGCATGCGCCAGCAGGGCGTCGTCCGACGTGCCGCCGATCGACAGCATGCCGATGCCGTGACGGCCCGAGGCGACGGCGCCGACCGGCGAGCGGGCGCAGGCTACCGCCATCTCCATGCCAGGCTGGCTGTAGGGCGGCAGTTGAAGCTGCGCGGCGGTAAGGTCGAACCAGTCGGTCTTGCGCGTCACCGACTTGCCGGCCATCAGCTCCATGATGACGTCGAGCGATTCGTTCATGCGGCTGCGCTGGTCGGCCGGCTTGACGCCGATCTTGGCGGCATCGTGCACCAGCGCGCCCGGGCCGACGCCGAACATGGCCCGCCCGCGCGTCATGTGATCGAGCTGGCGCATGCGCGAGGCCAGCATGAACGGGTTGTGATAGGGCAGCGACACCACGCCGGTGCCGAGCCGGATATGGCGCGTGCGCTCGGCCGCTGCGGCGATGAACATCTCCGGGCTGGCGATGATCTCGAAGCCGCCGGAGTGGTGCTCGCCGATCCAGGCCTCATGATAGTTCAGCCGGTCGAGGTGCTGGAGCAGCTCCATGTCGCGCTCGAGGGCGAGGGTGGGGTTCTCGTCCAGGGCATGGAAGGGTGCGTGAAAGATGCCGGTTCGCAAATAGCGGTCGGTCACAGGGGTGTCCCCCAATTTTGAGATTGCTGGTCGGCGTCGAGTATAATCGCCACGCCAACGTGCGCCAGTCTGCCGGCGAAAACGTCTGCCGGCGAAAACGTCTGCCGGCGAAAACGTCCGCCACCGCCAGATCGACAGGAGAGTCCATGTATCGACGCCGATTCGTGCTCGCTGCCGGCACCACGCTGGTCGCGCCTGCGGTGGTCCGGGCGCAGGAAATCATCCGAAGCGCCAAGGGGAACTACCGCTTGGTCACGCTCAGCCGCGACCTGGAGCAACCCTGGAGCATGGCCTTCCTGCCCGACGGCCGCATGTTGATCACCGAGCGGCCAGGCCGGCTGCGCGTGTTCGCCAGTGGGCGGCTGGAGCGGACGGCGCTGTCCGGCCTGCCCAAGGTCCATGGCCGCGGCCAGGCCGGGCTGCTCGACATCTGCCTGCATCCGGACTTCGCCCGCAATCGGGTCCTGTACCTGTCCTACATCAGCGATGGACCGGGCGGCCCGGTGACGACGGCCGGCCGCGCCGAGCTCGGCGCCGGCGGCTTGCACGGCATGACGCCGATCTTCGAGGCCCTGCCGCGCCGGTCGGGCAGCCTCAATCTCGGCTCGCGCCTGCTGTTCGATCGCGCCGGCCTGCTCTACGTGACCTGCGGCGATCGATTCCAGATGAACCAGGCGCAGGATCTCGCCGACCTCGCCGGCAAGATCGTCCGTTTGCGCGACGACGGCTCGGTACCAAGCGACAACCCGTTCGTCGGGCGGGCGGGGGCGCGGCCGGAGATTTTCACCTGGGGCAATCGCAACCCGCAGGGCCTCGCGCTGCATCCCGAGACCGGCAAGGTCTGGGAAGTCGAGCACGGGCCGCGCGGCGGCGACGAGCTCAACATCCTGAAGGCCGGGGCCAACTACGGCTGGCCGCGCGTCACCTGGGGCGTGAACTACGACGGCAGCAAGATCACCGACAACCGCAGCCTGCCCGGCATGGAGGACGCGCTGCGCACCTGGGTGCCGTCGATCTCGCCCTGCGGGCTCTCCTTCTATACCGGCGACCGTTTCCCCGGCTGGAAGGGCTCGCTGTTCACCGGCGCGCTGTCGGCCTATGCGCTGTTCCGCATCGAGCTCGACGGCGAACGCTACCGCAGCGAAGAGCGGTTGCTCGAGGGCCGCCTTCCCTACATCCGCGACGTGCGCCAGGGGCCCGATGGGCTGATCTACCTCGTCACCCACAGCGACGACGGCGGACTCTTCCGCCTGGAACCGGCCTAGGGCTTGGAACGAAATTGTCGATACAGTAATGGCTCATTCTCCTCCCCAGCGAAGCTGGGGAGGAGCAGTGAGCGCTGCGCTCGGGGATACAGGAATCATCATGCCGCCACCGCTCATCCTCGCCTCGGCCAGCCAGTCGCGGCGCCAGATCCTCGCCCATGCCGGGCTCGACTTCACGATCGAGCCGTCGGGCGTCGACGAGGACGAGGTCAAGCTGAGCCTGCTCGGCGAACGCGCGAAGCCGCGCGATATCGCCACGACGCTGGCTGAAATGAAGGCGACCCGGGTTTCGGCACGACACAGCGGCGCCCTGGTGATTGGTGCTGACTCGACGCTCGCCTGTAACGGCCGGCTGTTCGACAAGCCGCCGACGCTCGCCGCGGCGCGCCAGCAATTGAGCGAGCTCGGCGGCCAGACGCACGAGCTGCATTCCGCGGTCGTGGTGGTGCAGAATGGCGCCCGCCTCTGGCAGGCTGCCGATCACGGACGGCTCACCATGCGATCCTTCACCGACGCTTTTCTCGATGCCTACCTGGCGCGCGCCGGCGAGGCGGTATGCGCCTCGGTCGGCGCCTATCAGCTCGAGGGGCTGGGCGCCCATCTGTTCAGCCGCATCGAGGGCGACTACTTCACCATCCTCGGCCTGCCCTTGCTGCCGCTTCTCGCCTTTCTCGCCGAGCACGGCATCGGCCTGGAGCAACCGACATGAGCGCCTACACGACCCTTCTCGACGAGGCCCGCGGCCGCCCGTTCGCCGCCATCGTCGGCTGGCCGATCGCCCATTCGCGCTCGCCGGCGCTGCACGGCTTCTGGCTGAAGCAGCACGGCATCGACGGCCATTACGGCCGCCTGCCGGTCGAGCCCAACCGCGCCGCCCTCGAGGAGCTCGTTGCCTTCCTGCGCCGCACGCCCAATGCGCGCGGCTGCAACCTCACCCTGCCGCACAAGATCGACATCATGCCGCTCTTGGATCTCATCGATCCGGCGGCGGCGCGCATTGGCGCAGTCAACACCGTGATCAAGCAGCCCGACGGCACGCTCCAGGGTCGCAACTCGGACGGCTTCGGCTTCATGGAAGCGCTGCGCTACAACGCGCCGTCGTGGCGTCCCGAGGCCGGTCCGGTGGTCGTCCTGGGCTCGGGCGGCGCGGCGCGCGCCATCGTTGCCAGCCTGATGGATGCTGGCGTCCCCGAGCTGCGCCTGATCAACCGCACGCGCAGCACCGCGATCGATCTCGGCGTCGCCTTCACGCCCCGGGACGGGCGGCAGATCGTGGTCGATCACTGGGACGACCGGGCGCGCGCGCTCGACGGCGTCACCCTGCTGGTCAACACGACCTCGCTCGGCATGGCCGGCAAGCCGCCGCTCGACCTCGATCTCGCCCACCTGCCGCACGCGGCGGCCGTCTACGACATCGTCTACACGCCGCTCGAGACCGGGCTGCTAGCCGCCGCCCGCGCGCGCGGCAACCGCTGCATCGACGGGCTTGGCATGCTGCTGCACCAGGGCCGCATGGGCTTCGAGGCCTGGTTCGGCGTCGCCGTCACTGTCAGCGTCGAGCAGCGCCGCGCCGTCGCCGCCGATCTGGGAGCCTGACGCCCGGGCGCTGGCTTTCGCCTCTCCTCCCCAGCTTCGCTGGGGAGGTGCCCCGTCGTACGGGGCGGAGGGGTCATGAGCAGCGGGACTGGGGCTCATGACCCCTCCGTCGCCGAAGACGGCGACACCTCCCCAAGCTACGCTTGGGGAGGAAAATGAGAGAGCGCCCGTATGCGAATGCCCTGCCCGCCAGTTACTGGCCGGGAAGTTCGTTGCTGGCGACGGACCGGATGGCCGAAGCAAGGATGCCGACGATCTCGTCGATATCGGATTCAGTGACCACGAAGGGCGGCGCGAGCGCCAGCGTGTCGCCCTCGACACCGTCGACACAGCCGGCATTCGACAGCATCAGCAGGCCGTCGGCCGCCGCCCTGGCCACCACTTTTTCGCCGACCTGGTGCGATCGGGCGAACGGCACCTTCGTCGCCTTGTCCCGGACCAGCTCGAGGCCCCACAAGAGGCCCCTTCCCCTGACGTCGCCGACCATCGGCAAGTCGGGCAAGCGGTCCAGCGCCTTGCCGAGATAGTCGCCCATCACGCGCGCGCGCTCGACGAAGCCATTGCGCTCGATCTCAAGCAGGGTGGCGAGGCCCGCGGCGCAAACCAGGGCGTGTCCGGTGAAGGTCTCGCCGTGGCGGAACGAGCTTCCGGCGTCTTCGAAGGCGTCGTAGACGCGCTGGCGGACCACGGTGGCGCCGATCGGGACATAACCGCCGCCGACTCCCTTGGCGACCGTGATCAGGTCCGGCACGACGCCCGAATGGTCGACGCCGAAGTTACGGCCGGTCCGGCCGATGCCCGAGACGACTTCGTCGGCGATCAGCAGGACGTTGTGGCGATCGCAGATCTCCCGGATCCGGCGGAAATAGTCGTCCGGCGACACCAGCGCGCCGAGCGGGCCGCCGGCCACCGGCTCGACGATGAAGGCCGAGACGTACTGCGGGCCGATCCGGCGAATGATCTGCTCGAGCTGGTCGGCGCACGCGAGGTGGTACGCCGCCTGATCCGTGCCGGGCGGGCGGCGATAGCCATAGGGTGGGTCGATGTGGGGAAAGTCGAGCAGGTAGGGCTCGAACGGCTCGCGACGCCGCGGCTGGCCAGTGAGCGACAGAGCGCCCAGCGTGCTGCCGTGATAGCTGTTCCATCGCGCCACGACGCGCGTCTTCTCGGGATTGCCGGTCAGCAGATGGTATTGCCGCGCCAGCTTGATGGCCGTCTCGTTGGCGGCCGAGCCGGACGTCGACATCCAGACCTTGGCAAACCCCGTCGGCGCGAAGGCCAGCAGCCTGGCAGCGAAGTCGATGGCGGCCTGGCTGGTGAACGTCCCGGTATGGGCGAAGCTCACCCGCCGGGCCTGCGCCACCAGCGCCTCGATGACCTGTTGATTGCCGTGACCGAGATTGGTGACGAACACGCCGCCGGCGCCGTCGATGTAGCGCTTGCCTGCCGTGTCGTAGAGATGGATGCCTTCGCCGCGGTCGATGGTCGGGTACTCGCGACCCAGTTCGCGCTGAAAGACCGGATCTGCGTTCGAGCCTCTGTTCACGGTCGGCCTCCTGTCCCGGGCGCGCTGGCGATCAGTAGGTGGCCGGCTGCTCGACCTTGCGCGCGCGCCCTGCCCGAGCCTCGTTCATCGCCCAGTCGAGATCCCCGAGATATTCTTCGACGATCGGCTCGTGGGTCAGGTTCAGCATCAGATGGATGCCGGGCGGCTCGACCAGGCGTCCCACGAACCAACCGCGCGTCGACAGACGATCCGCCACCTGCGCGATATCGATCGCGGCGGAGCCGTAGCTCAGGATGCTGAGTTCCGGCCTGCCCCAGATTTCCAGGCCGAGTTTCTCGACCCCCGCGCCAATCGCCCTGCGGGTATCCAGAAGGCGCCGCGTGATGGCGCGGTAGCCGTCCTCGCCCAGGAAATTCATCACCGCCCACGCCGCCGCGATCGCGCCGCCGGCCCGGGTGCCGACCAGGGTCTGGGTCGCATAGACGCCGCGCGGCCAGTCGGAAAAGGAATAGGCCTGGAACTTGAAGGCCGCGGCGTCGCGATACAGCACCGTCGAGGCGCCCTTGGCCGCATAACCGTATTTGTGCAGGTCGGCGGACATCGACACGACGCCGGGCACGGCAAAATCAAAATCGCCGATCGGCTCGCCCAAGGCCTTGGCGAACGGCGCGATGAAGCCGCCGACGCAGGCGTCGACATGCATCCAGAGATCGTGCCTGAGCGCGACCGCCGCGATATCGGCAATCGGGTCCATGACGCCGTGCGGAAAGGCCGGCGCCGATCCCACCAACATGATGGTGCGCGGCCCGATCGCCGCCGCCATGGCGTCGGCGTCGGCGTGAAAGTCGGCGCCGACGGGAACGCGCTGCACCTCGATCCCCAGCCAATCCGCCGCCTTGTTGAAGGCGGGATGAGCGGTCTGCGGCACCACGATGTGCGGCCGCTCGACGGCCGGCCGCGCGACGCGGGCCCAATCGCGCGCCGACTTGACGGCCAGGAAGATGCTTTCGGTGCCCCCCGTCGTCATGGCGCCGCGCGCATCGCTGCCGCCATGCAGCAGGCGCAGCGTCATCGCCACGACATCGCTCTCGAACCGCGCCAGGCTGGGAAATGCCCGGGGGCCGAGGCCGTTCTCCGAAAAGAACTTCAGGTAGGCCTTCTTGGCGACGTCGAGAACCTCGTCTCCGGCGTAGTGGATATAGACTCCCACCCGGCCGCGGCGCCAATCGACGTCGCCGTCGCGGGCGGCATCCATCTCGCCATCGAGCTCGCTCCACGACTTCCCTTGCTTCGGCAACGATGTCATCGGGGCCCTACCTGTTCCAGCGTGTCAGCCATTGTTCGATGCGGGTCATGATCATCGACAGCGCGTCGGCGAGAACGACCAGGACCAGCAGCACGGCGAAGACGCCATCGGCGTCGAACGTGTTCGAGTAGTAGCTGATCAGGCTGCCGAGGCCCTTGCCGCCGGCGATGAGCTCGGCCGTGACGACGCCGAGCAGCGTGTAGACCAGGCCGAGCCGGAGACCGACGAAGATCGAGGGGATTGCCGTGGGGATGACGATCCGCTGGAAGACCTGTCGCCTGGACAGCCCGAGGCTGCGCGAGAGTTGCAGGTGATCGGGGTCGACCGACTGGGCGCCGGCAAGCGTGTTGTAGAGCAGGATGAAGTACATCAGCGACACGCCGGAAACGACCTTCGACAAGGTTCCCAGGCCGAACCACACGATGAACAGCGGCACCAGCGCCACGCGCGGCAAGGCGTTCAACGCGTCGATATAGGGATCGACCAGCTCCTTCAGCGTCGGATAGACCGCGAGCGCCAGCGCCGTCAGGAGCGCCAGGACTCCGCCCAGCACGAAGGCCATCAGGGTGGCCGACAGCGTGTCGACGGCGGCAACGGGGAACTTTCCGCTCAGCGTCTCCTCGACCAGGAGGGGCAGGAACTTCGAGGGTCGTCCGATGAAGGCCGCGGGGACCAGGCCCGTCCATGCCAGCGCTTCCCAGATGCCGACGACGGCCAGCAGCAGGACGAGGCGGCCCCACAGGACGAACAGCCTGTGCCGGCGCTGCCTGTCGCCGTCGTCCCGGACGGCGTCATCGAGGGCCGCGTTGTCGGCCGAGCTTGCCATCTCAGGCCGCGCCACCTCAGGCTCCCAGGGCCGGGCCGGTCGCCCGTTCGAGTTCCCGCCACAGCCGGGAATAGAGCTCGTGATAGTCGCTCATGCTTTGCAAAGCGCTGACCGAACGCGGTCGCGGAAGATCGATCGCGATGTCGGCGGCGATGCGGCCGGGACGAGCCGACATGACGACGACTCGATCGGCCAGCGCCACGGCTTCGGCGAGATCGTGGCTCACCAGGACGACCGTGCTCTGCATCTTCTCCCACAGCCGCAGCAGCTTGTCCTGCAGCACGAGCTTGGTCTGCGCATCGAGCGCGCCGAACGGCTCGTCGAGGAAGACGAAGTCGCTTTCCAGCGAGAACGTCCGCGCCAGGGCGACCCGCTGCCGCATGCCCTGCGACAGCTGCCGGGGATAGGCGTTCTCGAAGCCGTTCAATCCGACGTCGTCGAGCAGCTCGTGGATCACCGTGCGACGCCTGTCGCGGTCCGGGTTGCGGGTCGCCATGGCGAAGTCGACATTGGCGTAGGCGGTCCGCCACGGCAGCAGCGCATCGCGGGCGAACATCCGCGCCGTGTCGGAGCGCCCGACCGCCGGCGGCATCCGGCCGACCGTCACGCGGCCGCGCTGCAGCTCGACGAGGCCGCTCAGGATGTCGAGCAGCGTCGTCTTCCCGCACCCGCTCGGGCCCACCAGCGCCACGAACTCGCCGCGCCTGATCGAGAGCGAGATGCCATCGAGCACCGTCAGGTTCCTGTCCCGTCCGCGATAGGAATGGACGACGTCCTCGATCACGATGCCAGCGCTGCCGGCGGCGGCGAAGCTCAAGGCTTGGGCGCCCCGGCGTAGATGACGTCTTCCGCCTTCACCGCATGCGGGATCAGCTTGTTCTCCAGCAGGTACTCGTTCCAGGCGGCGATGGCGCCGCGGTCCACCGTGTAGCCGAAGAAGCGATTGTAGTTGTCGATCATCAGGCCGATGGTCTCGCTGCGCTTGTCCTCCGGGATGACCGACGTGTTGACGTACTTGCCGACTTCCACGACCAGCTTGGGCCGGTTCGCCGGATCCTTGATCCAGGTGATCGCGTCGACATGCGCCTTGATGAAGGCGTTCACCACGTCGGGGCGTTCGCGGATATAGGACGCCTTGGCGGAGAAGCCCTCGAAGGCGCCGCCCAGCTTCTGCAGAACCTCGGGTCCCTGGCCGCTGCTGAGATCGACCGCCGAGCGGCCGCTGCCGAGCGCCGCGATGATCTCCGGGAAGGGCGTGAAGCCCATGACGGCGTCGACGCGACCGGCTTGCCAGGCGGCCAATGCGGTGTTGGTCGAGCCGACGGCGACATAGGTCACGTCGTCGGGCTTGAGGCCGGCGCCCTTCAACAAGGCGTTCATCATCAGGTGGGTGGTGGCACCCAGCGCATTGACGCCGATGCGCTGGCCCTTGAGATCGCGGATCACGTCCTGGTAGCTGCTGCCGGCGGGCGGAAGCTTGACCTTGTTGGAGACGACGAGATTGAAGAAATTCTTGACCTCGTTGCCGACCACGACCTTGAGGTCGGTTCCCTTGATCTGATTGGTGATGATCTGGTCGGTCGGCGGCTCGACGAAGTCGAGGCTGCCGCCCAGCAGCGCGGCAACGCCGGCCGGTCCGGAATTGACCACGATGAGCTCGGCATCGAGCTTGTATTTCTCGTAGAAGCCCAGGTTCTTGGCGATCTGCGCGGGCAGCGACGTATAGGCGCCGTTGTAGACCATCACCCGGATCTTGGCCGGCGACGCGGGGATCTTGTCGGTCACCGGCAACGCATCGGTCTGGGCGGCGGCGATCGCCGCCCAACCGACAAGTCCAACGCACAGCAAGCTCGACCAAAGAGTCTTCAGGATCCTGAGCATTTCTCCCTCCTCAGCCGCTCGGTCGCGGCGTTATCCACCCCGTAGTCATCACCCTCGAGCACAACCCCATAGTCGCTCTCGGCCGCAGCGCGGCTGACCAGCCCGTCCTGCACATCGCGCACCACCAGCTCCACCGGACGGTCGAACGGGTTGCCGAATCCGCCGCCGCCGGGCGAGCGAATGGTCAGGCGCACCGGTCCGAGCTCCTTCAGGCAGTAAGGATCGGGACTCCAGGACGCGCGATCCGCGCCGGCGACGCGCACCTCGCCGATCGCCCCGGCGCGTCCTGCTTCGACGCCCAGCCCGGTCGGCCGCGTCGTGCCCTCGCCGCGGAAGGAATATTCGGCGGCGCCTTTGATATCGACCTCGAACTCGACCCCCGTGCCGCCGCGATGGTGTCCCGGGCCGCCGCCATCGGGTCGCAGCTCATGGCGGTGCACCGTGATGGGATAAAGCTGCTCGTAGGTTTCCATGTTGGGAATGACGAGGCCGCCCAGGGTGATCATCGGCCCCATCTGGTTGAAGCCGTCGCGGCCGGCAACGGCGCCGGCACCGGAATTACCGCCCCAATTGTACATCACCCAGGTGACGTTCTCGGCGTCGCGGCCGGAGGTGACGGGAAAGACGTTCTTGCCCCAACCCGCGATCGACCGCTTCGGATCGGCCTGGCCCAGCGCCCACCAGATCATGTGCATGATCTCATGCGCGGGAAACACCGTGCACATCGTGAGCGGCGCTGGCGCCACGGCGTTCACGACGGTGCCGCGCGGAGCGACGATCGAGACCGACCGGAAGGTTCCCTCGTTGCGCGGCAGGTCGCTGTCGAAGAATGACGCAATGCCGGCATAGACGGCGGAATAGGTATTGGCGAGCGAGGAGTTCTTGAAGCCGCGGATCTGCGGGGCGGTGCCGGTGAAATCGACCGTGATCCGATCGGCGCTCTTGGTGAGCGTCAGCCGCAGATCCACCCTCATCGCCGAGAAACAATCATTGTCGTAGCGTTCCTCCGCCCGGTAGACGCCGTCCGGCAGCTCGAGGATCGCCGCGCGCAGCCGCCGGTCGGCGTAATCGAGGATCTCGCCGAACAGCGCGACCGTCGCGACCAGGCCGAAATCGTCGACGACCTTGCGCAACTCCTCGACGCCGACGCGCGTCGCGCCGAGCATGGCCCGAAGGTCGCCGTCGAGCAGCTCCGGGCAGCGCGAGTTGATCATCAGGAGCTGCCAGAGGTCGTCGCGCGTCGAGCCCTGCTCGACCAGCTTCAGCGGCGGCAGGCGGATGCCCTCGTGGAATATCTCGGTGGCCTGGGGATTGTAGGTGCCGGCGGCGCCGCCGCCGATGTCGGACTGGTGTGCGCGATTGCAGGCAAAGGCGATCAACCTTCCTTCGGCAAAGACCGGCCGCGCCACCACCCAGTCCGGCAGATGGTTGCCGCCCGCGACGTAGGGGTCGTTCAGCAGGAAGACGTCGTCCTCCAAGATCCTGCCGGCGAATGTTTCGAGCAGGGCGCGCACCGCGAAGCCGCCGCCGCCGGTATGGATGGGAATGCCGTCAGCCTGGGAAACCAGCATTCCCTCGGCATCGGTGATGAAGCACGAGAAATCGTGCGACTGGTTGAAGATCGGGCTGCGCGACGTCCGGATCATCACCCAGCCCATCTGCTTGGCGATCTGATCCAGCCGGTTCTGCACCAGGGCGAGCGTGATGGGATCGGCCTCGGCCATCGTCTATCTCGCGATCTCGATGCTGTAGTTGCCGCTGGCATCAACCGCGACCCGGTCGTTGCGGCCGGCCAGCAGCGTGGTCGTCGCTTCGTTGATCACCGCCGGCCCGACGATGACGTTGCCGGCATGCAGGGTCGCGCCGTCGTAGACCGGCGTCTCGGCCCAACCCATCACGGCATCGATCCAGACACGCCGCCGCTCGATCGGCCGCGGATCGGCCGTGGCGCGTTCGGCCTCGACCATCTCCAGGCGCGGGATATGCCCGAAGGCCTGGATCCTGAGCTTGGTGATCTCGATCGAGCCGCCGGGCTGCATGTGCCCGAACAGCCGCTCGTGCTCGCGCTCGAAATCGCGACGAATGGCGGCGCGATCGAAAGCGGCGTCGGCCAGAATCGTGATGTCCCATTGCTGGGCGATGTAGCGCAGGTCGAGCGCGCGCTGGATGCGCATCTCCTTGTCGGCGAATCCTTCGCGGGCCAACGTTGCTCTCGCCTGCCGCTCGAGCTGGCGAAAGACGGCCTCGGCTTTTTCCGTCTCCGCGCTGTCGAGCTTGTCGAAGAACACGCGGACATAGTCGTGGCGGACATCGGCGTGCAGCATGCCCAGCGCGCAGAACGCGCCGGAAAGGCGCGGCACGTAGGCGCGCGGCGAGCCGAGCGGGCGGGCAACGGCAACGGCGTGCAAGGGGCCCGCGCCGCCGGCGGCGACGAGCGTCAGCCGACGCGGATCGTGGCCGCGCTCCGAGCTCACGCGCTGGACGGCATGGAGCAGCTTCTGCTCCATGAGCTGGATCATGCCGGCCGCCGCGCGCTCCAGCGGCAGGCCCAGCGGACGGGCGACGGCTGCTTCGATCGCCTCAGCCGCCAGGTCGCCATCGATGGTCACGGCGCCATTGGCATAGGGTCCGGACTTCAGTCGGCCCAGCACGACATGGGCATCGGTAATGGTGGGATCGCGCCCGCCCAGCCCGTAGCAGGCCGGTCCGGGATGGGCGCCAGCTCCCTTGGGCCCGACCTGGAGCAGGCCGGCCGCATCGACGCGGGCGATGGTGCCGCCGCCGGCGCCGATCGTGTGGACCTCGATCGCCGGGCTCGCGCACTTGTATCCGCCGATGTCGAGCAGGTCGGTGAAGCCGACCTCGCCCCGGCTCATCAGGATGACGTCGCAGCTCGTGCCGCCGATCTCCATGGAGACCAGATCGGTGGAGCCGATCGCCTCGCCGAAATACTGCAGCGCGCCGCGCCCCGCCGCCGGACCGGACAGCAGCAGCGTCACCGGCCGATCGCCCAGCTCCGCGACCGACACGACGCCCCCGTTGCTCTGGATCAGCAGCATCGGCGAGCGCAGCCCCAACTCGCCCAGCCTGGCATTGAGGGAGCGCAGGTAGGACAGCGTTCTCGGCGCGACGTAGGCATTCAACACTGCCGTCGAGGAACGCTCGTACTCGCCGATGATCGGCGCGATCGCGCTCGATACCGACACGAAGCCGCCGGGAAAGTCCTTCACCGCCGCGGCCGCCGCGCTTTCATGGCTGGCGTTCGAGAAGCTGTTGAACAGGCAGATCGCGATCGCCTCAACGCCCTTGTCGCCAAAAGCCCTCAGGGCGGCACCGATATCCTCGACGGAGAGTGCCTCGGTTTCCTTGCCACTGCGATCGATCCGGCCGCGCACCGGAAGCCGCAGATGGCGCGGCACCAGGACGCCCGGATAGGGCGTGCGATGATCCCACGGGTCGTCGCGCGCGCCGCGGCGGATTTCCAGCGAATCGCGAAAACCCGCCGTCGTCAGCATGCCGACGCGCGCGCCCTTGCCTTCGAGCACGGTGTTGGTGGCGACGGTGGAGCCGTGCACGAAGAGCGAGCAGGCGGCCAGCAGCCGGGCGACCGGAAGGCCTTCGCTCTCCGCGGCGCGTTGCAAGGCGTTCAGCACGCCCTGGCTGGGGTCCGCGGGGATGGACGGGACCTTGAAGACCCTGACGCCGCGGCCCGCCCCGACCAGGACGAGGTCGGTGAAGGTGCCGCCGACATCGACACCGATGCGCCACGACGGGGATGCCGTCTCCATGATGCGGCCCCCTCTACGCAGCCAGTCTCGTTGACTGGGGCAGCGCAGCGGCGATCTCGGCGCTCGCGGCGGAGAGCGCTGCGACGCTGCCCTTGATCCACTGCGACGACATGCGATAGCGCGGGACGGCGATGCAGAGCCCGGCGGGCCCATAGGCCGGATTGCACGGGATGGCCACGGCGATGCCGCCGACTTCCGCGCTCCAGCCGCCGCGATTGATCGAATAGCCGCGGGCGCGCACCTGGGCGATCTCGCGACGAAGTCGCTCGGGATCGGTGATCGTCTCCGGTGCGGTCGATGGCAGCCGCTTGGGCAGCACGCGATCGAGATAGTCCGTTCCCTGCGCCGCCAGCAGCGCCAGTCCCGTCGAGGTGCAATGGGCCGGGATGCGCTGGCCGACCTCGGCGTGAACGCGCACCGCCTGCGGGCTGCCCACCAGATGGACATAGGCGACATCGAAGCCGGACAGCACGCCCAGGATCACGCCGTCATTCACGGCCGCGGCGAGCCTGCCCATCACCGGAGCGGCGACCTCGACGAGCCGATCGGTCGGGACGAGCCGGCCGATCTCCCACGCCTTCAGGCCGATCGAATAGACGCCACCCGCCATGCGATTGGCGTAGCCACAGCGCACCAGGGCGGACAGCAGGCCGTGCGTGCTCGGCTTCGACGTCTTGAGGCGCCGCGCGATCTCGGCGAGCGCCAGCGGCTCGCCTGCATGCGCCAGAATCTCCAGCGCCTCGATGCCGCGGACCAGGGTCGAATACATCGTTCAGAATACCTGAATAGCTGTTTCGATATCCTGAAATACTAGGTTCGTTCTCCGGAAAGCGTCAAGCATGGGCGCGCTGACAATGCAGGCGTCGCTATGGAGAAAACTCATGGCGGGGGCGCGCCATTCCCAGAGCAGAGATTGTGAATCGTCGGTCGACGCCGAGCGGTTCAATCCATCGATTAAATGAAAGGTCCCTCGCTCACGCTCGGGATGACATCACCTTTTGGCGCAGCACCCTCGCTGTCATCCCGAGCATGAGCGAGGGACCTTTCATTTGGTCAATCGATGATCGATCGATACGCAGGCTGCGATAGCAGCCCGCTAATCCGTCGCCTTCGCTCGCCGCATGGCTTCCGCAGCGAGGCGCCTGCCTCGTCAAGCCGGGCCTGGCGCTGGTCCGCCGTGCTGGTGGCGACCACGCCGAACGGGGCACGCATGACATGGCCGACGCCGCAGCAGGTCAGCACGCAGGATCCAGCCTTTCACGATGGCCGGCGGCGCGCCCCGCAATTGGGATGCACCACGGCGAGCAGGTCGCTGGTGCGCAGCTCGTCGATGTGCGTTTGCACCGCCTTCATGCCGTCCCGCCGATCGCCCGGGCGCTACTGGTTCATCGAGCTGAAGAAGTCCTGGTTGGTCTTCGCTGTCCGGAGCTTGTCGAGCAGGAACTCGATGGCATCGACGGCGCCCATCGGCATCAGGATGCGGCGCAGCACCCACATCTTGGAGAGCGTCGCGCGATCGACCAGCAGCTCCTCCTTGCGGGTGCCCGACTTGGTGATGTCGATCGCCGGGAAGGTGCGCTTGTCGGAGACCTTGCGGTCGAGGATGATTTCCGAGTTACCGGTGCCCTTGAATTCCTCGAAGATCACCTCGTCCATGCGGCTGCCGGTGTCGATCAGCGCCGTGGCGATGATGGTGAGCGAGCCGCCTTCCTCGATGTTGCGGGCGGCGCCGAAGAAGCGCTTGGGCCGCTGCAAGGCATTGGCGTCGACGCCGCCGGTCAGCACCTTGCCCGAGCTCGGCACGACGGTGTTGTAGGCGCGGCCCAGGCGGGTGATCGAATCGAGCAGGATCACCACGTCCTTCTTGTGCTCGACCAGGCGCTTGGCCTTCTCGATCACCATCTCGGCGACGGCGACGTGGCGGCCGGCCGGCTCGTCGAAGGTCGAGCTCACGACCTCGCCCTTCACCGTGCGCTGCATGTCGGTCACTTCCTCCGGCCGCTCGTCGACGAGCAGCACCATGAGGTAGACCTCGGGGTTGTTGGCGGTGATGGCGTGAGCGATGTTCTGCAGCAGCACCGTCTTGCCGGTGCGCGGCGGCGAGACGATCAGGGCACGCTGGCCCTTGCCGATCGGCGCGATCAGGTCGATCACGCGGGTCGAGATGTCGAGCTGCTGCTGCGGCGTGCTGGTGGTTGCCTTCTTGGTCAGCGTGCCGGTGCGCCGGGTGCTGACGCGGCCCGACGAGGTGGCGCGCGGGCTGCTCTGCTCCTCGGAGATCGTCGGCGCCATGACCGCCGCGCCGTTCTCCATCTCGAGCTTCAGCTTCTCGTCGGGATAGAGCGGGGTCAGCGAGTCGAAGTTGATGCGATGGCGCAGCGCGTCGGGATCGTCGAAATTGATCTTGTTGATCTGCACCATGGCGAAGTAGCGCTCGCCGTCCTTGGGCGCGCGGATCTCGCCTTCCACCGTGTCGCCGGTGCGCAGGCCGAATTTGCGCACCTGGGTCGGGCTGACATAGATGTCGTCGGCGCCCGGCAGGTAGTTGGCTTCCATCGAGCGCAGGTAGCCGAAGCCGTCGGGCAGCACCTCGATGGTGCCGACGCCGAAGATCGCCTGGTCGGCGGCGGCGAGCTTCTGCAGGATGGCGAACATCAGCTCCTGGCGGCGCATCATCGCCGCGCCTTCGACGCCCTGCTCCTCGGCAAAGGCGAGCAGCTCGGGCGGTTTCTTCTTCTTGAGGTCCTGGAGGTTCATGGGTCTTCAGTCAGAGGTGGGAATGATGACGCACGCGCCCCGGCCGCTGGTGCGGCCGTCGTGAAATTGCGCAGTGTCGTTCAAGGTGGACCCCGTCGATCACCGCCGGGGAGGCAGCGCCAAGGGTCCTGGGTGGCGGCTATGTACAGGGCGGACGGCGCGCTGTCAAAGGCGGCTGATCGAGCTGAAAAGCCGGCTCGGCCTCGGCATCGTGCCTGTCCCCTACAAGGACATACGTGACCAGCCTCGCTCGCCGCCGCGGCTAGCGCAGCCGCGGGCCGGGGTCGAGCCCGAGGAAGGCGCGGCCGCCGATCGGATACCACTCCGGAGCCAGCGTCGCCGCCTGGCCGACCACCTGCAGGTCGCGCCACACCTCGGCCAGGCGGCTCTCGGTCTTGAACGAGGTGCTTCCGCCGTGCCGGAACATCAGGTCCATCGCCTGGCGCGCGCAGTCGCCGGCATGCACCGCGGCGAGCCGGCAGCGGGCACGCTGCTCCAGCGTGGTCTCGCGGCCGGCGGCGAGCGCATTCCACAGCTCCGCGATCATCGCGTTGCGATAGACGCGTCCGGAATTGAGGATCGCATCGGCGCGCCCGACCGCGTCCTGGACCTGCGGATTGTCGCACAGCCTGCCGGTGCGGCCGCGCGGCGTCTTGTCGGCGGCAAGCTCGACCAGCGCGTCGATGCCGGCGCGCGCCAGCCCGGTGATCACCGCGCATTGGTGCGGCCCGACCCAGGCCTGGGCCGGCAGGGCGTAGGCGATGCCCGGCCAGTGCCCCCACTGGTTGTCGAGCGGCACGCCGGCATGGATGGTCGTGCGCCGCTCCGGCAGGAAGAGATCCTTCACCGCCCAGTCGAAGCTGCCGGTGCCGCGCAGCCCGCTTACCTCCCAGCTGCCGGGAATGACCTCGACCTCGGCGCGCGGAAACAGGCCGCGCCAGAACAGGCCGCCATCGTCGCGGCGGCGCGGCTGGCCGTCGTCGAGAATCTGGAAGCTGCCGAGCATCCAGGCAGCTTCCTGACAGCCGGTGCCGAAGGTCCAGCGCCCGTTGACGCGATAGCCGCCCTCGACCGGGACCGCCTGGCCGCCGCCCTGCACCGCGGTGCCGGCAACCACGGTGCGATGGCCCTTGGGATAGATCTCCTGCACGCCGTCGTCGGGAAGGGCGAGCGTGACAAGCTGGCCGACGCCGTTGTTGGCGACGTTCCAGCCGACCGAGCCCGCGCCTTCGGCCAGGTGCTCGATGACGCGGATGTAGGTCAACGGATCGGCCTGCAGGCCACCCAGCGAGCGCGGCAGCAGCAGGCGGTAGAAGCCCGCCGCGTGCATCTGCTCGACCAGCTCGGGCGACAGCCGCTGCTCGCGCTCGATCTCGTCCTGGTAGCGTCGCAAGGTCGGCTTGAGCGCGGCCGCCGCCTGGACCACCGGCTGGGCCTCGATGTCGGCCGGCAAGCGGCGGTCTTCGACGATGGACTGCATCGGCACCTCCTGTTGCCCACCCCGGGTCGCGACGGGCGCGCCGGCGACCGTGTCAGGGGCAATGAACGGCATGGCCTCGGCAAACAGCCTGTTGGATCGTATCACGGCTCGGCGGCTCAAGGGTGAATGCAGCGGGCACCGTTGGTTTGGTAAGAACAACCGGCACTGCGACATGCAGGGAGGAACCCGATGAAAGAATTTTCCGGAAGGATTGCCGTCGTCACCGGCGGCGGCTCGGGAATGGGACGCGAGCTGGTGCGCCTGCTGGTGGCCGAGGGCTGTCATGTCGCCATGTGCGACGTCTCGATGAAAGGCATGGCGGAGACGCGCCGACAGTGCGAGGCGTCGGGACTGCCGCAAGGCCTGCGCGTCACCGCCCATCTCGCCGACGTATCCAGCGAAGCCGACGTGATGCGCTTTCGCGACGAAGCTGCCCGGCAGCACGCGACCGACCGCATCCATCTGCTGTTCAACAATGCCGGGATCGGCGGCGGCGGCAGCATGATCGCCAACGGTCGCGACGAATGGGAGCGCACCTTCAACATCTGCTGGGGCGGCGTCTACCTCGCCACGCGCGCTTTCCTGCCCCTGCTGCAGGCGGCCGACGAGGCGCATGTCGTCAACACCAGCAGCATGAACGGCTTCTGGGCCTCGATCGGCCCCGGCGCGCCGCATACCGCCTATTCGGCGGCAAAGTTCGCGGTGAAGGGGTTCACCGAGGCCCTGATCACCGACCTGCGGCTGAACGCGCCACACATCAAGGCCTCGGTCGTCATGCCCGGGCATATCGGCACCGGCTTTCGCACCAACTCGCTCAAGGTCCAGACCAGCAACGAGTCGGACGAGCTCGATGCCCGACAGATCGCCCAGGCGCGCGCGCGGCTCACCTCGATGGGCAAGGACGCGTCGGCGCTGTCGGACGAGGAGATCAAGGCCATGCTCGCCGAGCGCGCCCGGCGTTTCCTGAACGATGCACCGACCAGCGCCGCCGAGGCGGCCAAGATCATCCTGGACGGGGTCAAGTCGGAGCGGTGGCGCATCCTGGTCGGATCGGACGCCCACCTGATGGACCGGATGGTGCGTGACGACCCCGAGCACGCCTACGACGACCAGTTTTTCGGCCGCTTCGCGTCCGCGGCGGGCTGGCATCCGGGGCGTTAGAGTGTGAAGAAATGAAAGGTCCCTCGCGGCGCTCGGGATGACACAAGTGCCGCAATGACGGCAATGCCGTCATCCCGAGCGCCGCGAGGGACCTTTCATCTCATCGGTCGACTGCGCTGGCCGGCGCAGTTCGAACATTCACAAACTCTCAGGGTGAGGATTCCACCTGAAGCAATTCCGCTCTAGCCCTTCACGTACTCCAGGCGGAAGCCGTCGCCCCAGCGCTTGATGTGGCCGACCGAGGGCGACGGGAAGTGCATCGTGCAGCACAACGTGTCGGCGTCGCAGTAACGCTCGAGGAAACCTCGCCGCGTGCGGACGGCCTGGTCGCGGTCGGTGTCGACGCGCATGACCAGCTCGGGATAGCGGGCCTGGATCGGCGAATGGATCAGATCGCCGGTGAACACCGCGGCGTCGGAGCCCTTGCCGGCGCAGACCGCGAAATGGTCGGGCGTGTGGCCCGGCGTTGGGTTCAATCGGATATGGTCGTTGAGCGCATGATCACTGCTGACCAGCTCGGCCCGGTTGGCCTCGATGATCGGCAGCACGCTGTCGGTGATCTGGTCGAGCGGTGTCTTCTGATGGATCTCGCTCCAGTAGGTGTATTCCTTCTTCGAGAACAGGTAGCGCGCCTTCGGGAAGGTCGGGACCCAGCGGCCATTCTCCAGCCGCGTGTTCCAGCCGACGTGATCGCCGTGCAGGTGCGTGCACATCACGAAATCGATGTCCTCGACCCCCAGGCCGGCTGCCTTCAGCGCCGTCATCCAGTTGGGATCGGTCTTCTTGTTCCAGGTCGGCCGCAGCGGGAAGTTCTTGTCGTTGCCGATGCAGCTGTCGACCAGGATGTTGTGGTGCGGCGTCTTGACGACATACGACTGGAAGCACAGCACGACATTCCCGCTCGCGCTGTCGTAGCCGCCAGGCGCCAGCCAGGCGAGATTCTCGCTGA
This sequence comes from Reyranella sp., assembly GCF_044224635.1. Classification (GTDB taxonomy): domain Bacteria; phylum Pseudomonadota; class Alphaproteobacteria; order Reyranellales; family Reyranellaceae; genus Reyranella. The sequence continues at coordinate 27,670 of NZ_JBGAKA010000044.1, read as the reverse complement.
GGGTCTCTTTCGACAATGTCGGCAGGAAGTCGAGCATCGGCGTGAAGCCGGCCTCCTGCTCGACGATCCGGTGGATGGTCATGTCATTGACGGAAAAGCTGGTGCGCATGGCTGGCGTCTCCTCGCCCGTGGGCTAGCTCGAATTTGCCGGGCCATCGTAGCCCGGCCCGGAGCCGATGACGAACGGCGCGTTTGCGTCACAGCAACCGAGCGATCTCTCTCACGTCGTCGCAATCTTCCAGCCGCCGGACGGCGTCGACCAATCGCCCGGCAGTGCGGCTCGGCATCGCGTTCTCCGCGAGAGCGACGCACTTGGCGAATTTCCCGGCCACTTCGTCGAACGATAGCGGGTTGGCGGGATGGCCCTTGACGTTCGGCTCGCAGCCGATGACCGTCCGGCCGTTGGCGAGATGCACCTCGACGTCGGCCGACGCATATCCTTCGCGCGACGCCAGCTCGTTCTTCTCGGCACTGGGTTGGACCTGGATCTTCTTCGCCAGACCCGTCACCCGGTCGTCGCCGAGGATCGCGTCATTGAACACGTCGGGGAAGACGGATCCCCGCACGGCCACCGCCGCCATGGTGAACGGGATGCTGAACTGCGCCTCGTTGAGGTTGCGCGGCGCGTGCTTGGGCTCGCCATGCTCGTTCAGGACCGCGAGTCGCATGTTGTAGTCGCTGGTGCGCACGTCGATCCTGTCGATGGCCGCCTCGTCGATGCCGTGGTGCGCCATCAGCGTCTGCAGGGTATAGATCGCGTGATGCGTCGCCTTGCACGACGAGTAAGGCTTGATGCTGACGTTGCCGCTCTCGAATTCCTTGCCCAGGTCCGAGAGCAGCGCGTCGGCGTGATACTCGCCGCGGAAGTACAAGGGGTAGAGTCCCGAGCTTCCCAGCAGCGGTGCCCGCGCACCTTTGTGTCCGCGGCGCGCGAGCTCGGCCGCCACCATGCCGCTGCGTGCGGCGATGCCGGCGTTCAGCCAGACGTCCCAGGTGCCGTCGCTGGTCGACTGGATGTTGCCGGCGCAGTGGGCATAGGCCGTCCCCAGGGCGCTTGCCGTGGTGGCGCGGTCGAAGCCGCGCAGCCTGGCGACCGTCGCCGCGACGCCGAACGGCCCGACGGTCGGCCCTTCCCAACCCAGCCGCCCGGCATTCCCGGCCGCCATGCGCAGCCGCGGGATGAGATCGCCGCCCACGGCCAGCGCCACGATCAGGTCCTTGCCGGTCGTCGCCCCAGGGAGGCTTTCGACCGTCGCCAGGGCCGACGGCACCAGCATGACATTGACGTGCCCGCCATGGCCCATGCCGACCCGCGGCGATCCTTCATGCACGTCGTCGAGCTCACGGCAGCGCGCCATCACGGCATTGGCGAAGGCCGCCTCGGCGGCCGGGACCCTGGTACCTTCCGTCCAGAGTGCGGCTTCCGGCTTGCCGCCGTTGTCGCGCGCCATGCCGATGACGATGCGGCCGATCTCCGTCGAACGGCCGGCAATGCCGGCGCCGATCGTGTCGAGGAACGACTTCTTGACCGCATCGACCACGTGCGCCGGCAGGTGCTCGTAGCGGGCCGCCGCGATGTAATCGACCAGTAGCCCGGTCGGATCCGCCTGCTCGATCGCCACCACGCCCCTCCTCGCTCACCGGCAACCCGGCGACCATCCGCCTTTGCCCGGCAACTCCGCCGTGCCGGAGAGTACCGGGAGACCGGACCGTTCATCCATGCACGTGATGTCGATCGTTGTCGCCGGCCGGCCAATCAGGTTTGATCGCTCCCGCGGGATCGCCGAGGCCCGTAGGACGACGCCCGGCAGGAGGTTGCGCAGGAACGCCACCGAGAAGCGCGCGCCGGGCAGCCAGCGGTCGCGATGCAGGCCGCCGAGCAGGCAGCTCATCAGTCCCAGCGAGTAGCGTCCGGGTGCGATGATGTCGGCGAGGCCCGCCGCCTTGGCGGCCGCTTCGTCGTTGTGCAGGCTGGCGTGCGGACCGTAGACCTGCTCCTCGGCCGCGTAGAAGCTCAGGATGTCGTCCCGCGTCAACGCCTTCGGCCCGAACGAGACGGCCAACGCGGGACCGCCTGCTTTCGCAGGGTCGGGTGCCGAAGCCGCCGGCGGATCGGCCTGCGCCACGCGGCGTCGCGTCACGACCTCGCGGAAGTTCAGCAGCATGCTGTTGCGCACGGTGCAGACGGGCCGCCCGTCGTCATCGACGGTCGCCATCTCGAAGACCGCGTAACGTCCGCCGCGCCGCTCGTACTTGTCGGCAATGCGGCCCGTGACGTGGATCCTGTCGCCGGGGCGTACCGGCCCCTCGAGCGCGACGTCACACTTTGCATGCACGCTGCCGGCCCAGGAGAAGTGCCTGCGCATCACCCATGAGTGCTGGCCGTAGAGGAAGCTGGGTTCGGCGAACTCGCCGTCCTCCGTCCTGAAGCACGCCGACAGGTCCCGGCCCGACAAAGCCGCCAGCCGCCTTTGATTGAAGTCGCGCGGGACGACATAGGCCAAGGGACCGACGGCCTGGCCGACGGGAATCGTCCCGTAACACAGCGGCTCTACCATGCGTGACCTCTTCCTTGCGCTGAGGCGCCCCGTCCATCGGCCGGGCGACGCCCGCGACGAAGGACGCCTCATCCGAGTGCAGGAAGAACGCGGCGTTGGCAATCTCTCCGGTCGAGCCGGGCGGCCGGTTGGGTTCATGCCGCCGCGCCGCGGGCCAGTGCCTCGATGTCATTGCTGCCCCAAAGGCCCCCCGGGGTTGGGATGACAGCGGTTCTGGAGCACTTGTTTCGTGACAGGCGCTAAACTGGCCGGGGCTCCGTCCCGGCGCTGGGCCTGATGAACATCGGAACCCGTGCTTCGACGTCAGACGGCTTGCAGTAAAACCCCAGCCAGCCACTCCGGCTCATTGATCATGACGCTATGGCCGGATGTCGTATTTTCCAGGGTCGTCCAAGATGCGTCGGCCTTGCACTCCGCAAATGCCTTATCCAACGGAGATGATGGGAATTGGGGTAAGCGGATGTAGGTCTTCCTTGCGACCCGTTCGCGTGCGCCGGAGAGTTTCACCGGTTGCAGCCACGTGCCGATCGGTTGCGGTGTCAACTTCGACAGGAACCAGGCCGCGTCCTTGGCATCGTGAAAGGCGCTCGGAGGAACAGTCTTGGGAGGCGGACGGCTGATCGCACCCTCTTCCGCTTGGAACGGCACCTGGTCCCGAAACGACTGACCATCCGCAGGTTTCATCGCATCGACCCAGACGATGGAGGAGACGCGGTTTCCGATGCGTTCGAGCGCGCCCGACGCCGGGAAGCCCCCATACGAATGGGCGACAAGGCAAATGCCTGCGAGGTCTTCCCATTCCACGAGGTTGGCGATGTCGGCTATGTGGGTGTCCAGATTGACGTCCTTGCTCATCAAATGCGAACGATCTGCCAATCCGGTAAGGGTGAGCGAATAGACTTTGTGACCCTCCTTCTCGAGTCTGTCCGAAACGCGCCGCCAATACCAAGCTCCACAAAAAGCCCCCGGAACCAGAACAAAAGTCTTGCGAACGGATTGAGCCCGCGCCTGACCGATCAACGTGTCTGGCGGAATCACGGCGGCGGCAGCCGCTCCGGTCGCAAGAACACCGATCATTCCGCGTCGCGTGACGTTTGGCAAAGTCATGTAGCCTCCGTACGAGAAAGTGGACCAGTCGAGATCGTCTCGTTGATCGCGAAACGCGCCGTAAGGCGAAGGCCGACTTCACGCGCCTTGCAGTATCAACTGACTCACGCGGTCCGGCGCATCGAGCATGGCAATGTGCCCGACGTCGGGCAGTGCGACGGTGGTCCAGGACTTGTCTGCCTTGCAGTCCGCCAGCGCCTTATCGAAGGCTGGCTGAGGAAACTTCGGAAGCCGGATGTATGTCTTCTTCGATACCTTTTGGAGCGAACCGGACACCTTGATCGGCTGCAGAAAGGTGCCGATCGGTTGCGGCGTGAACTTGGACGCAACGAACGCCTGTTCGCGTTCGGCAACAAAAACGTCTGAAACCTTGGGCGGTGGACCGAAACCCGGCTCACCCTTGTCAACGGCCGCTTGGACGGCCTTGCCAAAAGCAGTGACGTCCACCACCCTGTGTCCGTCGGCAGGCAGAAAGGCATCGAGCCACACGATCGACGAGACGCGGTCGCCGAGACCATCGAGTGCGCCTGAACCAACGAAACCCGCATACGACCATGCGACGAGGCAGACGTTCTCGAGGTTCTCCCATTTGATCAGGTTGACGACGTCCGCGATGTGGGTATCCAGATCGACGTCCTTCCTCAGCAAATGCGAGCGCTCGCCCAAGCCGGTCAGGGTCGGAACGAATACCTTGTGACCGCTCTGCTCGAGCTGGTCCGCGACGCGACGCCAGGTCCAGCTGCCGGCAAAGGCACCGTGAACGAGGACAAAGGTCTTTCGTGTCGATTGCGCGCGGGCGACGCCGAACATGTTGCTGCCACCCGCTGCAACCACGAGGCTGCCAGCGACAGCGGCGCCGCGAACCACACGGCGGCGCGAGACTTGAACCTTGATCATGGCGTATCTCCCCCATCGGTTGAAGCCACCGCACGCGTCAGTGTCCGCATCGGGGAACGGGGAGTCCTGATGGATTTCTTGTGTTATCCTTTGGATATTCCGGCCAAACGCCGAACCTAAGGCAGCGAGCGGTCGGGGTACTGGGGATGTCGCGCCGTGGCAATTCAGTTCGATGATTATGTGCTTGATCCCGTGCGTCGGGAACTGTCGCGCAACGGGACGGTGCGAAAGGTCGAACCCAAAGTCTTTGACCTGCTGCTCCACCTGATCGAGAACCGGCATCGAGTGGTCGGCAAGGACGACCTCATCGCCCGGGTCTGGGGGAGCAGGATCGTCTCGGACTCCGCCCTCACCCATGCCATCAATGCGGCGCGCACCGCTATCGGGGACAATGGAAAGGCCCAGCGGCTGATCCGTACCAGCTCCCGTTGGGGATACCGCTTCGTCGGCAATGTCACGCTTCAGGCGGGGGCGGAGCCTTCGCCAAGCCTGGCCGGCGCGACAAGCTCTCCCGAGGGGCCTGCTCTCGCGCTGCCCGATGGGCCTTCGATTGCCGTCCTGCCGTTCCACAATATAGGCGACGACTCCGAGCAGGAATACTTCGTCGATGGCCTGGTCGAGGACATCATCACCGCGCTGTCGCGCTTCAAGTCTTTGTTCGTCATCGCGCGCAACAGCTCGTTTACCTACAAGGGCCGCGCCGTTGATGTCAGGCAGGTCGGCCGCGAGTTGGGCGTACGCTACGTGCTCGAAGGCTCGGTGAGAAAGAGCATCAACCGGCTGCGCATCACCGCGCAGCTGATCGACGCGATCTCGGGTGCGCACGTCTGGGCAGAACGTTACGACCGCAATCTCAGCGACGTCTTTGCGGTACAGGATGAAATGACGGCGAGGGTCGCCGGGCTCATCGAACCGGCGCTTGCCGAAGCTGAACGGCAGCGCGTGCTGCGCAAGCCGCCCGACCGGCTCGATGCCTGGGAGGCCTATCAACGCGGCCTTTGGCATTTCTACAAGTACGGACCCGAAGAGAACCAGACGGCCCTGACCTTCTTCCGCCAGGCCATTGCCCTCGATCCGAATTTCGCTCCCGGTCACTATGGGTACGCGTTGGCCCTGCAATGGGACATCTGGCATTACTCCCACCGCCCGTTCGAGGAGGTTCAAGGAACCGCGCGTAATGAGGCGCTCCTCGCCGTCTCTCTCGACGACAAGGACGCGATGGCACATGCCATCCTGGCGCACATGCTGATGTGGGGCAGCGAATGGGAGGCAGCCATCGCCGAGGCCCGCACGGCGCTTGCCCTCAATCCGAACAACGCTTTTGTGATCAGCATGCTTGGCTGTGTGCTCGGCTTTGGCGGATATCGCGAAGAAGCGATCGATCGGATACGCCAGGCAATGCGCGCCAGCCCGCAAGATCCGCTGACATGGCTATGGACCCTGTGGACCGCGTCCATTCAATTGGGCGGGCGAAAGTTCGATGCGTCGCTCGAGGCTCTGCACCAGGTCGTTCGACTGCGTCCAGGATTGGCCCTAGTCCATGAATTGATGGCTTCCTGCCTGGCCCATCTTGGGCGCCTGGACGAGGCGCGCGCTGCGCTCGAGCGCATCCCCCCGCAATTTTCCGAGCAGTTCCGGCGCCATCAGCAGAGACTGCCTTGGGTACGGCCGGAAGATTACGCGGTCAGGGAAGAAGGACTTCGGCTGGCGGGTTACCGAATGATCGAGCGCGCTGCCTCGGCTTGAGGGCCGCGACGTATCGTGTCGCGAAGCGTCTCATCACACAGAGATGAACGGCGCCAGCAGGCTGGGGCCCGCCCAGCCCCGCGGGGCGTGCGGCAGTTCGGCCCGCTATTGTCAGTCGAGCCAGCGGCATCGTTCCAGGTTCAGGCGATTACTGTCGTCGAATCTGATGCCTTCCTTTTCCAGCAAGCGCCGCTGGAGGGCGTCGCCGCCATTGCGGGACAGGCTGTAGGACACCTCGCCCTTGGCGTTGACGACGCGGTGCCACGGGATCTTGGTTACCGGATCAAGGCGCTGAAGTACGCGGCCAACAAGGCGGGCCCGCCGCGGCAGGCCGGCCATCGCCGCGACTTGGCCATAGGTTGCAACCCAGCCCATGGGGATGCGGCGGATTACGGCGCAAATAGCTTCGACGGCTTCATCGCCTTGGGGTTGGGCAGCCTGACGCAGCTTGCGCTTCGGTAGCGCCCGTAACTTTCGTTGATCCGCGGTTGCCCAGCCTTGCAGCAGTCTGGACCCTGAAGCCAGCCCGAGACGCTTGTCAGGACGACGCATCGTGCGAATCCTCCGAAGGACGCGAGCCACACAGTTTGCAGCAGAACGAGTGCGTGATCACGGTGGAGCGCGAGAGACACGCCAAAAAATTGCGTCAGACCGGCCGGTGCTCCGTCCCGGCGCCGGGCGTGATGAACATCAGGTCGCCTGGCCTGGTGACGATGCCCCTGTGCCACACGCCCCTGGGCACGATGAAGGTCTGCCCGGGCGCCAGCTTCGCCCGCTGCTCGCCCGCAGCGGTGTCGAGCACCACTTCCATCTCGCCCGACAGCAGCACCAGGATCTCGTCGCCGGCGGGGTGGCGTTCCCAGTGGTTCCAGTCGGCGCTCTGGCTGGTGCTGCCCATCAGGCGGCCTTCGGCGAGGTCGCGCCGGTCGGCGATGCCGGCCCAGAAGGCGGCGCCGCCCGGCATCGAGGCGGCGCTCTCGTCGGGCCGCAGATGGATGTAGGTGCTGTCGAGCGTGAATGCGTCGGTCATTTGCCCGCCTCGGCCAGCATCTCGGCGTAACGGAAGATCTCGGTGTGATCGGCGGCCGCCCCGAGCTTGCCGACGGCATCGGCCCAGTAGCCCACCGACTGCTTGAGCACCGGCATGTCGAGCCCGAGATGGTTGGCGACCTCGCCCGCCGTGCGCAGGTCCTTGGCCATCAGGCCGGCCGTGAAGCCGGCGGCAAAGGTGCGCGAGACGACGAACTGGCGGCCCTTGACCTCGGTGGCGTTGCTCTTGCCGGTCGAGCTGTTGAACACGTCGACCATGGTGCCGGGATCGAGCCCGAACGCCTCGCCGACCACCAGGGCCTCGCACATGGCGACGAGGCCGGCCGCTGACAAGTAGTTGTTGAGCGCCTTCAGCGCATGCCCGGCCCCGGCCGGGCCGCACAAGGTGATGGTCTTGCCCATGGCCCCGAACACCGGCCGGGCGCGCTCGAGGTCGGCGGCGCCGCCGCCCACCATGATGCTGAGCGAGCCGTCGATCGCGCGGCGCACGCCGCCCGACACCGGCGCGTCGAGCAGGGCCACGCCGCTGGCCGCGAGATCGCGCGCGAGCTTCTGGGTGTCGACCGGGTTGGACGAGCTCATGTCGACCACCAGCGCGCCAGGCGCCAGACCCTCGCGCGCCGCGTCGCGGCCCTCGATCACGGCCTGCCGCACGACCTTGCCGTCGGGCAGCATGGTGATCAGCGCATCGGCGCCCTGCGCCGCAGCCTTGGGCGACGCCGTGGCCAGCGCCGACGGATGCGCGCCGATGAAATCCGAAACCGCCTTCTGCGACAGGTCATAGAGCCGGAGCTTGAAGCCCGCCTCGGCGAGCCGCGCCGCCATCGGGCGGCCCATCATGCCGAGACCGATGAAGGCGATGGTGGCAGGGGGAGCAAGCGTGGTCATGGGTCGGTCCTGATGGGAAAACGTACGAGGAGAGATCGTATCTACACAGAGAGATCATACTCATAGAACGGCAGGGTGCGGCCGGGAATGGCATCCGACGGCGCGTGCCGCAGGTAGCGGGCCCCAATGCGCTCGTAGAACGATGCGGCATGGGGGTCGGCCAGGATGGTCATGCGAAGGCCGCCGAGCCGGCGGGCCAGGCCGGCCGCGGCGTCGAACAGCGCGCGGCCGGCGCCCTGGCCGATCGCCGGCGGATCGACGAACAGCATGTCGAGGTCGGCGACGGCGCCGTCCACGATCACGCAGGCCACGCCGAGGGGCCGCTGGGCGGCATCGACGGCCACCAGCACGCGGCCGTCGGCGATGTCGCCTTCGTCCACCGTCAGCGATGGCGCGCTCCGCGCCATGAACGCGGCGTCGTAGCCCCAATGGGCCTTCGACCTGATGCAGAGCGCGCTCAGCCTCGCGGCCTCGCCCGTCTCAGCCGGCCGAACCGCCGCCATGGCTCAGACGCCGCGTTCCTTGAACACGTCGCGGGCGGTCTTGAACGCGTCGAGGCCGGCCGGAATGCCGCAATAGATCGCGACCTGGAGGAGAACTTCCTTGATCTCCTCCTTGGTGAGGCCGTTGTTGAGCGCGCCGTTGACGTGCAGCTTGAGCTCGGGGCCGCGATTGAGCGCCGCCAGCATGGCGAGGTTCAGCATCGAGCGCGTCTTGCGCGACAGGCCCGGGCGCGTCCAGACGTAACCCCAGCAATACTCCGTCGTGACGTCCTGAAACGACATCATGAAATCGTCGGCGCTCGCCATCGACGTATCGACGTAGGTCGCGCCGAGCACGGCTTTGCGCACCTTCATGCCGTCGTCGTAGAGCTTCTTGTTGCGCGGATTGGCTTTGGGCTTCGCTGCCTTGACCGCTGCCTTCGGTTTCGCCGCTCTCTTGGCTCTCGCCATCTCATTCCTCCGGTTCGATGAACCGGCGGACACTAGAGCATCGTGCGCTCGGCTGGAACCGGCCGGACGCGCAGTGCGTGCTGTGACGAACAGTCGAGCGGCGCGCTTCTCAATTGAGGATCAATCCTCTCCAGCGAAGCTGCGAAGGAGTGGACACATCTCCAATCCCTCCCCCTGTGGCGCCGTAAACAGCGCCACAGGGGGAGAAAATGAGTTATGAGGTCGCGTGTCGATCGGTCTGGCCGGTCGACGGGCCGGGCAGGCCCTTGGCCTGGGCGGCCTGGCAGAGATCCTCGATGGTGATGGCGTCGAGCTGGGTCATCATGCGCTCGCGCATGGTCTCCCACATCGGCCACACGACCTCATGGGCGAGCGGCGAGCCGATCGCCGGGTCCGTGGGCTCGGTCTCGGCCTCGAGGTTGCGCACCACCCGGACCACCTCGCCCAGGGTGATGCGTTTTCGATCACGGCCGAGACGATAGCCGCCGCGCGGCCCGCGCTTGCCGCTCAGGATGCCGGCCCGCACGAGGTGCTGCAGGACCTGCTCGAGATAGCGCTTGGGAATGCGCTGGCGCTCGGTGATGTCGCCGCTGCGCACCGGGTGCTCGCCGACATGGAACGCCACGTCGAGAACCGCTTCGATGGCGAACATGGTTTTCTTGCTGAGCCGAGGCATCCCCGGTTTCCTCTATCAGGCGACTTTCGATGACCCGGCTGATACTCCTGTCGAACCAAACCCGCCCGCACCGCGCGCCGTACGTTCGAGCTCACTCACTTCACGCCACACCGCGCGGGCATGCCGGGCGACGATCAACTGTGCAATCCGCATGCCGCGCGTGATGCGGAACGGCTCCTTGCCGAGATTGACCAGGATCACGCCGATCTCGCCGCGATAGTCGGCGTCGATGGTGCCGGGTGCGTTGGCCACTGTCACGCCGTTCTTGGCGGCCAGGCCCGAGCGCGGCCTGACCTGGGCCTCGAACCCCGGCGGCAGGGCGATCGAGATGCCGGTCGGCACGATCCGCCGGTCGAGCGGCCCCAATTCGATCTCACCCTCGATGGCGGCCAGCAGGTCGGCGCCGGCGGCGGCGGCCGTCGCATAGTCGGGCAACGGCAGGTCGCGCGCGTGGGCAAGGCGCACCAATTCGATCTCGACGGTCTCGGCGCCGGTCGTCATGGCTACTCGGCCGCCTTGGCCGTAGGCGGCTCCGCGAAATGCGAGGCGATGCGGGCGGCGAGCCGCGATGCGACATCGTCCTTGGCCAAGGTCGGCCAATCCTCGATGCCGGCGGCGCTGATCAGGTGGACGGTGTTGCGCTCGCCGCCGAACGTGCCGGTCGCCGGCGAAACGTCATTGGCGACGATCCAGTCACAGCCCTTGCGCTTGCGCTTGTCGATGGCGTTGGCCACCAGGTTCTCGGTCTCGGCGGCGAAGCCCACGACCAGGGCCGGGCGCCGTGGCCCGGCACTGGCGCCGAGGCTCGACAGTGTCGCCAGGATGTCGGGATTGGGAACCATCGTCAGGACCGGCGGCTCGGCGCCAGCCTGCTTCTTGATCTTCGCGGTGGCCGGGCGGGCGACCTTCCAGTCGGCCACGGCGGCGGCACAGACCGCGATGTCGACCGTGCCGACGGCCAGGCAGGCGGCCAGCATCTGGTCGGCCGAGTCGATATGCACCGTCTCGAGGCCTGGCGGATCGGCCAGGCTGACCGGCCCGCACACCAGCGTGACCTCGGCGCCGAGCCCCGCAAGGGCGCTCGCGATGGCATGGCCCTGCTTGCCCGACGAATGGTTGGAGATGTAGCGCACCGGGTCGATGGCTTCGCGTGTCGGCCCCGACGTCACCAGGGCGCGGCGGCCGGCCAGGGGCTTTGCCGGCGCCGGCGCAAGCAGGCTCTCGATGGCCACCACGATCTCGTGCGGCTCCGACATGCGGCCCGGACCGTATTCGTTGCACGCCATGGCCCCTTGGTTGGGACCGACGAAAGCGACGCCGCGCCGTCTCAGCGTCTCGACATTGGCGACGGTGGCGACGTGCGTCCACATGCGGACGTTCATCGCCGGCGCGGCCAGCACGGGCTTGTCGGTGGCGAGCAGCACCGTCGCCGCCAGGTCGTCGGCCATGCCCGACGCCATGCGCGCCAGGAGGTTGGCGGTGGCCGGCGCCACGACCAGCAGATCGGCGTCGCGCGAGAGCTGGATATGACCCATCTCGCTCTCGTCGGTGAGCGAGAACATGTCGCTGTAGACGCGATCCTCGGTCAGCGCCTGCAGCGACAGCGGCGTCACGAACTTCGCTCCGGCCTCGGTCAGGACGCAGCGCACCGACGCGCCGCGCTCGCGCAACCGCCGGATCAGTTCGAGGGATTTGAAGGCCGCGATGCCACCCGCGACGATCAGCAGGACCCGCTTGCCGTTCAACATGGCGCCGAGACTATCACAACAGCCGGCTCGCGAAAGTGTAGAGCCCGGTCAGCAGGAGGGCCCAGAAGACGGCGATGCGAAACTGGTCGATCGACAGGCGCAGGCGGACCTGCTGGCCGAGCCACATGCCGGCGAGTGCCGGCACCACCGCCGCTGCCGAGACCAGCGCGCGCGGCCCGTCGATCAGGCCGAAGCTCACCAGGGAAACGGCGAGGGAGAAGGAGGTGGCGCACAGGACCACGCCCAGGGTCTGCACCAGCTCGGCCGGCTTGATGTCGAGGCCCTGAAGGTACGGCATCAGCGGGACCACCGGCACGCCGACCACGCCGCCGACGAAGCCGGAAACGACGCCGACCAGCGGCGCCAGCGGCTTCTCCAGGTCGGCATGGATATGCAGGCGGATGCGCAGCAGGCCAAGGGCGCTGTAAGCGACGAGCACGGCCCCCAGGACGAGAAAGGCCCACTCCGGTCCCTTGCGGCCGAGCAGGCCCATGGTGGCGTAGAGCGACACCGCCAGCGGGACGACCAGGGACCAATGGCGGCGCACGATGGCGCGGAAGCGGCCGCCGACCGAGGCCTGCCAGACGTTGCTGAAGATGATCGGAAAGGTGACCAGCGCCATCGCTTCGGTCATCGGCAGCACGAGCGAGGTGAGCGCGATGGTGATGGTCGGCAGGCCAAGCCCGACCAGGCCCTTGACCAGCCCGGCGACCAGCAGGACCGCGAGACCGAAGACGATGTCGGTCAGCGACATGGTCGTGTCATGCCGCCGGAAGCGCGCCACTTCGTGGCGCTCATCTCATTTTCCTCCCTAAGCGAAGCTTGGGGAGGTGCCGCCGTCTTACGGCGGCGGAGGGGTCATGAGTCACGAGAGAGGGTTGAGCCTGAGGCTCATGACCCCTCCGTCGCGTATGACGCGACACCTCCCCACGCATGGCGTGGGGAGGAGAAGAGTGCGGCACGGAGTGCCACGCTCCCGGCAATGAAAGGAGCATCGCAATGGTGCTCAGTGCCACCAGGCGACGATGGCGGCGAGCAGTGCCAGCGCGGCGATGATCTCGGTGAAGCCCAAGCGAAGCCACGACCGGAATGCCCTCGGCAGCTCCTTCAGCTCCGCCTCGGCCTTCTGCCGCTCGTGCTCGGCCATCAGATGCAGGCTTTCGATCAGGCGCGGCAGGCGGCGCAGCCCCTCGGCCAGGTCGGTGGCGGCGCGGCCGATCGTGGCGCGCGGACCGAAATGCGTCCGCATCCAATCCTCGATCAGCGGCCGCGCCAGCTCCCAGATGTTGACGTGCGGGTTGAGCCTGGTGCCCATGCCTTCGGCCATCAGCATGGTCTTCTGCAAGAGCAGGAGCTGCGGCTGCACCGTCATCTCGAACTGCTCGGTGACGCGCAGCAGATGGGCGAGCAGGCGGGCGATCGAGATCTCGTGGCTCGGCTTGCCGAAGATCGGCTCGCCGATCGAGCGGCAGGCCTGCGCGAACATCTCGCGCGACTGGTCGGGCGGCACGTAGCCGGCGCGGAACTGGACGTCGGCGACGGCGCGATAGTCGCGGCGCAGGAACGCGACCAGCAGCTCGGCGAGATAGCCGCGCGTCGCCTCGTCGATCCGGCCCATGATGCCGAAATCGACCGGCACGATGCAGCCCGAGCGGTCGACGAAGGCGTTGCCGCCATGCATGTCGGCGTGGAAGAAGCCGTCGCGGAACACCTGGTAGAAGAACGCCTCGGCGCACTTCTGCATGATGGCGTCGGGATCGTGGCCGGCGGCGACGATGGCGTCGCGATCGCCGATCGGGATGCCGTCGACGCGCTCGAGCGTCATCACGCGCTGGGCGGTGCGGTCCCAGTCGATCGTGGGCGCGCGATAGCCCGGATCGTCGACGAAGTTCTCACCCAGCTCCTCGCACGCCGCGGCTTCCATGCGCAGGTCCATCTCGACCCGGATGACGTCGGCGAAGGCGCGCACCGAATCGACCGGCTTGAGGCGCCGGAACCTGGGCTGGGTGCGCTCGACCAGCTCGGCCATCCAGTAGAACAGGTCGAGGTCGCGCGCGAACGCCTTCTCGATGCCGGGACGCAGCACCTTCACCGCGACGTCGCGCCCTTCGGTGGTGACGGCGAAATGGACCTGGGCGATCGACGCCGCGGCGACGGGAACGTCCTCGAATCTGGTGAACAGCGCGTCGATCGGCCGGCCGAGCTCGGCCTCGACGATGCGGCGCGCCTCGACGCCGGAAAAGGCGGGCAGGTGATCCTGCAGCTGCGCCAGGTCGGCGGCAACGCTCTCGCTCAGGAGGTCGGCACGAGTCGACAACGCCTGGCCGAGCTTGATGAAGGACGGCCCCATCCCCTGCAACGCCGCGGTCAGCCGCTCGCCCGGCCGCCGCGTGTCGCGCCGCCCGGCGAACAGCCGCGCCCAGGCGATCAGCGGCGGCGCGATGCCCAGCGTCTCGAGCGGAAACAGCGCATCGTGCCGCGCGAAGCTCAACGCCATGCGCAACAGGCGCCACGAATTGCGAAGCGCACGCAGCATGCTAGCGCGAAGTGAACACCTCCCCAGCTTCGCTGGGGAGGTGTCGCCGTCTTACGGCGACGGAGGGGTCATGAGTATCAGTACTGTGGCTCATGACCCCTCCGCCCCCCGATTACGGGGGCACCTCCCCAGCGACGCTGGGGAGGAGAATGAAGGCGACGACCTGCCATCACACCCGCCAGCCCGAATGCAGGGCCACGACGCCGAGCGTCATGTCGCGCCAGGCGACGTTGGCGAAGCCGGCACCCCGCATGCGCCGGGCCAGCTCGCGCTGCGGCGGGAAGCGGCGGATGCTTTCGTGCAGGTAGCGGTAGGCTTCGGCATCGCGGGCGACAACGCGGCCGAAGAACGGCAGGGCCCGGCTGGAATAGGCGTCGTAGACGCGGCCGACCGGCGCCGACCTCACCTTGCTGAACTCGAGACAGTAGAAGCGCCCGCCCGGCTTCAGCACGCGGTACGCCTCGGCGAGCGCCTTGTCGATATCGGTGACATTGCGCAGCCCGAAGGCGATGGTGTAGCCGTCGAACGAGCGGTCCTCGAAGGGCAGGCTCTCGGCATCGCCGGTCACCCAGTCGAGGCCGGCCACCAGCCCGCGATCGATCGCCCGGTCCCGGCCGACCGCCAGCATGGCCTGGTTGATGTCGCATATCGTGACATCGGGCCGGTCGCCCTGGCGGCGCACGAGACGAAACGCGATATCGCCGGTGCCGCCTGCGACATCGAGGAAACGTTCACCCAGCCGCGGGTTCGCGACATCGATCAGCGCATTCTTCCAGAGCCGGTGCACGCCCCCTGACATCAGGTCGTTCATCAGGTCGTAACGCGGCGCCACGCTCTCGAACACCTGCCGCACCAGGCCCGCTTTCTCGCCCGCCGGAACATCGCGATAGCCGAAGGACGCGCGATCCGGATCGGGATGTCGCGGGGCCTGACCCGCCGGGACCGGCACGCTGGGATCGGGCTTTGTCATGGGCGGCAACCTAGGCCGATTCGCTACTTGATGGAACCGCGGTGCCGGCCGTGGGCAGGCGGGCGTTCGGCCGTGGAGGCGCTCTTTCATGACTCCTCCCCAGCTTCGCTGGGGAGGTGCCCCGTCATACGGGGCGGAGGGGTCATGAGCCTCAGTCCCGCTGCTCATGACCCCTCCGTCGCCGTAAGACGGCGACACCTCCCCAGCGGAGCTGGGGAGGGGAATGACGCTCGAAATGCATGTATCGAGAATAAGTGTTGCAACAGGCACATTTCGTCCGGCTGTAATCAGCCGGACGAAATGTGCCCCAGAGGAACCGCCATGCTGCTGAAAGACCGGGTGATCCTGATCACCAATGTCGAGAAATTCGCCGGCCACGGCACGTCGGCGGTGGCGCTGGTCCAGGGGGCCACGGTCGTGGCGCACGACCCGACCTTCGAGGCACCGAGCGCCCGCCGCGCCTTCGAATCGCGCCATCCGGGGGCGCACGCGCTGTCCGCGACCGATCCGGCGACGATGATCGAGCTGGCGCTCAAGCGTCACGGCCGCATCGACGCCCTGGTCAGCAACGACGCCTTTCCGGCCCTGCGGGCGCCAATCGCCGAGGCACGCCTCGAGGACTATCGCACCGCGCTCGAGACGATGGCGGTGGCGCCCTTCCGGCTGATCCAGCTGGTCGCGCCGGCGATGAAGAAGCAGAAATCGGGTCGCATCGTCCTGGTCTCGTCGGCCGCCCCGCTGCGCGGCATCGCCAACTACGCGCCCTACGTGTCGGCGCGCGCCGCCGCCAACGGGCTCGTCTCCTCGCTCGCCAAGGAGCTCGGGCGCGACGGCATCACGGTGAACGCGGTCGGATCCAACTATGTCGAGAACCCCGACTACTTTCCGCCGGCGCTGCTCGCCAACAAGGAAGCGATGGCCAAGATAACGGCGCAGATCCCGCTCGGCCGACTCGGCAAGCCCGAAGAGCTTGGCGCGGCCATCTGCTTTCTCTGCTCGGAACAGGCGGGCTTTATTACCGGTCATGTTCTTCCGCATGCCGGCGGATGGGCGTGACGACGCCAAGAGAGCATGCCACACTTCGTGCAACTAAGGGTCTCACAGACCCTAAAGGCCGCGCACGAATGATCGAAGCGCGGTGGTCAGGGAGCGACGTCGAGACACGCTGGTGATTCCGGCGCGCGTTCCCTTGGCTTGACTAGGTCGAGGATGGCGCATGGGCAGACAGATCATCCACCGCCTGCTGGTCTCGTTCCCGGCGCTGCTCGGGGTTCTGTTCCTCTGCTTCTGCCTGTTGCAGGTCGTGCCGGCCGATCCGGCGATGATCATCGCCGGCCCCGACGCCAAGGCCGAGACCATCGCCGCGATCCGCAACGAGCTCGGCCTCGACCGGCCGATCCCCATCCAGTTCGCCGACTATATCGGCCGCGTGCTGCGCGGCGATCTCGGCCGCTCGATCATCTCCAACAAGATGGTGAGCGAGGAGCTGGCGCTCACCATCGGACCGACCGTCGAGCTGATGCTGGCCGCCATGCTGATCGCCGTGCCGTGCGGCCTGGCGCTCGGCACGCTGGCGGCGGTGCGGCGCGGCTCGATCGTCGATCGCCTGATCATGGCGGTGTCGGTGGCCGGCGTCTCCATGCCGGTGTTCTTCATCGGCCTGATCCTGATCCAGTATGTCGGCTTCAAGTGGGGCCTGCTGCCGTTCACCGGCCGCACCGGCCCGGTGTGGGACGGCGGCCTGCCCAGCCTGGTGCTGCCGGCGACCACGCTGGGCCTGGTGCTGATCGGCCCGATCGCGCGACTGACGCGCACTGCCGTGCTCGAGGTGCTGGGCGCCGACTTCGTGCGCACGGCGCGCGCCAAGGGCCTGCGCGAGACGGTGGTGATCGTCCATCACGCGTTGCGCAATGCCCTCATCCCCGTGGTCACGCTGATCGGCCTTCAGGCGGCGTTCCTGCTGGGCGGCGCGGTGGTGACGGAGACCATGTTCTCCTGGCCGGGCGTCGGGCGGCTCGCCGTCGGGGCGATCGTGTCGAGCGATTTCCCGACGGCGCAGGGCGCCATCATGATCCTCGCCATCGCCTTCTTGACGATCAACCTGCTGGTCGACGTGCTCTACGTCTATCTCGATCCCAGAGTCCAACGGTCCTAGGGGTGCAGCGCTCATGAGTGTGGAAACCCTGGACGCCGTCGTCCGGACCGAAGAGTCCGGAGTCCTTTCGCGCTCCGGCGTGCTGCGCCGGCTGGCGCGCGACAAGGTCGCCGCCGCTGCCGCCCTGGTGCTCGCCCTGATCGCCCTGGCGGCGGTGTTCGCCCCGGTCGTGGCGCCCTACGATCCCTATCTCACCGACCTCACCAAGGTGATGCAGCCGCCCAGCGCCGAGCACTGGTTCGGCACCGACAATACCGGCCGCGACATCCTGAGCCGCGTCATCTACGGCACGCGCAACACGCTGATGCTGGGCCTGGTCGGCGTCATCATCGGCGGCCTGCTGGGCGGCGTTCTCGGCATCTGCGCCGCCTACTATCCGCGCGCCGACGGCTGGATCATGCGCATCGTCGACGTCATGCTGGCCTTCCCGGCGATCCTGATCGGCCTCGCGGTGGCGGCGGTCGCCGGCGCCGGCCTGGGCGCCGTCGTGATCGCCCTGGTGGTCGCCACGGTGCCCGACGTGGCGCGCGTCGCGCGTGGCGCTGCGGTGGGCATCATGGGGCAGGAATTCATGGAAGCCGGCCGCGCCGTCGGCGTCTCCGACCGCACCCTGATCTGGCGTTACCTGACGCTGAATTGCATCTCCACCATCTTCGTCTTCCTCACCCTGCGCTTCGGTCAGATCATCCTGATCGGCTCGGCGCTGGGCTTCCTGGGGATGGGCGCCCAGCCGCCGACCGCCGAGCTCGGCATGATGGCGGCCCAGGGCCGCGACTTCCTGTTCATGGCGCCGCATATCGCCACCATCCCGAGCTGCGCGATCTTCGTCATCGTGCTGGCCGCCAACCTTCTGGGCGACGCCCTGCGCGACGTCCTCGATCCGAGGCTGCAACAATGATCAGAGCTTTTCTCCGTGTTGCGTTCGCATTGAGTATCGCGGGGAGTGTCACAAGTCCGGGCGCCGCGCAGACCCTGAACATGATGAAGTCGATCGATGCGCCGCATTACGATGCCCAGCGCACGACCTGGGGCCCGACCTCCGACATCGTCAACATGTTCCAGGACACGCTGGTGGCGCTCGACTGGGACGGCAAGACGCCGATCCCTTATCTCGCCAGGTCGTGGACCGTTAGCCCCGATGGCAAGCTCTACACCTTCAGGCTGCGCGATGACGTCACCTTCTGCAGCGGCAAGAAATTCACTGCCGAGGACGTGGTCTACTCCTTCAAGCGCCTGACCAGCCCCGAGATCAAGGGGCCGTTCGCCTGGCGCGCCGGCACCATCAAGGACCTGCGCGCGCCCGACCCGTACACCGTCGAGTACGAGCTGGCCGAGCCGTTCTCCGAGCTGCTGCTGCAGCTCACCATGTTCACCAACGTCATCCACAACAAGGACAGCGTCGAGGCGCTGGGCAAGGATTACGGCGTGAAGAGCGCCGACGGCACCGGCCCGTGGTGCTTCGAATCCTGGCAACCGCGCACCCAGATCGTGCTGAAGCGGCACGATGCCTACAAGTGGGGCCCCTCGATGTACAAGAACAAGGGGCCGGTGAAGTTCGAGAAGCTGGTGATCAAGATCGTGCCGGAGGATTCGAGCCGCGTCGCGGCGATGATGGCCGGCCAGTTCGACATCACCCACCAGTTCCCGGCGCAATTCATCGCCCAGGCGCGGGCCGCGCCGATGCTGCAGGTCCATCCGGCCAAGCCGAATTTCCAGCTGCTCTATTTCGGCTACAAGATCTCGCGGCCGATGGTGGCCGACAAGCGCGTGCGCGAGGCCATGAGCATCGCCATCAACCGCGCCGAGATCGCCAAGGGCATCCTGCTGGGCAATGCCGAGCCGGCCTACACCATCGTCGACAAGGACGCCCTCGATCACGATCCGAAGACGATGGGCATCATCAAGGAGGACATCGAGCGCGCCAGGAAGCTGCTCGACGAGGCCGGCTGGAAGCCGGGCGCCGACGGCATCCGCGAGAAGGACGGCGTCAAGCTCGCCCCCAAGGTCTACTACACCGCCAACGCCAACTCGGCCCGGGTGGGCGAGGCGATCCTGGGCTACATGCGCAGGATCGGCGTGCAGTGGATGGTCCAGCCTTGGGACTCGACCATCGCGGCGGCCAAGATGGCCGAGCAGGATTACGAGATCTGGTCGGTCACCGTGCCCTACCTCTCGGCTGGTGACCTGATGAACATCTACTTCGATTCCAGGAACATCCCGACGCCCAACCGCATGAACTACAAGGACGCCGAGACCGACGAATGGCTGAGGCTCGGCCGCGCCGCGCTGACCGAGGCCGACCGTGCCAAGTACTACGCGCTGGTCCAGCAGAAGGTGATGCAGGAGCACCTGTGGATGCCGGTGCTCAACATCAACATGGACGAGGTCGTCAACAAGAAGGTCAAGGGCGCCCGGCCGCACATGATCTACCAGAACACTTTCTACAAGGGGCTGGACGCGTCTTTGTGAGTTCTTTTCTCCTCCCCACGCTTCGCTGCTCATCCCCCTCCCCAGCGAAGCTGGGGAGGTGTCGCGTCATACGCGACGGAGGGGTCATGAGCAACGGGACTGAGGCTCATGACCCCTCCGTCGGCGATTACGCCGACACCTCCCCAGCGAAGCTGGGGAGGAGGATGAGCAGCAAAGCTGGGGAGGAAAACAACAAAGGTGAGGAAACGACGATGCGTAAATTCTTGATGGGCGTGGCCGCGTTGCTTGGCGTGGCGGGAGCGGCCTCGATCACCGAGGCGCAGACCCTGAAGATGATGAAGTCGCTCGACGCGCCGCACTATGACGGGCAACGCACCACCTGGTCGCCGACCTCCGACATCGTCAACATGTTCCAGGATACGCTGGTGGCGATGGACTGGGACGGCAAGACGCCGATCCCCTATCTCGCCAGGTCCTGGACGGTCAGCCCCGATGGCAAGCTCTACACCTTCAAGCTGCGCGACGACGTCACCTTCTGCAGCGGCAAGAAGTTCACCGCCGACGACGTCGTCTACTCCTTCAAGCGCCTGGTCAGCCCCGAGCTCAAGGCGCCGCTCGCCTGGCGCGCCGGCAACCTCAAGGACATCCGCGCGACCGATCCCTACACGGTCGAGTACGAGCTGAAGGAGCCGTTCTCCGACCTGCTGCTGAATCTCACCATGTTCACCACGGCGATCCACAACAAGGAAAGCGTCGAGTCGCTGGGCAAGGACTACGGCGTCAAGGCGATCGACGGCACCGGCCCATGGTGCTTCGAGTCATGGCAGCCGCGCACCGAGATCGTGCTCAAGCGGCACGACGCCTACAAATGGGGACCGTCGATGTACCAGAACAAGGGCCCGGTGAAGTTCGAGAGGCTCAGCATCAAGATCGTGCCGGAGGATTCGAGCCGCGTCGCCGCGATGATGGGCGGGCAGTTCGACGTCACCCACCAGATCCCGCTCCAGTTCATCCAGCAGGTCAAGGCGTCGCCCGCCCTCAACGTCCAGGAAGCCAAGCCCAACTTCCAGCTGATGTATTACGGCTACAAGGCCAATCGCCCGATGGTCTCCGACAAGCGCGTGCGCGAGGCGATGAATATCGCCATCAACCGCGCCGAGATCGCCAAGGGCATCATGCTGGGCAATGCCGATCCGGCCTACACCTACATCGACCCCAAGGCGCTCGATTTCGCCGACAGCACCAAAAGCATCATCAAGGAAGACGCCGAGCGCGCCAGGAAGCTGCTCGACGAGGCCGGCTGGAAGGTCGGCAGCGACGGCATTCGCGAGAAGGACGGCGTCAAGCTGGCGCCGCGCGTGCTGTTCACCCAGGTCGCCTACTTCCCGCGCGTGTCGGAGGCGATCCAGGGTTACATGCGCAAGATCGGCGTCGACTGGAAGATCGTCGGCTTCGATTCGACGATCGCCCCGGCGGAGATGGGCAAGCAGGACTACGAGCTGTGGACCGTGACCTTCCCCTACATGTCGGCCGGCGACCTGCTGAACTTCTACTTCGATTCCAAGAACATCCCGGCACCCAACCGGATGAACTGGAACGACCCGCTGACCGATGAGCTGCTGCGCAAGGGCAAGGCCTCCCTGAGCGACGCCGATCGCGCCAAGTACTACGCGCTCGCCCAGCAGCGCGTCACCGAGGAGCATCTCTGGATGCCGGTCATGAACGTCGCCATGTACACGACCAGCCTGAAGAAGCTGAAGGGCGTGCGCCCGCACATGCTCTACCAGAACACCTTCTACAAGGGCCTGGACTACTCCTTCTGATGGGCAAGCTGCTCGAGGTCCGCGGCCTCAAGACCCACTTCAACACCGACCGCGGGTTGTTTCGCGCCGTCGACGGCATCGATTTCGCCGTCGGCCGCGGCAAGACGGTGGGCCTGGTCGGTGAATCCGGCTGCGGCAAGAGCGTGACCTCGCTCTCGGTCATGGGACTGGTGGCGAGCCCGCCCGGCGAGGTCGCGGCCGAGGCCGTGATGTTCGACGGCCGCGACGTGCTCGGCCTCTCGGCCGACGAGCGCCGCCGCCTGCGCGGCGGCAAGATGTCGATGATCTTCCAGGAACCGATGACCTCGCTCAATCCGGTCCACACGATCGGCCAGCAGATCGTCGAGGCGATCCTCGCCCACACCACCCTGTCGCCGCACGCGGCCAAGAAGCGCGCGATCGAGATGCTCGAGCTGGTGCGCATCCCGTCGGCCGCCCAGCGCATCGACGACTACCCGCACCGCCTGTCGGGCGGCATGCGCCAGCGCGTCATGATCGCCATGGCGCTCAGCTGCGAGCCCACCCTGCTGATTGCCGACGAACCGACCACCGCCCTCGACGTCACCATTCAGGCGCAGATCCTCGATCTCCTGCAGGATCTGCAGCAGCGGCTCGGCATGGCGATCCTGATCATCACCCACGATCTCGGCGTCATCGCCGAGGTCGCCGACGACGTGCTGGTGATGTACGCCGGCAAGATCGTCGAGCAGGCGCCGGTCGGCGCGCTGTTCGCCGATCCGCAGCATCCCTACACGATCGGCCTCTTGGGCTCGATCCCGCGACTCGACGTCGATCGCGAGCGCCTGGCCACCATCGAAGGCACGGTGCCCTCGCCCAACAATCAGCCGAAGGGCTGCCGCTTCGCGCCGCGCTGCCCGTTCGCCGACCGGCGTTGTCACGAGCAGCCGCCGCCGTTGCGCGAGATCGGCGACGCCCATCACGTCGCCTGCTGGAAAGCCCCTGTCGCATGAACGCCACCGCTCCGGTCCTGCAGGTCCCAGTTCTTGAGGTACAGGATCTGGTGAAGCACTTCCCGGTCAGCCGCGGGCTGATCCGGCGCAAGGTCATCGGCCTGGTGCGCGCCGTCGAGGGCGTGACCTTCGAGATCGCGCGCGGCGAGACGCTGGCGCTGGTGGGCGAGTCGGGCTGCGGCAAGTCGACGACCGGCCGCCTGATCCTGCGCCTGATGGACCCGACTGCCGGCTCGGTGCGCTTCAAGGGCGAGGAGATCGCCGGCCTCGACAAGCAGTCGCTGCGCCGCCTGCGCCGGCACATGCAGATCATCTTCCAGGACCCCTACGCCTCGCTCAATCCGCGCATGACGGTGGGCGAGATCCTGCTCGAGCCGATGGCGGTGCACGGCATCGGCAGCGAGGCCGAGCGCGAGAGCCGCGTGCGCGAGCTGCTGGCCGTGGTCGGGCTGCTGCCCGAGCATGCGCGGCGCTATCCGCACCAGTTCTCCGGCGGCCAGCGCCAGCGCATCGGCATCGCCCGGGCGCTCGCGGTCAATCCCGACCTGATCGTGTGCGACGAGCCGGTCTCCGCGCTCGACGTCTCGATCCAGGCGCAGATCGTCAACCTGCTGCAGAACCTGCAGCGCCAGTTCGGCCTGTCCTACCTGTTCATCGCCCACGACCTCGCGGTGGTGAAGCACATCAGCGATCGCGTGGCGGTGATGTATCTCGGCAAGCTGGTCGAGATCGCCACCAAGCGCGATCTCTACGAGCGCCCGCTGCATCCCTACACCCAGGCCCTGCTGTCGGCGATCCCGCGGCCCGATCCCTCGATCCGCCGCAAGCGCATGCTGCTCGCCGGCGACGTGCCGAGCCCGCTGGCGCCACCGCCGGGTTGCCGCTTCCACACGCGCTGCCCGTTCGCCCAGCCACGCTGCCGCGAGGAGGAGCCGATGCTGCGCGAGGCCGACACCGGCCCCGGCACCGGCCATCGCGTCGCCTGCCACTTCTACGAGATCCTGCCCGCGCCGCCGATCGCCGCCGCTGCCGGGCCGGCCAAGGGCAAGTTCACCGACCGCCTCGCCGCCTTCGAGGCCGCGAAGGCGGCCCGGGCCTCGGCCTGACCGGCGCAGAGTCTCGTCTTCCGGACCTCGAGCGTTCCAGCGTAATCGATCGATTTCTTGGCCGGCGCCCTATTCCAGCTTGGCGGGCGACGAGAACGGGCGGCTGGCGTCGACGACGAACATGACGAGCTGGTCAAGGTCGGTCGTCCCGGCGCTGAAGACCTCCATCGGCATGTCGGCGCCGTGGCCGTTCATGGCCGTGCCCGCCTCCGCGTGCATGACGCCGTGCGGCGTCTTCTGACCCAGACGGCCCCTCAGCACATAGAACGCTTCCGACCCGGGATGGGTGTGCGGTGGCGTGCGCGCGCCCGGCGGACCGCTCGCGTGATTGATACGGATCAGATATTCGGCCGCCTTGATCGGCGGCACCGGGCCGACCTCGGCAACCTTGGTGGCGCCCGGCGTGGCACCGCCCGCGACCCCGAGCGTGAACAGCCAGACCTTGCCGGAAATCTCGGCCGCGAGCGCGGTGGGGCCCGCGGCGGCCTGGGCTTGCGGCAACGTGCCGAAGGTCTCGATACGCCAGAACAGCGGCCCCGGCGGCAGCTCCTTGAGCTTCTTGTCGATCACGGGCCTGACCGACAGCGGCGGTGCTTGCTGCGCCATCGATGGGGTTGCCGAAAAGGCGACCATCAGCGCGAGAAGAAACGAGGGCCAGCGTTTCGTGCTCATCGTTCGTCCTTCGGGTCAGGGCTGATCGAGAGGCTTGCACAGGCGGACCTCGGCCGCTTGAGGTCCGCCTCACGATCCCCTCCATTTTTCCTCAAGGAGAGACATGGTAGCGTTCCCTGCTTCGTTCCCGTGGCTGGAAGAGCATTGCGGTACGTTTTCGCGAACTGCGTCCTCGACATGGACCGACGCGAGCTGCGCCGAGGGTCGGCGCTGATCGCCGTGGAGCCGCAGGTCCTCGACCTGATCGCCCATCTCATCCGCCATCGCGATCGTGTGGTCAGCAAGGATGACCTGCTGGGCGCCATCTGGCACGGCCGCATGGTCTCGGAGTCGGCGCTGTTCAATCGCATCAACGCAGCCCGCCGGGCGATCGGCGACACCGGTGAGCACCAGCTCCTGATCAGGACGTTTCCCCGCAAGGGCCTGCGCTTCGTTGCCGAGGTGCGCCAGGAAAGTCCCGACCCGCTCCCTCTGCCCGATCGCCCGTCGATCGCCGTGCTGCCGTTCGTCGACCAGGGCGGCGAGCCCGGCGAGGGCTATTTCGCCGACGGCATCACCGAGGACCTGGTCACCGGCCTGGCGCGCATCCGCTGGCTGTTCGTGATCGCGCGCAATTCGGCGTTCGTCTACAAGAACCGCGCGGTCGACGTGAAGCAAGTGTCGCGCGAGCTGGGCGTGCGCTACGTCCTGGAAGGCAGCGTTCGCCGGGCCGGCGCGCGGCTGCGCATCACGGCGCAACTGGTCGACGCCGCGAGCGGCGGGCATCACTGGGCCGAGCGCTACGACCGCGAGCTGGGCGATATGTTCACGATCCAGGACGAGATCACGCGCAACGTCGCCGGGGCCATCGAGCCGCGGCTGCTGGCCGCCGAGGGCATACGCGCCCTGTCGCGCTCACCGGGCCATCTCGATGCCTGGGATCTGGTGGCGCGGGCGCAGACCCATTTCTGGCGCCTGACGAGGACCGACTGCGACGCGGCCATCAAGCCGCTGCAGCATGCCGTCGACTCGTATCCCGACTACGCCCCCGCACATGGGCGGCTGGGCTTCTGCCGCGTGTTCGCCGTGCACATGGGCTGGATCGCCGGCGAAGACGGCATGGCGTCCGGCCGCGGCCACGCCATCCGGGCGATCGCGCTCGACGATTGCGATCCGTGGGGCCATATCGCGCTCGGCTACGCGGCGATGATGGAGCGGCGAACCGAAGAGTCGATTGCCGCTTTCGGCCGGGCCGTTTTGCTCAATCCCAGTTCTGCCGCCGCTCATTCGCATCTTAGCCGCGGCTATGCCTTTGCCGGACGGTTTCAAGCGGCCGTCGACCACGGCGGCGAAGCGATACGCCTCAGCCCGCTCGATCCCGAGATGGCCTTGTTCCTCGGCGCCATCGCGGTCGCTCACTTCACCGCGGGCCACTATGAAGAAGCCGTGCGCCACACCGCCGAGGCGCTGCGCCTTCGCCCGGGCTTCCAGGGCGCCCAGAGGCTGCACTGCGCCGCCATGGCGCAGGCCGGCCGCCTCGCCGAGGCGCGGGCATACCTCGCCACGGTCCTCGAGGAGCAGCCAGGCCTTACGACCGCATGGGTGCGCGCCAACGTGCCCTATCAGACCGAAGCGTTGATGGACCAGTTCGTCAGCGGCCTTCGCAAGGCGGGACTTCGGTGAGGCTTGGCACGGCAATTCCGGCGGCAGAGGCAGCGGAAGCCATGTGCTGGGCATCATGTCTGGCGACTGTGGTCGCGGTTGCTGGTCAGTGGTATGAAGCTTTCATACCGCGCGAAGGGTTCCCATGGCCAAGATATCCAAACGGACGTTCAGCCTTCCGACCGAGCAGACCCGGTACATCGATGCAAAGGTGTCATCTGGCGCTTATGCGTCTGCTTCGGAGGTGATCAGGGCCGGTCTTCGTGCCCTGCAAGAACGCGATGCCGCATTCGAACGGTGGCTGCGCGAGGAGGTCGTGCCTACCTATGATGCGACCATGGCTGACCCGTCGAGCCGGGTTCCGGCCAAGGCGGTCTTCGCCGACGCCCGTGCTCGTTACGAAGGACGACGCAAGGCACGTCGTTGATTCGGCGAACTGTCACATTCACGCCCCAGGCGCACAGCGATCTGCTCAACATCGGCGATTGGATCACCGAACGCGCCGGCGCCGATGTTGCTCGAAGCTACATTGCGCGGCTCGAGAACTATTGCCTCGGGTTTGAATTCGCTGGCGAGCGAGGTCAGCGACGCGACGACCTGCGCCCAGGCTTGCGTGTCATCGGATTCGAGCGCCGGGTCGCGATCGCATTTGCCATATCAGAGGACGAAGTGGTGATTCTCCGCCTCCACTACGGCGGCCAGAACTGGGACCTCGCTAACTGAACGCCTCGTCCCAGGTCCCGCGCGTCGACGCCTTGGAATACTCGGTCGCGCGGTTCTCGAAGAAATTGGTGTGCTCGATGGCATTCAGCATCTGGTCCATCCACGGCAGCGGGTTCTTGGCGTCGCTGCGGTAGATCGGCTGCAGGCTGATCTGGGTGAGCCGGCGGTCGGCGATGAAGCGGATGTAGCGCTTCACGTCGACGGCGGTCATGCCCTCGATGCCGCCGAGCTCGAAGGCCAGGTCGATGAAGGCGTCCTCGTGATCGACGATGGTCGAGCAGGCGACGTAGATCTCGCGCTGCAGCGCCTCGGTCCAGATCTCCGGGTTCTCCTGCACGAAGGTACGGAACAGGCGGATGATCGAATTGCAGTGCAGGGTCTCGTCGCGCACCGACCACGACACGATCTGGCCCATGCCCTTCATCTTGTTGAAGCGCGGGAAGTTCATCAGCATGGCGAACGAGGCGAACAGCTGCAGGCCCTCGGTGAAGGCGCCGAACACCGCCAGGGTCTTGGCGATATCGGCCTTCGAGTCGACGTTGAAGCCCTGCATGTAGTCATACTTGTCCTTCATCTCCTTGACGTGGAGGAAGGCCGAGTACTCGGTCTCCGGCATGCCGATCGTGTCGAGCAGATGGCTGTAGGCGGCGACGTGCACGGTCTCCATGGCCGAGAAGGCGGCCAGCATCATCTGCACCTCGGTCGGCTTGAAGATGCGCGAGTAGTGCCGCATGTAGCAGTTGTTCACCTCGACATCGGCCTGGGTGAAGAAGCGGAAGATCTGGGTCAGCAGGTGACGCTCGCTGTCGGTGAGCTTGTTGCGCCAATCCTTGACGTCGTCAGCCAGCGGTACCTCTTCGGGCAGCCAGTGGATGCGCTGCTGGGTCAGCCAGGCGTCGTACGCCCAGGGATAGTGGAACGGCTTGTAGATCGGCTTGGCGTCGAGCAGGGACATGGCGGCAACCCGGTAGAATCGATGAGGCAAAAAAGGTCCCGTCGCGCCCGCCGGAATTCACCGGC
>NZ_JBGAKA010000043.1:0-69939 GCF_044224635.1 Reyranella sp. | reverse complement strand
GGAGTGGCGCGCCTATAGGCGCTGACTTTCGCTTCTCCTCCCCAGCTTCGCTGGGGAGGTGTCGCCGTCTTACGGCGACGGAGGGGTCATGGGCAGCCCGATTGTGGCTCATGACCCCTCCGTCCGCGTCGGCATTTTGGCCGCGCAGCGGCCAAAAGCCTTTAGACGCGGACACCTCCCCAGCGAAGCTGGGGAGATGCGGCAGATGCCGCATGAGCCGGCTCGGCTGAGCCGCAAGTCTTCGCTTTAGTTCGTTCGTAGCGTCCGCAGCCGGCCCGAAGGTCACCGTGCGTACCTCGCACGGCGGCTCGGGCAAGCAGGCGCGCTCGGTGATCGATGGCCTGCCGGCCGACGTCGTCACCCTGGCGCTGGCCGGAGACATCGACGCCATCGCCCGCGAATCCAAGCGCCTGCCGGCCAACTGGCAATCACGCCTGCCCAACAATTCTTCGCCCTACACCTCGACCATCGTGTTCGTGGTGCGCAAGGGCAATCCCAAGGGCATCAAGGAGTGGAGCGATCTCGCCAAGGATGGCGTGTCGGTCGTGACGCCCAATCCCAAGACCTCCGGCGGGGCGCGCTGGAACTATCTCGCGGCGTGGGCCTGGGAGCTCGATCGCAGCAAGGGCGACCAGGCCGCCGCCCGCAAGTTCGTCGAGGCGATCTACCGCAACGTGCCGGTGCTCGATTCGGGCGCACGCGGCTCGACCACGACCTTCGCCCAGCGCGCCGTCGGCGACGTGTTCATCTCGTGGGAGAACGAGGCCTTCCTGATCCTGCAGGAGCTCGGCGCCGACAAGCTCGAGATCGTCGTGCCGTCCTTCTCGATCCTGGCCGAGCCGCCGGTCTCCCTGGTCGATGCCGTGGTCGACAAGCGCGGCACGCGCAAGGTCGCCGAAGCCTATCTCGACTTCCTCTACAGCCCGGCGGCGCAGGCGATCATCGCCCGCAACTTCTATCGCCCGTCCAAGCCCGAGGCGGCCGATCCTGCCGACCTGGCGCGCTTCCCCAAGATCCGGCTGGTGACCATCGATCAGGTGTTCGGCGGTTGGACCAAGGCGCAGGTCGAGCATTTCGCCGATGGTGCGGTGTTCGACCAGATCTACCGGCCGTCCGGCAAGCCGGCGACGCGATGAGCGACGCCGCTCTCCGCCTGAGGGCTCCGGGCAGTTGGCTTGGGGGCGAGCCGCGTCGTCGTGTTCGACCACACGGTGCGCAATGCCGGGCGCACGGGTGCGCGCGAGCCGGCGCGCCGGGTGCACAACGACCATACCGTCAACTCGGCGCCGCGCCGCGTGCGCGACCATCTCGGCGCCGATGCGCCGGCGCTGCTCGAAGGCCGCTTCGGCATCGTCAATGTATGGCGCCCGATCCGCGGCCCGGTGCGGGACTCGCCGCTGGCGCTGTGCGACGCCCGCACCTTCTCCAATGACGACCTGATCGCGAGCGACTTGGTCTACGCCCATCTGCGCGGCGAGACCTCGTCGGTCGAGTACAAGCCGGGCCATCGCTGCTACTACTTCTCCGACATGCAGCCCGACGAGGCGCTGCTGATCCGCATCCACGACAGCGCCAACGACGGCCGCGCCCGGCTCTCCTTCCACACCTCGTTCGAAAACCCGCTCGCCAAGGGCGCCCCGCCGCGCGAGAGCATCGAGGTCAGGAGCATGGTGTTCTTCTGATCGTCCTCGCCAGCTTCGCTGGGGAGGAACAAGCGTCGCGCTTTTTCATGCCCCTCCCCAGCTTCGCTGGGGAGGTGTCCGCGTCTAAAGGCTTTTGGCCGCTGCGCGGCCAAAATGCCGACGCGGACGGAGGGGTCAGAGGCCTCAGTCTCGCTGCTCATGACCCCTCCGTCGCGTATGACACGACACCTCCTCAAGCTACGCTTAGGGAGGGGAGACGAGGTCGCCCCAAGTTCCTCCCCGGCGAAGCCGGGAGGAGAAGAGAAAAGAAAAACCCCCGCCTTGCGGCGGGGGTGGCAGGTAGCCCGCGGTTCTTGTGTGCGGGCGATAACGATCTCTTGAAGAATCAGTGCAGGCGGCGCGGCAGCTCGGCGATGGCGTCGTCGACCTGCTTGGTCGTGCTCGGCGAGCCGACCTGCTCGCGCAGCAGGGCACGCGTCGCAGACAGGGCCACGTCGACGGCGGTGTCGCGCACTTCCTTGGTGGCGGCCGCTTCCGACTGGGCGATGCGGTCGAGCGCCTGCTGCTCGCGCAGCGCGACCGCGCTCTCGAGGCTGGCGGCGGCGCGGGCCTGCATGCGCCCAGCCTCTTCCTTGGCCTGCTGCAGGATGGCGGCGCTTTCGCTGGCGGCCTGGGTCAGCGTGCGCTCGGCATCGGCCTTGGCCTTCAGCGCCTCGTTGCGCAACCGCTCGGCGTCGGCCAGCGCCTTGGAGATCGCCGCGGCGCGCTTGTCGAGCATGTCGGAGATGCGCGCCCACAGAACCTTGCCGGCCAGGGCGAAGAAGATGACGAAGGCGACCGCGACCCAAAAAGCGGGATCGGAGAACAGGCCGCCATGGCCGGCATCGGCGTCGGCCGCCCAGGCGGTACCGATCATCGGTTGGCTCCCTTCATCGCGCTCGCGACCTTGCCGGCCAGCGCGTTGGCGTCGGCCGCCTGGCCGGCGAGCTTGCCGTAGACGTCCTGGCCGATGTCGCGGGCCATATGCTCCAGCCCGGCCATGACGTCGTCGCGCTGCCTGGCGATGCGCCTCTCGGCCTCGTCGATCTGACGGGCCAGGCGATCGCTGAGCTCGTGCAGGCGCGCGCTGGCTGCCGTGCTGTCGGTCTCGCCCTGCTCGCGCATCAGACGGCGGGCGTCCTCACGCGAATCGGCCAGGCGCTTCTGGTAGGCGGCCACCAGGGCGCGGGTGTCCTCGTTGGCCTTCTCGGCCGCGTCGAGGTCGCCCTGGATCTTGGCCTGCCGGCGCTCCAGCGTGTCGGAGATCGCCGGCACGGCCAGCCGCGACATCACCAGGTACAGGGTGACGAAAGCGATCGCCAGCCACACGAGCTGCGGCGCGAAGAGATGGTAGTCGAGCTGCGGCATGCCGCCCTGACCCGCGGCGGCGGTACCGCCCACGGCGAAGGTGACGAGCCCGCCCGCCAGCGCGCTGTAGACAGGTGTACGCATGATCGCTGGTTCCGACCCTTCTGGATCAGAACACGAACAGGATCATGAAGGCGATGACCAGCGCGAACAGCGCGACGGCCTCGGTGAGCGCGAAGCCCAGCAGCACATTGCCGAACACGCGGGGAGCGGCTTCCGGGTTGCGCAGCGCGCCCGACACGAAGCTGCCGAAGATGTTGCCGATGCCGACGCCGACGCCGGCGAGAGCGATGGTGGCGAGGCCGGCGCCGATGAGCTTGGCTGCAGAAGCGTCCATTTGAATGTTCCTTTCAGTCAGTGATGTCAGTTCAGGCGGTTGCGGTCAGTGATGGAGATGAACTGCGTCGTTGAGATAGAGACAGGTCAGGATGGCGAACACATAGGCCTGCAGGAACGCGATGAGCAGCTCCAGGCCGGTGAACACGACGATGAAGGCGAGCGGAGCCCAGCCGCCGATGATGCCGAGCATGACGACGAAGCCGCCGAACACCTTCAGCATGGTGTGGCCCGCCAGCATGTTGGCGAACAGCCGGATCGACAGGCTGAAGGGGCGGATGAAGTAGGAGATGATCTCGATCGGCACCAGCAGCAGCAGCAGCACGAACGGCACGCCCTTGGGCACGAAGAGCGACAGGAAATGCGTGCCGTGCCGGGCGAAGCCGATGATGGTCACGCCGACGAACACGAACGCCGCCATGGCGAAGGTGACGACGATATGGCTGGTCGGCGTGAACGAGTAGGGCACCATGCCCAGCACGTTGCAGAACAGGATGAAGATGAAGAGCGTCAGGATGAACGGGAAGTACTTCTTGCCGCCGTCGCCGACATTGTCGCGCACCATGCCGGCGATGAACTCGTAGCCCACGGTCGCCAGGATCACGGCGATGATCATCCAGGTCGCTGAATTCGTGAAGGAGGCGTCGATGCCGAAGAGGTTCAAGTGAAGCAGTTTCTTGATCTCGAACTGCTCCATAGGGCTATGCATTTAGATCCCCACTTCCATCTACGCCTACACGCCGCCTCAGGGCAGTCGCGGGCCCCCGTCGTCGCCCCCGGCCGCCTCCTTCGAGTACTGCCGAATGGCGCGCCAGGCATTATTGACACCGGCGACGAAGCCCAACACGAGACCCGTCACCAGCGCATACGGCGTCCAACCCAGCCAGCGGTCGAGCCAATAGCCGAGAAAGCCCCCGACCAAAAGGCCCGCGATCATATCGACCAGCACACGATAGGCAACGCCAGTCTGCCGGTGCGACATTCCGCTGCTCTGCCGCGGCTTTTCGACCGTTCCCCGCGCCGCCTTCAGCCGCCGGTCGATGTCCTCGACCCGCCGCCGATCACCGTCGGGATCAGGTGCCCCGCCAGCGCTTCGCGGCGGCTCTCTAGGGGGTGGGGATTGCCCTGTCAAGAAACCGATTCCCTTTATGTGGCAGGTAATTAGCGGGTCAACGTGGGGCCGCTGAATTCGCTGCGCGGCACGACAACTCCGCCCTTCATATTCCTCCCCAGCTTCGCTGGGGAGGTGCCCCGTCATACGGGGCGGAGGGGTCATGGGCCCCAGTCCCGCTGTTCATGACCCCTCCGTCCGCATCGGCTTTTGGCCGCAGAGCGGCCAAACGCCTTGGACGCGGACACCTCCCCAGCGGAGCCTAACTTGAGCACAGATGTTGCGCTGCGAGATGGTAACCATCAGCGATAGCGTAGAAGCGTTCGAGTCCGTCGCGCATAGTGATGGGGCCATTTGATTTGTCACTTTGGTATCCGGTCCATCCGCCGAGTCGAGCGATGATCCAGGCAGCGGCAGCGAGACTGTTGGGAGGAAAGGGATTTCGCTGTTTTGCGGTGCGCCCTTGTCTGGTGCTGAGCAAGGCGGCGATGACGATGAGCTGCTGAGATGAGAAGACGCGGCTAGCCGGGGCGGCTTGTTGGGCGGCGGAGCGAGCGGCGACGAGCTGCATGGTGATGGCAGCGGTGATGAGAGCGATGGCGGCGAGCTTTTCGAGAGCGTTGCCGTCCTCGAGGACGCTCTGTTCGAGGCGCAGGCCCTGTTGCTTGAGGGTTCGAAAGAGCTGCTCGATGTCCCACCGCCTGCGGTACCAGCCGATCACGGTGACGGCCTTTTCGAGGCTGTCGAGGCGATGGGTGGTCAAGAGGCGCCAGATGATGGGTGTCTGGCCGGGCGGCGGGTCGATCTCGCGGGCTTCGATGGCGAACAGGTCGATCTCGGGCGAGGCTTGGCGATCGGAGCACGATTTAGGGCGTCGAATGGTGAGCGGTCCGAAGCGGACGGCGATCGTGGCCTTTCGGGCGATGCGCTTCTTGCCTGGTCGGGCGGTCAGATCGAGCTCGAAGCGGTGGACCTCGTCGAAGCTGGCCAAGGTTTCGAACAATTTGCGGCCGTCGCCCAGGCTACGATTGCGACAGGCGCGGGTCAGCAGGTGGGTGTGTTGGTCGGGCAGGCGATCCCATTTCTCGTAGATGTCGGCCTCGCGGTCATCGACGACGGTGATCAGGGCGGCGTCGGCCAGGACGGCCTTGGCGCGGTCGGCTCCCTTGAGCCATCGATTGGACTCCTTGCACTCGATCGGCAGTTCTTTGTAGTTGGCGGCCTTGCCGGTGGTGCGGCGCCAGATCTGTGCGTCGACCAGGCCCAGGCATTCGCCGTTGTCGGCGTCGACAGCGAGCACCGGATGGATGAACAGCCCGACGTCGGTGCCATTGCCGACCGTGCCGAGCGAGTGCTTGCGGCGGCGTTGTGCCTGGTAGTTGACCTCGCTGGTGTCCTGGATTGCCAGCACGTGGCGGTCGACCGCAGCGACGCCGGCCAGGAGGGCGCGATGCGAGATCATTTCCTCCACTGTGACCTCCTTGTTCGACAGAAAGCGCAGGAACCTGACCTGTTCGGCCCGACCCTCGGTGAGCTTGCGTATACAGACAGTCTGTCGTTGGTGCATGCGCTCGAGCAGCAGGGCGCCATTGCGGGCCAGCCGGGCGTCGCCGAAATAACCGATCTCGCCGATCATGGTGATCCTCTTTGGGTTGAAGAGGATCGTCAGAGATCACATTGGCTCTGCTCGCTGCAACAGGGGGCTTCGAAGTGATTCGCCAGGCGATTCGAGGATTCTATTGTTGCTCTCGACAGTTGTATTGGATTCCAAAATTATAGGAGAAGCGTGCTCCTCAACACACACTCCCAACCTCCCCCCGTCTTCGTGCGGCGCAACATCTGTGCTGAAACTAGCCAGCGGAGCTGGGGAGGAGAATGAAGACCCTATCCCTTCAGCACCGTGAAGGTCGCATCGCCGTCGCGCTTGACCTGCGGGACGAGGTCGACCTCCCACTCGAGATACTCGCGCATGGCGGCCTCGACGTTCTCCTTGTTGTCGTAAGGCCGGTACCAGACGTCGGTCGGCGGGTCGGCCATCCTGACATGGCCGGTCTCGACCGGCAGCTTGGCATCGCGCCACGCCTTCATGCCGCCGCCGAGGACCGCCACCGGCAGGCTGCCGGCGACCGCCTCCACTTCCGACGCGGCGAAGGCGGCGAACTCGCCGTCGGGCGAGATCAGCACGATCCGGGTCACGCCCGGCTGCTTGGCCAGCATGGCCGGGACGGTCGCCGCGAGGTTGGCGCGCACGGCGAACCAGGCGCCCGGCACGTGGCCGTCGCGGTAGCGCAGGCTGGTGTCGAGGTCGACCACCAGCGTCGTGGCCAGCGCGCCGCTGAGCGCCGCGGCCGCGACGGCGTCGGGCTTGGGCAGCGCGAAACCCGCCGGGAAGCGCGGCTCGGCCTCGGTGGTGAGCTCGCCGGCCGCCGGCTCGTGCTCGAGGACGTAGGTCTCGGCCCAGCCCATCTGCAGCAGCCAGTGCGCCGTCAGGGTCGCGCGCACGCCGTCATTGTCGTGCAGCACGATGGTGGCGTTGCGCGCGCCGACATACTGGTCGGTCGCCTGCACGAGCTGGCCGCCGGCGGCGTGGCGGAAACCTTTCAGATGGCCTTGGGCGTATTCCGCCGGATCGCGCACGTCGAGGCGGTGCAGCGGCCCGCCGCGCGCCTCCAGCGCCGCCAGCCCGGCCCGGTCGATCTTCCTGATCTTCATCCGCCCGGCGAGCGCGGCGGCGGCGCCCAGGGCGAACTTCGCCGCCTCCGGCCCCTGCGGGCCGAAGCTCCTCGTCTCGCCGCGCGCCACCTGCAGGCCGGCGAGATGCCAGCCCATGGTGCCGTTCTTCAGCGCGATCACCTTGTTGGGCAGGCCGGCATTGATCAGCGACTGGGCGCCGATGATCGAGCGCGTGCGGCCGGCGCAATTGACCACCACCAGGGTCTTTGGGTCGGGCGCCAGATCCTTGACGCGATAGACCAGCTCGGCGCCGGGGCAGTCGATGCCGCCCGGGATCGACATGGTGTTGAACTCCGGCATCGGCCGCGAATCGAGGATCACCAGGTCGGTCTTGGCGTCGACCAGTTTCTGCAGGTCGGCAGCGTCGATGCGCGGCGTGTCGTTCTCGTGCTCGACCACCTCGCCGAACGCCTTGCTGGGCACGTTGACGCCGGTGAAGACCTCGTAGCCGGCGTTGCGCCACGCCGCGAGGCCGCCCTTCATCACCGCGATGTCGGTGTAGCCCATCTGCGACAGCCGCGCGGCGGCGCGGTTGGCGCGGCCGGCCCATTGCGGGTCGCCGCTCGCCTCACCGCCGTCCATCAGCACGATGCGCGTGTTGGGGTCGGGTAGCAGGGCGAGCGCCCGCGGCTCGAGCCGCGACAGCGGCAGCGGCGTGGCGAACAGCGGGTGGCCCTCGCGCGAGAACTGGCCCTCCTCGCGCACGTCGAAGAAGGCGAAGACCTCACCGGACTTCAGCGTCGCCTTGACGTCCTGCACCGACACGAGCGGCGTCAGGATCCTGGCCCTGGCCATGAAGCGCTTGGCCGTGCCGCTCGCCATGTCGACCGAGACGCGGTCGGGCAGGTGCTCGAGGCTGAGACCATAGAAATGGAGGTGCAGCGCATCGCCCGAACCGGCCGGCGTCTCGATGTGATGGAAGTCGTCGGGCAGGTAGGAGATCACGTCGCCGCGTCTGAGGGTCTTCTCCTTGGCGGGCGCCTCGCGCAGCTTGACCACGCCCTCCTGCGCGCCGTTGTCGAGGCGCTCGTAGACCACGTTGCGCTCGGCGCCGTGCACGCCGGCGATGATCGCCCAGGTCGTGTGGTTGTGCGGCGGCACCTTCTTGCCGGCGCCGCCGGCCGAGGCATAGAGCGCGAAGCGATGGTCGGGATCCTCGCTCAGCCGGTAGATGCCGCCGTCGGGTCCGAGCGGGAACTCGGCTTGCGGGAACAGCTCGGCACGCGATGCCAGGGCAGCCAGCAGGCCGCCGATCCTGTCGAGGAGGGCGTAGCTCACGCCCTCCGCCTCGATCCGCCGTGTCTCGTCGACCAGCCGCCGCACCGCTGCGGCCCGCTCGATATGCAGGGTCATGGGGTCCTCCGTTGAGTCATAGTAGCCCGATTTCGGGGTCACGGAATGCTTGTCGTTCGACGCCAAGTCGCACTACGGTGCAGCATGAAGCCCATCGTTCCGGTCGTCCTGCTGGGAGCAGTGACGTTGCTGGCCGCCTCGGCCCTGACGGGGTTTGCAGGGGCCCAGACCACGACGAAGCCGCCGGCCAAGCCCGCCGCCGCCGCCAAGCCGGCCGCGGCATCGAGCGCCCACCGGCCGGCGGTTCAGCCGCGCGCCCATCCCACGATCGTCCCTCGCCGCCCGGTCTTCGTGCCGCCGCCGCCGGTGATCGAGCTCGACGAGATCGCCGTCGTCGCCGACCTGCCGACGGTGCTCGATGCCGACACGCGCGACCGTTACCGCCGCATCTTCCAGGCGCAGGCCGCCGGGCAGTACGGCCAGGCCGATGCCGACATCGCCGGCCTGAAGGACAAGGTGCTGATGGGGTACGTCCAGGCCCAGCGCCTGCTCGGCACCGGCTATGCCGCGACCTACGATCAGCTCGCGGCCTGGCTGCAGGAATACAACGACCATCCCGATGCGCCGGCGGTCTACAAGCTGGCCCTGGCGCGCCGGCCCGGCGGCGCGTCCGACCTGACGCCGTCGAGCTTCGTCAGCCAACCTCAGCTCTCGCCGACCTTCGCCGCGGCGCGCACCGTGAACGGTGCGGACGGCGGCCGTGCCGCCGATCTGCGCGGCCGGCTGCAGCACATGGTCGACAATGGCGGCTTCAATGCGGGTTTCGCCCTGCTCGACCAGAGGTCGACGGCCGAGGTGCTGGGCCCGCAGGAGGTCGAGCTGTGGCGCGGCCGCATCCGCACGCGCGCGCTCGAGGCCGATCCGCAGCGCGGCGTGCAGGTGCCGGTCGATCTCGGCATGCCGGCCGATGCCAACTGGACGGCCGGCCTGTCCGGCTTCACCCGCGGCGACATGAGCGAGGCCGTGCGCCGCTTCGAGGCGGTGGCCGATGCGCCGCCCGACCAGGCCTCGTCGTGGACCCTCGCGGCCGGCTCGTTCTGGGCGGCGCGCGCCAACCTGCTGGCCGGCAACCCGCAGAAATTCGCGCCCTATCTCAAGCGCGCGGCGCTGCATCGCACGACCTTCCACGGCCTGGTGGCGGCCAAGACGCTCGGCATGCGCATCGAGCCCGACTGGAACGTGCCGGCGCTCGACCGCCGCAAGGCCGACCTGCTGGTCAACGACCGCGCTGGCCGACGGGCGATGGCGCTGATGCAGCTTGGTGCTGCGACCGCCGCCGAGCGCGAGCTGTTCGCCGCCTCGATCGACGCCGATCCGCGCTTCATCGAGGCGGTGTTCGCGGTGGCGCAGAAGGCATCGATGCCCGGCCTGTCGGCGCGCGTCGGCAACGCCAACTGGGACCAGCGCCACAACATCAAGGGCTACGACGGCGCGATGTTCCCGATGCCGCCGTGGCAGCCGACCAGCGGCTACTCGATCGACCGCGCGCTGGTGTGGGGCTTCATGCGGCAGGAATCGGCCTACAATCCGAAGGCGCGCTCCTATGTCGGCGCCATCGGCCTGATGCAGCTGATGCCGGCGACCGCCCACCAGGTGAGCACGCGCTACGCGCCCGAGCTCGCCGGCTCGAACTTCTGGGAGCCCTCGACCAACGTGGCCCTGGGGCAGTCCTATATCGGCGTGCTGCTGGGCGAGGTCGACAACAACCTGGTGCGCACCACGGCGAGCTACAACGGCGGCATCGGCAACGTCTATCGCTGGGACGCCTCGCTCAACGCCTCGCAGGATCCGATGCTCTACATCGCCTCGATCCCGCTCAACGAGACGCGCGACTTCGTGCAGCGCGTGCTGACCAACTACTGGATGTACCAGATCCGCCTCGGCCAGCCGACGCCGTCGCTCGACCAGATCGCCGCCCACGAATGGCCGCGCTACACGCCGCAGGATACGGGGCGTTGAGGGATCGACGTCAAATTTAATCGAAGGCCCAACAAAATTCTGATCCTGACGGCCTGTGACCTTTATTGAACGAAGGCGCGTTTCTCCTGTCATCCTGAGCGTAGCGAAGGATCTCATCGCCGGAAGTTTCAAGGCACGCTCTAGCTCGCGGCGATGAGGTCCTTCGCTACGCTCAGGACAACGGAAAAGTACGCGGCTTCTAACCCGATCGACTGCCAAGGAACAGGGTATGGCGAGATAGGCCCTGAGCGGCTCGCCGCGCGCCGGCATGGCACGCGGCCGTTCGATCGGCACGGGATGACGGTGTTCCTTGCCATGCCAATGCCCCGCGACCGCCTAGGCTTCGTTGACCGGCCGTAAGAAGTGACCATATTATGTGGTCACATTGGAGTGACATCGTCATGGAAAGGAAGATCAACGCCGCCGCCTTCAAGGCGCGGTGCCTTGCCTTGATCGACGAGGTTGCTGAAAGCGGAGAACCGATCACTGTCACCAAGCGCGGCAAGGCGAAGGTGCAGATCGTCGCGGTGCGCGAGAAGCCCAAGACTCTTTGGGGGGCGACCAAGGGTACGTTCAGGATTCTTGGCGACATCGTCAGTCCACTCGACGAGGACTACGACGAGGATCGCGAATGGCGCAACATCACCGGACAATTCGATGACGCTCCTGCTCGATACGCACACAATCCTGTGGATGACCGAGCAGGTGACAAAGCTCGGAAGGGTAGCAAGACGCAGCTGCGACGACGCGCTCGCCGCTCGTGAGCTCGCGATTCCGGTCATCGCCTTTTACGAGGCGGGTCGTCTTCTGAAGAGAGGACGTGTCGAAGGTCCTCCGACCGTACGTGAATGGCGACAGCGCCTCTTGTCGTTCGGAGTCAAGGAAGTCGCCATGTCATCCGAAGTCGCTGTTCTGGCCTCGGAACTCGACGACCTGCATGGCGATCCGATTGATCGTGTCATCGTTGCGACGGCGATTGTCGAAGGAGCAGTATTGTTGACAGCCGATCGACCGATTCTCGATTGGCCGGGCAGCATGCGTCGCCAGGATGCGCGGCGCTGAGGAGAGGAGAGGGCAAAAGTGCTACCGCTTGCAGGCGTGAAGGTCGTCGAATTCTGTCAGGTCGCTGCCGGGCCGTTCTGTGGCCTGCTGCTGGCCGACATGGGCGCCGAGGTGATCAAGATCGAGCCGCCCGAGGGCGACATGCTGCGCCAGTGGCCGCCGATCCGCGACGGCTTCAGCGAGAATTTCGCCTCGCTCAACCGTAACAAGCGCTCGGTGGTGCTCGATCTCAAGAATCCGGTGCACAAGGCGGCGGCGCGCCGGCTGGTGCTGTCGGCCGACGTGCTGGTCGAGAACAACCGCCCGGGCGTGATGGATCGGCTGGGCCTGGGCTGGGAATCGTTCCGGGTGGAGAAGCCCGGCCTCGTCTATTGCTCGATCTCCGCCTTCGGCCAGACCGGCCCGCGCTCGGGCGAGGGCGGCTTCGACGTCACCGTGCAGGCGATGAGCGGCATCATGAGCGTCACCGGCGAGCCCGGCGGCGCGCCGGTGAAATGCGGTGTCCCGGTGTCGGATTTCAGCGCCGGCCTGTACGGCGCGTTCTCCATCGTCTCGCTGCTGCGCCGCGTCGCCGGCGGCGGCGAGGGCGGCCACATCGACGTCTCGATGCTGGGCGCCAGCCTCGGCATCGCTGCCCTGCAGACCAGCGAATTCTTCGGCAACGGCCGCGATCCGATGAAGCTGGGCTCGGCCCATCCGCGCAACGCGCCGTACCAGGCGTTCCGCGCCAGCGACGGCCATTTCGTCATCGCCGCCGGCAACAACAAGCTGTGGGAGGCGGTGACCCGGGTCGTCGGCCGGCCCGATCTGCTGGCCGATCCGCGCTTCGCTACGACCTTGTCACGGGCCCAGAACCAGGTCGCGCTCAAGGACATCCTCGAGGCCGAGTTCGCCCATCACGGCGTCGATCACTGGCTCACGGCTTTCGAGAAGGCGGGAGTGCCGCGCGGCCGCATCAACAGCTATAGTGAGATCCTTGCCGACCCGCAGGTCGAGCACATGGGCTGGATCGAGGAGATGGAATTGCCGTCGGGCGTCAAGAGCCGGACTTTCGGCACGCCGGTGAGGATTGCCGGCACCGATCTCGCCAAGCGGCGCGAGCCGCCGGCGCTCGGCGCGGACACCGAGGCGGTGTTCGGCTCGCTCGCCGAGCGCAAGGCCGCCGAATGACGATCGAACGCCTGCGTCGCTTCATCGGCGACATGACCTCGCTCGTCGGCGGCGCCTGGCAGGACCGCGACGACGGCGCGATCGTCGATGTCGGGGCCAGGTTGCTGGGCGTGCTGGTGAGCCAGGACGACTGGCTGCCCGAGCAGGTCGCGCGCGTTCCCTCGCACGGCTATGCGCAGAACCTCCTGTGGTGCGATCCCTTCGAGCGCTTCTGCGTCGTCAGCTTCGTGTGGGGACCGGGTGCGGCCACGCCGGTGCACGATCACCAGATGTGGGGCCTGGTCGGCATGCTGCGCGGCTCGGAGACCTCGCTGCGCTTCGTGCCCGACCCGGCGACCGGCGCGCTGGCGCCCGGCACCTTGACCAGGCTCGCGCCCGGCGATGTCGAGGTGCTGCGTCCTGCGGACGGCGACATCCATCAGGTGACCAACGCGCTCAAGGACCAGGGCTCGATCAGCATCCACGTCTATGGCGGCAACATCGGCGCCGTGCGCCGGCACACCTTCGACGTGCCGTCGGGCCAGCCCAGGCTGTTCGTCTCGGGCTATACCAATCGCGACGTCCCTAATCTGTGGGACCGTTCGGCCGAGGTGCGGGCGGCCAGCTGAGCCGGAGCGTCCGCCTGTTTTCTTGCCATCTGCATGCCTCGTGCCCAGCGGCCAATCGAGGCAGCTGAGTCTTGCGACATCCGCACTTGCAGGCGGCCGGCGGGAAGGCTGCGCTGCATTGATGTGGATCAAAGCGACCCTGTGCCGGGGTTGTTCCACTTGTCCATGGGCGCTCCGTTTCTCTTTCTTTGTCCGAATACCGGCCT
Organism: Reyranella sp.; assembly: GCF_044224635.1. GTDB lineage: Bacteria > Pseudomonadota > Alphaproteobacteria > Reyranellales > Reyranellaceae > Reyranella. The sequence goes on along the minus strand of NZ_JBGAKA010000043.1, from coordinate 56,351 downwards.
TCGGGTCCAGGCAACCGACAACGGCGACGAGCCTGTCAGCCAGAAGGGCACTCGCTACCTTGCTGTCGAGTGCCTGGCTTGTCGTGGTTTCCATTTCGTCGACCCCGCCACCGGCAAGCTGATGTCGGACAGCAACAAGAAGTGAGGCCCCACCGGATGGGGGGCGATCGCCGCGCTTCAGAGGGGAGTCGGGCGGGACATCAACACTGTCAGCCCGAGCATGGCGAGGGACCTCGACTCGAACCTAATGCTTGTGCGGATGCGGATGGGTCGGGTCGACCCAGTAGATTTCCTCGGGCTTCTCGACTGGCGCGATATCGATGTTGATGGCGATCGCCTCGTTGTCGGAGCGCACCAGCACGCATTCCAGCGGCTCGGTCTCCGAGGCGTTGATCTCCTGATGCGGCACGTAGGGCGGCACGTAGATGAAATCGCCCGGCCCGGCCTCCGCGGTGAACTGCAGCTGGTCGCCCCAGCGCATGCGGGCGCGGCCCTTGACCACGTAGATGACGCTCTCGAGATGGCCGTGATGGTGGGCGCCGGTCTTGGCGTGGGCATGGATGGTGACCGTGCCGGCCCACAGCTTCTGCGCACCGACCCGGGCGAAGTTGATCGCCGCGGCGCGGTTCATGCCCGGCGTCTGGGCGGTGTTGGTGTCGAGCGAACCCGCGGGGATGACCCGCACGCCATCATGTTTCCAGTCAGTCATGCCCTGCATCTAGCGTCGCCGCACAGCAGCGACAAGGGCAGCCTCCGCGTGAAGCAAGGTTCGCTCGATGGGACCGCAATGACAGAAGAAATTGCTGTCCTGGACGCGGCGCAGGAACTTTTTTGCGGCATAGCCCTGACGGCGCCGCGGTTGGTAAGGTGGCAGCCATGAACAGGATCGACGACTCGAAGCCCTTCAAGCCGGTCAACATCGCCGTGCTGACGGTGTCGGACACGCGCACCCTCGAAACCGACAAGTCGGGCGACACGCTGGTCGAGCGCATCGCGCGCGACGGCCATGTGCTGGTCGACCGCGCCATCGTCACCGATGATGTGCCGGTGATCCAGGCGCAGGTGAAGAAATGGATCGACGACCCGCGAGTCGAGGCGGTGATCACCACCGGCGGCACCGGCGTCACCGGGCGCGACGTCACCCCGGAGGCGCTCGAGGCGCTGTTCGAGAAGCGCATCGACGGCTTCGGCGAGGTCTTCCGCTGGATCAGCTTCCCGAAGATCGGCACCTCGACCATGCAGTCGCGTGCCACTGCCGGGGTCGCCAACGCGACCTACATCTTCGCCCTGCCTGGCTCGACCGGCGCCTGCCGCGATGGCTGGGACGACATCCTGCGCCAACAGCTCGACATCCGCTTCCGCCCCTGCAATTTTGCCGAGCTGATGCCGCGCCTCAATGAAGGCCGCCCCCCGCGGAACGGCTGAGCAGTGTTGCCGCGGAGCAGCTGAAGATGATTGTACGCGGAACGGCCGAGCAATGATCGCGCGGGGCTACTCGACGATGATCGCACGCGTGCCTGGGCGATGACCGTGCACGGCGATTGACCGGTGATCGACGCTCTGCTGGCCGCGCTGCGTGAGCAGCCGGCCTATGCCATCCTGACCGACCGCGATCTCGCACCCCTGCCGGCGACCGGCACGGCGCATGGTCACGTGCGCCTGCCGGACGGCAAGCTGGCGCGCGTCGCCTACGCGCACGAAGGCGATCCTGCGGCAGCGGAGCGCCTGCAGACCCAGGCCGTCGCCTTCCGCCATCTCGCCCCGGCACATCGCACGCCGCGTCTGCATGCGGTGATCGAGCCGCGCGCCGGCTTGCCCGGCGGCGCCCTGATCGTCGACCATGTCGAGGGTCGCCCTCCCGATCTCCCGGATGAGCTGCCGGCCCTGGCCGATACGCTGGCCTGTCTTCACGCCCTACCGCTGCCCGGGCCCGGCTCGCCGATCCCGCGGCAGACGAACCCGTTCCTGCAGACCCTCGAGGTTGTCGAGCTCGCCGCGACACGCTTCCTCGACAAGGCCGTCACGGATCCCGCGCCGCGCGCCGAGATCGTCGAGGAGCTCATACTGATGCGCGGCATGTCGTCCACCCTGGGCAGACAGTCCCAGCCGCTCACCGTGGCCCTGGCCGATACCCATCCGGGCAACTTCATCGTCGATCGCGCGGGCATCGCCTGGTTCGTCGATCTGGAGAAGGTTCATGTCGGCTCGCCGGCGATCGACCTCGCGCACGCCACCCTGCCAACCTCGACCCTGTGGGATCCCAAGATCGGCAAGAGCCTGTCCCGCGAGGACGTCGCCGCCTTCCACGCCTTCTATCTGGCGAAAGTCGGCGCGGCGCAGGCCGCTTTGCTCGAACCCTGGCTGATGCCGATGCGGCGGCTCACTTGGCTGCGCACCATGCTGTTCATGGCGCGCTGGCGAGTGCAGACGCAAAGCCCACGCGATCCCTCCGATGCGACGCAATGGAGTGACGCCGGCCTCGACCCGGCGATGAAGGCCCACATCGACGCCCGCATCGACAGCGCTTTCCGCCGGGAGACGATCCGGGCCATTCGGTCGGAATGGGAGGCTTGACGTATTCATGTTTTGTTCTCATCCTTCCTCGATGAGGCCGAAAGCCCCGCCCGACTATCCCGACGATCCGATCCCCGAGCCGGTGCATCGCGGCCGCGGCGCGCTGTCGAACGAGACGAGCCGCTTCGACAGCGAGAAGCGCATCCGCACGACCGACGGCTGGGAGACGGGTGGCCGGGAGACGGGTGGCCAGGAGGGAGGCTCCGCTTCCGAAGCCACCGATGACGACGACGTGCCGCCGCCGCTGCGTACCACGCTGACGCGCGATGCCACGCGCACCATCCTGGCGCGCAATTCGTCGCCCGACATTCCGTTCGATCGCTCGATCAATCCCTATCGCGGCTGCGAGCACGGCTGCATCTATTGCTTCGCGCGGCCCACCCATGCCTATCTCGGCCTGTCGCCCGGCCTCGATTTCGAGACCAAGATCCTGTTCAAGCCGGATGCTGCGGCGCTGCTGACCGCGGAGCTCGCCTCGCCGAAGTACCGCCCCGACGTGATCGCGATGGGGACCAACACCGATCCCTATCAGCCGGTCGAGCGCGAGCTCAAGATCACGCGCCAGATCCTGCGCGTGCTGAGCGACTTCAACAATCCCGTCGGCATCGTCACCAAGAACCACATGGTGACGCGCGACATCGACATCCTGGGCGACATGGCCAAGCGCAATCTCGCCGAGGTGTTCGTGTCCGTGACCACGCTCGACAAGGACCTGGCGCGGACCATGGAGCCGCGCGCCTCGGCGCCGCATCGCCGGCTCGAGGCGATCCGCGCGCTGGCCGGTGCCGGTGTCCCGGTTGGCGTCATGACCTCGCCGATGATCCCCGGCCTCAACGACCACGAGATGGAATCGATTCTCGAGGCGGCATCGGATGCCGGCGCGACGCGGGCCGGCTTCATCGTCCTGCGGCTGCCGCTCGAGATCAAGGAGCTGTTCGAGGAGTGGCTGCGCCAGCACCGGCCGGATCGCGCCGAGCGCGTGCTGTCGCTGATCCGCCAGGTCAGGGGTGGCGCGCTCTACCAGGCCGAGTTCGGCAAGCGCATGCGCGGCGAGGGGCCGATCGCCGACCTGCTGGCCTCCCGCTTTGCCGTCGCCGTCAAGCGGCTCGGCCTCAACAAGCAACGCTACCGGCTCGACACCGCCCGCTTCCGCGTCCCCGAGGCGGCGCGCACCGCGCTGGTCGACGCCAGGCGCGACGCGCGGCAATTGAAGCTCTTCTAGCGGACGCTCGCAGGCCGGAAGACGAAGAGCATGACGGTCGCGGTCCGGAAGACGGGTTGTTGGCTTCGTCGCCCGGCGCGGCCATGATCCGGCGTCGGAGGGCAGGGAGCGCAAGCGGCATGGCCAACCATCCTCAGGTGCTGATCGCGGGCGCCGGTCCGGTCGGAATGACCATGGCCAACGAGCTGGCGCGACGCGGCATCGGCGTACGCATCGTCGACAAGGCGCCAGCCCGCACCGACAAATCGAAGGCCCTGGTGCTGTGGAGCCGTACGCTCGAGCTGCTCGACGACGCGGGCTACGTGGGACCGTTCATGAAAGCCGGCATGCAGGCGCACGGCGCCCAGATCTCGACGGGACGCGAGATCGTGGCCCGCGTCTCGCTCGACACGATCGACAGTCGCTATCCCTACGCCCTGATGATCCCTCAGAGCGAGACCGAACGCATTCTCGACGAGCTCCTCGTCGCGCGCGGCGTGACCGTCGAGCGTCCGGTGGAGCTGGCGAGCTTCATGGACAAAGGCGGCGGCATCGAAGCCACGCTGCGCAAAGCGACTGGCGAGACGGAGACGGTATCGGCCGACTGGCTCATCGGCTGCGACGGCGCCCATTCGACGGTGCGGCATGGGCTCGGCTTCACCTTCGAAGGCTCGACCATGCAGAGCGACTGGGCACTGGCCGACGGCTTCATTGCCGGGCTGGAGCCCAAGGACCGCATCCACATCTACTGGCACCGCGACGGCATCCTGGCCTTCTTTCCCATCGTCGGCGATCGTTGGCGCGTCATCTGCGACCTCGGGGCGAGCCAGGGCGAAGGTCATCGCGCCGATCCGACGCTGGAGGAGATCCAGGCGCTGCTCCGGCAGCGCAGCGAGGCCGACCTCGTCATCACCAATCCCTACTGGCTGGCCTGCTTCCGCATCAACGAGCGCAAGGTGAGGGACTATCGCAAGGGCCGCGTCTTCCTGGCCGGCGACGCCGCCCACATCCACAGCCCGGCCGGCGGCCAGGGCATGAACACCGGCATGCAGGACGCCTTCAACCTCGCCTGGAAGCTCTCCCTGGTGATCCAGGGCAAGGCCAGGCCGGAACTGCTCGACAGCTACTCGCCGGAGCGCAGCGCCGTCGGCGACCGCGTGCTGCGCAATGCCGGCCGGCTGACCGAGGCGGCCATCGTGCGCAACCCGATCATCCAGGGCTTGCGCAACACCATCGTGCGCTTCGCCACCGGCTTCCCGCTGATCCAGCACAAGATCGCCGATCAGCTTTCGGAGATGGATATCGGCTATCCCGACAGCCCGCTGACCTTCCAGGACGGCATCGGCGGGAGCGGACCGAAACCGGGCGAGCGCTGGCCGCAACCGGTGCCGGAAGGCCCGCAGGGCGCGCGCTTCACGGCCATCGGACCGGCCGGCGCCGTCGCCGCCCTGGCGCAGAATTTCCCGCGCCTCGTGGTGGCCAAGCCCGATTCCGGGACGACCCTGCGCCTCGTCCGTCCCGACGGCTATGTCGCTTTCGCCGACGCTCATGCCGACCGGGCGCTGGCGGAGAGGTATCTGGCGGCGATCGCGGGCTGAGGCGACACTTTTCAGTCGTCCTGAGCGCAGCGACGGACCTTGTCGCCGCTCACCACTGGTGTGCTTGGAAGCTTCTGGCGATGAGATCCTTCGCTACGCTCGGGATGACAAGAAACGGACCTTCCGCTTCGGATCTCCCGCATGTCTGAATGCGGCTCAAGGCTCGTTCGAGTAGATCTCGACGAGCGTGCCGTTGATGCGACGGCTGAGCTTGGCATCGCACAGCATCGCCACGGTGTTGGTTCTTGTGCAGACCTGTCGCGACATGACGACGATCCAACCATAGTAGACTTTCACCGACAGATTCCAGAGCAGCCTTGGTCGATACCTTGGCCGATATCGGTTTGGTTATGGCAATCTCGGGTCCGACCATGGCTGATGCCGATCTCACCCTCTCGCAGGCTCTCCAGCGCGCGATCGAGAGCCACCAGGCGGGGAACCTGCCGGAAGCCGAGCGCCTTTACCGCGCCATCCTGCAGGCGCAGCCAACGCACGCCTTTGCCAACCACAATCTCGGGTCTCTCGCCGTCGGCGTGGGCAAGGTCGCCGAAGCTCTGCCCTATTTCGAGGCGGCCTTGCGCGCGGCGCCGCAACAGGAGGCGACCTGGCTGAGCTACGTCGCCGCCCTCGCCAATTGCGGCCGTCTGACGGACGCAAGGCGCGCGCTCGGGCAGGCGCGCGCCGCCGGACTCGCCGCACAATCCCTCGACGCGCTGGAGGAGCGGCTGCCCCGCGAACCCGCGGCGAGCGAGATCGGCACGCTGCAGCGTGCCTTCGAAGCCCGATCCTTCACCGACCTCGAGCACGCCGCCCGTCCGCTCACGGAGGCCTATCCGCAATCGGCGCTGGCGTGGAAGGCGTTAGGTCTCGCGCTGGTCGCGACAGCGCGGTCGGAAGAGGCCCTGCCCGCCCTCGAGCGATCAATCGCGTTGAAGGCCGACGATGCGGAAGTGTACGCCTACCAGGCCGACGCCTACCGCAAGCTCGGCCGCGTGGGCCAAGCCGAGGCGAGCTACAGGCATGCCATCGCGCTCCAGCCGGAGGCCAGCGGAGTCCAGCTGGAGCTGGGCAAGTTGCTGTTTGCACAGGATCGTTTCGACGAGGCTGAGAGGCGTCTTCGGCGCGTGATCGAGATCAGGCCGGCGCTCGCCGATGCGCATTCCTACCTCGGCACCACGCTTCGACATCTCGGCAGGATCGACGAGGCCGAGCGATGCTTTCGCGAGGCCGAGTCGCTCGATCCCGACAACACCATCCATCCCTACAATCTCGGCAATCTCCTGCGCGACGCCGACAGGATGGAGGACGCGGAGGCGCCGTATCGACGGGCACTCGCGCTCGATCCGGCCAACCGGCTCGCGATGAACAACCTTGCCGATACGTTCGTGGAGCGCGGGCGCTTTGCCGAGGCGCTCGATCTCCTGCAACGGGCGATCGCTGTCCATGCCGACTATGCCACGGCGCACTGGAACAAGAGCCTGGTCGATCTTCGCCTCGGCAATCTTGCCGAGGGATGGCGAGGCTATGAATGGCGCTGGCGATACGAAGGCTTCCCGACCCCGAGGCGGGATCTGCCGCAACCGCTGTGGCTCGGCGAGGAGTCTGTCGACGGCAAAACCATCGCCGTGCCGTGGGAGCAGGGGTTGGGCGACACGATCCAATTCTGCCGATACCTGCCGATGCTCGAGGCGCGTGGCGCCCGGGTGCTGTTTGCGCCGCAACGGTCGCTCCAGGGGCTGATGAAAGGGCTTCCCGGCACCGTCGAGCTGGTCGACCTCGGCGACCTTGTCGATGGCCGCGTGGCGTTCGACGTCCAGGTGCCGCTGATCAGCCTGCCGCTCGCCTTCGCCACCACGCTCGAGAGCATTCCCAGCACCGTCCCCTATCTTCGCGCCGAGCCCGCGCGCATCGAGCGCTGGAGGAGCAGGATCGGCAGTCATGGTCTCAAGATCGGGATCTGCTGGCAGGGCAACCCCGGCATTCTCGACCGCGGCCGTTCCTTCCCGGTTTCCTGCTTCGCCGGCATCGCCCGCCTGCCCGGCATCCGCCTGATCAACCTGCACAAGGGCGAAGGTCTTGCGCAGCTGTCGAGCTTGCCCGAAGGCCTGCACATAGAGACGCCGGGCGACGATTTCGATGCCGGGCCCGATGCCTTCGTCGATAGCGCGGCGGTGATGACCCTTTGCGACCTGGTGATCACGTCGGACACGGCGGTGGCGCACCTGGCCGGCGCGCTCGGGATCAGGACCTGGGTCGCGCTCAAGCCCGTGCCGGACTGGCGCTGGCTGGAGGATCGGACGGACAGCCCGTGGTATCCGACCCTGCGGCTGTTTCGTCAAAGGTCGCGCGGCGACTGGCGTCCGGTGTTCCGCGAGATCGAGGCCGAGCTCGGGCGCTTGCTCGAAGCGACGGCTCGATCACCCACGCCGCGGGCGCGGCCGGGCGCTCCATCCGTCCCGGTCTCCTGGGGCGAGCTGGTCGACAAGATCACGATCCTCGAGATCAAGAGCGAACGCCTGCGCGACGAACGGGCGCGCGCCAACGTCGCCCGCGAGCTGGCCCTGCTGGCAGCCGTTGTCGATCCGGAGCTCGCGGCCTTGCCGGCCCTGTCGGGGATGAAGGCGGCTCTGCGCACGGTCAACGAGACGCTGTGGGAGGTCGAGGACGCGCTGAGGCTGATGGAGGCGGCCAGCCGGTTCGACGATCGTTTCGTTACGCTCGCCCGCTCGGTGTACCGCCAGAACGACCAACGGGCCGCGATCAAGCGCCAGATCAACGACCTCCTGGGCTCCGAGCTCGTCGAGGAGAAGAGCTACGAGCCGTATTGAGCGGGACCCTTCTCATTCTCCTCCCCCGATTGCGGGGGAGGAGAATGAGAAGCTTCGAGCCACTCGCCCTCACCGCCACCAGTCCTGCGGGCTTTTCACCTCGCGCATGCCGTTCACCGTGATGTTGCGGTTGGCCGGGACGCACAGCATGTTGGATGACAGCAGGGGCGGGTGGTTGTTCTGGGTGTTGCCGCGGAAGTTCGGCATCTTGATGCATGGCGGCAGGTGCCAGAAGCAGCGGTAACCGAACGCCAGCAGCTGCTCGATCAGCGCCGGCGATCGATCCTGCCGGTCGTTCTCGGTGTAGATCACGGGGCCCCATCGTCGGATGGTGTCGGCCGCGCCCCTGAGGACGTCGAGCTCCATGCCCTCCACGTCGATCTTGAGGAGATGACAGGCCGGCAGGCCGAAACTGTCCAGTCTCACCAGGCGCACGCTGTCGCCCGACTGTGCGTCGCCAAGGGACAGGCCGCCGAAATTCTGCAGATGCGCGCTGTCGAGCCGCGGCACCGCGATGACGCCATCTGCATCGCCCAGCGCCGCCCAATGAGGCTCGACCTGCTCCAGCCCGTTCAGCGCCAGGTTGGCGCACAGGATTTGGAAGACCGAGCGTTGCGGCTCGAACGCCAGCACGCGCCCCGGGGGTCCGACCTGCCGGGCGATCGCCAGCGTATGGACGCCGATATTGGCGCCGGCCTCCACCACGGTCATGCCCGGCTTCAGGATCTGGCGGAAGATCTCGTTCTCCTCCTCCGAGAACTCGCCGTACTGGTCCAGCAGCGCGCCGATGAACCGGTCGTTGGTGTTGTAGAGCATCAAGCCGTTGCGGCACGGCCGCAGGCGCAGATGGTCCTTCTGGTAGAGCGGCGCGCCGGCCGTCGATGCACCTGTCTCCGTCATGGCTGAACCACGCGACTGTTCCCCGACATTCGCACGCGCGATCCGCTAAGCAGCCGCCTGATCGGCGTAAGGCACCGGCGTGCAGAAGGCGTCGTCCTCGTGCCGGCGCCAATAGAGCTCCTCGATGCGCCGCGTCAGTGGCCCGGGCCGTCCGTTGCCGACCGGCCGCCCCTCGTAGCGGGTGACCGGCATGATGCCGCCGGCCGTGCTGCTGACGAAGATCTCGCTGGCCTCGGCGACCTCGCCGGGGCGGACTGCGCGCACCTCGCAGCGCAGCTGCAGGTCGCGGGCGATCTCGATCACGGTGCGCCGCGTGATGCCCTCGAACAGGCCGCGCGCCGGCGTCGCCAGGACGCCGTCCTTGACGACGAAGACGTTGAAGCCCGGCCCCTCGGTGATGGAGCCGTCGGCCGCCGGCAGGATCGCCACCGTGGCGTCGCGGTCGTAGGCCTCGAAGATGCTCATGGTGAGATCGAGCCAATGGAAGTTCTTGATCCGCTGGTCGAGCGATTCGGGCGGGATGCGCTGGGTGTGCGACAGCACCATGCGCAAGCCGTCGCGGCGCTGCTGCTCGTCGGCGATCCAGACGAAGGGCTGGGCGAAGGCATAGAGTCGGTTGCGGCTGAGCCGCGGGTCACGCGTGCCCTGTGGCGGCAGACCGCGCGTGCAGGTGACGTGGACGTAGGCGTCGCGCAGCCCGCTGCGGCTGGCGCACTGGATCATGATGTCGGCGATCTCCTGAGCCGAGTAGGGCAGCGACATCCGCAACCCGGCCATCGAGGCCTGGAAGCGCTCGACATGATCCATCAGCCGGAAGAAGCGCCCTTTCCAGACATGGGCGACGTCGTAGGTCGCGTCCGAGCGCACGAAGCCGCGATCGAGGATCGGCACCGAGGCCTCGGCAAGCGGGACCCAGCGGCCGTCCATGAAGGCTATTCCCGTGATGCCGGCGGTCTCGTCGTCGATGGTCATCGCCATGGCTCCTGCTTGATTGCCCGGGGAGAGACAATGATTTGATTGAGTTCCGCCACTTGAATTTCCCTGGGGTAGAATATACCTAGTCTGGTACTAAGGAACCCTGAATGGCTCTTAGCATCAAGGACCCCGAAACCGAACGATTGGCGCGGGCACTCGCAAAGCTCACGGGCGAGAACATTACGACGGCGACCAAGCGCGCCATCAAGGAGCGACTGCGCCGGGTCGGAGGGCAGGGCCGCAAGGCCGCCCTGTTGGAAGACATGGCCGAGATTCGCCGACGCTGGAGCGCGATGCGCGTCCTGGATGATCGGACACCGGAAGAGATTGTCGGATACGACGAGCACGGACTTCCGCGCTGATGGTCATCGACACCTCGTCAATCGTGGCAATTGCCCTCGACGAGCCCGGCGCAGCGGAGCTCGAGGTACAAATCGCTGACGACCCGGTTCGTCTGATCTCTGCTGCGACGGTACTCGAAGCGACGATGGTGCTCGAGACTCGACTGGGCGATAGCGGCGGGCGCGAGCTCGATCTCTGGTTGCTGAAGATCGGCGCCGAGATCGTCCCCGTGGATGCCGAGCAACTCGATGTCGCGCGGCGTGCGTGGCGGCGCTTCGGCAAGGGGCGGCATGCTGCCGGACTGAATTATGGAGACTGCTTTTCCTACGCGCTGGCGCTAGCCCACGGTGAGCCGTTGCTTTTCAAGGGCGAGGATTTCGCGCGGACCGATGTCGAGCGAGCGCTCCGGTAGGCCGACGGATCGTGCTCCGGCTGTTCGATCGAGCGCCCCTCACTCCAGGAACCGCACCTTCGGCCACATCTCGCGCCAGCGCTTGGCGGTGATGCGCGCCTCGTACTCGTGCCGCCGCGTGTGGCCGAACGCGGTCGGACGGCAGCACAGGCCGAGCAGGTCGTCGGTGCCGAGCGGCGCCACCACGGTGAGCGAATCGTCGTCCTCGAGGCGCACGCCGACGGCGGTCACCGTCTCCAGCCAGTAGACCATCGCATCCGCTGTGTCGCGATGCGGCGGCAGGTCCTTCCACACATGCATGCGCGCCTGGTTGCGCACCTGCCAGGGCAGGCCAGGCAGCAGCACGGCGAGGCGGCCCTCGTGCTCGCTCTCGCGCTCCTTGGAGCGATCGTCGGCATCGAAGTAAAGCACGTCGATATCCACAGGCTGGCGGGGAGGCACGATGCCGTGCAGGTGGTCCCACACCCTGTTGCGCACGAATCCGGCGGCAATGCACCAGTCGGCCAGCGCCAGCGCGCGCACTGCACGAAGCTGTATCATAGCCACAGGGTCCTGGGTGATGATGGCGGCGATCGAAGTCATATAGGCAGTGTAGGGACGCCGGCAGGGGATATGCCGAGTTTTCGCTTCGAACGCGATTGCGTGGGCCGGGTGGCCGGCATCGACGAGGCCGGCCGTGGCCCGCTGGCCGGGCCGGTGGTCGCCGCCATCGCGGTGATCGACCGCACCGTGGCCAAGCGCAGGCTGCTGCGCCTGATCGACGATTCCAAGAAGCTCGAGGAAGAGGCGCGCGAGACCGCGTACGACGCCATGGTCGCCTCCGGCATCGTCCAGTTCGCCGTCGGCGAGGCGAGCGTCGAGGAGATCGATCGCGTCAACATCCTGCAGGCAACATTCCTCGCCATGCGGCGCGCCCTGCAGGCGCTGGCAGCGACGCCGGGCATGGTGCCGCCGGACATGGTTCTGATCGACGGCGACCGCATCCCGCCGGCGCTGGGATGCAGCGCCCAGACGATCGTCGGCGGTGACGCCCGCTCCTACTCGATTGCCGCGGCGTCGATCTTCGCCAAGGTGACGCGCGATCGCACCATGGCACGCTTGGCGGAGACATTTCCCGGCTACGGCTGGGAGACCAACCGCGGCTACGGCAGCCGCGAGCACCTGATGGCGCTTGACCGTCTGGGCCCGACGCCGCACCACCGCATGAGCTTTGCGCCGCTCAAGCTGCGCAACGTGGGACTGCCCCTTCTGGATTACGTGGACAACATAGGCGGCGACTGTGGATAAATCAGACAATCAGCTGACGTTGCAGGCGTTTTCCAACGACGCTGCGGTGGATAATGAACCGGGCGCCACGCCGCCGAAGGACTGCATCCTGGTCGGCGACTGCGTCAAGCTGATGGACGCGCTGCCCGAAGGCTCGGTCGACATGGTGTTCGCCGATCCGCCTTACAACCTGCAGCTCAGGAACGAGCTGCTGCGGCCGGAAAACACCAGCCATGTCGATGCGGTCGACGACGACTGGGACAAGTTCGCCGACTTCGCCACCTACGATGCCTTCACGCGCGCCTGGCTCACGGCGGCGCGGCGCGTGCTCAAGCCCAACGGCACGCTGTGGGTGATCGGCAGCTACCACAACATCTTCCGTATCGGCACGGCCCTGCAGGATCTCGGTTATTGGCTGCTGAACGACGTCGTCTGGATCAAGACGAACCCGATGCCGAATTTCCGCGGCAAGCGCTTCACCAATGCGCACGAGACGCTGATCTGGGCGGCGCGCGAGCAGAAAGGACGTCCAACCTTCAACTACGATTCGCTGAAGGCGATGAACGAGGACCTGCAGATGCGCTCGGACTGGCTGCTGCCGCTGTGCACCGGGCCGGAGCGCCTGACCGATGCCGAGGGCCGCAAGCTCCACCCGACGCAGAAGCCGGAGGCGCTGCTGCATCGTTGCATCCTGGCGGCGTCCAATCCCGGCGACACCATCCTCGATCCGTTCTTCGGCACCGGCACCACCGGCGCCGTGGCGCGCCGGCTCGGCCGGCACTACATCGGCCTGGAGCGCGAACGTACCTATGTCGACGGCGCGCGTGCGCGCATTGCCCGGGTGCGGCCGCTCGCGCGGCAGTTCGTCCTGCCGCTCGCCGGCAAGCGCACCGAGCCGCGCGTGCCGTTCGGCACCCTGATCGAGGCCGGCCTGCTCGAGGCCGGCGCGGTGCTGACCGACGCCCGCGGCCGCGTGCAGGCGAGCGTCTGTGCCGACGGCTCGCTGCTCGCTTCCGCCGAGGCGGGCGGCCATCGCGGGTCGATCCACAAGGTCGGTGCGCTGGTGCAGGGAGCCGAAGCATGCAACGGCTGGACCTACTGGCATTTCGAGCAGGACGGCACGCGCCGGCCGATCGACGAGCTGCGCGCCAAGGTGCGGGCGGGAATGTAAAGACGGCTAACGTGGAGGTCGAATCTCGGGCCAGGACGAAAGTCGGCTGGTTCTCGACGTGGAACTGCCGATGCGGCGTCGCCGAATACTCGCGCCATCTGCTGAACCATTTCGACGCTGATCGGTTCGACTGGACGGTTCTCGCCTCCTACGACGATCAGGTTCTGGGACCTGATGGCGGCAACGTCATCCGCTGCTGGGGGATCAACGCAGGGTCCGTGCGCCCCCTGCTCGAGGCCGTGAGCGCGGAACGGTTCGACGTCCTGGTCCTGCAGTACAAGATCCAGCTGGGGTTCGGCTGGCTCTCCCTGCACCACTTCGAGGCGCTGGTGGCGCTCTGCCATGTGCTCGGCACCCGGGTGATCGTCGTGGCGCATGCCACGGATGGAGCGGACCTGTCGGGCAGGCCGGTTTCGTCGCGCATGCGCGCTGCCCTGGCGACGGTCGAGCGCATCCTCGTCCATTGCGATGCCGACGTCGACCGCCTGCGGGCCTTCGGCCTGTCGGCCAATGTCGAGTTGTTGCTGCATGGCTTCCCCGACATCGTCGCACACGACGGCAAGTCGGTGCGCATCAGGCTGGGCATGCCGCAAGAGGGCTTCGTCATCGGCGCGTATGGCTTCATGCTTCCGGCAAAAGGGATCGACACGCTGATCGAGGCTTTCGGCGTGGTGCGATCCGCGCACCCGGACGCCAGGCTGCTGCTGGTGAACGCGATGTACCCGCACCCGATCTCCGAGGACTACCGGGCGACCTGCGAACGTGTCGCCGTGGATCGCGGCGTCCGCGACCAGGTGGTGCTCGAAACGCGCTTCCTGCCCGACGACGAAAGTGCGGAGCTGCTGACCGCCGCCGATGTCGTCGTGTTTCCCTATCGCAGCGGCATGGATTCGAGCTCGGCTGCGGTACGGGTCGGGCTGGCGTCACTTCGTCCGGTGCTGTGCACTCCCGCATCGATATTCTCCGACGTCGCGGCGATCGTGCAGTTCTTCGACGGATTTGCACCAGAGGACATCAGCCGTGGGCTCGAGTCGTTCATTGCCGGCGGTGGCGCGGACGAGGCGCGATCCCGGCGGCAGGCGGCCTGGGTCGAGGAGCATTCGCGGCGCAACGTCTCGCTCCGCCTGCAAGGTCTGATCGGCAAGCCTGCTGCGTCGGATGGAACGCGGCGCGACCAGGCGTGGGTCGCCGGCCATCTCCAGGATCTCGTCACCGGGCAGTCGGCGAACGACGTCGCGCACGATCGCATTCGGAACCTCGAGCAGGCGCTGCGCGAAGCGCACCAGGCGGCCGAGTCGATCGGCCGCGAGCACGATGCGGCCGCGAGCGCGCTCGAGCAGACGCGGTCGGCTCTCGGGCAGGCTGATGCCGCCCTCCAGCGGGCTCGAATGACCATCGACCAGTCCGACGCGGAGCTGCGCGCCGTCCATGCCAGCCGGTCGTGGCGCGTGACGGCGGCGCTGCGATATTGCGAATCGGTATTGCGCACCTGGTTTCGCGGACGACCCCCGGCGACGGCGGTGCAACAGGACGCAGCCCATCTCCGAGCCGACAGGATGACGGAGGACGCGCCACCCGCCTCCGCCGCCGTGGCGCCGGCTTCCGCCGCCGAGAACGAGCTGTCGGCCGAGGCGCGGGATGTCCGTCTCGATCTCGAACGCATGGCCGAGCGACGGAAATGGTGAAGCGGCCGTGCGCCTGATGCTCGATCTGCAGGCCTGCCAGACGCCGCCCAGTCGCGAGCGCGGCGTTGGCCGCTATTCGCTCAATCTGGCGAAGGCGCTGGCCGCGCTCGGCGAGCATGAAGTGTGGCTGGCCCTGAACGGACGATTTCCCGAAACCATCCCCGCGATCCGGCGCGCCTTCGAGGGTGTGCTGCCGCGCGAGCGCCTTGTCGTCTTTCAGGCACCAGGCACGGCGGCAGGCGCAGAGGTGGCCGATGCCGGACTGGTGCACGCGGCGGAGGCGACGCGCGAGCATTTCCTGGCGCAGCTCGAGCCAGACGTGGTGCATGTCTGCAGCCTGTTCGAAGGAGATCGGGACGATGCGGTCACGGCGGCCGGGACGGGCGCCTTCCCGACCAGCGTCACGCTGCATGACCTGATTCCCCTCGTGCATGCCGAGGTCTATCTCGCCGACCCGGTCACGCGAGCCTGGTACTTCCGCAAGATCGCGCATCTGCGCAAGGCCGAGCTGGTCCTGGCGGTCTCCGAGCATTCCCGCCGCGAGGCGATCGAGACCCTGGACCTGCCTCCCGACCGCGTGGTCACCAACCCGGCGGCGGCTGACGACCGGTTTGCCAAGCGGGCCGTACCGGCAGCCAGAAGGCAGGAGCTTTGCGCGCGCTATGGCGTGCATCGACTCTTCGTCCTGTACGTCAGCGGAATCGATTACCGGAAAAACATCGAAGGACTGATCGCGGCGTTCGCCGAGCTGCCCGCGAGCCTGCGTGACGGCCACCAGCTCGTCATCGTGTGCCAGGTGCATGAGGCGGATCGGCAGCGACTGAACGGCTTGGCCGACCGGTGCGGTCTCGGGCCGAACCAGCTCGTCCTCACCGGCCATGTTCCCGACGAGGATCTGCTCGATCTCTACAATCTCTGCCGGCTCTTCGTGTTCCCGTCGCTCCACGAAGGCTTCGGACTGCCGATCGTGGAAGCCATGCGCTGCGGCGCGCCGGTCATCGGATCGAATACGTCGAGCATTCCCGAGGTGATCGGGCGGCCCGATGCGCTGTTCGATCCGTCGCGACCGGCAGCGATCGCCGCGCTGATGGCGCGTGCGCTCGGCGACGACGGCTGGCGGCATTCGCTCGGCGAGCACGGCGTGCAGCAGGCCAAGAGATTTTCCTGGCAGGAGACGGCGCGGCGGGCCGGAGAGGCCTTCGAGGCGCTGCGCGCCAGGAAGGCGGAGCGGCGCCGCTGCGTCGTGGTGCCGTCACGGCGCGAAAGACCGCGGCTCGCCTACGTATCGCCCCTGCCTCCGGTGAGGTGCGGCGTGTCGACCTACAGCGTCGAGCTGCTGCCGGAATTGGCGAGGTACTACGACATCGAGCTGGTGGCCAACCAGCCCTCGGTGGAAGAGCGTCAGGTGCTCGGTCACTTTCCGCTGCGCGACGTTCCCTGGTTCGAGCAGAATGGCCATCGGTTCGATCGCGTCCTCTACCATCTCGGCAACAATGTCTTCCATCAGCACATGTTCGACCTGATGCGACGGCATCCGGGCGTCGTCGTGCTGCATGATTTCTTCCTGAGCGGCATCCAGGTGTGGCTCGACGATATCGGGACCAGCCCGGGACTCTTCCTGCGCACGCTCTATCGCGCGCACGGATACCCGGCGCTCGCCTGGACTGAGGCGCACGGCCGCGAATCGGCGATGTGGCGCTATCCCGCCAATCGAACGGTGACGGAATGCGCCGTCGGCATGATCGCGCATTCGTCCTACGCCCTGGCGGCGGCGCGCCGCTGGCAATTGCCCGATGTCGAGAGGAACTGGCGCAGGATTCCGCTTCTGAGGACCCTGCGGCCGCGCGGCGACAAGCCTGCGCTTCGCCAGGAGCTGGGCCTCCCCGTGGACGACTTCGTGATCTGCGCCTTCGGCTTTATCGATCCGATCAAGCTCAATCACCGGCTCCTCGACGCCTTCCTCGATCCGCGCCTGGCCGGCGACCGAAGCTGCCGTCTGGTCTTCGTCGGCGAGCCGTGCGACAGCAACTACGAGAGCGCGTATCTGAAGCGGATGGTTGGCCGCATCGAGCAAAGTCCGGCGCGGGATCGGGTGACGATCACGGGGTTCGTCGACGCCGAATTGTACCAGGCCTGGCTCGGCGCCGCCGACCTGGCGGTCCAGCTGCGCACCCGGCCCCGCGGCGAGACGTCGGCGACGGCCCTCGACGCTCTGGTCAACGACTTGCCCCTGATCGTCAATGCCGCCGGCACGATGGCCGAGCTGCCCGACGCGTGCGTCATCAAGATCGCCGAGGCGTTCGAGGACGGGGAGCTGGTCGAGGCGATTGCGCGACTGAGGAACGACCGGGCGCTGCGTGAACGGCTGGGAAGAGCGGGCGAAGACTACATGCGGACAGATCACGATCCGGTCGCGGCCGCCCGCCAGTATCACGATGCAATCGAGGAGCTGTATCACGGGAGCGGCCGACTGCGATATCTTCGCCTGGTCGAGACCTTGAGCCGCGACCTCGCCGGCAAGCCGACCGACGTGCTCCAGGAGGCGGCGGCGTCGGTCGCCGCGAACATGGCAGTCGCCAGAAACCCGTTGCTGCTCGTCGACGTTTCACCCCTGCTCGGGGGGACCGTCCAAGCCGCGGCAGCCGAGGGCCTTCGAGACCTCGTGAAGGGGCTTCTGCAAGCCGACGCCGGAACGATCCGCGTCGAGCCGATTCGCTCCAGCGGCGCCCGCTATCGCTATGCCCGCGCGTTCTCCCGGCAACTCCTCGGACTCTCGATGTTCGGCGCGGCCGACGACCCGGTCGACGTCTCCCCCGGGGATGTCGTGCTGGTGCTCTGCGCGGCGCGCGACCTGTCGTCGGATCAGCACAGCGGCCTCGGACGCCTTCGCGACATCGGCAGCGAGATCTGCTTCCTGGTTCGGGAGGGCGAGGAAGATCAGGTCGATGCAGCCCTGGACATGGGGGCTGGTCTGGTCTGCCTGTCTGCGGAGGCGACCGACCGGCTGGTGCAACGGCTGGCCGCACGGCAGCCTGCCGCCGGCACGATCAGGCGAATTGGGATCCTGGTGCCGCACCCGCGCGATGCGGGCCAGACGGGCGCGGGTGATGCCGGCATGGAGGGCTTGGTGCTGCAGTGGCGGACGGTGCCGGGCGATCGGCTGTCCGGGTGACTCTTCTTTTTCCTCCCCAAGCGTAGCTTGGGGAGGTGTCGCCGTCTTCGGCGACGGAGGGGTCATGAGCCCCAGTCCCACTGCTCATGACCCCTCCGCCCCGTATGACGGGGCACCTCTCCAGCGAAGCTGGGGAGGAGAGTGAGAGGCGCGCCCATAGGCGAATGCCCTGCCCGTAAGACGGGGGAGGGATTCGAGTTGTGTCCCCAGCCCCCCGTCACCCCGCGATTCGTCTCCGCGCGCTGCTGGTTGACGAAGGTGGCGGTCGTTTGCGGCGTAGGCGTGTCCCACAGGCACGACTTGCAAGTCGGCAGCTCGCCCCAGTTTCCTCGGTCGAGCTGCGCACCGAATTGCGTGCGCGCGGGCGACTGCAGGGCCTGCCGCACCGTCTGATGCGCCAGGCTGCCGATCGGCAGCTCCTTCCTGAAATCGTTGCAGCAGGGAAACACGGTGCCATCCCAATCGAAGATCAGGGTCTTTCCCAGGATGTCGCTGCGGCAGCGCGGATGCCTGGGGGCAAACGCCAACCCATCGAAAATCGACGCCGGCACCGAGCAGCGATTGGTGATCTGCGTGAACTCGACGAGCCGGCAACCACGATTGTGGAAGTACTCGACCATCGACTCGCGCTCGCCGAGGTTCATCTTGTGAACCGGAACGATGACGTCCACCTTGCCCGGGAAATCGCGCAGGATCATCTCGATCTTGTCGAGCACGCGCTCCAGGCGCAGGGGCGCCATGGCGACGTTGTAGACCTTGGGGTCGAGCGATTCGACGTGCAGCGAGACCTGGTCGAGCAACTCGATCAATGGCGCATGCCTCGACGGCGAATAGGCGGCGCCGTTGGTCGAGAGGATCAGATGCGTCTCCGGAAGCTTCTCCCTCGCATAGCTGATCCGCTCGACGATGTGCGGGTCGGTCAAGGGATCGCCATAGAGCCCGAAGCCGATTCGGCCGACGCGATAGCTTTCCGCGAGTTGATCCACGATGGCTTCGAAGGATCGGGTCGGCATCGCCCCCTGGGGCAGGTGCTCCGTCTCGGCCTTGTTGGTCGGGCAATGAATGCACGAGGCGTTGCAAAGGCTCGACGTGCCGATGATCACGCAGTCGAGGTGCTGCTTCGGCTCGGCGGGAGCGACGGCGATAGCGTCCTTCTGCTGCTGCGGGGCGGCCTTGCGCAACCCCTTCAACAGGCGAAGCGGCGTGTCGAGGAACGAAGGGAACAGTCTGGTCATTGACCCCGTCAGGCAGTGGCTCGTCAGAGCCACCTGCGCCGACACCATAGCGTTTTCGGTTGTCGAGAGGCAGGGTAGCGAGCGCTCGTTTCCTCTCACGTGCCCGATCGTCGACGACTGGGAGCCTGCGAATACGGCCGCCTCCGGAACGACCTCCGTAGAAACTGATTCGTTACACTCTCGGCCTGGTTCGCCCTGGGGCGCGCCAAACCCTGGTGATGCTGATCGTGACCGACCCGAAGTTCGAGTCTCAAGCCGCGTCGCCCGCCGGGGCGACATCGGACGTATTCCTCTTCCTCAAGAGAAAGAAGGGCGCGTCGCTGTCGATCGAGGAAAGGTCCACCAGGTTATTGTCGTAGCCAAAGGCGCGAGCCGGACCCGATCAGGGCCGATCGCGCAACCACTCTCTTGACGTCGCGAAAAGTCCGCCTAGCGTGAGTCAGCATCGGCAATGCGTCACCGCCGGTGAATGCGCAGCATCAAGGAGGATGGGACATGCGCAAGCGGGCGGCCGTGGCCGATCTCCGAGCGACCCTCTGCGGCTTCGGCTTCGTGACGTGGAAGGCCGGCCCGACCGCAAGAACAGGCCTCCGACCGCAAGAAGCTGTTTCCGACCGCAAGAAGCTGTTTCCGACCGCAAACCGCTTTTCGCGCAAGTCATTGAAAAACAACGGGATCGACCGCACCGAACGCACCGAACGCAAGATTGCAAGGTGATTCTATTCCTTGAGAGCGTGGGCGATCACCTTGCGCATGACCGTGGGCAGGGCGCGCTCCGTCATGCGGTCGACCGTGCACCACGCCGTACCGGGTGCCAGCGCGGCCGGAACATCTGTCGCGGCCGTCGCGCGCGCCACGGTGAGCTCGAGATGAAAGTGCGTGAAGGTGTGGCGCACGATGCCGTCGAGGATCTGCCAGCGCGCCGGCACCGGCGCCTCGGCGAGTGCGCTGTCGGCCGCGAAGGTGCCCTCGCGCCAGGCGCTCGACGGCACCTCGTCCATGCCGCCCAGCAGGCCCTTGGCCGGCCGCTTGCGCAGCAGGATGGCGCCGTCGCGGCGGGCCAGGACAAAAGCGAGGCCGCGGCGTGTCGGCTTCTGCTGCTTCGGGAGTCGGGCGGGCAGCTGCTCGGCGATGCCGCGCTTGCGGGCGCGGCAGGCGTCGGCGATCGGGCACAGCATGCAGCGCGGGTTGCGCGGCGTGCACACGGTCGCCCCGAGATCCATCAAGGCCTGGGCGTAGTCGCCGGCCCGCTTCTGCGGCACCAACCCGGCGGCGCGCTCGGCGATCTCGGGCTTGGCGTCGGGCAGCGGCATTTCGATCGCGAACAGGCGGCTGATCACCCGCTCGACATTGCCGTCGACCGCCGAGGCCGGCCGATCGAAGGCGATGGCGGCGATCGCGGCTGCGGTGTAGCGGCCGATGCCGGGCAAGGCGCGCAGGCCGGTCTCGTCTTCGGGGAACCGCCCGCCGTGCTGCTCCGCCACAACCCTGGCGCAGGTATGCAGGTTGCGCGCCCGGGCGTAGTAGCCGAGGCCGGCCCAGGCCGAGAGCACGTCGTCGATCGGCGCCGCGGCCAGCGCCTCGACGGTCGGCCAGCGGGCGATGAACCGGTGGAAGTAATCGCCGACCGTGGCCACCGTGGTCTGCTGCAGCATGATCTCGGACAGCCACACGATGTACGGGTCGGGCCGTTCACCGGCCGGCGCGCGCCACGGCAGGGTGCGACGATGTCGATCGTACCAGGCAAGCACTCGTGAAGCGTGAGTCGTGGTCATGTCATTTACTGTCGCCTAGCATATGAAGACGGGTTTGAAAGGGTCCATGCGGGAAAACGGCTTCCGCGCCATCGGCGGTCTGACGCAGCGGCTCACCTCCGACATCGCCAAGGGCCGCGGCGCCTCGATCGCGCGCCTGCGCGCCGACTGGTCGGCGATCGTCGGTGCCGACCTCGCCGCCGTCACTTGGCCCGATGCTCTGACCACCGGGCGCGGGCGCGCCGGCAAGGTGCTGCGGCTCTGCGCTTCGGGCGCCGCCGCCCTCGAGGTCCAGCACAAGGCGGGGCAGGTGGTCGAGCGGGTCAACGGCTACTACGGCCATCGCCTGGTCGACGCCGTCCGGGTCGTGCAGGGCATGATGCCGCGGCGCCGCGGGCTGTCGGAAGAGCAGGCGCCGGCGCCAGCGCCCGCGCCGGCGCTCGTTTCGGAGATGAGCGAGCGTGTGAAATCGGTCGAGGATCCCGAGCTGCGCGCGGCGCTGGCGCGGCTCGGCGCCCGCATCGGCCAGCGGCCCCTCAACCGGCGGAACGCGCTGGTGGGCGGGCTCGGCGCCGCCCTGCTCGGCCGCACGGCGTTGGCTCCGGCACGGGCGGGAGCGCAGGATCTCGCGCGCGACAAGCTGCTGGAGGCGCTGCCCGACGATCATGTGCTCGGCGATCGCAACGCCCCCAACACCCTGATCGACTACGCCTCGCTGACCTGTCCGCACTGCGCCAATTTCTACATCGCGGTGATGCCGATCCTGCGCACGGAGTGGATCGACCCCGGCAAGCTGCGCGTCATTCATCGCCATTTCCCGTCCGATCTCGTGGCGACCCGCGCCGCCCAGCTCACCGAATGCGTCGCGCCGGACAGGTTCTTCGCCACCGTCGAGCTGCTGTTCCGCCGCCAGGTCGAGTGGCTGTCGGTCGGCGACCCCCTGGTCGAGATGGTCACGGTGCTGGCGAGCGCGGAGGCGGGCGGAGGCGGCCCGATCAAGGGTGATACGGCCAAGGGCGACGCGACCAGGAAGTGGGCGGCGGCCTGCTTTGCCAACGACAAGGCGCTGGACAAGGTGGTGGCCGACGTGCAGTCCGGCCAGACGCTGGGCGTCCGCTTCACGCCGACCTTGTTCGTCAACGGGGAAAACTACGGCAATCCCGGGAGCGCCGAGGCTATCGCCGCGATTTTGCGCCAGGTAGGGCGGTAAGCGTTTGACACCCCACAGGGGCTATTTCCAAGATGTAGTGGAGAGGAAGAGGGAATGCGGAATATCTTGATCGTCGCCGGCGGCGTCGTGGCGGTGGCCGCGATTGTGCTCGGCGTCTATTTCGGGACCCGTGCGCCTGCCCCCGGCCCTGCGCCGGTGGCCGTGGCGGGGACCCCGGACAAGACCGCGCTGTTCGCCGTGCAACCCGGCGACCATGTCCTGGGCGACCCCAAGGCGCCGATCACCCTGATCGAGTACGCCTCGTTCACCTGCCCGCACTGTGCCCATTTCCACACCCAGATCCTGCCCGAGCTCAAGAAGAAGTGGATCGACACCGGCAAGGTGAAGCTGGTCTACCGCGACTTCCCGCTCGACCAGGTTGCCGCCAAGGCCGCGCAGATCGCCGAGTGCGCGCCGGCCGACCGCTACTACCCGGTCATCGACCTGATCTTCCGCAACCAGGCAACCTGGGCGACCGGGTCCGACCCGATCGCCGAGCTCGCCAAGCCGCTGCGCATCGCCGGCATGGGCGAGAACGAGATCAAGGCCTGCCTCGCCAACCAGGCCAAGGCGGACCAGGTGGTCGCCGACTACAAGGGCGGCGAGGTCCTGGGCGTCAACTCGACGCCGACGCTGTTCATCGATGGCCAACTCTATCGCGGGCCGCGGTCGGTCGAGGAGCTCGACGCCGCGTTCGCCAAGCTCGCGAAGTGACTCTCGCGATAATGACGGGCAACAACCGGTAACCGACAGGCGTGGTGTAGATGGTGCAGTTCGACAAGCTCCGGCTTTCCGGCTTCAAGTCCTTCGTCGACCCGACGGAGCTCGCCATCGAGCCTGGCATGACCGGCATCGTCGGGCCCAATGGCTGCGGCAAGTCGAACCTCGTCGAAGCGCTGAAGTGGGTGATGGGCGAGACCTCGGCCAAGCAGATGCGCGGCAGCGAGATGGAGGATGTCATCTTCGCCGGCACCGGCGCCCGGCCGGCGCGCAACATCGCCGAGGTGCTGCTGACGCTCGACAATCGCACGCGCACCGCCCCGGCCATGGTCAACGACACCGACCAGCTCGATATCGTGCGCCGCATCGAGCGCGGCCATGGCTCGTCCTACTCGGTGAACGGCCGCGACATCCGTGCGCGCGACGTGCAGACCCTGTTCGCCGACGCGGCGACCGGCTCGCGCTCGACGGCGCTGGTCAGCCAGGGCCGCATCGGCACGCTGATCAACGCCAAGCCGGCCGACCGGCGCACCGTGATCGACGAGGCGGCCGGCATCACCGGCCTCTATGCCCGCCGCCACGAGGCCGAGCTGCGCCTGCGCGCCGCCGAGCAGAACCTGGCGCGCGTGCAGGACGTGCTGGTGGCGCTGGAGGAGCAGCACAAGGGATTGAAGCGCCAAGCCCGCCAGGCCAGCCGCTATCGCAACCTGACCGACCATATCCGGCGCGCCGAAGCGGCCGTGCTGGCGCTCAAGCTGTCGGCTGCCGAGCGTGAGCTCGGCGAGGCGAGCGAGCGATTGAAGGAGGCCGAGGCCGAGGTCGCCGACCTGACGCGCCTGGTTGGCCTCGCGACGACGGCGCAGGCCGAGGCGGCGACGTCGCTGCCGCCCCTGCGTAACGACGAGGCGGCCGCTGCGGCGGCGCTGCAGCGGCTGCGCGTGGCGCACGATGCCCTCACCGTGGAGGCCGAGCGGGTCGCGCAGGCCCAGCAGGAGGCCGAGACGAGGCTGCGCCAGGCCGAGTCCGACCTGATGCGCGAGCATGGCCGCAAGGGCGATGCCGAGACGGCGATCGCCGATCTCGACGTTCAGCGCGGCCGTCTCGAGGAAGAGCGGTTCGGCGAGGACGAGCGGGCTGCCGCCGCGGCCGAAGCGCGCGATGCGGCGCGCGCCGAGACGGAGACCACCGAGGCCGAGCACGATCGGCTCAATCGCCAGATCGCCGACGACGAGGCGCTGCGCGCCAGCGTCAGCCGCGAGATCGCCGAGTTGCAGGAGCGGCTCGCCCGCCTGCTGGCGCGCCGCGAGGAGATTTCCAGCCAGCAGCGCCAGATCGAGGGCGAGCTCGCGAACCTGCCGGCGCTGGCCGAGGTCGAAGCCGCGCTCGACACCGCGCGCGAGACCCTGGAGCGGACTCGACACGAAGGCCAGCAGGCGATCGAGGCGGCACGCGAGGCCGAGCGCTACGAATCGGATGCGGCGCGCCAGGCGGTCGCCAAGGCCGAGGCCGAGCGCCTCGACATGGAGCGCGCCCGGCTGTCCGAGCGCCGCGCCGCCGAGGCGAGCCACCAGGCGGCCGGCGAAGCCGTCCGCGAGATCAATGCGCGACTGACCAAGCTGCGCGCCGAGGAGGCGGGCATCGCCGCGGCGCTGAAATCGGCGGCCTCGTCGCTGTGGCCGCCGCTGCTCGATGCGCTCACCGTCGAGCCCGGCTTCGAGAAGGCGCTGGGCGCGGCGTTCGGCGACGAGCTCGAGGCGTCGTCCGACCGCGGCGCGCCGGTCCATTGGCTGGCGCTCGGCGCGCTCGCCGAGGCGCCGGCGCTGCCCGACGGCGCGACGCCGCTCGGCCGGCACGTCGCGGCCCTGCCCGAGCTCGAGCGCCGCATCGGCTTCATCGGCGTCGTCGCGGACGATGCGACGGGCAGCGCCCTGCAGGCAGGCCTGGCGCCGGGCCAGCAGCTGGTGACGCGCGACGGCGCGGTGTGGCGCTGGGACGGCTACACGATGCGCGCCGGCGCGCCGTCGACCGCGGCGGTGCGGCTCAGCCAGCGCAACCGGCTGGCCGAGATCCGCCAGCAGATCGATGCGACCGTGGCCGAGCAGAACGCGGCGCAGGCGCGGCTCGACGCCGAGATCGGCTGGCTCGCCGCCGCCGTCGATGCCGAGAAATTGTGCGTCGACCAGGCGCGCGCGCACGAGCGCGCAGTGGCCGACGCGGCGCGCCGCAAGACGACGGAAGCGGGCGAGGCGACGCGCGCCGCCGAACGCCTGGCGCAGAGCAGCGTCGCAAGCGCCGAGCGCGCGGCCGTCTCGGCGCGCGACCGTCACGCCGACGTGGCGCGGCGCACCGACCAGCTGCGCACGCGGCTCGGCGGCCTCTCGAGCACGCTCGACGAGCTGGCGGGCGACATCGCCGACGGCGAGATGCGGCGGACCTTCCGCCAGGCACGCCTGTCGGCGATCGCCGACACGCAGGCCGATCGCGTCGCCGCGGGGACGTTGCGGGCGCGCATCGCCGAGCTGCGCGCGGCGCTGGTCGAGGCCGAGGGCCAGTGCGACCGGTTGGCGCGCGAGGCGGCGATGCGGCTGGAGCGGCTCGGTCAGATCGCCCAGGACCGCGCCGGCTGGGCCAAGCGGCTGGCCGATGCCGAGGGCCAGATCGGCGAGCTCGAGCAGCGGCACGAGCAGATCACCGAGGCGATCGCCGAGCTCGCCAGCAAGCCGGCCGAGATCGAGGCCAAGCGCGAGACGCTGGCCGAGGAGATCGCCGGCGCCGAGCAGCGCCGCCAGGAAGCCGCCGATCGTCTCGCTATCGGCGAGACGCGATTGGGCGAGGCCGACAAGGCGCTGAAGCAGGCCGAGGCCGAGCTCGCCACGGCGCGCGAGAGCCGGGTGCGGCGCGAGGGCCAGGTCGAGCAGGCGGCGCGCGATCGCGAGGCGGTGATCGAGCGCATCGCCGAGCGGCTGCGCTGCGAGCCCGACGGCGTGCTGGCGCTCGCCGAGGTGCAGTCGCTGGAGGAGCTGCCCGACATCGACAAGGCCGAGCATCGGCTGGAGCGGCTGGTCCACGAGCGCGAGACCATGGGCGCGGTCAATTTGCGCGCCGAGGAAGAGGCGACCGAGCTCGAGCAGCAGATCGCCGGCATGACCGCCGAGCGCGACGACCTGATCGCCGCCATCGGCCGCCTGCGCCAGGGCATCCAGAGCCTCAACCGCGAGGGCCGCGAGCGCTTCCTCGCCGCCTTCGAGCAGGTCAGCGGACATTTCCAGCAGCTCTTCACCAAGCTGTTCGGCGGCGGCAAGGCGGAGCTGAGACTGACCGAGTCGGAGGATCCGCTCGAGGCCGGGCTCGAGATCCACGCCAGCCCGCCGGGCAAGAAGCTGCAGGTGATGTCGCTGCTGTCGGGCGGCGAGCAGGCGCTGACCGCGCTGTCGCTGCTGTTCGCCGTGTTCATGACCAACCCGGCGCCGATCTGCGTGCTCGACGAGGTCGACGCGCCGCTCGACGACATCAACGTCGAACGTTTTTGCGGCCTGGTGAAGGAGATCGCCGGCCGCACCGATACGCGTTTCATGGTGATCACCCATCACCGTGTCACCATGGCGCGCATGGACCGCCTCTACGGCGTGACCATGGCCGAGCAGGGCGTCTCGCAACTCGTGTCCGTGAACCTGATGGAGGCCGACAGGATCGCGGCATGAGCCAAACGCCCTGACCGGCACGCCGGCCCGGCGCAACCCGGGATGGCAAAGCTCGAGCAAGCAACAAGACTAGTCTTCCTCTCTCTCAATTCGACTGGGCGCCGGTCCACCAGACCGACGCCCTTCTCTTTTTCATGCTCCTCCCCAGCGTCTTCGCTGGGGAGGTGTCGGCGTCTTCGCCGACGGAGGGGTCATGAGCAGCGGGACTGAGGCCTCTCACCCCTCCGTCTCGGATTACCGAGACACCTCCTATGAAAATCGGGGCGGGCACCGCCCCGATTTTCTCAGCATCGTGGTGCGCGCCGGCGTGCTGGGGAGGGGGAACATGAGAGTTCTCTTTGCAGGGGCAGGGATGTAGTGTCGCTGGCATGCCGGATACGATGACAACCGACGTCACCGACGTCGTCGAGCTGACGCGCTCGCTGGTGCGCTGCGAGAGCGTGACGCCGCACGAGGCAGGCGCCTTGCAGCTTCTCGAGAAGGTGCTGAGCGACCTCGGCCTCGCCTGCGAACGCATGGATTTCACCCAGGCCGGCACCGACGACGTCGCCAACTTGTACGCCCGCATCGGCAGTTCCGGCCGGCACTTCTGCTTCGCCGGGCACTCCGACGTGGTGCCGGTGGGCGACCTGTCGTCGTGGACCATCGGGCCGTTCTCGGCCGAGCTGTCGGCCGGCTACCTGTTCGGCCGCGGCGCCGCCGACATGAAGGGCGCGATTGCTGCCTTCACCGACGCGCTGGCGCGCTTCCTGGCGCGCCGCGGCCGCGACTTCGGCGGCTCGATCAGCCTGCTGATCACCGGCGACGAGGAAGGGCCGGCGGTCAACGGCACGATCAAGATGCTGCAGCGGCTGGCCGAGCGCGGCGAGACGATCGATGCCTGCGTGGTCGGCGAGCCGACCAGCTCCAGGCGCTTCGGCGACATGATGAAGATCGGCAGGCGCGGCAGCGTGAATGTCGACATGGTGGTGCGCGGCATCCAAGGCCACGTCGCCTATCCCGACCGGCTCGACAACGCCATCCATCGCCTGTCGGCG
The DNA here is from genome assembly GCF_044224635.1 of Reyranella sp. Classification (GTDB taxonomy): domain Bacteria; phylum Pseudomonadota; class Alphaproteobacteria; order Reyranellales; family Reyranellaceae; genus Reyranella. The sequence goes on along the minus strand of NZ_JBGAKA010000043.1, from coordinate 28,570 downwards.
CTGATCGAGACGCTTGTGCGCGAGCCGATCGACCAGGGCAGCACGCACTTCCAGCCGAGCTCGCTGCAGTTCACCACAGTCGATGTCGGCAACAGGGCGACCAACATCGCACCCGGCACGGCCAAGGCCCGCTTCAACGTGCGCTTCAACGACCTGTGGACCTCAAAGACCTTGCTGGCTCACCTTGAAGAGCGGCTCGAGCGCGCCAATGCGGCGCTGGGCGGCAACGGCACCGTCGAGCTCTCGGCCGAGGTGTCGGGCGAGTCGTTCTATACGCCGCCCGGCCCGCTCAGCGAGCTGGTGGCCGGCGCCATCCGCGACGTCGCCGGCGTCGAGGCCGAGCTGTCGACCACCGGCGGCACGTCGGATGCGCGCTTCATCCGCAGCTACTGCCCGGTGCTCGAGTTCGGCCTGGTCGGCGAGACCATGCACAAGGTCGACGAGAAGAGCGCGATCGCCGACTTGGCGATGCTGGCGCGCGTCTACGAGACCGTGCTCGACCGCTTCTTCGCTGTGTAAGGCCGATCGTGCTCACCGCCGCAGAGATTGCGCGCGGCGTGCAGGGGGCGCTGGCGTTTCTGCAGCGCGACCCGGCGGCGCCGCGCTACTTCGAGAACACCATGGAAGCCTGCCTGCGCTCGTTCCGGGTGATGGCCGTGGTGGCGCCGCTCTATGCGCTATACCTGCTGATCTACTACGCCACCGTCACCACCGTGTCCGACGAGCTCGAGATCCTGCTGGTCGAGGCGGTGCGCTACGTCGTCGACTGGCTGCTCTACCCCGTGCTGTTCTACGAGGCGGCGCGGCGGCAGGGCTGGCTCGATCGCTATGCGCGCTACATCGGCGCGCTGAACTGGATCAACCTGCCGGCGATGGTGGCGGCGCTGGCGAGCCTCGTGATCGCCTCGGTGTCGCCGACGGCGGTCGCCATCCTGATCGATCTCGGCTTGCGGGCGCTGCTGTTCTACTGGTTCCTGGTGACGACGCGCATGGTGGTCGGCACAAGCTGGCCGATGTCGGTGGTCCTGCTGATCGTCAACTGGGTGCCGTCGCTCCTGTTGTCACTGCTCGTCGCCCGCATTCTCGGCGTCGTCGCCGTCACGCCCGGATAATATGGCTTTGAACGAGGCAGCCGATACAAATGGCTGTCATCCCGAGCCCAGCGAGGGACCTTTGAGGCCCCAATAAAGGTCCCCTCGCTAAGCTCGGGATGACAGCAGCGTCGTCACAACGAGCGTGACTTACTTTGCTGTAGACCCTCAGTCATACCGCACCTCCATCAGGCAGAGCCCCTGCGGCGGCGCCGTCGGTCCGGCGCGCGTGCGGTCGCGCGCCAACAGCGCCTGCTCGACGTCGCGACGCGTCCACTGGCCGCGCCCGACCAGCTGCAGGGTGCCGGCCAGGATGCGCACCTGGTTGTGCAGGAAGGAGCGCGCGGCGACATCGATGGCGATGCGATCGCCGTGCCGCGTGACGTCGAGCCGGTCGAGCGTCTTGAGCGACGAGGCGGCCTGGCAGGCGGTCGAGCGGAAGCTGTTGAAATCGTGCCGCCCGACCAAGAGCGCCGCGGCGCCGGCCATCGCATTGCGATCGAGTGCCACCGGCACGTGCCAGACGCGGCCGCGATCGAGCGCCGGCGGCGCGCGCCGGTTCAGGATCAGGTAGCGGTAGCGCCGCGCCGTCGCCGAGAAGCGCGCGTGAAAATCCGCGGGCACGACGGCCGCCTCGGTGATGACGACCGGCTGCGGCTTGAGATGGAAGTTGATGGCGGCCTGCACCGTGCCGGCGTCGTGCGCGTGCTCGAGATCGACATGCGCGACCTGGCCGGCCGCGTGCACGCCGGCGTCGGTGCGGCCGGCGCCGTGCATCGCCACGCGCTCGCCGCAGAAGGCGAAGGCCGCCTCCTCGAGGGCGGCCTGCACCGAGGGGCCGTTGTCCTGGCGCTGCCAGCCGACGAACGGCGCGCCGTCGTACTCGATCGTGAGCTTGTAGCGCGGCACGCGGTCAGGCGGGCAGGGCAGCTGCCGCCGGCAACGGCAGCACCGTCCCGGGCTCGAGCGCAAAGCCGCGCAAAAAGCTGTCGGCCGGCTGGGCCGTCTTGCCGGCGCGCTGTAGGGTCAGGAGCTTGAGGCCGCCGACGCCGCAGGCCACCACGGGATAGCCGTCGCGGCCGATGCTGACCATGCCGGGCGCGCCGGCGGCCAGCGCCAGGGCTGTCGCATGGACCTTGATGCGCTCGCCGGCGACCTCGAACCAGGTGCCGGGCCAGGGATGGAAGCCGCGCACCTTGCGCTCGAGCTCGGCGGCCGGGCGGCGCCAGTCGAGCGCGCCCTCCTCGCGGCCGAGCTTGTGGGCGTAGACGACACCCTCCTCGGGTTGCGGCACCGCCTCGATGGTGTTGCGCAGGAGCCCGTCGAGCGCCGCCACGATCAGGCGCGCACCCAGTTCCGCCAATCGATCGTGCACCGTCTCGGCGGTGTCGGCGGCGGAGATCGGCGTGCGCTCGGCGAGCAGCATCGGCCCGGTATCGAGGCCCTCGTCCATGCGCATGATGGTGACGCCGGTCTCGGCGTCGCCGGCCAGGATGGCGCGATGGATCGGCGCTGCGCCGCGCCAGCGCGGCAGCAGCGAGCCGTGGATGTTGAGGCAGCCCAGCACCGGCGCATCGAGAAAGCTCTTGGGCAGGATGTGCCCGTAGGAAACGACGACCGCGGCATCGAGGTCGAGCGCCTTGAAGGCCTCGGCCTCCGCGGGCGCGCGCAGGCTCTTGGGCGTGCGCACCTCGAGGCCGAGCGACAGCGCGCGCTCGTGCACCGGCGTGCGGCGCTCGCGCTGGCCTCGGCCGGCCGGCTTGGGCGCGCGGGTATAGACGACGGCGACCTCGTGGCCCGCCTCGACCAGCGCGCTGAGCGCCGGGACGGCGAAATCGGAGGTGCCGAGAAAGGCGAGCTTCATCGCCGGACCTTATAGGCAGCCGCGCGACGGTGAGCCAGAAGCCCATTCCGTCCGGCTGGAACAGCCGGACGGAATGGGCCCGTTGAAGCGACCATCTCCCGTGCGCGCATTTTCGTTGCGATGGAGCCGCTTGCGGTTCCATCGCAATGAAAATCGCTTTAGGTATGCGCCGGCAAATGACTGGACCTGCTCCCACGACTGCCGGCGTCCCCAATGTTGGCAAAGGACCCGCCGCCAACCTTGCCGCCCGCCGCGGCGCGGGCGAAGTTCATGCCGATCCCGTGCAGGAGAAGGTCGTGCTGCGCCTGCAGGCGATCTACGACCAGCTCGCCGCGATGGCCGACCATCCCGTGCCAAAGCGTAGCCTGCTCGCCCGCCTTGGCCTGGTCTCGGCGCCCAAGGAGCCGGTCGGGCCGCACGGCCTCTACATCTGGGGGCCGGTCGGGCGCGGCAAGTCGATGCTGATGGACCTGTTCTTCGCCGATGCGCCGGTGGCGCTGAAGCGTCGCGTGCACTTCCACGAGTTCATGCTCGAGGTGCAGGAGCGCCTGCACAGGCGGCGCGAGAAGCTGGCCAGCGAAGGCGCGCCGCCGGAGGCCGACACGATCGTGCCGATCGCCCGCGAGATCGCCCGCGAGACGCGCCTGCTCTGCTTCGACGAGTTCCAGGTGACCAACATCGCCGACGCGATGATCCTGGCCCGTCTGTTCGAGACCTTGTTCGACGAGGGCATCACCGTCATCGCCACCTCCAACCGCGCGCCCGACGACCTCTACAAGAACGGCCTGCAGCGCGATCGCTTCCTGCCTTTCATCGATCTCCTGAAGCAGCGCCTGGAGATCCTCGAGCTGGGTGGCGGCCACGATTACCGCATGGACCGCCTGCGCAACCTCGATGTCTACCTGACGCCGCTCGGCGCCTGGGCGACGGCCAAGCTCGACGAGGCGTTTCGCGCCTTGAGCGACGGTGCCGACGGCGAGCCGCTGCATCGCCGAGAATTTCCACACGGTGATCGTCGCGGAAATTCCCCAGATGGGACCGGACAGCCAGGACAAGGCGGCGCGCTTCGTCACCATGATCGACTCGTTTTACGAGAGGAAGGTCAAGTTCGTCTGCTCGGCAGCGACGGCTCCAGCGCGCCTCTACATGGCAGGCGACGGCGCCTTCGAGTTCCAGAGGACGGTGTCGCGTCTCATGGAGATGCAGAGCCCCGAGTATCTGGCCCTGCCGCACATCGCCTAATTGTGATTGTGGGCCAGGTGCATCGCATCTTAGGCTCCGCCGCGCGATTTAACCCCCAGGGAGGCAGGAATATGGACGGCGATCGCATGATTTCTCTCAACGAGCGCGGCCTGTCGCGGCGCACCGCCATGATGGCAACCGGCACGGCGCTCGGCAGCACGTTCGCCTTGTCGGTCCAGCCGGTGCAGGCACAGACCATGATCGTCACGCCGGCCGACGGGCTCACCGCGGGCGAGGTGAAGGTCAAGACCAAGGACGGCAAGGAAATGGCGGCGTACCGCGCCATGCCGGCGACCGGCCAGGGCTTCGGCACCATCCTGGTCGTGCAGGAGATCTTCGGCGTGCACGCGCATATCGCCGACATGTGCCGACGCTTCGCCAAGGCAGGCTATTGCGCCATCGCGCCCGAGCTCTATTTCCGCCAGGGCGATCCCAAGGGCTACACCGAGATTCCCAAGCTGATCTCGGAGGTCGTCGCCAAGGTGCCCGACGAGCAGGTGATGGGCGACCTCGATGCCTGCGTCGCCTTCGTCAAGGGCGAGGGCAAGGCCGACACGGCCAAGCTCGGCGTCACCGGCTTCTGCTGGGGCGGCCGCATCACCTGGCTCTACGACGCTCACAACCCGGCGGTGAAGGCTGCGGTGGCGTGGTACGGCCGGGTCGTCGGCGACGCGACGCCGCTGACGCCCAAGCATCCGATCGACATCGCCAAGCAGCTGCACGGCCCGGTGCTCGGCCTCTATGGCGGGGCCGACAGCGGCATCCCCAACGACACGGTCGACAAGATGCGCGCAGCGCTCAAGGCCGCCGGCACGCCGGCCGCGTCGAAGTCGGAGATCATCACTTTCCCCGACACGCCGCATGCCTTCAACGCCGACTATCGCCCGAGCTACCGCAAAGAGCGCGCCGAGGAGGGCTGGACGAAGGCATTGGCCTGGTTCAAGGCCAACGGCGTCTGATCGGTCGATGATCGAGACCACGAGCATCACCACCCGGCCGGGCCTCACCTTCACGACGGATGTCGCGGGCCCGGCCGGCGGGACTCTCGTGCTGCTGCTGCACGGCTTTCCCGAGTCGCGGCACAGCTGGCGGGCGGCGCTGCCGTCGCTTGCCGCGGCAGGCTATCGCGCCGTGGCGCCCGACCAGCGTGGCTACTCAGCCGGAGCGCGGCCCGATCCGGCGGATCTTTCGAACTATGCCTTCGACAGGCTGGTCGGCGATGCCATCGACATCGCCGATGCCGCCGGCGGGGCGGGCAAGCGCTTCCATCTGGTCGGCCACGATTGGGGCGGCCAGGTGTCGTGGGGCGTCGCCGACAAGGTGCCCGAGCGCCTGGCCTCGCTCACCATCCTCTCGCGGCCCCATCCCATGTCCTTCCGCCGGGCGCTCCTCAAGGAGGACGGCGACCAGAAACACCGCTCGCGCCATCATCGCGCCTTCCTCGAGCCGCAGACCGGGCCGATGCTGCTCGCCGACAATGCGCGGCGGCTGCGCGACGGCCTGTTCGGCCAGGGCGTGCCTCAGTCGGCACTCGACGAGCATCTCGCCGTGCTGGGCAATCCTGCGGCGATGGAGGCGGCGCTCGCCTGGTACCGCGCCAACAAAGGCCTGGCCGCCGACATCGACGCGATCAAGGTGCCGACGCTCTATGTCTGGGGCGACGCCGACGCGACGGTCGGCGCCGACGCCGCGCGCGGCACCGCCGAGTTCGTCGACGCGGCCTTCGCCATGGACGTGCTGCCCGGCATCGGCCATTTCGTCATGGACCAGGCGCCGGCCAGGGTCACCGAGCTGATGCTGGCGCACATCCGGCGCTGCCCTGTCTGACGCTTCTGGGCGTCCGCTATCGCCCGATCGATATATTCGCCGCCAGAAACGATGCCAATGCCCTGACCTTTGGCGAAACGTGCTGTCCCTTCAAATAAACCGCATGAACCGGCGGACCGGGTGCGACGTACCGTGTCAGGACTGGCTTCACCTTCCCCGAGGCGATGGCCTCGCTTGCGATGAACCGGCTGACGTTCGCGATCCCCAGCCCGGAGATCGCGGCCACCAGCAAGGCTTCCGAATTGCTCGCCTGCAGGCTGCCGGAGACGGTCTTGCCATAGACCTTTCCATTCTCCCGGAATTGCCATTCCCTCAGCCGGCCGGTATGGATTTGCGAGTAGGCGAGGCAATTGTGCCGCTCCAGATCATCGGGTTTCTTCGGCTCTCCGTGCCGTTCGAGATAGGCCGGTGATGCGCAGACGACAAAGCTCAGGTGGCCCAGCAGGCGGGCGATGAGGCGGCTGTCGGCCACCTCGCCGATGCGGATGTCGACATCGAATCCTTCGCTGGCGATGTCGACGACGCGGTCGCTCAGCTCGACGTTCATCGTCAGGGTGGGGTGCTGTTCCAGGAAGGGGCCCAGCGTCGGAAACACCACACGCCGGCCGAAGCCTTCGGTCATGTGTATGCGCAGGCGTCCGTAGGGACCTGCCGTCGCTCGGCTCAGCAGCAGCTCCGCCTGCTCGATCTCGCCCAGGATCTGCTTGCAGTTGTCGAAGAAGACGGCGCCGTCTTCCGTTAATCCCACCGATCGTGTGGTGCGCTGCAACAAGCCCACGCCGACTTCCGCTTCGAGGCGCTTGATGGCCTTGCTGATGGCCGAGGAGGTGAGGCCCAAGCTCGCCGCCGCCGCCTTGAAGCTTTTCAACTGCGCCACCCGGACGAATACACGCAGCGAGTTCAGATCTCTCATGGCTCGGAAGTGAATATGGTTCACGAATGAACTGAATAGTCCCTTGTGGAGACGGTTTCAGTCAAGGAATAGGGTCGCCGGACCAATGATAGTCGGCGGGGACGTACCATGGCTTACGCACATTTCTCGCGAGGGAGCAGGTCCTGGGCAGCGAGATGTGCGCTCGCCTGCCTCTTGTCGCTGCTGGCGTTCGCCGCAAGCGCGCAGATCTGCCCTTCGGGCGTCACCATCGTCGTGGGCTTCACACCCGGCGGCTCCAACGACGTGATCGCGCGCACACTCGCGCCCAAGCTGTCCGAGATCCTGGGAGTGCCCGTGATCGTGGACAACAAGCCCGGCGCCAGCGGCGCCATCGGCACGGCCTATGTCGTCAATTCCAAGCCCGATGGCTGCACCATCACCCTGGGGAGCACCAGCGTGCTGTCGATCGGCCCGCACACCAACCCCCATCTGCCGTACAAGCTCAGCGACCTCACCGCCGTGGCGACGGTCGCGTCGTCGGCGTCCGTGGTGGCCGTCAACCCCGAGGTGCCCGCCAAGACCATGCCGGAGCTGATCGCCCTGGCGAAAAGCAGGCCGGTCAGCCTGGCATCGGCCGGCGCCGGCGGCATCTCGCACCTCAACATCGAGTTGCTGAAGGCCGACACGGGCGCAAATTTCCTGCACGTCCCCTACAAGGGCGCCGCGCCGGGCGTCAACGACGTGGTGGGTGGTCAGGTCGACGGGATCATCATGGATTACTCGGCGCTCCAGAGCATGATCAACCAGGGTCGTCTGCGCGCCATCGCCGGGTCCAGGACGATCGGCTCCATCGCTTCGTCGGACATGGTGATTGCGGCCTGGTACGGTGTGATGGCGCCGGCGAAGACTCCCCGCAGCACGATCAACGCCTTGCACGCGGCATTCACGAAAGTCCTTGCCGATCCCGACATCAAGGCCAAGCTCGACAAGCTCGGCATCGAGCCCTTCGTGCAGCCCACGCCCGAGGAAGCCGACGCCTACATACGCGCCGACAGCGCACGATGGGGCGCGCTGGTGAAGGCGTCGGGGATCAAGTTCGACTGAACTCGAAGACTCCACGGTCGCAACCCGCCAATCAATGGTGACGATTTGCCGACGATCGATTCAGTGATCGCCCGGGCCGCGGCAGCCGCTCCCGGCACGGTGGCCATACGCGAATGGGGCGGACGGCAGGTGAGCTACGCCGAGCTCGATGCCGCCGTCTCGAGCTTCGCCGTGTGGGCGCGGTCGGTGGGTGCCCGGGAGGGCGATGCCGTCGCCATCCATCTGCCGAACTCGGTAGCTTATCTCGTCGCGCAGTTCGGCAGTTTCCGCGCAGGCGGCGTCGCCGTTTACGTGAACTACCGGTTGTCCGCGACGGAAGCGCGACGCCAGTGCCGGCTCTGCAACGCGCGCATCATCGTGACAACACCGGCCAAGGCGGCCGAGCTGCGGCAGGATCCGGACCTTGCGCAAGCCGTCTTCCTCGTGGATTGCGCCGCCGGGCCGGGCATGCTCGGCCTGCAGGACGTGGTGGCGGCGCGGCAGCGCCCGTCGTTCGGCACCGACGGCCTCGAGGATCGCGACGCGATCATCCGCTTCACCTCCGGCTCCACCGGCGACCCCAAGGGCCTGATCGTGACGCACCGCGCCTGGCTGGTGCGCGCCGTCTCCATGCTCGCCGAGGAGATGCGCATCAAGCCCTCGTCCACCACGCTGGTGCTCGGGCAGGTATCGCACCAGGCGGGGCTGTTCATCATCCCGACCTTCCTGCAACGCGGGACCCTGCTGATGATGGAGAAGTTCAGCCTGGATACCGTCGCCGACATCCTGTCGACGGAGCAGGTATCGTGCATGCAGGTCGTGCCGACGATGTTCACCATGATCCTGAGCCACGCCAGGGCGCGCCAGGCTTTCGCGCGGTCGGGCCTGGAGCGTGTCGTCTATGGCGGCTCGCCGATCCGCCAGAGCGTCCTCCAGGAGGCCATGAGCCTGCTGCCCGGCGCCGATTTCGTGCAGTCGTATGGCTCGCACGAGGCGGGCTCGATCAGTTTCCTCGACGGCGCCGGCCATCGCGACCCCAGGCTTCGCCATGGCGCCGGCCGGCCGCTGCTCGCGACCGAGGTCCGCGTGCACGAGCCGAACGCGGACGGCATCGGCGAGATCGAGGTCAAGGCGCCCTGGCTGCCGCACGCGCGCATCACGGCGCAGGGCCGCGAGCCGATCGCCGAGGAATGGGCGCGCACCGGCGATCTCGGCGAGCTGGTGGACGGCAACATCTTCCTGCACGACCGCATGAACGACGTGATCATCTCCGGCGGCTTCAACGTCTATCCGGTCGAGGTCGAGAAGATCATCGGCGCACACCCCCAGGTGCTCGACGCCGCCGTCGCGTCCGCGCCCGACGACAAGTGGGGCGAGCGTGTCATCGCCTTCGTGGTGTCGCGCGATCCCGGCAAGTTCGACGAGGAGAGCGTTCGCGACCACTGCAAGGGCCTGCTCGCCGGCTACAAGGTGCCCAAGGAGATCCACCTGATTCCCGAGCTGCCGCTCAACCCCAACGGCAAGCCCGACCGGCGCCGGCTGAGCCAGTCGCTGTGGGCGGGCCACGCGCGCCGCATCAACTAGACAACCGGAGCAGGATCCGTGAGCCTCATCAGCAGACGAAAGGACAGCGTCGCCGTGGTCGGCGTCGGCACGACCGACTATGGCGCCCTCGTCGGGCACGACGCGACGTCGCTCGGCATCTGGGCGCTGCGCAACGCGGCGCAAGATGCCGGCATCGACCTGCAGGACATCGACGGCCTGATCTGCCAGCGCCTGACCGACTACCAGAAGTTCGTGCAGATCACCAACACGTCGCCGAAGCTGGTGACGGCCGTGCCCGGCGCAGGCCGGATGACGGGCGGCACCATCCAGATCGCGGTGCAGGCGATCCTCTCGGGCATGCTCGACACTGTCGCCGTGGTCTATGGCAACGACGGCCGCACCGCCGGCGCGCGCTACGGCGGCCAGGGCGACAATTACGGCACGGGCGCCGACGAGATGTGGTTCCCCTACGGCATGACCTCGCCGGGCGCCGTGCATTCCATGCTGTTCCAGCGCCATGCGCACCTGTACGGCACCAAGGTCGAGCAGCTCGGCCAGATCGCCATGGCGTTCCGCAAGCACGCCGGCCTCAATCCCTCGGCCGTCATGAAGAAGCCGGTGACGATGGACGATTATCTGGCGTCCAGGTTCATCTGCGAGCCGCTGCGGCTGCTCGACTACTGCCTGATCAACGATGGCGGCGTGGCGATGATCCTGACCGCCGGCGACCGGGCCAGGGACTTCAGGCAGCGCCCCGTCTACGTGCGCGGTGTGGCGCAGCTGTCGCGGCTGGCGCAGGGCGAGCTGCCCGACGATTTCGGCTACGCGGCGATGCAGCGGGTGTCCGCGACCGTGCACGAGATGGCCGACCTGAAGCGCGAGGACGCCGATGCGCTGATGATCTACGACAATTTCACGCCCATCGTGGTCTTCGTGCTCGAAGGCTTCGGCTTCTGCCCGCGCGGCGACGGCGGTCGTTACGTCGAGAACGGGACGCTCGAGCTGGGCCGCGGCCGCTATCCCACCAACACCAACGGCGGCCATCTGTCCGAAAGCTACATGCAGGGCTGGAACCTGCAGGCCGAGGCGGTCCGGCAGCTGCGCGGCGGCCTCGGCTCCCGCCAGGTGCCCGATGCCGAGGTCGTGCAGTACCTGCAGGGCGGGCCGCTCTCGACATCGATCATCTACGCGACGGAGGCCTCGTGAGCGGATATACCAAGCCGCTGCCGCCCATCAGCGAGCAGAGCAAGCCGTTCTGGGACGCCACGCGCGAGGGGCGCCTGCAGCTGCCGCGCTGCAACCATTGCAGCACGTTCCATACCTACTTCGAGCCGTGGTGCAGCCACTGCGGCAAGGAGGGCGTGCACTGGGAGGGCTTGAGCGGGCGCGGGCGGATCTGGGCGAGCTGCCGCTTCCACAGGGTGTACTTCCCGGGCTTCGCCGCGGAGATGCCGTACAACGTGGCGATGGTCGAGCTCGAGGAGGGGCCGCGCCTCATGACCAACATCGTCGGCCTGCCCAACGGCACGCTCGACGAGATGCCGATCGGCATGCCCGTCGAGGCGGTGTTCGAACGCGTCACCGACGACGTGACGCTGGTCAAGTTCAGGCCGGCCGCGTCATGAGCGGGCAGGATTTCGCCGTCATCGACGCGCCGCAGACCGTGCTCGGCGAAGGGCCGATGTGGTCCGTGCGCGAGCAGGTCCTGTACTGGATCGACATCGTGTCGCGCCGCATCTTCCGGTTGCGGCCCCGGACCGGCCAGGTCGACGTGCGGGAGCTGCCCTATGCGCCCAGCGCGGTCATCCCGCGCGCGTCGGGCGGGCTGGTGATCGTCACCAAGAAGGGCATGGCCCTGACGGAATTCGACAAGCCGCAGCTCCAATCGGTAGCGGTTCCGCTTGTCGACTTCAAGAAGGAGGTGTTCAACGATGCCAAGTGCGACAGCGCCGGGCGCCTGTGGGTCGGCACGCGCGATCTGCATGTGAAGGAACCCAACGGCGGGCTGTTCTGCATGCACGCCGACTTCTCCATGCACCGCCATGCGAGCGGCCTGGTCGTGTCCAACGGCATCGCCTGGGCCCAGTCCGGCAGCGTGATGTACCATGTCGATTCCCATCCGGGCCGTATCGATGCCTACGACTTCGACGCCTCGACGGGGGCACTTTCCAACCGCCGGGTCTTTCGCGACTATGTCAAGGAACGCACGGCGGCGATCCCGGATGGATGCGCGGCCGATGCCGAAGGCGGCCTGTGGGTGGCCGAGGTCGGCGATTGGCACATCCGCCGCTATGCGCCCGACGGCCGCCTCGACCGCGAGATCCGCATGCCGTTCCAGAAGCCGACGAGCGTGATGTTCGGCGGCGCCGATCTCGGGACGCTCTATGTCACCTCGATGCGCTTCGGGCTCGACGATGCGGCTCTCGCCGAGCAGCCGCTGGCCGGAAGCCTGCTGCAGCTCGATGTCGGCGTGAAGGGCCAGCCGGAGCACGTGTTCGGCGGCTGAAGGAGAACCATGGACGAATCGCAAGTGGCGGATGACCTGCTCGCGCAGGGCTGGAGCGTTTACGAGGATCCCGGCTTCATCAGCCACGCCGGGCCGTTCTTCTACAGGATGGATGGAGAAGGCCCCACGTTCCTTTTCCCCACATTCGACAAGCACGAGAACCGCAACGGTGTCCTGCAGGGCGGGGCCTTCATGACGTTCATGGACCGCGCGCTCGGCGCGACGGCGCGCCATCTCACGCAGACGCCGGCGACCGCCACCGTGACCATGACCGTTCAGTTCATCGACGCGGTCGGCATCGGCGAGACGGTGCATGTCACACCCGTCATGAGCCGGGCGACCAAGCAGCTGGTCTTCATGAGCGGCGTCTTCCTGGTGGAGGCGCGCACTGTCGCCGTGGTCAACGGCGTGTGGAAGAAGATCCTGAAGGCGGCGCCCGGGAAAGCCGCAGCCCGGCGTCGATAGCTCGGTCGCAGGGCACCTGTCACCACGTCGCGACGGCGCAGATTTGACCAGTATCGGCGCAGTGATGACGCGAGCAGCTTGGCCGAAGGCTGTCCTCGAGCTCCTCAAATCCACATTCCCGTCCGGGAATATCGACTGACTGGCAGACCGGGCACGTTCTTGCCGCTCCGGGAGAATCGCGCTAACCACGCCCCGCCTTCACGGAACGGAGTTTTACGCATGGCTCGCAAGAAGATCGCGCTGATCGGCGCCGGACAGATTGGCGGCACCCTGGCGCTGCTGGCCGGTCAGAAGGAACTGGGCGACGTCGTCCTGTTCGACATTCCCGACGCCGAAGGCATCGCCAAGGGCAAGGCGCTCGACATCGCCCAGCTCAGCCCCGTCGAGGGCTTCGATGCGGCCTACAGCGGCTCCTCGGATTACAAGGACATCGAGGGCGCCGACGTGATCATCGTCACGGCGGGCGTGCCGCGCAAGCCCGGCATGACACGCGACGATCTGGTCGGCATCAACGCCAAGGTGATCGACTCGGTCGGCAAGGGCATCAAGGCGCACGCGCCCAACGCCTTCGTCATCGTCATCACCAACCCGCTCGACGCCATGGTCGGCCTCATGCAGGAGGTCACCGGCTTCCCGCCGAGCCGCGTCGTCGGCATGGCAGGCGTGCTCGACAGCGCCCGGTTCCGCCTGTTCCTGGCCGAGGAATTCAACGTCTCGGTCGAGGACGTCACCGCCTTCGTCCTGGGCGGTCACGGCGACACGATGGTGCCGTTGCTGCGCTACTCGACGGTCGGCGGCATCTCCCTGCACGACCTCGTCGACATGGGCTGGACCACCAGGGAGCGGCTCGAAAAGATCGTCCAGCGCACCCGTGACGGCGGCGCCGAGATTGTCGCCCTGCTCAAGACCGGTTCGGCCTTCTACGCCCCGGCGGCCTCTGCCATCGCCATGGCCGAGTCATACCTCAAGGACAAGAAGCGCATGCTGCCTTGCGCCGCCATGCTGAATGGCGAGTACGGCGTCAAAGGCCTGTACATCGGCGTGCCTGTGGTGATCGGCAAAGATGGCGTCGAACGCATCGTCGAGGTCGAGTTCAATGCCGAGGAAAAGGCGATGTTCGACAAGTCCGTCGCCGCCGTGAAGTCGCTGATCGACGCCACCAACAAGATCGTCGGCCGCTGACGCGGCCGGCCGCCTTCGACTTTGGTCGAGCGACTCAAAACGATCATCAGTCCTACATTGCCAAGCAGTGGTGGCACTCATAGAGTGCCGCTGCTCGTGGTCAGTTGCAAATGGCAACTGATGGATTGGCGTAGGCTTTGCAAGCGGGCCCGGACGAACAGGCATCCATGAATATCCACGAATATCAGGCCAAGGCACTGCTGGCCAAATATGCCGTCCCTCTGCTCAAGGGTGGCGTTGCCTATACCAGGGACGAGGCGATGGACGTGGCCCGCAAGCTCGGCGGCCCGATTACCGCGGTGAAGGCCCAGATCCATGCCGGCGGACGCGGCAAGGGCCGCTTCAAGGACGATCCCAACGGCAAGGGCGGCGTGCGTGTCGCCAGGTCGATCGAGGAGGTCGGCCAGCACGCCGCGGCCATGCTGGGCCACGAGCTGGTGACCAAGCAGACGGGCCCGACCGGCAAGACCGTGAAGCGCCTCTATATCGAGGACGGCTGCGACATCAAGCGCGAGCTCTATCTGTCGATGCTGGTCGATCGGGCGATCGGCCGTATCGCGATCATCGCCTCGACCGAAGGCGGCATGGATATCGAGGCGGTGGCGCACGACACGCCGGAAAAGATCGTCGAGCAGGCGATCGATCCGGTGACCGGCTACCAGGCCTTCCAGGGCCGCAAGATCGCCTTCGCGCTGGGCCTTTCCGGCAAGCAGGTCGGCAGTTTCGTCACCCTGCTGGGCAGCCTCTACAAGGCCTTCACCGAGCTCGACGCCTCGCTGATCGAGATCAACCCGCTGGTCGTCACCGGCGCGGGCGAGGTGATCGCCCTCGATGCCAAGATGAACTTCGACGACAACGGGCTGTTCCGCCACAAGGACGTCGAGGAGCTGCGCGACATCGACGAGGAGGATCCGGCCGAGACCGAGGCCGAGAAATACGCGCTGAACTACGTCAAGCTCGACGGCCAGATCGGCTGCATGGTCAACGGCGCCGGGCTTGCCATGGCGACCATGGACATCATCAAGCTCTATGGCGCGGCGCCGGCCAACTTCCTCGACGTCGGCGGCGGCGCCACCAAGGAGCGCGTCACGGCGGCGTTCAAGATCATCCTCAAGGATCCCAACGTCGAGGGCATCCTTGTCAACATCTTCGGCGGCATCATGCGCTGCGACGTCATCGCGGAGGGCGTGGTCGCAGCGGCACGCGAGGTCAATCTGCACGTGCCCCTGGTGGTGCGGCTCGAAGGCACCAACGTCGAGCTGGGCAAGAAGATCCTGAAGGAATCGGGCCTCAGGATCACGTCGGCCGAAAACCTCGGCGACGCTGCCGAAAAGATCGTCAAGGCCGTCAAGGAGGAAGGCTGATGGCCGTTCTGGTCGACAAGAACACCAAGGTCATCTGCCAGGGCTTCACCGGCGCGCAGGGCACCTTCCATTCCGAGCAGGCGATCGCCTACGGCACGCGCATGGTGGGCGGCGTCACGCCGGGCAAGGGCGGCACCACGCATCTCGACCTGCCGGTGTTCGACACCGTGGCCGACGCCATGGCCAAGGTCGGAGCCGATGCCTCCGTGATCTACGTGCCGGCGCCCTATGCCGCCGATTCGATTCTCGAGGCGCTCGATGCCGGGGTGCCGCTGATCGTGTGCATCACCGAGGGCATTCCGGTGCTCGACATGGTGCGCGTGAAGCGTGCGCTCGCCGGCTCGAGGTCGCGCCTGATCGGGCCCAATTGTCCCGGCGTCATCACGCCCGGCGAATGCAAGATCGGCATCATGCCGGGCCACATCCACAAGCGCGGCAAGATCGGCATCATCTCGCGCTCGGGCACGCTCACCTACGAGGCGGTGGCGCAGACCACGGCGGCCGGTCTCGGCCAGACGACCTGCATCGGCATCGGCGGCGACCCGGTGAACGGCACCAACTTCGTTGAGTGCCTGGAGATGCTGATCGGCGATCCGGAGACTGAGGGCATCGTCATGATCGGCGAGATCGGCGGCGACGCCGAGGTCAAGGGCGCGGAGTTCATCAAGGACTCGAAAACCCACAAGCCGGTGGTCGGCTTCATCGCCGGCCGCACGGCGCCGCCGGGACGGCGCATGGGGCATGCCGGCGCGGTCATCTCGGGCGGCCACGATACTGCCGAATTCAAGGTCGATTTCATGCGCTCGGTAGGCATCAGGGTGGCCGATTCTCCTGCCGCGCTCGGCGAGGAGATGCTCGCCGCGATGAAGGGCTGACGGATAGGGCGTTCGCATATGGGCGCTCTCTATATTCTCCTCCCCAGCTTCGCTGGGGAGGTGTCGCCGTCAAAGGCTTTTGGCCGCTTGCAGCCAAAATGCCGATACGGCGACGGAGGGGTCATGAGCAGCGGGACTGGGGCCCATGACCCCTCCGCCCCCGATTACGGGGGCACCTCCCCAGCTTCGCTAGGGAGGAGGATATAGAGAGCGCCCATATGCGAATGCCCTGCCCCCGCCAGGGGGAGAGGAGGAAGAGGAGACAGGACCATGAGAGCGGAACAGACATCGTTCCTGTTCGGTGCCAACGCGCCATTCATCGAAGAGCTCTATGCCCGCTATCTCGAGGACGCGGGCAGCGTCGATGCCGAGTGGCGGACGTTCTTCGAGGCGCTGGGCGAGCAGAAGGGCGACGTCCTGGCCGAGGTGCGCGGCGCCTCTTGGGCACCCAACGGCGCGCACGTCATCGGCGCCATCGATCCCGACATCCTGCCGGCGCCAGCCAATCGCAACGTCAAGGGTAATGGCGCCGCGCCGGCCGCGGCGCTCGCCGGCAAGACCGAGGATGACATCCGCCACGCCGCCCTCGATACGTTGCGCGCCTTCCAGCTCATCCGCTCCTACCGCATCCGCGGCCATCTCGAGGCCGATCTCGATCCGCTCGGCCTGCTGCGTCGCGAGCTGCATCGCGAGCTCGACCCCAAGACCTATGGATTCGGCGACAGCGACTGGGATCGGCCGATCCTGATCTTCGGCCTGCTGGGGCTCGGCGAATCGGCGACCCTGCGGCAGATCTGGGACCGCCTGCGTCACACCTACTGCGGCAAGATCGGCGTCGAGTACATGCACATCTCCGACCCCGACCAGAGGCTGTGGATCCAGGAGCGCATCGAGCACGTCGAGAACCGCACCGAGTTCACCCTCGAGGGACGCCATGCGATTCTCGAGCGCGTCGTCGAGGCGGAAGGGTTGGAGAGGTATCTCGGCGTCAAGTTCGTCGGCACCAAGCGATTCGGCCTCGACGGCGGCGAAGCGATGATCCCGGGCATCGAGCAGATCCTGAAGCGCGGCGGCCAGCTCGGCATCCGCGATGTCGTCATCGGCATGCCGCATCGCGGCCGCCTCAACACCCTCGTTCACGTCCTGCACAAGAGCTACACGGCGCTGTTCTCCGAGTTCCAGGGCCGCTCCTCGCTGCCCGAGGAGATGCGCGGCTCGGGCGACGTCAAATACCATCTCGGGGCTTCGGCCGATCGCGAGTTCGACGGCAACACGGTGCACGTCTCGCTGTCGCCCAATCCGTCGCACCTCGAGGCCGTCAACCCGATCGTGCTCGGCAAGGCGCGCGCCAAGCAGGACCAGCGCAACGACACCGACCGCAGCCAGGTGATGGCCATCCTGATGCATGGCGATGCGGCGTTCGCCGGCCAGGGCCTGGTGGCGGAGAGCCTCGACCTCAGCGATCTCGGCGGCTACCGCATCGGCGGCACCATCCACTTCGTGGTCAACAACCAGATCGGCTTCACCACGCTGCCGACCTACTCGCGCTCCGGTCCCTACTGCACGGAGATCGCCAAGATCGTGCAGGCGCCGATCCTGCACGTGAATGGCGACGACCCCGAGGCGGTCGTCCACGTCTCGCGCATCGCCACCGAGTATCGCCAGCATTTCAAGCGCGACATCGTCATCGACATGTTCTGCTACCGGCGGCACGGGCACAACGAATCGGACGAGCCGATGTTCACCCAGCCGCTGATGTACAAGATGATCGCCGGCCACAAGACGGTGAAAGAGGTCTACGCGGCGCGGCTCGAGGCCGACGGCGTGGTCACGGCAGCCGACGTCGCCAAGCTCGACGGGGCGCTGCGCGACAGGCTCGACAAGGCGCTGGAAGCGGCGGCCCAGTACAAGCCCAACAAGGCCGACTGGCTGGAGGGCCGCTGGGCCGGGCTCACGGTTGCGCCGGGCGAGGAGGATCGCAAGGGCACGACCGCGGTCGAGCTCGACCTGCTGCGCTCGGTCGGCCATGCGCTGTGCGAGGCGCCCAAGGGCTTCGATCTCAACCGCAAGATCGCGCGCCAGCTCCAGGAGAAGCGCAAGACCATCGACACCGGCCAGGACATCGACTGGGCGACCGGCGAGGCGCTGGCGTTCGGCACCTTGCTCGCCGAAGGCACGCCGGTCCGGCTGTCCGGCCAGGATTCGGGACGCGGCACTTTCTCGCAACGCCATTCCGTGCTGGTCGACCAGGCCACCGAGGACAAGTACATCCCGCTCAACCACGTGGCGCCGCACCAGGCCCGCTTCGAGGTGATCGACAGTCCGCTCAACGAGGCCGGCGTGCTGGGCTTCGAGTACGGCTATTCATCGGCCGAGCCCAACGCGCTGGTGCTGTGGGAGGCCCAGTTCGGCGACTTCGCCAACGGCGCGCAGGCGATCATCGACCAGTTCATCTGCTCGGGCGAGAGCAAGTGGCTGCGCATGGACGGGCTGGTGTTGCTGCTGCCGCACGGCTACGAAGGACAGGGGCCGGAGCACAGCTCGGCACGGCTGGAGCGCTACCTGCAGCTGTCCGCCGAGGACAATTGGCAGGTCGTCGTGCCGACGACGCCGGCCAACTTCTTCCACGCCCTGCGCCGCCAGGTGCGCCGCAGCTTCCGCAAGCCGTTGATCGTGATGTCGCCCAAGTCGCTGCTGCGCCACAAGGACTGCGTGTCGCGATTGGAGGATTTCGGTCCGGGCTCGTCGTTCCGGCGCATTCTCGCCGAGACCGACAGGATCGCCGAGCCGGCGAAGGTGCGCCGCGTCATCCTGTGCTCGGGCAAGATCTACTTCGATCTCGTTGCCGAGCGGCGCAAGCGCGGCATCGACGACATCGCGATCTACCGCATCGAGCAGCTCTACCCATTCCCGTTCAACCGGCTGGGCGTCAGGCTTTCTGCCTATCCGAATGCCGAGATCGTATGGTGCCAGGAGGAGCCGGAGAACATGGGAGCCTGGCATTTCGTCGACCGCCGCATCGAGCGCTCGCTGGCCGGGATCGACATCAAGGCGAAACGGCCGATCTATATCGGTCGTCCCGAATCGGCGTCGCCGGCCACCGGCTCGGCCCGCACGCACGTCAAGGAACAGGCCGATCTGGTCGAGCGCGCGTTGACCGTCGGCTAGCCGGTAAAGGGAGAGGGGTTCGAAGACATGGCTGTCGAGATCAAGGTCCCGGCGCTGGGTGAGTCCGTCACCGAGGCGACCGTCGCCAAGTGGCTGGTCAAGGCGGGCGATGCGGTGGCGATCGATCAGCCCTTGTGCGAGCTCGAGACCGACAAGGTCACGGTCGAGGTCAATGCCACGGTCGCCGGCAGCATCGTCGACCTCGCCGTCGAGGAAGGCGCCACTGTCCAGGTCGGCGGCGTGCTCTGTCATATCGAGGCGGGTGCCGCGGGAGCGGCGGTGAAGCCCGCCGCCACGGCAGCCGCGCCGAAACCTGCGCCTGCTGCTGCGGCGTCCCCCCCGGCGCCGGATGCGGTTGCCGCGCCGCCAGCAGCCCGCCTTGTCGTGGATGTCGCGGCTTCGGGTCCGGCAACGCGCAAGCTGATCGCCGAGACGGGCGTAGCGCCGGAGGCGATCCATCCGACCGGCAAGGACGGGCGGGCGACCAAGGCCGATGTCCTGGCAGCGCTCGCGTCGATTCCGGCTGCCGCGCCGCCGGCCGCCGCCCGGCCCGCCCAGGCGGCCGGGCCGCGCCTGCGCGCCGACCGAGAGGAGCGGGTGCGCATGACGCGGCTCCGCCGTACCATCGCCAATCGGCTCAAGGACGCGCAGAACACCGCGGCCATGCTCACCACCTTCAACGAGGTGGACATGACCAACGTCATGGCGCTGCGCGATCGGCTGAAGGATGATTTCGAGAAGAAGCACGGTGCGCGGCTGGGCTTCATGTCGTTCTTCGTCAAGGCCTGCATCGCCGGCCTCAAGGAGCTGCCGGCGGTCAATGCCGAGATCGAGGGCGACGATATCGTCTACAAGAACTATTACGACATCGGCGTCGCCGTCGGCACGCCCCAGGGCCTCGTCGTGCCGGTGGTGCGCGACGCCGACGTGCTGTCCTTCGGCGGCATCGAGAAGGCGATCGGCGATCTCGGGCGCAAGGCGCGCGACGGCAAGCTCAGCATCGCCGACCTGACCGGCGGCACCTTCACCATCTCCAACGGCGGTGTCTACGGCTCGCTGATGTCGACGCCGATCCTCAACCCGCCGCAGTCGGCCATCCTCGGCATGCACAAGATCCAGCAGCGGCCGATGGTGGTCGGCGGCGAGATCAAGGTGCGGCCGATGATGTATCTCGCCGTGTCCTACGACCATCGCATCATCGACGGCCGTGAGGCCGTGCTGTTCCTGGTGCGCGTCAAGGAATGCATCGAGGATCCCGAGCGGCTCCTGCTGGGGGTGTAGTTATTCTCCTCCCCAGCTTCGCTGGGGAGGTGTCGCCGTCATACGGCGACGGAGGGGTCATGAGCAGCGGGACTGGGGCCTATGACCCCTCCGTCCGCGAAGACGCGGACACCTCCCCAGCGGAGCTGGGGAGGATACGATGTGGAGACGGGTGACGTCATGGCAGAAGAAACCTTCGACCTCGTGGTCATTGGCGCCGGTCCCGGCGGCTACGTCGCGGCGATCCGGGCGGCTCAGCTCGGCATGAAGGTGGCGATGGTCGAGAAGCGGCCGACGCTCGGCGGCACCTGCCTCAATGTCGGGTGCATCCCCTCGAAGGCGCTGCTGCAATCCTCGCACCTGTTCGAGGAAGCGGGCCACGACCTCGCTCAGCACGGCATCGTGCTCGGCGCACCCAAGCTCGATTTCGCCCAGCTGATGAAGCGCAAGAACGAGGTGGTGGAGGCCACCACCAAGGGCGTCGCTTTCCTGTTCCGCAAGAACAAGATCACCATCTTCCAGGGTACCGGCCGCATCGATGCGGCGGGCAAGGTTTCGGCGCTGGCCGACGACGGTGCGGTGAAGGACACGCTGTCGGCCAGGAGCATTCTGATTGCCTCGGGGTCCGAGGTGACACCGCTGCCCGGGGTGACGATCGACGAGAAGAAGATCGTCTCGTCAACCGGTGCGCTCGAGCTCTCCGGAGTGCCCAAGCGCCTGGTGGTGGTCGGCGCCGGCATCATCGGCCTCGAGCTCGGCTCGGTCTGGCGCCGGCTCGGCGCCGATGTCACGGTGATCGAGTTCCTCGACCGCATCTCGCCCGGCGTCGACGACGAGATCACCAAGCATTTCCAGCGTGCGCTCGCCAAGCAGGGGCTGAAGTTCAAGCTCGGCTCGAAGGTTACCAAGGCGGAGGCGACCGATGCCGGCGTGGTGCTCACCGTCGAGCCGGCCAAGGGCGGCGCGGCCGAGACCGTGCAGGCCGACATCGTCCTGGTCGCCATCGGCCGGCGACCCTGTGTCGCCGGCCTCGGCCTCGATGCCGTCGGCGTCAAGATGACCGAGCGCGGCCGCATCGCCGTCGATCGGCATTTCCAGACCTCGGTGCCGGGCATCTATGCGATCGGTGACGCGATCGACGGGCCAATGCTGGCACACAAGGCGAGCGAGGACGGCATCGCCTGTGTCGAGACCATCGCCGGCCAGAAGGGCCATGTGAACTGGGATCTCGTGCCGTCGATCATCTACACACAGCCCGAGGTGGCGTGGGTCGGCAAGACCGAGGAACAACTCAAGTCAGCCGGCGTTGCCTACAAGGTCGGCAAGTACCCGTTCACCGCCGACCCGCGCAGCCGCGCCAATGGCGCGACGGAGGGTTTCGTGAAAGTGCTGGCCGACAAGGCGACCGACAAGGTTCTGGGCGTCCACATCATCGGCGCTGAAGCCGGCACCATGATCGCCGAGGCGGGGATCGCCATGGAGTTTTCGGCCTCGGCCGAGGATATCGGCCGCGTCTGTCACGCCCATCCCACGGTCAACGAAGCGATGAAGGAAGCGGCCCTCGCTGCGTGGGACAAGCCGATCCATTTGTAGGGCCGATTCACCTGTAGGCCCCCTTCACGCGTAGGCTCCGCATGCGCAAGCCGCTGATGGCCCTGGCGATCGCCGCATGTCTGATCATGTCGGTGGTCGGCGGATTGGTGCCCATCCTGCAGGGCTGGATCTTCTTCGTGATCGCCCTCTATCTGCTGGCGACCGAGTTCGAGACCGGCCGCCGCTGGGTCAAGGCGGCGCGGCGGCGCTGGCCCGGGCTCGACAACTGGATCGTCAAGGCGCGCGATCACCGCTGGGCGCCCGCCCATCTCAAGGAATTCGAGGACATCACCGATCCGAAGCGGTGACCTCATTCTCCTCTCCAGCTTCGCTGGGGAGGTGTCCGCGTAATCGCGGACGGAGGGGTCATGAGCAGCGGGACTGGGACTCATGACCCCTCCGTCGCCGTAAGACGGCGACACCTCCCCAGCGAAGCTGGGGAGGAGTAAATCATTACCCCAGCTGCGCCGCGGCGCGGGCCAGCAGCCCGCAGGCCCAGGCGTGGCCGCGCTTGGCGTTCGCCGCCAGGCTCCAGTAGGCGTCGATGTGGAGCTGCTTGCGCGGATGGGCGATCTCGACGATGCGCACCCGCGAGGGGCGCGCCAGCTCCTGCGCCACCTTGCGCGGCACCAGCGCGATGCAATCGGATTTCTCGACGATCGTGCCCAGCACCAGGAAGTTCGGCACCGTGCAGACGGGCGCCGTCTCGAGCGCCGCCGTGGGCTGCAACAGGGCGCGGATGTCGGCCGGCATGCGCAGATCGCGGCGGAAGGCGACATGGCGTGACACCTGGAACTGTGCCGGCGTGATGCGGCTGCCGATCCCGCCGTTGTCGGCGGCGGCGATGCACACCATCTCGTCGCGCCACAGCGGCAGGCGGCCGACCCGCTTGCCCATGCGCTCGCCGAAGGCGCGCGGACCGATCATGAAGTCGACCCGCCCCAGATCCTCGACATTGCGCGTGCCGACCCAGGTGAACTCCAGCACGACGTGCGGCGCCTCACGGGCGCAGATCCCGGCCAGGATCGGCGCCAGCAGCTGGGTCACGTAGTCGGCGGTGTTGATCACCAGGTGGACGGCCTCGCTCGCCGGGTCGAACGGTCCCGCCGGCATCATCAGGTGGTCGATCTCGGCGAGGGCGCGAGCGAGCGGTCCGGCCAGGGATTGGGCGCGATCGGTCAGCTGGGCGTTGCGGCCGGGCGACACCAGGAGCTCGTCGTCGAAGGCCGCCCGCAGCTGGCGCAGTGCACGGCTGACGGCGGGTTGGGTCATGTTGAAGGAGCGTGCGGTTCGGGTCACGCTGCGCGTGCGCAGCAGCTCGTGCAGCACCGGCAGCAGGTCGAGGTTGACCTTGTGCAGGCGGGCGACGAGCTCGGGTTCGGCAGCCGGCCGCGGCGTGACGCGCGCAGCGCGCTCATAACCGGATGTTATGCGATTCATGTTCCATTTGATTGTTCAGTTATGTCAGTCGCTTGCCTAGGGTCAATCGTCTCGAAGCTCGCAAAATCTCGGGGAGGAGTGACGATGGCGGCACGGACAGGCCAGCAGTTCCTCAGGGGATTGCGCGACCGGCGCGAATTGTGGGTCGGCGCGGAGAAAGTTCGCTCCATGGTCGAGCATCCGGCCTTGGCCGGCGCCGCCCATGCGCTGGCCGAGGTCTTCGATCTGCAGCACCGGCACGCCGACGATTGCCTGATGCCCGACCCGGAAACCGGCGAGCCGATCAACGTCAGCCATATGATCCCGGGCTGTCACGCGGACATTCACCGGCGCCATCGTGGCCTCGAGCGCACGGCCGAGTACTCGGTCGGGCTGATGGGGCGGACGCCGGACTACATGAACGTCACCTTCGCGGGCTTCGCCGGCCGGCACGACGAATGGGC
This sequence comes from Reyranella sp., assembly GCF_044224635.1. GTDB lineage: Bacteria > Pseudomonadota > Alphaproteobacteria > Reyranellales > Reyranellaceae > Reyranella. Next base: position 4,748 of record NZ_JBGAKA010000043.1, on the reverse strand, counting down.
GATCAACGGCAACGAGCAGGGTGCCGACAATCTGGTGCGCTACCAGAAGAAGCTCAGGCGCGACGACATCTCGCTCACCCATACGATCGTCCATTCGACCGTCAATCTCGCCAAGGGCAAGTATCCGGTGGGCTTCGATCCGGTGCAGCTGCACAAGGTCGAGGAGACGGCGCACGGCATCATCGTGCGCGGCTCGCGCGTCCTGGCGACCCTGGCGCCCTTCGCCGACGAGCTCGCGGTCTACCCCGGCGGGCCGATGCCCGATGCTGCGCCCGAGCACGCGCTGAGCTTCTGCATTCCGATGGATACTCCGGGGCTCAAGTTCATCTGCCGGGACAGTGTTTCGGTGAACACCAACCGCTTCGAGCATCCGCTGTCGAGCCGGTTCGACGAGCAGGACGCCTTCGTGATCTTCGACGATGTCGAGGTGCCGCGCGAGCGCCTGTTCATCGACGCCAACCTCGCCATCTACAACTCGGTGATGAAGACGAGCTGGTGGCCCAACATCATGCAGCAGACCATGATCCGGGCGCAGACCAAGCTGGAGTTCGCCTACGGGCTGACGGCGCGCATGGCGGAGGCGATCAACCTCGCGCAGCCGCAGGCCCAGCAGATGCTGGGCGAGATCGCGATGTTCGCCGAGTTCGCCCGTGCCGCGGTCTATGCTGCCGAGCAGGCGGCACGCCCTTACGGCAACGGCCTGTGGTGCTGCGACGTGCGGCCGCTGATCGCGCTGCGCGCCGCGCTGCCGACCTGGTTCCCGCGCGTCAACGAGATCATCCGCCTGATCGGATCGCACAATCTGCTGACCACGCCGTCGCGCGCCGCGCTCGCGGACGAGGCCCTGCGGCCGCTGATCGATCGCTACCTGCTGGGCTCGGACATCGACGCCGAGCGGCGCAGCCGGTTGTTCCGCCTCGCCTGGGATTTCGCCGGCACCGCGCTCGGCAGCCGCAACGAGCAGTACGAGCGCTTCTATCTCGGCTCGAGCGCCCGCAACCTCGGCATGGCCCACATCCTCGCCGACCGCACCCGCGCCAACCGCCTGGTCGACCGCTTCCTGCTGGAGGAGCTCGACGAGCCGGCGGCCCTGCGGCCGGCCGTGGCGGCGTCGTAGAGGGCGTTCTCTCATTCTCTTCCCCAGCTATGCTGGGGAAGAGAATGAGGAAGCACGCGGCGCAATTATCCTCCTCCCCACGCACGCGTGGGGAGGTGTCGCCGTCTGACGGCGACGGAGGGGTCATGAGTCACGTGAGGGGGCCTCCGACCCCTCCGTCAGCGTAAGACGCTGACACCTCCCCAGCGAAGCTGGCGAGGAGAATGAACGTGAGCGAAGAATCATCCCCGCTTTGCGTCCTCTTCCGGCGTCAGCGTCGTCAGCGCGAGCGCGTGCAGGCCGGCGGCGAACTCTTCGCTCAAGGTTGCGTATACCAGGCGCTGGCGGGCGACGCGGCCGTGGCCGGCGAAGGCCTGCGAGACGATCTCGACCCTGAAATGAGTTTCGCCGGCCTCGCGCCAGCCGGCGTGGCCGCGATGGCGCGACGACTCGTCTTCTATGGCGAGCCGCGCCGGCGCAAACGCCATCCGCAGCTTGTTGTCAATCGACTTCGCGACCTCGCCCATCACTCGCCTCACTTGCCCGGTCAAACCGTTGAACACATATTAGCGCGATGCCCCGACGGCGAGCGAAACCCTTGACGGCCACCGATGGTGCAGAGGCGCACCGGCGCGTTTGCGAGGCACCGGGCTGCCGGCTGGCGGGCGACTACCGCGCACCCCGGGCGCGCGACCGCCTGAACGAGTACCGCTGGTTCTGCCTCGCCCACGTGCGCGAGTACAACAGCAAGTGGGACTATTTCGCCGGGCTCGACGCCGACCAGATCGAGGCACACATCCGCGCCGACACGACCTGGCGGCGGCCGGTATGGCCGCTCGGCGGGCGGCGGTCCAACGGGCCGCACGTCCACATCATCGATCCGTTCGATCTGGCCAGGCATGCCGGCCTGGAGGAGCGCTACCAGGCCCCCAACGATGGCTGGGAGCAACTCACCCCGGATGAACGTAAGGCCTTGGGAGTGCTCGATCTTTCCTGGCCGCTCACGCAGGCGGATGTGAAATCGCGCTACAAGGAGCTGGTCAAGCTGCATCATCCCGACGCCAATGGCGGCGCCCGCGAGGCAGAGGAGAGGATCAAGCAGATCAACGCCGCCTATTCCACACTGCGGGCGTCGGAGCGACTTCCCGTCGAGTAATAAGCCTTGTTTGGGGCAGCCGTGCGAATTGGTCGCTTGCAGCGCACAAAGCGGCCTGCGACTATACCTTTTCGCCCGCAATTTGGCGGGCTTTGTATTTAGGACGTGTGATGGCTTCTACAACGACAGCGGCCCGCGAGAACGTGTCGGGCATCCCCGATATCAAGGTTTCCGCGCGCCAGCTCTTCGGCATCGACACCGACATGGAGGTGCCGGCCTTCAGCACGGCCACCGAGCACGTGCCGGAGGTCGACGACGCTTACCTGTTCGATTCCGACACGACGATGGCGATCCTCGCCGGCTTCGCGCACAACCGACGCGTCATGGTGCAGGGCTATCACGGCACCGGCAAGTCGACCCATATCGAGCAGGTGGCGGCGCGCCTCAACTGGCCGTGCGTGCGCGTCAACCTCGACAGCCACATCTCCCGTATCGACCTGATCGGCAAGGACGCGATCGTGCTGCGCGACGGCAAGCAGGTCACCGAGTTCCGCGAGGGCATCCTGCCGTGGGCGCTGCAGAACCCGACGGCGCTGGTGTTCGACGAGTACGATGCCGGCCGCGCCGACGTCATGTTCGTGATCCAGCGCGTGCTCGAGGTCGAGGGCAAGCTGACCCTGCTCGACCAGAACAAGGTCATCCGCCCCCACCCGTCGTTCCGCCTGTTCTCGACCGCCAACACGGTCGGTCTCGGCGACACGACCGGCCTCTATCACGGCACCCAGCAGATCAACCAAGGCCAGATGGACCGCTGGTCGATCGTGACCACGCTGAACTACCTGCCGCATGACCAGGAAGTGGGCATCGTGCTGGCCAAGACGCCGATGTACGACAACGACGAGGGCCGCAAGATCGTCTCGGCCATGGTGGCGCTGGCCGACCTGACGCGGGCCGGCTTCATCGCCGGCGACATCTCGACCGTGATGTCGCCGCGTACCGTCATCACCTGGGCGGAGAACGCGCGCATCTTCGGCGGCGACCTGGGCTTCGCCTTCCGTCTCACCTTCCTCAACAAGTGCGACGAGGTCGAGCGCAGCACGCTCGCCGAGTACTATCAGCGTTGCTTCGGCCGGGAACTGCCGGCATCGAGCGGCAAGGGCGGCAAGTTGCACTGAGAGGGGCCGTAATGGCCAAGGACACCACTCCCCTCGAGGAGTTCCGTCGCGTCACCGCCACCACCATGCGGGCGGTGTCGCGCAAGGAAGTGAACGTCTCGTTCGTGCCCGACGGCGGCTCGCTGCTGGGCAGCGAGGCGCGCATCACCGTGCCGGCGCGCGACCTTCCGGTGGAAGACGTCAGCCGGGTGCGCGGCGAGGCCGATTCGATGGCCCTCAAGATGCGCCATCACGACCGCAAGACGCACCTGCGCCGCGTGCCGCGCGGCGAGACCGCGCGGGCCATCTTCGAGGCGGTCGAGCAGGTCCGCGTCGAGGCCTTGGGCGCGCGCCGCATGGCGGGCGTCGCCGACAACCTCTCCGCCCTGTGGCGCCAGCGCTCCGACCAGCGCGGCCATGCCCGCATCAAGTCCAAGGACGACGCGCCGATCGCCGACGTGATCGGCTTGATCGCCCGCGAGCAGCTGCTCGGCGCGGCGCCACCCGACGCCGCCAAGGCGATGGTCGACATGTGGCGGGCCGATATCGAGGCAGCGGCCGGCCGCGATTTCCAGAAGCTGCGTGAATCGCTGACCAATCAGGAAACCTTCGCCCGGGCTGCCCGCCAGCTGATCCGCGATCTCAAGCTCGGCGACGAGACGGCCGACCTGCAGGACGAGGATCCCGAGGATTCGCAGGACCAGGAGAACGCCGACGGCCAGTCCAACGAGACCGGCGACGATCAGAGCGATTCGAGCGAGACCCAGGGCTACGGCGCGCAGGGTGAGGAGACCGAGGACGCCTCCGAGCAGGACGACGCTTCCGAGACGGTCGCCGACCAGGCGCAGACCGAGATGCAGATGGGCGCGGGCGACGAGGAGGAGCCGGGCCGCGCCGAGCGGCCGTGGCTGCCGCCGGGAGCGCTGTCGAACGAGCCGAAGGGCCAGCAGTACCATCCCTACACGGTGAAGTTCGACGAGATCGTCGATGCCGACCAGCTGTGCGATGCGGAAGAGCTCGGCCGGCTGCGCAACCATCTCGACCAGCAGCTCTCCCATCTGCAGGGCGTGATCGGCAAGCTCGCCAACCGCCTGCAGCGCCGGTTGATGGCTCAGCAGAACCGGTCCTGGGAATTCGATCTCGACGAGGGCACGCTCGACGCGGCCCGCCTGGCGCGCATTGTCGCCAACCCGATGCACGCGCTCTCCTTCAAGAAGGAGCGGGACACCAACTTCCGCGACACCGTGGTGTCGCTGCTGATCGACAATTCGGGCTCGATGCGCGGCCGGCCGATTACGGTGGCGGCGATGAGCGCCGACATCCTGGCGCGCACCCTCGAGCGCTGCGGCGTCAAGGTCGAGATCCTGGGCTTCACGACGCGTGCCTGGAAGGGCGGCCAGAG
>NZ_JBGAKA010000003.1:0-286685 GCF_044224635.1 Reyranella sp. | reverse complement strand
CCCAAAGACATCGCTCGCTTCATCCACGCTTACAATCACACGCCTCGAAAATGCCTGGACTTCCACACTCCCGCTGAGGTCTTCTCAAAACTGTTGCACTTCAAACGAGAATCCACACCCTCGCTGCGCTCGGGATGACATCACCTTTGCGGCAACGCCTCGATGACATCCCGGGCGCAGCCGGGGACCTTTGTGTTCTTCCGGCAGGCTCGACGCCTTAACACTTGGAGCCTCCCTCATCCGCGGCAATAATCGCCGTGGAAGGTGACGATGACGCGTTTTCTGACTGTCGGGGCGGCGCAGATGGCCCCCATCCAGCGCAGCCATAGCCGCCGCGACGTGGTCGAGCGGCTGATCGCCCATCTGCGCGAGGCCAAGCGCATGGGCTGCGAGCTGGTGGTGTTTCCCGAGCTGACCCTGACCACGTTCTTTCCGCGCTGGTGGATGACCGACCAGGCGGAGATCGATTCGTTCTTCGAGCGCGAGATGCCGTCGAACGAGACGGCACCTTTGTTCAACGAGGCCAAACGGCTGGCGATGGGCTTCTGCCTTGGCTACGCCGAGCTCGTCAACGAGAACGGCACGGTGCGCCGCTTCAACACCTCGATCCTGGTCGAGCGCGACGGCATGATCGTCGGCAAGTACCGCAAGGTCCATCTGCCGGGCCACGCCGAGCACGAGCCCGAGCGGCCGTTCCAGCATCTCGAGAAGCGCTACTTCGAGGTCGGCAACCTCGGCTTCCCGGTGTGGCGCGCCTTCGGCGGCAACATGGGCATGTGCATCTGCAACGACCGGCGCTGGCCCGAGACCTATCGCGTGATGGGCCTGCAGAATGTCGAGATGGTGCTGCTGGGCTACAACACACCTTTGCACAATGCGCCGTCGCCCGACCACGACGAGCACTCATGGTTCCACAATCAGCTTTCCATGCAGGCCGGCGCCTACCAGAACGGCACCTGGGTGGTCGGCGTCGCCAAGGGCGGCGCCGAGGAGGGCGTACCTTCGCTGGCCGACAGCATGATCGTGGCGCCTTCGGGCAAGGTGGTGGCGCGCGCCGCCGGCGACGGCGACGAGCTGATCGTGCATCGCTGCGACCTCGACGCCGGCCGCAGCTACAAGCGCACGACCTTCAACTTCGCGGTCCATCGCCAGCCCGATCAGTATCGCCTGATCGTCGAGCGCAAGGGTGCCGTCGACCCGCCATGAGAGAGCCGTCATGAGGCGCCGGCATGAGGGCGTTGCTCTGAGTGGCCGCCAGATGCGAGTCCATGTGCGCTGCGGCAACGACATCGAGGAGAAGCTGCGCCAAGCGGGCATCGAAGGTGACTATCTGGCGTTCACCGATCCGATTTGGCTCGGGCCGACGCCGCCCTTCGGTTCCCGGCTGTCCGGCCGCGCCCGGCTGGTCGCCGATCGTTCGGGCCTGCCGTTCGACGTGGTGCGCCGCGAGATGGGCGAAGCCTATTGGCGGCTCGGCCGCCTGACGACCCGCTACAACCACATCGTCCTGTGGTTCGAGCACGATCTCTACGACCAGGCGTGTCTGGTCCGTGTGCTGGCCAAGCTCGCGGCGCGCCCGACACTGCCCAGGGTCGAGCTCGTTTGCATCGATCGCTTCCCCGGCATCGCGCGCTTCATCGGCCTGGGCCAGCTTTCACCCAAGCAGCTCGCCAGCCTGTGGCCGCAGCGCAAGCCGGTCGGCCGTCGCCAGCTCGCGCTCGGCGCGCGCGCCTGGACGGCGCTGCAGGCCGCCTCGCCGCAGCCGATCGAGGCGCTGCGGACCGCCGGCCTCAACGCCCTGCCGTTTCTCGCCGCGGCACTCGGGCGGCATCTGCAGGAGCTGCCGTGGACGACGGACGGGTTGGCCCTCACCGAGCGCCTGATCCTGGCCAGCCTGGCGAACGGCCCGTGCACTGCGGCGGCACTGTTCGTCGATGCCCAGGCGCGCGATCCGCTGCCCTACATGGGCGACCTCTTTTTCTGGTCGATCGTGCGCGATCTGCTCGCCGCACCACGGCCGCCGATCGCGATCGACGGTCCGACACGCCGGCTCGCCTGGCCGCGCCGCGTGATTCGTCTGACGGCGCTTGGCCGGGCGCTGCTCGAGGGCCGTCGCGACTGGCAGGACGAGGGGCCGGTGGTGCGCTGCGTCGGCAGCATCCCGGTCGGCGCCGGCGCGCACCCCTGGCGCTGGGATCCCGGCACCGGGCACACGACGACAGGACACTGAGGCGCTCTGATGGAATTCCTGGCCGACAACTCGCTGGGCACGGTGGTGCTCGTCGTCCTGTTCTCCGCCCTGGTGATGGCCTACGCCTTCGAGCTCGTGAACGGTTTCCACGACACCGCCAATGCCGTCGTGACTCAGCTGAACTTGCCGAAACTCTGGTCGGGCGTGCCGCGGAACAGCGACATGTGGGTGTGGGTGGCGACGAACGGATCGCCGACGGCCTTGCGGCTCAAGGTCACCGTGGTGCGGCCGGGCCGGTCGAAGCGCTCGCCGTTGGCATGGAAACCGTCCGACTGCCACACGCCCATGCCCGCCGCCATCATGCGGTCGGGCGAGACGATGGCCTCGATCTTGTCGAGGTCGTAGCGGAAGTTGCGGATCGTGCCCCACACGTTGCGCCACTGGTTCTGTTCGGCGCGCTCGCGCCCGGTCATGAAGTCGGTGAAGGTGCCGAAGGCGATCATGTCCTCGGCGAACAGCGGGCGCGCGCCGGTGTAATCGACCGCCCGGCAATGGCTTGCGAGCTTGTCGAACCAGGCGCGCACGGCGGCGAGGTCCTCGGGATGCACGGGGTTCAGCAGGTTCATCGCGGCACTCCTATAATCCATAGCGTTGCCAATGCAGCCGCTCTTCGAGCGCGGCCAGGGTCGCCGGGCCGATCGCCTCGATGCCGGCGCCGAGGCCGAAGCGCGACAGCAGCCGGCGGCGCGGGCCGATCACCGGCAGATGCACCTTGGCGCCGTAGCGCGCCTGCAGGGTGCTGCGCAGCTCGCCGAGCCCGTCGACCAGGCCGTAGTCGAGGCCGCGCCGGCCGGTCCAGAACTCGCCGGTGAAGAGCGTCGTCTCGGGGCCTTTGAGCTTGCCGGCGCGGCGCTCGCGCACCCAGTCCTTGAAGCCGTCATGGATCTCGGACTGCAGGCTCTTCAGCCGCTCGACGTCCTCGGCCTTCTCGGGCCGGAACGGATCGAGCATCGACTTGCTCTCGCCCGAGGTGTAGACGCGCCGCTCGACGCCGATACGGGCGATCAGGTCCTGGAAGCCGAAGCCGGCGCTGATCACGCCGATGGAGCCGACGATCGAGCTCGGATCGACGATGATCTCGTCGGCGGCGCAGGCCAGCCAGTAGCCGCCGGACGCGGCGACGTCCTCGACGAAGGCGATCACCTTCAGGCCCTTCTCGTCGGCCAGCAGGCGAATTCGCTGGCCGATCAGCGCCGACTGCACCGGCGAGCCGCCGGGGGAGTTGATCGACAACGCCACCGCCTTGGCGCCGCGCGTATCGAATGCCCGCTTGAGCAGCGGAGCGACCGTCTCGATCGACAGCGCACGCCCTCCCAGCAATCCGCCGGAGGCGATGACCCCCGAGAGGCGGACGACGGGCACGACCGGACCACGCCGAAAGCGATTCCTCACCCAACCGAACATGCCGGCACTCATGCTGTGCAAAAGGTCAGAAGGCAAGCGGGGCGGCATGGCGCAGGATCGCCTCCGCCTCCTCCGTGTACCCGCCCGACGGCCCATGCAGGACCAGCGGTGGCGCGGCGCGGTGCAGGAGCTCGACGTGACGGCGCGCCCGCACCAGCACCCGGGCCGCCGGGGGCAGGCGCTTCACCGTGATGTCGCCCCAGCCGAGTCCGGCCAGGTGGCCGACGATCTCGGCCTCGCGATCGGCGCGGTGGACCATGACCAGGCTGCCGTCAGGGCGCACTGCGTTGCAGGCCACGGCGAGCCAGCGCGCGAGGCCGGCGCTCGATTCGACGGTTGCCAGCGCCTTGCTGCGATCGGGCGAGGGGTCGGCGACGCCGGGCGGGAGATAAGGCGGGTTGGTCGCCACCACGTCGAAGGATCCGAGCCCCGAGGGCAGATCCCATGCCAGGTCATGGACGATCGTCCGCACGCGCTGGCCGAGGCCGTTCAGCGCTGCGTTGCGCTCCGCCAGCTCGACCAGTGCGGCCTGCAGCTCGATGCCCAGCACGCTGCAGCCGGCCATACGGGCAGCGAGGCACAAGCCGACCGCCCCGACGCCGGCTCCGAGATCGAGCACGCGGGCAGCCGGCGCAGCCTCGACGGCGGCGGCCAGCAGTACGGCGTCGACAGCCACCCGGTACCCGCGTCGTGGCTGCAACAATCTAACGCGACCACCGAGCAGCCGATCCTCGGTTGCGGTCAGGTCAAGGTCCATGCCGTGATCATGTCACGACATCGTGTCGCAACAAGCGAACGGTCTGAGGCACTATCCTGCGGAAATGGCTACCGTCGTCTCCCTCGAAGGCAAGCGCAAGGCGCCGACCCTCGATCCGCTGCTCGCTCTGTGCGCCGACAGCATGGTGCAGGTCGATCGCGAGATCCGGGTGCGCATGCGCTCGCCGGTGTCGCTGATCCCCGAGCTTGCCACCCATCTCGTCGGCGCCGGCGGCAAGCGGCTCCGGCCGCTGCTGACGGTATCGGCAGCCCGGCTGTGCGGCCACCCCTCGACCGACGAGCGCGCCATCAAGCTCGCGACCTGCGTCGAGTTCATCCATTCCGCCACCCTGCTGCACGACGACGTGGTCGATGTCAGTGCATTGCGCCGCGGCAAGCCGACCGCCAACTCGGTATGGGGTGACAAGGCCTCGGTGCTGGTCGGCGATTTCCTGTTCACGCGCGCTTTCGAGCTGATGGTCGAGGTCGGCTCGCTCGACATCCTGGGCGTGCTGTCGCGTGCCTCCTCGACGATCGCCGAGGGCGAGGTGCTGCAGCTCACCAGCCAGCGCGACATCAGCACGCCCGAGGCGACCTATCTCGAGGTCATCAAGGCCAAGACGGCCAAGCTGTTCGCCGCTGCTGCCGAGGTCGGCGCCATGGTCGCCGGCCGCAACGGGCCGGAGCGCGTGGCGCTCGAGAGCTTCGGCATGAATCTCGGCATCGCCTTCCAGCTGGTCGACGACGCGCTCGACTATTCCGGTCGTGAAGCGCAGCTCGGCAAGACGGTCGGCGACGATTTTCGCGAAGGCAAGATCACCCTGCCGGTGATCCTGGCCTTCCTGCGCGGCCGCGCCTCGGAGCGCGAGTTCTGGAAGCGCACCATCGAGACGCTCGACCAGCAGGCCGGCGATCTCGAGCGGGCGCAGGCCCTGATCGACCGCCACGGCGCACTGGCCGACACCTTCGAGCGCGCCCGCCATTACGGCGCCATGGCGCGCGACGCGCTCGGCCTGTTCCCCGACTCGGCCCTCAAGGCCGCTCTGCTCGAGGCCGTCGACTTCGCCATCGACCGCGCGCATTAGTCCTTCTCCTCCCCAGCTTCGCTTAGCGAAGCTGGGGAGGTGTCGCGTCATACGCGACGGAGGGGTCATGAGCATCGTGACTGTGGCCCATGACCCCTCCGTCGCCGTAAGACGGCGACACCTCCCCAACGAAGTTGGGGAGGAGTAAGAAGGCGGCATGGCCGCCACGCACATCCTCGCCATCGACCAGGGCACCACCAGCACGCGGGCGATCGTCTTCGACGCAAGCGGGCGGCCGGTCGCGTCGGCGCAGAAGGAGCTGCCGCAGATCTTCCCGCAGCCCGGCTGGGTGGAGCATGATGCCGAGGAGATCTGGCGGGCCACCGTCGAGGTCTGCCGCGGCGCGCTCGATCGTGCCAAGCTCGCGGCGACGGCGCTGGCCGGCATCGGCATCACCAACCAGCGCGAGACCACCGTGGTATGGGATCGCAGCACCGGCAAGCCGATCCACAACGCTATCGTCTGGCAGGACCGCCGCACCGCCGAGCACTGCGCGGCGCTGAAGCGGGCCGGTCACGAGGGCGAGGTCGGTCGTCGCACCGGTCTGCTGCTCGATCCGTATTTCTCCGGTACCAAGATCGCGTGGATCCTCGATCATGTCGCCGGGGCACGCGCCGCAGCGGCCAGAGGCGCGCTCGCCGCGGGCACCATCGAATGCTTCCTGCTGTGGCGACTGAGCGGCGGCAAGGTCCATGCGAGCGACGCCACCAACGCCAGCCGCACCCTGCTGTTCAACATCCACGATGGAACCTGGGACGATGCCCTGCTGCGCCTGCTCGACGTGCCGGCGAGCCTGCTGCCGACCGTCGTCGATTGCTCCGGCGCGCTTGGCGTCGCCACGCCGGACCTCCTCGGCGCAGCCGTCCCGGTGCTCGGCATGGCGGGCGACCAGCAGGCCGCCACGGTCGGCCAGGCCTGCATCAGGCCGGGCATGATCAAGGTGACTTACGGCACCGGCTGCTTCGCCCTGCTCAATACCGGCTCGATCGCCATGCGCTCGCACAATCGGCTGCTCACCACCATCGCCTACCAGCTCGCCGGCCGGCGCACCTACGCGCTCGAGGGCAGCATCTTCGTCGCCGGCGCGGCCGTGCAATGGCTGCGCGACGGCCTCGGTCTGATCGAGAAGTCGGCCGACGTCGAGGCGCTCGCGGCGCGTGCCCGGCCTGGCCATGGAGTCTATCTCGTGCCCGCCTTCGTCGGCTTGGGCGCGCCCCACTGGGATGCCGACGCGCGCGGCGCGCTGCTCGGGCTGACCCGCGACAGCGGGCCGGCCGAGATCGCCGCCGCCACGCTCGATTCGGTGTGCTACCAGACGCGCGACCTGGTCGAGGCGATGCGCGGCGACGGCGCCCAGCTCGACGAATTGCGGGTCGACGGCGGCATGGTGGTCAACGATGCGCTGATGCAGCGCCTGGCCGATACGGTCGGCCTGCCGGTCGAGCGCCCGACCGTCACCGAGACGACGGCGCTGGGTGCTGCCTTCCTGGCCGGGCTGCAGGCCGGCCTGTGGCCGTCGCTCGACGCCCTGGCCCAGCGCTGGACGCTCGACCGGGCGTTCCGGCCGGCCGAGGATGCCGCTTCGCGTGATCGCCGTTGCGCCGGCTGGCAACAGGCCGTACAGCGTGTGCGCAGTTCGTGACAGTGTCGACCGTCGACTTTCTGCCCTCCCAATCCCTCCAATTTGAAAGTGATCCTGGCGGTATCGCAGGCCGTGTCGGCAGTCGGGTCCGGCAACGCAAATTGGCAACCCGGAGCCATTGCGCAACCGCCACGACGCAGCGTCGCGCTGAAGTGTCTTCAATGTGAAACCATTCGAGCAGACAGCATTCACGGGAAATCGCATCATGACTGCCGGCGAAGCTTCGCCATCAACAGCGGCCAGTTCTGCGGGAAAGATCGCCCCGCGCGCTGCAGGGGAGGTCGAGGTGGCCATCGAAGCGCCTGCACTTGCGCCGCCAGGCAGCAGCTGGGGACGGTTGGTCGCGTTCCTGCGCAACATACCCGGCCAGATGCGCCTGGCGCTCGGCATCGCCGGCGTGCGCTGGGCGGCGCTCGCGGGCGTGATCGGTCTGTTGAGCTGTGCAGCCGCCTTTGTCGATATAGGCTTGTCGCTGCGGCACAGCGATGTCGGCTTCCAGAAGGCCAGCGTGGTGCGCGTCTTCCCGATCGAGGATGCCTCGCGCGAGCTCGCCCGGTCTGTCCTCCTGAGCTTCAGCGCGCCCGATGCGCCGGGCCGCGCCGCCCGCATCTCCGATGCCTGGCGCGCCTTCGACAGCGTGCTGGGCGAGGGCTGCGCCGCGCTCGCCGCGGGCCGCATCGACAACGGCGAGCTCGGCCGCCTGTGCAGCCTGCATCCCAGCTTGCGTCAAACCTACGCCGCCATCGACGCGGCCCTCGCGGCCGGCCAGCCGCTGCCGCCGTCGGCGGTCGGCGAGATCGTGCGAATGCGCATGATCGTCGACGAAATCCAGGAGCGGGCGCTGCACAGCGTCGACACGCAATTCGAACGGCTGATCCAGGACTACGAATCACGCCTGCTGACCCTGTTGGTGAGCACGCTGGGCTTCGTCAGTGCCGGCATCGTGCTGATCCTGCTGGTCGGCCACATGGCGCTGAAATTCCACGCCCAGTGGCGCGAAGCCACCGCGGCCCGGGCGAAGTCGGAGGATACGTTGCAGCTCCTCCAGGAAACCATCGAATCGCTGCCCGCCGGCATCGTCGTCTACGGTGCCGACGACAAGCTGATGCTGTTCAACTCGACGGCGGCCTCGATCAGCCCGGTGCTCGACCAGCCCGATGCCATCGGCAAGACCTACGAGGAGCTGGCGCGCGACAGCGGCCGGATGATGGCGGAGCGGGGCGAGGCCGTCAGCGCGGACAACGGCCCCGAGGCCTGGATTGCGCGTTTCAACCGCAAGGGCTCGCTGCTGCGCCGCGCCGTCGGCGAGCGCTGGTTCGAATGGTCGGAGCGGCGCACCGCGGGCGGCCGCACCGTCGGCCTGCGCGCCGACGTGACCGCGCTCAAGACCCACGAGCTCGAGGCGGAGCGCCTGCGCATCGAGTTCGAGACGCTGGTCGCCTCGCTGTCGGACATGGTGTTCAAGTTCGAGCTGCTGTCGGGCAAGCTCACCTTTGCCAGCGCGTCCGCGCGCGACCTTTTCGGCTGGCCGCCGGAGCACCTGCTCGTCGGCCGCGCCATCGATCTGGTGGTGCCGGAGGACCACGAGGCGCTGATCGAGCTGACGCGCGAGATGCTGCGCGCCGGCGAGAACACGGTGCACCAGGTGCGCTTCCGCATCCGCACCGCGGACGGCAGCATCAAGCACGTCGAATCGCGTTTCCGGCGGATGCCCGGTGCTGTGCCGACGGTGGTGGGCGCGCTGCGCGACGTTGAGATGCAGACCCAGCTTGCCGAGCGGCTCGAGGCCGAGCGTGCCCGCCTGCGCTCGATCGTCGAATCGAGCGGCGCCCTGGTCGTCGTGACCGACCGCGAGCTCGGCATCGTCCTCGCCAACTCGGGCTTCGCCGAGCTGATCGGCGTGCCGGTCGACCAGGCGGTCGGCCGCAAGCTGCCCGAGGTCCTGCGCCTGCCGCGCGACAATCCGGCGATGAAGCAGTGGCTCGACAGCACGTTCGTCGGCCGCAACCTGCCGGCGACGCAGTTCGCCACCCGCCACAAGGATCCGGCCGGCGTCCGCCGTACCCTCGGCATCACCGTCAAGCCGGCTGTCGACAAGGACGGCCGGGTGAGCCAGTTTGTCTTCGTCGGCGTCGACGACACGGTGCGCCGCGATGCCGAGCAGGCGCTGTTCGTTGCCGAGCGGCTGGCCGTGATCGGCGAGATGTCGGCGGCGATTGCCCACGAGGTCGCCCAACCGCTGCAGGTCATCAACCTCGCCTGCCACTCCGCGCTGGATGAGCTCGAGGGGATCGACGGCAAGGCGCCCGACCTCGCCTTCGTGCGCACCCGGCTCGACCGCATCGGCGAGCAGGTCGAGCGCGGCACCAAGATCGTCGGCGACCTGCGCAACTTCGTGCACGGCCTGACCGACGCCGCCGCCGAGCCGTTCGACCCGGCCGAATCGGTACGCTTCGCCGCCGGCCTCACCGAGCACGCCCTGCGCGAGTCCGACGTCAAGCTGTCGCTCGCGCTCGACGGGCCGCTGCCCAAGGTGTTGGGCCAGGCCCGCAAGCTCGAGCAGGTGTTCGTCAACCTGATCAACAATGCGCGCGACTCGGGCGGCACGGAGGTCGAGGTCCAGGCCGTGGTCGAGCGGCAGGCCGACGGCCGCGACTTTGTCCGCCTCTCGGTGCTCGACAACGGCCCAGGCATCAGCCCGGCGGTGCTGAATCGCCTGTTCGAGGCCTTCGTCACGACCAAGGAGCGCGGCAAGGGCACCGGTCTCGGCCTGCGCGTCTGCCGGCGCATCGTCGACGAGATGGGCGGTACCATCAGCGGCGCCAACCGCCCCGAGGGCGGCGCCCGCTTCGACGTCTTTCTCCCGACCATGGTCGCCGCCGCGGCGGCGTGACAAATCCCTCCTCAGCTCTGCTGGTGCTCTGCTGGGGAGGTGCCGGCGTAATCGCCGACGGAGAGCACCCCTTCCGGACCGCGGTCCGGAAGACTACTGGTGCTGGCTGCTGCGCGAGTAGGTGTCGAAGAAATTCTCGACCGCCTGGCGGCCGGCCTCGGTGAGGCGAACGATGGTGCGGCGCTTGTCCTCGGGGTCCTCGGTGCGCTCAATCAGGCCGTGGGCCTGCAGGGCGCCCAGGCGGCGCCACGCGGTCGTCGTGGTGGCGCCGGAGGCGGCGGCCAGGCTGGTCACGGTGGCGTTCTGGCCGGAGAGCAGGCAGTCGTAGAGGTCGAGCAGCATCTCCCAGCACGGGTCCGAGAACAGTTCGGACGGGAAGTATCGGCTCCTGATCCGACGGACGGCGCGCAGGCTCTGCAGCGACGCCTTGTTGCGTTGGACGGGTGTGGCGGATACCACGGTGGTCGCGGGATCGCCTGACGATTGGGCGCGCAACGCGCGTACCAGCAGCGCCGACTTCACCGAGCGCACGAGAGCATCCGGCTCGACCGGCTTGACCAGCAGGTCGCGCGCCTCGAGCTGGATCGCCCGCACAGCATCGTTGAACGCGGGATTGCCGCTCACGAAGATGATCTCCGGCCGGGTGCCGTTGCTGAGCTTCTGCAGGTGCTCTGCGAATTGCAGCCCGTCGAGCTCGGGCATGCGCAGGTCGGTCAGGACGATGGCGATTTCACGGGGGGCTGCCACCATGCGGAGCGCCTGCCAGCCGTCCGGAGCATGGGCACAGCGCAGCCCGGCACGACTGAGGCAGTCGACGAACTCATTGGCCACAGCCGTATCGTCCTCGACGACGAGGACGTCGAGCGGTTCGGTGCCCGAAGGAATTGCGGTCGTCAATCTAGAGCCTCTACGCGGCTTGCCGTTGCTGCGCCGACACCTTCGGCAGGCCTTTCATATTCGCTCGTGACGTCCGGCGATGTCGAACTGCAATAACGCATTGCTGCGACGATGTCGCGAAGCAACTTCGATGGGGTACACTGCAATCTTTTCAAGTTGGAACAGATCGAGCGTGACTCGCCGCCGGGCGCTGCCCTATGTCGGCCGCGAATGGCGAACAATCTGCGTCCCGCCAACAACGGTTCCGACGTGTTGATCGTCGAGGACGACCCGATGCAGCGCGACGAGATGGGCAGCTTCCTGGCGCGCGCCGGTCTCGTCGTGATCGTGGCGCGTGATGGCGAGACGGCGGTGCGCCATGCTGCGGCGAGCCCGCCCAAGGTGGCGGTGATCGACTACAATCTGCCCGACATGACCGGCGTCGAGGTGGCGCGCCGGTTGCGCAGCATCCTGCCCAATCTTGCGATCATGATGGTGTCGGCCAAGGTCGGTGGGCTGGAAGAAGAGATTCTGCGCCAGATCGGTATCACCGCCTTCCTCAACAAGCCGCTGCCTCTGCGCCCTTGGCGCCAAGCCGTGCTGCGCCTGGTCCAGAACGGCGGCCGCTCGACCGGCCAGGGCTGGCTCGCCTCCGGTCTCGGCAGTCCCCGCCCCGAAGCCTGAGGCGGCCGCGGCGGCGCCTTCGCGCGACCAGGAGGCCCAGGTGGGCAAGGTCTACGCGTCGTACGCCGCCGGCGGCCGATTCCGGCGCACCGCTTTCACGATGAAGTGGTCGAGCGATACCGGACCGGGGCCGGCGATGCCCAGCCAAGCGAACATCACGAAGTACGAGACTTCCTCCAAGCCGAGCAGGGTCTGCAGTGAATCGACGTCGGCCCACTTCGCCGCGGCGATGGCCACCAGCATGATGATCATCATCGGCACCGAGACGATTCGGGTCAGCAGGCCCAGCAGGAGCATCACGCCGCCGACGAGCTCCATGCCCGAGGCGAAGGGCGTCAGGATCTCGGGCGCCGGGATTCCCCATTCCCGAAAGTTCTCGATCATGCGTGGCAGGAAGTGCAGCTTTTGCCAACCGGTCCACAGGAACACCCAGCCGACGACGATGCGGGCGGCGAGCGGCGCCGCCCAGCCCAGGGAACCAGCCACCACGCGCGGCCAATCGTACAGGATCGTGATCAACCCGTTCATTCGGACATCCTGCGTGCTCGGGGCGGGCTCGCGGTGCGGGCGAGCGGCATCGACGTCCATCGAGACCTGTGCCATCGGACGAATTCTCCCCTCTCACCGTTGAAACTGGGGACGAGGCCGACATGGGCGCCGGTGTCGGGCCGGGCGCCCACGTCGTCGTTCCAGGCGAAGCTCTACATCACCTTGCCACCCTTGGCGGCGCATTCGCCGGCGTTGGCTGCTTCGGTGAAGCCCTGACCCTTGCAGGCATTCTGGCCCTTGCAGGCGTTGCTGGTGCTCTTGCAGGCGCTTTGGCCCTTGCAGGCATTGCTGCCGGTGCACTTGACGCCGGCGGCGAAGGCGGCGGTGGCGAAGGTGCTGGCGGCAAAGATCGAGGCGGCCGTGGCGATCGCTGTACGCTTGTTCATGGAGGTCCTCCTGGAATGACGAGCCGGTTGCTCGCATTCAACCATTCGCGGCATCTCGTCCGGTCGTTACGCGGATGCCGGATATTTTTTCGGCTCCGCGGCATCCATCCATTTGCCCGCAGCCGGCGCGCGTTTTTACTGGCCTTTGTCGGCGGCCCATGGGGAAGATCGATAAAGTGGCGTGTAACGTTCCCGCGGGCGCACACGAATATGTGAAAGAACAGTTTCATTGGCTGACCAGAACGATCTTTCCGGGCTGATGCGACTGGCCAGGCAGGGGAACGAGGACGCCTACAGGCAGCTTCTCGGCTTGGTTTCAGTCTGGCTGCGCTCCGTCGTGCGGCGCGGGCTGGTCGCGGCGGGACGCAGTGCGGCGGATTGCGAGGATGTCGTGCAGGAGACCTTGCTGGCGATGCATCTGAAGCGCGACACCTGGGACGAGGCGCAGCCGATCGAGCCATGGCTGCGCGCGATTGCCCGCCACAAGCTGGTCGACCATCTGCGCCGGCGCGGCTACCGCGACCATGTCAGCATCGATGAGCAAGTCGAGTGCCTGGCGGCGACGACCGACCCCGATGCCGACGCGCGGGCCGATTCGCGGCGACTGCTGGAGAGCCTGCCGGACCGCCAGCGCCGGATCGTCGAGGAGATTTCGATCGAAGGCCACCGGGCGGCCGAGGTGGCGGTGCGCTTCGGCATGAGCGAGGGCGCGGTTCGCGTCACGCTGCATCGTGCTCTCAGGGCATTGGCCGCCGTCTATCGCAAGGGGCCGTCATGAAGACCGCGAACCTGATCGAGGCGCTGGTCGCCGATCGCGCGACCTCCGGCAAGCGGGTGGCCAAGTGGATGACCCTGGGATTGGCCAGCGCGCTCGTCACGGGCGCGATGGCCTCGCTTGCGCTGTTCCTGGTTGCGCTGGGCGTGCGCGCCGACATCGCCGAAGCGCTCGGAACCTGGCGGTTCGAGCTCAAGGTGGCCATGGTCCTGCTTGCGCTCGGATTGGCGTTCAGCCTCTGCGTGGCGTGGTCGCGCCCGGTGACGTCCGGCCGCGCGGCCTGGCGCCTGCTGCCGCTGGCCGCCCTGGCCGTCGCGGCGGTCGCGATCGAGCTCGCCGCGCTTCCCGGCGCGGCCTGGGTCGCACGGCTGGTCGGCAGCAATGCCGTGGTCTGCCTGGCGGCGATTCCCGCCTTGGCGATCGCGCCGCTCGCAGCGGTGCTGTGGATCCTGCGCGCGGGCGCCCCCGCATCGCCCGCGCTCGCCGGCGCCGCCGCCGGCCTGCTTGCCGCGACCGCCGGCGCGACGCTCTACGCCTTCCACTGCTTCGACGATTCGCCGCTGTTCGTCGTCACTTGGTACGCCTTGGCTGCGGTGCCCGTCATCGCGCTCGGCGCCATCGTCGGACGCCGGCTGTTGCGCTGGTGAGTGCCGTCTGCGCGGCGGAGGCTGCGGGATGGAGAAAGGAAAAGTCCCCTCGCTGCGCTCGGGATGACATCGGGCGGGTTGTTGCAAAGGTATTGCACTTCCTTTGAGACCGGGGGCCTTTCCTCTACCGGGACGACCGAAGGACTCCCATCGCGAGCCCTCTCATCCCACATGCGTGGCCGCATCGAGCTCGAAGGCGAGCCCTTGCCAGGCGGGATCTTCGGCGTCGCGCTTCGTGCGGTTTTCTTTCGCGATCCTTCGGAAGAGTTCCAGCGCCGCGCGGTCATCCAGGCCGGCGGTGTCGCGGCCGAGGTGTTCATGCAGCAGCTCGCAGCGCAACGCGCGGACCGTGTCGGGCTCCGCAAAGGAGACGTTCATCTCGCCGTTGCCGAACAGCGAGTAGCGATGGAGATTGCACGAGCCGACGGTGGCCCATGCGTCGTCGATCAGCATGAGCTTGTCATGGACATAGACCGGTTTGCGACGACGGTCGGCGCCCAGGCCGGCAAGGCCGGCCAGCATGAAGTTTGCGAAGGCGCCGAGGCGCGCGCGGGAGTCGAGGACGGCGCGTCGCTCCGGCGACACGGGCAAGGTGACGTCCGGCTCCGCGGGCATCAGCAGGACCACGTCGACGCCGCGCTCGAGCGCTCGATGCAGGCAATCGACGATGTCGGGCACGTCGAGATACTGGTTCTCGATGTAGATCGAGCGCCGCGCAGCGTCGATGGCGGCGCGATACTGGTCGAAGACCGATCGCTCACCCCGCGCGACATCGAAGGCATGTCCTCCAGGCGCCGCCGTGCCGTCGCAGTAGCGTCCGGCGTGGATCGTGCGCTGAACCTGCACCGTGGCGCCGCCGCACGGGGCGGGAATCCGGGTCGGGAACGGCAGGTCGGTCTCGCTGCCTGCGCCCCAGCGTCCATCCGGCGCCAGCCGCTCGCTCGCTTCGTTCCAGCGCTGCACGAAGTTGTGGTGAACGTCGACCGTCGAGGGACCCGCCAGCTCGACGTAGACGTCGTGATTGTGTCCTTCGCCGTGGTGACCGGGCGCGACCATGGAATGGGGATTGAGATTGATCCCGCCGACGAAGGCGGTCTCGCCGTCGGCGCCGGCATCGATCAGCCAGCTCTTCTGGTGCTGGCAGAATCCGGGATGCGCCCGATCCCAGCGGATCTTTACCGCGGACCGGCGCGCCTCGAGCAGGCCAACATGCGCCGCCGATCCCCAGAAGGCGTTGCGCCTATGCCGTTCGGTCTCGGCATCCGGGCGCCAGAAGACGAGGCGCACGTCGACGCCGCGCGCGGCGGCGCGATCGAGCACGTCGAGGGTGCTTCCCCGGCCGTCCGGCATCTCGAAGGCCGCCCACATGAACGTCACCGTCACCTGGACGCTCTCGCGGGCCATCTCGATCGCCTGGCAGATGCGCCGGAAGGCCGGTTCGCCGTCGATCAGCGGCCGCACCCGGTTGCCGGCCCGAACCGGATAGGACGACGACGCCACGAAGGGAATCGCTGGACTCGTCATCGACGCACCGCGATCATCCCGTCGGTCCGCGCCCGCACCGCCGGGGAGGCGAGGCACGAGGCGAGTGCCTCGTAGCCGGGGGCACCCGGATACGGCGCCACGCGCATCGGCACGCCGTGATTGGCGGGACAGAACAGGATCGCCTCGTCGGCGCTGACGGACTCGAGATCCAGGATGGCGGTGGAGCGCGTGAGCAGGAACAGGGGCCGTGCGTCCGGTCCACGGCGGCGAAGCAGGGCGATCAGCGCTTCCTGAGTGGGCGCGTCGAGACCTTGCTCGACCATGTCGACGACCAGCATTTGCGGTCCCTGCGCTTCGAGTTGGATCAGCAGGACGACCAGCGCGTCCGACTCCGCGCCGCCATCTTCGATGACCCAGGCGAGCGCGCGCTTGACCCGCGATTCGAGGTCCGGGTCTGAGGCGAGCCGCGCCCGCGCGGCTTCGCCGTGTTCCGTCGATCGCTCCACGCCCACGAAGACGGCGTTTGGCAGTCCTTCGGCGAGGCGCCTGGCGAGCCTGGTCTTGCCGCTGCCCAGGGGGCCGGTGATGTAGGTCAGGGCCCGGATGTCGCCGAGCTCGAACCGCTCGCCATCCCACGGCCAGGGCAGATCGAAGGCGACGCCGATCCGGGAGGATGGGCGGATCAGCTGCCCCAGGTCGCGGCGCGTCGGCGGCTCGCCGCGTGCCAGCGAGTCCCGAAGCTCGCGAACCTTCGCCGAGGCCGCGACGAGTTGGCGGATGCGCTCGTCCAGCATCGCCTGATGGTTGGTGAGGGCGGAGTCGAGCGCGCTCAGGTCGCCCGTCAGCACCCGCGCCACCTCGGCCAGGCTGAACCCGAGCGCGCGCAGGGCGACGATCTCGGACGCCCGCTCCATCTCGGCAGAGCCATAGGCCCGCCATCCGGCCGCGCTGCGCACGGGCATGATCAGCCCACGCTGCTCGTAGAGCCGCAGCGCCTTGGCAGAGATTCCGAGCCGCCGCGCGGCCTCGGAAGGATTCAGGAATTCACCGGAGACGCCCACGACATGCCCCGCCCTTGCCGACGGCACCCTTATGCGACCGGCCCCAAGGGCCGGGTCAACAGGCTTCAGGCGGATTTTGCACAGAGGACCGCCTGACGTCCGTCGAGGAAGATCCTGAGAAGGCGGGACGCCCGCGCGGTCCGCAAGAGCAAGACTCAGCGCGTCAACGCTGCTCCCTGAGCCACAGGCTGATCGCCAGGTACAGGCTTCCGAGCAGCAGGGCGAACCCGCCGATCAGCCATACGAGGTGAGCCGTCTCCAGTCGCGGCCACAGGGCCAGGATCAGGCCGAAGGCGATCACACCGGCGCCGTCCAGGGCGAGGACCCATTCTCCGTCGACGGCCTGGCGCAGCTTCAAGGCGGCCCAGATCTGCATGGCGCCCGTGCCTATCGCCCAGGCTGCGACAATCGCCACGAGGTGGGCGCCGACGTCTGCGGGCGCGACCAGCACTGCCGCGGCGCAGGCGACGCCAGCCAGTCCGATCAGGCTCAGGCCGGCGCGCGGCGTTCCGAGCCGGCCGCTGACGGCGGCGCTGAGGGCGAGGCTGCCGTCGATGAAGGAATAGCCTCCCCAAAGAACCGTCAACCCGGTCAAGGTCAGGTGCGGCCAGAAGAAGACGAGCAGGCCGAACGCGACCGCCGCCAGTCCGCGCCAGCGCAGCAGCGATCGATGATGGATGGCGGCATCGAGCAGCGGAGATTCGGCGAAGGGTGGGCGTGCTGCGTCGGGTCTGCCGTCGTGTGGGCTCGAGTCGATCAAGGGCCTTTCCGCCTTTCCATACGGGCCGCGTCTTTTCTCGCCGAGCCAGCCGGAGAACGCTCCTGGGATGGTGTGACGAGTGGTCTCGCGACGGCCCGCACTCAGGCCTATTCCTTTTTCGACCGCAATCCCCTCAGCAGCGACAGGACGGCAGGGACGAGAAGCTTCTTCGCGGCGACCTCGAACGGATCATGCACGAGGTGCGCGATGGTCGCCTTCACGTTCTTCACTTCGGAGCCCACGGTCTCGATCACGGTCTTGAGCTCGCGCGCATCGGCCTGCAGCGCGTCGACCGCCATCTTGCGGACCTCGAGCGCAATCTCGAGTTCCGGTCCCGGTCGCGATCCGGCAGCCAGCGCCAGGACGATCGCTGCGATGATGAAGTCGACGCCGGCAACGATGGCGGCCGCCCAGACGGGACCGACGGAAACCTGCAGGGCCTGGAAGCCGGCGAGATTGGCCATTCCCAACCCGAACACGGCGATCAGGCTTGCCAACGCCGTCAAGCCGAAGCGACGCAGCATAACCTTCAACCAGATCCTGCCGATGAGGATGTCGGCTTTCTGGAGAACCTGCAGGTCGCGAAGAAGATGCTCGATCATGGCGGGCTCCTCAGCGTCTTCCGAGCAGTCGCCCGATCACGATGCCGACAACCAGCGCGCCGAGGACGCTGCGGGCCGGGTTTGCCGCGATGGTCTTTTCGGCGTCGCCGATGAAGGTGCCGGCTTCGTCGATGAACTGGCTGAGGAGCTCGCGCAGCTCGCTTTCGTCCGCCGATTCCGGAACCGGCAGAGGGGGAGCCGCCGCGACCGCGGGCGGCGGCGCAGTCATCGCCGAGCGTTCGCGCCGCGTGGCCGCGAGCTCGTCCTGCAGGGACTTCAACTCGTTCGAGAGGACGACATCCGTGGCCATGGCCCGCATCCCTTCAGACGACCGCCCCGATCGAGCGCGGTCAGCGCGTCGCAGATGCACATCATATCATGGAAGAATGGTCGTCGTTCACGTTGATGCAGATCAAGCGAAAGCGACCGATGGTTCGACAGCCGACGGCAGTCGGAAAAGAAAGGTCCCTCGCTGGCGACGTTTGCAAAGCAAGCGTCTGGCTCGGGATGACAGCACAAGTACGTTGTCCGGGATGACGATAATGGTGTCATCCCAAGCGCAGCGGGGGGACCTTTCACTTCACTTCCCGGATGAGAACAGCCGTATGAACGCCAGGCTTCAGCGTCGTTGCTTGCGCTCTGGCGCCTCGGAGCGCTCATCCTCTTCCGGACCGCGGGCGTCTTGTCCGCTCATGACTCGCGAGCGGGCGAGACGCCCGCAGTCCGGAAGAAAGCTCGATCCACACCGGGGCATGATCGCTCGCCTTCTCCCAGCCGCGGACAGATCGGTCGACGCCCGCGGCGACGAGGTGGCGGCTCACCGCCGGGTTCAGCAAGAGGTGATCGATGCGCAAGCCGGCGTCGCGCGCATAGGCGTTCCGGAAATAATCCCAGAACGTATAGATCTTCTCGCCGGGATGCTTGGCGCGCAGGGCATCCACCCAACCCTGCTTCACGAGCCGGGCATAGGCGGCACGGGTCTCGGGGCGGAACAGCGCGTCGTCGACCCAGCGCTCCGGCTTGTAGACGTCGAGGTCGGTGGGGATGGCGTTGTAGTCGCCGGCCATGATCACCGGCGCGCTGGCCTTGACGAGCTTGCGTGCGTGCCTGGCCAGGCGCTCGAACCAGGCGAGCTTGTAGTCGAATTTCGGTCCAGGCGCAGGGTTGCCGTTGGGCAGGTAGAGGCAGCCGATGACGAGGCCCGCGACCTCGGCCTCGATGTAGCGGCTGTGCAGATCCTCGGGATCGCCGGGCAGGGCGCGGCCGCGTTCGACCGGCATCGCATCGCGCGCCAGAATGGCGACGCCGTTCCAGCTCTTCTGGCCATGCCACAGCGCGTGATAGCCGGCGGCGCGGATCGCGGCGTCGGGGAACTTCTCCTGCGGCGCCTTGAGCTCCTGCAGGCAGACGACGTCGGGCTTGGCCTCGCCCAGCCAGCGCAGCAGCACCGGCAGGCGGCCGTTGACCCCGTTGACGTTGAAGGTGGCGATCTTCACGCGACCGGGTCCGCAATTGCTGCCGGCGGCGGCTCGTCGCCGAACACGCTGCGCCCGCCATAGGCATGCGAGGACGCGCGCTCCCCGGTGAACAGCGCCTCGACCGACGGGCCCGTCGCGTGCCGCTCGAGCCGTCGGGCCTGGTCGTCGAGCCGTCGGATTGCCGCCAGCTCCTCGGCATGCCCGAGCTTCGCGTGCGCGACCGCCCGCTTAAGCGTGTCGATCGTGCGGTCGTAGACCTTGATCGGCACGGGGAAGGGATGGCGGTCCTTGCCGCCATGGGCGATCGAGAAACGCGCCGGATCGCTGAAGCGGCAGGGCGCGCCGTGCACCACCTCGGCGACCAGGGCGAGGGCGCGGATGGTGCGGGCGCCGACGCCCGGCACCAGCAGCAGGTCGGCGAAATCGGCCGGCGCGGCGTCGGCTGCCGCGGCGAGATTGCCGTGCAGCCGCCGCGCCACGATGTCCTCTGCCCGCACATCGTGATGCTCCGGCATGACGAGATGCGGCAGGGTCGGCTGCACTGGCTGCGGGGCAGCTTGGCTCGGCAGCGGGTCGATCGCCGCCAGCCGGCGCTCGATGGCGTCCGGTCCCAGGGTGCCCAGCAGGTCGAGTTGGCCCTGGCGCGAGGCGGCGGCGCGCCGGTCGGTGAGGTTGACGATGATGCCCTGGTCGAGGCCGTCGATGGCGGCGTGCGGCGCCTCGACGAAGCTCTGCAGGCCTTCCGACAGCCAGTGATAGCGCCGCGCCTGGCCGCGCGCGTCGCTCATGCCCTGCTGGACGACGACCCAGTGGCCGTCGTCGGCGAGGATGAATCCATGTAGGTAGAGATCGAAGCCGTCCTGCACCGCCGCGCTGTCGACCTTGGCGATCAGGCGGCTGGTGCGGGCGAGCGCCGCGCCGTCGACGCCGAGCTGCTCGCCGAGGCCGATCAGCTCGTGCGGCGTCTGGCGGGAGTGCCTGCCGCGGCCGCCGCAGACATGCAGGCCGAGCTCGCCGGCGCGCGGCGCGAGCCCGCGCTTCAAGGCGCCGAGCACGCTGGTGGTGATGCCCGACGAATGCCAGTCCATGCCCATCACGGCGCCGAAGCTCTGGAACCAGAAGGGATGGGCGAGGCGGCGCAGGAACTCGTCGCGCCCGTACTCGAGCACGATCGCCTCGGCGATGACGGTGCCGAGCCGGGTCATGCGCTCGGCCAGCCAGCGCGGCACGCGGCCGCCATGCAGCGGCAGGTCGGCACTGCCGGCGCGGCGCGTCACGGGAGGCGGCTCCGACGGGTCATCCCTGCAGTGTAGACCAGCTGGAACAGAGTGAGAACGGGACTGGTTCATCACGTCCTCCGCAGAGCAACATGGGGAAACAATCGCTGCGCAGGCCCGGGAACGGCGCCCCGCGACAAATCATCTTGGCGTGGCGGGCGGCGGTTCAAGAGGCGGCACGGCACGCCGGAAAATTTCTCCACGGGGTGACCGCGTCGCCGCCGCCGGGTGCTAACAAGGGCGCCGAGGAAATGCCCAGGGGAGAAGCCCGACCATGAAAGTCGATTCGAAAATCCGCTCCGTGCAAACGCTTGCCGCCGATGCCGGCTGGCGCAACTACTATTTCGTGAAAGTGACGACCGAGGACGGCGTCGTCGGCTGGAGCGAGTACGACGAAGGCTTCGGCGCGCCGGGTGTCGGCACCGCGATCGAGAAGCTGTCGTCCCGCCTGGTCGGCCAGCCGGTCGGCGATCACGAGCGGCTCTACAGCGAGCTCTATTCCGTCACCCGTCCCGCCGCGGGCGGCGTCGTCGCGCTGGCGCTCGGCGCCATCGAGAATGCGCTGCTCGACGCCAAGGCCAAGGCGCTCGGCGTGCCCTGCTACGTGCTGCTGGGCGGCAAGGTGCGCGACCGTATCCGGGTCTACTGGTCGCACTGCGCGACCTGGCGCATCAACCATCCAGGCTATTTCAAGCCGGCCATCACCGATCTCGACGGCGTCAAGGCGATCGGCCGCGAGGTGCGCGAGAAGGGCTTTACCGCGATGAAGACCAACATCTTCATCTATGACAACGAGAAGAAGAATCCCAGGGGCTGGCGACCGGGCTTCGGCGTCCCGGCCTATCCCGAGCGCAACGTCGACCGTGCCGTGCTGCGCAATCTGCGCATGCATCTCGAGGCGATCCGCGAGGGCGCCGGCCCCGACGTCGACCTGCTGCTCGACCTCAACTTCAACGCCAGCACCGAGGGCTATCTCAAGATCCTGCGCGCCATCCGCGACCTCGACATGTTCTGGATCGAGATCGACACCTACAGCCCCGAGGCGCTCGGCTTGATCCGTCGCCAGAGCCCGCATCCGATCTCCTCGTGCGAGACCCTGCTGGGCATCCGCGAGTTCCTGCCCTATTTCCGCGAGCAGGCGATGGACGTGGCGATCATCGACACGCCGTGGAACGGCGTCTGGCAGTCGATGAAGATCGCCAACCTGGCCGAGGCGCACGAGGTCAACGTGGCGCCGCACAATTTCTATGGCCACCTCTGCACCATGATGAACGCCCACTTCGCGGCCTGCGTGCCCAACCTGCGCATCATGGAGACCGACATCGACCGGCTCGCCTGGGACCACGAGCTGTTCACCCATGTCCCCGAGTTCGTCGACGGCCACCTGGTGATGCCATCGCGTCCCGGCTGGGGTACCGAGCCCAACGAGGAGGCGATCCGCGCCCATCCGCCCAAGTCGACGACCGGCGGCCTGGCGAGCTACGGCCGCAAGAGCTGAACGCGTTCGGATTCATCGTCTTGCGGATCGCGAGCATCTTGCTCGCTCATGAATCCAACATCGGTGGGCTACGTCGCCCCCGAAACCGCCGTTCGGCGCTATTGCTGCCGGCCCGCCCGATCACTAGGTTGCGCCCGCCATGCGTACCCGAGCCAATCCCGTCTATTGCGGTATCGACACCACCGACCTCGCCCAGGCCACCCGGCTGATCCAGTCGATCGCGGGCGCCCCCAGTCCGGCGGTCGGCGGCATCAAGCTCGGGCTGGAATTCTTCCTGGCGCACGGCGCGCCGGGGGTGCGCTACGCCTTCCCGACGCCGGTGCGGGCGACCGGGGTCGGCTTCTTCCTCGATCTCAAGCTGCACGACATTCCCAACACGGTGGCCGGCGGCATTCGCGCCGTGGTCGAGCTCGAGCCGACCTACATCACCATCCACGTCCAGGGCGGTCGCGAGATGCTGCGAGCGGCAGTCGCCGAAGCGGTCGATCAGTCGGCCCGGCTGCGCGTGACGCGGCCAATGCTGCTGGGCGTCACCGTGCTGACCTCGCTCGACCGTTCCGATCTCGAGGCGACCGGCGTCCTGGCCGAGCCATCCGACCAGGTGCTGCGGCTCGCCAACCTGGCGCAGGAAAGCGGGCTCGACGGCGTGATCTGCTCGCCGCTCGAGATCGCTGCGCTGCGACAGGTTTGCGGACCGGATTTCGTCCTGATGGTGCCGGGCATCCGGCCGATCGGCAGCGACGCCAACGACCAGAAGCGCGCGATGACGCCGCGGCAGGCGATCGACCTCGGCGCCACTCATCTCGTGGTCGGGCGGCCGATCTACCGGGCTGCCGATCCGCGCGCCGCCGCCGAGGCGATCTCCCGTGAGGCCGGGGTCAACCACCTGTGAATGCCCGGGTCAGCGAACGATGAGCGTCGAGGCGAAGATCTGCGGCTTGACGACGCCGGAGGCGATCGATGCCGCCGCGCGCGCCGGCGCGCGCTGGGTCGGCTTCGTCACCTATCCGTCCTCGCCGCGCCACGTCGCTTCGATCGAGCTGCTGGCGGCGCTGGGCAAGCGCGTGCCGGCGGGCGTCGGTCGGGTCGGGCTGTTCGTCGATCCCGACGATGTGCTTGTCGACGAGCGCCTGGCGAGCGGCGCCATCGACCTGCTGCAGCTCCAGGGTGCCGAGTCGCCGCAGCGTCTCGCCGAGATCAAGGCGCGCACCGGCAAGCCGATAATGAAGGTGATCAAGATCGCCGAGGCGGCCGACATCGAGCGCGGTATCGCGGCCTTTGGCGGTGTGGCCGACCGGCTGATGTTCGAGGCCGCTGGCGGCACGCTGCCCGGCGGCAATGCCCGCGCCTTCGACTGGACACTCCTGTCCGGCCGCGCCGTGCCTCTGCCGTGGTTCCTCGCCGGCGGCCTGACGGCAGACAACGTCGCCGAAGCCGTACGCGTGACAGGAGCGCGCGCCGTCGACGTTTCCTCTGGCGTCGAATCGAGCCGCGGTGTGAAATCCATCGCCTTGATTGACGCTTTCCTCGAGAGGGTGAAGGCGCTTTGAGGGGAGAACTCTTGCGATGAAGACTGAACGACGGCTGAAGGAGCTCGGCATCGAGCTCACGATGCCCACCGCGCCGATGGCCAACTACGTCAACGCCGTGCGCACCGGAAACCTGCTGTATCTCGCCGGCAAGGGACCGGGCCTGCCCGGCCATCCGCTGCCGGTCGGCAAGGTCGGCCGCGACTTTACCAGGGAGCAGGGCTATGAATTCGCGCGGCAGACGGGCTTGAGCCTGATCGCCGTGATGAAGGCGGAGCTGGGCGACCTCGATCGCGTCAAGCGCATCGTCAAGGTGTTGGGCATGGTCAATGCCACGCCCGAGTTCGGCGAGCAGCCTGAGGTGATCAATGGCTGCTCGGACCTGTTCGTCACCGTGTTCGGCGATCGTGGCCGGCATGCCCGCTCGGCGGTCGGCATGGGCTCGCTGCCGCGCGGCATTCCCGTCGAGATCGAGGTGATCGTCGAGGTCAATGCCGGGCCGGCGCGCGGCAGCGCGGCCGCGGCATCGCGCAAATCGGCGGTCGGGGCCAAGAGAAAGTCCACCAAGGCCAAGCGCAGGTAGGGCATCTTTTGACCGACCCCAGCCGGGGCTGCTAAGGCCCATCCATCCCTCCACCCCCGGAGGGATGGATGAAGTGTCTTTTCAGGAACCGCGATGGCCACGTCCCCCAACAGCTTCCGCATCGGCCCCGACGAGCGCGGGCATTTCGGTCTCTTCGGCGGCCGCTACGTCGCCGAGACGCTGATGCCGCTGATCCTCGAGCTGGAGAAGGCCTACAACGAGGCCAAAGCGGACGAGCAGTTCAGGGGCGAGCTGACCTATCTGCTGACGCATTATGCCGGCCGGCCGAGCCCGCTCTATTTCGCCGAGCGCCTGACCCGCCGTCTCGGCGGCGCCAGGATCTATTTCAAGCGCGACGAGCTGAACCACACCGGCAGTCACAAGATCAACAACGTGCTGGGCCAGGTGCTGCTGGCCAGGCGCATGGGCAAGACGCGGGTGATCGCCGAGACCGGCGCCGGCCAGCACGGCGTCGCCACGGCTACAGCCTGTGCGCTGTTCGACATTCCCTGCGTGGTGTTCATGGGCGCGGTCGATGTCGACCGCCAGGCGCCCAACGTCGTGCGCATGAAGATGCTGGGCGCCGAGGTGCGGCCGGTGACCGCCGGGTCGGCGACACTCAAGGATGCCATGAACGAGGCGCTGCGCGACTGGGTGGCGACCTGCGAGACGACCTTCTACTGCATCGGCACGGTGGCTGGACCGCATCCCTACCCGGCGATGGTGCGCGACTTCCAGTGCGTGATCGGCGACGAGGTCCGCAGCCAGATGATGGAAGCGGAAGGCCGCCTGCCCGACACGCTGGTCGCCTGCATCGGCGGCGGCTCGAATGCGATGGGCCTGTTCCATCCCTTCCTCGACGACACGGGCGTGCGCATCGTCGGCGTCGAGGCGGGCGGCAAGGGCGTCGAGACCGGCGAGCATGCCGCGTCGCTGACCGGCGGACGTCCGGGCGTGCTGCACGGCAACCGCACCTATCTCCTGCAGGACGACGAGGGCCAGATCATCGAGGCGCATTCGATCTCGGCCGGCCTCGACTATCCCGGCATCGGCCCCGAGCATTCCTGGCTGAAGGAGCTGGGGCGCGTCGAGTACGTGTCGGCGACCGACGAGGAGGCGCTCGAAGCCTTCCAGCTGCTGTGCAAGCTCGAGGGCATCATTCCCGCCCTCGAGCCGGCGCATGCGCTGGCCCATGTCACCAAGCTCGCGCCGACCCTGCCCAAGGACAATCTGCTGGTGATGAATCTGTGCGGCCGCGGCGACAAGGACGTGTTCGCCGTCGCCCAGCGGCTGGGCATGAAGGTCTAGCCATGAGCCGCATCACCCAGCGCTTTGCCCGGCTCGCGGCCGACAAGCGCGCCGGTCTGATCGCCTACGTCTCTGCCGGCGATCCCGACCTCGCGACCAGCTACGAGATCCTGAAGGGGCTGCCCGAGGCTGGCGCTGACCTGATCGAGCTCGGCATGCCGTTCACCGATCCGATGGCCGACGGACCGTCGGTCCAGCTTGCCGGCCAGCGTGCGCTCAAGGCCGGCATCACGGTCGACGCGACCTTCGACATGGTGCGCCGCTTTCGCCGCGAGGCGGGCGACAAGGACACGCCGATCCTGCTGATGGGCTACTACAATCTCGTCTACCAGCGCGGCGCGGAGCGCTTCTGCAGCCAAGCGGCCGAGGCCGGGGTCGACGGTTTCATCCTGGTCGATCTGCCGCCCGAGGAAGCCGACGAGCTCAAGCCATACGCCGTCGCGCACGGGCTCGATACCGTGCTGCTGACTGCGCCGACCACCGACGACAAGCGGCTGCCCGCCGTCCTGAAGTATTCGTCGGGCTTCGTCTATTTCGTCTCGGTGCTGGGCATCACCGGAACCAAGTCGGCGACCGAGGAATCCGTCGCCGCGCATGTCGCGCGCATCCGACGTCACACGGCGCTGCCGGTCGGTGTCGGCTTCGGCATCAAGACCCCGGAACAGGCGGTCGCCGTTGCGCGTCATGCCGACGCAGCCGTTGTCGGCTCGGCTATCGTCGACCGTGTCAAGGCAGGGCTCGGCGCCGATGGCAAGGCCAGGTCCGGTCTCGTACCGGGCGTTCTCGACTACGTGCGGAGCCTGGCCCAAGGCGTGCGCAGCGTGCGCAAGGCGTAGATTTCTCAGCATCGCTGCGGCTCGCACCGCGATGCTGTGACCAATCTTGGCGTAGTGCGACTCCGTCATTGGCAGGTCATCTCGCCATCCCATATGCAGGCCTCCAATCAGCGGAGGAGGATGCGCATGGACGGCACGATCGACCGCAACGACAGGCTTCACGGCTCTTTCATTGCCGCGCTCGATCATCTCGATGCCGAGCGGCGCGAGCCTGATCGCTGGGAAGAGGAATGCCTGTCGTATGCGCTCGGCGCCCTGGCCTGCGGGCTTCCTCTGGTCGCGCATGTCGAGCTCGAGGCGTTCTGGCGGCCGATCGAGCAACGCTCGCCCGACGTCGTGGCGGCACTCGCCGACAAAACGGTGCGCTTCACCAAGGCAATGCTGCGCCATGGCATCGACTACGTGCACAAGCGCTATGCACCCCTGGCTGCCGCCGATATCGGCCTGCCGCCCGCCGTTATCGCGGGCCAGCGCGCCGTGCAGGCATCGCTCGGGCGGTGAACCGGATCGTTCAATTCCAATGGGCCGCGGGCGTCCCGCCTGCTCAAGCTCATGAGCGGGCGGGACGCCCGCGGTCCAGAAGACCATGACGCCGAAAGATTTGAAGTGAACACGGCGTAACTCTTGCGACGACCGACTTGCCGCGCGCGCTCAACGCCTTACTGTCGGCGCATGATTTCACGCCGGAGCGCTCTTTCGGGCTTGGCGGCTTCAGCGGCGGCCGGTTGCAGTTCCCCCCAGGCGCCGTTGCGGCCGCCCTATCAGTATCCCCTCGCACCCCCGCCGCCGGATCGTGCGTCGCTGGGATTGGACGCGGTGATCGACATCAGTCGAAGCGTCGCCGTCTCCGACTTCCGACTGGTGCGCCAGAGCAATATCCTCGCCGTCATCCATAAGGCGACCGAAGGCGGCGACTATGTCGACGCGGCGTGCGCCGCGAGGCGTCCCGCGGCCGAGGCGGCGGGTTTGCTGTGGGGGACCTATCATTTCGGCACGGGGCAGTCGCCGGGCGCGCAGCAGGCGGCGTTCTTCCTGTCCGTGTCGCGGCCCGGACCCAGGACCCTGCTTTGCCTCGACCTCGAGGCCAACGAGAACAATCCGTCGAGCTCCATGAGGCTCGAGCAGGCCGAGGAGTTCGTGCAGGCGGTGGCCGCGGCGACGGGCCGGCTGCCGATGGTCTACGTGCATCCGACCTGGGCCAATGGCGACCCGCTGCCCAACTCGGGCCTCAGCCTTGGCGCCCGCATCACGCCGGCATCGATTCTCGCGCGCTGCGGCCTGTGGGTCGCCGACTACCACGACTCGCCCGAGATACCGCTTGCCTGGGAGGCAACAGGCTGGCGGCTCTGGCAGTACGCGGGAGACGAGACCGATAGCCGCCCCGCCTATGGCCAGACCAGCATCGTGCGCGGCGTCAGCCATTGCGATCGCAACCTGTTCAACGGTGATGCGACTGCGCTTTTTCGTCTCTGGAGCGCGGCCAGCTGAGCAGACGTACGGATATGACGGCCATGACATCTCTTCATCGGGCCTGGGCGGCCCTGCGGCCCAGGCTAAGGATACTGGAACCGCTGCAGTTCTCGTCCGACCAATGGTCTCTCCTCGAATGCCTGCATGCCGATTTCAACGACCGCGAAGCGCATGCTTGTTTGCCTATGCCGATTGCCCGCTTTCGCGAGGCCGCAAGCAGGGCGATTCGTGAAGGCGCCAAGCAGTTCGACGATGTCGAGACGGTATATGTCGACGACAGTTGGCTTGCCGCGAAGGTCGACAAGGGATCCTCGGACACGATGGCGCATTACGCGCGTCTCTATAACGACGATGTCGATGACATGATGGGCGTGCTCGTTCCGTCGGCGCGCTACCGCAAAGGGCACTATGCGTATGGCAGGTTCACGGTTCCCCAGCCGCATGGCCTGCATACCGACCATAGCGCCGAGGATCCGGATGGCGCGGGAGAGCCGATCTGCATTGCCAGGATCGAAACCCTGGGGACGCACTATGTCGCCGGTGACTACAGGGCGTTCGATCCTGAAACGCAGAGCATGCTCAAGGCGCTGCGGTATTGGATTTCTGTTCCGGAGGGGGAGCCGGAGTTCATTTTTGATGCTCTGCTGAAGCGGGGGATTCTCAGGACGATTCCAGTGAACCATGCCATGCTGATGGTCGCCGGCAACAGCTCGGAAAATTCCCAGGTCACGCAGCACATCGCCGCCAGGCCGCCCGACGGTGGAGTGCATTCGGCATTTTTTCAGAGGCAGTACAGGCTCGCGTGAGGAGAGAGAGGTCCCGCCATGATCAGCCGGAATTCCTTCAAGTTCGTCATGCTGCCGCCGCAGACGGACACCACCCGTGGCTGGGCCAAGCGCCTGGCGGAAGCCGCGCCGGAGGTCCGCGTCGTCGTTGCCGAGGATGAGGAGACCGCCGCACGCGAGATCGTCGACGCGGAGGCGGCATTCGGCTGGCTCGGCAAGGAGCTCCTGTCGAAGGCCAGGAACCTGCGATGGCTGCAGGCCCCCCAGGCGGCGCCGGCGGCTGGCTACTACTATCCCGAGCTGGTGGCCCACCCGGTGTCCGTGACGAATTTCCGCGAGATCTTCAACGACCATATCGGCGCCCACATCCTGGCGTTCGTGCTGGCGTTTGCCCGCGGGCTGCACGTGTTCATTCCGCAACAGCTGCGCCGCGAGTGGAAGAAGAGCCCGCTGGAGGCCGGCGATGTCGTGCATCTGCCGGAGGCGACGGCCCTGATCGTCGGCGTGGGCGGCATCGGTGCCGAAGCCGCGCGCCTGCTCGCAGCGTTCGGCGTGACCGTGCTGGCAACCGATGCGCGCCGGACAACAGCGCCTGACGGCGTCACCGAGCTGCATCCGCCGGATGCACTGGATGATCTGCTGCCGCGCGCTGACTTCGTCATCCTGACGGTGCCCCATACGCCGGCGACCGAAGGCTTCTTCAATCGTGCCCGCTTCCAGCGCATGAAGCGGTCGGCCTTCTTCATCAACATCGGCCGCGGCATGACGACCAGGCTCGATGACCTGGTCGCGGCGCTGCGGTCAGGCGAGATTGCCGGCGCCGCGCTCGACGTCTACGAGCAGGAACCGTTGCCGAGCGGGCATCCGCTGTGGGGATTGCCCAACGTGCTGCTTACGCCGCACATGGCGGGACACGGACCATACCTCGACGAGCGACGGTTCGAGATCATGGCGGACAATTGCCGCGCCTTCGGCGCCGGGCACCCATTGCGCAATCAAGTCGACAAGGCGTCCTGGTTCTGACCGTAGGGGATCGGCATATTGGCGAATTCTTCATTCTCCTCCCCAACTTGGTTGGGGAGGAATGAAGAGCGCCATACCTGATTTGCGGCCCGTCGACAGGGCAGCGGAAAGATGGGACTGTTGACGCACCATAGCCGGCAGCAGGCTGCCGTTGCCAAGGGAGAAGACGTTGAAGCCCAGGATCATGCGTGCCTCGACCCGCCCGACATCCAAGGCGGAAGCAGCAAACTTCGTCGGTCCGGTGATGTCCGATCCGGTATGGGCGCCCGAGGGCCCCTCGCGGCTGCGCGCGTCGCGCGTGACCTTCATGCCGGGTGGCCGCACCAACTGGCATCAGCATGCGGTCGGACAGATCCTCCACGTGCTGTCCGGCGTCGGCCGCTACCAGCTGGACGGGCAGCCGGTTCAGGAAATCCGGCCGGGCGACACGGTGGTGATCCCGCCCAACGCGCGGCATTGGCACGGCTCGGCGCCGGACACGATGATGTGCCATCTCGCCATGTCGGAGACCGACGAAAAAGGCCAGGCGACAACGTGGCTCGAACCGGTGAGCGACGCCGACTACGGCAAGACGCCGGCAAAAGACTGAGCTGACTCTCGCCGGGGCGCTGCAGGTCGGCGGCCTGGCCCACCTGATGCTCATGAACCGAGGCACCCTCTGGGCTGGAAACAGCCCGGCGGGAAGTCGTGCCTTTAAAGCCAGTTGACCGGGCCGAGGAAGTCCCGCTTGCCGACCGGCACGCCGCGGTGGCGCAGGATGTCGTAGGCCGTCGTCACGAAGAAGAAGAAATTCGGCAGCGCGAATTGCTGCAGGTAGTCGTTGCCCTTCAACTTCCGCTCGTTGCCACCGGCGCTCCAGGCGATGACCTTGTCTTCCGCACCGTCGACCTGGGCGCGTGTCAGCGACTTCACGAAGCCCAGGGCGGTCTCGACGCGGCTCTTGGCAGCGGCGAAGCTGGCGTCGTCCACGGCCGGCAGGGCGGGGGGAGCAACGCCCGCCAGGCGGCCGCCGGTATTCATGGCGAAATCCGCCGACTGACGGAGCTGCCGGGCGAGGCAGAACATGTCGGGATACAGTCGGTCCTGCAGCAGCGCGGCTTCCTCGATCTTGTTGGCGGCACAATGCGCCGCGGCCTTGTCGATGATGCCGGCCAGCGCGCCGAGTTGCTGGATGCAGGGGGTTACGGCTGCATCATACAGGGAATACGCCATGAGATAGCTCCGTCGTCAGGGACCTCGAAGGCAGGACCATAGGCGGAGCGTGGCCGTCGTGCCAACCCGTCGGTAGTGGGTCAGCTTGAAAGTCGGCCCGATTCCTTGACGCGCGGTTGAAGAAAGAGAAGCCTGTAGATGGCCAGACCCGAAGAAGTG
Source organism: Reyranella sp. (assembly GCF_044224635.1). Taxonomy (GTDB): domain Bacteria; phylum Pseudomonadota; class Alphaproteobacteria; order Reyranellales; family Reyranellaceae; genus Reyranella. The sequence goes on along the minus strand of NZ_JBGAKA010000003.1, from coordinate 255,671 downwards.
GTTCTCGACCTTCTTTGAGAAAGCGTTGGTCAGGCGGGTGAAGCGCCGCAGCCCCGTCCTCGCCGCTGGTTTGCCCTGTCCCGATCGCTTTGGCATCATCGGCGATCTTCTGACGGAAACGCCATGCCCGCGTATCGCAGCTTTCTTTTCGCTCCCGGCAACCATGCACGGAAGGTCGATAAAGTCTTCGGCTGCGGCGCCGACAACGTGATCCTAGACCTGGAAGATGCGGTCGCCAGGGCCGAGAAGGTCGCGACCCGCGCGCTCGTCGCCGAGGCGTTGAGGCGGCCGCGCCGCGGCGGCGCCTACATCCGGGTCAACGCCTTCGCCACCGAGTTCTGCTATGGCGACGCGGCGGCCGTGGTCGGTCCGGGGCTCGACGGCATCATCCTGCCGATGGTCGAGAGCCGCGAGCAGATCATGGCGTTCGACTGGCTGGTCGGATCGCTCGAGCGCGAGCGCGGCATGCCGCTTGGCGGCATCGACATCATCCCGATCATCGAAACGGCGAAGGGTATCGCCAACGCGTGCGCCATCGCTGACGCGGGCACGCGAGTCAAGCGCATGGCCTTCGGCGCCGGGGACTATACCCTCGACGTGAACATGGAGTGGACGCGGGGCGAGAGCGAGCTCGAGCATGCGCGGGCGGAGATGGTCGTGGCGTCCCGTGCCGGCAGCCTCGAAGCGCCGATCGATACGGTGTGGGTGCACATCAAGGATCTCGACGGTCTCGCGAGCTCCGCAAGGCGGGCAAGGCAGCTCGGATTCCAGGGCAAGATGTGCATCTACCCGCCGCAGGTCGAGCTGGTGAATCGCGCCTTCACGCCGACCGGGAAGGAGATCGCCTTTGCGAAACGTGTCGTCGCGGCGTTCGAGGAGGCGGAGCGTGCAGGGTCCTCGTCGATCCAGCTCGACGGCTTCTTCATCGACTACCCGATCGTCTACAAGGCCCGGCGCACCCTCGACGCAGCCCGCGCCGCCGACGCGGTGACGTAGGCTGGTTCTCTGGTTCGCGCTCTCTCAGATCACGCCTTCGCTCTCCAGCTTCTGCAAATCCGCCAGCGTCATTCCCAGCAGCCTGCCGTAGACCTCTGCGTTGTGCTGGCCGAGGCCGGGCCCCAGCGTGTCGACGCCGCCCGGCGTGTCGGTGAGGCGCGGCACCACGTTCGGCACGGCGAGCTCTCCGGCGCGCCGGTCGCTAACGCGGGCGATGTTGCCGCGCGCCGCGTAGTGCGGGTCACGGAACAGCTCGTCGACCGACGCCACGATGCCGCAGGGCACTTCCGCCGCGTCGCACAGGCGTACCGCTTCCTGTTGCGTCTGCTGCTTCGCCCACGCGGCGACGAGGCCGTCGACCGCGGGGCGTTGCTTCTCGCGTTTGGCGATGGTCCCGTAGATGCCGTCGCCGGCCACCTCGGGGCAACCCATCAGCCGGGCCATGCGCGCGAAGATCTTGTCGTTGGTGCAGGCAATGGCGATCCAGCGTCCGTCGCCGGTCTGGTAGTGGCTGTGCGGACAGACGTTGGGGGCCGCGGCACCCATGCGCTGGCGGATGAAGCCGACCCTGTCATAGGCAGGGGCCATCTCGTCGAGGATGCGGAAGATCGGCTCGTAAAGCCCGATGTCGATCTGCTGGCCGCGGCCGGTCGCGTCGCGTCCGCGCAGCGCCATCATCACCCCGAGCGCGCCGTAGAGGCCGGCCATGTAGTCCGCCAGCGTTGCCGAGCCTGGCGTCACCGGCGGCCCGTCCGGATCGCCGGCCAGGTAGGAGATGCCGCCGAAGGCGTTGCCGATCCGCCCGAAGCCGGGTTTGTGGCTGTAGGGCCCGGTCTGCCCGTAGCCCGAGACGCGCAGCATCACGAGGCGCGGATTGACGACGCTCAGCACGTTCCAGCCGAGACCCCAGCCTTCCAGCGTGCCCGGCTGGAAGTTCTCGGTCAGCGCGTCGGCCTTGGCGACCAGCTGCTTGAGGAGGTCCGCCCCCTTGGGCGACTTGAGGTTCAGCGTCACCGACTTCTTGTTGCGCGCTTCCGACAGCCAGACCAGCGTGTCGCCGCACTCGCTGACGGTGCCGAGCCGGCGGCACGGGTCGCCGACCTTGGGCTGCTCGACCTTGATCACCTCGGCGCCGAACTCCGCCATGATGGTCGCGCAGTACGGCGCCGCGATGTAGGTGGCGATGTCGATGACGCGCAGCCCGGCGAGCGGGCGATTGTTGGCAGCACTGTCGGACACGATACGGTTCCTCACAAGGCCTGCGCCACCTTCGGCATGACCTCGGTAGCGAACAGGCTCATGGTGTCGACCACCTGCGCATGCGGCATGCCGACCCAGTGCACGGACAGGATCATGCGGTTGACGCCCAGGCGCCGGTTGTAGCCGACGATCTGCTCCGTGACCTCGTCGGGCGATCCCAGCAGAAAGCGATCGCGGGTGAGCTCGTCGAAGGCGAGCGAGAGGTCGTCGTCGCCCTTCGGCATCGCCTTCTGCTGTCCCCACTGCTGGTAGACCTTGTATTTCTCCTCGAGGTACGGGCGCGCCAATCGGATCGCCTCTGCGCGCGTGCGCGCCACGAAGATCTCGCGCATCAGCGGCAGCTCGGCGGGCATCGGCCTGCCGAGCTCGTCCAGGGCCTTCTTGTAGATCGACAGCTGGCGCTCGATCGTGTCCATGCGCTGGTGCGGGTTGATGAACCAGGTGTCGGCCAGGCGCGCGGCGCGCCGCACCGCCGTATCGGCATTGGCGCCGAGCCAGATCGGCGGATGGGGCTTCTGCACCGGCCTCAGCGACACCGTGGCGCGATCGAGCTCGAAGTGCGATCCCTTCATCGAGACGTCGGTCTCGGTCCACAGGCGCCTGATGGCCTCGAGATTCTCCTCCAGGCGCTGCACGCGCTCCTGCGCCGTGGTGCCGAAGGCCTTGAACTCGACGTCGCGGTAACCCAGCCCGGCGCCGAACACCAGACGCCCGTCCGACATGACGTCGAGCGTCGCGAGCTGCTCGGCGATATCGATTGGCTTGTGCAGCGACAACAGGATGATGCCGGTGATGATGCGCATGCGCTCGGTCTCGGCCAGCAGGCGCGCCAGCAACGGGATCAGCTGGTACTGCTGCAAGGGCGCCGCCGCATAGTGCATGCCGGTCAGCAGGTCGGAGAAGCCGAGCTGGTCGGCCAGGCGCACCTGCGCCTTCACTTCCTCGAACCGCTTCCTCATGTCGTCGCCGGCATGATACTGGCCGCGCACGAACAGACCGTAAGTGAGATTGGTCATCCTGATGCTCATGATCATGAGCGGGCGAGACGCCCGCGGTCCAGAAGAACACGAGCACCGAGAGGCAACGATGCCGCAGGAACACGGCGGTAGCATCCGCGACCGCGTTGCCTATGCCCCCATCCACGGGCGGCCGCGCCTGCAGCTGCCAGGCGGCGCGCGCGTCGCGGTGTGGACGATCGTCAATGTCGAGAATTGGAGTCCGCTCGGGCCGATGCCGCGCGCCGTGCTGCCGCCGCCGATGGGTCAGCCGTTGCTGCCCGACGTGCCGAACTGGGCGTGGCACGAGTATGGAATGCGAGTCGGCTTCTGGCGCTTTCTCGAGGTGCTGGGCGAGCGCGGCCTCAAGGCGACGTTTGCGGTGAACGGGACGGCGTGCACGCTCTATCAGGAAGCCTGCGTCGCGGCGCAAGAGGCCGGCTGGGAGTTCATGGGGCATGGCCACGTGCAGCGGCCCATGCACAAGGTCGAGGACCAGCGCGCCGCCATTGCCGACACGATCGGGGCAATCACCGACCTCACCGGCAAGCCGCCGCGCGGTTGGGAAAGTCCCGGCCTCACCGAGACCGACGAGACGCTCGATCTCCTGGCCGAAGCCGGCATCGAGTACGTCGCCGACTGGGTGCTCGACGAGCAGCCGGTTCCGCTGCGCACGCGGAGCGGCGGGATCGTCTCGGTTCCCTACACCGTGGAGATCAACGACGTCGTGATCAGCGCCGTCCAGCAGCAGCGGTCGGACGAGATATTCCAACGCGGCCGCGATCACTTCGACCGGCTCCATCTCGACGGCGCCAAGACGCCGCGCGTGATGGCGATCTCGATTCACCCCTATCTCACCGGCGTGCCGCACCGCATCAAGTACCTCGAGATGCTGTACGACCACATTCTCGGCCACGACGGCGTCGTCATGTGGACCGGCGCCGAGATCCTCGACTGGTATCGCACACAGGTGCCGGCCGATGCCGGAACCCGATGACGTTCACGGCGGAGGCCGCGCAGCTTGTGGACGCCGCGGCGAAGCCACGATTGCCGTAACGTAGTCGCCTGCGAGTCTTCGCTGGACCGCGGGAGTCTCGCCCGCTCATGGCTTATGAGAAGAGCGGGCAAGAGGCCCGCGGTCCAAATTGAAGAGCATGAGCACCACCGGAGTGGCGCCCAGGAGCGCGCCGCTCAGGTGGCTCTATTCTTCGTCGTCGAACAGCAGGTCGGCGACGTAGGGGTTGGTCTTGCGCTCCCAGCCGAAGGTCGAGGTCTGGCCGTGGCCGGGCACGAAGGTGATGTCGTCGCCGAACGGCCACAGGCGGTGGCGGATCGAGCCGAGCAGCTGCTCGTGGTTGCCGCGCGGAAAATCGGTGCGGCCGATCGAGCCGCGGAACAGCACGTCACCGACAAACGCCACCTTGGATGGGCGGTGCACGAACACGACATGGCCCGGCGTGTGGCCCGGGCAGTGCACGACGTCGAAGGTGAGGTTGCCCAGGCTCACCGTCTCGCCATTGTCCAGCCAGCGGTCGGGCACGAACGGCTTGTAGGCCGGGAAATTGTATTTGCGACCCGAGTCGGGCAGGCCCTCGATCAGATAGAGGTCGTCGCGGTGCGGGCCCTCGATCTTGACGCCGTAATGGTCGGCCATGGTGCCGGCGGCCGAGGCGTGGTCGACATGGCCGTGGGTCAGCAGCACCTTGGCGACCCGGATGCCCTGCTGGTCGATCTCCTGCTGCAGATGGTCGAAATCGCCGCCCGGATCGACGGCGGCGCCCTGCATGGTCTCGTCGCACCAGATGATGGAGCAGTTCTGCTGGAACGGGGTGACGGGGGCGATCATGACCTTGAGCATGGCACCGATCTAATGCCTCCCGCGGCCGGGCGGAAGGGCGTATGGTGCGGCCCTCCATGCGTCGGTGGCAATGAACCTGCGACTCCTGCTCTGCCTGCTCGGTCTGATCGGCTCCTCCCTGGCCCCGGCGCGGGCCCAGATCGCGGCGGTGGCTTCGCCCTCAGGCCCGGTCCAGGCCGGCCCCTACGTGGTGGTCGATGCCGTGACCGGCGAGACCCTGCTGGAGCGCAATGCCGGCACCTTCTGGTATCCCGCCTCGCTCACCAAGATGATGACGATGTACATCGTCTTCGAGGAGCTGAAGGCGGGCCGGCTGACTCTGGCGACCCCGGTGCCGTTCTCCGAGCATGCGCGGTCCCAACCGCCCTCCAAGCTCGGCGTCGGCCCCGGCCAGACGATCACGGTCGAGCAGGCGCTGCAGTCGCTGGTGGCGCGCTCGGCCAACGACACGGCGATGGCGCTGGGCGAGCTGATCTCCGGCTCGACCCCGGCCTTTGCGCTGCGCATGACCGAGACGGCGGCGCGGCTCGGCATGAACGCCACCCAGTTCCGCAACGCCAGCGGCTGGCCTGATCCGAACCAGATCACCACGGCGCGCGACATGGCGATGCTCGCCATGTCCCTGGTCAAGCAGTTCCCGGAATATTACGGCTACTTCCACACCCAGGAATTCCTGCTCGGCAAGACGCGGATCGGGCCCGGCATGAAGTTCCTCGATCTCTATGCGCCCTATGCCGACGGGCTGAAGACCGGCTTCATCTGCGCCTCGGGCTTCAACATCGTCGGCAGCGCCGTGCGCGACGGGCGGCGGCTGATCGGCGTGGCGTTCGGCTTCCGCCGCGCCGACCTGCGCGACGAGTTCCTGGTCCGCCTGCTCGACGAGGCCTATGCGCTGAAGACCGGCGGCAACCGGCCCAAGATCTGGCAGGTGCGCAACGGCACCGGCGGGCCGGCCACGGTGTTGCCGCAGGGTGAGTGCGGAACCATCCGCTACGACATGCCGGGTGACGCGGTCTGGCTCGGCACCTATCCCGACTGGAAGAGCGCCCGTCACGTCTACGACGTCGGGCAGTCCGATCTGGCCCGGCTCGGCATCGCCCGGCTCGGCAAGGAGTACATCCTGCCGGTGACCGCCAACAAGGTGACCCGGCAGGCCGCCATCATCGCCGATCTCGAGCCGGCCGCCGCCCAACAGCTGTGTGCCGACTACGTCAAGCGCAAGCTGTTCTGCCAAGTGAAGAAACCCGAGGAATTCGTCGCCCCGTTCGGCGGTTTCTGGCGCTGAAGGTCGGCTTGGCCGGCCCCGGCATTCGTGCCATACCGCGCCCATGAACTGGCCGCGCCCATGAACTGGCTGACCAATTTCGTCCGGCCCAAGCTGCGAGCCCTGGTCGCCCGCAAGGAGGCGCCGGAGAATCTCTGGCTGAAGTGCCCCAAGTGCGAACAGATGCTGTTCATGCGCGACTGGGAGGCTAACCAGGAAGTGTGCACGCATTGCGGCCATCACATGCGGATTCGGCCGATGAAACGGCTGCCTCACCTGTTCGACGACGGCAAGTTCGAGATCCATCCGATACCGCGCGTCATCGCCGATCCGCTGAAGTTCCGCCACACCAAGCGTTACGATGCGCAGCTCAAGGAAGCGCAGGCCAAATCCGAGGGCGCGACCGACGCGCTGGTCGTGGCGAGCGGCACCATGGGCGGGCGGGCCGCTGTGGTGGCGCTGCTCGATTTCGGATTCATGGGCGGCTCGATGGGCACGGCGGTCGGCGAGGGGCTGGTGATGGCGGCCGAGCTCGCCGTCGCGCGCAAGGCGCCGCTGATCGTGTTCTCGGCCTCGGGCGGCGCGCGCATGCAGGAAGGAATCCTGTCGCTGATGCAGCTCACGCGCACCACCATCGCCGTGCGCAAGGTCAAGCAGGCCGGCCTGCCCTACATCGTCGTGCTGACCGATCCGACGACCGGCGGCGTGTCGGCCTCGTTTGCCATGCTGGGCGACATCCATCTCGCCGAGCCCGACGCCATCATCGGCTTCGCCGGCCAGCGCGTCATCCAGGACACCATCCGCCAGGAACTGCCGGAGGGTTTCCAGCGCTCGGAGTACCTGCTCGAGCACGGCATGGTCGACGCTGTCGTGCATCGCCACAAGATGCGCGAGACCCTGGTCCGGCTGATCGCGCTCCTGATGGAGTCGAGCGCGCCGCCGCAAGCGGCGGTCGCGGCGCGATGAGGATGGCTTCTCCCTTCTCCTCCCAAGCTCCGCTGGGGAGGTGCCCCGTCTACGGGGCGGAGGGGTCATGGGCGTCATGGCCGGAGCGCGTCACTCCAGTGGCACTCTTCGACTTGGTTGTAGGAAGAGCATGAGGGCCACTGGAGCGGGGTGCGCGGCTCATGACCCCTCCGTCGGCGAAGACGCCGACACCTCCCCAGCGAAGCTGGGGAGGCGCGCGCACGTCACATGACCCTGATCGACCCCCTGGTCGAGCGTGTCATGCGGCTGCATCCGCGCTCGATCGATCTCGGGCTCGGGCGCATCGAGATGCTGCTCGACAGGCTGGGCAATCCGCAGCGCCGGCTGCCGCCGGCGGTCCATGTCGCCGGCACCAACGGCAAGGGCTCGCTGGTCGCCTACCTGCGCGCCATGACCGAGGCGGCCGGCTATCGCGTGCACGTCTACACCTCGCCGCATCTGGTGCGCTTCAACGAGCGCATTCGTGTCGCCGGCGAGATCATCGACGACGATGCGCTCGACGGGCTGATCACCGAGTGCGAGCAGGCCAACGGCGAGAGGCCGATCACCTTCTTCGAGATCACCACGGCGGCGGCTTATCTGGCGTTCGCGCGCGTGCCGGCCGATCTTGCGGTGATCGAGGTCGGGCTGGGCGGCCGGCACGACGCCACCAACGTGATCGATCCGGTGCTGTCGGCGATCACGCCGATCGGCTACGATCACACCGGCTTCCTGGGCGACAAGCTCGACGGCATCGCGCGCGAGAAGGCCGGCATCCTGAAGCATGCCGTGCCGGCGGTGATCGGCCGCCAGCGCGACGTCTGCGCCGGCGTGATCGCCGAGGAGGCGGCCCGGCTCGCCGCGCCGCTGTTCCGTCTCGGCCGCGAATGGCAGATGACGCCCGCCGAATCTGGCTTCCGTTACGAGAGCGACCTCACCGGGCTCGACCTGCCGGCGCCGACGCTGGTCGGCGTGCACCAGCTCGACAATGCGGCGACCGCCGTCGCCTGCATCGAGCGGCTGCGCGCGACGCGGCTTCGCGTCGACGATGCGGCGATCGTGAAAGGCCTCACCTCGGTCGACTGGCCGGCGCGCCTGCAGCAGCTGAGGCGCGGGCCGCTGGTCGATGCTCTGCTGCCGGGCTGCGAGCTGTGGCTCGATGGCGGCCACAACGAGGATTGCGGTATCGCGCTCGCCCGCCAGGCCGTGGAATGGGCCAAGGAGCCGGCGCCGCTGCCGCTTTATCTCGTGTTCGGCATGCTGACGACCAAGGATGCCATGGGCTTCCTGCGGCCGCTGGCGCGCCATGCGCTCGGCGCGCGTGCCGTGCCGATCGAAGGCCATTCCGCCTACACGCCGCACGAAGCCTCGGCGCGCGCCAATGACGTCGGCCTCGATTGTATCCCCGCCACCGACATCGCGTCGGCGCTGGAGGATCTGCTCGCCACCCAGCCCGCGCCGCTGCGCATCCTGATCTGCGGCTCGCTCTACGTCGCCGGCACGGTCCTGGCCCGCAACGGCTAGTCCTCATGCTCTTCCGGACCGCTCGCCCTACGTCGCCGGCACGGTCCTGGCCCGCAACGGCTAGCCTCATGCTTCTCCTGACCGCGAGCGGTGCACCTGGAAAACGCTCTTCGATGTATCGACCCCTATCCGTGCTATCTTCGCCATGGACGGCTCCCCTGGTGTGAGATTTCAACGACCTCACCTTGGCACATCGATGCCGTCGGGGGGCCGTCCACACCAACGAGCGTGCCGCTCGCTCATGAGCCTGAGCGAGCGGGGCGCTCGCGGTCCGGAAGAGCGTGAGCGAGCGGCGCGAAGCGCTCACTTCATCTCGAGCGTTGCGTTGCCGGCGACGAGAGACGCCGCGTCGCCGGCCTTCAACCAGCTGAAGGCGGCGCCGTCATCGCGCAGATAGGTCAGCCAATAGGCGGTGGAGACGGCCTTGATCAGGGCGTAGCCGCGTGACTCGACCGCGGCGAAATCGATCGTCTCGCGGCCGCCGACGCCGATATCGCGCAAACCGCGCGTGCCGTTGAAGAACATGTGGTCGGCCTGGTTGATCACGAGAAAGAACTTGTTGCCGGTCGCGGGCATGGCGGCGAATGGGACCAGGCGCTGCTCGACCGTCGCCCCGAGCCCCGGGAAGGGCCGGCCATCGAGCGTGCCCGTGATCAGCAGGGCGGGGCGCCCGAAAGCCGAGAATTGATGCTCGGGATCGGCGCCCAGGGCCTGCGGGCTGAAGGCGAGAAACGCGGCGAACCGGCTTTCGGGCAAGCCGGCGGCCAGGCGATCGGCGATTCCCGGGGCGGGTCGTTGGCCACCCAGAAACAAGGTCGTGACGGCGCCGAACGAGTGACCGCTCATGCCGAGACGGTCGAGGTTCAGGCGCGTGGCGAGAGCATCGCCGGCCGATTGCCTCCTGCCGAGGTCGGCAACGACGAACTTGATGTCGGCGATGCGCGCAAGGAACTGCTGCAGAGTGGCGCCGCTGCGCAGGCCGCTGAAGCGTTCGCCGGGAGGCTTGTCCTTCCACAAGGCTTCGTCGCTGCCGGCATGCTGCACGTGGATCACGGCAAAACCGCGGCTCGCCCAGTGCTCGCCCCATTCCCGGCCGCCGTCGCGCGAGCCGCCCAACCCGTGCGAGAACACGATGACCGGCACCCGTTCGCGACTGTCAGGCAAGCGGATGCGCACCGGGATGTCGCGTTGCCGTGCGTCGTCGGTCCAGGTCTCGTCGATCTGCCGTACGGTGAAAAGCCCCGGCGACGCATAGTCGGGATCGGCGCTCGTCGCGCTGCGTGCAAGCAGGGCCAAGCCGAGCAACGCCAGAACGGCGGCGGCCAGCGACCTCATGTCGGAGACTGCGCAAACGACGGTGTTGATCCAGCTCACCAGCTTCTGCTTCGGCTCGGCGCCGATCTTGGTGGCGGCGACCTGGCCGTTCTTGAACAGCAGCAGGGTCGGGATCGAGCGCACGCCGTAGCGCGTCGGCGCCATCGGGTTCTCGTCGATGTTGAGCTTCACGACCTTGAGCTTGCCGTCCATCTCCTTGGCGATGTCCTCGAGCGACGGGCCGATCATGCGGCACGGGCCGCACCATTCGGCCCAGAAGTCGACCAGGACGGGGGTGTCCGACTTCAGGACTTCCTGCTCGAACGAGGCATCGGTTGCTTTGACGGTCATCCGGACTTCTCCCAAAAACAAATCAGGCCGGTCGATCGACCGGCGCCGCCCTTGCGCAAGAAGCTAGGAACGGGCCTCGGGCAAGTCAAGATGCGGCCGCGTAAGGCATTGATCGGGCGAGTGTTTCGCCATCGATCTCCATCAACAACGGTGCCGCCGTCCAGAGCAGGAAAGCCCTTACGGATCGCCCGGGATAGATGCCCTGGAGCAGCGTCCGATAGAGCGCGAGCTGGCGACGGTAGGCGAGCGGCACGTCGTGCACGTGGGCGGGAGGCGGGCGGTTGGTCTTGTAGTCGACGATCAGGACCTCGCGGGGCGTCACCGCCAGGCGATCGACCTGGCCGCTGACGGTGAAGGCGCCGCGCGCCGTCCGCACCGTGCCGATCAGCGGCACCTCGGCGCGCGAGCCTTCGGCGAACAGCGGGGCGTGGCCCGGCGCCGCGATCACCGCCAGCGCCTCGTCGGCCCATTGGGCGATCTCGTCGGCCGCCAGGCCATATGCCGGTTGGGCGAGAAAGCATCGCGCCGCGGCCATCCGCTCGACGGTCGGCAGCGCCGGGAGGTGGCGCAGCAGGTCGTGCAGCAGCAGCCCGCGGGCAAAGCGGCGCGGATCGCCCGGGGACAACGGGCTGTAGGCGCGCGGCGGCACCACAGTCTCGTCGGGCAGCGGCTGCGAGGGCGCCAGCGGCGTCGGCGGATCGGGCTCGGCCGGCGCGTCCTCGCCCAGCCAGGGAGGCAGCGGTGCCGCCGATTCGAGAGGAAGCTCGATCTGCTCGGCCACCGTGATCGTGCCCGGGTTGGTGAGCTCGTATCCCTCGCCCGCCCAGCCTGGCGGACCGAGCAGCGGCGAGAAGTCGAAGCTGCGCGCCACGGCGCGCTGGCGCGCCGGCGCACGGTCGGCATCGGCACTGCTGCTGGCGCGCAGGCCAGCGGTGATGCGCTCGTACCAGCAGCCGCGGTCGGGCTCCTTGGCGTTGATCCAGCCGCCGACATAGAGCCGGTCCTCGGCTCGCGTCATGGCGACGTAGAGCAGCCGGTTCTGTTCCTGCAGGTCGCGCTCGCGCGCCTGACCGCGCCAGGTGTGCGCTGCCGCATTGGCCTCGCGAACGCGCGGCAGCCACAGGCGCGTGTCGCCATCCTCGGCGGCGAGCAGCCGCTCGTAATTCTGCGGCACGCGAGTCGTATCGGGCAGGTAGACGATTGGCGCCTGCAGGCCCTTGGAAGCATGCACCGTCAGGATGCGGACCTCGCGACGGCGGTTCTGGTCGAGGTCGCGCTTGATGTCGCCGCCGCCCGCCTCGAACCAGCGCACGAAGCCCTGCAGCGAGGTGCCTTCGACTTGCTGGTACTGCAGCGCTCGCGCCAGCAGCTCGTCGATCGGATCGGCGGCTTCGCGGCCCAGCCGTTCGAGCAGGCGCACACGGCCGCCGGCGGGGCCCAGCACGTCGGCGAAGAAGTCGAACGGCGTCGATAGGTCGGCACGGCCCAGCCAATCGGCCAAGCGGGCATGGGCAGTCGCGAAGGCCGGTTCGCCGGCGCGCTTGCGCAGCGCCTGCCACAGCGAGCCGCTGCGCTGCCACGCCAGGGCGAAGAGCTGGTCCTCGTCGAGGCCGATCAGCGGCGACTTCAGCAGGCAGGCGAGGTTGAGGTCGTCCTGCGGCAGCAGCACGAAGCGGCCTATCGCCATCAGGTCCTGGATCGCGAGTTCCTCGGCGAGGTCGAGCCGGTCGACGCCCGCCACCTCGATGCGCTCGCGCTTCAGCGCCCGCACCAGCGCGTGTACGAAGGCATTGCGCCGGCGCACCAGCACCATGAAATGGCCCTCGTGCAGCAGCTCGCCCTTGCGTGCCCGCCGCTCGCTGCCGATCAGGCCCTTGGCATGGCGGGCGATCAACTGGGCGAGCCGCTCATGCGGTTCCGCCATCTCGACCTGCGCCGACTCGAGGTTGGTCGTATCGGTCTCGCCCTCGATCGCGCGGACGAGCGGCCATATCTCGACGCGGCCGGGCTCGCCGGTGCGGCTCGCCAGATGCTCCACCTCGGTGTTGGCGGACGCGACGCCGTTTGCTGCCGCGGCCTCGCCGAACACCCAGTCGACGGCGTCGAGCACCGCAGACGTCGAGCGGAAGGACACGTGCAGGTCGACCGGCACGAAGCGCTGCGCGGCGAGCTCGGTGCGGTCACTGAACCACGCGCGCATCTCCTCGAGCTTGCGCGGATCGGCGCGCTGGAAGCCGAAGATCGATTGCTTGGCGTCACCGACGGCGAAGATGGTGCGCGGTCGCTCGACCGCGCTCTCGCCGGCGAAGAATTCCTCTGTCAGGCGGCGGATCACCTCCCATTGATCGGGGTTGGTGTCCTGAGCCTCGTCGACCAGCACGTGGTCGATGCCGCCATCGAGCTTGTAGAGCACCCAGGCGGCGCTGGCCGCCGTCTCGAGCAGGCGGCGCGTGTGGACGATCAGGTCGTCGTAGTCGAGCACGGCGCGCCGCCGCTTGGCCGCGGCATAGCGTTCGGCGATGTCGAGGCCGAGTCGCAACAGAGCCACCGTGCCGTCGACCAGCGCCGCGCCGGCGATGCGTTCGAGCGCCTCGTCCAGCCGCTCGGCCTCGACACGCAGGACGCGGTCGATGCCGGGCATTCTCGTGCTGGCCGCCTTGGTGGCGAGGCGGGCCTGGATGCGGCCGTCCTTTGTGAAGAAGACCTGGGCATAGTCCGACCACAGCGCGGCGCGGTTGTCGCCGGCTTCCAGCCAGTCGGCGATCCGCTGTCCGCGCTCTCGATCCGTCGGGCTGCCCTTGGCCAGGGCGCGCACGGCTTCGCCAAGGCCGGCTTTGTCGAAAGCGGAGTCGCGGCAGGCGGCCTCGGTGAGCGCGTCGCCGCTATCGCCCAGCGCCGAGCCGAGGGCGCGTGCCAGTCGCACGCGCAACCGTTGCAGGCCGTCGTCGTCGCGCAGGCGATTGAGCAGCCAGGCGCGCTCGCCCAGCAGGTCGGACAGGAGCTGGCTGTATTCGGCGATCGATACCTTGTTGGCCACGGTGGCCAGCGCCTGCGCGAGATCGGCGGGGGCCGCGTCGGCCGCCAGCGATTCCATCTGCGCATCGCGCGCCCGCTGCAGCAGCCCCCGCGCCTCTGCCTCGTCGAGCACCTCGAAGCCCGGCGCCACGCCGGCCTCGAGCGGGAAGCGCTTGAGCAGCGCCTGGCAGAAAGCGTGAATGGTGAGGATGTTGATGCCGCCCGGCGCATCGAGCACGCCGGCGAACAGGCGGCGGGCGACCATGCGTTCGTCGGGCTCGGGCCGACGGTCGATCAGCTGGGCGATCTCGTCGTCGAGCGCAGAGTCGCTGGCGAGCGCCCAGCGGCCGAGCTGGCTCGCCAATCGGTTGCGCATTTCCGCCGCCGCCGCCTTGGTGAAGGTGAGGCAGAGGATGCGTTGCGGCGGCACCCGGTCGAGCAGCAGGCGGGTCACGCGGTCGGTCAGCACCTTGGTCTTGCCGGTGCCGGCATTGGCCTCGACCCACGCCGAATGCCGCGGCGTCGTTGCCTGCCGCTGCGACTGCGTCGCGAGCGTGAGGGCGTCGGTCATTCCCTTCATTCCTCGTCTCCGCCGGCGGTTGACCATTCGGCGATGCGCTCGAGGTGCTTGTAGTCGTTGAAGAACGGCATGAAGGCCGACCACGGCACGGCGCGATAGGGCGTATCGGGCGAGGCGTAGAGCGTGGCCATGCGCTCGACCAGCGCGAGCATGCGCGGCACCAGGTCGTCGCTGTCGGCGACGGGGTTCACCGAGCCGCCGTCACCCAGGCCATTGGCCTGCCAGTAGGACAGGTGTGCGCTGCCGGCGCGGCCCGGCAGCGTGGCGAACCCGCCGCGCTCGGCCATCGCCGCCTCGAGCAGCAGCTGCGGCGCGAACAGCGCCACCATCTCCTTCTTCTGCGGCACGCGGCCGGTCTTGTAGTCGATGATCTCCCACACGTCGGGGCCGATCTCGTCGATGCGGTCGGCGCGCGCCTCGACGCGCAGTGGCCCGAGCTGGAGCGCGCCCTCGATCTCGCTGCCCAGCACGCGCGTGCCGGCACCGCGGCGGGCGTTCTCGGTGGCGACGAACCAGCGCGCCAGGCGCTTGAAGCGCGGCCACCAGAAGGCGCGCTCGGCCGGCGCCGCCAGCACCCTGGCCAGGTGCTGCTCGCCCATGGTCTCGAAGCGCGCCAGCGCATCCGACGGCAGCGTGCCGGACGGATGGGCCTTCAGGAATTCGTCGAAAGCGTCGTGCAGGGCAGTGCCGCGCTCGGCCGCGCCGAGCTCGGCCTCGAGCGGGTCGAGCAGGCGCAGGCGAAGAATACGCCGCGCATAGAGACCGTAGGGATCGCGGCGCCATTGCTCGATGGCCGACACCGGCAGCACGGCGGGCCGCGCTTCGGCCGGCGGCCGCGGCTCGGGCCGCAGCCACGGCGCATAGGTGGTCGGCGCATCGATCGCCTCGGCCCAGGCGAGCAGGCTGCGCCGGCCGCGCTGGATGTACTCCGGCGGCGCCACCGGGGCGCCGGGCTCGTAGCCGAACAGCGCATCGAGCCGGGCGAGCCAGCGCGACGGTACGGTCGGCGCGCCGCCTTCGCGCTCGGCGCGGGTCAGCAGCACGCGCTCGGCACCCAGCGCTTCGGTGAAATCGTGCGCCGACAGGCCGACGCGGCGTTCCGGTTGCGGCAGGCCGAGAGCGGCGCGCATCGGCCGGTTGATCCACGGACCAGTGTCGACCGACGGTGGCCAGGTGCCCTCGTTGAGGCTGCCCAGCACCACCAGGTCGGCGCGCTGCAGGCGGGCCTCGAGCGGGCCCCAGATGGCGAGCCGTGGGTGGCGGCCATAGGCCGGCCGCACGATCTCCGGCTCCAGCATGGCGCCGAGCAGCGCCGGCCATTCGCGGCCGGCGATCGCGGCGTGCCCCTGCCAGGCGCCGCGCAGGCGGGCCAGCGCGTCGGCCAGCGCCTCGCCGGCTCCGCCCGACCACAGGGATTGCGACGCGGCGACTCGCTCGGCGGAGGCGATCGTCAGATCGAGCAGGCGGTCGGGCGGCGCGCCATCTTCCAGCGCGTGGGCCAGATCGGCTGTCGCCGAGTCGAGCCGGTCGAGCAGGGCGCCGATGCGATCACGTTCGTCCGGATCACCGAACGTCGCCCCGGCCAGCCGGGTGCGGATCTCGTCGAGGCCGGGCGCCGGCTTGAGGCCGCGCAGGCACTTGATGTCGAGCCGCCGGGCGGTGGCGAGCAGTGCGCCGCGCGTGCCGCCCAGGGTCGTGAGCGGATGCTTGAGCAGCGCCAGCAGCGCCACCGGCGCGAAGCGCTGGTCAAGCGCCTCCACCAGCAGCTGCAGCAGTGCGGCGGGCGGCGTGTGGCTGAGTGGCTGGCCCGCCGAATCGTCGATATCGACCTTCCAGCGCCGGAGCTCGGCGGCGACGCGCCGCGCCAGCACGCGATCGGGCGTCACCAGTGCCGCGGTGCGCCCCGGCGCCTCGAGCACCTCGCGCAGCGCCAGCGCGATCACCACCGCTTCGTGGTGCGGCGTTGCACAGTCGGCGCGCGTCACGTGCTCGAGCGACGAGGCAGGCGGGCGCACCCACGCCTCGCTGGTCTCGGCCGGCCGCATCAGCTCGCTCGCCAGCTTTCCGCGGGACGGTTGTCCGAAGGGGGGCGCCGCGCTGCCCGGCCAGTCGGCGACCGCGCCGCGCTCGACGTCCAGCGCCTGCAGGAGCTCGCGCAGGCCGAACTGCGGATGCGAGAAGTCGAGCGCGCGCCAGCTCGCCTCGTCGATGTCGCGATCGAGCCCGGGCAGCACCACCGCGCCCTTGGGCAGGCCGGCGATCGCGGCGAGCAGTTCCCGCGTCGCCGGTTGCGAGCCGGTCGAGCCGGCGGCAATCACCGGAGTTGCTGGCGGGTTGGTATGCCAGCGTTCGGCCTGGGCGCGGATCGAGCGTGTGCGGCGGTCGATGGCGTCGATCTGACCGCGCTCGGCCAGAATGCGCGGCCAATGCTCGCCGATGATGGCGAGGAACCGCAGCGTGCGCTGCCAATGGCTGGCGAAGGTGCTGTCGACCAGGCCGGCGAGGCGGCCGAACGACACGCCCTCGATGGCGAGCTCGTCGATCAGGCTGGCCAGCTCGCGCGCGAGCTTCAGCGCCTGCGCCGCTGATTGCGCGACCCGCTGGCCGTCCTCGTCGGCGAAGGCGGTGACCAGCTGGGCCAGCAGCGCCTCGCGCTCCGCCGGCGCGATGGCCGGCGGCAGGGCGAGGGCCCTGACATCGTCGCCCGACATCGGTTCCCACGCGCCGTCGTCGACATCGCCCAGCGGCGCCATCCGCGGCAGCAGCAGCGGCTTGCCGTCGGAGGCGCGCAGGAAGGCCTCGCGCAGCGCCCGTACCGAGCGCCGCGTCGGCAGCAGGATCAGGGCATCGGCCAGCGCCAGCGGCTCGTCGCCGTAGGCGGCGAGGATGCCGCGCGCCAGAACGTCGGCGAAGCAGCGATCGAGTGCGATGGTGAAGACGCGCGTCATTCCCGGTCACTCAGGCCAGGATGCGCTCCGCCTCGGCGAGCTGCTTCGGCGTGCCGACATGGAACCATTCGCACTCGTGCAGCGCGCCGAACAGGCGCCGCGCCGCCTCGGCGCGATGCCACAGCGTCAGCAGCGAGAACGGCGCATCGGGCGACTCCTCGAACAGGCGGGCATCGCAGACCGAGATGCCAGCGAACACGTAGGGCGTCAGCGGGGCCATGCCGCGATGGCGGATGTGGCCCCACGGTTCTAGGAAGTAGTCGCCGCGTTCGCCGGGCTCGCGGCCGATCACCTTGTGGATGGGATGCAGCAGCAGCAGCGCGTCCATGCTCTCGGGCTTCCACCGCATGCGCATGCGCGGCAGCAGCATGTCCGGCCCGTCGCGCCACAGCATGTCGCCGTTCAGGATGAAGAATGGACCGGGACCGAGCAGTGGCAGGGCGTTCTTCACGCTGCCGCCGGTGTCGAGCAGCCGGTCCTCGTGGATGATCTCGGCACGGTCGCTTACCCGGTCGACAATTTGCTGGCCGAGATGATGGACGTTGACCACGATCCTGGTGACGCCCGCCTCGACCAGCTTGTCGAGCGAGCGCTCGAGCATCGACTTGCCGGCGACCGGAATCAGCGGCTTGGGAATGGTGTCGGTGAGCGGCCGCATGCGCTCGCCGCGGCCGGCGGCCAGGATCATTGCTGTCGTGATCATGCTGCTCCCACGCGCCGCAAGCCGGGCGGCACCACGCGATCGATCCAGGCCCTGAGCGGCTGCAACGCCTCGTGCGCCAGCGCCTGCTCGAGCTGCCGCCAGACGCGCGGCAGGAACGGCAGGTAATCGCACTTGCCGTCGCGCTGCAACAGGCGGACGAACAGGCCGATGATGCGCGCATGGCGCTGCGCCGCCATCAGGGCGAAGCCCGCCCGGAAGCCTGCGCGGTCGCCCAGGCCGGTCTCGCCGAGATAGCGATCGAGGCAAGCGGCATGCACGGCGGGCGACACGTCATGGCGCGCATCCTCGATCAGCGAGGCGAGATCGTAGGCGGCATGGCCGAGCTGGGCGTCCTGGAAATCGAGCAGCCCGCAGGCCTGTGCGCCAGGACGGGCCGGCAGCCACATCAGGTTGGCGCGGTGATAGTCGCGCAGCAGCAGCGTGTCGTCGGCCGACGGCAGGCTGGCGAGCGCGGCGCGCCACGCCGCGCGATAGCGCTCGGCCTCGTCGGCCGGCAGGGCTGAGCCGGTCGCGGCGGGCACGTACCATTCGGGCAGCAGCATGGTCGCCTCGATCAACGCCTCGCCGGCATAGACCGGCAGGCCGGGCAGCAAGGCACGCGCGCCGGCCCTATGCAAGGCGACGAGCACATCGGTCGCGCGACCATAGAGCTCGGCTTCGTCGCCGCCGGCCGCGAGCACGCGGGTGAAGGTATCGTCGCCGAAATCCTCGATCAGCAGGAAGCCCGCGGCAGCATCCACGGCGTAGAGCTCGGGCGCGCTGAGCCCGAGCCCGATCAGATGGCGGTCGACGCGCACGAACGGCGTCGCGTCCTCGCCGGGCGGCATGTCCATGACGATCGCCGACTGGCGCGGCCGGCTCAACCGATAGTAGCGGCGGAACGAGGCGTCGCCCGCTAGCCGGCGCGCGCCGGCATCGCCCCAGCCGGCGCGCCGGGCAAATGCGGCGCGCGCGCGATCGCGCGCCTTGGCGCGCTCGGAGGCGCCGTCTTCTTGAGAGGTCATGTCTTCCTCAGAGGCCCGCAAAGCGCGCGCCTCCGTCGATGTCGGCGCGCCGTCCGGCGCCCTCGATCGTCAGGCTGACGGCGAGCCTGTCCGGCGGCAGCAGGGGACCGAGGCGCTCGGCCCATTCGACCAGGGCCACCCCGTCGGCGCGCGCCTCTTCCCAGCCGAGCTCGAGCACCTGCTCGGCCGACTCCAGGCGGTAGAGATCGAAATGCCAGTAGCTGCCGCGCGGCGTGTCGTAGACCTCGACCAGCGTGAAGGTCGGGCTGGGCACGACCAGCGCCGGATCGCCTGATGCGGCGCGCAGCACGGCCCGTGCGAGCGTCGTCTTGCCGGCACCCAGCCCGCCCTGCAGCGCTACCAGGTCGCCGGGCCGCAGGCGTCCGGCCAGCGACGCGCCCAGCCGCTCGGTCGCGGCTTCGTCGGACAGGGAGAGGGAATAACTCATTTGCCTTCCCCGTCTCACGGGGGAGGTGCCCCCGCAAGGGGATCATTTTCCTCCCCAGCGTCTTCGCTGGGGAGGACAGTGAAGAGCACCCCGATCAGTACCGGTAGAGGTCGCCCTTGAACGGGCCGGCCTCGGGAACGCCGATGTACTTCGCCTGGTCGGCGCGCAGCTTTGTGAGCTTGGCGCCGACCTTCTCGAGATGAAGCGCCGCCACCTTCTCGTCGAGCGTCTTGGGCAGGGTGTAGACCTTCTTTTCGTACTTGCCCGGATTGGTGAAGATCTCGATCTGCGCCAGCGTCTGGTTGGAGAACGAGGCCGACATCACGAAGCTCGGATGGCCGGTGGCGTTGCCGAGATTCACCAGGCGGCCTTCCGACAGCACGATGATGCGCTTGCCGTCGGGGAACTCGATCTCGTCGACCTGCGGCTTGACGTGATGCCACTTGAAGTTCCTGAGGCTCGCGATCTGGATCTCACTGTCGAAGTGGCCGATGTTGCAGACCACTGCGCGATGCTTCATCGCCTTCATGTGGTCGAGCGTGATGACGTCGACATTGCCGGTGGCGGTGACGAAGATGTCGGCCTTCGGCGCGGCATCTTCCATCGTGACCACCTCGTAGCCTTCCATCGCCGCCTGCAGGGCGCAGATCGGATCGACCTCGGAGACCATGACGCGGCAGCCGGCCTGGCGCAGCGAGGCGGCCGAGCCCTTGCCGACGTCGCCAAAGCCCGCGACCATGGCGACCTTGCCGGCCATCATCACGTCGGTGCCGCGGCGGATGCCGTCGACCAGCGATTCGCGGCAGCCGTAGAGGTTGTCGAACTTCGACTTGGTGACCGAGTCATTGACGTTGATGGCCGGCCACAAGAGGCGGCCTTCCTTCTCCATCTGGTAGAGCCGGTGCACGCCGGTCGTGGTCTCCTCGGTGACGCCGCGGATCGCCGCGCCGAGCTTGGCGTACCAGCCGGGCTTCTCCTTGTTGGTCCTGGCGATCGCCTTGTAGAGGACCTCTTCCTCCTCGTTGGTCGGCTTGGCGATCAGCGACGGATCCTTCTCGGCGCGCATGCCGAGATGGACCAGCAGGGTGGCGTCGCCGCCGTCGTCGAGGATCATGTTGGGCGCGCCGCCGTCGCTCCATTCGAAGATCCTGTGGGTGTAGTCCCAGTATTCCTCGAGGCTCTCGCCCTTGATCGCGAACACCGGCGTGCCCGACTTCGCGATCGCCGAGGCGGCATGGTCCTGCGTCGAGTAGATGTTGCACGACGCCCAGCGCACGTCGGCACCGAGCGTCTTCAGGGTCTCGATCAGCACCGCCGTCTGGATGGTCATATGCAGCGAGCCCGCGACGCGCGCACCCTTGAGCGGCTGCTTCGGACCGAACTCCTTGCGGATCGCCATCAGGCCGGGCATCTCGGTCTCGGCCATGTCGATTTCCTTGCGGCCCCAATCGGCGAGCCCGATATCCTTGACGACGTAATCCTGGGCCATGTGGCGCTCCTGGCAGTGCGGGAAGAGGGAAGGCGGGCCGTGTCATAACAGCGGCCCTGCGGGCCCTCAACGCGGTCGGCTCGGAGATACGCACATATAAGCAACTATTTATGCCGATATGCGCCGGGCTTTATGAGGTGATGTCCCGGCCGCGGCGCGCGTCCTCAGACGCGCCACCCGAGGACGAACGTCACGCCGGACGGGCCGTGCTACGCTGAGCTAATCGGCGCGCCGGGCATTTCGCTGGCTTGAAGGGGCAAATCATCGCTCCAACACCTGCGGCAGCAGGCGGCGCTTCGCCAGCTCGTCCTTGATCTGCTCGGCGATCACGCGGTTGCCTTCGGCCGAATGGTGATCGGTGCGGTAGAGCGCGTCGACGCCGCGCTGGCCGATCGCGGCCTGCAGCGGCTCGGCGAGGTCGAAGGCGATGAGGCCAGCCGCGGTGGCACAGCCCAGCACCTTGCTCACGGTGCGGCGATCCCGCGCCTTGCCGGCGACGTCGGCCATGGCGTAGCCGCGGCTGTACTGCGACAGCAACATCACCGGCACGCCGAGGCCGGCGAGCCTGCCCACCAGCAGGCAGGCGATCTCCTCGCCGCTGCCGGGCGGCGCGCCCTGCACCTCGTCGAAGTACCAGCCTCGCTGCATGCCGAGCCGTTGCGTGAGGTCCTCGGCCAGCGCTGACCAGCCGAGCAGACGGCCCAGCGTCGGCAGGGACGCGCGCAGCTGGCCCGGCACCGGCACGTTGCGCAGCTCGAGTCGGCCGTCGATCACGGTGAAGTAGGGCTTCTTCCGGCTCCACGCTTCGGCCAGCTCGCTGCGCCGGACGTCGTCGGGCGTGAACCCGATCACGACGAGGCGCGGCTTGACCTTGGGCGCCACGCGCTCGGTGTAGAGGACCGCCTGGTCGAAGGCGTAGCCACTGACCCCGCCATTCACCACCTTGCGGCCGATGATCGATTGCAGCTGTGCCGGCCAGGCTTCGTCGTCGGCCACTTCCTCGCCCTGGGTGAAGGACGATCCGGTGGCGAGGATCGCCGGCCAGCCGGTGAAGGCGCCATCGGGCGTTCGGCGAAAGCCGTGCGCATCGGTGCTGAGCGAGGACACCTGGCAATTCGGCGGCAGGGTCCAGCCGAGGGTGGCGTCGTAGGCATAAGCGCAGGCGCCGCCGCCCTGGTCGCTGATGCCCATGCGCACGGCGGGGAAGTTCGGCCAGTGGATCAGCGCCTGTGGCCCGCCGCGCAGCAGGCGGCAGCCGATCTCGATCACCCCCAGCGTGAGCAGCACCGAGCCGATGACCAGCAGCGCGCTTGCGAGACGCGCGTTCACGCTCGGCAATGGCTGCCCGGCACCCTGCTCCGGCTTCGTCTCCTTGGCCGGTTCTGCACGCGCCTTCGCGAGACCGCTTCCGGCCGTCTCACCCTCGACGCTCATTCCTTGCACCTCCAGCGAGGCGGATTAGCACCGGCAGAGGCAAAATGGGAAGAGCATGACCGATGGGCATTCGACCCGCCATGCGCCGAGCCGTCGCCTGCCCTGAGCTTGCCGGAGGGTCAGTCCTCGCCGAACCGGCCCTCGATCAAGGTCGACAGCGCGGCCATGACCTCGACCGCCTGACGGCCCGAGCAGGCGAGGTCGATGGCGCTGCCCAGGCCGGCCGCCAGCATCATCAGGCCCATGATCGACAGGCCGGAGACTTCCTGGCCCTTGAAGGCGACGCGGACCTGGCAGTCGAACTGGCCGACAGTGCGCACGAACTTGGCGGCGGCGCGAGCGTGCAGGCCGCGCTTGTTGGTGATCTGCAGGGTGCGCCGCATCATGCCGATCTCGGCTTCTGCGGTGACGTGCGGCGGACCGTCGTTCACGAAGCTTCCTTGGCGAGGATGCGCGAGGCGACCGTGATGTACTTGCGGCCCGCTTCCTGCGCCATGCGCACGGCCTCGGCGATCGGCCGGGCGCGCACCGACGCGAGCTTCACCAGCATCGGCAGGTTGACGCCGGCCAGCACCTCGATGCGGGCCCGCTCCATGATCGAGATGGCGAGATTGGAGGGCGTCCCGCCGAACATGTCGGTGAGCACGATCACGCCGTCGCCGCTTTCGCAGGCCTGGACGTTCTCCAGGATCTCGGCGCGCCGCTTCTCCATGTCGTCGTCGGGACCGATGCATACGGCCGCCACGCCTTGCTGCGGCCCGACCACATGTTCCAGCGCCGCTATGAATTCGCGGGCCAGATTGCCATGGGTAACCAATACGATACCAATCATGTCCTGCTTTACCCTACGCCGCCGCCTCCCCGGCCGCATCGGCGTCCCGGTGCGAGAGAGTGACCGAGCGGCCCGCGCCGCGCAACCAGTCTGCCAGCTCCTCGGCGACCGTCACGGATCGGTGCCGGCCGCCGGTGCAGCCGACGGCGATTGTCAAATAGCTCTTGCCTTCTGCGTCGAAACGCGGCAGCAGCGGCCCGATCAGCCCCTTCAGCCCGTCGAGGAAGGGCCGGTAGCCGGGATCGCCGGCGACGAAGGCGGCGACCGCCGGGTTGCGGCCGGTCAATGGCTTGAGGTCGGGCACGTAGTGCGGGTTCCTGAGGAAGCGCACGTCGAACACCAGGTCGGCCTCGCGCGGCAGGCCTCGCCGGTAGGAGAACGACATCACCGCCAGGCGCGTGCCGACGGCGGCGAGCGCGAAGTGCCCGGCCAGCAGCTGCTTGAAGATGTGCGGCGACAGTGCCGACGTGTCGATCACCAGGTCGGCCGCGTCGCGCACCCAGCCGATCTCCAGGCGCTCCTCGCTGATTGCGTCGATCAGCGGCCGGTCGGGCGCCAGCGGGTGCGGGCGGCGCGATTCGGTGTAGCGGCGCTGCAGGATCTCGGTGTCGCAGTCGAGGAACAGCAGGCGCACGGCGATATCGGTGCGCTGACGCAGCTCCCGGACGCGCCGCACCAGGGCATGCGATTCGAACCCGAAGGTCCGCGTGTCGATGCCGAAGGCGAGCGGGACGGCACGCTCGCCGGGATTGCCCGCTGTCGAGCTCATGACGTCGCCCAGCAGCATCAGCGGCACGTTGTCGACCGCGACGTAGCCCATGTCGCCCAGCGCGTGCAGCGCCGTGATCCGTCCGGCACCGGACAGACCGGTCACGACGACGAACGGGCGCGGTGCGCTGCGAGGCTGGGTGAGAGGGGCGACGGAGGCGGCGGCGGTCATGGTAATTTCACCTCCCCGGCTTCGCCGGGGAGGTGTCGCCGTCTCACGGCGACGGAGGGGTCATGAGCCCCGGTCCCGTTGCTCATGACCCCTCCGTCCGCGAAGACGCGGACACCTCCCCAGCGAAGCTGGAGGAGGAGGCTGACTAACTATACCCTCATGGCGACTGCAAGGCGCAACTTTGCGCACGATGAGGCTTCGAACGCGGCGAGCTTGAGCACGGGCAGGTCGATGCCGAGCAGCGCTTCGTGCTCCGGTTCGGGCAGGCGCTCGATCGCATCAGGCGGCACCAGGTCAACCAGCAGGACGACCGCGGCCTGCGCCAGCAGCTGGTTGCGGGGGAGGCGGCGGATGCCGAGCCCGCGCACCTCGAGCAGGCCGGCGATCGAGGCCGGCGCGCTCGCCATGACGGCGTTGCCGGCGCGGTCGAGCGTGGTGCGATCGTCGGCCACCAGGCGGGCGCCCGCCTCCATAAGGCGAAGCGCCAAGTCCGACTTGCCGGCGCCCGACGGCCCGCGCAGCAGCACGGCGTGCCAGGTCCGGCGGTGGCGCAGGGCGACGCAGGTGGCGTGCACGGATCCTGGCATCGACCCTGGCGCCGACTCTGGGGCCGGCCGGGTCACGCGCGCAAATCGGCCGCCGGCACCTGGATGGTGAAGCGTGCGCCCAGGATGCGGCCGGGCTCCGGCCCGTCGGCCGGCGCCCGGCGGTTGGAGGCCGTGATCGACCCGCCGTAAGTCTCCATGATCTGGCGGCAGATCGACAGGCCGAGGCCGGAGTGCTGGCCGAAATGCTCGGTTGGTCGCTCCGAGTAGAAACGCTCGAAGATCGATTCCAGGTTATCTTCGGGAATGCCCGGCCCCTCGTCGTCGATGGTGACGATGAACGGCCCGTTGCGCGGTGCGCGCGCGAGCTCGACGACGATGCGCGAGCCTGCGGGGCTGAAAGACAAGGCGTTGTCGATGACGTTGCGGAACACCTGGCCGTAGCGACCGTCGTGGCCGTGCGCCAGGAATGGCGGATTGGCGGCGAGGCGGAACTCGAGCTCGACGCCCGCCTTCTGCAGCGCCGTGGCGGCGTAGTGGCGCGCCATGTCGGCCAGCAGCAGGTTGAGATCGAGCGACTTCACGTCGCCGCGCATCAGCTCGGCATCGAGCCGCGAGGCGTCGGAGATGTCGGAGATCAGCCGGTTCAGCCGGTTGATGTCGTCCATCACGATGGCCATCAGCTTGTCGCGCTGGTCGGGCGTGAGCGTCGGACGCGACGCCATCTCGATCGCGGAACGCAGCGAGGTCAGCGGATTCTTCAATTCGTGCGCCACGTCGGCGGCGAAGCTCTCGATGGTGTTGAGGCGCTGCCACAAGGCCTCTGTCATCGAGCGCAGCGCGTCGTTGAGATCGCCGATCTCGTCGCCGCGCTTGCCGAGGTCGGGAATCTCGGGCCGGCTCTCGCGTGCCAGCCGGACCTCGTCGGCGGCGCGCGCCAGCCGCACGATCGGCTGGGTGATGGTGCCGGCGAGGTAGAGCGACAGCAACACGGTGATGCCGAGCGCGGCCGCGGCGATCACCATCATGTCGTAGCGCACCTCGCGCAGGGAAGCGGCGATGGCGCGGTTGTCGCGCATCAGCAGCAGGGCACCCAGCACCTGCTTGTAGCGCTGCACCGGCACCGCGGCGCTCAGGATCAGCCGGCCGTCGCCGGAGACGCGCACCGCCGAGGCGTTGAAGCCGCGCAGCGCGCTCTGGCCCTCGGGGAAGTCGCGCACCGTCGGCAGCACGCGCTCGACATATTCGGGAAAGCGGTCGGCGCGCGAGAGCTGGCGGGCGATCCACTCGCTCACGCGCTCGCCGAGATCGCCATGCGCCGGGGACGGCGATTCGGGCGGCGGCAATGGCACGACATGGATGCGGCCTGCCTCGCTCAGCAGCGCGGAGTCGCCCAGAAGCTCGCCGGTCTCGCTGAACAGCCGGGCGCGCACGCCGGTCGGATGGACCATGCGGGCGAGCAGCTGCCGGGCCGCCTCGGCATCGAGACGATTGACCGTGGTCTCGCCGCCCGCCACCGCGATCTCGGCGATGCCGGCGGCGACCATCTCGCCCTGCACGGCGAGCGATGCGAGCTCGGCGTCGATCAGCTCCTCCTCGTAGTCGCTGAGGTAGACCGCGCCCAGGGTAAGCAGCGCGACCGGCACGATGTTGAGCAGCAGGATGCGGCGGGTGAGCGGCGAGTAGCGTCGTGTCGCGCTGCGCCGGCGGCGCAACAGCGACGGCGTCTCGGTCGGACGCGCAGGCGCGAGCTCGCGGCGGCTGAAGGCAGCCGCGATACGCGAGAGGAAACCCTGCAGGCCGGACCAGCGCCGGCCGGGCTCAGGCGTCGCGGTATCGGTATCCGATGCCATAGAGCGTTTCGATCTGCTCGAACTCGCCGTCGACCTCGCGGAACTTGCGGCGCACCCGCTTGATGTGGCTGTCGATGGTCCGGTCGTCGACGTAGATTGTCTCGCCGTACGCCGCATCCATCAACTGGTCACGGTTCTTCACGTGCCCCGGCCGCTCGGCGAGCGACTTCAGCAGCAGGAACTCGGTGACCGTGAGATGCACCTCCTTGCTCTTCCAGGTGCACTGGTGACGGCTGGGGTCGAGCACCAACTCGCCGCGCACGATGCGCTCGACCTGACCCTCGCCCTTGCCGGTGCCCGAATCGGCGCGGCGCAGCACGGCGCGGATGCGCTCGAGCAGCAGGCGCTGGGAAAACGGCTTGCGGATGAAATCGTCGGCGCCCATGCGCAGGCCAAGCACCTCGTCGATCTCCTCGTCCTTGGAGGTGAGGAAGATCACCGGGAACTGCTGGGTCTTGCGGATGCGGTTCAGCAGCTCCATGCCGTCCATGCGCGGCATTTTGATGTCGAAGATGGCGAGATCGGGCGGCGCCTGGTTGAGGCCCTCGAGCGCCGAAGCCCCATCATTGTAGGTCTTCACCTGGAAGCCCTCGGTTTCCAGGAGCATCGAGACGGAGGTCAGGATGTTGCGGTCGTCGTCGACGAGGGCGATGTTCTTGCGCACGGCTTTGCTTCTCCTGACGGGTCGGACGGTGGCATAATCGTAGCACAGACCGGGGCGTTGCCGCCGCTGCCCCATTCTGCCATCCCTATGGACGAATTACGGCGTTTTTGACCAGAAATCATGATGAAAGACGTGGCGCCATGACAAATGACATGGCACGTGCCGCCCGCGACTTGGTGCGCGGGCTGGATCGCGCTGCCCTGGCCAGCCTCTTGCCGGCGCACGGGGGTGGCGAAGGCGCAGCCTGGCCCTATGCCTCGCTGGTCCTGGTGGCGGTCGATCACGATCTGTCGCCCATCCTCCTGTTGAGCGATCTCGCCGAGCACACCAAGGCGATTGCCGGCGAGGCGCGGGTGTCGCTGCTGTTCGACGGCACGCACGGGCTCGACCAGCCGCTCACCGGGCCGCGCGTCACCCTGGTCGGGCGCGCCGGCCGGACGGACGACGAGAGGCTGCGCCGGCGCTTCCTGGCGCGCCATCCGGATGCCGACCTGTATGCCGGCTTCAAGGATTTCGCCTTCTATCGGGTGGCCGTCGAGCGCGCCCACCTGGTCGCGGGCTTCGGCAGGATCCGTTGGCTTTCCTCCGACGAGTTGCGCGGCGAGGCGACGGCCGATGGCCTCGCCGCCGCCGAGCCGGGCATCGTCGAGCATATGAACAAGGACCATGCCGACGCCGTCCAGCTCTATGCCGGGAAGTTGCTTGGCCGCGCCGGTGATGGCTGGCGGATGACCGGAATCGACGCCGAGGGTATCGACCTGCGGTCCGGCGGCGAGGTCGCCCGCCTGGCCTTCGACAGGCCGCTTGCCGCCGCCGCGCAGGCGCGCGGGATCCTGGTCGATCTCGTCAAACGGGCGCGGGCGGCGTCCTCCATCCCTCCCCCGTAATCGCCTTTCACTCTCCTCCCCAGCTTCGCTGGGGAGGTGCCCCGTCATACGGGGCGGAGGGGTCATGAGCAGCGGGACTGGGGCTCATGACCCCTCCGTCGCCGAAGACGGCGACACCTCCCCAAGCTACGCTTGGGGAGGAAAATGAGAGAGACGGGGAGGCCACCGGGGTCGTCACAGATTATCCACGGGATTTCCGCGCCGCGACATGCCATTCGCGGGTGCGAAACCACCCTCTTGCTCGTAGCGTTCGGAGTGTCGCATAGCCCTTGCGCCCTACAGCCAGGAGAAGCGCAGTGAGACAGACGGGCTTCGTCGTCCCCAAATTCGGAATTGAATCGCTCGGATTGAAGAATCGCGGCGCGGTCCATTGGAATCTCTCGGTGCCGGCTCTCTATGAAGAGGCGGTGCGCCGCGGCGAGGGAAGCGTCGCCGACGGCGGCGCGTTCGTCGTGCGTACCGGCATCCACACCGGCCGGTCGCCCAACGACAAGGTGTTCGTCGAGGATGCGGCGAGCCGCGATCGCGTCGACTGGGGCAAGACCAACAAGCCGATCTCGCCCGAGCGCTATCGCGCGCTCTACAACCGCATGACCGCCTATGCCCAGCGTCGTGACCTTTTCGTGCGCGATTGCTGGGCGGGCGCCGATCCGGCGCATCGCATCGGCGTGCGCGTCATCACCGAGACGGCCTGGCACAATCTCTTTGCGCGCAACATGTTCCTGCGGCCCAAGGCGGACGAGCTAGAAGGCTTCCAGCCCGACTTCACGATCCTGAACCTGCCCGGCTTCCAGGCCGATCCCAAGCTCGACGGTACCGCATCGGACTGCGCCATCCTGGTCAACTTCACCGACCGCGTGGTGGCGATCTGCGGCACCTGGTACGCCGGCGAGATCAAGAAGTCGGTGTTCACCATCATGAACTACCTGCTGCCCGACCGGAACGTGCTGCCGATGCACGCCTCGGCCAATGTCGGGCCGAACGGCGACGTGGCGATTTTCTTCGGCCTGTCGGGCACCGGCAAGACGACGCTGTCGGCCGATCCGGCGCGCACGCTGCTGGGCGACGACGAGCATGGCTGGGGCGAGCAGAGCCTGTTCAATTTCGAGGGCGGCTGCTACGCCAAGGTGATCAAGCTGAGCCGCGCCGCCGAACCCGAGATCTACGCCACCACCGAGCGCTTCGGCACCGTGCTTGAGAACGTGGTGATGGACCCTGCGACCGGCGGCCTCGATCTCGACGACGGCCGGCATACCGAGAACACGCGCGCCTGCTATCCGCTCGACTTCATCCCCAACGCTTCGCCCAGCGGCATCGCCGGCACGCCGGAGAACATCGTCATGCTGACGGCCGATGCGTTCGGTGTGTTGCCGCCGATCTCCCGGCTCACGCCCGAGCAGGCGATGTACCACTTCCTGTCAGGCTACACGGCGCGCGTCGCCGGCACCGAGAAGGGCGTGACCGAGCCGCAAGCCACCTTCTCGACCTGCTTCGGCGCGCCCTTCATGCCGCGTCATCCGACCGTCTATGCCAGGATGCTGGGCGAGAAGATGGCGCGCCAGCACGTCAAGTGCTGGCTGGTCAACACCGGCTGGTCGGGCGGCGGCTTCGGCGTCGGCGAGCGCATGTCGATCCGCCACACGCGGGCGATGCTGCGCGCCGCGCTCGACGGGCGGCTGGCCACGATTGCCAGCGTCGCCGATCCCCACTTCGGCATGCAGGTGCCGAGCGCCTGCCCCGACGTGCCGGGCGAGGTGCTGAACCCGAAGAATACCTGGAAGGACAAGAAGGCCTACGATTCGGCGGCGCGCGACGTTGCCCGCCGCTTCGAGGTCAACTTCCAGCAGTTCGAGAGCCACGTCGAGGACAAGGTCAACCGCGCCGCGATCCGCGCCGCGGCATGAGGCGCCACGCCATCCTCCCTGGCTTCGCCGGGGAGGTGTCGCCGTCATACGGCGACGAGGGGTCATGAGTCTCAGTGGGGCTTTCGACCCCTCCGTCGGCGATTACGCCGACACCTCCCCAGCGGAGCTGGGGAGGGGCCTGAGTTCCCCCACGGGCGAATTGTCCGGGGGCCTTCCCCTCATGGCGCCGACGTATCATCTTGTGGGTGCGTGAGCACGATTCCTGACGCACCCGATGCTGTCGCATCGCCCGTACGGCGCTGGCGGCTGCGCCTGCCGCTGATCTCGGCCCTGGTGCTGGCCTTCGTGTCGCTGGCCCTCATCTCCGGCGCCGCCTATCTCATCGTGTTGACCGGCGCGACCGGCACGGCCGACCGCCTGCTGATCGATCGGGCGGAGCGAACCATCGAGAGCCAGATCTCGCTGGTTCGCCGCCAGCTCGATCCGGTGACCGAGAACCTCGAGATGATCGCCGCTCTGATCGGCGCTGGCCGAATCGACATCGAATCGCCGGTCGACGTGCGCGAGGCGCTGCGGGTGATGATGGGGCGCGTGCCGGAGGTGTCCTATGTCGCCTTCGCGACTCTCGATCTCCAGACGCACGGCGTCTCGCGCCGGCCCAATGGCACCTTCACGGGCATCACCAGCTCGCTGCTCGATCAGCCGCGCGGCCTCGAACGGTTCCGTGACCTGCAGACCCTGACCAGGAGCTTCTGGGGTGCCCTGTTCTGGAGCGAACCGCTGCAGCAGCCAGTGCTCAACGTGCGCACGCCGGTGCGGCGGATCGACAATGCGTTCATCGGCGGCCTGATTGCCACCGTATCGGTCGGTGATCTGTCCTCGCTGATCAGCCTTGCGACGCCGGCCGGCGACGACGGCTTCTTCATCCTGGTCGGCCGCACCAACGTCCTGGCGCACCGCCGCCTGGTCAAGCCGGACGGTCTCGGGCTGTCGGAAACCCATCCGTTGCCGACGATCCAGGAGCTGGGAGACCCCGTCCTGGCGAAGATCTGGGCACCGCCGCTGCGCAGCGCGCAGATCGACCGCGCGCTGGGCTCGCTCGGCCATGTCGTCGAGGTGGAGGGCCAGCGCTGGGTGTTCGTTTACCGCGAGCTGAAGGGCTACGGGCCCGACCCCTGGCTGGTTGGCCAGTATTTCCCCATCGAGGAGGCGACCAGCGACTTGGTCCGCCTGACCAACGGCGCCATGGTCGGCGCCGGCACGCTCGCCGTCGCCGCCGTGCTGGCGCTGGTGATCGGGCTCAGCATGGCACGCTCGATCCGCACCATCACGTCGGCGGCCGAAGCGATCGAGCGACTGGAGTTCGACAAGCCGTTCCACCGCCGCTCCCTGCTGCGCGAGATCGACGATGCCGGCCACAGCCTCGACAAGGCGCGCGGCGCGCTGAAATGGTTCGGCGCCTACGTGCCGCACCGCCTCGTGTTCCGGTTGATGGAGCTCGGCGAAGATGCGGTGCGCTCGCGCCGCCGCACTGTCACGGTGATGTTCACCGACATCGTCGAGTTCACGCCGCAGGCCGAGGACCTGCCCGGCCAAGAAACGGCCGAGCTGCTCAATCATCATTTCGCGCTGCTCGGCGCCTGTATCGAGCGCGAGCACGGCGTGATTGACAAGTACATCGGCGACGCCGTCATGGCCGTCTGGGGCGGCCTGTCGCGCATGGAGGACCACGCCGACCATGCAGTGAGCGCGGCGCTCGCCATCGTGGATGTGGTCCGCGAGGACAATGAGATGCGGCGCGCCGCCGGCCAGCTGCCGATCCGGGTCCGCATCGGCCTCCATTCCGGGCCGGTCGTCGTCGGCAATATCGGTGCGCCCGGCCGCGTCAATTTCACCGTGGTCGGCGACACGGTGAACGTCGCCCAGCGCTTCGAGCAGCTCGGCAAGGAGTTCATGAAGGAAGGCGAGGAGATCGTCGTGCTGGTGAGCGGTGCCACGATGGCGGCGGTCAAGGACAAGGCCGCGCTCGGCATCGCCGCCGTCGCGCCGGTCCGCCGCCTGGTCAAGGGTCACGATGATCCGGTCGAGGTCTTTCGGTTGGCGTGAGGATGGAGAGCGTTGCCCCTGGGCTCGCAAGCCCCTACTGTGCGGCGTCATCGGAGCGAGCAAGGGACAGGGCATGAATCGACGCGACTTCTTGGTGTTGTCGAGCATGATCCTGGCGACGGGCCCCTTCTCCGGCGCAAGGGCGCAGGGCTCGGCCAAGCCGTTCACGTCGGAACAGCTCGACCAGATGCTGGCGCCGATCGCGCTCTATCCCGATGCGCTGCTGGCGCAGGTGCTGATGGCCGCCACCTATCCGCTGGAGATCGTCGAGGCGGCGCGCTGGGTGCAGGCCAATCCCAATCTCAAGGGGGATGCCGCGGTGGCCGCCGTCAAGGACAAGAGCTGGGATGTCAGCGTCAAGTCGCTGGTCGCCTTCCCGCAGGTCCTGACGATGATGAACGACAAGCTGGAGTGGACCCAGAAGCTCGGCGACGCGATGATCGGCCAGCAGAAGGAGGTGGCCGATTCGGTTCAGCGCCTGCGCGCCCGCGCGGCCGCCGCCGGCAACCTCAAGACGACGTCGCAGCAGAAGGTCACGACCCAGCCGGCGCCGTCCGGCGGGGCCAGCGCCATCATCATCGAGCCGGCCAATCCGGAAGTGATCTACGTGCCGTACTACAACCCGGCCTGGGCTTACGGCGCGTGGCCCTATCCGGCCTATCCGCCCTATTACTATCCGCCGCCGCCGGCCTACGGCTACGGCACCGCACTCGCAGCGGGCATGATGTTCGGCCTCGGCGTGGCCGCCGGTACCGCCATGTTCGGCGGCTGGCATTGGGGCTGGTCGGGCAACGGCTGGGGCAACAGCTACACCTCGGTCAACGTCAACAAGGCGGTCAACATCAGCCGCAACAACTTCGACGCCAACCGCTACGCCAACGGGCAATGGCGCCACGACCCGGCGCATCGTGACGGCGTGCCCTATCGCACCCAGCCCGAGCGCCAGGAATTCGGCCAGACGCGCATGGGCTCCCAGCAGCGCGAGCAGTTCCGCGGCCAGCTCGAGGGGCGCGACGGCGAGGCGACCAATCGACCCGGCGGCGGTGCCGGCACCCTGCAGCGACCCGAGCAGCCGCGCGTTCAGCAGCCCCGCGCAGAGCAGCCGAGGGCAGAGCAACCGCGTGCGGCAGAGCAGCCGCGCTCGACCTGGGAGAACCGCGGCGGCGCCTTCGAGGGCATCGATCGTGGCCAGGGGGTCAATCGCGACTTCGAGCAGGGCAACCGCTCGTGGGGCGATCGCGGCTTCGGCGGCGGCAGGGGTGGCGTTGGAGGCCGGCGATGAGCATGACAATGATGCGCCGGTTCCTGCTGGCGGTTGCCCTCGTGGCGGGCTTCGCCGCCGGCGCCGGCGCGCAGCAGCCGGCGCTGGCCAAGCCGCAGGGCTTTCCCACGGCCGAAGCGGCGGCCGCCGCGCTGACCGCGGCCGTGCGCAGCGGCGATCGCGCCGCCATTGCCAAGCTGTGGGGCAACGACTGGCGGGACTTCGTGCCGCTCAACGAAGAGGAGATGCAGCGCCGCCGCAATTCGTTCATCGCGGCGTGGGATGCCGGCCACAAGATCATCCCGTCGGGCGACAGCAAGGCGACGATCGAGGTCGGGCACGCCGGCTGGACGCTGCCGATCCCGCTGGTCAAGGACGGCGCGGAATGGCGCTTCGACATCGCGGCGGGCCTCAAGGAGATCGCGCTGCGCCGAATCGGCCACAACGAGCTGTCGGTGGTCCAGACGCTGCTCGCCATCGTCGATGCGCAGTACGACTATGCCGCGCTCGATCCGATGAAGACCGGCGCGCCGGTCTTTGCCCGCCGCCTGCTGAGCTCGGCGGGCAGCAAGGACGGCCTCTACTGGGCGACCAGCCCGGGCGAGCCGCAGAGTCCGCTGGGGCCGGCGGTGGCGCGGGCGCAGGTCGATGGCAAGTCGCCCGACGGTCATTACGGCTACTATTTCCGGCTGCTCTACGCGCAGGGCCCCGATGCGCCAGGCGGCGCGCGCGACTACATCCTGAACGGCCGCATGATCGGCGGCTTCGGCGCGATCGCCTGGCCGGTGCGCTACGGCGTGACCGGCATCATGACGTTCATCGTCGGCAACAACGGCGTCGTCTACCAGCGCGACCTCGGGTCCGACACCGCGCAGAAAGCGGGCTTGATCACTGTGTTCAATCCCGACAAGAACTGGGACAAGGCCAACTTGGCGCCGCCGTGAAGCGGCCTGCAGTGGGAGATCGAATGATGACGAAGACCATGGCTCTCGTAATGGTGCTGGCCGCCGGCCTGCTCGGTGGCTGCGAGAATATGACGCCGGGCCAGAAGGGCGCGGTGACCGGCGCGGCGCTGGGCACGGGCATCGGCATGGTGGCCGGTGGCAGCTTCGGCACGGTGGTCGGCGCCGGCCTGATCGGCGGCGCGGCCGGCTACATCACCGGCAGCGCCATCGGCAACAGGTAGCGCAGGAGGATTGGCCATGTTCGTCCGTTCCATTGCAGCCGCCGGCGCGCTGCTGATCGCCGCTTCCGCCTCGGCGCAGACGCCGATGCCGCCCACCAATTTCGAGCAGGCAGCCTACATCACCTGCCGCGAGGCGCACGCCATGAACCCTGAATCGCGCAAGGTGCTGGCGATCTTCCTCGCCGAGCACGCCGCCCGCTATCACGGCGTCCGCATTCCCGACGACGAACGCGGCACGCAGATCGCCTACCTGGTGCGTGGCGGCTGCACCCTGTCGCCCGACGCCCACCTGTTCGCGGTCGTCGACAAGGCGATCATTGCCGAGATGAGCAGACTGCCGAAGCGCTAGGGGCCGAGGCCCCCTAGCGGGGCCCTGGCGGGGGAGAGGAGGAAGAAGGGGGAGCAAAGCCTACGTCAGCTTGATCATGATGTGCCTGGCGTAGGCCGGCCGCGTCGTCAGGCGGTCGTACCAGGCGCGAACGTTCTTGAGCTCGGGCCGTTCGATGTCGAGGGCGTACCAGCGATAGACGAAGCAGCCGACCGGAATGTCGCCCATGGTGAAATGCTGGCCGGCGACGTAACGGCGGCCGGCGAGCCAGCCGTCGAGGCGGCCGAACAGGCGGCCGGCATCCTCCGCCGCCTTCCTGATGGCTGCCATGTCGCGTTTCTCCTGTGGCGTGCGGATCAGGCCCCAGAACACCACGCGCATCGCCTCGGAGATCGTGCTGAGCTGCCAGTCCATCCAGCGGTCAGCCTCGCTGCGCTGGCCGGGATCGATCGGCCACAACGTGCCGGCGGCGTACTTGGCGGCGAGGTAGCGCACCGCCGAGTTGCTCTCCCAGATGATCTGGCCGCCGTCCTCGATGGTCGGCACGACGCCGTTGGGGTTCATGTCGAGGTACCATTTCTGGTCGTTGCCGCCGAAAGCGCCGCCGACGTCGGTGCGCTCGTGGGTGATGCCGCATTCGTCGGCGGCCCACAGCACCTTCTGCACGTTGATCGAGTTGGCTCGGCCCCAGATCTTCATCGTTCGTCTCCCCTTGGTCTCAGCATTCCCAGCGCGGCTTGCCGCCAATGATCCGCAAGAGCTGCTTGGTGTTGGGATAGCCGCTCTGCAGGGGCGGCGGCGCCTCGAACCTGATCTGCGATTCGTCGACCCACACCGGTTTCGGACGCAGCAAGCCGGGACCGGCACCCGGGCAGTTCGGCCCGTCCTCGATCTTGGTCACGGTCGGCGGGTCGTGGCTCATGTCCAGGAGCTCGAGGTCGACCCCGTTCATCTGGTTCGACTCGAGGGCAACCGCCCAGCGGCCGGACGGCGAGAGGACCGGCGGCGCCGTGGCCACGGTCACATGGCCGTCACGCTGCGACACCAGGTAGGCGACGCCGGCTTCATAGAGAGCCACGTTCACCACGTAGAGGCGATATTTGGGCCACCACCCGACCAGGCGGTGGACGCGCATGTCGCCATCGCAGCGGTCCGTGACAAGGCAGTCGGTCAGGCTGAGGGTGCGGTTGCCGTCGAGCTTCAATCGGAGGACCTGTCCGTTGCGCGCTGCCGAGCCCGGCACCCTGGCAATGGCCGCCGCTTCGGATGCGTGAACCGTGCCGCGGCTGGCGCCGCAGCACGCCTGGTTCTCGATCGTTGCCTTCGAGCCCTTGAGCAGGGATGCCGTCCGCTGCTCTGGTGAGTCCTGCGCCTCGGCCGTCGTTGCCAGGCCAAGACAGGCGGCGGTCGCGATCCATGTCGATAGCCGCATCGCTAGTGCGCCGCCGCCCAGTTGTTGCCGACGCCGGTCTCGACAACCAGCGGCACCGAGAGCGCGGCGGCGCCTTCCATGACGCGGCGCGCCACGTCCTTGGTCTTGTCGATCTCGGCCACCGGAACCTCGAACAGCAGCTCGTCGTGGACCTGCAGCAGCATGCGGGCCGCGAGCCCGGCCGAGGCAAGCGCGCCGGGCAGGCGGATCATCGCCTTCTTGATGATGTCGGCGGCGCCGCCCTGCAGCGGCGCGTTGATCGAGGCGCGCTCGGCGAAGGCGCGCATGCCCTGGCTCTTGTCGTTGATGAAGCGAAGGTGAACCTTGCGGCCGAACGGCGTCTTCACGTAGCCGTGCTTGCGCGCGTATGCCTTGGTCGTCTCCATGTAGTCGCGGATGCCGGGGTAGCGCTGGAAGTAGCGGCTGATGTACTCGCGCGCCTCGGGCTGGCCGATGCCGAGCTGCTGGGCGAGCCCGAATGCCGAGATGCCGTAGATGATGCCGAAATTGATCGCCTTGGCGCGCCGCCGCACCAGCGGGTCCATGCCCTTGACCGGCACGCCGAACATCTCGCTGGCGGTGATGGCGTGGATGTCGTCGCCGCGGGCAAATGCCTCCTTGAGCGACTTGATGTCGGCGACATGCGCGAGCAGGCGCAGCTCGATCTGCGAGTAGTCGGCGGACAGCAGCTTGTGGCCCTGCTCGGCGATGAAGGCCTCGCGGATCTTGCGGCCTTCCTCGGTGCGCACCGGGATGTTCTGCAGGTTGGGATCGGTCGAGGCGAGACGGCCGGTGGCGGCGCCCGTCATCTGGTAGGAGGTATGCACGCGCCCCGTCTTCGCGTCGAGCTCGCGCACCAGGGCGTCGGTGTAGGTGCCCTTCAGCTTGGCGATCTGGCGATGCTCCATGATCTTGACCGGCAGGGCATGGCCCTGCGCCGCCAGATCCTCGAGGATGGAGACGTCGGTCGCCCACGAGCCGTTCTTGTTGCGCCGGCCGCCCGGCAGCTTCTGCTCGTCGAACAGGATCTCGCCCAGCTGCTTGGGCGAGCCGACATTGAACTCGCGGCCGGCGACCTTGTGGATCTCGTGCTCAAGCTCGCCCATGCGCTTCTCGAACTCGGCGGAGAGCTTCCTGAGCTGCGGCGCGTCGACCTTGATGCCGGCCTGCTCCATGCCGAGCAGCACGGAAATCAGCGGCCGCTCGATGGTCTCGTAGACGGTGACCATATGGTCGGTGGCCAGCCGGGGCTTGAACTGCGCCCATAGCTGCATGGTGACGTCGGCATCCTCGGCGGCATAGTCGCGCGCCTTGTCGATCGGCACCCGGTCGAAGCTCACCTGCTTGGCCCCGCTGCCGGCGACGTCGGAGAACTTGATGGTCTTCTGGCCGAGATAGCGCTCGGCCAGCTCGTCCATGCCGTGATTGTGCGAGCCGGCATCGAGCACGAAGGAGAGCAGCATGGTGTCGTCGACCGGGCCGATCTCGACGCCGTAGCGGCGGAACACCGCCATGTCGTACTTGATATTCTGGCCGACCTTGAGGACCGACGGATCCTCCAGCATCGGCTTCAGCCGGGCGATCGCCGCGTCGAGCGGGATCTGACCGGGCAGCAGCCTGCCGTCGCCCTGGGCGGCCCCGTCGCCGCCGAGATCGAGCGAGCCCTGCGCCTCGCCGCCCGGCGCGCGATGCCGCAGCGGCAGGTAGGCGGCGCGGCGGCGATTCGAATTGACGTTGCCCCACGGCCCTTCGAGCAGGGCGAGCGAGACGCCGACCAGGCCCGCGTTGTTCGAGTCGAGCGCATCGGTCTCGCAGTCGAAGGCGACGACTCCTGCCCTGGTCGCCTCGCCAACCCATTCGTCGAGCGCCTTCTCGTCCTGGATCAGCTCGTAGTCGGCCTGGGTGAAAGGCCGGTTGCTCCTGGCGCGGGCTGGCGCCGGCTTGGGCGCGGTCGCCGGCGCCGGCTGGACCGGCGCGGCGGCCGGTGCCACCGGATCGCTGGCCTCGCCGAGCTCGCCGCGATAGCGCTGCAGCAGGCTCTTGAAGCCCTGCTGCTCGAGCCACGGCAGCAACACGTTGGGGTCGGGCTTGCGCTTGTCGAAGGAGTCGGGATCGGCGGGCGGCGGCGCGTCGTCGCGCAGCGTGACGAGCTTCAGCGAGATGCGCGCCAGCCCGGCATTCTGCTGCAGCGCCTCGCGGCGCTTGGGCTGCTTGATCTCGCCGGCGCGCTGCAGCAGCGTCTCGAGATCGCCGTACTCGTTGATCAGCTGGGCGGCGGTCTTGACGCCGATGCCCGGCACGCCGGGCACGTTGTCGGTCGAATCGCCGGCCAGCGCCTGAACGTCGACCACCTTGTCGGGCGTCACGCCGAACTTCTCCATCACTTCCTGCGGGCCGATCCTGGTCTTCTTGATCGGGTCCATCATCTCGACGCCGGGCCGGATGAGCTGCATCAGGTCCTTGTCCGAGGAGACGATGGTGCAGGTGGCGCCGGCCTCGACGGCGAGGCGGGCGTAG
Source organism: Reyranella sp. (assembly GCF_044224635.1). Lineage (GTDB taxonomy): Bacteria > Pseudomonadota > Alphaproteobacteria > Reyranellales > Reyranellaceae > Reyranella. Next base: position 217,085 of record NZ_JBGAKA010000003.1, on the reverse strand, counting down.
GTCGCGATCAGGTCGTCGGCCTCGAAGCCGTCGAGCTCGCAGACCGTGACGTTGAAGGCCTTCGCCGCCTCGCGGATCAGCGGAAATTGCGGGATCAGGTCATCGGGCGGCGGCGGGCGGTTGGCCTTGTACTTGTCGTAGATCTCCTTGCGGAAGGTCACCTCGCTGGCATCCAGGATCATGGCGACGTGGTCGACCTCGGGCTTGTCCAGGAGGTCGGCCACCAGCATACGGCAGAAGCCGTAGACGGCGTTGATCGGCGTGCCGTCCGGCCGCGTCATCGGCGGCAGGGCATGATAGGCACGGAACAGGTAGCCCGAGCCGTCGACCAGGTAGAGATGGCGCAGCGGCTTGTCGTCGCCCGCCGCCGCCGTCGCGCCCGAGGAATTGCCGTTGGCTGCCGGGTTGGCAGCCGTTGCCGTCGTTTTCGCCATGCCAGAGCCCTACCATGCGCCGCAAGGCGCGGGGACCGAAACTTCGGTGAATTTAGGGTATGGTTGGCACTTCTGCGACCGGGGAAATTCCGAAAGGAAAGGTCCCTCGCTTCCGGCGCTTGCAAAGCAAGCGCCGGAAGCGAGGGACCTTTCGTTGGACGTTACCCCTTCGTCGACTCAAGCGTCGGCAGGCGGTAGCGGTCGTCGGGCTTCTTCCAGCCCTTGAAGTTGGGCTTGCGCTTCTCGGCGAAGGCGGCGCGCGATTCCATCAGGTCACTCTTGTCGCCGTGCTCGTGCAGGGCGGCGGCGAGGCGCTGCATGTCGGGGCCGGGGGCCGGCCGCATCTGGCGCATCATGTGCACGGTGTTGACGCGCGACGCCGGCGGCAGGGTGAGCAGGTGCTCGGCCATCTTGAGGGCCTCGGGCATCAGCTGGTCGGGCTCGACCAGGCGGTTGAGGAAGCCGATCTCGTAGAAGCGCTGCGCCGTGAAGCGGAAGCCCAGCGCCATCTCCATGGCGATCGGGTAGGGCAGGTTGGCGATGTGGCCGTGATTGTAGCCGCCGAGCAGCCAGCGCTTGGCCTCGGAGACCTCGAAGATCGCCTCGCGTACGGCCAGGCGGAGATCGGTGCGCTCGACCAGCATGAAGCCGCCGCCCATGGCGAAGCCGTTGACCGCGGCGATCACCGGCTTCTCGAGCGCGCCGGTCATGAAGGGATCCTCCATCTTCGGCCGCTCGCCGCCCGGCGCGCCCTTCTGCAGGGACTCCTTCATGTCCTCGCCGGCGCAGAAGCCGCGCCCGGCGCCGGTGAAGATCGCGACCTCGAGCTCCTTGGAATGGCGGAAATCGGTCCAGGCCTGCGCCAGCTCGGCCCGCATCTCGGTGTTGAGCGCGTTCAGCCGGTCCGGCCGGTTCATGCGCACCACCAGCACCTGTCCATGACGTTCGGTCTCGACGACGGCCATTTGTTTTCTCACCGTGTGGGTTGATCTGGGGAGTTTGCGACTGGACCTGCGGGAGGGGCAAGGGCGATGACGCCGATCCTGACCGGCCGCTGCGCGTCGAGACGGGCTGGCGACGTCCCTTGAAGCAGATTGATCCGGATCAAGGCGCCTGGGCCGCCGTATCGTCAACCTTGAGAGGACGATGATCAGAGGAGCGCCCATGAGCGAGCACGCGGCGATCCACGATATCGCCCATCTGGGCGGCATCGAGCTGCTGACACCCGAGCCCGAGCGCAGCCTGTGGTATTTCCGCGACGTCCTCGGCATGGAGGTCGTGCATGCGGCGGGGCCGAGCGTCTATCTGCGCGGCTATGGCGATCGTGCCGCCAGCACATTCAAGCTCACCCACGCCGATGCGCCGGGCGTCGGCTGCATTTCCTGGCGGGCGGCGAGCGCGGCGGCGCTGGAGCGGCGGGCCGCGGCGCTCATGGCGGCCGGGTTGGGCGAGGGGTGGAGCAACGGCGATTTCGGCCGCGGCCGCTCCTTTCGCTTCCGCGATCCGGACGGACATTCGATGGCGCTCTACTACGAGGAGCTGGCGTACGAAGCGCCAACCGAGCTGCGCTCGGCTCTCAAGAACCAGCCGCAACGCTACACCGGGCGCGGCGTCGGCGTGCGCCGTACCGATCATCTCGCCCTGATGGCCCATGACGTTTCGGCCAACCGGCGCTTTGCCCAGGAGTTGCTGGGCTTCCAGTTGCGCGAGCAGGTGATCTTCGACGACGGACGGCAAGAGATCGGCTCGTGGATGAGCCCCAACGCCATCCACCACCAGCTCGCCTATGTCGCCGATCTCGACGGCGGGCACGGGCGCCTGCACCATGTCTCGCTGTGGGTTGACAACCGCGAGGACGTGCTGCGCGCCGCCGACATCCTCACCGAGAACGGCATCTTCATTGAGGCCGGGCCGTCCAAGCACAACAACTCGCAGGGCTTCTATCTCTATTCCTACGAGCCGGGCGGCAATCGGGTCGAGATTTACTCCGGCTCCTATCTCGTGCTGGCGCCCGACTGGCAACCGGTGATCTGGAACGAGCAGGAGCGCGGCAGCGGCACCTATTGGGGCGCGCCGCTCCCCGAAACCTTCCTGAAGTATGCCACTCCGACTGTCGCCGCCAAGAAGTAAACCTCAGGAGAAACCCAAGCGCCGGCGCAGGTCGCGATGGGGGTCGCCGGCAAGCAGTGCCGCAAGCTGCGCAGCATCGGCTGCCATCGCCGACCTTGTCGCGATGGCGCAGCAATAGGTCGTCACCAGGTTGCAGCCCGCAGGCAGGGGGCCGATCAGGTCGATGCCGGGCGTGGACAGGATCTCGGTGGCCTGGGTGCAGCCGATCGGGCGCGCAGCTTTCGAGGCGGCGAGGGCGCGCATGGCAGCGGCGCCATTGGGGGCCGGTCGCAGTCGCGCGGCGAGCCTGTCGCCGAGGCCGAGCTTGCTCAGCACCCCGGCGAAATGGATGCCGGCGGTCGCCCGAGCGGGGTCGGGAAAGTGGATGGCGTTGGCAGCGAGCAGCGCGGTGCGCAGTTGCTCGGCCGAGTCGATCGGCGGCGTCGGGTCTCCCGTGCGCACCGCGACCGCGGTCTCGACTACGCCGATGTCGCGCGCCGACGCTGCGTCGACATGACCGTCGCGAGCCAACCCGTCGATCAGGGCGCGGCTCAGGATCATGAGGTCGGCCGGCTCGCCGCCGAGCAGGCGGTCGCGCATCGCGCCGACCGCGCCGAAGGTGCCGTCGATGCGGCAGCCGCTCGCCGCCTCGAAGTCGGCGCGCAGGGCCTCGACCAGTCCCTGGGCGGCGCCGCCGCTCAAGACGCGGAGGGTCTTCATTGCACCTTGATGCCGGCGTGCTCGATCACCTTGGCCCATTTCTCGATGTCGCGGCGCAGGAAGGCGTCGAACTGGGCGGGCGTCATGGTCATCGGCTCGGCGCCTTGCTTCGCCCAGGCCTCGCGCAGCGACGGCTTGGCGATGATCCTGGTGATCTCGGCATTGAGCTTGTCGACGATGTCCTGCGGCGTCGCTTTGGGTGCCATGATGCCGAGCCAGATCGTCGTCTCGTAGCCCGGCACGCCGGCCTCGCTCATCGTCGGCACGGCGGGCAGCACGGTGGAGCGCTTGTCGCCCGTCGTCCCGAGCGCGCGGACCTGGCCAGCATCGATGTTGCCCTTCATGGCGGTGACGGCGTCGAACATGATCTGCACATGCCCGCCCATCACGTCGTTGCGCGCCTCGCCACTGTTCTTGTGCGGCACGTGCAGAAGGTCGGTGCCGGTCATCGTCTTGAACAGCTCGCCTGCCAAGTGATAGGGCGTGCCTGGCCCCGCCGACGCGTAGGCGAGCTTGCCGGGCTGCGCCCTGGCGAGCGCGATGAGCTCGGGGAGCGTCTTGGCCTGCAGGGAGGGCGAGACCACCATGACGAGGTCGGACGCGTTGACCGGCGCCACCGCCGCGAGGTCGCGCATCAGCGCATAGGGCTTCCTGATGAGCAGCGTCTCGTTGGTGGTGAGGGTGTTCGACATCATGAGCAGCGTGTAGCCGTCGGGCGCCGCCTTGGCGACGATGTCGGCGCCGATCGTGCCGCCCGCACCGGCCTTGTTCTCGACCACGAACTGCTGCTTCAGCGCGTCGCCCAGCTCCTGGGCGAGAATGCGCGCATAGATGTCGGCCGGTCCGCCGGGGCCGAACGGCACGACAATCTTCACCGGCTTGCTGGGCCATGCCTGCGCTGCGGCCGGCATCGCCGCCGCGGCGGCGCCGACGATCAGCAGGCTGCGTCTGGCGATCCTGCGCATGATGTTCCTCCCTGAGCTCCACGTCGTCGGGCGCGTGGTTGCCGGGAGTCATGGCATGGTGGCCAGGTCGGCGCCACCGTCGGAGTCATTACCGGGCGCGCGTCACTGCGAGTTTGGAGACCTCTCATTTTCCTCCCCAACTCTGTTGGGGAGGTGTCGCCGTCTTCGGCGACGGAGGGGTCATGAGCAGCGGGACTGAGGCCTCTGACCCCTCCGCCCCGTATGACGGGGCACCTCCCCAGCGAAGCTGGGGAGGGGGCTGAAAGGCGCGCCCCTATGCGAATGCCCTGCCGGATTGCGGGGGAGGAATATGAGATGCGTCCACTCCGTAGCAGCTTCGCTGAGGAGGAGACATGACATCAGCGCCACGTCGGCGGAGGCTACTCCGCCTTAAGTGGCGCGCTCCCGGCGCATGATTGGCTTAGACAGCTCCCGTTGTCTGGGCGGGCCGCCAGCGCAGCAGGTAGGCCTGGACGCGGCGGACCACGGCGGAGAGGATGACGCCGACGATCATCAGCACGAACACCGAGACCATCATGCCGGCAGCCTCGCCGCGTGCCTCGGCCTCGATGATCATGCGGCCGATGCCGTGCTCGGCGCCGATGAACTCGCCGACGATCACGCCGATCAGCGAGAACGACACGGCGGGCGACAGCGAGGCGAACAGCCAGGCCATGGTCGAGGGCACGATAACGGTGCGCGTCACCTGCCATTCGCCGGCGCCCAGCAGGCGGGCAGCATTGATGTGGTCGCGGTCGACCGAGCGGGCGCCCTCGAAGGTGTTGAAGAACACCAGGAACACCACGACCAGCCAGGCGGTCACGATCTTGGAGGCATCGCCGATGCCGAACGCCAGGATGATGATCGGCGCCAGGGCGATGCGCGGGATCGAGTTGAAGGCGGTGATGTAGGGATAGAAGATCTCGCTCAGCCGGTCCGAGCGGCCGAGCAGAAGACCGAGGAGGAAGCCCGAGCTCACGCCGGTGGCGAAGCCCCACAGCGTGTTCTTCAGGGTCACGCCGGTGGCGATCCAGAGGTTGTTCTCGGATTTTCCGATGCAGCGCGTGAAAGCGCCGGGATCGCCCACGGTCCATTTTCCGTCCGACGTCACCAGGCAGCCCATGCGCAGGAACTGCCTGTAGATCTCCGACGGCTTGGAGACGAAGTAGGGATCGAGCAGCTCGGGCACGGCCCACGGCGCCACGGCATGGAGCTCCCAGCCCCATTGCCAGATGGCGAGGGCTCCGAGGCCAATGGCGATCTGCCACAAGAGCGTCGTCAGCTTTCTCATCGGTCGCGGCTCACGGGCTGCGGGTCGCTCATGCGCTGCGCCCTTTTGCGAACTCCTCGCCGAGCGAATGCCAGACGTGCGAGAACAGCTCGGCATATTGCCGGGTCTCGCGCAGCGCCACGGCATCGCGCGGGCGCGGGAAGTCGACCTTGAAATCCTGCTTGATCCTGCCCGGTCGCGCCGACATCAGGATGATGCGGTCAGCCAGCGTCAGCGCTTCGCCGAGATCGTGGGTGACGAACAGCACGGTCTGGCGCGCCCGCTCCCACAGCTCGAGCAGCACCGAATGCATGTCGAGCTTGGTGTGGGTGTCGAGGGCGCCGAACGGCTCGTCCATCAGCAGGATCTCGGGCCGGGCGATCAGGGTGCGCATCAGCGACACGCGCTGGCGCATGCCGCCGCTCAGCGACGATGGATAGAAGCGGGCGAAGCCGTCGAGGCCGGCCTGGCGGATCGCCTCGGCGACGCGGCGGCGGCGCTCGTCCGCCGGTACCCCGGCGAGCTCGAGGGCGTAGCCGATATTGTCCTCGACGGTGCGCCACGGGAACAGCGTGTCCTTCTGGAAGACGTAGCCGACATGGCGGATCGGCCGGCCCGGCACCACCGGCACGTCGTCGACGCGGATGGTCCCGCCGGTGGGCGCGATCAGTGTCGCCACCATGTTGAGGATGGTGCTCTTGCCGCAGCCCGACGGGCCGAGCAGGGCCACGAACTCGCCGTCCTCGATCCGGAACGAGGCATCGTCGATCGCCACCACCTCGCGGCCCTCGGCGAGGAAGGTCTTGGAAAGTCCCCTGATGTCGATGCGGCAGCGGTTGGTGGACGCCTCAGGCCGGGTACTTGGCATGCGCCGCCTTGAGGAACTTGTCGGCGACGGCATCCTCGAGCTTGATCTGCTTGATGCCGGTGAGCTCGCTGTACCAGACCTTCTCGCCGCGGGCGTAGGATTGCGGCGTGATCAGGCCGTTCCAGTCGGCGACGTCCTTGAGCTCGCCGATCTCCAGCAGGTTGGAATCGCGCGACGTCGAGCCGACGAAGCGCTCGATCGAGCCCAGGATGGTCTCCGGATTGCTGACCTTGATCCACTGCACGGCACGCCACATCGCGTTGGTGAAGGCCTGCACCTTCTCGGGCTCCTTCTCGATGGTGGCGAGCAGGCAGAAATTGACGTTCACCGGCACCGGCCCGCCGACCACGGCGTCCCAGGTCTTGGCGTCGCTCGGCGAGTAGATCACCTTGCCCCAGCCGTTCCGCTCGGCCTCGGTCACGACCGAGATGGCGCTCGACAGCACGTCGATCTGCTTGGTCTTGAGCGACCCCAGCATGGTCTCGACGTTGCCGACGCCGACCCAGGTCACCTTGTCGGCGAGATCCATCTTCTCCATGAAATAGTGCGACCACAAATGCGAGGTTCCGCCGAGTGACGACACGCCGAAGATCGCCCGCCGACCGTCGGGCCGCTTCCAGGCCGCCGCCTTCTGCACCGTATCGATGCCCTGGTCGAACAGGTCCTTGCGGATGGCGAAGCGCACGCCGGGTGCGCGCTGGTCGAGCGTGTTGAGTGCCCGCGTCGGCCGGCCGTTCTTGTTGAGCTGCAGGACGTGCACGATGTCGGCGATGGCGAAGTCGCCCTGGCGCGAGGCCAGGATCTCTCGCGTCTTCACGCCGCTGCCGCCCTGGATCAGCTTGAACTCGTAGCCCTCGTCCTTGAAGAAGCCGCGCTCCTGGGCGACGAAGTGCACCTCGTAGGTTGGCACCGCGACGGGATAGACCGCCGATCCCGTCTTGCTCTGCGCCCGCGCCCCGGCGAACGGCCGCAGCGGCGTCGCCGCCGCCACCGCAACGATGCTGCGGCGCCTGATCACGAATGCCATACCACTCCTCCCTTACACACGCTCCGCTTTGGAAGCTCTTGTTGTCGTCCTGAGCGCAGCGAAGGACCTCATCGCCGCCGACCCGGACTCCCTTCGTCGTGATTTCGATCGTCGCTGGAACTGCCTGCGATGAGATGCTTCGCTTCGCTCAGCATGACATGCGGGTGATCATCAGGAAGTCCTCGGATACAACCACGGTGTCGCCGCGCGGGCCTTGGCCTGGTGGGCCGCGATCTCGGCTTCGCGGGTCAGCGTCATCTCGACCTCGTTCAGGCCCTTGAGCAGGGAATCGCGCCGGATACCGTCGACCTGGAAGGCGATCCGCCGGCCGCTCGGAGTCGTCACCGTGCGCGCCTCGAGGTCGACGGCGAGGCGCGGCTCGCTGTTGCTGCCCGGCCGGGTCGCCGCCTCGAGCTCGGCGGCGATCGCCAGCACCTCGCGGCGCGGCAGCTGGATCGGCAGCACGCCGTTCTGGAAGCAATTGTTGAAGAAGATCGGCCCGAACGACGGCGCGATGACGCAGCGCACGCCCATGCCCATCATCGCCCACACCGCGCCCTCGCGGCTCGAGCCGCAGGCGAAATTGTTGTCGGCGACGACGATCTCGGCCCCGCGATAGGCCGGATGGTGCAGGAAGAACTCGGGATTTTCGCTGCCGTCGGGCAGGTAGCGCCACGGCTCGAAGGCGTAGGGGCCGAGATCGGCCTGGGCGACGTCGCGCAGGCGATGGATCGGGATGATGATGTCGGTGTTGACGTCCTGGCGCATCAATGGGGCGGCCTTGGCGTCGAGAACGGTGAAGGCTTTCATCGGTTTCTCCCCGCTCAGAGGCTGCGCACGTCGGCGATGTGGCCGGCGATCGCCGCGGCGGCCGCCATCGGCGGGCTGGCGAGATGGGTGCGGCCGCCCGGCCCCTGGCGGCCGACGAAGTTGCGGTTGGAGGTTGAGACGCTGCGCTGGCCTGGCCCGATCGTGTCGCCGTTGACGGCGAGGCACATCGAGCAGCCTGGTTCGCGCCATTCGAAGCCGGCGTCGAGGAAGACGCGGTGCAGGCCTTCGGCCTCGGCCTGGCGCTTGATGTTCTCCGAGCCCGGCACGACCCAGGCGCGCACGTGGCTGGCCACCTTGCGGCCCCTGGCGATGGTGGCGGCATCGCGCAGGTCGGACAGGCGGCTGTTGGTGCATGAGCCGATGAACACCCAGTCGACCCTGGTGTCCTGGATCGGCACGCCCGGCCGCAGCCCCATGTAGTCGAGCGCCGCCTGCATCGACCTCTGCTTGTCGGGATCCGGTGCGGCCGCCGGATCGGGAATGCGCTCCGTGACCGCGATGACGTGCTCGGGGCTGGTGCCCCACGTGATCTGCGGCACGATCTTGTTCACGTCGACCCTGACCTCGGCATCGAACACGGCATCCGGATCGCTGACGAGGCCACGCCAGTCGGCGAGCGCCTGATCCCAGAGCGCACCGGTGGGCGCATAGGGCCGGCCTTTCAGGAAATCGAAGGTGACGTCGTCGGGCGCCACCATGCCGATCTTGGCGCCGAGCTCGATCGAGAGGTTGCACACGGTGAGGCGGCCTTCGACTCCCATGTCGCGGATGGCGCTGCCGGCGTACTCTACGGCGTAGCCGGTGCCGCCGGCAGCGCCGATCTGGCCGATCAGGTGCAGGATCATGTCCTTCGGCGTGACCCCAGGAGCGCGCCTGCCGTCGAAGGTCACGCGCATGCGCTTGGGCTTCGGCTGCACCAGCGACTGGGTGGCCAGCACGTGGATCACCTCCGTGGCGCCGACGCCGAAGGCGATGGCGCCCATGCCGCCGTGCGTGCAGGTGTGGCTGTCGCCGCACACCAGCAGCGTGCCGGGCAAGCTAACGCCCTGTTCGGGGCCCATGACATGGACGATGCCCTGGCCGGGCTCGCCGAGATCGAACAGCTTGATGCCCCAGCGTTTCGCCTCGTCGCGCATGCTGTAGAGCCGCTGGGCGTAGGGCTTCAACGTCTCGTGCGTGCGCCCGGGCTCGGTCGAGATGACGTGGTCGAAGGTGGCGAAGGTGAGATCGGGGTTGCGCACCCGGTAGCCGGCGTCCTTGATCGCCTGCAGGCCGCGGCCGCCGCCGTCATGCATGAGATGGCGGCTGATGTGCAGGAGGGCATAGCCATCGCCGAGATCGGCAATGACATGGCGATCCCAGATCTTGTCGAACAGGGCTTGTCCCGGCATGGCGTCATTTCCTCTCGCGCGATCTTCCCGCCGCGCGAAACGCCAGCCCACCATCTTTTGCGCTCGCCGGCAATGACTCCCTGCTCATATCCCTCCCCCGTAATCGGGCGGTAATCGGGGGAGGTGCCCCGTCATGCGGGCCTTCGCCGCGCCGAAACGGCTTCGGCCGCGCAGGCGGGGCGGAGGGGGAAGGCCTCAGTCTGATGCTTCGGAGTCCGACGTCGGAACGGGAGGAATCATTCTCCTCCCCAGCTTCGCTGGGGAGGTGCCCCCGTAATCGGGGGGCGGAGGGGTCATAGGCCTCAGTTCCGCTGCTCATGACCCCTCCGTCGCCGTAAGACGGCGACACCTCCCCAGCAAAGCTGGGAAGGAGGGAGAATGAGATGAGCGCCACGGAGTGGCGCGCTCCCGGCCATGAGTTTCCTCCACGGAGCGCTGCAGCAACGTGGTGCGCGCCGGGCGTGCTGGGGGTCTCCCCAGCGAAGCTGGGGAGGAGAGTGAGAGAGCGCCAATAGGCGAATGCCCTGTCCGATGACGGGGAACATGTCCCGAAGACGATGACTACGCCTTCGCTTCGTCCTGGCCCCAGCCCTTCTTCTCGGCGTCGAAGAACGAGGCGAACACCTTCCGTATCGTGCTCTCGGCGATGTCGCGCGTGATGAACACGACGCGGCTCTTGCGGTCGTCACCTTCGGGCCAGGCGTCGAGCGTGGCCGGCGGATGGAAGACATGCTGCACGCCGTGGATCACCACCGGCTTGTCGGTGTCGCGCACGTTCAGGATGCCCTTCATGCGCAACAGGTCGGGGCCGCGATAGGTCACCAGCGCGTCGAATGCCGCCGCCACGGTCGACCAGCTCATCGGCTCGTCGAAGGTCATGCAGAACGCCTTGATGCGGTCGTCGTGGCGGTTGACGTTGTGCGGATCCTGCTCGCCGTGGCCATGCTCGTGCCCGTGATCGCTGTCGTGGCCGTGATCACCGTGCCCATGGCCGTGATGATGGTGATGGCCGCCGCCATGGCCGTGGTCGTAAGCCTCCTCGTGCAGCCAGCGCTTGACGTCGGCGCTCTTGGTCTCGGGGTTGTAGAGGCCGGCGTTGAGGAGCTCGTTGGGATCGATCTCGCCGCCCGAGATGGCGTGGAACGGCGCGCCTGGATTGAGCTGGTGCAGGCGGCCCTTGAGCTCGCTCAGCTTGGGCGCGTCGGCGATGTCGGTCTTGGTCAGCAGCAGCCGATCGGCGACCGCGGCCTGCTTCACCGCCTCCTCGTGATTGTCGAGCGTGCTCGAGCCATTGACGCCGTCGACCGTGGTGACGACACCGTCGAGCCGGTAGCGCGAGGCGAGCAGCGGGTCGGTCATCAGCGTGTGCAGGATCGGCGCCGGATCGGCGAGCCCGGTGGTCTCGACCACCATGCGCTTGAACGGCGTCACCTCGCCCTTGCTGCGCTTGAGGAACAGCTCGCTCATGGTGCGCACCAGGTCGCCGCGTACCGTGCAGCACAGGCAACCCGAATTCAGCGTCACCATGCCCTCGTCGTTCGACTTCTCGACCAGCAGATGATCGAGGCCGATCTCGCCGAACTCGTTGATGATCACCGCCGTGTCGGAGAGCTCCGGCCGGCGCAGAAGCTTGTTCAATAGCGTGGTCTTGCCGCTGCCCAGGAAGCCCGTCAGCACAGTGACGGGAATGCGTTGCTCGGCGGCGTTCTGCGTGTCGCTCATTCCTCGATCCTTCGTTGCCTGGCCGCCCCTGTTGCTTCGAGACGCGCGTCGCTGCCGCTCGACGGCGGCGGCGCGACCCGCGGGGCAACCGGTGCCTGCGCCTGCCAGAAGCACTCGGCCTTGCCGAACGATTTCCACGCATCGCCAAGCTTGCGGCGGCGGCGCTTGTCGCCGCCGGACACCTGCTTGGCGAGAACTTTGAGCGCCGACGCCACGTCCTCGTTGGGACGTGCCGCCGTCGCGAGGTCGGCCAGCATATGCTCCGCCATCGTGCGATCGTTCAGGGCGCCGAGCGCGCCCTGCAGGCGCGTCGTCGCCTCGATATAGGCCTTCGCCTGGGCGCGTGCCAAGGGCGACGGGGCGAAGGCGGGCTGCAGGAAGTCGGCGGCGTAACGCAGCTTCTTCACGGCGATGCGCAGGCGGTGCAGGCGCTCGGCGTCGAGCGCGTCAAGCTTGCGGCCGCGCCGCGCGACCTTGTGATGGCGGTCCTGCAGCACGCGGCGGGCGAAGCGGTCGAGCCGTTGATCGCTGTCGTCCGGCGGCAGGGCGATGAAGGCCTCGAGCTGGGCGTCGAAGCCGTCGAAGCGGGCGCCGGCCAAGGCCGCCCGGGCGCGCTCGAAATGCGCCTGCAGCAGCCTGTTGGCAATGCGCTTCACGGTCGGCGGTGCGTCCAATACCGACTCAGTCATGAAGACGTGGAGGTCGCGCGCCGGACCGCATTCGCCGGCCAGCCACCTGGCCTCCGCCGAGAGGGCGCGCACCGCCGGGCCGTCGACCGCGCTCTTGAACAGGCCGAAGGCGGCGCGCAGGCGGCGCAGGGCCACGCGGGTCTGGTGGATGCCGATCGGGCGGCGGCTGGCCAGCACGATGGCGCGGTACTTCAGCAGGTCATTATGGCAGCGGGCCACGATATGGCGCAACGCGACATCGGGGGCGGTATCCGGCGCGAGACCGGTGTCGGGCGAAGCCATGCAGCGCCAGACCGTAGCGGCCCGCGGCGGCCGGGCAACCGCAATCTGCGACGTTTTGGTGAAGCTTTTATGTCATCACCCCCGCTGCGAATTGGAGGCCTTTGCGGCGATTTCGCAGCCCGGCCCGCCGTTTACGCCCTGGCCTTCAGCCATCGTTTCCGGTGGCAAGGGGTGGGCGGCCTGCCCTACAGTCGCACCCATGAGTATCGATCCGGCAGCCTTCAAGAAAGGCATGCGGCATCTCGCGGCGAGCGTCACCCTGATCACGACCCGTCATCGCGAGCTGCGCGGCGGCCTCACCGCCACCGCGGTCTGCTCGGTATCGGCCGAGCCGCCGCAGATCCTGGTCTGCGTCAACAAGACGGCGAGCGCCCACGATCCGATCGGCGACGCCGGCTTCTTCTGCGTCAACATCCTGGCGCCGGCCCATCGCAAGCTCGCCGAGCGCTTCGCCGGCATGGACGGCGTGGAGGGCGACGAGCGCTTCCACGACATGGGCGAATGGGCGACCCTAACCACCGGCGCGCCGGTGCTGAAGGGCTGCCCGGTGTCGTTCGACTGCAAGCTGGTGACCCGCGTCGCGGCCGGCACCCACACCATCTATATCGGCGAGATCGTCGACCTCTGCCTGGATCCGGCGGCGATGCCGCTGCTCTATGCCGACGGCACCTTCGTGCACGGCGAGCACCTGAAGAAGGCGGCGCAGGCCGCCTGACAGGAACCGCAGCGAGGTACGAAGCGGGGTTGCGCGTTCGCGCCAACGCACTATGTTCCCGACCCATCCCGACCGGGCGCTCTGCTGGGGCGTAGCCAAGCGGTAAGGCAGTGGATTTTGATTCCACCATTCGGAGGTTCGATCCCTCCCGCCCCAGCCAGAACACCCGCCCATAGGCATTGCGCCGGCCGTTGTCGCGCACACCACCTGCCAGTATCGGAACACACCTAATTCCGTCACAGGCCGTAAGCTCCCCGCCGTCACCCGACGGCAATCGAGATGGGAAGAAATTGCTGCGATATCTCTTGAGCGGTGAGCTCGCGCAGGCGCTTGCTTTCCGGCCAGGGATCCAGAATGACAATCTTGTTGAGGCCGATCGGGCCGCTTTGAAAAAGCTCATTCTGCTGATAGGTGGCGCCCACGATGACCGTTGCATGGCCAGCGGCCAGATTGATCAGGGGCCGGCCATTCTCGAGCTCGTGAATGATCTGGCGAGCGCCGCCGGAGCTTGACCACATCTGGTCGATGTAGCCGGGCGGGCGGTTACCATCGCTTCCAGAGGATATCGCGATCGCCATGCCGGCTTTGGGCAACATGCGTGCAGAGGCGTGAAAAGGCACACCGCGCCAATCCCGCCATTCGCCGGTAATCGTTTGCACGATCTGATCTACGGTCGCGCCTTCGCATTTGTAGGAGTTGAACAGTCGTTTCGCGGCGGCCTCTTGCGCCACGCCCTTGCCGTAGGTCGAGAAAACCATCTGGATGCATGCCGCCCAGCACCAGCTGTCGCAGTTTTGCGTGGCCGCGACGCCGGCCTGATAAGGAAGCGACACCTCGCACGTGCGAATTCCGAAGCTGGCAGGCAGACACCTTGTGCCCGCGAGCGCGCTGACCGGGGAGATCGCTGCGAGAGCGGACATGCTGCCAAGGAGCCGTCGACGGGAGATCATGGTGCTCACCAAGTGTGCGATCCGCGCGACAAATTCTACCATCTCCCTCTGGCTGTCGCCAATCGGGGGGATGTCCAGGAGACGTCACATGACCACTGTTCCAAAGTGGCAGCCGCCCCTCACAGCCAACCTCTTTCCCTGAACGCGGCAAGGTCGACGCCCGGGGGCGCATACCAGCCGTCGCTGCTGTAGCGCGCGCCGAGCTTCTGGGCGACTTCCTTGTTGCCATAAGGGATCCGGAGCAACGTCTTCCCGCCGGCATCCTGCGCTGTGACACCGGAGGGCGCATCGGTTGGGGCGCCAACGATCTTTCCCTTTCCGCGGCGAGCCGCTCGCTTGGGCGCGGGCTTCGCTGCCTTTGCGCCCGCAACGCGACGTCGCTTCTTCGACGGGGAGCCGGGCTGGCTCGGCGCCGGCTGCATCGAGGGAGCCGTGGTTGGCTCGCGCGGTGCCTTGGTCGGCGCGTGCTGCGCCAGAAACGCCCGGCAGATTGCGCCCGATGTCGCGTAGCCCGCAGGCGGCGCGATCCGCTGCTGCCGGGCCAGGCTTTCGGCATAGCGCTTCATCGCCGGCGTCGGCGGCCGTGTGCTGCCGTCGTTTGCGCGTGCGGCGCCGAAGGAAGCCAGGCCACCTGCCGAAGGACTCTGCGTCAACTTGCCGATGATGCGCTGCGCGACGTCGCAGACGGCATCGATGGCGGCCATCATCTCCTGCTTGCCGACGACCACATCGTCGAGCAGGCACTCCATCTGCGCCGTCTGTCCAGGATCGACCAGGGTCGGGTCGGCGTCCTTCAGCACGGCGAACAGCTTCAGGCCGGTTTCGGTGGGCACGATGTTCTTGCCCTGGAGGACGAGGAACTCCTGCTTCTTCAATCCGCCGATGATCTCCGCCCGCGTCGCCGGCGTGCCGATTCCCTTGGCCTCCTTCAGGCGATCGCGCAGGACCTCGTCGTCGACGAAACGCCAGGCGTTCTGCATCGCCTCGATCAACGTGCCCTCGTTGTAGCGCGGCGGCGGCTTGGTCTCCTTGGTCTCGACGATCGGGTCGTGCAGCCGGGCCGGCTCGCCGTTGCGCAGGGACGGCAGCAGCGCCGCGCCGTCACCCTTCTCATCGACCGGCTGCCATTCCGGGAAGGCGGCGCGCCAGCCGAGCTCGATGGGCTGCCGGCCCGTCGCCTTGAACGGGAATCCCGCAACATCGAGCGTCGCGGTCGTCTGCCGATAGCGGAAGTCCGGCATGAGAGCGGCAAGATAGGCGCGGGCGATCACGTCGAACAGCTTCTTCTCGTCGAGCGACAGGCCCGGCCAGACCTGGCGCAGCGTGCCGACCGTGTTGGGGTTGGGGATGACGGCATGGTGGCTCGCGCCTTCGAGCCCCTTGTCATGGAACGTTCCGCTCGCGCCGCGGCGGATCACGGGCGGGGCGGGGACAGGGATGTCCCTGAACGACTGGCCGACCTGAAGGCCGGCCACGATCCGGGGAACGTCGGCGATCAGGCTTTCGGGCAGGTAGCGCACCTCGGCCCGCGGATAGGTGATGATCTTCTTGCCCTGGCCGTCATACAGCTCCTGGGCAATCTCCAGGGTCCGGGCTGCGGACCAGCCGAACCGCGCCGCGCAGAGCTTCTGCAGGGACGGAAGATCGTGCAGCCTGGGTGGGCTCTGCCGCTTGTCCTCGACGCGCACGCCAAGCGGACCTTCGAAGCCTTGGGCGGCAGCGGCGACGGCTTCGGCGATGTCTCGGCGGAGAATTCGTTCCTGCGGGGCATGCCGCATCTTGAACTCGCCGCTCGCAACCTTCGCCGTCGCCACCACCTCGAAATAGGTGACGGGAACGAAGTTCCTGATCTCCAGCTCGCGCCTGCACACGATGGCGAGCGTCGGCGTCTTCACGCGCCCGACGCCGATGACGCCGCGGCCGCTGCGGCCCAGGGTGACGGTAGCGGTGCGCGTGAGGGAGAGATTGTAGATCTGGTCGGCCTGCCGGCGTGCCACCGCGGCGGCGTAGAGGCGGGCATACTCGACGTTAGGCTTGGCCTGGCTGAACGCGGTTCGGATGGTCTGGGAATCCTGGGCGGTGAAGAGGACCCGCATGACCCTGCCGCGGTAGGCGTAGTGCTCGAGGATCTCCTGGCCGATCAGCTGACCTTCACGATCACAGTCCGTCGCCAGCCAGACGCACTGCGCGGTGCGCAGCGCGTCGTGGATGGCTTTCAGCTTGGCCACCTTGTTGCCGCCCATCGCCGGGCGCGTGCCGTAAAGCCCGTCCGGCTTCAGCAGGATCGGCGCCCAGCGCTTCCATTCGGGAACCACTTCCTCCGGCTCGAGGAGATCGATCAGATGTCCCTCCGCCGGAAGGATGACGCCATAGCGCGAGCCGATCGCCGCGCGGACGTCTTTTGCCTGGCTGTTCTTCTCGGTGATGACGATCTGGTCGGCCATTGGCGGGGAAGGGGCGAGATTGGACGATCGCGGAACGACGGGAACATATAAGGAACATCGAAGAGCCGCAAGCAGGCGCGGGAATTCGCCTTCAGGCGTGGCTGGCGGCTCTTCGCTGGGAGGGCGCCCCAGGAGTGGCGCGCTCCCAGCGCACGACGTGCGGCGTCAGACGTTGTCGGCTTCCGTGGACCCCACGTCTTCGGAAGCCGCCGCTTCCAGACCCCATTTCCAGCCGGCGATCTCGGGCATGTCGTAGCCGTAGCGGGCGATGAATTCCTTGTGGTCGATCAGCTTGTCGCGGATCGCCTGCTTGGCATAGGCAGTACGCGCACCGAGCTTGGGCACGCGATCGATCACGTCGCCCACCAGGTGGAAACGGTCGAGCCCGTTCAGGACGCACATGTCGAACGGCGTCGTCGTGGTGCCCTCCTCCCTGTATCCGCGTACGTGGATGTTCCGATGGCCCGTTCGCCGGTATGTCAATCGGTGAACCAGCGAGGGGTATCCGTGAAACGCAAGCAGTGATCGGTGACCGAGAGCAGACAGTTGGCGTCCGGCGGCAGGTAGATTCGGACCACCTCGGCCTTCTTGTTTGCGACGTGATCGATGAAACCCGGATCCTGGTGGCTGAAGCCGTTGTGATCCTGTCGCCAGACATGACTCGACAGGAGGTAGTTCAGCGAAGCGATCGGCTGCCGCCAGGGAATGCGATTGCACACCTTCAGCCACTTGGCATGCTGGTTGAACATCGAATCGACGATGTGGATGAACGCCTCGTAGCACGAGAAGAAGCCGTGCCGTCCGGTCAGAAGATAGCCCTCGAGCCATCCCTGGCACTGATGCTCGCTCAGCATCTCCATGATGCGGCCGTCGGGCGCGAGATGATCGTCCCAAGGGTAGGTGTCCGCCACCCATGCCCGATTGGTCACGTCGAGCACATCCTGCCAGCGGTTCGAGTTGTTCTCGTCCGGGCTGAACAGCCGGAAGTTGCGTTGCTCGGCGCTCAGTTTCATGACGTCGCGAAGGAACCGGCCCATGACCCGTGTGGCTTCGGCCGTGACGGCGCCGGGCTCCGATACGTCGACGGCATAGTCACGGAAATCCGGCAGCCGCAGCGGACGGAGGGCGCCATTGGTATGCGGATTGGCGCTCATCCGCCGGTTGCCTTTGGGCGCCAGGTCGAGCAGCTCGGACCGGAGGCGGCCGCCGTCATCGAACAGCTGCGCCGGCTGGTAGCTCTTCATCCACTCTTCGAGGATGCGCACATGGGCCGGGTTCTCGTGCATCCCGCCCATCGGCACCTGATGCGAGCGCCAGTAGTCCTCGGTCCGCCGGCCGTCGATCTCCTTCGGGCACGTCCAACCCTTGGGCGTGCGCAGCACGATCATCGGCCAGCGCGGGCGCCCGCTGAATCCATTCCGACTGGCGTCGGCCTTGATGCGCTGGATTTCGGCGACAACGACGTCGAGAGTAGTGGCCATCAGCTCGTGCATCGCTGCCGGGTCATGCCCTTCGACGAAATACGGCGTGTAGCCGTAGCCACGGAACAGATGATCCAGCTCTTCATGGCTGATCCGGGCCAGAACGGCGGGATTTGCAATCTTGTAGCCGTTGAGATGGAGGATCGGCAGAACCACGCCATCGCTCACCGGGTTCAGGAACTTGTTGGAGTGCCAGCTCGTCGCCATGGGCCCGGTCTCGGCTTCGCCGTCACCGACGACACAAGCGACGACAAGGCTCGGGTTGTCGAAGGCAGCGCCGTAAGCATGCGAGAGCGCGTAACCGAGCTCGCCACCCTCGTGAATTGAGCCGGGGGTCTCCGGTGCGACGTGGCTCGGGATCCCGCCCGGGAACGAGAATTGGGTGAACAGGCGTCTCAGCCCCTCTTCGTCGCGCGAAACGTTCGGATAGACCTCGCTGTAGGTGCCTTCGAGATAGGCGTTGGCGACCAGGCCGGGCCCGCCGTGGCCGGGCCCCGTCACGTAGATCATGTCGAGGTCGTGCTTCGATTGCGTGTCGTGAATGAAGTGGTCCTTCGCCGATTCGTTCCCACCGCTGTCGCTGCTGCATTCAGCGCTCAGCGTAGGCGTTGCGCTCGGCTCCGGTCGGGATGACGGCATTCGCATAGCGCCTTTTCATTCTCCTCCCTAGCGAAGCTGGGGAGGTGCCCCCGTAATCGGGGGCGGAGGGGTCATAAGCAACGCGGCTGAGGCCCATGACCCCTCCGTCGCCGTAAGACAGCGACACCTCCCCAGCTTCGCTAGGGAGGAGAACGAGAGAGCGCCCATATGTGAATGCCCTCCGCTGACGGGAGGTCGGCCGGCCGATTTTGCATTGGCAGCCTCTTGCGTCATGCTTCGAGGGGCCACGCCGATCTCGCTCGCGATCCCACGCAGGCAAGAGACCGGGGGCGGGGACGTCGAATGGCAGACCAGCAGAATGCACCACCCGATCCCTCGGGGTCACGCCTGAAGGTCATTCTCGCGGCGACTGCCCTGGTCGGCCTGCTGCTGGCGGTCGCCGGGACGATGCCGTCCGGGACCGATGCGGAAAGCGTGTCGGCCCGGCTGGTCGTCGATCTGCCGCAGTGGCTCAGCATTCCGTTCCTCATCCTGATGAGCCTGGTTGCGCTCTACATCCTGCTGCTGATGATCCCGGGGCTGCGCATGCGGCCCAAGAAGCAGGCGGACCAGCAGCAATCGCTGGCCCGCATGGCCCTGCTGCTCCTCCTGCTGGCTCCCGCGTGGGCCGGCCTGAAGGATCAGATTCCAGTCGATCTCGGCGGCCTTCTAGGCGGCTTCGGAAATCATCTGCCGTCGCTCGCCAGCCCGGGGGCGGACCCTCCACCCGCCGTTCATTCGGCCATGGTCGAAGGCATCCTGGAGACGCTGCTGCTGGCGCTTGGCCTGATCGGTTTCGGGGTCGTGGCGTGGCTCTATCTCGCCATCCTGCCCGAGCGCCGCCGCGGGACGCTGCCGGCCGTCGCCACCGCCCAGCTGCACGGTGCGGTCGAGGACAGCCTCGACGATCTGCGCACCTTGGCCGATGCCCGGCTGGCGATCATCCGCTGCTACGACCGCTTCGAGAGGGCGCTCGCCGGCGCCGACCTCCGCCGGCCGCCCTGGCAGACCGCCACCGAGTTCATGCGCACCGCGCTCGCCCACCCGGGCCTGCCGGCCGGTGGCATACGCGAGCTGACGTCCCTGTTCGAGATCGCGCGGTTCAGCCGGCACGAGGTCGGTCCCGCGCATCGCGAGCGCGCCTGGCGCGCCCTTATGGCGGTGAAGACCGCGCTGGAAAGCGAGGACGCCCATGCCGCCCGGTCGTGAGCGCGTCTGGCCGGGTCTGCTCGGCCGCTACCTGGTGCTGGTCGTCGTGATCGGCCTGGTCGCGACATCAGCCTATGCGGGGTTCGATGCCGACGACAGGCCGGTCGTCGTGCGGCTCGCGGTGACCGCCTTCGTCATGGTGGTCCTGATCCATATTCACAGCCATTGGCGTCGCGCGCTCGACTGGGCGCCGCCCTCGGCCTTCGAGCAGGCGCGGCGGGCAGAGCCCGTCGAGCCCAAGGTGGCCTCCGTCCTTGTCCGCCTGCAGCAGCAGGTCGAGCACGCCGTTTCGAGTCGACGCTATTTCGCTGAGGTCTTCTGGCCGCGGCTGGTGCAGCTCGGCGAGGCGCGCGGCACGCGCGATCGATTGCCCGATGACCCGCCGCGCGGCCGCTGGCGCAAGCGCGGGCCGTCGCTCGCGGTCATCGCCGAGCTGGTGCGGCGCGTCGGAGGCGAGCGATGAAGGTCGGCGAGATCCACGAGCGATGCCAGGGCGTTCTCGATGCCCTCTCGCGCATCGTCGTCGGCAAGGACGCGGTGCTGCGCCAGATCATGGCGGGCATCCTGGCCAACGGCCATATCCTGATCGAGGATTATCCCGGCCTCGCCAAGACGCTGATCGCCAGGCTGTTCAGCCAGGCGCTCGAGCTGCGCTTCAGCCGCATCCAGTTCACGCCCGACCTGCTGCCGGGCGACATCACGGGCAGCTCGATCTACGAGCAGCGCGAGGGCCGCTTCGAGTTCCGGCGCGGGCCGATCTTCACCCATCTGGTGCTCGCCGACGAGATCAACCGGGCCACGCCCAAGACCCAATCCGCCCTGCTCGAGGCGATGCAGGAGCGCCAGGTCACGGTCGACGGCCAATCGTATCTGCTCGACCCGCCCTTCCTCGTCATCGCGACCCAGAACCCGATCGAGCTCGAGGGCACCTATCCCTTGCCCGAAGCCCAGCTCGACCGCTTCCTGATGCGCATCGCCGTCGGCTATCCGGGGCGCGACGAGGAACGCGAGATGCTGCGGCGCCGGCGCGAGCGGCGGCACGAGCGTGCCGACGTGCCGACCGTCGTGCCGCATGAAATCCTGCTGGCCATGCAGGCCGCCCTCGAGGACATCCATGTCGACGCGACCATCGACGAGTACATCGTCGACCTGGTGCGCGCGACGCGCGACGACCATCGCGTCGCCCTCGGCGTGTCGCCGCGCGGGGCGCTGGCGCTGCAGAGCATCGTGCGCGCGGAGGCCGCCTTGCGCGGCCGCGATTTCGTCACGCCGGACGACGTCAAGGCGATGGCCGTGCCGGTGCTGGCCCATCGCATCGTGCTCCGCCCCGAGCTGTGGGTCGCCCGGCTGTCGCCGGTCGAGGTCGTGGCCGACGTGCTGAAGCGGGTGCCGTCGCCCAAGGTCGAAGTCGCCTGAGCATGCGCCCCTCGCCGCTGCTCGCGCCGCTCAGCGTGCTCACGATCGTGGCGCTGGGGCTGGGGCTCGCCCTCGGCCGATCGGAGCTCGTCCTCGTGGCGGTGCCGCTCGTGGTGGCGCTGCTGTCGGCGCGGCGCCTGGGGCCGGCGTCGGGCATCACCGTGACGGCGGTGTCGTCGGCGACGACCCTGGTCGAGGACGATTGCGTCGATCTCGTCCTGACCGTCAGCAGCCCCGCGACCGCAGCGCCGTCGATCGAGATCTTCCTCTCGCTGCCGGACAGCTTCGTCTTCGTCGACGGCGCGCGCCACCTCGCGACCAGCCTGAACGCCGGCGACACGTTCGAGCGTACGCTCGTCATCCGCTCGACGGCGCGCGGCCGATGCGTCGTCGGGCCCTTCGCGCTCCGCCTGACCGACCATTCAGGGCTGTGTGTCGACGAGGCGCTCGTCGCCTCGCCGGTCGTCATCGAGACCTACCCGCGCGTTCCCGAGATCCGGCATCTGCCGCGGCCGGCGCGCACGCGCTCCTCGTTCGGCAACGTCGTGTCCGCCCGCCTCGGCACAGGCTTGGAGCCGGGCGACATAAGGGCCTTCGTGCCGGGCGATCGTGTGCGCCACATCAACTGGCCGGTCTCGTTGCGGCTCGGCAGCCTGCACGTCACCCAGTTCCATCGCGAGCAGAATGCCGACATCGTCCTGCTCCTCGACACGCTGGCGGAGACCGGCGCGCATCCGCAGTCCAGCGTCGATGCCTGCGTGCGCGCCGTCGCCGCGCTCGCCTCCGGCTATCTCGCCCAGAAGGACCGGGTCGGGCTGGTCGAGTTCGGCGGCTATCTGCGCTGGCTGAAGCCGGCGACCGGCCAGCGCCAGTTGACGAAGCTGCTGCAGGCCGCGGTCGCGGCCGACCAGGTGTTCACCCATGCGGTGCGTGATCTCGACTACGTGCCGGCCACGGCGTTGCCGCGGCAGGCCCTCGTCATCGCCATAAGCCCGGTGATCGACGAGCGCTTCAGCAACGCCCTGGTCGAGCTGTCGGGGCGCGGCTACGACGTGGTGCTGCTGGCGGTTTCCGCCGTCGGGCTGACGCGCCGCGTGCTGCCCGACACGCCATTCCACGACGTCGCCTGCGCCTTGTGGCAGCTCGAGCTCGACAACCGGGTGCAGCAGCTGAGGACGAGCGGCATCGCCGTGGCCGAATGGCAGCCCGAACAGCCGCTCGACTCCGCCCTGGCCTCGCTCAGCCGGCGCGTGCCCGCGCGGCAGGCGGCCCAGCGATGAGGCGGCTCGTTCCCGGTCTCGCCATCCCGGTTCTCGTGGGGGTGCCGCTCTGGATGGGAAACTCGTGGGCCGTCGAGCTTGCCACGGCGGCGAGCGGCGTCCTCTGCCTCGTCGCGGTGCTGCGGGCCAGCCTGGCCTTGGCAACGTCAGGCGCGGCGCTCGCCCTGCTGGCGCTCGCGCTGGCACGACCGGAAGCGTCCTCGCCCGCCAGCGTGTTCCTGCTGGTGGCCTTCGGCTCGGCCCTGCTGCTGCTGCTCGATGGAACGCATCTCTACGATCGCTTCGACGGCGCCGAGGTGGCGCGCGCCTTGTGGCGACGTCACATCGCCTTGTGGGTCGCGCGCTGGGCGATCTCCCTCGGCATTGCCCTGGTCATCGCCGTCGTTGCGCCGTTGATCGCGCTGGCGCTGCCGCATCTGTGGCCGCCGTTCGTCGCTGGACTTGGAATCCTGGTGGCGTTCGCCGCAGCGGTGGCGTGGGCCCGGCGCGGCATCGACGGATGAGCCTAGCGGCACACGACGCTACTACGTCTGCACACGAAGGGCACCGCCCGATCGACGCCCGCCTCGCCAGCACAACGCCGGCGGAGCGATGGGTCACGGCTGCTCCCTCATGAGGCGGAAGATTGGTGCCTTCGAGCTCACAGGCTTTGCAGCCGCTATTCGAATGTTCGTGCCTGGGACGGCGTAGCGGATGACAGCCTTCATGGCGTCGATCTGGGCTGCGACCTTGGACGCTTCAACGCCGTTCAGGAAGTAGATCACGATGTCTGCGTCCGCCTCGGCCTTCTGGTGATTCCAGTCTTGCGGCCAAAGCCACGCTGTCGAAGGCAGCGAAGCGGGGGCGAGGGACATCACACCCGTATCCACTTTCACCTTGCCGAGCAGGGGGACGCTGTCGTCGAGCGCGTTAGCGAATTCGATGGTCCGTCCAGGGCTGGCGGCGAACCCGCGCGGCTCTGCATTGACAAAGAAAGCCAGGACGGCCGGGTTTGCAACGTAGGTCGATGCGATGATTGCGATCAGCCATGTCACCGGCCAGCAAATTCTCCCTGGTGATCCATTCCTGCCGGGCAGCGCCAGGCAGATGGCGACCCATCCAACGCCCGCGACCAGCGGGAATGGATAGTGCACCGACAAGGTCCCTGCCGCGTCCCTGAACGCCGAGAAATGCAGCGCAAGCCAAGGCAAGTAGGCTAGTGCGCCGATAGCTACGTAGACATTGCGAAGCGCAGTGGCTGCCACGAGCGTGAGGGCAAGCGGCAACCACACAAAGATCCGGTGCTCGAAGATGAAGACCAGGCGACGCTGGATGAGCTCGCCGCTCAGATGGCCAAACCAGTCGTTGCCGGCATAGACGAGCCGGAAGGTATCGGTCGTGGCGAAGAACAGCTGTTGGCAGACGATCGCTGCGATGCTGTAGGCGAAGCAAGCTGCTGCAAACACCAAGACGTGACGCTGGGAGCCGACGGATCCCGTGCGGACAAACTCGACGACAAGGAACAGGCCCAGGATCGCAACGATGTGAAATCCGATGTCCTCGCGGACCGCCAACGCCACCACGCCAACCATCCACGCCGGCAGTAGGCGCCGTTCGACCAGGAGCGCCAGGGCGAGCACGGCCAGGCCCGGCGCCAGGACTTCGTAGTGAGGATAGGTCGCGATACCGAGCTCGAGGCCGCTCACGGTGAAGACGACGGAGATGCCGACGGCGAGAACGGGCCAAGCCCCGTGCGGCCCGCGCCAGCGCATCAGGACGTAGAACATGACCAGTCCCAGAAGCCCGAACGAGACCCCATATATAGAGCGCCCCCGAAAGCAGGTAGAACAGCTTGTGGTACAGCAAGGGCTGCGCCGAGCCGAATCCATCATTGTCCGTCGACGACCATATGGGAAACCAGTCCCCCAGCTTCAGGTGTTCGGCGTAGACCAGCGTGCGCAGGTAGAAGCTGTTGCCTTCGTGGTTCACGGGCCAGCCGTTGCCTGGTGCAATTGGCAACAGGGTCAGGGCGGCCAGAGCTGCGAGGGCCGCGGCGCCGAGCACGGCGGCGCACCAGCGCCAGGGCTTCCAACTCGTTGCTCGGCCCGCCGGTGAACCTGGAGCGGGCATCGGCCGATGCTACTGCCTGGAGTGGACGAAAGGCGAGGGCAGCTCGCGGGTTTTGGGTTCCACTCGCGCCGTGTCCCGTCGTCAAATCGCGTCGAGGAAGGACGCCAGGCTGCGCTTGATCGGCGTGATCGACGACCGATCGGGCAGGGCGGCGTAAACGTCGCCGCCGAGGTCGGCCGGCATCTTCGAGCCGGACTCGCGGATGATCAGGACGTTCTGCTTGCCCTTGAGGCCGATGAAATAGCCGGCTTCGAAAACGACGTTGTCGCGCGGCACGGCAACCGCG
Source organism: Reyranella sp. (assembly GCF_044224635.1). Lineage (GTDB taxonomy): Bacteria > Pseudomonadota > Alphaproteobacteria > Reyranellales > Reyranellaceae > Reyranella. The sequence goes on along the minus strand of NZ_JBGAKA010000003.1, from coordinate 192,248 downwards.
CTGGGGCTCTCGACAGCGAGGTCGTCGTCCTTGGTGAACAGGAACACGCCGGCAATCGACCGCGCCGCGGCATGCTCGATCTGCTCCAGGATGGAGCGGCCCGGGATGAAATCGGTCTGCCAGTCCAGCACGTGGGCGCCGAGGGCCTGCAGATGGATCTTGACCTCGGCGGCGATGGCGCTCGAGGTGCTGCAGTAGCCGAGAAAGACATCGCGCCGCTGCTGCAGCCGATCGACCCAGTAGCCGAACGGCACGCGGAATTCATCGGTGTGCAGCCAGTCGACGTCGGCGGCTGCCTCGAAAATCCCGACATAGCCCGCGAAGTTCATGTCGAACACCACCCGTCGCCTGACATCGCGGTGCACCAGGACGAGGACGGGCAGCCCCAGCGTGTGCGCGAGCGCTCCTTCGTAATGATTGAACTCGGTGGGAAGCAGGACAGGCGCGCCGCGCGAATCGTTGAAGGTCCAGCGCGGCATGCCCAGGATGGCGCAGCCGACGCAGCGCCGCGCAACCTCGTCGGCATCGCGCGGATGCCAGGACTTGGCCGAGGCCAGCGTGAGCTTTCCCCTCGGGTTGGTGAAGATCTCGGCGCAATAGCCCAGCTTCTCGATCTCGTCGACGATTCCCCACTTGAGCCGGTTGAGGTTGTCCGGCAGCCAGGGGTCGGCCGGCAGGCTGACGTAAATGCGGCGCGTGATCGGCATGTCGATCTCCTCGAGAACCTTGGCGCGCGCCGGATCGGCAACGGCCAGGCAGCGATGCCTTGTCTCCCTGGATGTCCAGGGCCTGCCGTCGGAAAATGCGATGGCAGCCGAGGACGGCTGGGATAGTCCGGTAACTCAAATAAACGCGACGGCCGGCATCAGCAGACAGCGGCGCGCCGCAACAGACGTATGGTCGCAAAATAATCCAACGCGCTGAATGGTGCCACCGACCCTGCCGCATATCTCCCGGCCGTCGGCACCCGGGCAGCGCCGCGTCGCGTGACCCGACAGTCGCTGCCCGACTTGCCGGCCTCCCGCAGGTGCGCAATAGTTTCGCAACAAAGCGGGGGGCCGCCATGAAGCTTGCGCAATGGGCCGTTTTTCTATTGCCCGCCTGTGCCATGCCGGCGGCTGCACAAATCAGCATCCCTCTGCCGGGAACCGGCGGGTCCATCCAGATCAACCCGCAGCAGCCCGATCAGCGCTACCAGGATCCGAATCGCCCGAACTACGGCACAGCCATGTCGATCCGCGTGCTGGGCGCGGTCTACGGGAGCAATTGCCGCGGTCAGCGCGGCGCCAACGTGACCGACGATCTGGTGCGCAACTGCCAGGGCCGCGACTATTGCGTCTATCGCATCGACTATCGCCAGATCGGCGATCCCAGCCCGGGCTGCGGCAAGGATTATCGCGCGCGCTACATCTGCCGCGACGGCGACGCCGAACGCTATGCCTCGGCCGGCGCCGAGGCATCGGGCCAATCGGTCATCCTGGATTGCCGCCGCCGCTAGAAGCCTGCGGCATCGTGCGGCCATGACGGGCTACGGCACGAGCTCCGCCCTCCTCGAGGCGGCCCGATCGTGGCGGCCGCGCCTGCTCGCCGAGCGCGACCGCAGCGAGGCGCTGCGCCGGTTGCCCGACGCGCTCGCGCGCGACCTCGCCGAGGCGGGCTTCTTTGGCATCTTCCTGCCGCAAGCCTATGGCGGGGTCGATCTCACGCCGATGCAGGCGATGGCGGTGTTCGAGGAGCTGGCGCGCGCCGACGCCTCGGTCGCCTGGTGCGTGTGGAACGGCAATACTCATTGGGTGACGGCGCAGCTGCCGGCGGAGACGGCGCGAACCATTCATGCCGCGCCGGCGATCATCACGGCCAACAGCACGCGCGCCTCGGGGCGCGCTCGCCTCGTCGAGGGCGGCTACCGGGTGAGCGGCCGCTGGGCACTGGTGAGCGGCTGCCACCTGGCGTCATGGCTGGTGCTTCTCGCCGTCGTCCACGACGGTGACAAGCCACGCCTCACCGCGGCCGGCGCGCCCGAGACCAGGTTCATGCTGGTGCCGGCGAGCGAGTGCCGGATCATCGATACGTGGACCGTCAGCGGGCTGCGCGGCACCGGCAGCCACGATGTCGTGGTCGACGATCGCTTCGTGCCGCAGGGCCATACCGCGTCGTTCACCGATCCCTACGTCCTGGCCGATCCGCGCTATCGCATCCCGCCCTTCTCCAAGGTCATTCCCGGCCTCGGCGCGATGGCGCTCGGCATCGCCTGCAATGCCATCGAGACGCTGATCGAGATCGCTAGCGAGAAGGTGCCGCAACGCACCAGCCAATCCCTGCGCGAGAACCATGGCGCCCAGCTGCGGGTGTCGCAGGCCGAATCGCTGGTGCGCTCGGCGCGGCTCTATCTGCTCGACAGCCTGCAGCAGCTCTGGAGCGCGCTGCTCGACGGTCGCGGCGTGACGATGCAGGCGCGCGCCCAGGCCCGGCTGGCGGCATCGCATGCCGTCGCCAATGCCGCTCAGGCCGTCGATCTCATGTATGGCGCCGCGGGCGCGACCGCCCTCTACACGACCTGCCCTCTCGAGCGGGCGTTCCGCGACGTGCACGCCATCACCCAGCATATCGGCGTCAATCCGCGGGTGATGGAATCGACCGGCCGCGTCCTGCTCGGCCTGGAGTCCGACACGCCGCTGCTGTGATCGGACGTTACAATCCCTGCCCGCCGGCCACCGCGATCGCCTGGCCGGTCACCCAGGAGGCAAACGGCGAGGCGAGGAACAGGGCGACGTTGGCGACTTCCTCGGCGTAGCCCATGCGGCCGAACGGGATCGACGCCAGCGTGGCGTTGTACAGCGTGGGATTCTCCGTCTTGCGCCGGTCCCAGACGCCGTCGGGGAACTCGATCGAGCCGGGCGCGATGCAATTCACCCGCACGCGATCCTTGGCGTACATCGCGGCCTGGGTGATGGTGTAGTGGATCACCGCCGCCTTGATGGCGCCGTAGGGCGGCTGGCGCGCCGCCGGATGCAGCGCGGCGATCGACGAGATGTTGATCACGTTGCCCTGGGATTGCTTGAGCGCCGGAAGCGCTTCCTGGGTCGCATGCACGATCGCCATCATGTCGATCGCCAGGCTGCTGCTCCATCCCTTGTCGTCGTCCGATCCGCCGAACGCCGAGGCATTGTTGACCAGCAGGTCGACGCCGCCCAGCGCTGCCACGGCGTCGCGCACGTAGCCGCGCACGGCGTCGCCCTTGGCCAAGTCGGCGCTGCCGGCATGCGCCTTGTGGCCGTGCCTGGCGATCTCCGCCCGGGCCTCCTCCAGCACCTTGGGGTCGCGGGCGCAGATCGAGACGTCGCCGCCGCAGGCCGCGAAGCCCACCGCAATCGCCTTGCCGATGCCGCGGCTGCCGCCGCAGACGATCGCCTTCTTGCCGCTAAAATCGATCTTCATCACGTCCTCTTGGTTGGCTGCGACCCGGTAGAACCGGCCGTCGAGCTTGCAGGCTGCCTTGGACTTGGCCATGCGGGCCGAGCAGCCAGCGTGGCCCAATCAGCCGCCGCCAACAATGCCGCCGTCGATCCGCTCAGGGGGCGCCGGAAAGGTCGAAAGCCCCACTGAGACTCAAGACCGCTCCGTCGTCGTAAGACGGCGACACCTCAGGCTTTTGGCCGCTTGCGGCCAAAATGCCAACCGCAGCGAAGCTGGGGACGAGGAATGAGAGGAGCCGCTCTCACTCACCGCCCAGCCGCTCATACAGCGCCAGCAGGCGCTGGTTGGAGTGCGGCAAGGCGTACAGCCCGCGCACGTGCTCCTGGGCGGCGCGCGCCAGCTCGGCGCGGCGCTCGAGCGACAGCGACAGGGCGCCGTTCAGCGCCTCGGCCAGCGCCGAGGCATCGCCCGAGGCGGCCAGCCAGCCGGTGACGCCGGCGCGCACCGTCTCGGCGCCGCCGCCGCCATCCTCGACCACCACCGGCCGGCCCATCGCCTGCGCCTCGACCAGGGTGCGGCTGAAGCCCTGGCGGGCGCCACCGGTCGACACCACGACGTCGGCCAGCATGTAGGCCGCCGGCATGTCCTCGACATAGGGGCCGATCTGGACGCGGCCGTTCAGCTCGGCTGCCTCGATCGCCCGCTCGAGCTCTCTCTCGAACGGCGTGGGGCCATCCGACGAGCCGAGCAGCAGGCAGAACACGTCGTCGCGCCCCAACCGCTTGACCGCGTCGACCAGCAGCTTCTGGCCGTGATCGTCGCCGAAGCGCGCCGGGCAGAGGATCAGCAGGGCGCCGTCGGGCACGCGCAGCTCGCTGGCCAGGCGGATCACCCGGTCGGCGCGCACCATCGCCGGATCGAAGCGGTCGAAATTGACGCCGGGCGGGATGGTCTCGAGCCGGCCATCGATTCCGGGGAAACGCTGCACGGCGTCGCGCGCGACATGGTCGGATACGGCGATGACGGCATCGGCGCGCGCCTGGCGGCTCTCGATCAGACGGTCGAGCATCCGGCTGGCGAGGAACGGCGCCTGCAGGGTGGCGATCCATGGGACGTCCAGCTTGGCAGCAAGAGCTTGCGCCACCCACGCGGTGGCGGGCGAGCGCGACTGGATGAGCGAGACGCGCGCCTCGCGCAGGCTGCCGATCAGCTTGCGCGGCACGGTGAGCCTGGTCCACAGCGGATGGCCGGCCTCGGGCAGCTCGAGGTGGGCGGCGCGGTGGCGCAGCAGCTCGGGCAGCAGCGCGCCGCCCGGCGAAGCGACGATGGCGGAGCCGCCTGATGCGATCACGGCCTGCGCGGTTTCGATGGTGGCGCGTGCGATGCCGCCGCCGGCGAGAGACGGAACGATTTGCAGAAGCGTCGGAGGGGACACGGTGATTGTTCTTGTCGAGGGGGATGGCTAAGGGTTGGCGCACCATAGCCAACACGATCCTGATGTCATCCCGGTCTTGCGGCCGTGTTGACACAGCTTGGATCTCTTCGTCCGCTAGGGCAGGGCTGTCACATTTGGCAAAAACGCTGTCACATTTGGCAAAAACACCGTCATCCCGACCGGAGCCGAGTCAGGCACTTGCGGAGCAAGTGCCGTTAGCGAGCGAAGTGGAGGGACCTTTCTTGCGGCGTCGACAAGAAAGGTCCCTCGACTGCGCCGCCCTCCGGGCGGCTGCGCTCGGGATGACGGAGAAAGTGGTATTGGCGGTAGCTCTGCCCTTTCGCGCGAGAGGAGCATGAATAACGGGTGGAACCATGACCGGGATCGATAGCGTCGAACGATTGCAGCGGCCGGACGGCAACAGCGTGGCCTACGTGCGGACCGCGGGACGCGAGCCGACGGTGGTGTTCCTGGGCGGCTTCCGCTCCGACATGACCGGCACCAAGGCGGTGGCGCTCGAGGCCTGGGCGAAGCGCACGGGGCGTGCCTTCCTGCGCTTCGACTATCTCGGCCACGGCCAATCGTCGGGCCGCTTCGAGGACGGCACGATCGGTCGCTGGCTCGACGATTCGCTGGCCGCGCTCGACACGCTGACAACCGGCCGGTTGATCCTCGTGGGCTCGAGCATGGGCGGCTGGCTGTCGCTGCTCGCCGCGCGCGCCCGGCCCGAGCGGCTGGCCGGCCTGGTGCTGATCGCCGCGGCGCCGGATTTCACGGAGCGCATGCTGCTCCGGGGATTGTCGCCAGCGGACCGCGCGATGCTGGAGCGCGAGGGCCGGCTCGAGCGGCCGTCGCAATATTCGCCGGAACCCTCGGTCTTCACCTGGAGGCTGATCGAGGAGGGGCGCGCTCACCTCCTGCTCGACAAGCCGCTGGCGCTGCCCTGCCCGGTGCGCCTGCTGCATGGCCAGAGCGACCCCGACGTGGCGTGGCAGTACTCGCTGCAGATCGCCGAGCATCTCGCCGCGCCCGAGGTGGTGACGACCCTGGTCAAGGGCGGCGACCACCGGCTGAGCACGCCCGCCGACATCGCGCGCCTCATTGCGACGGTCGAGGATCTGCTGCCGCAATCGCGGTGAGGCCTTCGCGATAGGTCGGATAGCGCAAGATGACGCCGAGTGCCTGCTTGATGCGGTCGTTCCGCACACGCCGGCTCTCGGCATAGAACGAGCGCGCCATCGCGCTCATCGTCGGCTCGATCTCTGCCCAAGGAATCAGCGGCGGCACCGGCTTGCCCAGCAGTTCACAGGCGAAAGCGACGACCTCGCTGGTCGGCGCCGGCAGATCGTCGGCGACATTGTAGGCGCCCGCCTCGTGCGGCCGGCCGAGTGCGGCCAGCACCGTGCCGGCGATGTCGGCGACATGGATGCGCGAGAACAGCTGGCCGGGCTTGTCGATGCGCCGCGCCGTTCCCGCCTTCACCTGGTCGAGCGCGCTGCGCCCGGGGCCGTAGATTCCGGGCAGCCGGAAGATGTCGAGCGGAATGCCCGCTTCGAGAGCGAGCGCCTGCCAAGCGCGCTCGGCGGCAAGCCGGGCGATGCTGCGCGGCAGGCTCGGCCGCGCCGGCGTCTCCTCGTCGACCCAGCCGCCGTCGCGATCGCCATAGACGCCCGTGGTCGAGAGATAGCCCAGCCAGCGCGCCCGGCGCAGCAGGGGCGCGCAGTGGGCCACGGCGGGATCGCCCGTGGCGCCCGGCGCAATGGTGCAGAGGATATGCGTCGCCTCGCCGGTCGACGGTTCATCGAGGCTCCGCGTACCGTCGAACAGGTGCGACTCGATGCCCTCGGCAGCCAGCCGTGACGCCTTGTCGGCGGTGGTGCAGGTTCCCGCCACAGCCCAGCCCTGCGCCTTGGCGAGTCTGGCGATTTCAAGGCCGCTGAAGCCCAGGCCGAGAATGAAAAGACGTCGTGTCATCTTGTCAGGATCATCGCGGCGCGGTTCTTTTCAAGAATGTTGTGGTCTCGCCTGGCGTTCCCCCTGCTGCCGATGCTGATGGCCGCGGCGCCGGCGGCCGCGCAGAAGTTCGAGACTCCGCTCAATCCGGCAGCCGACCATACCAAGCGTTATGACGCCTGCCTCAAGCAGGCGCGCAGCGATCCCCTGAAGGCGTTGCCGATGGCCGAGAAGTGGCATGCCGACGGCGGCGGCCTGGCGGCGCGACATTGCGTGGCGGTGGCGATGTTCCAGGCTGGCCGCTACGTCCAGGCGGCGGCGCAGTTCGAGGCGATCGCGCGCGACATGGGGCAGGACCGTCCGCGCGTGCGCGCCGAATTGTGGGCGCAAGCGGGACAGGCCTACATGGAGGTGGGCGGCGCGGAGAAGGCCGCCGAGGCCCAGGGCCGGGCGCTCGAGCTCAACGGCCACGACGCCGATCTGTGGCTGGAGCGCGCCCTCAGCTACGCCGCCATGCAGGCCTGGCCGCGCGCGATCTCGGATCTCGACCAGGCGCTCCGGCTCCGGCCCAACGACGTCGAGATCCTGGTGCTGCGTGCCGCGGCGTGGCGCAATGCCGGCAACCCGACGCGTGCGCTCGACGATGCCAACCGGGCGCTCAAGATCGCGTCGGACCATTCCGAAGCGCTGCTCGAGCGCGGCTTTGCCCATCTCGCCCGCGGCGAACGCGCCCAGGCCATCGCCGATTTCGACAGCGTCCTGCGCCTGGTGCCGCCCGATTCGAAGGCGGCGCGGCGGGCCGAGGCCGGCAAGCGCGGCGAGCCACCCGGCGCTCAGCCATCGGCGCCGGCTCCTCCACCGAAACCTGGCGGCAACCGGTAGCGCGCGCGGCGTGCATGATGTAGGAGCCAAGCATAATGAATCGAAGCCCCCTCGCGATCGGAACCCTGGTCGCCGCCCTGCTCGCATCGGTTGCCGCCTTCGCCCAGGCGCCGTCGCCCAAGGAACCGCAGCCGCCGTCTTCCTATTATCCGGCGCCGCCGCCGCAGCAGGCACCGTCCATCCAGCAGGGTGCGTCGACCTCCGGCCTGAGCTCGCCGCTGCCGGCCAACGTCCCCAAGATCGAGCGCACCGAGATCACCTCCGACGCCGAGGCGCAGCTTTTCACCGACGCGCGTCGCATCGTCTGGGGTCGCCACGCCAAGATCAAGGGCGCCAAACCGGGCGACGTCACCGTCACCAAGCAGGGCGCCGTGTGGATGGTGAAGGGCCGCATCGACAGCGTCGCGCCCGGCACCGAGGGCGACTGGGCCGCGATCGACGGCGTCGTCGAGCGCATCGCGCCCGGCGTGGTGCAGATCCGCGGCGAGGTCGCCTTCCGTGTCGCCAAGGTCGAGAAGGGCACGCCCTGCAAGGTCGGCGGCCTGCTCAACTTCAAGCGCTCCGGCAAATCGCAGGTCTGGCGTCTCGCCGAGGGCGACAATCCCTGCGACGGCGCGCGCGAGGGCTTCGACCTGGTGTACGAGAAGCCCACCGAGAAGAAGCCGGTGCCGGCGCAGGCGAAGAAGAGCTGAGCGTACTGCGAAGCCTCATCGAAGCTTCGGACTATCGCGCACCCTAGGGCGACAGGGCACCCGGTGAGCGGCGCCCTGTCCCGGCTTGAGCAGTAGCCGGTAGCAAATCAGGTCCACCAGTATTCCCAGTGGGATTGATCCTCGATCTTCACAGTGAACCCACGGCCCAGGCAGGCGGTCAGAACCTTGATCAAGGCTGCAGTCGCCGTAGGCAGAGCGGCACCGAGCGTAACGCAAGCTGCGACAATAGCCGCGATAAGTCCCGCCGCTATTGCCTTTGCAACGCAATCCTTGATCTGTGCCTCATCAGGACCTTCGATAATCAGCACGAGATTATGGTGGAGTTTCTTCATCTCGAAATGCGGCCAAGGGTCGAATTTGGTACCCCCGGTCGGCTGGATGCTGTCGTCGTAGGACGCCAAATCGCGCTTGACGATGACGTGTCCCGCCAATTTGGGCTCACTAAGTCGGAATTCGGTTGTGCCAGCCGGTACCGTCTCGGGGGGCGCTTCGATAGAGTTTGTCTGGGCGTGCACTCGGACTCCCTTGAACCAGCGGGGAGCGTGGACAACCGTGTGGGCGGAGACGGGAACAATTACCTGCAGGACAATTCCGATTGGTTCATCTCCAATCAGATCAAAATCCCAAATCCCATCGCTCGGCTCCACGGCGTAGAATCGTGGCGACAGTCGGATATGCGTCCAGCCCGAAGTCGGCACCGTTCCCAATGCGGTTATTGAGATCAACCTTGGAAGAACATCGGTCTTCGGTTGGTAAACTTTGACCTCGGTCACACTTCGTACATGTGGCATGTCAAACCTCATCGTGTGTCAGGCGGCCGATAAATTGTAGAGAATGGCTTCAGACAATCTGACGCCTGCAGCGACCGCACCAACAAGCTACCTATTGACGATTGGGAAAGATGTGAGAAATCCCACTCGGATCACGTCAAACAGCGGCCTTGCCGTCATGCGATGCTTGCACCGATGGAAGGCGAAGAGCTGCTACGCTTGACCGTCTTTAGTGACGATGATCCTCGTGCGCCGGTGATCAATACGATTGTGCAGCGTCAACCTTGAATCGCTCGAAGTCGACAATGCGGATCTCGCGGAGCCTGACTTCGATGAGCCGCTCGGCCTTCAACTGGCTGAGCTCGCGCGTCACAGCTTCACGATGCGATCCAATTCGCGAGGCGATCTCATAGTGCGTTGGCGCTCGACGAATCACGACGCTTGTTCCGACAATGATGCCACTCGCGGCGAGGCGTACCAATTCCCGTCGAACTCGCTCTCTGACCGGGAGCGCGCTGATCTCGAAGACACGCTCGGACATTGCCCTAACCTTGAGTACCAGAAGCTCAATCAATTGAATGGCAATGCTGGAATTCTCTTCTAGGATCTTGAGAAATCTAGTAGAAGCCAAACGGGCTACCACACAGTCGGTCGACGCGATGACGGTGGCTGACCGTGGACGATGGTCGACCGCAGAAAATTCTCCAAAGACTGTTCCAGCAGAAATGTTGTCGAAAATAACCTCTCGTCCCGATGACGAATAACTTTTGACGCGAACAGTGCCGGTAAGGACGAAGAAGACGTCGTTGGTTCTTTCGTGCTCACCGACAATTTGCTCGCTCTCGCCATAGCTGTGAAACGCACACAAATCTGCAATGCGGGACAACTTCTCAGGAGACAGGTTCTCGAAGAGCGACAGGGCGCGAAGTTGCAGGGCGTGCCGATGCATTGCTGCTCCTCAAGGGCTATCGATTGCTTTGGTTGCGGAAGGCACAAACGCTGTTGATTTCCTATCCTGCGCGGGTATCTGGAAAGGCCCGACAAACACCATGTTCAGTTGGCGAATTAGCTCTGACATCTGTGTCCAAGCGGCGCTTGCGTTCTCTTCGTGATTGCGCCGCCGCTCTCGCAGCTCGAGAAGCGCGTAGGTATGAACGAGCGTCGGTTGTGCGCCAAGCTCCACAGCGAGATTCTTTAGTGCCTCCAGCAATTCATCTAGATCGTACTGATCTGCATGATCTGCCTTCATGATGTTGACGCAGATCGCACGCAAACCCATCAATTCGACACCTCGGTAACCATTCAATCTAGCCGTTTGGATTGCTGATTGTGCCAGTTCGATCCCTTCTCGAATGTACCCTAGTCCAGACATGGCAAGAGCGAGGTAAGCCGTGGCGGCGGTGGCACTAGGTCCCTGGCCGAGCGTCTGGGCTTTGGCGACGGTCTGCCGCAGAAGCAATGCCGACTCCTCGTAGCGTCCAGCCATTGCCAAGCCACAACCGAGCTGGCCGGCTACCACTGGTACGTAGATGTCAATAAGGTGAGTGTGGCAAAGGGAGAGAGCCCCTTGGAGGAGAGTGATCGCTAAAGTGATATGGCCCTGATAGAGATTGGTCAAACCGCCAGCATAGCCCGCAGATACAAGATCGTAGGCGCGACCTGTCTGCTGGGCGCTGCACTCCGCTTCACCAACCGCTTGGTGTGCCTGCACGAAAGCGCCCAGTGACGCGTGGCTGATTGCGAGCATACTGAGAAACATTACACGAGTAGTTCCCGGTGTGCCGAAGCGGACGTATGCTTTTTCTCCGCGCAACCGCTCGCAGGGATCCGACAAGACGCGTGCGGCGTTGCGGAAGTCCCCGGCGGCATAGTATGCCTGACCGAGCGTATACTCAGTCAGGATGCGCAGCGGCTCGGAATCGAGACGGAGTGCACCCGTCAACGCGGGTTCGCAAATTGCGATTGCATCGAGGGGCGAACCGGCAAACGTCAATGCGGCGGCCCGCAGCACTATCGACGTCAGGCGACGTCGCTCGTCGCCGATCATTGCGGCAATACTCTCCGCCTCCTTTGCATAGTCGATCCAGGCCGCCAGCTGCGATGTTGCGGCAAAGACCGCTCGAAGCTGCAGCCGCAGGTCAATTGATGCCTCAATGACAGCGTGGCTTGGCGGCAGGTGGTCGACTGCTTCAATCGCCAACCTCAAGAACTTGGCGGCGTCGTGATAGGTGGCGCGCTCGAGCCCGCGTGTTCCGGCGATACTGGAAAACCGCACTACCTGCGACCACTGTTGCGCCTCCATGGCGTGATGCGACAGAGTTTCGGCATAGTCGTCAGCGTTGCTGGGAGACACATCCAATATCGCCTTCAGCGCCTTGCCGTGCATCAGTCGCCTTTGGTCCCGCACCAGCGCGTCGTAGGCGACCTCGCGCACCAGATCGTGAGGGAACTCTACATCGACCTCGTCGTCGGCCAGACACAGGAGCTCGGCCGAGGCGAGCGCGTTCAAAGTGTCGCGCACGGCAAGCTCCGAGCGCCCATCCATCGCGAGCAGCAGGGGTAGAGTAACACGCTCCCCGACGACGGCGGCGAGCTGCAGCAACCGTTTGGCGATAGCGGGCAAACGATCAATACGTGCGCCAATGATTGCTTGGACAGTCGAAGGGATGGCGATCGTCTTGAGATCCGCTGCCAATTGGAAAGCGCCGGGTTCGCCAACCAGTGCCGACGATTCGACCAGACTTCGCACAACTTCCTCGAGGAACAGGGGTATGCCGCCAGTTTGCGCCACAATTCGCTGTCTCAGCGCGGCAAGGCTGACGTCGCGACCGACAAGCGAATCGAACAAGAGTTGCAACGATGTAGGTTCGAGGGCAGGAAGCACGAGATCGCTGGCTGTCGGATGATTCAGCCACAATGCTGGGCGTTCTGGACGAGTCGTCGCCAGGAAGAAGATCGACTGTATGGCAGTGCCTTTTGTCACTTCGTTCAAAACGGTGACCGACTCCGAATCCATCCATTGAAGGTCTTCGACGAGGACGGCAGTTGGGCCGGCAATCGCGCAATTCTCGACAATGCTTATTACGGCATTGCCAATGCACCGACGGCGAAATGAGGGCTCCAGCTCTCTCCATGTCGGTTCGTCGATTGGCAAGTTGAGAATCGTCTTGACTGCTTCGAGGAAGAAATCGGGTGGGGTGGCTATCCTCTCCTTTGCTGCTTCGAGAGCCCTAGAGAGAACATCCCGGTCGGCTGACGGCGTAAGCTCCAATGCTGCGCACACGAGTCTGCTCAGTACGCTGAACGGAGTGTGCAGGTCGGTCGAATCGCATTCTGTCTCGACGAGCGACCAGTTCGCGTCCAACAGCTCGTCCATGAACTCGCGTGCCAAGCGGGATTTTCCGGCACCCGGACCAGCGACCAAGGTCATGATCTTGCATTCGCGGCTGGCTACTTGCGCGGCACAGCGCCGCAATGCAGCAAGCTCGGCAGCGCGGCCAACGAAAGGGCTGAGGCCCTTGTTGCTTCGCGCCAACCACCGCGAAATGGCGCGTCGGCTGACGATTTCGTAGACTTCGACCGGCTGGGAAAGGCCTTTTGGCGTTTGTGTGCGCGATGGTCCAAAGTTGAAATACGCTGACACGAGTGCGTGCGTCGCACCCGATACTAGCACCGATCCGGGCACGGCCAGCGACTCGAGTCGGCTGGCCAAATGTACGTTCGCGCCAACGGCATCGTAGACCACAGAAAAGTCCGTTGCTACCGGCCGGACCATCACTTCGCCTGAATGCAGGCCGGCCCGACCGGCAAACGGCGGCCGCAGGCTCAATGCCTGTACGATCTCAAGGGCGGCCAGGCAGGCAAGTTGAGCGTGATTGTCGTCCGCGTCCGGGGCGCCGAAGATGGCCATGGCGCCGTCGCCTTGCTCCTTGCAAAAAGTCCCACCGTAACGGGCGATGGCTCGCCGCATGGCAGCTAGAGCGGGTGCTAGCCGATCCCATGCGTCCTCCGGATCGAGCCTGTCAATCAGTGCCGTCGAGCCAACCAAGTCGGCGAACAGAACGGTTACGTACTTTCGTTCGTATTCGTGAGCGAACGGATCTGCGGCAGCTTGAGCCGACAGAATGTCGCGAATTGGCGGTCGTAGCGGGCGTCTTCGTGGAATGGTTGCCTTGATCTGAGGGAGGCGAGAACCGCAGTTTGAGCAGAAATTGTCAACGTCACGTACGTATGATTGGCAGATCGGACAGCGCGACGGAACCTCAAGCCTGCTTCGGTCATCGAGCTGACCTCGGTCCATGGCAGTCCTCGCCTGTAGGCGATCAAGGATCGTAATGACAGACTACTGCGCATTCCCACTTTTTCGGATCCGTCTCGCTTGGATTGATGTGCATGTGGGATAGCTTGTCGGGAGTTGGGGCGATCCAGATTTGGAAATGAATTGGAGAAGGTGTGTTACCCTCGGAAAGATTCTCTTTGATCTTGCGCTCGAATTCGCGGACGTCTTCGGGCGCAAAGCTCTTGGCATCAGCGCGAAATTCAGAAGGCTTGTCGATCCAACCATTGCTGGCGTCTTCCTTCTCATCGGCAACGAACCCGCTGAATACGTAACCGTCGAGCTTACTACCAAACTTTTGCCGAAACGCTTTCGCGGTGGCGTCAATGTTGGTCGCAGAGAACCGGTCGTTCAGCATTTCTACGAGTAATGCGTATTTGGGGGCGACCATGGTCACGGTTGCGTCAGTAGTCACCCGATCCAACAGAAACTCCCGAAAGGATTCTGAGGCTATCGGGGCGTCCCTGATGCATTTGACTGCGCGGGCGACAGTGGGTGCGCCGAAGCCAAACTCCATTGCACGCTGCTGCTCTTCCGATGCATTGCCAATATCGTTTGTCATGCTCATCCCCCCGATTTGAGCAACTCGCCAATCACGGGAGGCGATTGGAAGGGCTGTGGACCGTTCACTCGCTCCCGCAAATGCAATCCATAATAGCAGACGAGTGCGCCGAAAGACCACCCTTCGTTGCTATCTGGCCTGCCTTTCGGGATGCTATGTGCTTTGAGCGAACAGAAGCCAAGGTTTGATCGACGGCGGAGTGGACACAGCTCTTCCTCTCCGTCGGGCTGCCCTGCTGAGACGGAAAGGAACTTCTCGGCCCTTCATGAACCTCGTCTGAGGTTCTTCCCCGCCAATAAGTGAACTTGCGTCGAGCGAGTAGCAGTTTCCGGGAGAAGAATAGCGCAAGCCTCCGTGCGCGGCGAGCCTACCGTATCCTCCGGATCGCGTCGCGGGCGAGCTGGTCGGCGCGTTCGTTCTCGGGATGGCCGCTGTGGCCTTTGACCCAGTGCCAGTGGACCTCGTGGTTGGCGCGGGCGGCGTCGAGGCGCTGCCACAGCTCCATGTTCTTCACCGGCTTCTTGTCGGCGGTGCGCCAGCCGTTCCGTTTCCAGCCGTGGATCCATTTGGTGACGCCGTCGCGCACGTAGTTGCTGTCGGTCGTCAGGTGCACCGTGCAGGGCCGCTTCAACGTCTCGAGCGCGGCGATGGCGGCCATCAGCTCCATGCGGTTGTTGGTCGTCGCGGGCTCGGCCCCGGAGAGCTCGCGCTCGCGCTCGCCGAAGCGCAGGATGGCGCCCCAGCCGCCGGGGCCCGGATTGCCGCTGCACGCGCCGTCGGTGAAGATCTCGACCTTGGCGTCGCTCATGGGGCGTCGCTCACAGGCCGTAATCCGCGATCGTCGCCGCGGCGCGATGGAAGCGCAGCCGGGCGAGATATTCCTGCGGATCCTTGCGCTTCACCAGGGCATCGGCCGGCGTGTGCACCCAGTCGTACAGCCGGGTCATCAGGAAGCGCAGGGCCGAGCCGCGCGCCAGCAGGGGCAGCAGCTCGCGCTCGCGGTCGGACAGCGGACGGACCCGGCAGTAGCCCTGCAGCAGGGCGCGCGCCTTGGTGGCGTTGAAGGCGCGATCGGGCTCGAAGCACCAGGCGTTGAGGCAGACCGAGACATCGTAGGCGAACGAGTCGTTGCAGGCGAAGTAGAAGTCGATCAGCCCCGACAGCTTGTCGTGCAGGAAGAAGACGTTGTCGCTGAACAGGTCGGCATGGATCACGCCCGACGGCAGGCCGGCCGGCCAGCTCGCCTCGAAGAAGTCGAGCTCGGCCTGCAGCTCGGCGGCCAGCGCATTGTCGATGTGGCGGCGCGCGCCGTCGAACAGCGGCCGCCAGCCGGCGACCGACAGCGCGTTGGGCCGCCTCAGGGCGAAGTCCTGGCCGGCCAGATGCAGGCCGGCCAGCGCCTCGCCGACCGGCGCGCAGTGGCGCACCTCGATGCGGCGCGGCGACAGGCCGTGCAGGAAAGTTGTGATCGCGGCCGGCCGGCCGGCCAGCGGGCGATAGGCCTTGCCGTCGCGGCCGTGGATCGGCTGGGGACAGTTTATGCCTCGCGCGGCGAGATGGTCGAGCAGGCCGAGGAAGAACGGCAGGTCGTTCGGATCGACGCGCTTCTCGTAGAGCGTCAGGAAGTACTGGCCCCGGGAGGTGGTCAGCAGGTAGTTCGAGTTCTCGACGCCTTCGGCCACGCCCTTCAGCGCATCGGCGTCGCCGATGTCGTACTCCGCAAGAAAGGCCTCGAGCTCGGTGTCGCTGACTTCCGTGTAGACCGCCATCAGGCCACCAGGGCGCGCGGCAGCTTGAACACCACGCTCTCCTCGGCCATGCGCACTTCCTCGATCTCGAGCTCGTAGCGTTCGCGGCAGGCGGCGATCAGCTCGTCGACCAGCGTTTCCGGCGCCGATGCGCCGGCGGTGATGCCGAGGCAGCGCGCGCCGTCGAGCCATGCCCAGTCCATGTCACTGGCGCGCTGGATGAGACGCGACCGCGCGCAGCCGTTGTTGGCCGCGACCTCGACGAGGCGCCGCGAGTTCGACGAGTTGGGCGCGCCGACCACGACCAGGGCATCGCAGCGCGGCGCGATCGCCTTGACCGCCGCCTGACGATTGGTGGTGGCGTAGCAGATGTCTTCCATCTTGGGTCCGCGGATTGCAGGAAAGCGCCGGCGCAACGCCGCCACGATGGCGACCGTGTCGTCAACCGACAGCGTGGTCTGGGTGGCATAGGCGAGATTGAGGGGATCCGGCACGGCGAGCATCGCCACCTGGCCGACATCCTCGACCAGCAGCACGGCGCCGGCCGGCAGCTGTCCCATCGTGCCCACCACCTCGGGGTGACCGGCATGACCGATCAGGATGATGGTGCGGCCCGAGTCGAAATGCCGCTCGGCCTCGCGATGGACCTTGGAGACAAGAGGACAGGTCGCGTCGAGATAAAGCAGCTTGCGGCTGTCCGCCTCGGCCGGCACCGACTTCGGCACGCCGTGGGCGGAGAACACCACGGGACGCTCGTCGGGCACCTGGTCGAGCTCCTCGACGAAGATCGCGCCCTTGGTCTCCAGCGTCTCGACGACGAAGCGATTGTGGACGATCTCGTGGCGCACATAGACCGGCCGCCCGTAGAGCTCGAGGGCGCGCTCGACGATCTGGATGGCGCGCTCGACGCCGGCACAGAAGCCGCGTGGACTGGCCAGCAGGATCTTGATGGGCTTTTTCGCAGCGACCATGACGAGGCGTTTGGCGGCGACAGTCCGCTCGCTTGCAGGTGCGCGGACCATTGCCTAGACTCCCTTGTGCGAACGGAAAGGCGGGGCACCGTAACAAAGCCGCCGCAACGGGGAAAGCAACATGACCGAACCGGTTGTCGCGGCCAAGGCGCCAGCGAAAGTGACGCTGGAGGCCGGCAAGGACTATTGGTGGTGCGCCTGCGGCAAGAGCGGGAATCAGCCGTTCTGCGACGGCAGCCACAAGGGCAGCGGCCTCGCGCCGATGAAGTACACGCCGGAACGGGCGGGCGATTTCTGGCTGTGCGCCTGCAAGCATTCGGCCAAGAAGCCGCTGTGCGACGGAACGCATAAGACACTGGCATGACGATTCGTAAGAGTGCTTTTCCCGCGGCGGCGACGCTCGGGCTGGCGATGGCGCTTGCCGGCTGCGGCGGTTCCTCGGAGAGCCAGTACTATTGTCCGGCCGCCCTCACGGTGCAGGACGCCGATCGGCTGACGCACTTCCGCGAGGGCGCGGGCCGCGATCCGCGCGACATCGCCTACGAGGCGGCGCTGACCGGTGCCAGCACGTCGTGCGAGTCCCGTCGCGGTGTGGTCACGGTGACCCTGCTGATGCGCATTTCGGTTGCCGCCGGTCCGTCGGTCGCCCCGGGAACCACGAGCGTGCCCTATTTCGTGCGCGTGCTCGACGCCAGCGGCGCGGTCACCCAGGGTACCGAGTTCACCGCCGATTTCCGTCTCAACGCCGGCAACCCGCGCGGCGCCTCGCAGGAGGAGCTGACCTTGCGCATCCCGGGCGACGCCTCCGGCTATCGCGTCGCCGTCGGCCTGAAGCCGACCGCCGAGGAGCTCAACTACAACAGGCGGGGTCGCGGCGGGCAGCAGTGATCGGCCCAGCCGATCACTGCAGTTGTCAAAGCAGGACTTCAGACATGCGCGAGGCGGCGCCGGTGAGCCTGGGCAGGATCCTGCCGAGCAGGCGCTCCTTTGTCGTGCGCTGGGTGTTGGCGTTGGCATTGAGCGAGGCCACGACCACGCCGGCGCGATTTCGCAGCGGCACCGAGAGGCCGATCAGCCCGTCCTCGAGCTCCTCGACGTTGAGCCCATAGCCGTCGCGGCGCACCTTGGCGATCAGCCTCAGCAACTCGCGCGGATTGGTGACGGTGCGACGCGTCAGCTTCCGGATCGTGGTGGCTGCCAGCAGGGACTGGACGTGCGCGTCGCTCTGGCCGGCGAGCAGCACGCGGCCGGAGGCCGAGCTGAAGGCGGGCAGGCGCATGCCCATGGCGACGACGTACGCCAGGCGCCGGCTCGGCACGTCGGCACGGGCGACGAACACCACGTCGGCGCCGTCCAGCACCGACACCGACACGGTCTCGCCGATCGTCTGCGACAACTCGTCGAGATAGGGTTTCAGGCTGGCGTCGAGGCCGACCGACGCCAGATAGGAATAGCCCAGCTTCAACACCTTGCTGGTGAGCTCGAACTGCTTGCCATTCAGCCGCGCGAAGCCGAGATCGACCAGGGTGCGCAACAGGCGGCGCGTCACCGCGCGATCGAGGCCGACGCGCTCAGCGGCCTCGGCCACCGTCATGCTGCGGCAGTCCGGCCCGAACGCCTCGATCAGGCCGAGACCGCGCGCGAAGGCAGTGACGAAGGTCTGGCTGCGCCGTGAGTCGGGGGTGGACACTTCAGGGATCTCCTGTCCTCCCCAGCTCGACTGGGGAGGTGTCCGCGTAATCGCGGACGGAGGGGTCGAGAGCCCCACTGAGGCTCCCGACCCCTCCGTCTCGGATTACCGAGACACCTCCCCAGCGAAGCTGGGGAGGGGACTGAAGATATCGCCTCACGCTCTCTCGCCGGGCAGCAGATCGAAGAACTGGAGCTGCATGACCGACTGGGCGTCGGACATCTGGAGGCCGGTCTGCACGCGGCAGCCGTGCGCCGTCGCCGCTTTCAGGAGCGGCGTCTCGGCCGGCTTGGTGACGACGTCGGCCACCAGCGCGTGGCGCGGCAAGCGCGTCGGATCGAACGCCATGCGATCCTCGCCATTCATGCCGACAGGGCTGGCGTTCACCGCGAGATCGAAGGCGCCGAGATCGTCGATCGGACCGGTGCTCACCCGATCGGCGAGGCCGGCCCGGCGCGCGAGATCCACCAGCGCCGTGCGGTTCGCCGCGTCAGGATCGCTGAAGGCGAGACGGCTGACGCCGACCTCGCCGAGGCTCAGCAGCAGGGCGCGGCCGACCGCACCGGCGCCGAACACCACGGCGCTCTTGCCGCGTGCCTCGAAGCCGTTGGCGCCGAGCGCGGCGATGAAGCCCACGCCGTCGATCATGTCGCCGCTCAGCCGGCCGTCGGCGCCGCGCCGCACCAGGTTCACGGCGCCGAGCAGGCGCGCCCGCTCGGTGAGCTCGTCGACCAGCCCGGCGCATTGCGACTTGTGCGGCACGGTGACGATGCAGCCCGGCGCATTGTGCCAGCCGCGCAAGGCCTGCAGGAAGACGGGAACCGCGTCAGGCGCGAGATCGACCGGCACCAGCACCGCGTCGATGCCGCGGCGGCGCAGCCCGGCATTGAGCGTCGTGGTCGAGCGGACCTGTCGCGTCGGGTGACCGATGATCGTCAGCACGGCGGTGGCTCCCGAAATCGGCGCCTCGGTCATGCATTCCTCCAGTTCTGGTTTGTGCGCTCTGCGCACAGAATAATCAGATTTCGCACAGTTTGTCACTGTGCCATAGCAAGGCCGCGACGGGCGAGGAGGAACGGCGTGCCGGCGACGGGACTGCGGGTGACGGGACTGAGGGCGGACATCCTGGTGTTGGGCGGCGGCCTGGGCGGCATCGCCGCCACCCTGGCTGCGCTGCGGCTCGGTCGCCGCGTTGTCCTGGCGGAGGCGCTCGACTGGCTGGGCGGCCAGCTCACCGCGCAGGGCGTGCCGTTCGACGAGCATCCCTGGATCGAGCTCGGCGTCGGCTCGCAAAGCTACGCCACGCTGCGCCAGCGCATCCGCGACTACTACCGGCGGCATTATCCGCTCTCCGAGCAGGCCCGCGCGGCCAGCCTGCTCAATCCCGGCATGGGCAATGTCGGCACGCTTTGCCACGAGCCGCGCGTGGCGGTCCGTGTCATCGACGATCTGCTGGCGCCGTTCGAAAGCAATCGCCGCCTGGCGGTGCTGCGCCGCCATGCGCTGGTCTCGGCCGAGCGTGACGGCGATCGCATCACCGGCGTCACGCTGCGCGACCTGGCGAGCGGCCGGCACGTCGCGGTCGAGGCGGCGATCGTGATCGATGCCAGCGAGACCGGCGAGCTCCTGGAGGCGGGCGGCGTCGAGCACGTGTTCGGTGCGGAGGCGGCGCGCGAGACGGGCGAATTGCACGCGCTGACCGAGGCCGATCCGTTCGACCAGCAGTCACTCACCTGGTGCTTCGCGCTCGACTACCTGCCGGAGCAGGATCACACCATCGACCGGCCGGCGCGATACGCCGAGTTCCGCGATCTCAAGCTCGATTTCTGGCCGAACCGGCAGTTCGACTGGACGGTCAGCGATCACGTCACGCACAAGCCGCTGCAACGTGCGCTGTTCACCGGCGACAGCGATGCCGACTACCTGTTCGACCTCTGGCATGCCCGCCGCATCGCCTGGCGGCGGAACTTCGCTCCCGGCTTCTACGAGAGCGACATCACGATCGCGAACTGGCCGCAGATGGATTACTGGCTGAAGCCCGCGATCGGCGTGACTGAAGCGGAGCACGCAGCCGCGCTCGAGGAAGCGCGGCAATTCAGCCTGTCGTTCCTCTACTGGATGCAGACCGAGGCGCCGCGCCATGACGGCGGCCAGGGCTACCGCGGCCTGCGCTTGCGCGGCGACGTGCTGGGCACCAACGACGGCCTCGCCAAGCAGGTCTACTATCGCGAGGGCCGCCGTCTTCGCGCCGAGCTCACCGTGCTCGAGCAGCATATCGGCGTCGCGGCCCGTCCCGGCGCGAGCGCCGCCCAATCCTTCCCCGACAGCGTCGGCATCGGCGCCTATCGCATCGATCTCCATCCCTCGACGTCACGCCTGCGCGACACCGTCGACATCGACAGCTACCCGTTCGAGATCCCGCTCGGCGCGCTCTTGCCGGTGCGCGTCGACAACCTCCTGCCCGGGTGCAAGAACCTCGGCACGACGCGCATCACCAGCGGCGCCTACCGCGTCCATCCGGTCGAATGGAGCATCGGCGAGGCGTCGGGCACGCTGGCAGCCTTTGCGCTCGCACACGGAATTCCGCCGCGCGCGGTGCGCGCCGATCCAGGGCGGCTCGCGGCGTTGCAGCAGCTGCTGGTCGATGGCGGTGCACCGATCCGCTGGCCGAGCTTCGGCGCGCTGACACCGCGCACCCGGCGCGGCTACCGTCCGGGCCAGCCATAGCGGAGATGGGCCTGACGGAGAGGGAGAGCGGCATGTTCGAAAGCTTCACCTACCGCAGCATCGATGTCGGGCCGGCGCGCCTCAACGTCGCGGTCGGCGGCGAGGGACCGCCGTTGCTGCTGCTGCACGGCTATCCGCAAACGCATCTCGCCTGGCATGCGGTCGCGCCCGTGCTGGCCAGGGAGTTCACCGTGGTCGCGCCCGACCTGCGCGGCTACGGCGCCAGCCGGCTGACTGCCGGCGAAGGCGGGCCGGCGGATTTCTGCAAGCGGGCGCTGGCGCTCGACCAGGCCGAGCTGATGCGGCAGTTGGGCTTTGGGCGCTTCGCCGTGATGGCCCATGACCGCGGCGCGCGAGTAGGCTACCGCTTGGCGCTCGACCGGCCCGAGCTGGTCGCGGCCTTCGTCTCGCTCACCGTGATCCCGACCATCGAGATGTGGGACCGCGCCGACAAGGCGTTCGCGATGGGCGCGTACCATTGGTTCTTCTTCGCGCAAGCCCCCGACCTGCCGGAGCGCCTGGTCGGCGGCGATCCCGGCTTCTTCTTCGACTGGACGCTGCGCCGGATGGCCAAGTACCACGACCGCCTGTCGCCCGTTGCGATCGCCGCCTATCGCGATGCGTTCTGTCGCGCCGATGTGCGCAGCGCCATCTTCAACGACTACCGCGCCGGCGCCACGCTCGACAGCGAGCACGACGTGGCGGATCGCAAGGCCGGCCGCCGCCTGCAATGCCCGGTCTTCGTCACCTGGGAGCAGGGCCGGTTTGCGTCAGGCGAAACCCCGATCGACATCTGGCGCAAGTGGGCCGACTCGGTCGACGGCACGCTGATCGATGCCGGCCACCTGCAGGCCGAGGAAGCGCCCGACGCGGTGCTCGCCCATGCGCTGCCATTCCTGCGCCGGCATGGGAGGGCGTGAGCTCTCGCTGGGAGCGCGCCACTCCGATGGCGCTCATGGGATGTGGGGATCAACGAGAAGAGCGCCATCGGGGTGGCGCGCTCCCAGCGGGGACGCATGAGCTCAGATCGGAGGGAGGAAACATGAACAGACGTGCCGCGATGCTTCTGTCGCTGGTGGCTGCCCTGATGCCGGCGGCGCCGGCGGATGCGCAGCCGATCGCCGCGGGCCGGCCGATCAATCTCTATGTCGGCTTCGCCGCCGGCGGACCGGCCGACCTGCTCGCCCGCATCGTGGCCGAGCGGCTGCAGGAGCAGCTCGGCCAGCCGGTCGTGGTGCAGAACCGCGGCGGCGCGGGCGGCACCATCGCTGCCGCCGCCGTGGCCAAGACCAGGCCGGACGGCACCAGCCTGCTGCTCGTGACCAGCGGTCACACGGGCGCGCCCGCGCTCTATCGCAACCTGCCGTTCGACAACCAGAAGGATTTCTCGCCGATCATCGCGCTGGCGCAGTCGCCTGTGGTGCTCCTGGCCGATTCGAAGTCGCCTCACCGCGACATCCAGGGCCTGGTTGCCGCGGCCAAGTCCAATCCTGGCAAGCTCAATTTCGGCACCGGTGGCGGCGGGGCGACCCTGACGGCGCTGGCCGCCGTGCTGCTGTGCCGCGATCTCGCGATCGACGCCGTGGCCATCAACTATCCGGGCTCGGGGCCGGCCAACATCGCCCTGACCAGCGGCACCATCGACTTCTCCTTCGATATCGTCTCGGGGGCGATGGGCTTGTTGACCGCCGGCACGGTGCGCGGCCTGGCCGTCACCTCGCCGCATCGTTCTTCTGCCCTGCCCGACGTGCCGACGGTCGCGGAGACGGTCAGGCCGGGCTTCGACGTCACCGGCTGGTTCGGCATCCTGGCGCCGGCCGGCATGGAGCAAAGCCTGGTCGATCAGCTCAACGCCGAATTCGCCAGGATCCTCGCCTCGCCGCCGTTGAAAGCCCGCCTTGCCACGCTCGGCATCGATCCGATCGGCGGCACTCCGCAGCAATTCGCCGACCTGATCGCCGCCGAGACGACCCGCTGGGGCGGCCTGATCCGCGAGCTTGGATTGAAGGTGGATTAGGTTGGCTGGTCGGCAGTTGAAGAAAGGTCCCTCGCTTACGGCGTAGCAAACGCCGTAAGCGAGGGACCTTTCTTTCAGTGGCCCTCCAGAACGTGCCGGGTGCGCTCGCCGCACAGGCGGGCGCGCTCGGCGGCGGGCAGATGGGCATAGGCGGCGCACGGCGCCTCGACACTGATCGGCAAGGAGGCGGGCAGGGTGCGCAGCAGACCGTGAACGTCGAGCGCGCCGTCGCCGGGATAGAGCCGGTCGCCGCGCGCTTCGGCGCGCAGGCCGTCGGTCGGCGGCGGCGTGGCGCGGGCGTCGCACAGCTGAAGATAGGGCACGTCGTCAGGCGTGAGGCCGGCGAGATCGGCGACCGAGCCGCCGGAGCGAACGAGATGCAGGGCATCGACCACGACGGCGGCGCCGGGCACGGCCGCCTCCCGCACCAGGGTACGCGCCTGGGCGAGGGTGGCGACCTGGCAGTAGGGGATGAACTCCATCATCGCGCGCAGGCCGACCGCGCGGGCGCTCTCGGCCAGCCGGGCGAAGTTGTCGCGTTGGCGCGCCGGCTCGGGGTCGTTGCCGATGGCGAGCACGAACCGGGCGCCGAGCCGCGCCCCGGTCTCGACGATGGCGCCGAAGGTGCCGGCATCGGTGTGCGGCGCGAGCCAGATCGCCTCGATGTCGAGGATCGAGAGCGCGCTATCCGCCAGCCGGCGCTCGATCTCGCGCAGCATCGGCTCGACGCCGATCACCGGCACGATGGTATCGGACGCCGTCGGCGCCACGATGCGCAGGCCGATCGCATCGAAGCCGCCGGCGACCGCAGCCTCGATCAGCTGGATCGGGCCGGCGTCGATGACGGTGAGATGCGCGAGCGAGATGCGCCGTTTGGCAGGTGTCACGCGATCAGCCTCGAGAGGTGAGGGGACCGCTTACCATCCCGGTCCGTGGCGCGTCGAGCGCAGCGTCACGCAGAGGCCGGCTCGACTGGCCGCAGCCAGGTCCGTTCCTCGACCAGGATGCAGCGCTGCTCCTCGGCGTAGCGGAAGTTGGCCATGGCTGCCGGGTCGGCCTTGAGGCGCGCGCGATAGGCCTCGTAGGCGGCGAGGCTGTCGAACGAGATCAGCGCATGGGCGATGTTGTTGGTGCCTTCGTGCGGCATGAAATAGCCGATGAGATCGCCGCCACAGGCGGGAATGATGGTGAGCCAGTTGCGCGCATAGGTCTCGAAGGCGTGGCGCTTGAACGGGTCGAGGACGTAGCGGATGGCGCAGGTGACGGTCATGGTGGGCCTCCAGGCTGAACGGCCGCCACGCTAACGAGACCGATGCGGCCGGTGTTTCGGCGGGGGAGTAGTGTCGCGTCGGGAGTCGTGCGGGCGCTTTCCACTCTCCTCCCCAGCGAAGCTGGGGAGGTGTCGCCGTCTTCGGCGACGGAGGGGTCATGAGCAGCGGGACTGAGACTCATGACCCCTCCGTCCGCGATTACGCGGACACCTCCCCAGCTTCGCTAGGGAGGAGAGTGAACAGCAGCCCTAGAATTATCGATTGCCGGGATGACAACAAATACGCCGGCGATTGCCGCAAACGGCTGCGCAGGCTTGACAGCCGACTGACCTCGACGCTCCATCGCACGCTGAAGTTTCGATCTTTGGAGGATCGACGTGAGTTCCTACGCCGAACGCCTGGAGTCTCTCGCCGCCGAGGCGGCCGATCGCTGCACGTCGTGCGGCAAGTGCTTCGAAGCCTGCCCGACGGCACGCGAGGCCGGGATGGATGGCGGCGGTGCGCGCGAGCGCGTGGCTGAGTTGCTGGCGTTGACACGCCACGGCGGTGCGGCGGCAGAAGGCCTGTCGCAATGGCTCGGCGCTTGCGACGGCAGCGCACGCTGCAGCGCCGCTTGCCCCGAGGGCATCAATGTCCGCCAGTGGGTCACCATCGCCAAGCTGAAGGCGCTGGAGGCCGCGCGGCCGCGCGAGGTCGGCGCCACCAACGCGGCCGGCCGCTTCCGCCACATGGCTCAGGCCGTGCGGCTGCTCGCCGGCATGCAGCTGCCGTCGGAAACGCTGCGCCGCATCGTGGCGCCGGCCGAGCGGCGGACCGCCGACGTGCTGTTCTATACCGGCTGCAACGTGCTGCGCACGCCGCACATCGTGCTGAACGTGATGGACATCCTCGACTCCCTCGAGCTCGATTTCGACGTCGTCGGCGGCACCGCGCATTGCTGCGGCGTCTACCAGTTCCAGGAAGCCGACCTGCCGACCTACGAGCGCATTGGCCATCGCACCTTCCGGCGCTTCGGCCAGTCGGGCGCCTCGAAGGTCCTGACCTGGTGCCCGACCTGCACCAAGAATTTCGATGAGCTCGAGAAGGACGTCGAGGCGCCGGGCTTCGATCTCGGCCATGTCAGCGAGTTCCTCGCCGCCAACCTCGCAGCACTCGAGGCGCGGTTCGTCGCCGATCAGCCGAAGCGGCGTGTGGTGGTCCACGAGCATCTCGGCATCGGCGCCACGGTGGCGAGCATCGCGAAGCTGCTGCGCGCGGTGCCCAACCTGGAGCTGATCGAGCTCGCACAGGATTCCGGCTTCTCCTATGCCTGCGGCGGCCAGGCGGCGAAGTTCAAGGAGCGCGAGCAGGCGATCCATCGCGGGCTGGTGCAGGGCGCGGTGGCGGCCGGCGCCGACACCATCGTCACCATGTACCATTCCTGCCATCGCGCGCTCTCCGGCGCCGAGGCGATCTATCCGCTGCGCGTCGTGAACTTCACCGACGTCCTGGCCGAGGCGCTTGGGCGCGGCGGCCATCCCGACTACTACCAGCTCTACAAGCGCGGCGGCGCGATGGACGAGGCGGTCGGCGCGGCCCGCGCCTTCCTCGCCAACAACGGCGTGCGCATCGACGAGGCCTCGGTGCAGTCGCTGACTGCCGACATCTTCAACGAGACCGGCCTCGGCGGCCCGCGCGAGGCGTTCCAGCAGGCCTTCACGGCGCTGGCGAGGGAGGGCTGAACTCATTTGCCGGGAGCGCGTCCCTTAAGGCGGAGTAACCTCCGCCGACGTGGCGCTCTTCTCATTCTCCTCCCCAGCTTTGCTGGGGAGGTGTCGCGTCATACGCGACGGAGGGGTCGAAAGCCCCACTGAGACTCCTGATCCCTCCATCCGCGATTACGCGGACACCTCCCCAGCGAAGCGCTGGGGAGGAGAATGAGAAGAGCGCCACAGAGTGGCGCGCTCCCGGCGCATGACCCCTCCGTCTCGGATTACCGAGACACCTCCCCAACGAAGTTGGGGAGGAGAAAAGAGCGCCTGCCCTACGGCGTCACGATTCTGAGCGGGCGGTAGGTCGGACCCGGCGTTGCATCGGTGTCGGTGCCGACGATCTGGCCCTGCGGGTTGGTCCAGTAGTAGCGGTGGCTGTTGGCGATCGTGCGACGGCCGGTGACGGGATCGTCGATGGTCACGGTGCCGCGCCGGGCTTCGGCACCGCGCCCGAAGACACCGTCGAGCGAGCGGCTGCGTTGCTGCCAGGTCTGCGAGATCGTGCGGCTGATCGAATCCTGGGTGCTCTGCAGGATCCCGGAGACCTGCTGTGTCGTCTGCTCCTGGCCCGCCGCCCAGGTGGGGTCATAGCGGAAGCTCGATTGCAGGCGGGCAACGACCTCGGCCGCCTCGGGCACCCGCGCCACCGGCGCGACGAAGCCGCTGAGGTCGAGCACGACCCAGATCGGCGGCGAGGCGGCGCCGGTCACCTGCGTCAGCATCGTCGTCGCCGTCACCGAGCCGACCGTGCCGGATGTGCCGCAGGTGAAATCGACGGCTCCGGCGTCGATACGGAACCGTGCCATGCCGCCGAACAAGCGGTTCAACTCGTCCGTCAGCTGCTGGCTCGACTGATGAAAGCTTTCCTGGTCGACGATCCGCAAGCCCGGGCATCGCGCTTGCGCGCCGCCCAGATAGAACCTGACGAAGTCGACCCCCGGCAGGTAGCGGCGGATCACCATCGCCCCGGCCGGGCCCTGGTAGACCGAGCCCTCGCGCATGTTGGCCATTTCGGTGAGCTGCGACGGCAGCATGAAGGCGCCCAGGGTGGAGTCGCCGCGGAAGGCGAAGATCTGCTGATCAGGCGACCACAGGCGCACCCAGTGACGCACGTCGACCGCCGACAGGCGCGCGGTGCCGCCTTCGACCTGCCAGCCGCGCGGCACATCGACGGCGAAGGCGCCCTCGGTTGGATCGTGCGCGCGATAGAACGTCAGGCCAGGCGCTGGAGCGGCGGTGGTCGGCGCCGCGGGTTGTGCAGGCGGAGTCGTGGGCGAAGGTACCGTCGGTGCGGCAAAGCCGGACGGCGGGACGACGTTCTGCACCTGGGCGATTGCGCCGGTGGAGAACCCCAGCAGCAGCAACACCAGGAGACCCGGCTGCTTCATCGCCCACCGCCTTATCGGTCCTTGGTTGCCAGCACCGCCCAGGCTGCATCGGCGAAGAAGCGGACATGGGCCGACAACGGGCCGGTGAAGCGGCCATAGACCTTGTAGGTCGCCGGCTGCATCACCACGCCGATCGTCGCCGCCGCCGCCAGGTCGGCGTCGCGCCGGGGAATGTCGCCTGTCCGCATCGCCTGGGCGATGACGTCGCGCACGACATTCACCGGATTGGGTGTGTCCTCCGGCACCATCGCCAGGAACAGGTGCTGGGTCAGCAGATGGTAGGCGAACAGGGTCCAGTCGCGGTCGGCCCAGTCGCAGTAGCAGGTGACGATGGCCTCGATCTTGGCGCGCAGGCTCCTGGCCGGCCTGTGCGCCTCGTCGAGCGCCTCGGCAAGGGCGCGGTGGTGGCGCAGGAAGAGATCCAGCGCCAGCTTCTCCTTGCTCGGGAAATAGCGGTAGATCGTCCCTTCGGCGATCGACGCCGCCATGGCGATCTCCCGCGTCGTCGTCTCGGCGACGCCGCGGGCGACGAACAGCGTCAGCGCGGCCCGTTCTACCCGTGCCTTGGTGTCGTCAGCCTTGCCCATGAAGGCCAGTTTATGAGGGAGCCCTCACTTATCAAGGTTTCATTGGGCAGGGCTTCATCGGACGCGGGCTCGCTGAACCAGCGCCAGTCGATGGTCCAATCGGCGATTGCCCGATTGGCGACGGCCCGATCGGGGATGGTCCAATCGATCAGCGCGGACACCGGCGCGAGGGCCTCGCTCTGGACCTCGTGAAGGGTGGTGAAGGCACGACGGATGAACATGACAGCTCTCCAAGATGAGTGAGCACTCATAATTTAAGTGAGTGATCACTCAATTTCAAGAGGCCGACAATCTTCTGGTAGCGTACGAAAGCGGCGCTTGGTGCGGGATCGCGGTGAGTCCGAGGCGAAGCCTCCCGAGAGTCTTAGCCACAGAGAACACGGATGCACACAGATGCCCAAACTAGAAGTTGAGTTTCTCGGGCGCTCGACACGGAGCCAGCCGAAGCCACGTCTTGGGTCTCGTTCCGAAGTTCGGGTGACAGATCTCAACCGACGGTCATGTCAAGCATCCGTGTTCATCTGTGTTCATCTGGGACCATTGCTTTCGGCGAAGCGAGGGCAGCTGGCGCTTTGGGGGCTGGGATTCGCTGATCTGTCTCGTCCCGCCTGATTTCCCCGTGGACGCCGCCGGACCGGCCCCCTAAGGTCACCCCACCCAGTCGAACCCTGTGGGAGAGACCGCCCGTCAGCTCGCGGGCGGCGCCGAAGGAGCAACCGGCCCCGGAAACTCTCAGGCAAACGGACCGCAGGAGGATGGGTCTCTGGAAAGTGGTGTCCGGCCGTCAGGCCCGGCCGCCCACCGACGAAGTAAGCCGGCAAGTGCCGGCGAATCTTTCAGGTCTCCGGACAGAGGGGGTCGCGAACGGCGCAGCTCTTGCGTCGTGCCACGCGGCTGCGACGGAGACTTCGATTGAGCGACAACCCAACCGGCCCCCTCGAGCGCACGCCGCTCTATGACCTTCATCGCGAATTAGGCGCCCGGCTGGTGCCATTCGCCGGCTACGAGATGCCGGTCCAATATCCCACCGGTATCCTTGCCGAGCATGCGCATACGCGCAGCGCCGCCGGCCTGTTCGACGTCTCGCACATGGGCCAGGTGCGGCTGACCGCGAAGCCCGGCCATGATGCGGCGCGCGCGCTCGAGGCGATCGTGCCGGGCGACATCTCAGGCCTCGAGCCCGGGCAGCAGCGCTACACCCAGTTCACGACAGAGCAGGCCGGCATCACCGACGATTTGATGGTGACCAGCACCGGCGATCACCTGCTGCTGGTGGTCAACGCGGCCTGCAAGCACGCCGACCTCGCGCACCTGCAGCAGAGCCTCGCCGCGACCTGCGAGGTCGAGCCGATGTTCGCGCGCGGCCTCCTCGCGCTGCAGGGGCCGCAGGCAGCCGCCGTTCTGGCGCGCCTGGCGCCGCAGGTCGCGACGATGAAATTCATGACCGGCGCCTTCATGATCATCGACGGGGCGCGCTGCTACGTCACGCGCTCGGGCTACACCGGCGGCGACGGTTTCGAGATCTCGACTCCTGCCGACGCGGCGGCGGCAATCGCGCGCAAGCTGCTGGCCGAGCCCGAGGTCAAGCCGATCGGGCTCGGCGCGCGCGATTCGCTGCGCCTCGAAGCCGGTCTCTGCCTCTACGGCCACGACATCGACACCACGACGACCCCGAACGAGGCCGGCCTGCTGTGGAGCATCGCCAAGCGGCGGCGCGAGCAGGGCGGCTTTCCCGGCGCGGCGATCGTCCAGCGCCAGATCGCCGAGGGCGCACCGCGCCGTCGCGTCGGCCTGCTGCCGGATGGCAAGGCGATCGCGCGCGAGGGGACGGAGATCGTCGTGTCCGGCAGCGTCGTCGGCAAGGTCACGTCAGGCGGCTTCGCGCCGACGCTCGGGCGCGCCGTCGCCATGGGCTACGTCGCGCGCCAGCACGCCGCCACCGGAACCAGGGTCGATCTCATGGTGCGCGGCAAACCGGTCGCCGCCGAGATCGCGCCCATGCCTTTCGTCAAACACGCCTACTACCGCGGTTAGGAGCTCCCGATGGCCAGCGTCAAGTACACCGAAGAACACGAGTGGGTTCGCCTCGACGGCGACGTCGCCACGATCGGCATCACCGACTATGCCCAGCAGCAACTGGGCGACGTGGTGTTCGTCGAGGTGCCGCAGGTCGGCCGCAAGGTCGAGAAGGGCGAATCGGTCGCCGTGGTCGAATCGGTCAAGGCCGCGTCTGACATCTTCGCGCCGGTCTCCGGCGAGGTGGTCGAGGCCAATGCCGCACTGACCGACTCGCCAGGCGACGTCAATGCCGAGCCGACGGGCAAGGGCTGGTTCTTCAAGCTCAGGATCGCCGACAAGGCTGAGCTCGACGGGCTGATGGACGAGGAGGCGTACGACGCCTTCGTGAAGAACCTGGGCTGACGGGGGCGCCCATGCGTTACCTGCCCCTCACCGAGTCGGATCGCCGCGACATGCTGGCGGCGATCGGCGCGCGCTCGATCGACGCGCTGTTCGAGGACGTGCCTCAGTCGGCGCGGCTCGCAAACAAGATCGCCGGCCTGCCCGACCATCAGGGCGAGCTCGAGGTCGAGCGCGCCTTCCAGGCCTTTGCGGCACGCAACGTCTCGCCGTCGAGCGCGCCGTTCTTCATCGGCGCCGGCGCCTATCGCCATCACGTGCCGGCCGCCGTCGACTACATGATCCAGCGCGGCGAGTTTTTAACCTCCTACACGCCCTACCAGCCCGAGATCACCCAGGGCACGCTGCAGTACCTGTTCGAGTTCCAGACCCAGGTGGCGCTGCTCACCGGCATGGAGGTGGCCAACGCCTCGATGTACGACGGCTCGACGGCGGCGGCCGAGGCCGTGCGCATGGCCAACCGCATCACCCGGCGCAGCCGCGCGGTGATTTCCGGCGGGCTGCATCCGCAGTATCGCGGCATCATCGAGACCGCGGCGCACTGGGAAGGCTTCACGGTCGATTGCGCCGCGCCCGACGCCGCCGGCCTCGAGACGCTGATCGACAGGATCGACAAGCAGACCTCCTGCGTGGTCGTGCAGAACCCGAGCTTCTTCGGCCATGTGCGCGATTTCTCGCGCCTCGCCGCCGCCTGCCAGGCCGCGGGCGCACTGCTGATCGTGGTGGTGACCGAGATCGTCTCGCTCGGCCTGATCGAGGCGCCGGGCACGATGGGCGCCGACATCGTGGTGTGCGAGGGCCAGTCGATCGGCAACGGCCTGGGCTTCGGCGGCCCCTATGTCGGCCTGTTCGCCACGCGCGAGAAATACATGCGCCAGATGCCGGGCCGGCTGGTCGGCGAGACGGTCGATGCCGACGGCAAGCGCGGCTTCGTGCTGACGCTCAGCACGCGCGAGCAGCACATAAGGCGCGAGAAGGCGACGTCGAACATCTGCACCAACGCCGGCCTCTGTGCGCTCGCCTTCACGGTCCATCTCAGCCTGCTGGGCGAGGCCGGGTTCCGCCGGCTGGCCGAGCTCAACCATGCCAAGGCCTGCGAGCTCGCCGAGCGTGTCGCCGCACTGCCCGGCGTGACGCTGCTGAACGAGAGCTTCTTCAACGAGTTCACCGTGCGCCTGCCCGGGCCGGCCGCGCCGGTGGTCGAGGCGCTGGCCGCCAAGCGCATCCTGGCCGGCGTGCCGGTATCGCGCCTGATCCCCGACGATCCGTCGGTCGACACTCTCTTGCTGCTGGCGGCGACCGAGACGGCGACCGAGGCCGGCATGGCGCCGCTGATCGCCGGGCTGAAGGAGGTGCTGTGATGGTCCAGTCGCTCGACCGCTCGCAGGGCCGCAGCGGCGCACCCGTGGGCGCGGCCTCGGACGCTGCCGCCACCGTCACCGGCAATCGCGCGCTGCAGATCGAGGAGAAGCTGATCTTTGAGCAGGGCCAGCCCGGCCGCACCGGCGTCGATCTTCCTGAGCCGCCCAAGGTGAAGGATCGCCTGAACGGCCTGCGCCGCATCGGCGAGATCGGCCTGCCGGGCTTGAGCGAGCCGCAGGTCGTGCAGCACTACACGCGGCTCAGCCAGAAGAACTACGCCATCGACATGGGCGTCTATCCGCTGGGCTCGTGCACCATGAAGCACAATCCGCGGATCAACGAGAAGGTGGCGCGGCTGCCCGGCATCGGCGACCTGCATCCGCTTCAGCCGGTCTCGACCGTGCAGGGCGCGCTCGAGCTGATCGACCAGCTGGCGCACTGGCTCAAGACGCTGACCGGCATGCCGGCGGTGGCGATGTCGCCGGCCGCCGGTGCGCACGGCGAGATGTGCGGCATGATGGCGATTGCCGCCGCCCTCGAGGCGCGCGGCGAGCGCAAGCAGCGCACCGTGGTGCTGGCCCCCGAATCGGCGCACGGCACCAACCCGGCCACGGCGGCGGCGCTCGGCTTCACGGTCAAGCCGATCCCGGCCAACGATCGCGGCCGCGTCGATCTCGCCGCCCTCACCGCGGCGCTCGGCCCCGACGTGGCGGCGATCATGCTGACCAACCCCAACACCTGCGGCCTGTTCGAGAGCGAGATCATCGAGATCTCGAAGGCCGTGCACGCGGCGGGCGCCTTCTTCTACTGCGATGGCGCCAACTTCAACGCCATCGTCGGCCGCGTGCGGCCGGGCGATCTCGGCGTCGACTGCATGCACATCAACCTGCACAAGACCTTCTCGACGCCGCATGGCGGCGGCGGTCCGGGCGCGGGGCCGGTCGTGCTGTCGCAAGCGCTGGCGCCCTTCGCGCCCTATCCGTGGATCGTCAAGGACGGCAGCGGCTGGCGCATCGCCGAGGAAGGCAGCGCCACGCCCAACTCGGCGAGGATAGGGGGCACGCCCCTGGGCCGGCTGAAGGCATTCCATGGCCAGATGGGCATGTTCACCCGCGCGCTGGCCTACATCATGAGCCACGGCGCCGACGGCCTGCGCCAGGTTGCCGAGGACGCGGTGCTGTCGGCCAACTACGTGAAGGCGCGCCTGCAGGATGTGATGACGCCGGCGTTCGACGGTCCGTGCATGCACGAGGCGCTGTTCGACGACGGCTTCCTCAAGGACACCGGCGTCAGCACCCTCGACTTCGCCAAGGCGATGATCGACGAGGGCTACCATCCGATGACGATGTACTTCCCGCTGGTCGTCCACGGCGCCCTGCTGATCGAGCCGACCGAGAGCCAGGCCAAGGAGGATCTCGACCTCTTCATCGCCGCCCTGCGCTCGCTCGCCGAGCGCGCGAAGAGCGGCACCGAGGCCGAGGCCTTCAAGGCCGCCCCGCGCCTCGCCCCGCGCCGTCGATTGGATGAGACGCTCGCGGCCCGCAAACCGGTGCTGCGCTGGCGCCCGTCGAACAACCCGCCGGGCGGCGATCCGCTGAAGCAGGCAGCGGAGTAGCATTATCCGCCTCCCCAGCTTCGCTGGGGAGGTGTAGAGAGCGGTGGCGAGCAGGGGGCCGGCGATACGGCCGCTGCCTTGCGCCGATCCGAGGAATCCCGCGGCCTGGGCCTGGTTGGTCCGCGGCAAGGCGAGGCTGAGTGATCCGGCATTGGTCGGCAGCAGGATGCCGAGGGAAAACCCGAGCAATGCCGCCGAGATGTAGAAGGCGGCGAGGCTGGGCGCCTGAACACCCCAGACCAGCGCGATCATGCTGGCGACGCCACAGGCGGCACCGGCGGCGACGATCGGCCGGGTGTTGGTTCCGCTGAGGCCTGCCGCGATCGACCATTGTCCCGCCAGCATGCAGAGCGCCGTCACGGTCAGGATCTGGCCGGCCTGGGCAGCGCTTGCGGCGGCGGACAGGCCCAGCGTGTCCTGCATCTGGAAGGCGACGAGTTGTTGCGCCAGCGTCATGCAGGTCATCAAGAGCAGCGCCACGACGAAGAACGGGCCGGTGGTGCCGGTCAGCAGTTTCGTGGTGCCGACGGCAGGCTTCTGCCCCTGTGCCGTGATGGGCGCCGGTCGTACGCTGAAGGTCGTCACGAGCGAGAGGGCGGTGATCGCCGAGACGACGAAGAAGGGGGCGACCGGGCTCATGTCTGATACCAGCGAGGGCACGCCGGAAGTCGCCACCCTTCAATGGCGCTCGTAGCGCGTCGCAGCTCGACAATATCGGTCGAGCCGATTGCTGAATCGTTCGACCCGGTCGCTGGTGCGACAGAGAGCGCTAACCTTGCGAGTGTCG
The DNA here is from genome assembly GCF_044224635.1 of Reyranella sp. Lineage (GTDB taxonomy): Bacteria > Pseudomonadota > Alphaproteobacteria > Reyranellales > Reyranellaceae > Reyranella. The sequence continues at coordinate 157,848 of NZ_JBGAKA010000003.1, read as the reverse complement.
AGATTGCATTCGCTGACTCGTCCGCCGCACAATGGTCCCGACGTGACAGCTTAGGTTTGCGGCGCGGGTGTGCCGGCCTGTTCATCGCAATCGGGGAGGTCGGTCATGACCGTGCGGCTGGAGTCAGTGACGTTCACGAGCGGAGACGGGGTGACGCGCATCCCGTCATATTTGGCCATCCCGGACGGTGACGGGCCCCATCCGGTGGTGTTGATTCTCCGGGGTGTCGCTGGTCCCGACGACGGGTACACGGAGATCGCCCAGCGACTCGCCGAATGGGGCTATGTCGCGCTGGTGCATGGCTGGAAGGTTCGTGGGATCGATCCGACGGACGAGCCCGTGTACGCTGACCTGCAGGGCGCGATGTCCTTCCTGGGATCGGTCGCTGAGGCCGATCTCGAGAGGCTGGCCGTCCTCGGATTCTGTCGCGGCGGGGTGCATGCGGTCATGGCGGCGCGAGCGCACCCGGAAATCCGCGTCGTCGTCGTCTTCCACGGCTTCGCCTTCCGGCCGGCGGGGGCTCAGCCAGGCGTCGAGCCTTACGACCTCGCCGGGGGCGTAGACGTCCCCATGCTGGTCCTGCACGGCACGGAGGACGAGCGGGCGCCGATGGCGGACATGCGTCGGATGGAGGCGCGGATGCGAACCCTTGGCAAGGTCTGCAGCTTCGTGTTCTACGACGGCGCTCGCCACGGCTTCGCCGTGCGCACCCACCCCGGCTATTCCGAGGAGGCGGCGAAGCCGAGCTTCGAGGAGGCCAGGCGCTTCCTGGCGAGATATCTGCCCGTTCCCGGGTGAGATGCCGACGCGGAGCGACAGAGTAAGCGATCAGGGGACGGCAGACTCGATATCGGTCCTTGTGAAGTCGTTGCCCTTGTAGAGGAGGGGCACGCCGCGGGTACGTGCCGCCGCATAGGCGAAGCAGTCACCCATGTTGAGCCGGGCCGGATGGCCGCGTCCTTTGCCATAGCGCGCGAACGCAACGAGCGCGGCCCGCGTATCCTCTTGTGTGATTGCAACACAGTCGATGTCGGTCGCTTGCAGGAACTCGGTGACGGTGGCGGCTGCCTCCTCGACCGATACGTGCGCGGCACGACACAGGCCGAGGGTCGTTTCGAAGATCGCAATCGGCGAGGTGATCCGCGAGGGACCGCGGTCGAGAACATTGGCGAATATGGCCGACTCTGCCTCCCTGTTCAGGATGGCAAGGATAGCCGATGCATCGACGAACATTAGGGCTCGCCGCTCAGATCGTCGAAAAATTCCTTGTCAGCTTGTAGACCCGTCTTTGGCCATTTCTGAACTCGCTCCTGCAGAGGCCGCAGGCGTTCTCTCAGCGGTATAGTCCGGTCGAGACGATGCAGTTCGTTCTCGAGGGCGACTCTGACCGCTTCCGTTTTCGTCAGCCGAAGACGGTTGGCCAGCGATTCTGCAAGCTGATTGACGTGTTCGTTTCGGATGTTCAGAGGCATTGTCGAAGTCACTTCTTCTTTACGTCTACACAATATTGTGTAGACGATTGCCCAAATCAAGATCGATGACGGAGGAAAGGCCAAGTGCGCATCTTCACCACGCTGCCGCAGGAGGATCTGCGCAAGGTCGGGCCGGCGGCCAAGGCGATCGAGGCGGCGGGATACACCGGCGTCAGCACGCAGGAGAACAAGCACGAGCCGTTCCTGTCGCTGGCCGTCGCGGGCGCTGACACCGAGCGCCTCGAATTGCACACCGGGGTCGCCATCGCCTTCGCGCGCTCGCCGATGGCGGTCGCCAATATCGGCTGGGATATGGCGGCGAGCTACGGTGGCGGCCGGGTCACGATCGGCATCGGCAGCCAGGTGCGCGCCCACAACGAACGGCGCTTCTCGGTGCCGTGGAGCCCGCCGGCGCCGCGCATCCGCGAGTACGTGCAGGCAGTGCGGGCGATCTGGAAAGCGTGGAAGGAGGGCAGCAAGCTTGCCTATGAAGGCAAGCACTACACCTTCACGCTGATGACGCCGAACTTCGTGCCCGAGCCGTACGAGGGATCGTTGCCGCGCTTGGGCGTCGCTGCCGTGGGGCCGGCCATGCTCAAGGTGGCGGCGGAAGAATCGGATGACGTGAAGCTCCACGCCTTCTGCACGCGCAAGTACCTGACCGAAAGCATCATGCCGATCCTCGAGGCCGGGCTCGCCGCGCGCGGGCGCACGCGCGAGTCGTTCGAGATCTCGGGCGGCGGCTTCGTCGTCACCGGCAAGGATGATGCCGCGGTCGCCGAGCTGTTCGACTGGGTGCGCTACCGCGTGGCGTTCTACGGCTCGACACCGGCCTACTGGCCGGTCTTCGAGGCGCATGGGCTGGGTGATCTCGGAAGGAAGCTCAACGCCATGACGCGCGCCGGGCAGTGGAACGAGATGGCCAAGGAAGTCTCCGACGACGTCGTGCATCTGTTCGCCGCGGTCGGTCGCCACGACCAGCTCGAGAAGGCGATCAGCCAGCGCTTCGGCGGCCTGGTCGATTCGATCAGCGCCAGCGCCAATTCGGCCAAGCCATCCGACCTTCCGCCCGATCTCGTGCAGGACCTCGGCCGCATCCCGACGCGCTATCAGCATCAGGCGTGACGGCGCGCGCTCGTCCCGTGCGATAGCGATGGACATGTCTGTTGCCGGGGGCGCGCGACTCCAGTCGCGCGTCTTCGCGAAGAAGACTGGACCACTGGAGTGGCGCGCCTATAGGCGCTGACTTTCGCTTCTCCTCCCCAGCTTCGCTGGGGAGGTGTCGCCGTCTTACGGCGACGGAGGGGTCATGGGCAGCCTGACTGTGGCTCATGACCCCTCCGTCCGCGAAGACGCGGACACCTCCCCAGCGAAGCTGGGGAGGAAAAGCGAAAGTTAAGTTGGCGCCCATGAGCGGCGCGCTCCCAGCGGTCGCGAAGAGCATGGGGATTGCCGGTGCCTTCATGACCGCGCAATCCGCGGGTCGAGGTAGGCGTAGAGCACGTCGACGATCAGATTGACGATCATGAAGCCCACGGCGAGCACCAGGATGGCACCCTGGGCCAACGGGAAGTCGCTCGAGGTGATGGCGCCCACGGCCATGCGACCGACGCCCGGCCAGGCGAACATGGTCTCGGTGACGATCGAGCCGCCGAGCAGGAAGCCGATCTGCAGGCCGACCAGGGTGACGACGGGGATCATGGCGTTGCGCAGAGCGTGGTGGATGGTGACCCGCCAGTCGGAGGCGCCCTTGGCGCGTGCCGTGCGCACATAGTCGGCTCCCAGCGTCTCGAGCAGGGAGGTGCGGGTCATGCGCGCCACCGGGCCGACGAACACGGCACCCAGCGTGACCGCCGGCAGGATGAGGCTCAGCAGTCCGGCGCCGCTCCAGATAGGACCATTGCGCCCCTGGAAGGGCAGCAGGCCGGCGCCGCCGACATGCTGGATCAGCAGCAGGCCGACCCAGAACACCGGCACCGACACGCCCATCACCGAAAGCGCCATGATGGCGCGATCGACCAGCGTGCCGCGTCGCCGCGCGGCCAGGGTGCCGAGCGCGATGCCGAGCGGTACCGCCCAGACCAGGCACGCCAGCATCAGCTCGACGGTCGGCCAGAAAGTGAGGGCGATCTCCTCCGAGACCGGCCGGTTGGAGATCATCGACCGGCCGAGATCGAGCTGCAGCACGCGGCTGAGATAGCGGGAGAACTGAACCCACAGGGGCTGGTCGAGGCCGAGCTGCTGGCGGATCGCGGCAACCTCGGCGGCCGTGGCCGTCGGACCGGCCAGCACCGTCGCCGGATCGGTCGGCACGACCTGCAGCAACAGGAAGCCGATCAGCAGCACACCCAGCAGGACCGGCAGCGAAATCATCAATCGATGGGCGATGTGTCGCGCCATAATTTGCAGTATTGCTCCCTTCCGGATTCGACACTGACCGACGCCGTGATGCTCGACAAGAGCCGTGCGGCTGGCATGATCGCAGCAAGAAATGCGCCGGGGAGCGTGGCTTATGGTTCAAGGAAAACTGAACGAACAGGCGAAGGGCGTTTTCATTATCGCCGCGACGCCCTTTACGGATGAGGGCGCCCTCGATCTCTACAGCATCGATTCATTGACCGATTTTTATTTGGGCTGTGGCGTACATGGATTCACCCTGCTGGGCATGATGGGTGAGGCGCACAAGCTCACTGCCGAAGAATCGCTCACCGTCGTCACGCGCGTGATCGCGCGGGCCCAGGGTCGGCAGGTCATTGTCGGGGCGAGCCACGCTGGCCTCGAAAACGTGCGCCGGCTCGCGCACGAAGCCATGGTCGCCGGCGCGGCCGGCGTCATGGTGGCGCCGCCACAGGGCCTCAAGGGCGACGACGGCGTCTATAACTACTACGCGCAGGTCTTCAAGGAGCTCGGTCCGGACATCCCGGTCGTCTACCAGGACTATCCGCAGACCACGGGAGTCTATCTTGCGCCGTCGGTGTTCGAGCGCCTGGTCGACGACTTCAAGCAATTGGTGATGCTGAAACACGAGGACGCGCCGGGCCTCGCCAAGCTGACGCGCGTGCGGGAGGGCGAGAAAAAGCCGGGCCGCCGGCGCGTGTCGATCCTGGTCGGCAATGGCGGCCTCTACTATCCGCAGGAGATGCAGCGCGGCGCCGACGGCGCCATGACCGGCTTCGCCTGGCCGGAGATGCTGGTGCAGGTCTACGACCTGTTTGCGGCCGGCAAGAGTAGCGAGGCGGAAGACCTCTTCGACCTCTACCTGCCGCTGGTGCGGCATGAGCAGCAACCGTCGATCGGGCTTGCCCTGCGCAAGGAGGTCCTGTTCCGCCGCGGCGCCATCCGCAGCCCCAAGCAGCGGGTGCCGGGCTCATCCTTGACGGCGACCGACCGCGCCGAGCTCGACAGTCTTACGGCGCGCTTGGAGCGCCGGCTGGCGGCGGCCGGCCGGCCGAGCCGGATCGCGGCGGAGTAGGGACATGGCCGACTATGATCTGATCGTGCGCAACGCGCGCATCGTCACGGCCGAACGGCAGACCGAGGGCGACATCGCCGTCAAGGACGGCAAGATTGCCGCTCAGGGCCACGATTTGAAGGGGACTGCGACGCGCGAGATCGATGCCGCGGGCAAGTTCGTCCTGCCGGGCGGTGTCGACAGTCACTGCCACATCGAGCAGCGCTCGGGCATGGGCGTGATGTGCGCCGACGATTTCTACACCGGCACGGTGTCGGCGGCCTTCGGCGGCACGACGACCGTCATTCCATTTGCCGCCCAGCACCGCGGCATGTCGCTGCGCCAGGTCGTGAAGGACTATCACGAGGCGGCGACGCCCAAGGCGGTGATAGACTACGCCTTCCATCTCATCATCTCGGATCCGACGGAGCAGGTGCTGGGCCAGGAGCTGCCGGCGCTGATCAAGGACGGCTACACGTCGTTCAAGATCTACATGACCTACGACGCGCTCAAGGTGAGCGACTACCAGATGCTCGATATCCTGGCGCTGGCGCGGCGCGAGGGGGCGCTGGTCATGGTGCACGCCGAGAACCACGACATGATCCAGTGGCTGGCGCATCACCTGGTCGACCAGGGCCATGTCGCGCCCAAGTTCCACGCCATCGCCCATGCAAGGGTCGCCGAGGCCGAAGCGACCAACCGGGCGATCTCGCTGGCGCGCCTGGTCGATGCGCCGCTGTTGCTGGTGCACATGTCCGAGATCGAGGCCATCGAGACCCTGCGCCAGGCGCAGAAGAAAGGCCTGAAGATCTTCGGCGAGACCTGCCCGCAATATATCGGGCTGACGGCCGACGACATGGACAAGCCCGGTGTCGAAGGCGCGATGTGGTGCTGCAGCCCGCCGCCGCGCGATTCAGCGGCACAGGAAGCGGTATGGGCCGCGCTCAAGGACGGCACGTTCCAGACCTTCTCGTCGGATCACGCACCCTACCAGTTCAACGAGAAGGGCAAGATCCCCAAGGGCGACAAGACGACCTTCAAGGAGATGGCCAACGGCGTGCCAGGCCTCGAGATCCGCTTGCCGCTGCTATTCTCCGAAGGCGTCCAGAAGGGCCGCATCACGCTGCAGCAATTCGTCGCCCTGACCTCGGCCAACCATGCCAAGCTCTACGGACTCTATCCGCGCAAGGGCACGATCGCCGTCGGTTCCGACGCCGACTTCGCTGTATGGGATCCCGACAAGGACGTCACCATCCGCTGGAAGGACCTGCACGACAATGTCGGCTACAGCCCCTACGAGGGCCGCGAGATCAAGGGCTGGCCGATCACCGTGGTGAGCCGCGGCCGCGTCGTGGTCGAAGACGGCAAGCTCAGCGCCGCACGCGGCTCGGGCCAGTTCCTGCCGTGCGCATCGCCGGACTCGGCCAAGCCGCAAGGCCAGACGGCGCCCGAATTGCAGGCGATGAGCCGCTTCGGCGCCAAGCCGCTGTTTTGAGTTTATTGTCATCCTGAGCGCAGCGAAGGATCTCGTCGCCGCTCGCCGCGGGCGCGTTGGGCTCTGGCAATGAGATCCTTCGCTGCGCTCAGGATGACCGAGAAAGAGGAGTGATGCTGTGTCCCGTCGTCTAAAGGTCTCCGCCGCCCAGCTTGGCCCGATCAATCGCGCCGACAGCCGCAAGAGCGTGGTCGCACGCCTGGTCGAGATGCTGAAGGAAGCGGACTCCCGCGGCTCTAAGTTCATCGTGTTCCCCGAGCTGGCACTCACCACCTTCTTCCCACGCTGGTGGATGGAGGACCAGGCCGAGGTCGACAAGTACTTCGAGGCGCAGATGCCGAGCCCGGAGACCTTGCCCCTGTTCGAGCTGGCGCGTTCCAAGGGCATCGGCTTCTATTTGGGTTATGCCGAGCTGACCGAGGAGGAGGGCAGCCCGCATCGCTTCAACACCTCGATCCTGGTCGGGCCGGACGGTCGTACCGTCGGCAAGTACCGCAAGGTCCATCTGCCGGGCCACGCCGAGCACCGCCCGGCAGCGCCCTACCAGCATCTCGAGAAGAAGTATTTCGAGGTCGGCGATCTCGGCTTCAACGTCTGGAAGATGTTCAAGGAGGACATCATCATCGGCCAATGCATCTGCAACGACCGGCGCTGGCCCGAGACGTTCCGCGTCATGGGGTTGAAGGGCGCCGAGATGGTGGTGCTGGGCTACAACACGCCGACCGACAACGTCTACGCGCCTAAGGAGCCGCCGTACCTGCGCGTGTTCCACCACAATCTTTCCATCCAGGCGGCCGCCTACCAGAACGGCATCTGGGTCGTGGCGACGGCCAAGGCCGGCAAGGAGGACGGCTTCAGCCTGCACGGCGGCTCGGCGATCGTCGCACCGACCGGCGAGATCGTCGCCAAGTCGACGACCGAGGAAGACGAGGTCGTGTCCTACGATTGCGACATGGAGCTCGGCGAATACATCCGCAACACCACGTTCAACTTCGCAAAGCATCGCCGGCCGGAGCACTACAAGTTGATCGTCGAGCGCACCGGCGTGAAGGTCGAGCCGAGCAACTAGAGGGTCCCGAGAGATGCAATACGCCGCTTCCGAGCTGAGTCAGCACGAACGCTACAAGGTCCTGATCTCCTTCGTGCTGCCCCGGCCGATCGCCTGGCTCACCACGATCGGTCTGACCGGGACGGTAAATGCCGCGCCGTTCAGCTTCTTCAATGTCTTTGCCGAGGATCCGCCGCTCGTCATGGTCGCCGTTAACAAGCGGCCGGACGGGCGCCTGAAAGATACCTGGATCAACATTCAGCGGACCGGCGAGTTCGTGGTCAACCTTACCGACGAGCCACTGGCGCGGGCGATGCATGATTCGAGCGGCGACTTCCCGCCCGATATCGGCGAGCCCGACTATCTTGGACTGAAGCTCGCGCCGTCGGTCGACATCGCACCGCCGCGGCTGGCCGACGCGCCATGGGCGATGGAGTGCAAGACCTGGCAGGTGTTGAACGTCAAGGACGACCGCCAGCTCATCATCGGCGAAGGCCTGCGCTTCCACATCCGCGACGAGCTGTGGGACCCCAAGGCGATGCGCGTGCACATGGAGAAGTACCATCCGATCGGTCGCATGTTCGCCGATCGCTATTGCCGGACCGACGATCGCGTCGTTTTTCCGGCAGCGGAAGGGCCAAAGAAGGCGGCTGCCGCAGATTGATCACTGACACCGTGCCGGAGGGACGGTGTAAGCTCGGCGGCAGCAAACCGCGTACGAGCAATGACCGCGCTCTCCCACGAAGACCGGCCACGCTGGCTGGCCGCGCTGCTGATGGGCCTGCTGCTCATCCTGGCCCTGCTGATCGGCTCGTGGTTCTTGCGAGCATGCGCGCCGGTCGGCCCGCTTACCAGCGTCTCCACGCATGAGACGCCGGCGCCTCCCGCGCCGGAGCCACCGCCTGATCCAACGCCGATCCTCAAGGCGTCACTTGATCACGCCGAGGCCGACGGCCAAAAGCTTCGCACCGAAGTCGCGGCGCTCGAAGCAGAGCTCAAGGCAAAGCTGGCGCAGTGCAAGCCGGTTGAACCGCCGAAGCCGGTTGCCCCACCGCCCAAGCCCGTGGAGCGCCCCAAGCCGCCACCGGTCGCTACGGCACCGCCACCGCCACCGCCGCCGTTACCCGCCGATCGCTGGGCGCAGAAGGATCTCGGGATGCTGCAGGGCTGCTGGCGCCTGGGTCGCGACACAGAGGGCAATATCGGGGTGGCCGGAGGCACGCAACGATGCGCGGTCAGGGCCGGCCGCATCTGCTTCGGCAGCAATGGCAACGGCGAGCGGCAGACGACGGCTCAGTGCCCGGGGACGGGCACCATCACCTGCACTGCGCCGATCACCGCGCGATTCGGCAACGACAATTCGCTCGGCACGACACAACCTGCCGTCCGGTGCAATCCCACTCAGACCAGCTGGAACGGTCCACCCAACAGCCTGACCTGCCGGCGCGTCAGCGACACGCTCGCGATCTGCCGCGACAGGCTGAACTTCGAGCACGAGTTCCGCCGGGAGTAGTTCGCGTCTCCTCCCCGGCTTCGCGGGGGAGGTGTCCGCGTCTTCGCGGACGGAGGGGTCATGAGCCACAATCGGGCTGCCCATGACCCCTCCGTCGCCGTAAGACGGCGACACCTCCCCAGCGAAGCTGGGGAGGAGAAGCAAAAGTTAGATAGCGCCTATGAGCGGCGCGCTCCCAGCAATGAGCTTCGCAACGCCGCCGCGGTGCGCTGGGAGGCTGCCTGGCCGGTCGATCAGGCCGACCAGCCCAGCCGGGAGCGGCCGATCGCCATCGACACCGCGGCCTGGCTCGGCTCGACGACCGGCAGGCCGACATGGCGCTGCAGGCGGTCGCGGTAGCGCGCCATGCCGGCACAGCCCATGACCACGACGTCGGCGCCGTCCTCGTCGCGCAACTCGGCGGCAACCTCGGCCATGCGGGCAAACGTCGTGGCCTCATTGGCGAGCTCGACGACGCCGAGGCCGATGGCCCGGTCGCCGGCCATGCGCTCGCTCACGCCCATCTGGCCAACATAGCGCAGGTGGCGCGGAATGGATTTGCGCAGGATGGAAATCACGCCGAAGCGCTGCCCCAGGGTGAGCGCGGTCAGGATGCCGCACTCGGCGATGCCGAGGACCGGCTTGGTGGTGAGCTCACGCGCGGCATGCAGACCGGGATCGGAATAGCAGGCGATGACGAAGGCCGAACAATCATTGTCGCGCTTCTTCACCATGTCCCCAATCGGCGCCACGACCTGCTCGACATGGGCCTGGCTTTCGATGCCGGGCGGACCTTCCTTCAGGGTGACGCATTCGATGGCCGGGCCGCCCGCCAGGCGCAGCGGCTCCATGGCGGCGTCGATGCCGCGGGTGACGGCTTCGGTGGAGTTGGGATTGATGACGAGGATGCGGTCGGACATGGCTCCCAAGATGGCCTGTAAATTGCCATTCAGCAACGCGTGTTCTACGGTGAATCCACGGGGATTTCTTGGAAGGAAGGGACTTCAGATGCTGAAACGTCGCTTGGCGGCCGTCGCGTTCGCGACGCTTATCGGAGCGGCGCCGCTCCTCGCGCAGGACAAACAGCCGCCGCTGCGCACAGGGGTCGACGGCACGTTCGCGCCGCACGCTATGCCCAAGCTGGGCGGCGGCACCGAGGGGTTCCAGATCGACGTCTTCACCGAGGCGGCGCGCCGCATGAAGCGCGACATCGTGATCGACTCGGTGAGCTTCTCGACGCTGATCCCCGGCATGCAGGCCGGCCGCTACGACTTCATCGCCGCGCCGACGACGGTGACCAAGGAGCGGGCCGAGAACATGCTGTTCACGGCGGGCTACCTGTGGACCGCCTTCCAGTTCGGCATCAAGAAGGGCACGCCGCCGATCAAGAGCTGGGAGGATCTCAAGGGCAAATCGGTGGCGGTCAACAAGGGCACGCCCTACGAGACGCTCAGCAAGGCGATGGGCGAGAAGCACGGCTTCACCGTGCAGGTCTACGATACCCAGCCCGATGCCACCCAGGCCGTTCTTTCGGGTCGCGCCTATGCCACCCTGGGCGGCAACACCACCATCGTCTTCGCCGCCTCGAAGAATCCGCAGTTCGTCGCCGACCTCGAGCTCAAGGACACGCGCGCCCACTGGGCCGCGCCCGTCCCGAAGAACAATCCCAAGCTTCGTGCCGAGCTTCAGGACGCGCTCGACTGCATGAAGAAGGACGGCACCATGGCCAAGTTCTACGAGAAGTGGTTCAACAAGAAGCCGGAAGCCGACGATCTCGCCGTCGTCATCACGCCAGGTTACGGCGTGCCGGGCATGCCAGGCTACGATCCGACGCCGCACGAGCTGAAGTGTGGCTGAACCGATCGTCGCCGCGCGCGACATCCACAAGCATTTCGGCATCCTTCATGTCCTGAAGGGGGTCGATCTCACGGTGGCCGAGCGCGAGCTGGTGTTCGTCATCGGGCCGTCGGGCTCGGGCAAATCGACGTTGCTGCGCTGCCTCAACCGGCTGGAGGAGCCGTCCTCCGGTTCGGTCGTGGTCGACGGCATCGATATGCTCGACCCGCGCACCGACATCAACCATGCCCGCCAGCGCATCGGAATGGTATTCCAGTCGTTCAATCTCTATCCGCATATGACGGCTTTGGGCAACGTGACCTTGGCGCTGCGCAAGGTGGTGGGCAAGTCGCGCGCCGAGGCCGACGAGCTGGGTCTCGCAGCCTTGAAGCGCGTCGGCCTGGTCGACCGCGCCGGCCACACGCCGGGGCAACTCTCGGGCGGCCAGCAGCAGCGCGTCGCCATCGCACGCGCGATCGCGCTCGAGCCGCGCGTCATGCTGTTCGACGAGCCGACCTCGGCGCTCGATCCGGAGCTGGTCGGCTCGGTGCTCGAGGTCATGCGCGACCTGCGCCAGAGCGGCATGACCATGATCGTGGTCAGCCACGAGATGGGCTTCGCCCGCAACGCAGCCGACCGCGTGGTGTTCATGGATCACGGCCTGATCGTGGAGCAGGGGCCGCCCGCCGCCATCTTCGAGAGCCCGACCCAGGACCGCACCCGCGCCTTCATCGGCCAGATCCAGCGGCATTGATGGCCTTGCACTTCGTGAAGCGAATGCGCGTCTCTCTTGTCATCCTGAGCGCAGCGAAGGATCTCATCGCCAGTTGCCATGGGCGTTCTGTGGGCCTTCTGGCGATGAGATCCTTCGCTGCGCTCAGGATGACGGAGTGGGGCAAGTCCGCTGGCCGCGCGCCATGAGCACCTGGGATCGCTTCGTCGACACCTTCTTCAATGCGAAGGTGATGCTGAAATACTACCCCGACATCCTGTCGGGGATGGTGGTCACCATCGAGCTCGCCGTGCTGATCGTGATCAGCGGCCTGCTCGCCGGCCTGGTGCTGGCGCTGTTGCGGGCGCTGGCGATCCGGCCGCTCAACTGGCTGATCATCTTCATTGTCGACCTGTTCCGCTCGCTGCCGCCGCTGGTCATCATCGTGCTGATCTATTTCGGCCTGCCGGCGGCGGGGCTGTCGCCTTCCGGATTCGTGTCGACATGGCTGTCGCTCGCCTTCGTGTTGATGGCCTTCTCCGAGGAGATCTTCTGGGCCGGCATTACCTCGATCCCGCGCGGCCAGTGGGAGGCGTCGCGCTCGACCGGGTTGTCGTTCTGGCAGACCCTGATCAACGTCATCCTGCCGCAGGCGTTGCGGCTCACCATCCCGCCGCTCACCAACCGCACCATCGCCATCACCAAGGGCACGGCGCTGGGCACGGTCGTGGCGGTCACCGAGATCCTGGGGCAGGCGAGCTCGGCGGTGTCCAACTCATACAACCCGTCGCCGCTGATGATGGGAGCCGCCGCCTACATCATCCTGTTCCTGCCGGTGGTGGTCGCGGCGCGCTGGATCGAGACGAAGTTCGCGTGGAAGCGATGATCGAGACCTTTCTCAATCCCGAGATCATCGCTGCGATCTGGCCAATCGTGCTGGCCGGCCTGTGGAACACCGTCGTGCTGTCGCTGATCGTGGTGCCGCTCGGCCTGCTGGGTGGCCTGATGCTCGCGCTGCTCGCCACCATCCATCATCCGCTGGTGCGCTGGCCGTTGATGGCCTGGGTGGACTTCTTCCGCGCCTTTCCGCCGCTGGTGCTGCTGATCCTGCTGTTCGCGGGCCTGCCCTTCGCCGGCCTGGAACTCGGCGGCTTCGCCTGCGTCGCCATAGCCTTCTTCCTCAACACCGGCGCCTACTACGGCGAGATCTTTCGCGCCGGCATCGAGTCGGTGCCGGCCGGTCAGGTCGAGGCGGGGCGCTCAACCGGGCTCAGCCGTCTGCAGGCGATGACCTACATTGTGCTGCCCCAGGCCGTCCGAAACGTCCTGCCCGACCTCTTGTCCAACACCCTCGAGGTGGTGAAGCTCACGTCGCTCGGCAGCGTCGTCGCCGTTCCCGAGCTGCTGTTCCAGGCCCGCCAGGCGCAGAGCGTGACCTACAGCCCTACGCCGATCGTGCTGGCGGCCATCGTCTATTTCCTGCTGCTCTGGCCGCTGGTCCGCCTGCTGAGCCGCCTGGAGAACCGGGCACTCGCTGGGCGACGCTGACCGCGCAGCAGACGCTCGCGCGAGCCAGGCGCAAGTGCAAGGATGGACATCAACAACACGATCCGGTCGTTCGCCGAGATCGCGATATGGGAGGAGCGTCCATGAGCCTGTTTGGCCGACTCGTTGCCGCGTTTGCCTTTGCCCTCGTCGTCTCGCCGCTGGCCGCCCAGACCAACTGGCCGGACAAACCCGTCAAGCTGGTGGTCGGCTTCACCGCCGGCAGCGCCACCGACGTCAGCGGCCGGATATTCGCCCACAAGTTTGCCGAGATGTGGGGGCAACCGGTCGTGGTCGAGAACGTGCCCGGGAACTCCGGCGCCATTGGCACCGACCGCGTGGCCAAGGCCGTCCCTGACGGCTACACGCTGTTGTGGTCCGGCAATGCCGCCATTACCATCCTGCCCAGCCTGCAGAAGCTGCCGTTCGATCCGTTGAAGGATCTGGCGCCGATCAGCACCACCCTGGTCACCTCGAGCATCCTCATGGTGAACAACGACCTGCCAGTGAAGTCGCTCGCCGACTTGATCGCCTATGCCAAGGCCAACCCGGCCAAGTTGAGCTACGGCTCGCCCGGCGTCGGCACGCCGCAGCACGTCGCCGGCGAATTGCTGAGCAGCCTTGCCGGCATCAAGATGGAGCACATTCCCTATCGCGGCGCCAACCTCACCGACGTCATGAGCGGTGTCGTGCCGGTCGGAATCCAGAACGCCGGTGCCGCCATGCCGTTCGTCAATGATGGCCGGGTGCGCGGGCTCGCCATCACCGCCCAGAAGCGCGCGGCGGGCGCGCCGAACCTGCCGACGGTGGCGGAGCAGGGGTTCCCCGGCTTCGAGGCGATCTCGTGGTTCGCCCTGATGGCGCCGGCCGGCACGCCCAAGCCGATCCTCGACAAGATCCGTGCCGATGCGCTCAAGGTTCTGGCTGATCCGGAGATCCAGAAGAAGTTCCTGGCGATCGGCCTCGAGGTCGTCGGCAGCACCGCCGAGGAAACCCGCGCCGCCATCGTCGCCGACATCCCGAAGTGGGAGAAGGTGATCAAGGACGCCAACATCAAAGTGGGCAACTGAGCATGGTCGACTTCAAGCGGCTTGCGAAAGCACTGGACGGCAGTCCGGCCCTGCAACGGCGGGCCGAGCTCGCCAACCTGTCATTGACCGTGAGGAGCGGCGACGATTTGGTCGGCGTGCGGATCGGCGACGGCATCGCGGTGAGCCTGGGCGCGGCGCCAGCCGCGGCCTTCGGCCTCGCCGCTGCCCCAGGCACGTGGGCCGAGTTCGCCAAGCCCGTCCCGCCGGTAGGATTCCAGAGCCTCGTCGGCATGCAGCGCCTCGGGCACATGACCATCGACGGCGACGTGCTGGCCTGGGGCCGCAACCTGTTGTTCCTCGAGCAGGTGTTTGCCGTGCTGCGGCCGGAGGCGGCCTCTGATTCGGTGGCGCCGGTCGGCGTGCCGGTCATCGAGCCAATCATCGGCCGCTATCTGCGGCTCGACTTCCACGGCAAGCCGCACCGGCTCTACTTCGAGGAAGCAGGGCAGGGCATTCCCCTGCTGTGCCTGCACACCGCGGGCTCCGATGGTCGGCAGTATCGCGCGCTGCTGAACGATGCCGACATCACGCGGCGCTATCGCGTCATTGCCTTCGACCTGCCGTGGCACGGCAAGTCATCGCCGCCGCCCGGCTTCGAGCACGAGGCCTACCAACTCACGACCGACGGCTATGTCGACATCGTCATGGCGGTGTCGCGCGCCCTGAGGCTCGATCGTCCGGTGGTCATGGGATGCTCGATCGGCGGCCGGGCGGTGCTGCATCTGGCCCTGCGGCACGGCGCGTATTTCCGGGCGGCGATCGGCCTGCAGTCGGCGACGCATGCCGATGCCGGCGCTGACACAAGGCTGCGCGATCTCGGCTTCATGTTCCGGCCCGACGTGCACGGCCAGGAAGCGGCTGCGGGCACGGTCGCCTGCCTGATCGCGCCGACGGCGCCCGTCGCCGACCGATGGGAGACCCTGTGGCACTACATGCAAGGTGGTCCGTCGGTCTTCCTGGGCGACATCCACTACTACTTCACGGACGGCGATCTGCGTAACGCGGCGCTCGACGCGCTCGATGCCAAGTGCCCCCTCTATCTGTTGACCGGCGAGTACGACCTCTCGGCGACGCCTGAGCTCACGGCCGAGGTCGCGCGCATCACCAAGGCGCGGCACTTCGAGGTGATGCGCGGCATGGGGCACTTTCCCATGTCGGAGAGCCCGGTCGAGTTCCGCCGCTATCTCCTGCCGATTCTCGATCGTATCATCGCCGAGGCGCCAGCCTAGCGCTCTTCGACCATGCGCCCGTCGGGATAGATGATGACCCGGCTGGGCACGCCGTCGCGCCGGGTTTCTGCC
This sequence comes from Reyranella sp., assembly GCF_044224635.1. Lineage (GTDB taxonomy): Bacteria > Pseudomonadota > Alphaproteobacteria > Reyranellales > Reyranellaceae > Reyranella. Next base: position 142,405 of record NZ_JBGAKA010000003.1, on the reverse strand, counting down.
TTCCACGAGCCGTTGTTCTGCGGCGTGATCCGCTGCACGCGATAGCCTTGCGATTCGACACGATCGCGCGAGAGCGACTCGGTATTGGGATAGCGATTGCCGTAGGACGCCGAGGGGGCCGGCGAGGGGTTCGACGGCGCCGGCATCGTGGGCGGCGGCGGCAGGGCGCCGGGCGACATCGTGTCGGGAATGCGTCCGCCATTGCCGACCGAGCCGGGTGCCAATTGGGCCATTGCCGGGCTGCTCAAAAGGGCCATTGCAACCATGGCAAGGAGAGTGGTTCGCATGCGAGTGATATGGGCCACCGGCGGGAGCGTCACAAGGGACGCCGGTCGGCCAGAGCGCCACAGGAGTGGCGCGCTCCCAGCCGGGACCCGGACGCTGTATACTGGCCCCGATGTCCGGCAGATCCATTCTCAATGCGATCGCCGTCGGCTGCTGGCTGTTTGCCTCGGTCGTGGCCTTCATGATCGTGGCTTACACGAGCTTCTTCGGCGTCGGCGTGATCGGCCTGGTGATCTGGTTCGTCAGCACGCGCGTCGATCTGGAGCAGGACGGCGCGGTCGGAGCCGGCGCGTCACCCGGCTTCCTTGCCCAACAGGTCAGGACGCAGGCCGAGATGTCGCGGGCGGAGCGGGCGGCACGGCGCGGGCAGCGGCTGCTGGAGGCTCAATCCGCACGCTTCTTCAAGTATCTCGGCATGGTCCTGACGGTCGGCGGCTTCGCCGGCTTCTGGTTCTTCCAGCTCTAAGCCTGCCGGACGCTCGATCGGCTACTTCCTGCCGACGCAGTCGGCGTAGGTCACCGCGCGGTTGGCGCCTTCCTCGACGAAAGCGGTGTCGCCCTTGCTCCAGAAGACGAACGACTCGTCCGGGTTGGCATAGCGGATGCCGGAACCCGACAGCGTCTGCGGCAGGGTGAGCTTCTTGCCGTCGGCCAGGGTCAGGACGACATGGCCGCCGGGAATCGGCGCGCCACTGGGCGCGGTGCGCGTCGGGCCGGTGAAGTACTCGGCTGTCAGCGTTCGTCCCTGCGCGCATGCGTAGCGCACGGTGCTCACCGGGGCGGCGGGCTGCGCCCATGCCGAGCCGATGAGCAGCAGCGGCAATGCCATACTGCCGATTGTTGTGCGGAGCACGGAAACCTCCTCGCATTTGGACAGGCGTGCTCGCATTGCTATGTATCTGAACCATCAACATCAAGCCTGTGAGAACCGCGTTCATGAGCCTCGAGTCCGTCCGCGCCTTCCTCGCCCAGCATGCGCCCGACATCTCGATCGTCGAGCTCGACGGCAGCACCGCCACCGTGGCGCTGGCGGCAGCCGGGCTGGGCGTCGCGCCGGCGCAGATCGCCAAAACCCTGTCGCTGCGCGTCAAGGACCGCAACCTGCTGCTGGTGACCGGCGGCGAGGCCCGCCTGGACAACAAGAAGGCCAAAGCGGTGCTCGGCGGCAAGCCGAGGATGCTGACGGCGGACGAGGTGACGGCGATCACCGGCCATCCGGTGGGTGGCGTCTGTCCGTTCGGCTTGGCGGCGTCGCTGCCGATCTATTGCGACATCTCGCTCAAGGCCTTCGACGACGTCTATCCGGCGGCAGGCTCGATCAGCAGCGCGCTGCGCATCAGCCCGGCGCGCCTGGCCGAGCTGGTCGGGGCGGAGTGGGTCGACGTCTGCGGCTAGGTCACGCGCTGTTGCGCCTGCCCCAGCGTTCCAGGTAGTCGACGCAGAACGCCAGGTCCGTGACGTCGACATAGCGCCGGCCGATGTCGCGCAGGTTGTCGTGATGCGGACCTTCCTCGATGTCGCCGACGCAATCCTCCGGCACCAGGGTGCGGAAACGGTGGCTGAAGCTGTCGAGCGCGGTGCCGCGGATGCATCCCGAGGTGTTGCAGCCCGTCACGATCATCGTGTCGACCCGCTCCTTCATGAAGTAGTTGGCGACGCCGGTCTCGAAGAAGATGGACGGGCCCTTCTTGGTGACCTTGAGATCATAGGACGGCTCGTAGATGCGCGGATCGAGCGCCGTGCTGGGATGGTCGTGCAGGAAGGTCTGCTTGACCGCCGTGATCTTCCAGTAAGGCATTTCGCGCTCGTTCATGTAGGCGGTGTTGCACACCGCGACTGGAACGCCGACCTGACGGGCGACCTTCAGGAGTTTCGCCGTGTTCTCGACGGCCCGCAGGACCAGCGGTGCCCCGCCGAGCGGATATTGCGGATCGGTGAAACCGAGCTGGAAGTCGACCACCACGATCCCGGGTTTTTCGCCCGTGCCGACCGAGATCTCGCCATAGCTGCGTCGTGCATAATCGTCGTCGGTCATGTCACTTCTCCTGGGCGGTAACCGTGGCCCTTCCGGCTCACCCGAGCAACGGGTGGAAACGCCGCGTGATCGGGATCACCACGACGCTGGTGCCGGGGCGCTTCAAGGCTTCGCCGACCGCTGCGGTGGCGTCGTCCGCCGTCCGGGCCAGCGCCGCGGGCGCGCCGTAGCCCCTGGCCAGCGACACGATGTCGATACCGGGAATGTCGAGGCCTGGTACGTGGGGGGTCTTCTCGAGCTCGGCGAAGGATTTCAGGATGGCGTACTCGTCATTTTGAAATACGACGTACACCGACTTCACCTTTTGCTGGACGGCGCTGTACAGGCTTTGCACCGAGTACTGGAAGGAGCCGTCGCCCATCAGCACCACAACCGGCCGGTTTCGACCGCTGTCGCGTTCCGCCAGGGCCAGTCCGACAGCCGCCGGCATGCCCCACCCAAGGCCGCCCGAGGCGAAGGTGTAGAAACTGTCGGGTTGGTCGATGCGGAAGATGTCCTGCATCTCGGGCACGTTGGAGGGCGACTCCTCGACGAGGACGAAATCGGTGGGACAGGCCCGGCGCACCGCACTCATGGCCGCGGCGGCAGAGAGGGGCAGGCTCTCGAGATTGCCCGGCTTGGCGGCCGGCCGCAGCGCTGTCGCGGCGGCCCTGGGAGTTGGGCTGCGGATCAATGGCAGCAGCGTCTCAAGGAACAGGCGGCTGTCGCTCAGCAGGCTGTCGCCGACCGGCGCCTTGGCCGAGGCCTCGGGGTCGTCCGTGACTTGCAGCAATGGCACGCCGGGCGGCAGGTAGCGCCCAGCCACGAACGGGTAGTAGCGGAAGACGGGTGCCCCGACGACCACGACCAGGTCGTGGCCGGCCAGCCTCTGCTCTACCGGTCCGATGGCCGCGGGCAGGGTGCCGGCGTGCAGCCGATGGGTTTCCGGGAAGGGCGTGCGCTCGGCGAAGGGGGCGGTCCAGACCGGCGCCCCGAGGCGCTCGGCGAGCGCAATGCCGGCCTGCCAGCCTTGGCTGCGAGCGATGTCGGAACCATAGACCAGGACCGGGCGGACGCTGGCCTCGATGCGGCGGGCGAACTCTGCCAAGCGATCCGGGTCCGGCCCGACGCGGCTAGCGACTGTCCGCGGCGCGATGCCCTCGACCATCGCCTCGGGCATTTCCTTATCCCAATCGTCGAGCGGCAGCGACAGGAATACCGGGCCCGCCGGCGGTTGCAGCGCCGTCGCGTAGGCTCGCATGAAGGCGGCCGGCACGTCCTGGGCGCGGGCTGGTTCGTAGCTCCATTTCACCCACGGCCGCGGCATGTTGACGGCGTCTATGTTGGTCAGCAACGGCTCGAGCAACATCATGTCACGCGTCTGCTGGCCGGCCGTGACGACCAGGGGCGTCTTGTTCAGGTAGGCGGTCAAAAGACAGCCCATGGCATTGCCCAGGCCGGCTGCCGTGTGGACGTTGACGATCACCGGCTTGCGCAGACCCTGGGACAAGCCGTCGGCGATGCCGACCACGCTGGCTTCCTGGAGAGCCAGCACGTAGCGGAAGTCATCGGGAAAGTCCTTGAGGAAGGTTTCCTCGGTCGATCCCGGATTGCCGACAATGGTCGTCAAGCCGAGCTGCCGCAGCAGCCCATAGGTCACGTCCTTGACGGTGCGCATGTCGCCTCCGTTTGCCGGGCCAGTGCAGGTTTCTATAGCCCCGTTGCGCGATTGGGCAACAAAAAGGCCCGCCCCGGCGGAGACGGGGCGGGCCAAATCGTGCGTGCGCGTGGACGGCGGCTCAGCGGGCCTCGCTCACGTTGCCCTGGCCGTCGAGGACGACCGATACAGGCGCATTCTGGCCATTGCGGGCTACGGCATGCCAAGTGCCGTCGGCGGCGCGGCTGACGCCGCGCACGCCGGTGTAACCGCTCTTCTCGATCTGTGTGCGCGCCACTGCCGTGGCAACCGTGACGGTCGGCTCGCTGCGCGCACCGAGCCCATCAGCCTGCACCGGCGCGCGCGGCGCCGAGTTTCCGCCATAGGGGGAGCGCGGCCAAGCCTCCTGGGCGCTCGCAGCGCTGGCCGAAGCAAGGATCAACAGAACGGCGAGGAGGGGACGATTCATCATTTGATACTCCTTGTACAAAACGTCCTTGCGGACGCCCGCGATCCTGAGCAGCAATGAGGCTGCTTTGTGTCAGAAGGCTGCGCCGATCTGTCCCGCTGCATCAACCGTGCTGCAATCGGCCATCTAGGCCGCCGCGACGCCGATCAGCGACTCGTGCAGCCACAGGATGGCGAAGTACGCGAACGTGCCGATCACCACCACGATGACGTCGTTGCGGCCAAAACGGGCGACCGCCGGAGCGCCGGCATCGCCGCGACGCTTGACGGCGATGCGGTCGTAGATCGCCCAGGCGAGCAATCCTCCGAACAGCAGCATCGAGCCGAGATCGCCGTTGACCAGAAGGTGCGAGAGCGCCCATGCCTTGACGGCGACCAGCATGGGATGACGCAGGATGGACTTGATGCGGCTCGGCGGCGCATAGGTCGCGACCAAGGCCACCAGGGCAAACCACAACAGGACAAGGGCGATGGGGTGGAACAGCGCCCAAGGTGGAGTCCACACGGGGATGTAACCGGCGGCGCGGTAACGGCCGAACCCCCAGATGATCAGCAGCAGGCCTGCCAAGGCGATCATGGAATACAGACCCTTGTAGGGTCCTTCGCCGAGGCGCCCGATGATCGCTGCCCGCGTCGGGCGCAAGATGGTGAGGCTGTGGATGCCGATGAACAGCAGCAAGCCGAGGATGAGGATACCCATGGTTCAGCCTACCACATGCAGCAGCCCGACTGAGTGTGGCGCAAGATACACACCTCGCGAGATACCCGACTCAATTTCATTCCCGACCCCTATTAATATCCAATTCCTTTTAACCAGTTGTGTTAATCTTGGTTGACCCCATATCGCCACATGCGGCGGGTGGGGATATGGATGCGTATTCTTGGCGTCTTTCTGACTTCGGCCTTCCTGCTCGCAGGCGGTATGGCATTTGCGCAGGCGCTGCCTTCTTCGTCAGTCCGTCAGGACTGCCCGCCGGGTGAACCCGATTCCGTCCAAATCAGCTGGAACGAACCGTGCGAAGCGGGGACATGGCTGCTCGATACCGAGCTCGGCTGCCGCATGTGGGATTGGCATCCTGCGCCGGAGGACAAGGCTGAGTGGTCGGGTGCGTGCCGGGCTGGCCGCCCCGAGGGCCGCGGCACGGCGCAGTGGTACGAGCATGGCCGGCCGATCGATCGGTTCATCGGGACCTACCTCAACGGCAAGCGGGCTGGCGAAGGCCAGTATGTCTGGAACGAAGGCGTGCGCTACGACGGTGCCTATGTCGACGACGTGCCGAATGGCCGGGGCGTGCTCAAGCTCGACGGCGATACCTTCGCGGGCGAGTGGAAGGCGGGCTGCTTTACGCGTGGCGACGGACGGGTCGTGGCGATCGGCGTACCGCGGGCGTCATGCCAGCCGGGCGGCGCGCCCGATCTGAAAAAGAAGGTCGCCGAGGACAATTCCCGCCCCAGCCCCACTCAGACCCAGTAGGCGAGAATGCCGATCAGACCGGATGCCACGATCGGGTAGGCCGGGTTGATCTTCGTCTTCAGCAGCAGCAGGAACACCATGGCGGCGATGGCCGCGTGAAGGGCGTCGACCACGGCGCCCTTGGCCATGATGACGGCACCCGCCAGCACGAGGCCGACCGACACCGAGCCCAGGCCGGTCTGGATCGCCGGCCGCCAGCGCCACGTCTGCAGGTGCGTCCACAGCCGACCGATCCCCCAGGTGAGCAGGCCCGTCGGCAGGAAGAAGGCGACCAGCGCGACCGCGGCGCCCGGCAGACCCGAAACAACGGTGCCGATCGAGGCCACCATCATCATGTTGGGGCCGGGCGACAGCTGACCGAGGCTGTAGTAATGCAGCAGCTGGGGAAACGTCACCCAGTGATGGACGTCGACCGTCAGCGTCTTGAGCTCGGGAAAGGCCGCCATGCCGCCGCCTACCGTCAGCAGCGAGAGGTAGGCGAAGACGCCGGCAATGTCGCCGAGCTGCTTCATTTGAAGGTCCTGTCGCGTGGCCGGTGCCACCAGATGGCGACGATGCCGGCCACGATCAGGGCATAGGGAACCTGCACGCCGAAACCGGCCACCGCCGCTGCCGTCGCCAGCACGAAGACGTAGTCGGCCAGGGACTTCAGGACTTTGGCCCCGAGCTGGACTAGCACCACGACGATCAGCCCGAGCGCGCCGGCGGCGATGCCCTGCAGAAAGGCCCTGGACCAGGGATCGTCGCCGCCGATGCCGTAGGCGTAGACCGCGGCGATCATCAGGCTGGCGCCGGGCAGGCACATGCCCAGGGTCGCGACGAGGGCGCCCCAGCCGCCGCGCAGACGGTCGCCGACCAGGATCGACATGTTGGTGGCGTTGAGCCCGGGCAGGGTCTGGCTGATGGACAGGAGCTCGACGAATGTGACGTCGTCGACCCAGCGGTTGCGCACCACCAAGCCGGTCCGCAGGTAGCCGACGACTCCGCCGCCGAGGCTGGTGGCCCCCATGACGAGGAACACCCAGAACAGTCTGGCCAGAGAGACGGTCGGCGGCGTGGGGGGCGCAGGGTCGCTCATTCGTGGGCCTGGGGAGGATTACCTTTCAAGCGATAGACGGCACCGGTCTTGGTGGTCGTCAGGGTGAGCCAGTCGGCGCAGACCTGCTGCAGCTCGAGGAAGAACCGCTCGCAGGCGTGCAGCGGCTTGTGGCCGATGCCGTCCGGACCGTCGAAGCGCAGCTGGAAGGCGAATTCCCCCACGAAGGAATGGTGGTCGCCGCGTGATCGCCAGAGGGCCAGGTTGGCCGTCGCCGCCGTCCGATGACCGAAGTCGAGCAGGCAGATGTCCTGCATCAGCTCCTCGACGATGGTCTGGTTGACCAGCGAAACGTCGTCCGAACCCTCGCACGGAATGGCCGCCAGCGGCGGGAAGATCGTCGCGAGCTCGTCCAGCGACATGTGGCCGAGCGAGGCCATGACAATGCGCTCTGCCTGGGGAGCCTGGCTGAGCCCGAACTCGACATTGTGCGAAATCAGCCGCCGCATCCCATCGATGCGCTCTCTGAGCGGCATGACCTCGAGCTTGAACTTGATCTTGTATTTGCCGTCGATGCGCGGGCGGACGTCGAGCTCCTGGCCGGCCTTCATCGCGGGGGTGCGGAACTTGAAGACGATCTCGGGATCGCCGATCGGAAAGCCATCCTCGTAGGCGATACGGCGGCGCACGATGTAGCCGTTGTTGTAGAGGTGGAACCCGCCGGTATCGAGGAACAGCACCTCCCGCACTTCGGGCCGCTGCTCCGCCTTGGGCGTGTCGTGGTAGCCGACGCCGGCTGCTTCGGCTGCCCGCCGGACCAGGTGGGCGAATTCCTTGAAGACGCGCGCGGTCGTGATGCGGTCAGGTTTGAGGATCAGCTTGCACTGCAGATAGCACAGCTCGTCGCGCCGCTTGCCGTCGGCATAGGTGCCAGGATAGCGCTCCGCCAGCCAACCCTGAAGCGTCGTTTCCTTGTCGCCGACCGCCATTCCTGCTCCCCATTGGTACGGTATCTTGCGATGACTTCCGTGTCACTCCGGCGACATATCATTCCGGCGCCATATCACTCTGGCGACAGATCACTCCGGCGATGGGCCATCGACCTTGCCGAACGCCTCGACCCGATCGGCGTCGTAGCAGACGTAGTAGCGATCGGAGACCGACCAGGGCACGCGGCTCCAGAAATCCTTGAGCAGTGTGTAGTAGGCGCATTCCTTGCCGGGCGAATGGGCGACCGTCTGTGGCTGGCCGATCATCGATTGGACCTCCTGACGGCTCATGCCAGGCCGGATCTGGTCGAGCGACCGGGCCGGCGCCACGCAGCCGCCGACGAGAGCCGTCGCCGAGAGAACGATCAAGGTGACGGGAGAGAGGCGCTTCATCGGACGACTCCTGGCTGGCGAAGATCAACGGGCCAGCACCACGGCAGGCTAGGTCTGGTCACCAATTATTGTCGGGTTACCCCGAACAATTGTCGGGCAGCCCGGCGTCTGGCGGAAGTCTGGCCGATGCGCTACCTCGGCTCCATGCAATATGGAACCCGATACCAGCCGCCCGGCCTCGCGGCCTCGCTGAGCGGACCAGTCGCTGGCGATCTCTCGGAGACGGCGATCTCCGAGGTGGCGATGTCGGTGTTCGGCCAGCCTGACATCGTGCCGCTGTGGTTCGGCGAAGGTGACCTGGTTACGCCGGATTTCGTGCGCGACGCGGCGGCGAAAGGCTTGCAGGCCGGTGAAACCTTCTACACTTGGCAGCGCGGCATCCCGGAATTGCGCGCCGCCCTCTCGGCCTATACCGAGCGGCTTTACGGCATCGACTGCCCGGCCGACCGCATCAGCGTCACCACCGGCGGCATGCAGGCGATCGTGCTGTGCTGCCAGCTGCTGCTCGATCCCGGCGACAACCTCGTGATCGTGTCGCCGATCTGGCCGAACATCACGTCCGCCGCCAAGCTGGTACGGGCCGAGCCGCGCTACGTCGCCCTCGATCGCAAGCCTGACGGCCGCTGGGCGCTCGACCTGCAGAAGCTGTTCGACGCTGTCGACGCGCGGACGCGAGCGATCTTCGTCAACTCGCCGGGCAATCCGACGGGCTGGACGATGACGTCAGAGGAGCAGCGCGCGGTCCTCGATTTCACCCGCCAGCGTGGCCTGTGGGTCATGGCCGACGAGGTCTATGCCCGCCTGATCTACACCCGACCGGTGGCGCCGTCCTTCCTCGAGCAGGCGCGGCCAGACGATCCACTGCTCGTGCTCAACTCGTTTTCCAAGCCGTGGGCCATGACCGGCTGGCGCGTCGGCTGGGTCACCCATCCAACCGGCCTTGGGGACCAGTTCGCCAAGCTGGTGCAGATCAACACGTCCGGCGTGCCGCACTTCCTGCAACGCGGCGCCGTCGCCGCGCTCGAGAAGGGCGAGGCCTTCATCGCCGAGATGCTGGAGCGCTGCCGCGCCGGCAACGAGCTGGTGTTTCAGCGCCTGTCGGCGCAGCCCCGCATCACGATCGCGCGGCCCGAGGCGGCCTTCTATGCCTTCTTCACGGTCGAGGGCGTCAGCGACACGATGAAATTCTGCCTGTCGCTGGCCAAGGACTACAAGGTCGGTCTGGCGCCGGGCGAGGCGTTCGGTCCGGGCGGCGAGGGCAACATCCGCCTCTGCTTCGCCGCTGGCGCCGACCGCCTGAGCAAGGGCCTCGACCGCATCGAGGCGGCCATCAAGGCGCTATAGGATGATTCCTCTCCCACGCTTTGCGTGGGGAGGTGTCGGCGTAGTCGCCGGCGGAGGAGTCATAGGCCCCCCTCACGTGACTCATGACCCCTCCGTCGCGTATGACGCGACACCTCCCCGGCAGAGCCGGGGAGGCGGATGAGAATAGAGTGTCCCCAACCCTTTCCATCGACGTCCGGCATCTGCGCAAGGAGTACGGCGAGATCGTCGCGGTCGACGACCTGACCTTCACCGTGCCGCACGGCTCCGTGCTGGGCCTGCTGGGCGGCAACGGCGCGGGCAAGACGACGACGATCGCCATGCTGCTCGGGCTGCTGGAGCCGACCGCCGGCGAGATCAGCGTGCTCGGGGTCGATGTGCGCCGCCACCGCTACGGCGCCCTGCCACGCATGAATTTCTCCTCGCCCTACGTCGACCTGCCCCACCGGCTCACGGTGCGGCAGAACCTGCTGTTCTATGGTCGCCTTTACAGCGTGCGGAATCTCGCGCGCCGGATTGACGAGATCGCCGAGCACATGCAGGTGGCGCCGTTCCTCGACCGCCAAGCGGGCAAGCTGTCGGCTGGCCAGAAAACCCGGGTGGCGCTGGCCAAGGCGCTGATCAACAAGCCCGACGTGCTGCTGCTCGACGAGCCGACGGCGTCGCTCGATCCCGACACCGCCGACTGGGTGCGCGGCTATCTCGAGAGCTATCAGCACGAGACTGGCGCCACGATCCTGCTCGCCTCGCACAACATGGGTGAGGTCGAGCGGCTGTGCGACGACGTGATCCTGCTGCAGTCCGGCCGGGTGTTCGAGCGCGGCAGCCCGCGCGAGCTGATCGAGCGGTTCGGCCGCGAGGACATGGAGGAGGTGTTCCTCGACATGGCGCGCGGGCGGGGACGCGGCCTCGATTCGCTCGGCAAGAAGGAGACCGTGCCGTGATGGGCTCGGCGGAGCGCATCTGGGCCCTGGTGATGCGCCACATCCACATCTGGCGCAGCTCCGTGATGCGGCTGATCGATTCGATCTACTGGCCGGCCGTGCAGATGGTGATGTGGGGCTTCATGACCCAGTACCTGCTGCCGCAGGCCTCCTTCGTGGCCCAGGCGGCGGGCGTGCTGCTGTCGGGCCTGCTGCTCTGGGAAGTCGTGGTGCGCGGCAACCTCTCGCTGTCGATCGCCTTCCTGGAAGAGATCTGGTCGCGCAATCTCGGCCATCTTTTCGTCAGCCCGATCCGCTCGTGGGAGATGGCGACCGGCATCATCATCGCCGCCCTGCTGCGCACCCTGCTGGGGCTGATCCCGGTGTCGCTGCTCGCCTGGGCGTTCTTCGGCTACTCGATTTACTCGCTCGGCCTGCCGCTGATCGCCTTCTTCGCCATCCTGCAGATGTTCTCCTGGTCGATCGGGCTCGCCATGTCCGGGCTGGTGATGCGCGTCGGGCAGAGCGCCGAGAGCTTCGCCTGGGCTGCCGTGTTCATCCTGATGCCGGTGAGCGGCGTCTACTACCCGATCTCGGTCCTGCCGCAGTGGCTGCAGGTGATCGCGCACGGCCTGCCGACCGCCTACGTCTTCGAGGGCATGCGCGCCATCATGGCCGAGCAGACCGTGCATTGGGATCTGCTGGGTTTCGCCTTCGGCCTCTCCGTCGTCTATCTCGTGGTCGGCTTCCAGGTCTTCCAGTGGTTCTTCCGCCTGTCTCGGCGTGCTGGCACCTTGCTGGGGCAGGGCGAGTAGACGGCGACAAGGCTCATGCCTGCGACCATTGCCAGGATCGAGCCGACGCCCGAAGCGGCGCGCTGGTTAGGGCGCTTTCAGGACGGCCGTGCAGGCGGCGGGCAGCTTCGGCCGGTAAGGCTGCTGCGGCGTGCCCGGCGGGGGCAAGGTCACCGGCGGCCGAGTGAACCACAGGTCGAGCTGCTCGCCGCAGCCGTCGTCTTCGTAGTACGCACCCTGCGGCTGGCACTGTGGGTTGCCGGGTGGGCAGAAGAGCCTGACGTGGAAATGCTCGTCGTGGCCCACCCACACGACTAGCTTGCGCAGCCAGGCGCGATTGCCGGTGGCGGTCTGGCAAAGCCGCTGCTTGATCCACTTATTCACGAAGATGCGGTCGAGATGCGGCATCTCGGCAGCGAGGCGCAGCAGGGCGACGTGCTGCTCGGTGAAGACGCTGTCGTCGATGCCGCCGTCGCCGGCCCGTACCAGCGAACGGAGGCGCGGATTCTCGCGCAGCGCTGGCGCCAGGCGTGGTCCAGGCTGGCGTTCGAACCAGATGTCGGCGTCGAGCCCGATCTGATGGCTGGCATGGCCCGATGGCGCCGGACCGCCGCGTGGCTGGCCGATGTCGCCTATGTAGAGTGGCGGCTGACCGGCGGCCCGTACCTTCTCCGACAGCGACTTGATGTAGTCGATAGTGACGGGTTGTCCCCAGTAGCGATTGCGACTGACTCGGATTGCTTCGTAGCCCTGCCCATCGAGCGGCAGGGCCTGTGCGCCCTGCAAGCAGCCCGCGGTGTAGAAGCCGATCGACTGCGGCGGACCGGCCGTTGGCGTCGTGACCTGCGCCCACTCCTGGGCCGATGCGGAGAAACCGGTGAGGAAAACGATGAGCGCGGCCAGGAAGGGCTTCATTTCGCAAAGCGTACGCGCCGGGGGCGCGCCACTCCAGTGGCGCGATTCCATTGGCCACACATAGGCGCTAGCTTTGATCGACGACCAACAAAAACTTCATCCTGAGGAGGCCGCGTAGCGGACGTCTCGAAGGATGGGCTATACACGAAATCGCTGAAAAAGCAGTGCCGCAGCACTTGCCGCGCTGCCGACCCTTCGAGACGCGGCCCTGCGGCCCGCTCCTCAGAGCAAGGTTCCGTTGTAAGTGAGCGCCGATGAGCGCGCCACTCCTGTGGCGCTCTTGCTTCTCGGTTACGCACCCTATGAGCGCCACAGGAGTGGCACGTCCCCAGCACATGACGCGACCTTTCGGCAAAGTTGCAGGCGATGCTAAGAAGGTGGGCATGGTGGCCTACACCTCGCTCGACGTGTCGCACCGTGGCCCGGTGACCCGGCTGACGTTGAACCGCCCGGGGCGGCGCAATGCGTTGACCCACGCCATGATGCTGGAACTCGAGCAGGTGTTCGCTGCAGTGCGAAACAACCCCGACTGCCGGGTGCTGGTGCTGCGCGGTGCCGGCGGGCACTTCTGCGCCGGCGGTGACCTCGATGCCATGGCCGACATGCCGCCCCGGCCCGACAATGACGCGAACGATCCGCTCGTCCCGGCCTATCGCCAGTTCGGTGATGCGCTGCTTGCGCTCAACACGCTGCCGCAAGCCACGATCTCGATCGTCGAAGGCTCGGCTGTCGGCGGTGGCTTCGGCATGGCGTGCTGCTCGGACGTGGTGATCCTGCATGCCAGCGCGCGTTTCGGCGTGCCCGAGCCGAAGGTCGGCTTCATCCCCTCGCAGATCATCCCGTTCCTGGTGCGCCGGCTGGGCGAGGGCGCGGTGCGCGATCTGGCAGTGACGGGCCGGGTCATCGATGCGGCTGAGGCCTGTCGGCTGGGCGTCGGCCGCCATCTCTGCGCCACCGCCGGCGAGGTCGACCGCACGCTCGACAGTGTGGTGGAGGACATCCTGCGGCTCGAGCCGCAGGCGCTCGCCACCGTCAAGGACCTGGTGCTGGCCTGCGCCACCCGGGACGATCGCGCCGTGCTGGACGATGCCGCGGAACGGCTGGTCGGCCTGCTGCGCCGGCCGCACGCCTCGCTCGGCATCAAGGCCTTCATGGCCAAGACAACACCGCCCTGGGTGAAAGGATAGAACGACATGAGAAACTATCGCCATATCGAGGTGCGGCCGATCGCCGGGGCTCTCGGTGCCGAGGTCCATGGCGTCGACATGTCGCGCGAACTCGACGACGAGATCGTGGGCGAGGTGCGGCAGGCTTTTCTCGACCACTTGGTGATCTTCCTGCGCGACCAGAAGGTGACGCCGCAACAGCAGCTCGGCTTCGCGAGGCGCTTTGGCGAGCCGATCGAATACCCGCAGCTCAAGGGCCTGCCCGAAGCGCCGATGATCACGCCGGTGGTCAAGCTCGAGCACGAGCGCAACAATTTCGGTGGCATCTGGCATTCTGACACGACCTACCTGCAGATCCCGCCGATGGGCAGCATGCTGCTGGCACGCGAGGTGCCGCCGTACGGAGGGGACACCATGTTCGCTAACCAGTATCTCGCCTACGAGGCGCTGTCGGACGGGCTCAAGCAAACGCTGGAGGGACTGATCGGGGTCAGCTCGTCGGTCAAGGCCGACGTCACCCGGACCCGCGAGGATCGCCTGAAAGCGGCCGGTGTCGAGCACAAGGTGTTCAGTGCCGAGCACCCGATCGTGCGTACCCACCCGGAGACCGGTCGCAAGGCGCTCTTCACCTCCGATGCGCATACCGCCCAGATCAAGGGCTGGACCGAGAAGGAGAGCCTGCCGCTCCTGAAGTTCCTGTGGGAGCACCAGACGCGGCCGGAGTTCACCTGCCGCTTCCGCTGGGAGGTCGGTTCGCTCGCCTTCTGGGACAATCGCTGCGCCATGCACAATCCGATCAACGACTATCACGGCCATCGCCGGGTGATGCACCGCATCACCATCGCCGGCGACAAGCCGCGCTAGATTTCGGCGGCCGGCATGGACGCCGCCGGGGACGCCGCCAGGACGATCGATTTCTACCTCGGCATCGGCAGCCGGTACTCCTACCTGGCGGCCACTCCAGCCGGTCGTGGTGGCGGCAGAGTGCAGCCAATTCCGAGTCGAGCCGCTCGACGAGCGCGTCTTCGAGCGGACCGGGCTGCCCGCCAGCCGGGACGGTGCCGCCGAACGCCGAGCCGGCAAAGGCAAGGCAGCGATTGACCAGGTTGCCGAAGGTGTCGGCGAGGTCCTTGTTAACCCCGTCGACGAAGCGATCGACGGTGAAGTCGCTGTCCGAGCCTTCCGGCGCGTTCGCCGCCAACCACCAGCGCCAAGCGTCGGCGGGCAGCAGGTCGAGGGCGGCATCGGTGAAGATGCCACGCTGGCGGCTGGTCGAGAACTTGCCGCCCTCGTAGGTGAGCCAGTTGAAGCCCTTGATGAGGTCGGGAAGCTTCAGCGGCAGCCCCGATCCCAGGAGAGTCGCCGGGAAGCTGACGGTGTGGAAGGGGACGTTGTCCTTGGCGAGGAACTGCAGGTAGCGGACCTCGTCGCCGCCCTGCCACCAAGTGCGCCAGTCGCGCCCCAGGGCGGCTTCCGCCCATTCGACGGCGGCCGCGATGTAGCCGATCGGGGCATCGAACCAGACATAGAACACCTTGTCGGCGAAGCCGTCCTTCGGGACCGGCACACCCCACGAAAGGTCGCGGGTGATGCAGCGATCACGCAGCCCCTCGTCGAGCCACTTGCCGGCGATCGAGCGGACCAGCAATGGCCAGTCGTTACGTCCGTCCAGCCATGCCCGCAGCGCCGGCGCAAAGCCGGACAGTTTCAGGAACAGATGCTGGCTCTCGCGAAATTCTATGTCCGTAGCGCCCGAGACCGCGGAGCGCGGCGCGATCAGGGTCTCCGGATCGAGGAGCCGCGTGCAGGCCTCGCACTGGTCGCCACGGGCGTTGGTGTCGCCGCAATGCGGGCAGGTGCCGACGACGTAGCGATCGGGCAGGAAGCGGCCGTCGGTCGGCGAGTAGGCCTGCCGGATGGTTCGCGGCTCGATGTGGCCGGCGGAATCAAGTCGCAGGAAGATGTCCTGCGTGAGCCTGCGATTGGCGGCCTGCGAGGTGCGCGAGAAGTGATCGAACGACAGATCGAAGCGACGATAGATATCGGTCTGCACGGCGTGCTGACGCGCGCAATAGTCGGCGACCGGCAGGCCTTCGGCCTGCGCCGCCAGCTCGGCCGGGGTGCCATGTTCGTCGGTGCCGCAGAGAAACAGCACCTCGTGCCCGGTCTGCCGGCGATAGCGGGCGTGAATGTCGGCCGGCAGGAGCGAACCTGCGAGATTGCCGAGATGCTTGACGCCGTTGACGTAGGGCAGGGCGCTGGTGATCAGAAATTTCGTCATTGAGCTCTCCATCGTGTCGCAGCCGGACATGAAAAAGCCCTTCGCAGGGAAGGGCCGGGGAGCTCGATCGATCGGGCGTCAGCGCCCGCGCGTCATCCTTCCGCCCCGTTCCGAGGAAGGGCCGGGTGCATTCGCGAAAAAGCGATGCGGATGGCGATGGACATGGGGGCTATATCGTTGGTCTACGGCCAGCCGTCAATGGCCGTGCGAAAGGTTTGAGAAGGTCGACGGAACATGTTCTCAGCGGAAGCGGCGTCTGTCGACGACACCTGCCTGGGCGAGATTGTCTTGGGCTGAAGCATCAAAGAAAAACCTCACCCTGAGGAGCAGCCGCAGGTTGCGTCTCGAAGGGGCGGCCAAAGCACGTCTGTTGCCGACCCTTCGAGACGCGCACTTCGTGCGCTCCTCAGGGTGAGGATTTCGCTTGAAACAATCGCTCTATGCAATGCCGGTTCAGTAGATCGTCTCCTTGAGGCGCTGCGGGTAGTTGCGATCGTAGGTATCGCCATCGAAGCCCTTCTGCAGGGCTTTCATGATCGTGCCGCTGCTGGGCAGACTGGTGCTTTCGTCGACGTGGAAGCTGGGGTCCCACAGTCGCGAGCGGACGAGTGCCTTGGGGCACTGCGTATAGACGCTCTCCGCGGTAACGACGATGACGCTGCGCGGCACCTTGCCTTCCATGGTGAACGATTCGCAGAGTTCGCGGTCGATGCTGATCGCGGCGCGGCCATTGATACGCAGCGTCCTGCCCACGCCTGGGATCAGGAACAGCAGCGCGATGCGCGGGTCGCGGACGATGTTGCGCAACGTGTCGATGCGGTTGTTGCCGCGTCGATCCGGCAGCATGACGGTCCGGCTATCGACCACGCGCACGAAGCCGGCCGGATCGCCGCGCGGGGTGCAATCGAGCCCTTCCGGACCTGAAGTGGCGAGAACGACGAAGGGCGATATCTCGATGAAGCGGCGATAGTGCTCGGAGATGTGGTCGATCTCCTTGATCACGGCCGGGCCGGCCGGCAGGCCGTAGATCGCCTCGAGTTGGGCTTCAGAAGTGACGAAATCCTGCACGGTTTCCTCTCTTGAGCTGGTGCACTGCTCCTGCTGCGACGATCGTAGCGCACAATCGATTTCGAGGCCAAGGACTGGGGACGGGCGCGAGGCCTCTCTTGTCATCCTGAGCGTAGCGAAGGATCTCATCGCCGTCTGCCACAAGGGTGCTTTGAAACCTCTGGCGATGAGATCCTTCGCTACGCTCAGGATGGCAAGAAATGCGCTCTGGACACCTACGGCTTCGCCGGAGCCGGCGACAGGTTGGTGCGGCCGACGGCGGTGTGCCCGACCTCGGCGCGGGTGCCGGCGATCTCGATGTAGGACAGGCTCTGCCAGCGCCCCACGAAGTTGCGCGCCCAGGGCGAGAGCATGTTGCCGGACTGGCCGAGCGGCATGGCGAAGCGGCTGTTGTCGAGATCGCTGAAATCGTAGACGCCGCGGTAGCCGGCGCCGTGCACCGAGTCAAAGGGGCGGGCGCCGCGGAACGATGGTTGGGCGCGGTTCAGGGTCTGCGGCCCGCCATCGGATGGAAAGCGCACCGAGGCGAGGTCGCGCAGCAACGGCACGCCGTCGAACAGGGAATGGCGGTGGGCGGCGCGATGCTCCTCGCCCCATTGCCATTTGGTCATGTCGGGGCCTTGCCGCCGGGTGATCCAGTCCAGCGCACGATCGAGCGCGAGCGCAATCGCGTCCTCGCAGGTCTCGGCCTCGCGCGTTCCGCCGTCGTCGCACCAGCCCGGCTTGTCGCGCAGGATGCGCATCATCAAGGGAACATCGGGCGTGGCAAGTGCCGGGAAGAGCTCGTCGCCCAGCTCGTCGGCCAGCAACCCGCGCTGCAGCTCCCACAGCCACGCCTGGTAGATCAAGGGCTCGGGGCGGCTCGCCAGCATGAAATGGTTCCAGCGGCCCAGCATGTCGTGCACCCGGGCGGCGCGCGGGCTTCGCGGCGCCCCCTTGAGCAGCATCGGCAGGATGTCCGCCGCCTCGATCGTGAGATTGTCGGCCTGCATGACGATCATGCCGTAGACCGGATGGCGCTCGACCTCGCGCAGAAGCTGGTGGGCGCGGCGCTGGCGGTACGGTTCCGCCCAATCGCGCGTGATGAAGTGCCGATAATCGTCAGGCACCAGCCGCGCATTGGCGTTGACGATGATGCCGCCCGACGGGTTGTAGACCCGGGGCAGCTCGTCGAACGGCACGAAGCCTGCCCAGTCATATTCGGCGGTCCAGCCCGGAACCGGGATGGAGCCGTCGCCCTTGCGGCGGATCGGCACACGCGCCGGCGCGACCAGGCCGATGTTCCCGGCCGTGTCGGCATAGACGATGTTCTGCATGGGCGAGATGATCCGGCGGGTCGCAGCCAGGAACTCCTCCCAATTGTGCGCCAGCCCGATCCGGCCAAAACCCTCGGCGGAGGTATCGGCACCATCGAGGGCCGTCGCCTGCAGGGCGAGCACGTGGCCCTGCGGCGAGACCTGGCTGTCGCGGCGGATGAAGTCGTCGATGACCGGACCATGCCGCGTCTCGCGAATGCGCAGGGTCACGGACTCGCCCCAGGCGACCTTGATGGTCTCCTCGCGGACGCCGAAGGGTCGCGGACCGTCGGGGGTGATGTAGCGGTTGGGGTCGGTCGGATCGATGCGCTCGACGAAAATGTCCTGGCTGTCGAGATTGGTCGTCGTGAAGCCCCAGCCGATCGATCCGTTGTGACCCAGCACGACGGCGGGAGAGCCGGGCGAGGTGGCTCCGCGGATGTCGAAGCCCGGCCCGAGCAGGCGCGCCAGGTACCAGGTGCCGGGAAAGGTGAGGCCGAGATGCGGGTCGTTGGCGAGCAGCGGCTTGCCCGAGACCGAATGCGCGCCCGACAGCACCCACTCGTTCGACGCCATGCGTTTGTGCGTGGCGATGTTGTCGGTCTCGCGGTAGAGCCGGTCGAGGTCGAGCGACTTCACGGCCTGGCTCACCATCGACAGCGTGGCGTCGCGATTGTCGCCCGGTGCCTCGATCAGGAATTTCACGCCGTCCTCGCCGATCCGGCGCGCGAGGCGCAGACGCAGGAGCTCGGCCCGCCAGTTGCCGTCGAGCCCGAGCGCCATCAGCTTGGCCCACACCAGCGAATCGGCCGGCTGCCACGGCTCGGGCCGATAGCTGCCGCCCGACAGCAGCTTGAGGAGGGTGAGCTCGAGCCCGAACTGCTGGTCGTCGTCGGCCAGCCAGGCGTTCACGCCGGCAGCGTAACCTTCGACGATGCCGCGCATGGCGGGCGACAGCGCATTCAGGCTCTCGCCCGCTTTGCGATAGATGCCCAGCCCGCGCATCGTGCTGTCGGTCTCGATCAGCGCGGAGCCGACGAGCTGGGACGGCACGATCTCCGACAAACGACCTTGCCCGAGTCGCCGCATCAGCTCCATCTGCCAGAAGCGGTCCTGCGCATGGGCATACCCCAGGCCGAAGGCGGCATCCTCGATCGAGCCGGCGATGATGTGCGGCACGGCGTTCTTGTCGCGCAGGATCTCGACCGGCGCCTTGAGGCCGTGGACCTCGACATGCCCGTCATATGACGGCAGGGCGCCACGCACCTGGAAATACGCGCCAGCCAGGAAGACCAGGATGGCCAATACGCTGCCAGCCAGGAACTTCGCCAGGCCGACGCCCAGGCGGGCAAGCATGAAGGAGCTCCCTAACCGCCGATGAAGGCCAGGATTGCCGCGCGATCGTGATCGAGATCGGGCGCCGGGCGCCGCGTCCTGGGATCGTCGAAGGCCGACATCTTGAGCGGATTGCCGGCCAGCTTCAGCGTGCCGCCGCTACCGTCGGGAACCTCGACCAGCATGTTGCGGGCGGCCACCTGCGGATGCTCGATCGCCTGCTTGATGTTGTTGATCGGCCCGCACGGCACGCCCGCCTTGGAGACCACGGCGATCCAATGGGCGGTGGTGTGATGCTTGAGGACCGATTCCATCTCGTGCTCGAGCCTACCGTGATGCTTCTGGCGCAACGCGTTGGACTTGTAATGGGGATCGGTGGCCATATCAGGGCGGCCGAGTGCTTCGCAGATCTTGACGAACAGGCCGTCGTTGCCGGCCGCAATGATGATGGCGCCGTCGGAGGTGCGGAACGCCTGGAAGGGCGTGATCGTCGGATGACGGGCGCCCAGCGGGCCGGGGATCTCGCCCTCGACCGTGTAGCGCATGATGGCGTTCTCGAGCAGCGCGAGCTGGCAGTCGAACATGCCGATATCGACCTTGGTCGCTTCGCCGGTCTTGAGGCGATGGACCAGGGCGGCGTTGACCGCGACGGCGGTGTAAAGCCCGGCGCCGATGTCGCCGATCGACATGCCGACGCGCGACGGCGGCTGGCCCTCGTTACCGGTGATGCTCATGATGCCGCCCATGCCCTGCATCACCATGTCGTAGGCGGGGTCCTTGGAGTTGGGGCCGGTGTGTCCGAAGCCCGACGCCGAGGCATAGATCAGCCTGGGGTATTTCTTGTGCAGGGTCTCCCAGCCGTAGCCCAGCTTCTCCATAGTGCCGGGGCGGAAGTTCTCGACGACCACGTCGGCCTTCTCCAGGAGCTTCTCGAAGATCGCCCGGTCGGCATCGGCCTTGAGGTCGAGGGCAATGCTCTCCTTGCCGCGGTTGACCGAGGCGAAGTAGGTCGACTTGCCGTTGACGAACGGTCCGTAGGCGCGCGCATCGTCGCCGCCCTTGGGCGGCTCGACCTTGATCACCCGGGCCCCCATCTCGGCCATCAGCAGGGTGCAGTAGGGGCCGGCCAGGATGCGGGACAGGTCGACGACGGTGATGCCGGCGAGCGGGCCGGCGGCTTTGGCTGCTTGGGTCATGGGTGAATTTCTTATCCAGTGGGTCGCCGCGAATCCAGCCAGACATTCGCCGCAGCCGCCCCGATCACGATGCTGCCACCCAGCAACGTCAGGTCGTCCGGCTTTTCGCCGTCGAACAGCCATACCCAGACCGGCCCCAGCACCAGCTCGAGCAGGCCGAGCAGGGCGGCGCGGCCGGCCGGGATGCGCTTCAGGCTCGCCATGTAGAGCAGCAGGCCGCCGACCAGCTGGCCGGGACTCAGCATCAGGAGCCAGGGAATCTGCGACCAGGCAACATTGCCCGGCTCGGCGAACGGCAGCGCCACGAGGCCGGAGATCAGGCCGGCCAGCCAGATCGCCGGGGCCATGCCGACGTCGCGGCGATGGCGGACGACGACGTAGTTGCCGCTCATGCACAGCACGACGATGAAGGCCACGGCCATGCCAGCAAGCGAGCCCGCCTCCAGGGAGCCGACGACGCTCAGCGACAGTCCCAGGGTCGCCACCGCCATCGTGACCATCGTATGACCGTGCACAGGCTCACCGAGGACGGCACGCGCGAGCAGGGCGGTGATGAAGGGTGTGGCGCCGAACATCAGCAGCACGTTGGCGACCGGCGCCAGGCCGAGGGCGAGGATGAAGGAGACGAAGGCACCGGCCAGCAGGACCGCGCTCAGCACCAGCGCCAAGCCCGCATTGCGCACGTCGATCAGGATGCCATGCCGCTGCCAGACGAGCAGGGGAAGCATGGTCGTCACCAGGAATGCCGACCGCCAGAACGAGATGTCCCATGCCGGCAGGTCGATGCGGCGCACGATGACGCCCGCCGTGCTGAAGATGGTCGCCGCGATCACGGCGAACGCCACGCCGATGAGGGAGCTTGCTGCCAGGTTCATTCGGCCAAGCATTGCGGTGCGCAGCCGCGCGAAAGCAACGGGGATGATCCTGAATAAATCTTATGCTCGGTTCATGCTCCTCCCCAGCGGAGCTGCTACGGAGCGGACTAATCTCAGATCCGTCCCCCTCTTAGGGGCAGGGCATCCGCATATGGGCGCGGCTTTCATTCTCCTCCCCAGCTTCGCTGGGGAGGTGCCCCGTCATGCGGGGCGGAGGGGTCATGAGCCTCAGTCCCGCTGCTCATGATCCCTCCGTTGCCGAAGACGGCGATACCTCCCCAACAGAGTTGGGGAGGAGAATGGCTTGTCATCTGCGGCGCAGCGAGGGACCTTGCCGCTGCCGGACATGACCCTCGACCTGCCGCCCTTTCGGCCGCGTTTTCCCTGGTGGAGCGGTGATCTCCAGACCATCGCCAACCGGCTGCGCCGCGTCCCGACCTCGTTGGCTCCCCATACCAGCGAGCGGCTCTGCTTCCCTTTGCCGGACGGCACCGGCGATACGCTTCTCGCCAGCCTCGACCGGCCCGCCGCGCCGATACCCGGAAGCCCGCTGATCATTCTGATCCACGGTCTGACGGGCGCCGAGGACAGTCTCTATCTCTTCACCCTGGCCCGCCTGCTGCTCGATCGCGGCCGCCGCGTGCTGCGGCTCAATCTGCGTGGCGCCGGGCCGTCACGATCACTTTGCAGCCAGCACTACTACGCCGGACGCAGCCAGGATTTTCGCACACTGCTATCGGTGTTGCCCCGCGACCTCGTGTGCGACGGGCTGATGGCCGTCGGCTACTCCCTGGGCGGCGCGATGCTGCTGAAGTATCTCGGTGAGGAGGGGAGTGGCACGCCGTTGACGGCCGCCGCCAGCATTTGCGCGCCGATCGATCTCGCCGCCACCTGTCGCAACATGCTGCGACCACGCAATCGCGTCTATCACCGCCACATCCTTGACACGATGAAGGCCGAGGCGACCGGCGAGGGCGCAGTCGTCTCGGCGGCGGAGAGAAGCGCAATTTTCGGCGCGCGCACCGTCTGGGATTACGACCACGTTTTCATTGCCCCGCGCTACGGCTTCGCCAGCGCTGAGGACTACTACGAACGCTGCCGGCCGACGCGCTTCATGGCCGGCATCAGGATTCCCACCCTCGTTCTCGCGTCACTCGACGATCCCTGGATTCCCGGCGCCCTCTATCGCGCGTATGCTTGGGCCGGCAATCCTTCGCTCGTGCCGCTGCTGCCCGCCCAAGGTGGCCATGTCGGTTTCCATGGCACGGACAGCCTGCAACCGTGGAGCGATCTGGCCGTGGCAAGGTTCTTCGACCATGACTGAACTTCCATCGCTCGTGCAGATCCTCGGCGTCGCCGCCTCTCTGGTCGCCCTCGTGCTCGCCTGGCGCGCTTACCGCAGTGCCTCCGCCGAGCACGAGGAGCGCAAGCAAGAGCGGGACAAGCGCGACGGGCGCTGAGGTACCCCCCTTCGCCGGCTCGCGCAGCCTCAGTCGATCAGCTCGTCGGCCCCGGCGAGCTCGAAGAGCAAGGTGCGATGCGCCAAGAAATCGCCTTCTGGGCTGATCATGGCAGCGTCGAGCTTTTGCCGTGCCATGTCCTCGAAGGCGCGCTGAAGGGAGGCCTTGATGCACGTCTCCAGGAAGCCTGACCGAGGTTGGTATTCCAGTCGGCTAGTACGGCGGTACCAGGAGTGCCGAAGAATTATGCGAGCACGATCGGCTCTGCCGGCAGGCCATTGCGCAGGAGCGACCGGAGTCTCGTTCCCAGGTCCATTGGCTCGAACCGCTCCGAGGACTCGGCGATGTCTTCCACGTGCCACCAGCGATGGCCGCGCGTCCAGCTGCGCTCGCGCTCGTCGAGGCCGGACGTGTCGACCTCGGTGCGATCGGTGCGCGCCAGGAAGAACCGCTCTTTGTGCAGCACGTCCTTGCCGCGCCAGCTCATGCGGCGCTCGCGGGCCCACACCCAGCGCGGTGTGTCGATCACCGGCAGCCTGGTCTCCTCTTGCGCCTCGCGAACGGCCGCGTCGGCGAATTCCTCGCCGGGATCGACGAAGCCGCCGATCATCACCCAGAACGGATCGAAGTAGGGATTGGCCGGATCGTAGACGCCGGGGTCGTGGACGTTGAACAGGAAGAGGCGATCCTGCGGATCGAGCAGGATCAGCCGCGCCGAAGGTCGTTCGATCATTGCAAGAGGCACTCGATCACTTGTGGGCGGCGAGAAGGCGAGCCGCGTCCACCGCACCATACGTCAGGATGCCGTCGCAGCCGGCGCGCTTGAAGCCGGTCAGGGTCTCGATCAGCACCTTGTTCCAGTCGAGCCAGCCGCGCTCGGCAGCGCCGCGCAGCATCGCGTACTCGCCGCTCACCTGATAGGCGTAGGTGGGCACGCCGAAGGCGTCCTTCACGCGCCGCACGATGTCGAGATAGGGCAGGCCCGGCTTCACCATGACCATGTCGGCGCCTTCCTCGATGTCGAAGCCGACCTCGCGCAAGGCCTCGTCGGAGTTGGCCGGATCCATCTGGTAGGTCTTCTTGTCGCCCTTCAGCGCGCCCGAGCTGCCGATGGCATCGCGGAACGGATTGTAGAAGGCCGATGCGTACTTGGCGGCATAGGACATGATCTGGGCGTGGATGAAGCCCTTGTCGTCGAGCGCCTTGCGGATGGCGCCGATGCGGCCGTCCATCATGTCCGATGGCGCCTGGACGTCGGCACCGGCCTCGGTCTGCACGATCGCCTGCTTCACCAGGGCGTCGAGCGACTCGTCGTTCTGAACGTAGCCGTCGCGCACGATGCCGTCATGGCCGTCGCTGTTGAAGGGGTCGAGCGCCACGTCGCAGACGATGCCGATGCCCGCGACCTCCTTCTTGACCGCACGGATGGCCCGGCAAACCAGATTGTCCGGATTGTAGGCCTCGCGGGCATCGGGCGTCTTCGCCGCGGGATCGGTTTCGGGAAAGATCGCCACCGCCGGGATGCCGAGGTCACGCGCCTGCTTGGCGGCTTCGACGAACAGGTCTATCGACAGCCGATCGACGCCCGGCATCGAGGAAACCGGCGTGCGACTGTTCCCGCCCTCCTGGACGAACACCGGCCAGATCAGGTCGTCGACGGACAGGCGGGTCTCGGCGACGAGGCGGCGCGACCAGTCCTGCCGGCGATTGCGGCGGAGGCGGGTGCCGGGATAGCGACCCAGGGTGGTGAAGCGGCTCGACATGGCGTGACTTTATGGCGCGAACCTCGCATAGCGGCAATGCGACTTGTTTGACTTCCGGCTTGTTCGACTTCCAGCTTGTTTGACTGGCCCGGACCCCCCGATATGATCCGCGGCCGATGGATTTCGAGCTCTCCCAGGATCAACGCGCGTTCCGCGATACGGCGCGGCAATTTGCGACCGAGCGCATGCTGCCCGACGCCGCCACGTGGGATGCCGAGAAGACCTTTCCCGAAGCGGCCTTGCGCGAAGCCGCGGCGCTGGGCTTCGGCGGCATCTATGTCCGTGACGACGTCGGCGGCAGTGGTCTTTCGCGCCTTGATGCGGCGCTGATCATGGAGGAGCTGGCGGCCGCCTGCCCGAGCACGGCAGCCTACATCTCGATCCACAACATGGCCGCCTGGATGATCGACGGCTTCGGCGACGACCAGCAGCGCCGGCGCTTCCTGCCGAAGCTCTGCTCGATGGAGCATTTCGCCAGCTACTGCCTGACCGAGCCGGGCGCCGGCTCGGATGCCGCGGGCCTCGCCACGCGGGCCGAGCTGGCGGGCGACCACTATGTCGTGAATGGCACCAAGGCGTTCATCTCGGGCGGCGGACGCAGCGACATCTACGTCGTCATGCTGCGCACCGGCGGCAAGGGGGCAGGCGGCATCTCCACCCTGGTGGTCGAGAACGGCACGCCAGGCCTCTCCTTCGGCAAGCAGGAGCAGAAGCTCGGCTGGAACAGCCAGCCGACCGCGGCGGTGATCTTCGAGAACTGCAGGGTGCCGATCGCCAACCGGCTGGGTCCCGAAGGGCACGGTTTCAAGATCGCCATGGCCGGCCTCGATGGCGGGCGCATCAATATCGGCGCCTGCTCGCTCGGCGGCGCCCGCGCCTGCCTCGAAACGGCGTCGCGCTATGTCGTCGAGCGCAAGCAGTTCGGCAAGCCGATCGCCGACTTCCAGGCGACCCAGTTCAAGCTTGCCGACATGGCGACCGAGCTCGACGCGGCGCGCCTGCTGATCTGGCGGGCGGCGAGCCTGCTCGATGCCAAGTCGCCCGAGGCGACCCAGGCCGCCGCGATGGGCAAGCGCTTCGCCACAGACGTCGGCTTCCGCGTCGTCAACGAGGCGCTGCAACTGCATGGCGGATACGGCTACTTGAAGGACTTTCCCATCGAGCGCTATCTGCGCGACCTTCGCGTGCATCAGATCCTCGAAGGCACCAACGAGATCATGCGCGTGATCATCTCGCGCCGGCTGCTGACGGGATGATGCCGGCGAAGACAGTGACGGAGAGTGAATGTCTGAGGCGGAGATTCTATTCGAGGTGAAGGAGGGGCTGGGCCTGATCACGCTCAACCGGCCCAAGGCGCTGAATGCCCTGACCCATGGCATGATCCTGGAGATGGAGAAGGTCCTGCCGGGCTGGGAGGCGGACCCATCGATCAAGGCCGTGGTGCTGCGCGGTGCCGGCGATCGGGCGTTCTGCGCCGGCGGCGACGTCATCGGCCTCTACCGCGAGATGCGCGACAATCCTTCGGGCACGCTGCGCCGCGACTTCTTCCGCGACGAGTACATCGTCAACCGCCGCATCTATCGCTTCGCCAAGCCGTGGATCTCCCTGATCGACGGCATCGACATGGGCGGCGGCGTCGGCCTGTCGGTGCACGGCTCGCATTCGGTGGCGAGCGAGAAGTTCCTGTTCGCCATGCCGGAAACCACGATCGGCCTGTTCCCCGATGTCGGCGGTGGTTATTTCCTGACGCGGCTGCCGGGCGCACTGGGGACCTTCCTGGCGCTCACCAGCTATCGGCTGAAGGCAGCCGATGCGGTGTGGGCGGGCATCGTCGACGCGCACGTCCCAAGCGCCAGGATGGGAGAACTGCTGGGCGCCTTGGGTGTGGCAGACCTTTCCGGCCCCGATGCCAATCGCAAGGCCGACAAGGTGATCGCAGGCTACGCAAGCGATCCCGGCCTGCCGACCCTGCCGGCCCTGATGCCGGAGATCGACCGCTGCTTCTCGGCCGAGTCGGTCGGCGAGATCGAGGCCAAGCTGAAGAAGCAGCCGGGCGAGTGGGCACAGAAGCAGCTCGCCGCACTCCTGAAGCTGTCGCCGTTGTCGATGGCGATCACGCTGGAGCAGCTCAGGCGCTGTGCCAATCGCTCATTCGAGGACACGATGACCATCGAGTATCGTATGGCCCAGTCCTGTATGCGGCCCGACCATGATTTCTTCGAAGGCGTGCGCGCCCTCCTGGTCGACAAGGACCAGAAGCCGAAATGGACCCCGCCGACCATCGATGCGGTGACCCCAGCCATGGTCGAGGCGCATTTCCAGCCGGTCGCCAACGATTTGTTCTTCGAGTGAGTCATAGCCGGGACCGCGCCACTCCTGTGGCGCTCATGGGATGCGTGGTCGACAAAAAGAGCGCCACAGGAGTGGCGCGCTCCCAGCGCATGACCCCTCCGTCGCCGTATGACGGCGACATCTCCCCAGCGGAGCTGGGGAGGAGCTAAGATCGAGATGACCTGAACGGGGAGGATCCCATGGCGAAGATTGCATTCATCGGGCTCGGCAACATGGGTGGTCCGATGGCCGCCAATCTGGTCAAGGCGCAGCACCAGGTGACGGCCTTCGACCTGTCGGCCGCGGCGGTCGAGGCGGCGGTCGGCCACGGCGCGCGGAAGGCCGGGTCGGCAGCCGAGGCGGTAAAGGAGGCCGAGGTGGTCGTCACCATGCTGCCGGCGGGCAAGCATGTGCGCGAGGTCTACGAGAAGGACGTGCTGCCCAACGCCGCCAAGGGGGCGCTGCTGATCGACTGCTCGACGATCGATGTCGACAGCGCGCGCCATGTCGGGGCGCTGGCCGAGAAGGCGGGCTTCGAGATGATCGACGCGCCGGTCTCGGGTGGTGTCGGCGGTGCGACGGCAGGCACGCTCACCTTCATGGTCGGCGGCGGCGATCAGGCATTCGCCAAGGCCAAGCCGATCCTCGAGAAGATGGGCCGCAACATCGTGCACGCCGGCGCCAGCGGCAACGGCCAGGCGGCCAAGATCTGCAACAACATGATCCTCGGCGTCTCGATGATCGCCGTCAGCGAGGGGTTCATGCTGGCCAAGCGGCTCGGCCTCGACGCCCAGAAGCTGTTCGACGTGGCGTCGACGTCGTCCGGCCAGTGCTGGTCGCTCACCAACTACTGCCCGGTGCCCGGGCCTGTTCCGACGTCGCCGGCCAATCGCGATTACCAGGCGGGTTTCACCGCGGCGATGATGCTGAAGGACCTGCTGCTGGCGCAGCAGGCGGCGAATGCGGTCGGCGCCAGCACGCCGATGGGGGCAGGGGCGGCGCAGCTCTTCAACCTGTTCGTCAACAGCGGCCATGCGGCCAAGGATTTCTCCGGCATCATCCGCATGCTCGACGGGAAGTGAGACAGCCATGATCACGTTGTATGACCTGGCGGTGGACGGCGATCGCCGACCCAGCCCGTTCTGCTGGCGCACCAAGTTCGTCCTGAAGCACAAAGGGCTCGCATGGCGCGACGAGCCCATGGGTTTCACCGAGAAGGAGAAGATCGCCTTCGCCCAGTCGCAGACCGTGCCGGTGCTCCATGACGGCGCCAAGGTGGTGAAGGATAGCTGGGCGATCGCCCGACATCTCGACGAGGCCTATCCGAGCAATTCGTTGTTCGCCGACGAAACCGCCTTGTCCCATGCCCGCTTCGTTGCCGGGTGGGTGGATTCGGTCGTCCAGCCGGCGCTGTTTCCGATCCTTGTTGGCGACCTCTACGACCGCGTGCGGCCGGTCGATCAGGCCTACTTCAGGGAGTCGCGTGGCAAGCGCCTCGGAACCACGGATTTCTCCGGCTTCCAGAAGACGGCGCGCGAGAAAGGCGTCGCCGCCTTCCGCGTCACCCTCGAGCCGGCCCGCCGCGTCCTGAAAGAGCAGGCCTTCCTTGCCGGCGAGAAACCGGCCTATCCGGACTACGCCTTGGCCGGGTCGTTCCTGTGGGCGCATATCGCAAGCCCACTGGTCCTGCTGGAGCCGGATGATCCGATCCATCCGTGGCGTGAACGCATGCTGGACCTGTATGACGGCATGGGCCGCACGGCGAAGTCCGCGTGAGATATGACGCCGTCGTCTTCGATCTGCTGACGGTGCTGCTCGATTCGTGGAGCTTGTGGAACGACGTCGCCGGTTCCGCCGAGGCCGGCCTCGCCTGGCGACGCCGCTACCTCTTGAAATCGCATCGGCCTGCCGCCGCGTGACGACACGTCGCCGGACCATCTCGCGCCGACGCTCGACCGGCTTGGCGACCTGTTTCCTTCGTCGCAGGGAGGGGTCTATGGTGCCGGGCCAGCCGAGGGAGACCGCGTGGCCGACGTGACCGAATTCAAGCCTGCCGACCACCGCTTCGGACCGACTCACTGGTTCGAGGACATCAAGGTCGGCGACAAGTTCTACATCAACTCCCGTACCCAGACCGAGGCGCTGTTCGCGGCGTTCCAGCTGGCCAGCGGCGATAACCATCCGATCCACTACGATCGGGAATATTGCCGGGCGCGGGGGCATCGCGATCTGCTTGCGCATGGTCTGCAAGTCGCCGTCCAGGGGGCCGCGGGCGGCGGCATTTTCCCCCATGTCATCGGCGACGCCCTGATCGGCTTTCTCGAGCAATCCTCGCGGTTCCTGAAGCCGGTCTATTGCGGCGACACGCTCTATCCCATGCTGGAAGTGAGCGAGGTGAAGCCCGGCCGCACCACCGGCGTCGTCGTCATGAAGCTCACCATTCACAATCAGAAGGGCGAGCTGGTGAGCGACGGCGAGCACAAGTACTTGCTCAAGCGGCGGCCAGCGTGACAGAGGTGCCCGGTCGACGAAACCATCATCGACGCGGCCTATGAACGATCGGTCGCGCCCTGCACACGGAACGAAGTGAGGATGACATGCTGGGAGTGATCGCCAAGCTCACCATCAAGCCGGGCACCAATACCGATTTCGAGGCGACGATGAAGGCCCTGCAGGCCAGGGTTCATGCCGACGAACCGGGCAACAAGCTCTACGCCCTGCACAAGACGGCCGACGCCAACGTCTACGTCATGCTGGAGCGCTACGATGACCAGGCAGCACTGGACGCCCATCGAGCCGCACCGCATTTCAAGGAGCTCGGACGCAAGCTCGGCGACTACCTCGCCGGCCGACCCGACGTCCAGGTGATGACCGAAGTCTGATCTCCGGCAGGGTGTTCGGGACATGGACGGTTTCTTCCATCGCCACACCAAGCCCGGCACGGCCCCCGGCACGCTCGCCGGGCGCGCGCCTGTTCCCGACGAAGCGCTCGACTTCACGCTGGTCGAGTATACGGCTGACGACGTCCAGGTGCTGCACGGCGTCGAGGTCGACGAATGCCGCTTCCATCTCGGCACGCCGGGACGGACCTGGATCGACGTCGCCGGGCGGCCGAGCTCGGACATGCTGCGCGACCTCGGCATGGCCTTCAACCTGCATCCGCTGGCGCTCGAGGACGTCTTCCACGCCCATCAACGCAGCAAGCTCGACGTCTACGAGGGTCAGGGCTTCATCGTGCTGAACGATCCGGTCTACGAGGACGGCGAGCTTCATCCCCGCCAGGTCAGCATCTTCTTCGGCGAGAACTACGTGATCTCCTTCCACGATCACAAGATGGATATCTTCAAGCCGGTGCGGGACCGTGTGCAGACGGCAGGATCGCGGCTTCGCCTGTTCGGCATCGACTATCTCGTCTACGCGCTGATCGACCTGGTCGTCGATCGCAAGTTTCC
Source organism: Reyranella sp. (assembly GCF_044224635.1). GTDB lineage: Bacteria > Pseudomonadota > Alphaproteobacteria > Reyranellales > Reyranellaceae > Reyranella. The sequence continues at coordinate 111,912 of NZ_JBGAKA010000003.1, read as the reverse complement.
CCTGATCGAAGCCATGTCGAGCCATCTCGAGGAGCTTGAGGACGAGGCACTGGAGCATCCGACGAGCGACACGCTGAACCGCATCCATCGCGCGCGGCGGGCGCTGGTCGCGTTTCATCGCATCCAGTGGGCCGAGCGCGAGACGGTGCTGGCCGTGATGCGGCCCGACGTGCCGTTCATCATGCCCGAGACGCGGACCTACCTGCGCGACTGCTTCGACCACGCGCTGGCCGTGCTCGAGCTGGTCGAAAGCTATCGCGAAATGACCAATGGCCTGATGGAAGTCTACCTCATGCATGCGTCCAATCGCATGAGCGAGGTGATGAAGACGATGGCCATCATCACCGTGTTCTTCATGCCGCTGAGCTTCCTTGCCGGCATCTACGGCATGAACTTCGAGACCGACAAGGGCAACATGCCGGAGCTCGGCTGGAAGTACGGCTACGCCTTCTTCTGGGTCATGGTGGTGCTGATCGTCATATCCCTGTTCATCTGGCTGAAGCGCAAACGCTGGATTTGAAGGAAAGCCTTGATGTCGTCCGATTTCCGCATCTTCGGATCCGAGCTGTCGCCCTACTCGGTGAAGGTGCGCTCGTATTTCCGCTACAAGGGCCTGCCGCACCAATGGATCCCACGATCGCCCGCCGTGCAGGGCGAGTTCCAGAAATACGCCAAGCTACCGCTGGTGCCTTTGGTGGTGACGCCGGACGGGGTCGGCATCCAGGATTCGACACCGATCATCGAGCAGCTCGAGGCACGCCATCCCGATCCGTCGATCGTGCCGGTGGACCCCACGCTCGCCTTCCTGTCGGCCCTGCTCGAGGAGTACGGCGACGAGTGGGGCAATAAGTGGATGTTCCACTATCGCTGGTTCTACCAGGCCGATGCCTGGGCGACGGCCGAGCGCATTGCCCTGCAAATGATGGGTGCCAAGGGCCCGCTCGCCGTCGCCGAGGCGCGCACTGCCGTCGCCGAGCGCATGACCGGGCGGTTGGGATTCGTCGGCTCCAGCGACAAGACCCGACCGACGATCGAAGCGTCATTCAAGCAGGTGCTCGTCCTGCTCGAGGCGCATCTGGCAAAGCGGCCGTACCTCCTCGGCGGCCGGCCGGCGATGGCCGATCTCGGCCTGTGGGGCCAGCTCTACGAGGCCGCCACCGACCCCACGCCGGGTGCCGTCATGCGCGCCTCATCGCCCAGCGTAATGGCCTGGGTGCAGCGCATGGTGTCCCCGGCCGCACAGGGTCCGTTCGAGCCGTGGGATGCGCTGGCGCCGACCTTGGTGCCGCTGCTCCAGAAGGAAGTCGGCGGCCTGTTCCTGCCATGGTCGGCGGCGAACGAAGCAGCGATCGCCCGCGACGACAATACCTTCGAGACGAGCCTGGGCGACACGGGATGGTCGCAGACGCCGCAGAAGTATCATGCGCGATCGCTAGCCGAGATCCGACGCAAGTACAAGGCCGCTGCTGCGGTGCCCGGCCTGACGGCGATCCTCGAGCAGACCGGCTGCCTGAAGTATCTGGCAGAATGAATGACTTCTGGTAGCTTTTGGCGGAAACGCGCTTGGCTTCGCCGAGACCTATTTTCGAGAGGCCGCTGGCCGGGTAGGATTCTTGATTGAGAAAGTGCACCATCCGGTCGACGAGCTCGGGACGATGTACGTCGCAAGGCCGAAGTGAAGCGACTCTGTCATCCCGAGCGCAGCGACGCATGACAGCGGCATTCACCGCGCCATGTCGTGGTGTGGTCTCGGTCGGGCGATGACGTAGGCGGAGACGTCCCAGGCCTGCTGCAGGCTCAGCACCGGATGTTGCGGGTCGACGCCGCGCGGCATGTTGCGGCGGACGAAGCCGACGATCCGGACATAGCGATCCATTCCGGCGCCATCGTTGAACGAATCGGGTCCCCACAGTGGCGGAAAGGTGTAGCCCAGCGCATCGCCGACCGCGCCATTGCGCTTGCCGAGGCCGTCGGGGCCGTGACAGGCGGCGCACACGTTCGTATAGACCTCGGCACCGCGCGCGGCATCGGGCGGCAGCGGTGCCTCCGGAGCAGGCGGGGCATGGAGAGGCTCGGGTTCGCCGATGTAGCGCAGGAAAGCCAGGAACCCGTTCATCTCGCGCGACTCGTCGGGCAGCCTGTGGCCGTTCATTGAGCGCGTCATGCATTCATTGATGCGCTCGACAAGGGAGATGACGCGCTGGTCGCGATCCGAGAATTTCGGAAATGTCCGGACAATGCCCACCAGCGGCATGGCCGCCCGGTTGGTGCCGACGTCGAGGTGGCAGTTCCTGCAGGCGAGATTGTTGCCGGCGAAGCGCAGCGCCGAGTCGCCGACCTCGGGGCCGATCACGGCATAGGTTTCGGCGATCAGGCGGTAGCCGTAGGCGATCAGATCGCCGTCGGGCATGGCGGGCGTGACGAAGCCTGCGCCGCCGACACGGTAGTCGGGCCAAGCCGTCGGCGGCGTCCGCGGCGCGCTGCCAGGGCCGGCCAACGGAGGGGCAGGGCGGAGCGCGATGCCGGTCGCGGCGATGAGCCCACAGACCGCTACGAACACGAGCGCGAACAGCGATCGAGCCGACGTCATCGCAGTGCCGAAGCGATCAGTGTCACCCCCGATAAGGTAAGCAATATTAGCACGAGGCGGCGGAAGGCGGCATCGTTCACGCGGCGATAGAGCAGCAGGCCGAGACGCGTGCCGGTAAGGCTGACGGGCACCGAGATGGCTGCCCAGATGAGATAGGAGCGGTCGAGAAAACCGGCCACGCCGGCCGACACCAGCGCGGTGAACAGGATCGTCATGTTGTAGGGTTGCAGGACGCCGCGCTGCTCGTCCTTGCCCCAGCCGCGCAACTGCACCCAGATGATCGGTGCCGGCCCGCTGAGGCTCGCCATGCCGCCCATCACGCCGCCGGTGAGGCCCACTGCGGCGTCAGCGAGACGGCCGCCGCGGCGCACTCGTGGCGGATAGCGGACGAACGCCATCCAGGCGCTGTACAGGATCAGGAACAGGCCGAGCCCGACCTTGAGCGGCTGGACGTGGACATGCTCGAGCAATAGCGTCCCCAGCGGAACGCCGATCAGGCCGGCCAGAAGGAACGGCCACAGGCGCGGCCAGCGCACGCCGCGCCAGATCGACGGCAAGGCTTGGGCGTGGCCGCACACGGAGCACAGGGCGACCAGCGGCGCCGCCGTCGATGGCGGCATGGCCTGCAGCCAGAACCCCAGCGAGATCAGCGCGTAACCGGTGCCGGTGAGGCCGTTGACGAAGCCGCCGACCAGGGCGCCGGTGACGACGATCGCGATGTCGCCGGCGGTTGGCAGGTCCGGTTCCTAGGCGCCGGCGGAGAAGGCCTGGATGCCGGTCATGGCGCGGCCCAGGATCAGCGCGTGGACGTCGTGCGTGCCCTCGTAGGTGTTGACCGCTTCGAGGTTCATGACATGGCGGATCACGTGGTATTCGTCCGACACGCCGTTGCCGCCGTGCATGTCGCGGGCGACGCGGGCGATGTCGAGCGCCTTGCCGCAATTGTTGCGCTTGACCAGGGAGATCATCTCCGGCTGGGCATGGCCCTGGTCCTTGAGCCGGCCGACCCTGAGGCATGCCTGCAGGCCGAGCGCGATCTCGGTCTGCATGTCGGCGAGCTTCTTCTGGATCAGCTGGTTGGCGGCGAGCGGCCGGCCGAACTGCTTGCGCCCGAGCGTGTAGTTGCGCGCCTGCTTCCAACAGAACTCGGCCGCCCCCATGGCGCCCCAGGCGATGCCGTAGCGGGCGTTGTTGAGGCAGCCGAACGGCCCGCCGAGGCCGGCGACGTTGGGCATCAGGTTCTCGGCCGGGACGAACACCTCGTCGAGCATGATGGCGCCGGTGGCCGAGGCGCGCAGGCTGAACTTGCCCTCGATCTTGGGCGTCTCGATGCCCTTCCAGCCGCGCTCGAGGATGAAGCCGCGGATGGCGCCGCCATCGAGCTTTGCCCATACCACCAGCACGTCGGCGATCGGCGAGTTGGTGATCCACATCTTCGAGCCCGAGAGGTGGAAGCCGCCGGGCACGGTGACGGCGCGCGTCTTCATGCCACCCGGGTCGGAGCCGTGGTCGGGCTCGGTGAGGCCGAAGCAGCCGACCCACTCGCCAGTCGCGAGCCTGGGCAGGTACTTCATGCGCTGCTCTTCCGTGCCGTAGGCGTAGATCGGATGCATGACCAGCGAGGACTGCACGCTCATCGCCGAGCGGTAGCCCGAATCGACCCGTTCGACCTCGCGCGCCACCAGCCCGTAGCTCGTGTAGTTGGCGCCGGCGCAGCCGTATTTCTCGGGAAGGGTCGAGCCGAGCAGGCCGAGCGCGCCCATCTCGTTCATGATCTCGCGATGGAACTTCTCGTGCCGGTTGGCCTCGAGAACGCGCGTCATCAGCTTTTCCTGGCAGTAGTCGCGCGCCGCGTCGCGGATCGCGATCTCATCCTCGGTGAGCTGGTCGTCGAGGAAGAACGGGTCCTCCCAGTCGAACGGCTTGGCGTCGGCGCTGACGCCCTTGGCGGCGCTTCTGATCGGGATGGCGGCAACGGACATGGGTTCTCCTGGCTGTCTCCGCGGCGTCTTAACAGGGTCGGCAGGCGGCGGCAAAGCCTCAGCTTTCCTCCCCAGCTCCGCTGGGGAGGTGTCGCCGTCTTACGGCGACGGAGGGGTCATGAGCCGCAGGACTGAGGCTCATGACCCCTCCGCCCCGTATGACGGGGCACCTCTCCAGCGAAGCTGGGGAGGAGGGGATCAGAGCACCGCGTGCGACCGGCCGGTCAGGGTGCGGGAGATGAGGAGGCTGAGGCGGCCGAACGCTTCCGAGGCGCGCAGCTCGACCGTCCTCGGGCGTGGCAGGTCGATCGTCACATCGGCGGCGATGCGGCCGGGGCGGGGCGTCATCACGACGACACGGTCGGACAGGAATACGGCCTCGGCGATCGAATGGGTGACGAACAGGATGGTCTTGCGCGCCTCGCGCGCGATATCGCGCTCGCCCCAGATGCGCAGCAACTCGAGGCCCATGTCGTCTCGGGTCATGGCGTCGAGGGCGCCGAACGGCTCGTCCATCAACAGCAAAGGCGGATCGAGCAGCAGGGCACGGCAGAGCGCGGCGCGCTGCTGCATGCCGCCCGACAGCTCGCGCGGCAGCCTGTCGGCAAAGCCCTCGAGGCCAGCCATGGCGAGCAGCTCGTGTGCTCGTCGCCGCACGGTCCGGACGTCCTTGCCGGCGAGCTCGGCGGGTAGCAGCACGTTTTGCACGATCGTGCGCCAGCGCAGCAGGTTGGGGGCCTGGAACACCATGCCGACGTCGGGAATCGGCTCGCGCACCGCTCGCCCGGCCACCATCACCGTGCCGAGGGTGGCCGGTCGCAACCCGGCGACGATGCGCAGCAGAGTGGACTTTCCGCAGCCGCTCGGGCCGACCAGCGAGACGAACTCGCCGTTTCCGACTGACAACGAGATGCCGGCGAGGGCCTCGACCGGGCCGCTCGCCGTCGGATACGACATGTCGACCCGGTCGAGGCCGATCAGGGACTTGTCCACGCTGGTCAGGATCTACTCGTTCGGGGTCTACTTGCTCGCGCTCTACTTGCTCGCGCTCTACTTGGGCATGTCGACCTTGGTGAAGAAATCTGCCGAGTACACGTCGGCGCACTCGACCTTCTTCGACAGGCCCATGTAGGTGTTCACCAAGTCGACCGATTCGCACATCTTCGTCTTGTCGATCCAGCCGATGCCGTTCTTGGCGTAGCGGTCGGTCTTCATCAGGCCGAGGCCGATCATCATGTTGGGTGTCATCACCTCGACGTCGACCTCGGGCACGCGCTTCTTGAAGATCTCCATGGCGGCCTTGGGATCGGCCATGACGTCGCGCCAGCCCATGTAGGAAGCCTCGAGGAACGCCTTGAGGACGGCCGGGCGCTCCTTCATCGTCTTGGCGCTGGCCATGATCGACATGGAATACATGTCGAAGCCGAAGTCGGCCCACGGCATCATCACGACATTGCCCTTGCCGGCGGCCTTCTCGTAGAGCGGCAGGCCGGTCGAGTAGTCGCCGACGCCGTCCATGCGCTTCTCGGCCACGGCGGCGATCTTGGCGGCAGGCTCGATGTTGACCCAGGCGACCTTCGAGGCGTCGATGCCGTTCACCTTGGCGAAGGCCGGGAACATCTGGCGCTGGCTGTCGCCCGGAGGGGCGCCCAGCGTCTTGCCTTCGAGATCCTTGGGCTTGGCGAGCGGGTTGCTCTTGAGGCTGAAGATGTTGAGTGGCGTCTTGTCGAACACCATGCCGACGGTCTTGATGGTGGTACCGCGGCCGACCGAGGCGATCACGACCGCGGCATCGGCGAGACCTGCATCGGCCCGGCCGGTATCGACCTTGGCGATCGAATCGCCGGAGCCCTTGGAGTTCTCCAGGGTGACGTCGAGCCCCTTGGCCTTGTAGTAGCCCTTGTCGAGCGCCACCCAATAGGCGGCATGGTCGCCGACGGCGAACCAATTCAGGGCGAAGGTGAACTTCTCCTGCGCCGACGCGCTGGTGGCAGCCGCGAGCAAGGCGGCCAGTGATAGTGAGGCGATACGTATCATGATGCGCTCCTGTTGCAGCTCCCCGTTCGATTCATTTCATTCCGTCCCTTCGGCCCATGGTGCCCAAAGGCGGGCGGCGAGGACGACGGCGCCGTACAGCAGCAGGCCGACGACGGAGATCCAGATCAGCGCGGCGAACGCCACCGAGGTGTTCATGCTGCTCTGGGTCGTGACGATGACATAGCCCAGGCCCCGCTGCGAGGCGACGAACTCGCCGACGATGGCGCCGACCACCGCCGCCGTGGCCGTGATCTTGAGCGCGCTCAGGATGTAGGGCAGCGCATTGGGCAGCCGGATCTTCACGAAGATCTTCCATTTCGGCGCGCTGAACACCCGGCCGAGATCGAGCATGTCAGGCTCGACCTGGGTCAGGCCGACCGCGGTGTTGATGACCACCGGAAAGAAGCCGATCAGCGCGCCCATCAGCATGTTGGGAAAGATGCCGTAGCCCATCCAGATCAGGAACAGCGGCGCCACCGCGACCTTGGGCAGGGTGTTGACGAACACCAGGAACGGCACCAGTGCATTGGCCATCAACGGCGACCAGGCGATGGCCACGCCGAGCGCGATGCCGGCCACGGCTGCCAGCACGAAGGCGCCGATGATCTCGAGCGTCGTGATCCAGACATGCTGCGCCCAGTTGGTGTCGCCGAACCACAGCGCGTTCCAGACGGCGAGCGGCGAGGGCAGCAGGTATTCGCGGATGCCGCCGAAGCTCACGGCGATCTGCCAGCTCGCCAGCAGGATCGCGAACAGCACGATCGTCGGCCAGTATTGGCCACTTCCCAACGAGAATTTCGTCATACGTGTGGAGCGACGGCGCTGTTCAGTGCTTTCATGTCGCTGCTATCATGCCCCAGCATGCACCGCGACTGAAAGCGGATTTGCTTGTCAACGTGAGGATCGGTGAAGCTTTCTCTTTGCAACGAGGTGATTCGCGATCTCCCGTTCGAACGTCAATGCGCGCTGGCCGCCGCGCTCGGCTATCGGGGGCTCGAGCTCGCCCCTTTCACCTTCGGCGACGACGCCTGGCGTATGCCGGCGGCAAAGCGCGCCGAGATCCGCCGCACCTGCGCGAAGGCTGGCCTCGAGGTGAGCGGTCTGCACTGGTTGCTCGCCGCGCCGGCCGGCCTCTCGATCACGACGGCCGACCGCGCCGTCTGGCAGAAAAGCGTCGACGTGCTCTCAGCCTCGGTCGATCTCTGCGCCGAGCTCGGTGGCGCCTACCTCGTCCATGGCTCGCCGGCTCAGCGTCGCGTGGCGAGCGCCGACGACCGGTCGCGTGCCGAGGAGGCGTGGCTGCTGGCAGCCGAGCGGGCGGCAACCGCGCGCGTCGCCTATTGCCTCGAGCCGCTGGCGGCGCCGGACTGCAACTTCGTCAACACCCTCGCCGAGGCCGCCGAGATCGTGCGCCGGCTCGGCAATCCGGCGCTGCGCACCATGGTCGACACGCTGGCGGCCGGCCTGATGGAGCCTGAGCCGGTGGCCGACGCCATCCGCCGCTGGATGCCGACCGGTCTGATGGCTCATGTCCAGCTCAACGACCGCAACCGGCGTGGTCCGGGCCAGGGCGAGGACCGCTTCTCGCCGATCCTCCGGGCGCTGCGCGAGACCGGCTATGGCGGCTGGATTGCGATGGAACCCTTCATCTATGAACCTGATGGACCGACGTGTGCGGCACGCATGATCGGTTACGTCTCGGGACTGTTGGAGCATCACGCATGAAGCTGAAGCTGGAGGAGGTCGAGCGCTACGAGCGGCACGTGACGATGAGGCTCGCCTTCCGCTTCGGCGTCATCACGGTCACCGACGCCACCCAGGCGGTGATCAAGGTGCGCGTCGCCCTGGCGGACGGCCGCACCAGCGAGGGCGTTGCGGCGGAGGCTCTGGCGGCGAAGTGGTTCGAGAAGAGCCCGCACTTCACCGACGAGCAGAACCTCGAGCAGCTCAGACAGGCGCTCGGCCTCGCCATCGAGCTCTACCGGGCGCAGGGCTTCGAGACGCCGTTCGGCCTCTATGCCGGCAGCTATGCCGATCAGCGGCGGCGCGGAGCTGAACTCAATCTCAATCCGCTGGCCGCAGGGTACGGTCCCGCCTTGCTCGATCGCGCCATCCTCGATGCGGTCGGCCGCGCTACCGGCCAGTCGTTCGCGACCATGATCAGGACCAACGTGCCCGGGATTCGTGCGACCTCACTGACGCCGGATATCGACGATGTGGCGCTCGCGGTCTTCCTGGCCGGTCTGACTCCACAACAGGGCATCGACGTTCGCCATACGGTTGGCTTGGTCGATCCCCTGACGGCGGCCGATCGCCCGCCGTCCGAACGCGTCAATGATGGCTTGCCCGAAACCTTGGAGGAGGTCGTCTCGTACTATCGCGGCCACTATTACAAGCTGAAGGTGGGCGGCGACATCAAGGCCGATCTGGAGCGTCTGGGCCGTATTGCCGCTGTGCTCGATGCCGGCGCCGGAGACTATCGCACGACGCTCGACGGCAATGAGCAGTACGACGACGTCGAGGGTATCGTCGAGCTGTGGCGCAAGGTCGAGGAGACGCCAGCTCTGGCTCGGCTCGCCAGGTCGACCCTGTTCATCGAGCAGCCGATCAAGCGGGCAGTCGCTCTTTCCTGCTCGGTTGGGCCGCTGGCCCGTCATCGCGCGGTGATCATCGACGAATCGGACGGCGAGCTGTCGTCGTTTCCGCAGGCGCTGAAGCTCGGCTACGCCGGCGTCTCGAGCAAGAACTGCAAGGGCTTCTACAAGTCGATCCTCAACGCCGCGCGCGTCGCGCGGCTGGGGCCCGGCTACTTCATGTCGGCCGAGGATCTGACGACGTGGCCGGGGGTCAGCGTACAGCAGGATCTGGCCTTGGTGTCGCTGCTCGGTATGACGCACGTCGAGCGCAACGCCCATCATTTCATCGACGGCATGAGCTTCGCGCCGGAGGCCGAGCAGCGTGCCTTCGTGGCTGCCCATCCGGATCTCTACGAGAAGCAGGTGGGCAAGCCGGCGCGCCTCAAGGCCGTCGGCGGCCGGCTGATCTTGGGATCGCTCGATGTGCCGGGCTTCGCCGTCGGCGCCGCTATGGACTTCACCTCGATGAGACCGATGGCCGGGGAGGCTCCCATAGACATTAGCTTTGGTCGACGGCCAACAAGATCCTCATCCTGAGGAGGCCGCGTAGCGGCCGTCTCGAAGGATGGGCTACACACGTTTCGTTGGACAACCGGGGGCATGGCACCCGCTCTGTTGCCGACCCTTCGAGACGCGGCCTGCGGCCGCTCCTCAGGGTGAGGTTTCTTTGTAAATGGCGCCCCGAGGGAGGACGCTCGATGACTGACAAGAAACTGCCGTCCCGTTTCGACACCGTCGAGGCCATGGAAGACTTCATGACGACGCCGTCGCCATCGCTTGTTGACGATCTCGCGAAAGTGCCGGGCGACATCCTGGTGCTGGGAGTCGGCGGCAAGATGGGGCCGACCCTGGCGCGGCTTGCCAAGCGCGCCGCGCCGGGCAAGCGGGTCATGGGCGTGGCGCGCTTCAGCGAGCAAGGTGTGCGCGAGAACCTCATGGCGGCCGGCGTCGAGCCGATCGCCGCCGACCTGATCGATCGCGCCGCGCTCGAACGGCTGCCCAAGGCCGACAACGTGATGTTCATGGCCGGGCGCAAGTTTGGCGCTACCGGCAACGTGCCGCTGACCTGGGCGATGAACGTGCAGGTCCCGGCCATGGTGGCCGAGGTTTTCAAGGCCTCGCGTATCGTCGCCTTCTCGACCGGCAACGTCTATCCATGGGTGCCGGTCGAGACCGGTGGCGCCGCCGAAGAGGTGGCACCCGTGCCGCCGCCCGGCGACTACGCATATTCGTGCGTCGGCCGCGAGCGCATGTTCGAGTACTTTTCTGCCCGGCACGGCACGCCGGGCCGCCTGTTCCGGCTGAACTACGCAATCGACATGCGCTACGGCGTGCTGCACGACATTGGCCGCAAGGTCCGCGACGGTGAGACGATCGACCTCACCATGGGGCACGTCAACGTGATCTGGCAGGGTGATGCCAATGCCGTGGCCTTGCGCGCGTTGACGCGCGTCACGACGCCGACATCGCCGTTGAACGTCACCGGTCCGGAGACCCTCGAGGTGCGCTGGCTCGCCGGCGAGTTCGGCAAGCTCCTGGGCCGCAAGCCGGTGCTCGCGGGCAAGGAGGCGCCGGCCGGCTGGCTGAACGACGCGCGGCGCATGGTGCAGGAGTTCGGCCGGCCCGGCGTGCCGATCGGGGCGATGATCGAATGGACCGCCGACTGGCTGGCGCGCGGCATGACGAGCTTCAACAAGCCGACGCGCTACGAGGTGCGCGATGGCAAGTACTGAAGCGCCGGCGATCCGGCCGATCGGCATCGACGACTGCGAAGGCGTCTGGCCGCTGTCGATCGAGGCGGGCTGGAACCAGAACCTGGCCGATTGGCGTTTCATGCTGGCGGCGGGCAGGGGCTTCGGCTGCTGCGATTCAAACGGTCAATGGCAGGCCAGCTCGCTGATCCTCCCGCTCGGCCAGCGGCTCGCCTGGATCAGCATGGTGCTGGTGGCGCGCCAGCGCCGGCGCAGCGGCGTCGGCACCTCGCTGCTGAAGCACTGTATCGGCGAGGTGCAGTCGGCCGGCGCGGTCGCCGGCCTCGACGCTACCGAGCAGGGGCGGCCGATCTACCTGCCACTGGGTTTCCGAGATCTCTATCCGATTGCACGCTGGCATTTCGACGCGGCGACCGATGTGCCATCCTTGCCGGCCGGCCTCTCGGTGCGCCCGGCCACCGCTGCCGACCTGCCGCGGTTGGCGCTCTACGATCGCCTGCACACTGGCATGGAACGGCCGGCGTTGCTGGCCCATCTCGCCCTGCGCCAGCCGGTGCGGGCGTGGCTGGCCGAGGATGTCGCGGGCAAGCTGGTCGGGTACGTGCTGGGGCGCGAGGGCAGGACCGCGACCTCGCTTGGCCCGGTGGTGGCCGACAGCGAGGCCATCGCCCTGGCGATGATCGCGCGGGCGACCGCAGCAGCGCCGGGACCTTTCATCATCGACGTGCCGGCGACGCATGGTGCGCTGCGGAATTGGTTGGAGTCGCAGGGCGCCGTCTCGCCGCGCGGCTACATGCGCATGACCTTGGGCGACTCCAAGGGCCTCGACGATCCGTCCCACCTCTTCGCCCTGGCGGGGCCGGAGCTCGGTTGAGGGGGCCTCATCGCCGGGAACGCGCCGCTCCCGTGGTACTCATGCTCTTCTCCTCCCCCTGCGAAGCCGCAGAGGAAAAGAGCGCCGACCCGGCATGACGACATCTGAGATCGGGATGTCCTCTCGGAGGCAACGAGAGACGTGATCGACGCGGTAGAAAAGCGATAGGATGCGAGCATGATGTCGAATTCTGCTCTTCATTGGCACGACTTGCCGGCGCCCGTGATCGCGCAGTTGCGCCACGGCGCGGTGATACCGGCCCACCCGCTGGCCCTCGGGCCCGACCGCGAATTCGATCGCGAGTCGCAGCGCGCGATCAGCCGCTACTACATCGATGCCGGCTCGGGCGGCTTGGCCGTGGGTGTGCATACCACACAGTTCGCCATCCGCGAGGTCGGGCTCTACCGGCCGGTGCTGGAACTCGCCATCGAGACGGCGCGCGACTGGACCGACCGGCCGCTGGTGATGATCGCCGGGGCAGTCGGCAAGACCGCCCAGGCGGTCGAAGAAGCAAGAACGGCCCGTGCGCTCGGCTATCACGCCGTGCTGCTTTCGCTCGCCGCCTTGAAGGGCGCCAGCGAGGACGAGCTGATCGAGCATTGCTCGGCGGTGGCGCGCGAGATGCCGCTGGTCGGCTTCTACCTGCAGACCGTGGTGGGCGGCATCGCCCTCTCGCGCGCCTTCTGGGCGCGCTTTGCCGCCATCGACAATGTCGTGGCGGTCAAGGTGGCGCCGTTCAATCGCTATCGCACGCTCGATGTTGCGGTCGGTGTCGTGCAGGCGCAGGCCGAGGACAGGATCACCCTTTACACCGGCAATGACGACCACATCGTCGCCGATCTCGTGACGCCGCTGGTGGTGCGCACCGGCAACCGCCAAGTGATCATGCGCTTCCAGGGCGGGCTGCTCGGTCATTGGAGCGTGTGGACGCGCGGTGCCGTCGAGATGCTGCAGCGCCTCAAGCTCGCCGTATCGGCCGGCTCCATTCCGCCCGAGGTGCTGGCGCTCGATTCCTTCGTCACCGACTGCAACTCGGTCGTGTTCGACGTCGACCACGACTTTGCCGGCTGCATCGCCGGCTGCCACGAGATTCTGCGGCGCCAGGGCCTGATGACGTCGATCGAGTGCCTCGACCCGCACGAGACGCTGAGCCCCGGGCAGGGCGCCGGCATCGATCGTCTCTACGCGACCTATCCCGAGGTCAACGACGACGCTTTTGTCGCCGCCAACCTCGCGCGCTGGCGGAGCTGAGGTGGACGATCTCTTTGCCAGCCACGATGCGCTCGCCATCGCGCAGCTGATCAAGGCGCGCAAGCTCGGCGCGCGCGAGCTCCTCGATGGCACGCTGGGGAGGCTGCGTTCCCTCAATGCGTCGCTTAATGCCATCACCGATCTCTACGACGGCGACCTGCTCGAGAGGTCGGTGGCCGCCGCGGGCGACGGTCCGTTCCACGGCGTGCCCTTCGTGGTGAAGCAACTGATGGCCGACTGCGCCGGCACGCCGACGACGCTGGGCTCGCGCTTCTTCGCCCACGGGCCGGTCGCCGCCAGCGACAGCGCGGCCATCGCCGCCATGCGTCGCGCCGGCCTGGTGATCGTGGGGCGCACCAACACCAGCGAGTTCGGCCTGGCGCCGACCACCGAGCCGGCCTTCGGCGGCGCCACGATCAATCCGTGGCGCGAGGACCTCTCACCTGGCGGCTCGTCGGGCGGATCGGCGGCGATTGTGGCCGCGCGTGGCCTGCCGATGGCGCACGCGACCGATGGCGGCGGCTCGATCCGCATTCCCGCGGCATTGTGCGGCCTGTTCGGGCTGAAGCCCTCGCGCGGCCGCGTCAGCCTGGCGCCGATCGGTGAGACCCTGGCCGGCGCCGGCGCCCAGCATTGCGTGTCGATCTCGGTGCGCGACAGCGCCGCGCTGCTCGATGCCATTTCGGTTGGCGAGCCGGGCGATCCCTACCGTGCACCGGCAGCCGGCTCCTTTCTCGCAGCGACCGGGCGTCCGCCGGGCCGCCTGCGCGTGGCATTCCTGCTGAAGCCCGTCGGCGGCGATGCGCTCGATCGATCGCTGGTGACTGCGGTCGAGCGGACAGCCAAGCTTCTGGAGGAGCTCGGCCACGCTGTCGAGGAGGCGACGCCGGACTACGACATGGCCGCGAGCGGGGCGGCGCTGGGCACCATCATGGCGGCCAACACCTGGACCAACATCCAGGTGCGCGCCAACGGCCGCGTACCGGGCCCGGACGACCTCGAGCCCGTGACGTGGCAAACGGCGGAGCACGGCCGCACCATCAGCGCACATGATTACATCCGTGCGGTCCAGACCTTCCATCGCACCGGCCGGCAGCTCGGTGCGTTCTTCGAGCGCTACGACGTGCTGCTGTCGCCGACCATCGGGCGGCCGACGCTGCCGCTCGGCGCCGTGCGCATGGATGGCAGCGTCGAGACGTATCAGGAGGGGCTGGCGCCGATGGTCGCCTTCACGTCCGTGTGCAACGCCGCCGGCGTGCCGGCCATGTCGATGCCGCTCGCCTGGACGGACGACGGCTTGCCGATCGGCCTGCAGTTCATGGGTCGGTTCGGCGCAGAGGAGATGCTGTTCTCGCTGGCGGCCGCGCTCGAGCGAGCCCGGCCGTGGCGTGATCGACGACCCGTGAAGGGAGGCCTCGCATGAGGGACGCAGTACGCACCGTTGTCGTCGGCTTCCTGGCGGGCGCGTTGAGCGTGCTCGTCTTTCACCAGCTGGGCTTCTGGTTGTCGAGCAAGCTCCTCAATGCGACCTTCACGCTCTACAACATGCGTCCCGTGCCGCCGTGGGGCGTACCGACCATCGTGTCGTTGGCGTTCTGGGGCGGCCTGTGGGGCGTTCTCGCTGCGTTTGTCGTCCCGCGGCTGCCCGGTGCCCTGAGCGGCGTGCTGGGCTGGATCCTGTTCGCCGCCATCGTCGTCACCCTGGTCAACTGGTTCGTCGTTCTGCCCATCAAGGGGCAGGCCGCGGGGAACGGCTTCCGGCTGCCCGGGGTCGTCGTCGTGCCGATCGTCTATGGGATCTGGGGCTTCGGCATGTGGGTGTTCACCAGGCTGCTGCGGACGACGCTGAATTGGCGCTAACAAGGACAAAGGGAGAGCCATGAAAATCGTCGATGCCCAGGTCCATATCTGGGCGGCCAACACGCCTGAGCGGCCGTGGCCGGCACGCGCCGAGCCGCATCGCGCGCCGCTCGGCAAGGAAGAGCTTTTGGCCGAGATGGACAAGGCCGGTGTCGACGGCGTCGTCATCGTGCCGCCGTCATGGGAAGGCGATCGCAACGACATCGCCCTCGACGCCGCAGCGAGCCATCCCGACCGTTTCTGCATCATGGGCCGCTTCGATCCCGATGCCCCCGGCGCGCGCGAGCAGATCCGCGGCTGGAAGCAGCAGAAGGGCATGCTCGGCGTGCGCCTCACCTTTCACACCGAGGTTCTGCGCCAGCCTCTGCTCGACGGCCGCTTCGACTGGTTGTGGGGTGAGATGGAGAAGGCGGGCATCGCGGCGATGGTGCTGTTCCATCACGAGTACATGCATCTCGCCGACAGGATCGCCGAGCGCCATCCCGGCCTCCGGCTGGTGCTCGACCATCTTGGCCTGAAGAGCGCCAAGGACGTGCCCGAGGCGACCAACTTCGCGACGCTCGACAAGATCCTGGCGCTCGCCAGGCGTCCCAACGTGGCCGCCAAGGTCTCGGCCATGCCGTGCTACGCCGACGACAAGACCTATCCGTTCCGCTCGGTGCATCCGCACATCCGCCGCGTTTTCGACGCATTCGGGCCACAGCGCACATTCTGGGGAACCGATTGGTCGCGCCTGCCTTGCAGCTACCGCCAGGGAGTCACCATGTTCACCGAAGAGCTGCCGTGGCTCACAGGCCAGGATCTCGAGTGGGTGATGGGCCGTGGCATCTGCGAGTGGATCGGATGGAGGATGTAGTGCTTGGAACCAAGCGAACGATTCCCTTCTGGCAGGCCAAGCGCCCGCTGCTGTCGCTCGAGCGGGCGCTGTCATCGCTGCGCCAGGTGAGCCGCAAGAGCATGATCGCCGCAACGGCGCCGGCGCTCGCCACGGTGAAGGCGCGCAGCCGGCTGCAGCAGGAAGCGAAGAGGAAGGGCCGGTTCAGCGAGGGGTGAGTCCATTCCCTCGGCTTGCCTCCCCCGTAATCGGGGAGGTGCGCCATAGGCGTCAAATTACGAAGGGACCTCACCCTGAGGAGCGGCCCGAAGGGTCGCGTCTCGGATCGGGCGAAGTAACCTTCGCCCTTGGTCGGCAACAGTGAAGGGCGCCGCGACACGGCTTTTCCAACGATTTCCTGTGTGGCCCATCCTTCGAGACGGCCGCTGTGCAGCCTCCTCAGGATGAGGTTTTTGCCGTGTCCGTAGTCAAAGTTAAGTTGGCGCTTATGAGTGCCGCGCTCTTAGCGCATGAGCAGGACGCCCATGTCCGCTGCCAGAGAGTCAATCGCGGCGGCTACACCCTCCGCGTCACTGTCTCCGAGCCGCCGCCCCAGATCGGCAGGTAGGTCATCTTGTAGCCGGCGCCGCCGGTCAGGATGGGATGGATGG
This sequence comes from Reyranella sp., assembly GCF_044224635.1. Lineage (GTDB taxonomy): Bacteria > Pseudomonadota > Alphaproteobacteria > Reyranellales > Reyranellaceae > Reyranella. The sequence continues at coordinate 95,485 of NZ_JBGAKA010000003.1, read as the reverse complement.
CGTCGGCCGATCGGGCGATGCCCTGGCCTTCCTCGAACATGTAGCGCTGCACGCGCGCGAGATCCCAGCCGTCGTGGCGGGCGATCTTCTGCACCATCTCGAGCGGCAAGAGGACCACCTGCTCGCCGCGCTCGTTCTTGCGATGCATGCTCGACATCACGATGCCGGCCCGCATCGCCGTGACGATGGGCGAGAGGATCGCCTCCGGCGTAGCACCTTCGCCGTCGCCGGGGAGCACTTCGGCAGTCCCGGAAATGCCCATCACCGTGACGGCGCTGGCATCGATGCCAAGGCCGCGCCGCGCGGTCAGGGTGGGGAAGGGGCCGTCGCTGCCCTCGGCGAAACAGAAGGTGTATTTGCCGGGCTGACCCATCGTGGCCATGTCGCCCGTCTCGGCGCGCGCGCCGCCGATGTTGCGGATGACGAGCTGCAGGGCGCGGCCGATGCTGGCGTTGGCGCGGTTGCCGGGGCCCAGGCAATTGGTGCCGGAATTGATGCCGAGCTTGCGCGCGATCGGGCCGTGCACGCACAGCGCCACGCAGGCCGTGCCGGTGGTCGTGGCGATGCCCAAAAGGTTGAAGTCGGGTTCGAGCGTCGCTGCCGCCGCCGCCAGAACTACCGGCAGCTCGCCTGGCCGGCAGCCCGAGATCACGCATTGATAGGCTACCGCTTCAGGCGTGAGCTCGCCGAACATCGGCGCCATCATGCCATGCGAGGCCATCCGGTCGGCGACGCCGGCCACCATTGCGTCGAGGCGTCGCCGGGTCGGCGGTACCAGCGGCAGGCCATCCGACAGCTCGGCGTCGGTCAGGATCTGCTGGACGGTCTCCCAGCCGGTCGTCTCGTCGACGACCGGCCAGTTACACCATTCGTCCCTCATGCGTTGCCCGTCATGCGTTGATGCGCACGCAGGCGACGGTCGTGCCGCCGAACGAGGGAATGAAGGCGGAGTGCTTGCCGGGACCACCCGCCACGGTGATGTGGATGTCCTGCGGCGAGCGCCCGATATTGAACCAGTCACCGTCAGGCTTGTGGCCGGTGCTGATGTAGGTGTCCTGGTTCTCGGGAGAGATGCGCGAAGCGTGCACGCGCGAGCGCTTGAACAGCTCCTCGCGGATGGTCTCGATGGTGAAGCCGTCGCGCTTCAGCGTGGCGGCATGCTCGGGGCCGATGATGACGAACATCGGGCCCTTGCCATAGACCGTGTTGGCGCCGGGGTTCGACATGCCGCCGGCGAAGGTGGTCAGCAGGCCGTTGCCGGTCGTGCTGCCGTGATCGTTGAGATTGTGCGGGCCTTCACCCGACATCACCGTCACCACGCTGTCGCCGGGCGCGAAGCCGCGCTGCACGTGGTACGGCATCCAGGGGTTCTCCTCCTCGTTCTCGCCGAAGCAGAAGGTGTACTTGGCGGGATTGCCCTGGGTCGAGCGGTCCATCTCGCCCGGCTTGGCGCCGGCGATGTTGAGCAGCATCAGGCCAAGGGCGCGGCCGATGGTGGCGTTGGGCCGCCAGCCCTGGCCGAAGCAGTTGGAGCCGCAATTGATGCCGAGCTGATGGCGGATCGGGCCGCTCACCATAAGCATCGGCGCGCATGAATGCGTGGTCGCCAGCGAGCCGTGCAGATTGTACTCGGGATCGAGCACGCCGCGCAGGGCGGCCGTCACCACGGGGAAGTATTCGGGCTTGCAGCCCGCCATCACCGCATTGGCGGCGATGCTCTGCAGCGTCGGCACGATCTGCCGCGGCGGCACCGGGGCATAGGGCCGGTTGTCGCCGCGCACCGTCTCGACGAACCTCGCGACCTTCTCCTCCGTCGGCAGGTAGAGCGGCATGCCGTCGCTCCAGCCCTGCTCGACGGCGAGCTCGTTGAACGCTTCGACATCCATGTCGCCGATGTCGATCACTTCCTGGTCGGCAATGTCCTTCATTTCGTGGTCGCCTCGGACAGTCCCTTGGTTGCGGCTTCGATGCGTTCGCGCAGCTCGTCGGCGTTCAAGCCACCGATGGGATGCTTGACGACGATCAGCTTGGGTTCGACCTTGCGGGCCTTGGCCTGGGCCAGAACCAGCGGCCTGAACGTCTCAGTGGCGATCACGTAGGCCGTGATGCCGCGTTTCTCGAGCTCGATGCTGTCGTGGAAACTCCACGATGAACAGCTTCCTCAATCCGCTATGGCGAGCAGCGCGCCCCGGTAGTTCGCCGCGACCTTCTCGATCACGTCGGCGGGGGCTGGCTGGCTGGCGCTGTTCTTGGCCAGGAACTCGATATTGTCGATCGGCCGGAAGGCGCCCAGCTTCTCGCGGATGCCGGCGAGCAGCTCGCGGGCATTCGGCTTGGAGTTGGACACCAGGGCGATCGCGTCGGTCGCCCAGTTGACCGGTTTGAGCTCCACCTTGGGGCCGCCGGCGGCGGCCAGGCCGAAGGTGGGATTGACGATACGCATGTCGGTTCTCCTCAGCTGACTTTCGATAGGGCCGCTACGACGGCCCGCGCCGCGCGTTGGCCGTCGGCGACGGCATCCAACAGTGTGCAGCACGTGCCGGTGCGGACGTCGCCCACCGCGAACAGCGTCGGCGACGCGGTGCGGCCCCGGTCGTCGACCACGATATGCCCGGTGGCGTCGCGTGCAAGGGATTCCGGCAGGAATTTCGCAGCCGGCGCCTGACCGACATAGACGAAGACCGCGCTGGTCGGAATCGTCTTCCGCGCGCCGCCGCTCTCGACGACGATCGACTGCAGGCCGTCGTTGCCTTCGAGAGCGACGATGCGGCCGTCGATTCGCACGACGCCATCGGGAAGGTCGGCGCCGGTTGTGTCGATGACGGTGACCTCGCTGGCGATGCCCTGCAGCTCCTCGGCCTCGTGCGCGGCCCAGCCGGAAGCGCCGGCGACGATGACCGGCAGCCCGGCATAGAGCGGACCATCACACGACGCGCAGTGGGAGAGGCCGCGTCCTTCGTAGCGATCCTCTTCCGGCAGGCCGAGGCGCCCCTTGTCGAGACCCGTGGCGATGACGACGGCGCGGCTGGTGTGACGCTCGCCATCGGCTGTTTCGATCGTCCAGGGACCTGATCCGGAGAGATTCACCACTTCGCCAAAGCCGATCTCGACTCCGGCGACAGTGGCTTCGTCGGTGAGCTGGGCGGCAACCTGCGGGCCGTCGGTGCCCTCGTCGTAATCCTGCAGGATGCCGAGATTGATCAATGCGCCGCCGGGCGCGAGCTTGTCGAGGCAGAGCACCTTGAGGCCGGCGCTGGCGGCATCGCTGGCGGCCGTCAGGCCGGCCGGACCTGCCCCGATGACGATCAAGTCGAAGTTGGGGTTTTGTTCCATCAACACACTAATCGGCTTTCGGCGGGGAAGTGCAAGCCTCTTGACTTCAGAGGTCTAATACCTAGTAATACTAGGTATGGAAGCGGAAATGCTCAAGGGTCACCTGGACGCCATCGTGCTGGCGGCGCTCGAGGCGGGACCGGCCCACGGCTACGCGATCATCGAGACCATCAAGACCAGGAGCGCGAGCACCTTCGACCTGCCGGAGGGCACGGTCTATCCCGCGCTGCATCGCCTGGAGCAGGCCGGCCTGCTGGCGAGCGCCTGGACGACGCCCGCCGGCGGACGGCGGCGGCGCGTCTATTCGCTCACCAAGGCAGGGGCGGCGGCGCTGGCCGACCGACGCAAGGCATGGGGTCGCTTTTCTCACGCCGTCGACACGCTGCTGGGAGGAGGGCGCCCATGGCCAGCGTAGAGGCGGCCAGCGTAGAGGGGGTCGGCATGATCGAACGGTACGTCGCCAACCTGCGCCGCCAGCTCGATTTCGATCCGGCCCTGGCGGAGCGACTGGCCAGCGAAGTCGAAGACCATCTGCGCGAAGCGGTCGAGGCGGATCCGGCTGGTCCGTCGATCGAGGCCGAACACCGCGCTGTCGAGCGATTTGGCCTCGCCCGGGAGATCGCCGGCCAGTTTGCGGCAGAGGCCGTTGACCGTCAGGCGCGGCGGACGTGGTTAACCTTGCTGGTCGCGGTTGTCGTCACCTTTGTCGCCATGCGCCTGCGCATCATGGGACTGGACGACAGCGCCGGACCGGCGCTCGCACCTCTGATCGATCGCTACGGCTTCCTGGCGGCGCTCGCGGTGAGTGCCGTCGGCTGGCTCGCCTTCCGTCGCTCGCTGCTCGCGCCGACGCTCTGCCTCGTGGGCCTTGCGGCCTCTATCACTGCCGGGGTCGTCCGGGCCGGCCTGTTCGATCAGGGTGCGCCGCTGCTGGTGCTGCTGGCGGCCGCCGGCGAGTTCGCGCTGCTTGGCCTGTTGCTGGTCGAGGTCGTGGGCTTCGGCCGGCGACTGCGCCGGACTGCTTCGTTGAGAGGAGCCACTCCATGAACGGATGGCGTCTGTTTGGCGTGCTGACGGCACTTCTTCTCGCCATGTCGCTGGCTCTCCTGGCGATGAGCGGCTGGGATCTCGAAGGTGCTCGCCTGGTCATCCGAGCGACGGCGCGCACCTCGCTGCTGCTGTTCGTGCTCGCCTTTACCGCCAGCGCCCTGGTCGAGCTGGCGCCGGGTGATCTGACGCGCTGGCAGCGTCGCAATCGGCGCTATCTCGGCGTGTCCTTCGCCGCCTCCCACTTCATCCACCTCGCGGCGATCCTGGCGCTCGCCACGCTCGACCGGGAGCTGTTCTGGAAGCTCACCAACCTCACCACCATCGTGCTGGCGGGGACCGCCTACCTGTTCATCACGGCAATGACCGCGACGTCGTTCGACCGGACGGCTGCCTGGCTCGGTCCGCGCAACTGGCGGCGTCTGCATCTGGTCGGCGGCTGGTACATCTGGATCAGCTTTGCCGTCGCTGTCGGCAAGCGCGTGCCGCTCGACCGCTTCTATTGGCCGATGGCTGCCCTGGTCCTTGCCGCCGCTGCGGTCCGCCTCATCGCCATGGCCCGCCGCAATCGGCGCCGCCCCGCGCTGAGCGCGTGAAGCCATGGGTGTCGCCTTGAGACCAGCCCCTCGTCGGTGGTGGACGATGGTGAAGATCCGCGCCGACCTGTCGGCCGTGCCCAAGAAGCTTGCCATCAGCAACGACGACCGCTCCTGCAACTGGATGGCGACAGCGCCGTGACGTTTCGGGGAGTGTACGGCAGCGCAGCACGATAGGGTCTGTGCCGGGAGCGCGCCACTCCGTGGCGCTCATGCGTGATTCAATAATTGAAGATCACGCTCTACGATCGCCCGGACTGGTATATGGACAGCCGAGGCGCTGAGGGATGGGGCGAGGCATGATGATCATCCGAATGCTGGTGTTTGCCGTCCTTGGCGCTTTGGCGGCGGCAGCGGGCGGCGCCTGGGCGCAGGCCGGCCGCGAGCCGATCGACTGGTCCACCGTGTCCCTCGACTCGATCGGCGGTGGGAAGCTGCCGACCGGCGATTACAAGGGCCATGTCGTCCTGCTGGTCAACACGGCGTCCTTGTGCGGCTTCACCGACCAGTATCGCGGGCTGGAGGCCTTGTGGCGACGCTACAAGGATCGGGGCCTCGTGGTGCTCGGGGTTCCATCGAACGACTTCGGCGGGCAGGAGCCTGGCACCAACGCCGAGATCAAGCGCTTCTGCGAGGTCAATTTCGACGTCACCTTTCCGCTCGCCGACAAGCAGGTCGTCTCTGGCCCCAACGCGCACCCGCTCTATCGCTGGGCCGCGCAGCAGACCGGGCCAATCGGCGTGCCGAGCTGGAACTTCCACAAGATCCTGATCGGCCGCGACGGCCGCGTCATCGAGTGGTTCTCCGCCGTCGGCGGCACTGGCGCCAAGCTCGAGCGCGCCCTCGAGGCGGCTTTATCCGCTCGCAACTAGGCCGCTCGGACATCAAGCTGGGCAGGATCGGTTACTCTCGACTAGGCAGCGCCACCTCGTGGCGCTCCCGGCCATGAGCATTACCGCCAGCGGAGGTTACTCCGCCTCAAGTGGCGCGTGGCTTCCGCCGACATGGTCCGCGACTTGCACGCGGTCCCTTGGTGACTGTCCATTCAATTCCACGCGGGACTGGTGGATAGTTCGCTTGCATGCACCGTCGGAAGCGTCTTAGGTCGCAGAGGCAGGGAATTCGCAAGAAGAATGGCGTACTTCACGCAACAATTGATCAACGCCATCACATTGGGGGCAATCTACGGGCTGATCGCCATCGGCTACACGATGGTCTACGGCATCATCGGCATGATCAACTTCGCGCACGGCGAAGTCTTCATGATCGGCGCCTTCATTTCCCTGATCGGGTTCATGATCTGCAGCCTGCTCGGCATCAGCTCGGCGCCGGTGGCGATCCTGCTGGTGCTGCTGATCGCCATGGCGTTCTCGGCGGTCTATGGCTGGGCGATCGAGCGAACAGCCTACAGGCCCTTGCGCGGCTCGTTCCGGCTGGCGCCGCTGATCTCGGCCATCGGCGTCTCCATAGCCCTGCAGAACTACGTGCAGCTGGTGCAGGGCGCCCGGCCCAAGCCGGGCGGGCAGGTGGTCTCGGGCGGCTTCACCCTGTTCAGCGCCGACGGCTTCGACGTGCGCGTGAGCTGGCTGCAGATCATCATCGTCGTCGTCACCGTGGCTCTGATGGGGGGCTTCACCTGGGTGATCGCGCGCACGTCGCTCGGCCGGCGCCAGCGCGCCTGCGAGCAGGACATGAAGATGGCGGCGCTGCTCGGCGTCGACGTCGACCGCACGATTTCGCTTACCTTCGTGCTGGGCGCCGCGCTGGCCGCCGTCGCCGGCATGCTGTTCCTGATGTACTACGGCGTGATCGACTTCTTCATCGGCTTCCTGGCCGGCATCAAGGCCTTCACGGCCGCTGTGCTGGGCGGGATCGGCTCGTTGCCCGGGGCGATGCTGGGTGGCCTGCTGATCGGGCTGATCGAGGTGTTCTGGGCCGCCTACTTCTCGAGCGAGTACAAGGACGTCGCAGCCTTCGCCATCCTGGTGCTGGTGCTGATCTTCCGGCCGACCGGCCTGCTCGGCAAGCCGGAGATCGAGAAGGTCTGACATGACGGGACCGCGTCTGCCAGCCATGCTCAAGGACGCAGGTCTCACCACCCTGGTGGCCGCCGCACTCGGCATCTTCATTGTCGGCTTCCGCACCGTCGACGTCGGTTCACGCACGGGCTTGAGTTTCGACTACGAGTTCGTCGATCTCGCCGTCGCGCTCGTCGTCATCTTTGTCGGCAGGCTTGGCCTGTCGCTCGCCTCGATCGGATTGCGCTGGCCCGCCATGGCGCTGGGCGTGGTCATGGCGGCGATCGGCGCGTCGCCGCTCAAGCTGCCGTCGGGATTCCTGCACTGGTTCGTCGTGCTGGGCGGTGTGCTGCTGGTGATCCGCGCGGCGTGGCCGTGGGCCAATCAGGCGTTTGCCACGGCGGCGGCCTCGCCGGGCGGGCGCACGCTCGACCGGTTCGCCGCGAAGTGGATCGGCGTGATGATGCTGGCCTTTGCGCTGCTGATGCCCTTCCTGCCGTTCGCCGACCAGAAGACGATGGACCTCGGCGTGTTGATCCTGACCTACGTCATGCTGGGCTGGGGTCTCAATATCGTGGTCGGCTTGGCCGGACTGCTCGACCTTGGTTACGTGGCCTTCTACGCCGTCGGCGCCTATGCCTACGCGCTTCTCAGCACCCAGCACGGGCTGGGCTTCTGGGCGGTGCTGCCGCTCGCCGGCATGCTGGCGGCGACGTTTGGCGTCCTGCTGGGCTTTCCGGTCCTCAGGCTGCGTGGTGACTACCTGGCGATCGTCACCCTGGGCTTCGGCGAGATCATTCGCCTGGTCATTCTGAACTGGGTGGATTTCACCAACGGCCCGGCCGGCATCGGCTCGATTCCCGGCCCGACCCTGTTTGGTGCGGTGTTCGCCGAAACGGCGCCTGCCGGCAAGCAGACCGTAGCCGAGATGCTGGGCATCCCGTTCAGCGGCAACCAGCGCCTGATCTTTCTGTACTACATCATCCTGGTGCTGGCGCTGATCACCAACCTGTTCACCCAGCGCATGCGCCGTCTGCCGGTCGGCCGCGCTTGGGAGGCGCTGCGCGAGGACGAGACGGCGTGCAAGGCGCTCGGCATCAACCCGACCAACACCAAGCTGACCGCGTTCGCGATCGGCGCCATGTTCGCGGGTTTCGCCGGCTCCTTCTTCGCCGCCAAGCAGCGCTTTATCAGTCCGGAGAGCTTCACCTTCATCGAATCGGCGATCATCCTGGCGATCGTCGTGCTGGGCGGCATGGGCAGCCAGATCGGCGTGGTCCTGGCGGCCATCCTGCTGATCGGCCTGCCCGAATGGTTCCGTGACCTTGGCAACTACCGCATGCTGGCCTTCGGGCTCGCCATGGTGCTGATCATGGTGTTCCGGCCGCGCGGCCTGATCGCCCATCGCGAGCCATCGATCCGCCTGCACCCGGTCGCCTCGGGGGGCAGCGGATGACGGCGCCCCTGATCGAGGTCGAGCATCTCACCATGCGCTTCGGCGGCCTGGTCGCAGTCGACGACATCTCGTTCGCCGGCCAGCCGCGCCAGATCACCGCCATCATAGGCCCCAACGGCGCCGGCAAGACGACAGTGTTCAACTGCATCACTGGCTTCTACAAGCCGACCATCGGTCGGCTGACGCTGCGCGGCGACCGCGACTATCTGCTCGAGCGCATGCTCGGCCACGAGATCGGCCAGCGCGCCCGCGTCGCCCGGACGTTCCAGAACATCCGTCTGTTCCCCGCCATGACGGTGCTCGAGAACCTGATGGTGGCGCAGCACAACAAGCTGATGGCGGCGTCGGGAATGAGCGTGTTCGGCTTGCTCGGCCTGCCCGGCTATCGGATGGCGGAGGCCAGCGCAGTCGAACTGGCGCGCGCCTGGCTGGAGCGCATCGATCTGATCGATGCCGCCGATCGTCCGGCCGGCGAGCTTCCCTACGGCGCCCAGCGGCGACTGGAGATCGCCCGTGCCATGTGCACCGAGCCCTGCCTGCTTTGTCTCGATGAGCCGGCGGCCGGGCTCAATCCGCGCGAATCGGCCGAGCTCAACAAGCTGCTGGTCTCGATCCGCGATCTCGACGGCATCGGCGTGCTGCTGATCGAGCACGACATGAGCGTCGTGATGAGCATTTCCGACCACGTCGTGGTGCTCGACTACGGCCGCAAGATCGCCGAGGGTGCACCGGCGGCGATCCAGCGCGATCCGGCCGTCATCCGCGCCTATCTCGGCACCGACGAGAGCGGCGCCGATGGCTGAACCGATGCTCGCCGTCGCCGGGATCGAGACCTTCTACGGTGCCATCCAGGCGCTGCACGGCGTCGACCTGGACGTAGGCAGAGGTGAGATCGTGACCCTGATCGGCGCCAATGGCGCCGGCAAGTCGACCCTGCTGATGACGATCTGCGGCAACCCGCGTGCCCGCGCCGGCAGCATCCGGCTCGACGGCGAGGACATCACCGGCATGCCGACCCACGAGATCGTGCGGCGCGGCGTGTCGCAGGTGCCGGAGGGCCGCCGCATCTTTGCCCGTATGAGTGTGTTCGAGAATCTGCAGATGGGCGCGACGTTGGGCAATCCGGCCAACTTCCAGCACGATCTCGAGCGTGTGTTCGCGATGTTCCCGCGGCTGGCCGAGCGGCGCGACCAGCGCGGCGGCACCCTGTCGGGCGGCGAGCAGCAGATGCTGGCGATCGGCCGCGCGCTGATGAGCCGGCCGCGCCTGCTGCTGCTCGACGAGCCGTCGCTCGGGCTGGCGCCGCTGATCGTGCGCCAGATTTTCGAGGCGATCGGCCGGATTGCCCGCGAGGAGGGGGTGACGATCTTCCTGGTCGAGCAGAACGCCTTCCATGCCCTGCGCCTGGCCGACCGCGGGTATGTGCTGGCCAACGGCCGTGTCCGGTTGAGCGGCAGCGGCCGCGACCTGCTGGCCAACGCCGAGGTGCGCGCGGCCTATCTCGAGGGGGGCCACGCGTGAGCCCCCTGGACACGATCCTGTACCAGTGGTTCGGTGATGAGCTGGTGCCGATCCTGCTGTTCAACCTGGTCCTGGTCGGCCCGGCGTCGTTCGCGACCGGGCACGGCGTCGCGCTGACCTGGCGCCCGTGGTGGCAGATCGTCTTCTACACAGCCTTGCTGTCCGCCACCTTGCGGTTTCTCGATTATGCCTTGGCCAACGGCGAGTTGTGGTCGGTCGGTGGCTTCGTGCTCGGGTGGGTGATCCAGCTCGCCATCGCGGCCTTCGCCTATCGGCTGACGCGGGCCCGACAGTTCGTGCGGCAATATCCCTGGCTCTATCAGCGCAAAGGCTTGCTGGGCTGGGAGGAGCGGCACTAATCTAGTCGGCAGCTCCACATCGTGGACGTTCGGGGAGTCAACAGAGGAGGCTCAACATGAAGAGGACTTACGGCGCGCTCGCAGCGGCGGCCATCGCTCTCGCGGCGACACCCGCATTTGCCCAGATCAAGATCGGATCGGCCGGCCCGATGACAGGCCAGTATGCCGCGTTCGGCGAGCAACTGCGGCGCGGCGCCACCATGGCGGTCGAGGAGATCAATGCCGCGGGCGGAGTCAACGGCCAGAAGCTCGAGCTGCTGATCGGCGACGATGCCTGCGATCCCAAGCAGGCGACCGCGGTTGCCAACAAGATGGTCTCGGACAAGGTCGTGTTCGTCGCCGGACACTTCTGCTCCGGCTCGTCGATCCCGGCCTCCGACATCTACAAGGAAGCCAAGATCCTGCAGATCACGCCGGCCTCGACCAATCCGAAGCTGACCGACGATGCTGCCGCCAAGGGCAACACCACGGTGTTCCGCACCTGCGGCCGTGACGACGTTCAGGGCGCGACCGTCGGCGCCTATATCCTGAAGAACAACAAGGGTGCCAAGGTCGCGGTCCTCCACGACAAGTCGCCCTATGGCAAAGGCGTCGCCGACGAGACCAAGAAGGCGATCAATGCGGGCGGTCTCAAGGAGACGATGTACGAGGCCTACAACGACACCGACAAGGACTTCACCGCGCTCATCAACAAGATGAAGCAGGCCAAGATCGACATCATCGTGCTGGGCGGCTATCACACCGCAGCGGCGCTGATGATCAAGCAGGCGCGCGAGCAGGGCCTGGCGGCCAAGATGATGGGCTTCGACTCGCTCGAGACCGCCGAGTTCGCCCAGCTGGGCGGCGCCGCCACCGACGGCGTGCTGATGTCGTTCCCGCCCAAGGCCGAGGACGACCCGAAGAATGCCGCGCTGGTGAAGAAGTTCCGCGACGCCAAGTACAATCCGGAAGGCTACACCCTGTTCAGCTACGCCGCGGTCAAGGCGTGGGCCGAGGCGGCCAAGAAGGCCGGTTCGACCGATGCGGCGAAGATTGCGGCGGCCCTGCGCGGCGGCAAGTACGACTCCGCCGTCGGCGTTCTCGAGTTCGACCAGAAGGGCGACATCAAGAACCCGGTCTACGACATCTACCTCTGGAAGGACGGCAAGTCGGCGCCGATCAAGAAGTAGACGCACAGATTTCGAGGAAGAAGGGCCCGGTTCGCCGGGCCCTTTTTGTTGAGAGTCATGAACTCATGCGCTGGGACCGCGCCACTCCAGTGGCGCTCATGTGATGTGTGATCGGCAGGAAGAGCGCCACTGGAGTGGCGCGGTCCCAGCGCATGAGTCTCCTGATCGTCACACAGCCTTGTAGCGCAGCCGTCGGATGTCGCTCGGCGAGCGGCCGTAGACTTCGACGAACACCGCATTGAAGCGCCGCAGGCTGGCAAATCCGGCTCGGGCTGCGATGTCGGTCATCGACAGGGCAGTGCCGTCGAGCAGCAGCTTGGCCCGTTGGATCCGCTGCGTGCGCGCCACCTGCAACGGGCTTGCGCCGACATGACGCTGGAACAGGCGGTCGAGATGGCGGGCGCCGACACCGAGACGGGCGGCGAGCTCACCCACGCCCGCCCGATCCAGCGCCCCTTGCCGGATGAGTCGCATGGCGCGCTGAACCGTGGTGCGCGAGCCCTGCCAGGCCGGTGAGAACGGCGCGGTCTCCGGACGGCAGCGCAGGCAGGGCCGGAAGCCGGCGGCTTCGGCAGCCGCGGCCGTAGCATAGAACTCGACATTCCGGCCGAGCGCCGGCCGTACCGGACACACCGGGCGGCAGTAGATGCGCGTGGTGCGTACGCCGGAGAAGAAGCGGCCGTCATAGCGACGGTCGCGCCGTACACGGGCGCGTTCGCATTCGGCGTGATCGAGAATGATCGCATTGGGCAGGGCTTTGATGGGCATGGCGATGGAGTCCGATTCCGGCGAGCCGCTCTCGGATCGTCATGATACCCGGCCGGCCATGACGAGCAATGTTCTGGATGATCCGGTCTGGCATGCCCTGACAGGGCCGCATCGAGTTCACGCCCTGGGATCGGGCAAAGCCCGATTCTATCCGCGCGAGATGGCGCCGTTCTCCGCGATCGCCGACCTCAGTGAAGGGGCATACGCCGATCTTGCGGCGGGCCTGGCAATTGATGAGGAGGCGCGTCTGTTCCGACCGGGTACCGAGTCGGTGCCGAGAGGCTGGGTCGAGCTTGCCAGCTTCCCGATTCTGCAGATGGTGGCGTTGCATCCGCCGGATGCCGATGCCTGCAAAGCCGAGATCCTGTCGCCCGCCGATACGTCGGCGATGCTCGATCTCGTGGCCGAGACGAAGCCGGGGCCGTTCGGGCGACTGACGCCGTTGATGGGCCGCTATGTCGGCGTTCGACGGGATGGATGCCTCGTCGCCATGGCGGGTGAGCGGTTGCGGGTCACCGGATACGTCGAGCTCAGCGCAATCTGCGTTCATCCGCGCGCGCGAGGGCAGGGCCATGCGAGGTCGCTCACGCGACATCTGATGCGCCTCGCCTTCGCGGCCGGCGAGGTGCCGTTCCTGCACGTCCGACCCGACAATGCGGCTGCTGTTGCCCTCTATCAGCAACTGGGGTTCGCGACGCGCCGCGAACTCGTGGTCACCTGGCGGCGACCCGAATGACCGGCATGGCCCAGTCCGGCGTGGTTGGGTCCGGCTGGCCGGTCGTCTGGACGGCCTTTGCCGTCGCGGTGTTCGGCTGGGGTGTCGGCTTCTACGGCCCCACCGTGTATTTGGCGGCCTTGCATCGGGATCACGGCTGGTCGATCTCGACCCTGTCGGCGGCCATCACCGCGCATTTTCTCGTGAGCGCCGCCCTGATTGCTCGGCTGCCCGCCCTCTACCGTCGAGCGGGTATCGCTCGCGTGACGATCGGCGGCGTGTTGCTGGCGGCGGCCGGTGTGCTCGCCTGGGCCAACGTTCGCGAGACCTGGCACCTCATCCCCGCGCTGCTCTTGAGCGGTGCCGGATGGTCGGCAATGAGCGGTGCCGCGCTCAACGCCATTATTGCGCCGTGGTTCGATCGCGAGCGGCCCAAGGCGATCAGCATGGCGTTCAACGGCGCGAGCGTCGGCGGCTTGATCTTCGCGCCGCTCTGGACGTGGGCGATCACAAGCGTCGGGATGGGCCTGGCAGCGGTAGCGATCTCAGGCGCCATGATCATGGCCACGTGCCCGCTGGCATGGCTTTACCTTCGCCAGCCGCCGAAGTCTGTCGGGTTGAAGAGCGAGCCTCCCTCGCCAAGTCGCACCCTGGTTCGCCAGTCTCGCTTCCAGACTCTGTCCGCAGCGTTTGCGCTCGGCCTGTTCGCGCAGATCGGCTTGTTCAGTCACCTGATCGCCAGACTGGCGCCTGGGGTCGGATCAGACCTGGCCGCCCTTGCCGTGAGCCTGACCACTCTGTGCGCCATCCTCGGGCGCACGTTGCTCGGATGGCTTCTCGGGGAGACCGATCGCCGGCGCGCTGCGGCCATGAACCTCTCGATCCAGGCCGTGGGATCGCTGTTCCTGGCGTTCGGCGAGAACCCGGCGTTGCTGGTTGGAGGCTGCGTGCTCTTCGGATTGGGAGTGGGCAACCTAACGTCGTTGCCGCCCTTGATTGCCCAGCGCGAATTTCGGCCGGCCGACGCGGGGACTGTAGTCGCGCTGGTGACGGCCATCAATCAGGCGGTCTTCGCCTTTGCGCCTGCGATCTTTGGTGCCCTGCGCGATCTCAACGCGAACTATGTCGTGGCCTTCGTCCTCGCCGCCATCGTCCAGGTGATGGCTGCAGTGATCGTCGTGGGTGGCCGACGATGAGGTCGCTCATTGCTGCGAGCGCGCCACTCCGATGGCGCTCATAGGGTGTGTGATCGACAAGAAGAGCGCCATCGGAGTGGCGCGCTCCCGGCGGAAGAGTCTTCTTGCTAGTGGCGCCCTCCTGGCACTGAGGGCTCACACAGGCACCACCGCCGTTGCCTGAATTTCGACCTTGGCGCGGTCCTCGACCAGCGCCGTGACCTGCACCACTGCCATTGCCGGGAAGTTCCGGCCCATGACCTCGCGATAGGCTTGTCCCATCGCGGCGAGATTGCCGAGATAGTCGCGCTTGTCGGTCACGTACCACGTCAGCGACACGACGTGTTCGGGCCGGGCTCCTCCCGCGGCGAGCACCTCGACGATGTTCTGCAGCGTCTGCCTTACCTGGCCGACGAAATCATCGGTCTCGAACTGGCCCTGGCCATTCCAGCCGATCTGGCCGCCGACGAAGATCAGCCTGCCTTCCGCCGCGACGCCGTTGGCGTAGCCTTTGGGCTTCGCCCAGCCATCGGGTTGCAGGATCGTGTGTACCGTCATGATCAGGCCTCGGTCCTCAACTTGAAGCGCTGGATCTTGCCCGTCTCGGTCTTGGGCAGGGCAGGGGTGAACTTCACCGAGCGCGGATACTTGTAGGGGGCGATGGTTGCCTTGACGTGGTCCTGCAGGCGCTTCGTCGTATCGGCATCAGGCGGGACCCCGCCGGCCAGCACGACATGGGCCTGCACGATCTGCCCGCGATCGGGGTCGACCGCGCCGACCACCGCGCATTCGCGCACGTCGGGGTGCGACAGTAGCGCGGCCTCCACTTCCGGGCCGGCGATGTTGTAGCCGGCCGAGATGATCATGTCGTCGGACCGCGCGGCGAAGTGGAAATAGCCGGCCTCGTCCTGCAGGAATGAATCACCGGTGAGGTTCCAGCCGCCGCGCACGTACTCGCGCTGGCGCGGGTCGGTCAGGTAGCGACAGCCGGTCGGACCGCGCACGGCCAGCCGTCCCACCGTGCCGCGCGGCAGCTCGACCATGTCGTCGTCGACGATCTTGGCCTCATAGCCGGTGACCGGTCGCCCGGTACTTGCCGGCGCGAGATCGTCGAGCCGGTTGGAGATGAAGATATGCAGCATCTCGGTGGCGCCGATGCCGTCGAGGATCGGCCTGCCGGTCTTGCGCATCCAGTCCTGGAACACCGGGGCAGGGAGGGTCTCGCCGGCAGACACGGCAAACCGCAGCGACGACAGGTCGGCGCCGCCGTCGGCCGCCGCCAGCATGGCGCGATAGGCGGTCGGCGCGGTGAAGCAGATGGTGGCGCGATAGGTCTCGATGATCTCGATCATCTTCGCGGGCGAGGCGTCCTCGAGCAGGGCGGCGGCCGCGCCGAAGCGCAGCGGGAAGATGGCGAGCCCCAGGCCGAAGGTGAAGGCGAGCGGCGGAGATCCCACGAACACGTCGTCCGGCGTCACGCCCAGCACTTCCTTCGCATAGCCATCGGCGACGATGAGCAGGTCGCGATGGAAGTGAGCGGTGGCTTTCGGCACGCCGGTCGTGCCCGACGTGAAGCCCAGCAACGCCACGTCGTCACGTCCGGTGTTCACTGCCTCGAAGCGCACCGATTTGCTGAGGGCAATGCGATCGAGCTCGGCATCGTGGTTGGCGGTGCCGTCGAAACCCACCACCTGCTCGGGAAAGCGGTTGTCCTTGGCGCAGGCGACCAGCTCGTCCATCAGTCGCGTGTCGCACAGGGCGAGCACGGGCTCTGCCTTGTCGACGATCTTGGCGAGCTCGCCGGCCCGCAGCATCGGCATGGTGTTGACCACGACCGCGCCGGCCTTGGTGGCGGCCAGCCAGCAGGCCACCATGGCGGGATTGTTGGCCGAGCGGATCAGCACCCGGTTGCCCGGCCTGACGCGGTAGTTCTCGACCAGTGCGCGGGCGAGGCGATTGCTCCAGTCGGTCAGCTCCTTGTAGGTGCGCTGGCGGCCGTTGCCGATCAGCGCCGTGCGATCGCCGAAGCCCTTGGCGACCATGCGGTCCGTGAGCTCGACGGCGACGTTGAGGCGCTCGGGATAGTCGAAGCCCTGGAGCAGGAAGTCGGGCATCTCGCTCGCCGGCGGCAGCCTGTCGCGCGCGAACGTGTCGGTGTGGGCGCTCGGTCCAAGCATGGCGTCAGGTTCCCTCGAACACCGGGGTCTGCTTGGCGACGAAGGCGCGGTAGGCACGCTCGAAGTCGCGCGTCTGCATGCAGATCGCCTGGGCCTGGGCTTCCGCTTCGATCGCCTGGTCGAGACCCATCGACCATTCCTGGTTCAGCTGGGTCTTGGTGATGCCGTGGGCGAAGGTCGGCCCGGCAACGATGCGTTGGGCCATTCCGAGCGCATCGGCCTCCAGGGCGGCGGCATCGACCAGGCGATTGTAGAAGCCCCAGCGCTCGCCCTCGGCACCCGACATGGTGCGCCCGGTGTAGAGCAGCTCGGCGGCGCGACCCTGGCCGACGATGCGCGGCAGGATCGCGCACGCCCCCATGTCGCAGCCGGCGAGGCCGACGCGCGTGAACAGGAAGGCGGTCTTGGCTTCGGGCGTGGCGATGCGGATGTCGGACGCCATGACGATGATCGCCCCGGCGCCCACCGCCACGCCGTCGACGGCGGTGATGATCGGCTTGCCGCAGGCGAGCATCGCCTTGACCAGATCGCCGGTCATGCGCGTGAAGGCGAGCAGGCCCTTCATGTCCATGTCGACCAGCGGCCCGATGATGTCGTGTACGTCGCCGCCGGAGCAGAAATTGCCGCCATTGGGCAGGAAGACGACGGCGTCGACGTCCTCGGCGTCGCGCAGGGCGCGGAACGTGTCGCGCAGCTCGGCATAGGAGTCGAAGGTCAGCGGGTTCTTGCGCTCCGGCCGGTCGAGCCGCACGCACGCCACCTTGTCCTCGACTCGCCAAAGGAAGTGCTTGGGCTCGAGCCCGGCCATGCGTGTCATTCGCGTCCCTCCCAATTGCTGCGGAACGATTTCAGCATCGCCGTCAGGCGCTGCGTGTCGTTGCCGGAAACTCCGCCCAGAAGCTCGTCGATCCAGCCCTCGTGCGCGGCCGCCATGGCGCGGAACTGCTCGCTGCCGGCGCGCGTCAGGCGCACGATCGAGGTGCGGCGATCACCATTGCGGCGGGCGCGCAGGACGAGGCCCTCGGAGACCAGCCGATCGATGATGCCGGTGACGTTGCCGTTGGACACCAGCAGGTAGCGCGAGAGGTCGCTCATCAGCATCCCCTCGGGAGAACGGTAGAGCGCGGCCAGGACGTCGAAGCGCGGCAGGGTGGTGTCGAATTGCTGCTTCAGCCGTTCCCGCAGCTCGGCCTCGATGGTGCGCGAGGCGCGCAGCAGCCGGATCCAGAGCCGCAGCCGGTCCTTGCTGTCCTGCGGCAGGGCGGACGCCGGAAGCGGGGCGCTCACCACGTCTCGCCTCCGGAGAGCGAGAGCGCCTGGCCGGTGACCGAGCCCGCTGCCTCGCTGCACAGCCACAACACCGTTGCCGCCACCTCATCGGGCTGGATGAAGCGGCCCTGCGGGTTGGTCGCCGAGAGGCTGGCGCGCGCCTCGGCGACGGAACGGCCCGTGGTGCGGATGATCCGTTGCACGGACTCCTCCAGCATGTCGGACTCGACGAAGCCCGGGCAGACGGCATTCACGGTCACGCCCGATTTCACGACTTCCGTGGCGAGGGCCCGCATCAGACCGACGACGCCATGCTTGGAGGCGACATAGGGCGCGACATAGGCATAGCCCTTCAGGCCGGCCGTCGAGGCGACGAAGACGACCCGGCCCGACTTGCGCTTGATCATGCCGGACAGGGCGGGCTTCACCGTCAGGAAGGAGCCAGTCAGGTTGACGTCGAGCGTGCGCTGCCAGTCGGCGAGGCTGGTGCGATGCGCCGGGCTGCTCTCCGCCATGCCGGCATTGGCCACGACGATGTCGAAGGGGCCGCGCGCCGATTCCGCGTCGGCATAGAGCGCAGCGATCGCCGCCTCCTGCGTGACGTCTGCGGCGATCGCACTGATCCGCTTGTTCTGGGCGGCAACCGCTTCGAGCTGCGCCGGGCGCCGTCCGCAGATGGTGACCAAGAGGCCGGCCTCGGCCAGCGCCAGCGCGATCGCGCGGCCGACCCCCGTGCCGCCCCCGGTAACCAGAGCATGTCTTCCCACAATCATACGCGCATCCCCATCGTCGCATTGCGTTCGCTCAGCCGATAGATCTGGTCGCGGCCAGGCAGGTAAGGGTCAGGCCACTTCACGTCGCGGTCACCCACCTGCACAGCGGCGTGCAAGGTCCAGTAGGGGTCGGCGAGGTGCGGGCGCGCCAGGCAGACGAGGTCGGCGCGGCCGGCGAGCAGGATCGAGTTGACGTGGTCGGGCTCGTAGATGTTGCCCACTGCCATGGTCGCCATCCCGGCCTCGTTGCGGATGCGATCGGAGAACGGCGTCTGGAACATGCGGCCGTAGACCGGCCGCGCCTGCAGCGAGGTCTGCCCGGCCGAGACGTCGCAGATGTCGACGCCGGCGGCCTGCAGCAGACGGGCGATCTCGACCGATTCGCCTGGCGTCACGCCATCATCGCCAACCCAGTCGTTGGCCGAGATGCGCATCGAGATTGGCTTGTGCGCCGGCCAGACCGCGCGCACCGCCTGGAAGATCTCCAGCGGGTAGCGCATGCGGTTGTCGAGCGATCCGCCGTACGCATCGGTGCGCTTGTTGGTGAGCGGCGTGATGAAGGACGACAGCAGGTAGCCGTGCGCGGCGTGGATCTCGAGCATGTCGAAGCCACAGCGGGCCGCCATCTCGGTCGACGCCACGAACTGCGCGCGCACCAGCGCCATGTCGGTGGCATCCATCGCCCTGGGCACCTGGTTGGCCTGTGACCAGGGGACGGCGGACGCGGCCATCACCGGCCAATTGCCGGAGGGCAGCGGTGCATCCATCTTCTGCCAGCCGAGCTGCGTCGAGCCCTTGGGGCCGGAATGGCCGATCTGGGCGCAGATCTTCGCCTCCGTCTCGGCATGGACGAAGTCGACCAGCCGCTTCCACGCGCGCTCGTGCTCGGGGGCATAAAAGCCCGTGCAGCCCGGCGTGATGCGGCCCTCCGAGCTGACGCAGGTCATCTCGATGCTGACCAGGCCGGCGCCGCCCTTGGCGCGCTCGGCATAGTGGGCGAAATGCCAGTCGGTCGGGCAGCCGTCGATCGCCTTGTACTGGGCCATCGGCGAGACGACGACGCGGTTCTTCAGGGCCATCTCGCGCAGACGGAAGGGTGCGAACATGGGCGTGCGATGCACGTTGTCGGCATTGCCGGACTGGCGCTGGAACCACGCCTCGGCGTCGCTCAGCCAGGTTGGATCGCGCAGCCGCAGGTTCTCGTGACTGATGCGCTGCGAGCGCGTGAGCAGCGCGTAGTTGAACTGCACCGGATCGAGACCGAGATAGCGCTCGACGTCCTCGAACCATTCCAGGGAGTTGCGCGCCGCCGACTGCAGGCGCAGCACCTCGACGCGACGCGAATCCTCGTACCTGTCGAAGGCGGCGGGCAGGTCGGGCTCCGAGTGCAGGTAATCTGCCAGGGCGACGGCGCTCTCGAGCGCGAGCTTGGTGCCCGAGCCGATCGAGAAATGCGCGCTGGCGGCCGCGTCGCCCATCAGGGCGAGGTTCTTGTGCGACCAGCGCTCGCACAGCACGCGCGGGAAATTGATCCAGGCCGAGCCGCGCAGATGGCCGGCGTTCGACATCAGCGGATGGCCGCCCAGGTACCTGGCGAAGATGCGCTCGCAGGTCGCGATCGACTCCTCGCGGCTCATGTCGCCGAAGCCGAATCGCCGCCACGTCTCCTCGCTGCACTCGACGATGAAGGTCGCCGTCTCGGCCTCGAACTGGTAGGCGTGCGCCCATATCCAGCCGTGCCCGGTCTTCTCGAAGATGAAGGTGAAGGCGTCGTCGAATTTCTGCCGCGTGCCCAGCCAGACGAACTTGCATTTGCGAACGTCGATGTCGGGCTTGAAGACCTCGGGAAAGGCGGCCCGCGAGCGCGAGTTCAGCCCGTCGGCGGCAACCACCAGGTCGTGCGACTCCATGTAGGGCCGTGGATCGTCGATCTCGGTCTCGAAGGCTATCTCGATGCCGAGCTCGCGGGCGCGGCGTTGCAACAGAAGGAGCAGGCGGCGGCGGCCGATGCCGCAGAAGCCGTGCCCCGTCGACACGGTGCGGCGTCCGCCCTGATAGACGGCGATATCGTCCCAGTAGGCGAAGTGATCGCGGATCCAGGCGGCGCTCACCGGATCGTTGTCGGCGAGATTGTCGAGCGTCTCGGCCGACAGCACGACGCCCCAGCCGAACGTGTCGTCCGGGCGGTTGCGCTCGACCACGGTGACCTGATGCGCGGGATTCCTGCGCTTCATCGAGATGGCGAAGTAGAGGCCGGCAGGGCCGGCGCCGAGAACAGCAACCTTCACAGGAGGGTCTCCTCCATCCTAGCGGGCGCAGGCCAGTGATGACTCCGCCGGAAGATTAATTCAAGCCTAAAGCTTTAGGTTTGAAATATTGTCCACCCCTCATTCTCCTCCCCAAGCTTAGCTTGGGGAGGTGTCCGCGTAATCGCGGACGGAGGGGTCATGAGCAGCGAGACCGAGGCTCATGACCCCTCCGTCGCGTATGACGCGACACCTCCCCAGCGAAGCTGGGGAGGATGGAGAGCTCAATGCCCGCCGAGATAGCTTGCGGTCACGCGCGGGTCGTGCATCAGGTCGGCAGCGGGGCCGGAATGGACGATCTCGCCGGTCTCCAGGACGTAGCCGAAATCGGCGGTCTCGAGGGCGGCGCGGGCGTTCTGCTCGACCAGCAGAATGGAAACGCCGGTCTCGCGCAGGGAGGCGATGATGCGGAAGACCTCGCGGACGATCAGCGGCGCCAGCCCCAGGCTGGGCTCGTCGAGCATCAGCAGGCGCGGTCGCGACATCAGCGCGCGGCCCAGCGCCAGCATCTGGCGTTCGCCACCCGACAGGGTCGAGGCGAGCTGACGGCGACGCTCGGAGAGGCGCGGGAAGCGGCCATAAACGTCAGCCAAGGACCGCTTCAGGGCTGCGCCATCGTGGCGCTTCGTGTATCCGCCAAGCAGCAGGTTGTCGGCGACCGTAAGATCGCCGAACAGCTCGCGCTTCTCCGGCACCAGGCAGAAGCCGCGCTCGATGCGCGCCTCGACGTCGAGCCGTCGCAAATCGACGCCGTCGTAGGACATGCGACCGCGCCAACGCAGCAGGCCGATCGCGGCGCCGAGCATCGTCGTCTTGCCGGCGCCGTTGGGGCCGATCACGGTGACGATCTGGCCGGGCTCGATCGACAGCGAGACGCCGCGCACCGCCTCGACCTTGTCGTAGGTCACCGTCAGGTCTTCGATGGCGAGCAGGGCGGCCATCAGACGACCCCGCCGAGATAGGCCTCTTGCACGCGCGGGTCGGCACGCACGACGTCAGGCGCGCCCTCGCAGAGCTTGGAGCCGAAATCCATCACCACGGTGCGATCGACCAGGCCCATCACGAAGTCCATGTCGTGCTCGACCAGCAGGATGGTGAGGCCTTCGGCGCGCAGCGCCTCGAGCAGACGGGCGAGCTCGGCCTTCTCAGCCGTACGCAGGCCGGCCGCCGGCTCGTCGAGCACCAGCAGCGCCGGATCGGCGGCGAGCGCGCGGGCGATCTCGAGCAGGCGCTGGTTGCCCAGGGGCAGGTTGCCGGCCAGCTCGAAAGCGCGCTCGGCGAGCCCGACCCGTTGCAGTTGCCGAATCGTCTCGGCCTCGGCGCGCCATTCCTCGGCGCGATCGAGCCGCAGGGCGCCGCGCAGGAAACCCGACGAGGTGCGTCCGTAGGTTCCCAGCAGCACGGTATCGAGCAGCGTCATGTGGGGACGCAGCTTCACGTGCTGGAAGGTGCGGGCGATGCCGGCACGCGCGATCTGGCGCTGCGGCTTCCGCGTGATGTCCTGGCCGAGAAACGTGATGCGCCCCCGGTCGAGCGGCAGGGCGCCGGTGATCAGGTTGAACATCGTGGTCTTGCCCGCGCCGTTGGGGCCGATGAGTCCCAGGATCTCGCCGGCCTCGACCTCGAAGCTGACGCTGTTGACCGCCACCAGGCCGCCGAAACGGCGCGTCGCTTCGAAGACGGCGAGGATCGGCGTGCCGCGGGCCGGCTGCTGGCGGCGATCCAGAGCGCCCGTGGCCGTCGGCGGCGTCGGCTGCACGCGCGGCAGGTAGCGCAGGGCGAGCGGCACCAGGCCGCCGCGCGCCCGCTGAAGCAGCAGGATGAACAGCACGGCGAAGACCACGACCTCGACCTGGCCCGAGGCGCTGAAGGCGATCTTCGGCAGGTAGTCCTGGATGCTGTTCTTGAGCAGGGTGACGATGGTGGCGCCGAGGATGGCGCTCGACAGATGACCCATGCCGCCGACCATCGCCATCAGCAGGTAGAGAATGCCGACATTGACGTCGAACGGCGCCGGGCTGACGAAGCGGCTCATGTGGGCGTAGAGCCAGCCCGACAGGGCCGACAGCAGCGCCGCCAGCACGAACGTCACGAGCTTGATGCGGAACGGGTCGATGCCGAGGCTCTCGACCATGATGCGCCCTCCGCGCAGGGCCCGGATGGCCCGGCCTTCACGCGAGCCGAGCAGGTTCGCGGCGAGCACGAGCGCCACGATCAGGAATATCCAGATCAGGTAGTAGATGCTCTGGCTGGCGGCGAGCGAGACGCCGGCGATCGAGATCGGCGGGATGTCGCTGATGCCGTTGAACTGGCCCAGCATGGGCAAATTGCCGAACAGGAAATAGATCGCGAGGCCCCAGGCGATGGTGCTGAGCGACAGGAAGTGCCCGCCGAGCCGCAAGGTCACGCCGCCGAGAATGGCGGCAATCGCGGCTGTGAGGACCAGGGCGAGCGCCAGGCCGAGCCACGGCGAGTAGCCCTGCTTCGCCGTCACCCACGCCGTGGCATAGGCGGCGATGCCGACGAAGGCGGCTTGGCCGAACGAGAGCATGCCGCCGATGCCGGTCAGCAGGACGAGCCCGAGGACGGCGAGGGCATAGATGCCGATGAAGTTCAGCAGGGTGATGCTGAAGGGGCTCAGCACGGCGGGGAAGACGGCGAGCAGGGCAATCGCGCCCAGGCCCGCGAGGCGAAGCTGGGCCGCGGTCATTCCTCGGCCTCCTCCTCCTCGTCGGTCGCGGCCATGCTGAGCGAGCGCCAGAGCAGCACCGGGATCAGGATGCCGAACACCACGACTTCCTTGTAAGCGCTGCTCCAGAACGAGGCGTAGCTCTCCAGCAGGCCGACCAACAGGGAGCCCAGGGCGGTGCCCGGATAGCTCGTCATCCCGGCGATGATGGCGCCAACGAAGGCCTTCAGGCCGATCAGGAATCCCGAATCGTAGAAGATCGTCGTCACCGGCGCGATCAGCACGCCCGAGATGCCGGCGAGGAGGGACGCCAGGAGATAGGCGATCGTTCCGGTCGTGGCGGGCCGGATGCCGACCAGCCGCGCGCCGGTACGGTTGACCGCCGTGGCGCGCAGCGCTTTGCCCAGCAGCGTGTACTCGAAGACCAGGAAGAGCAGCCCGCTGAAGACGATCGCGGCGATCACGATCAGCAGGGTCTGGGCGTTGACGATCAGGCCGGCGACATCGAGCACGGCATCGGCGAGCGGCTTGGTGCGCACGCCCTCCGGTCCGAAGAACAGCAGCCCCATCCCCGACAGGGCGAAGTGCAGCGCGACCGCGACGGTGAGCAGCAGCAGGACCGAGGCATCGGCAATGGGCCGGAACACGATGCGGTCGAGCAGGGGCGCGATCGGCAGCACCAGCGCCAGCGAAAGCGCGATGCGCACCGGCATCGACAGGGCCATGCCCGCGACCAGCCAGACCGCGGCGACCGGGATGAGGGGAAGCACCAGATAGAAGAAGAGGGTGCGCGGCAGGCGGCCGATCTCGCCTGCCCGCACCAGCGCGGTGCATTCGATGAGAGTGGCGAGCAGCGCGAGACCGGCCACCAGGGCCACCGTGCCCGGCCGGGTGCCGGTTTCCAGCGAGGCGAGGGAGAGGGCCGTGAAGGCGGCGATGTCGCCGAACGGCACGAAGATGACGCGGGTCACTGCGAAGATCAGGACCAGGCCCAGGCCGATGAGGAGATAGATCGCGCCGCTGGCGATGCCATCCATCGCCAGGATGGCGGCTATCTCTCCGGTCATGGGAGGAGCCGCTTCGCCCGGAAAGCGCTTACCCTCCTCCCCAGCTTTGCTGGGGAGGTGTCGCCGTCTTCGGCGACGGGGGGGTCATGAGCAGCGAGACTGAGGCTCATGACCCCTCCGCCCCGTATGACGGGGCACCTCCCCAGCGGAGCTGGGGAGGAGAATGAGAAGAACGCGCGCAACGACCACCAGGAAACTACTCTACGGCTCGTACTTCCACTTGCCGTCGACGAGGCGGACCAGCACGAGGCTGCGCTCGTCGACGCCGTAGCTCTCGCCCGGCTTGAAGTTGTAGATCGCATGCGTGCCCACCAGATCCTTGGTGGTGAAGATCGCGTTCTTGAGCGCCGTGCGGAACTCCGGCGTGCCCGGCTTGGCGGTGGCCATCGCCCGCTTCGCTGCGTCGAGGAACACCAGCCAGGCATCGAACGAGTAGGCCGAGAAGCCGTCGGTCGTCGGCATGCCGTTGGCCTTCTGGTAGGCGGCGCGGAAGTCGAGCGAGATCTTCTTGCTGAAATGCGAGTCCGGCAGCTGCTCGGCCACGATCACCGGCCCGGCCGACACCAGCACGCCCTCGACGGCCTTGCCGCCGACGCGGATGAAGTCGGCATTGAGCAGGGCCGGCGTGCCGTAGAGCGGGCCCTTGTAGCCGCGTTCGGCCAGCGTGAGCGGCGGCAGCGCGCCCTGGGTCGCCGAGCCGCCCAGCAGCACGGCATCAGGCTTCGTCGCCATGATCTTGAGCACCTGGCCAGTCACCGAGGTGTCGGTGCGGGCGTAGCGCTCGTTGGTCAGGATCTTCATGCCGTCGGCTTCGGCGGGCTTCTGCGCGCCGTTGTAGACCAGGTCGCCCCAGGCGTCGGAGAAGCCGATATAGGCGAAGTTCTTGATGCCGTCCCGCTTCATGCGGTCGACCACCACCTTGACCATCAGGCTGGGCGGCTGCGGCATGGCGATCGCCCAGCGGTCGCCCGAATCGGTCGCCGGCACGGTGATCGGCGAGATCGAGATCATCGGCACCTTGAGCTCGTTGGCGACCGCCACCATGGCGATGGAGGAGGGTGCGGTCGCCGTGCCGATCAGCAGGTCGACCTTGTTCTCTTCGACCAGCTTGCGCGCGTTGCGCGTCGCCGCCGACGGATCGGACCCGTCGTCGAGCTGGATGAACTTGATCTTCTCCTCGCCGACGCTGTTGGCATACTCGACGGCGGCCTTCATGCCGCGATCGTAGAGAACGCCGATCGACGACCCTGGTCCGCTTTGCGAGGTCACGAACCCGACGGTGATCTCGGCCTCAGCCGTGCCGATACCGAGCGAGGCGACAGCCAGCACCGCCGCGATTAATTTTCTCATGCCCACCTCCTTGCTTGTCGATCTCCCCGTCACGACACCTGGAGCGTACGTTCGTCCCGCTGCGCCGCGAGCCGCCTCAACGGCCCGATTTTCGCCCCAAGATATTTCAAATCTAAAGTTTCGGGAATTTGAGAGTCAAGGCTCACTCTCCTCCCCAGCTTCGCTGGGGAGGTGTCCGCGTCATACGGGGCGGAGGGGTCATGAGCCTCAGTCCCGCTGCTCATGACCCCTCCGTCGCCGAAGACGGCGACACCTTCCCAACAGAGTTGGGGAGGAAAACGAGAGAGCGCACCGTCGCGATTGACAGGGAAATGCTTCAATTCTTAAATAACTTCGACGTGCGATCAGGCAGCGTCGATTCGCGATCGTCAGAGACCGACCATGGCCGAGCGATCATTTGCCAAGGAAGTCGAGGATCTCAAGCTCGGTGACGGGCAGGAGTTCCGCGGCGAGGGGATTCTCGCCATCACCAAGGCGCTCCTGCAGTCCGGCGTCGGCTACGTCGCCGGCTACCAGGGGGCGCCGATCTCCCATCTCATGGACGTGCTGGCCGATGGCCAGGAGATCCTGGAAGAGCTCGGCGTGCATTTCGAGACCAGCGCCAGCGAGGCGGCGGCGGCGGCGACGCTGGCGGCCTCGGTCATGTATCCGATCCGCGGTGCGGCGACCTTCAAGTCGACGGTCGGCACCAACGTCGCCTCGGACGCGCTGGCAAACCTCGCTTCGGGCGGCGTCACCGGCGGCGCGCTGATCATCGTCGGCGAGGATTACGGCGAAGGCTCCTCCATCATGCAGGAGCGCTCGCACGCCTTTGCGATGAAGTCGCAGATCTGGCTGCTCGATCCCAAGCCCGATCTTGAGAGCATCGTCGCCGCGGTGGAGACGGGCTTCGAACTGTCCGAAGCGTCGAACACGCCGGTCATGCTCGAGGTGAGGATCCGCGCCTGCCATGTCCGCGGCAGCTTCCGCGCCAAGGACAACCGGCGTCCCGGCATGAGCCTGGTCGAGGCTCTCGAATCGCCGCGACGCGACGCCAACCGCATCGTTCTGCCGCCCGCCTCCTACGTGCACGAGAAGGAGAAGATCGAGAAGCGCTGGCCGGCGGCGGTGAAGTTCATCCAGGAGCGCCGGATGAACGAGCACGTGCCCGGTGACATCGGCGAGATCGGCATCATCCTCCAGGGCGGCATGTACAACGGCGTGATGCGCGCCCTGCAGGGACTGGGCCTGGCCGACATCTGGGGAACCAGCCGCATCCCGCTCTACGTGCTCAATGTCACCTATCCGCTGGTGCCCGACGAGGTCGTCGAATTCTGCCGCGGCAAGCGGGCCGTGCTGCTGGTCGAGGAAGGCCAGCCCGACTACATCGAGCAGGCGCTGAACAAGATCCTGCGCCAGGCGGCCGTCCCGACGGTGCTGGCCGGCAAGGACCCGTTCCCGATGGCGGGCGAGTACACCGCCGCGGTGATGGCCGAGGCCATCGGCACCTTCGCCCGGCAATGGATTCCCAACGTGCTGGCGCCCGAGGTGCGGGCTTCCAACGCCGCGCCCGCCCTCGACGAGAAGCATGTGAAGGGCCTCGCCGAGGCCGTACCGCCGCGGCCGCCCGGCTTCTGCACCGGCTGCCCCGAGCGGCCGATCTTCGCCGCCATGAAGCTGGTCGAGCGCGAGATGGGGCCGCATCACGTCGCAGCCGACATCGGCTGCCACCTGTTCTCGATCATGCCGCCGTTCAACATCGGCTCGACCACCATGGGCTACGGGCTGGGACCCGCGTCGGCCTCGGCCTTCAACGTCAAGGCCGGCAAGCGCGCCATCTCGGTGATGGGCGACGGCGGCTTCTGGCACAACGGCCTGACCTCGGGCATCGGCAACGCCGTGTTCAACAAGAGCGATGGCGTCGTGCTGATCGTCGACAATCACTATACGTCGGCGACCGGCGGGCAGGACCTGCTGTCGTCGCGCGCCAGAAACCGTACGCGGTCGACTCAGCATGCGATCACCACGGCAGTCAAAGGCATGGGCGTGGAATGGGTGCGCCACATCGATCGCACCTACGACGTCCGGCGTGTGCGTGACACGCTCAAGGAGGCGCTGACCAGCCGCGACGCCGGGCCCAAGGTCATCGTCGCCTCGTCGGAATGCATGCTCAACCGGCAGAGGCGCGAGCGGCCGCTGTTCGCCAAGGCGGCTAAGGCCGGCCAGCGCCTGGTGCGTCAGCGCTTCGGCGTCGACGAGGATGTGTGCACGGGCGATCACGCCTGCATCCGTCTGTCCGGCTGCCCGTCGCTCTCGGTCAAGCACACCGCCGATCCCTTGAAGGACGATCCCGTCGCGGCTATCGACAATTCCTGCGTCGGCTGCGGCAATTGCGGCGAGGTTGCGGAAGCCGCCGTGCTCTGCCCGTCATTCTATCGCGCCGACATCATCGTCAATCCGACCGGCTGGGATCGCGCCGTCGAGCGTCTGCGGACAGCCGTCATCGGCTTCCTGCAGCGCCGCCGCGCCCGGCGCCAGTTGCGGTTGGCCTGATAGATGGACACGATGGCGCCCGCTTTACGCCTCGACACGCGACGGCCGACCGCCATCGCGGTGCTGGCGATGGGCGGGCAGGGCGGCGGCGTGCTGGTCGACTGGATCGTGGCCCTGGCCGAGTCCCAGGGCCATATCGCGCAGGCGACGTCCGTTCCCGGCGTCGCCCAGCGCACCGGCGCCACCATCTACTATGTCGAGACGATCGCGCCGGATGGATCGGGGCGCCGGCCGATCCTGTCGCTGATGCCGGTGCCGGGCGAGGTCGACATCGTGATCGGCGCCGAGCTCATGGAGGCCGGTCGCGCCATCCAGCGCGGCCTGGTCTCGCCTGATCGCACGGCGCTGATCGCATCGTCGCACCGCGCCTATGCCGTGAGCGAAAAGGTCGTGCCGGGCGACGGCGCCGGCGATCCAGCCAAGGTCTATGAGGCGGCCCAGGCCGCCAGCAAGCAATTCCTGGCCTTCGACATGGCCGCGATCGCCGAGGAGACGGAAAGCGTCGTCTCGGCCGCACTGTTTGGAGCCCTGGCAGCCTCCGGCGCCTTGCCGTACCCGCGAGGGGCTTACGAAGCGACGATCCGGGCGGCAGGGCTCGGCGTCGAGGCGAGCCTGCGCGCATTCGATCGCGCCTATGCCGCGGCGGAAAACGAGCGGCGGACACCGACGGCACCAGCCGCGCGGCCATCCCGCGGCAGTGTAAAGAAGAAGCTGCCGGCACTCGGTCCGATCGGCGATTCCGGATTCGACGCCCTGGTCGAGCGGGCGGGCAAGCTTCCCGAGCCAGCGCACGGGATGGCGGCCGCCGGCCTCGCGCGCGTCGTCGACTTCCAGGATGTAGCCTACGGCCAGGAATATCTCGATCGCGTCGAGGCATTCGCCGCGATCGAACGGCAATCGGCTTCAGGCAGCGCGGCATTCCTGCTGACCTGCGCCGCCGCCAAGCAGATCGCACGGGCGATGGCCTACGACGACGTGATCCGCGTCGCCGATCTCAAGACGCGCGGCAGTCGCTTCGACCGCGTGCGCAGCGAGATCGCGTTGCGGCCGGACCAGATCGCCTACACGACGGAGTTCATGCATCCGCGCATGGAGGAAGTGTGCGGCACGCTGCCGGCGGGGATCGGCCTGTGGCTGGAATCGAGCCCGCGCGTAATGGGAGCGCTGCGCCGTTTCGTCGACCGCGGCCGGCGGGTTCAGACCGGCACGATCGGTTGGTTCCTGCCGCTCTATCTCCTGGCGGGCTGGCGGCGCTTCCGCCGCGGCACGCTGCGCCATCGTCGCGAGGAGGCCCATATCGCGGCCTGGCTCGATCAGGCAGGGGCGGCGGCGAAGCACGACATCGCGCTCGGCGTCGCGCTTCTCGAGGCCCGCCGCCTGGTGAAGGGCTATTCGGATACGCACGACGCCGGCGAAGGCCGCTTCTCGCGCCTGATGGCGATGGCGCGGCGACTCGAGGGACGGGCGGATGCCGCCGACTGGGTCCGGCGGCTGCGCCAGTCGGCACTGGCCGACGCCGAGGGGCGGGCGTTCGCCGACACGATCAAGACGGTGGAGAGTTTCCTGTGAGGGGCTCGAGCTCTTCTCCTCCCCAGCTCTGTTGGGGAGGTGTCCGCGAAGCGGACGGAGGGGTCATGAGCCATGAGACTCATGACCCCTTCGTCGCCGCAAGACGGCGACACCTCCCCAGCAGAGCTGGGGAGGAGAGCTTGAACGCGGAGTACGCACCATGATTGGCAAGTACCGCGGCAATCGTCAGGCCATCTCGGCGCTGGTGCGCGAGACCGAGGTCCATCGCGATCTCTATGTCGACCAGGAGCTGTTCGAGCTCGAGATGGAGCACCTGTTCGCCAACACCTGGATCTATGTCGGGCACGACAGCCAGGTGCCCAAGGCCGGCGACTACTATGCCACCACCATCGGGGCGCAACCGGTCATCATGGTGCGCGACGGCAAGGGGCAGGTGCGGGTGTTCTACAATCGCTGCCCGCACAAGGGGACACGGCTGACCGGCGACAGCTGCGGCAACACCGGCCAGTTCTTCCGCTGCCCCTATCACGCCTGGACCTTCCGCCTCGACGGCAGCCTGGCGAGCATTCCACTCAAGGCGGAATACAACGCGGCGCGCTTCGCCAGCAGCCACGGCGCACAAGGCCTGACGCCGATAGGGCACGTCTACAATTATCGCGGATTCGTCTTCGCCAAGATGAGCGACGCCGGCCCGGTCTTCGAGGCGTTCTTCGGCGAGGCGCTCAGCAGCATCGACAACATGGTCGACCGTTCTCCGGAGGGAAGGCTCGAGGTGGCGGGCGGCGTGCTGCGCTACATGCACGACTGCAACTGGAAGATCCTGGTCGAGAACCAGACCGATGCCTGCCATCCCATGATCGTCCATCAATCGTCGGCCGGCATCGCCGCCGACGCCTGGAAGGCGCCGCCGCCCGGGGCGAAGAAGCCGATGGCGGTCGAGATCTACGCTCCGTTCGTCAGCTCCTACGAATTCTTCCAGGGCATGGGCCTGCGCGTATGGGACAACGGCCACGGCCACACCGGCGTGTCGCACTCCATCCATTCCCACTATTCGGCGGTGCCGGGCTACTTCGACCAGATGAAGGCGGCCTACGGCGACGAGCGCGCCAAGGCGATCCTGGGCGAGAACCGCCACAACACGATCTACTTCCCCAACCTCATGATGAAGGGGCCGATCCAGCTCCTGCGCCTGTTCAAGCCGCTCTCCGCCAACCGCACGCTGGTCGAGTCCTGGACGTTCCGCCTGGTCGGCGCGCCCGACCTGCTGCTCGAGCGCACGGTGATGTACAACCGCCTGGTCAACGCGCCGACCTCGGTCGTCGGCCACGACGATCTCGAGGTCTACGAGCGCGCCCAGAACGGCCTGCTGGCCGACGGCAACGAATGGGTCAACCTGCAGCGCCTCTACGAACCGGGAGAGGCGGACGGCCACACGCTGGTGACCGGCGGCACTTCTGAATCGCAGATGCGCAACCAGTTCCGCGCCTGGAAAAAATTCATGACCCTGAGCCTCTAGCACTCGATGAGTACACACCCCAGCGATCAGCAGCTGATCGACTTCGTGATCCGCGAGGCGCGGCTGCTCGACCAGCAGCAGCTCGACACTTGGCTCGACCTGTTCACCGAGGACGGTCATTACTGGATGCCGGTGGAATGGGGCCAAGCCGATCCTCGCCTGACAACGTCGCTGATGTACGAGGACAAGTTCCTGCTGCGCCTGCGCATCGATCGCCTGAAGAGCAATCGCACGTTCAGCCAGAGCCCGAAGAGCCGCTGCCATCACGTGCTGCAGATGCCGCAGGTCGACGCGCGCGACGACGCCGGGCGGACCTACATCACCTGGACGCCGCTGCACTACGTCGAGAGTCGCGGCGACTTGCAGACCCTGTATGCCGCCTGGGCGACGCATCACCTGGCGGTGATCGACGACCAAATCCGGATCCGCCTCAAGCGCGTCGACCTGATCAATTGCGACGCCGCGCTGGGCAGCATCCAGCTTTTCGTATGAGCCAGATGGAGATGGCAGTTTCGAGATCAGCATCGCCGCGCATGCCCTACGACGGTGTCGTCGTCGGCGCGCCGGTCACGATTCCCTATCGGCGCTATTCGACCAACACGGCCCACTGGTGGGTCGGGCGCGCGGTTCGCGAGGTCGTCCAGCGGGCCGGCCTCAGGAGCACTGACATCGACGGGCTGTCGCTGTCGAGCTTTACCGTCGGCCCCGACACGGCGATCGGTCTCACGCAGCACCTGGGGCTGAGCCCGCGCTGGCTCGACCACGTGCCGCTGGGCGGCGCCAGCGGAGTGGTGGCCTTGCGGCGGGCGGCCCGCGCCGTGCAATGCGGCGACGCCGAGTTCGTGGTTTGTGTCGCCGGCGACACCAACCAGGTCGATTCGTTCCGCCGCATGCTGTCGACCTTCTCGCGCTTCGCCCAGGACGCCGTCTATCCCTACGGCTCGGGCGGCCCCAATGCGAGCTTTGCCCTGATCACCCGCAACTACATGATGCGCTACGGCGCGACGCGCGAGGATTTCGGCAAGATCTGCGTGGCCCAGCGGGACAACGCGCTGCACTTCCCACACGCCCTGATGAAGAAGAAGCTGACGCTCGACGAGTACATGGGTGCGCGGGCGATCTCCGATCCGATCCACCTGTTCGACTGCGTCATGCCATGCGCCGGCGCCGACGCCTTCCTGGTGTGCCGCGAGGACGCGGCGAAGTCACTCGGCCTGCCGGCAGCGCGGCTGCTTGCCACCGTCGAGCGGCACAACGCCTTTTCCGACGACCCGATCCAGTATCGTGGCGGCTGGGCGATGGACATCGGCGATTTGTATGCAATGGCGGGCGTGACGCCTGACGATGTCGATTTCGTGCAGACCTACGACGATTACCCGGTGATCTGCATGATGCAGATCGAGGACCTGGGCTTCTGCGGCAAGGGCGGGGGGCCGGACTTCGTCCGCTCGCATACGCTCACCGCAGACGGCAGCTTTCCGCACAATACCTCGGGCGGGCAGCTTTCGGTCGGGCAGGCGGGGGCGGCCGGCGGCTTCCTCGGGCTGGTCGAGACGGTGCGTCAGCTCACCGGCGCGGCGATCGGCGCCAAGGTACCGGAGGCCAGGATCGGCCTCGCCTCGGGGTTCGGCATGATCAACTACGATCGCGGTCTGGCGAGCGGCGCGGCGCTGCTGGCGGGAGAGCAGGCATGACCGAGCCGCTGAGCCGTCCCCAGCGCAAGGATCCGCTCAAGAAGACGCGCATCCCGCTGCTGCCGCAGGGCACGCGCAGCCGCACGGCGCTTGGGCTGACGGCGGCCGCGGCCGAGGGCCGCTTCCAGCTGCAGGTCTGCGGCGACTGCGCCGCGGTCGTCTATCCGCCGCGTGACGCCTGCCCGCGCTGCCTGTCGGCCAACCTGCCGTTCCGCGACGTCGACAATGTCGGCACCTTGCTCGCCGAGACGACCATCCGCACCTCGACCGACGTCTATTTCCGCGAACGCATGCCCTGGCGCATCGGCACGGTGCTGCTCGATGCCGGTCCCGCGATCGTGGCGCACCTGCACGGCGATCTGCGCGAGGGCGAGAGGACCCGGCTGGAATTGAAGCTCGACAAGTCCGGCCAGGCGATCGTGATCGCGCTGCCGGCCAAGGACACGCCGAACATGGCCGACGATCCGCAATGGCGCGAGCTCACTTGCGATCCGAAGTATCGCCGGGTGCTGGTCACCGACGGGCGTACGGCGGTCGGGCAGGCGATGGCCGAGGCGCTCTCGCACGCGGGGGCCAGCATCGTGTTCGTCGGCGTCGCCGACCTGTGGAAGCCGTTTCCCGGCGAGGAGCGGCTGCGCAAGCTCGAGCGCGTGGAAATCGTGGCGCTCGATCTCACCGATACGATCTCGGTCAACGAGTGCGCCGGCGAGTTCGCGCCGCGGGTCGATATCCTGATCAACACCACCGAGCACGTGCGCACCGGCGGCATCATCGAGCGCAAGGGGCTCACCGTGGCGCGCGAAGAGCTGGAAGTCCGCTATCTCGGCCTGATGCGGCTCGCCCAGGCGTTCGGCCCTATGTTGCGCGCGCGCGGCGCCGACGGAATCAACTCCGCCGCCGCCTTCGTCAACCTGGTGTCGGTGTTCGCGCTCACCAACTGGCCGGCCTACGGCGCCTTCTCGGCCACCGAGGCGGCCTGCCTGTCGGCAGCGCAGTCGCTGCGCGCCGAGCTGCGGCCGGGCGGCGTCAAGGTGGTGAACGTCTTCTTCGGCCCGCTCGAGACCGAATGGTACCAGGCCGTGCCGCCGCCCAAGCTCGCCCCCTCGACGCTCGGCCGCTCGGTGGTGCAGGCATTGCGGCAGGGACTGGAGGACGTCTTCGTCGGCGACATCGCCGAGGACATCCGCGCGCGGCTTGCCGTCAATCCCAAGGCCCTCGAACGAGAGCTCGGCTCATGAGCAGGAACACGGACGCAATCGCCTCTCCCGATCTGCTCGCCTTCGCCGGTGCGATCGCGGCCGGCGAGATCGAGGTCGTCGATCTCACCCATACGCTGTCGCCGGATTTTCCTACCATCGTGATGCCGCCCGAGCTTGGCCAGTGTGCGCCCTTCCGGATGGAGGAGGTGTCCCGCTACGACGAGCGCGGCTCGGCCTGGTATTGGAACAACATCTCCATGGGCGAGCACACCGGCACGCATTTCGACGCGCCGGTGCATTGGATCTCGGGCAAGGACCTGCCCGAGAATTCCGTCGACACCATTCCGGTCGCGAATTTCATTGCGCCCGCCGTCGTGATCGACATCTCGCGGCAGTCGGCCGCCAACCCGGACTACGAGCTGACCGTCGCCGACGTCGAGGCATGGGAAGTGATGCACGGGCGCATCCCGCCACGCAGCTGGGTGCTGCTGCGCACCGACTGGTCGAAGCGCAACGGCCGCGAGTACGTCAACATGCGCGAGGACGGCCAGCACACGCCGGGCCCGTGTCCCGAGGTCGTGCGTTTCCTGGTCGAGCAGCGCGACCTGCACGGGCTCGGCACCGAGACCATCGGCACCGACGCGGGGCAAGCCTTCCATTTCAACCCGCCCTATCCGGCGCACTATTACATGCACGGCAAGGGCCGTTATGGCCTGCAGTGCCTCGCCAATCTCGACCGGCTGCCGCCGATCGGCGCTGTGATCCTGGCGGCGCCGCTCAAGATCCGGCGCGGCTCGGGCAGCCCGTTGCGCGTGCTGGCGCTGGTGCCGCGCACCGAGAGCGGCACGTGAGCGACGCCGGCACCGCGATCGTCACCGGCGCCAGCGGCGGCATCGGCGCTGCCATCGCCAAGGCGCTGCTGGCGGACGGCTATCGCGTGATCTCGCTCGCTCTGGAGAAACCGGCGTGGTCCCATCCGCAGCTCGAGGCCAGGACGGTCGATCTGTTCGATGCCCGGGCGACCGAAGCGGCGGCAGCCGAGATCGCGCGCGAGCATCGCGTGACCCACCTCGTGCACAACGCCGGAGTCATCAGGGCCAACGCGGTCGAGAGCACCACGGCAGCCGACATCGCAGCCCTCGCCCAGCTCCATCTCGGCGCTGCGCTCACGCTGCTCGGCGCAACGGTACCGCACATGAAGCAGGCCGGCTTCGGCCGGGTGGTGCTGATCTCCTCGCGCGCGGCACTGGGCGCCACTGGGCGCACGGCCTATTCCGCCACCAAGGCCGGCATCATTGGCATGGGGCGCACCTGGGCGCTCGAGCTCGCACCGTTCGGCATCACCGTCAACATGGTGGCGCCCGGTCCCGTCCAGGGCACGCAGATGTTCCACGAGATTATTCCGGCCGGCAGCGAACGCGAATCGGCGCTGGCGGCTGCCATTCCGATGCGCCGGCTCGGCCAGCCCGAGGACGTCGCCGCGGCGGTCAAATTCTTCGCCGGCCGAGAAGCGTCCTTCATCACTGGCCAGATCCTCTATGTGTGCGGCGGCGCCAGCGTCGGCACCCTGGTCATCTGAAGGGACGCGATCATGACCGAACCCGTCTCGAGGTCGTCCAATGGCAGGATGCGCCACCGTGCCAATGGCATGGTGCGGATCGTCGAGAGTGGAACGGCGGCGACGCAGAAGGGACATCTCGAGCTCCGGGTGTGGCTGCGCCTGCTCGGCTGCTCCGGCAAGATGGAGAACATCCTCGGCCAGCGCCTGCGCAAGGAGTTCGGTACCTCGCTCGCCCGCTTCGACGTGCTGGCGCAGCTCGAACGCTTTCCCGATGGTCTTTCCATGTCGGAGCTGTCGCGACGGCTCCTCGTGTCCAACGGCGCGGTGACCGGATTGGTCGACAAGCTGGGTGAAGCGGGGCTGGTGTCGCGCCACGAGGATCCCAACGACCGCCGCAGCATGATCGTGAAGCTGACGCGCAAGGGCCGCGAGGTGTTCCAGCGCATGGCGCGGCGGCACGAGGAATGGGTAGTGTCGATCCTGGGCGAGCTCAGCGTCGAGGCGCAATCCGAGCTGCTGCAGAACCTGACGCTGCTGCAGCGCAATCTCGACCTGCACGGCAAGGGTTGAACGATGCGGTGTCGGCACAGAGCACATCTTCATTCTCCTCCCCAGCGATGCTGGGGATGTGTCCGCGTAATCGCGGACGGAGGGGTCATAGGTTTCAGTGGGGCTTTCGACCCCTCCGTCGCCGTAAGACGGCGACACCTCCCCAGCGATGCTGGGGAGGAGAATGAAGAGCGCGTCCTCTCTGATGGAAAGGGACGGTCTTGGAAATAGCAGTCCTGGGCGGCGGCAACGGATCGTTTGCGGCGGCGGGCGACTTTGCGCTGGCGGGGCACAGCGTGCGGATGTGGCGGCGCGACGGCGCCGCCGTTGCCTGCCACCGCGCGAGCGGCGGCGCCATCACGGTCAAGGATTTTCGCGGCAGCCACACGGCCACGCCGACGCTCGTCACGTCTGACATTGCCGAGGCTGTACGCGGCGCCGAGCTGATCGTCTGCCCGACGCCGGCCTTCGCTCAGGCCGATATCGCCCGGCACCTTGCCCCGCATCTTTCCGACGGGCAGGTCGTATTCCTGCCGCCGGGAACGCTGGGGTCGTTCCTGTTCGCCCAAGCCGCGCGACGGGCGGCTAATCGGGCGCGCGTGGCGTTTGCCGAGACCGGCACCTTGCCTTGGCTGGCGCGCAAGCACGGCCCGTACGAGGTGCAGATCTCCGCCCGCGGAAAACATCTGCCGACCGGCGTCTTTCCGCAGGCGAGCGCCGGCTGGGCGCTGACGGTTATCGAACGGGCCTTTCCAGGCGCGATCCGGCCGTGCGGCGATGCGCTGTCTGGCGCGCTGATGAATGCCGGCCCGATCATCCATCCGCCGCTCATCATCATGAACGCAGCGCCGCTCGAGCATTTCGAGAAGTGGGACATCCACAACGAAGGCACGCAGCCCGCTGTGCGTCGCGTCACCGATGCCCTCGACCGCGAGCGCGTGGCGATCCGCGAGGCGTTGGGCTATGGCGCGCCGCATTTCCCACTGGCCGATCACTACGCCGCGAGCGGGCCGGAATGGATGTACGGCCGCGGCTCGCACGAGCGGCTGACGAAATCAGGTGACTGGCGCGAGCGCATCGTTCTCCGCGAGCACCGCTACATGATCGAGGACGTGCGCATGGGGCTGGCGTTGCTGGCCTCGACGGCACGGCTCGCCGGCGTTGCCGTGCCCCTGGTCGAGGCCTTCCTGTCGATCGGCGGCGCGGTCTGCGACGAAGACTTTTCCCGGACCGGCCGCACCCTGGAGAGCGTCGGTCTCGGCGGTCTCGACCGCATCGGCGTGCAGAAGCTGCTGCGCGAGGGCTTCGCATGAGACAGCCGATCGCCCTGGTCGGCGCGGGGCGGATGGGCCGCGGCCTCGCCGTCGTGTTCGCCTATGCCGGTCATGACGTGGTATTGATCGACCTGAAGGAACGTCCCGTCGAGCAGTTCACGTCTCTCGCGAAGGAAGCGGAGAGCGAGATCATCGCGACCCTGGGCACGCTGGCGCGCCTCGGCGTCTGCGCCGCCGACCAGGCGCCGGCCATCGCCGCCCGCGTGCGCGTCGTTCCCTTGAGCGAGGCCGGCGCCGTGCTGCCTGATGCCGGCTTCATCTTCGAGGGCGTGCCGGAAGTGCTCGAGCAGAAGCGTGCAGCACTCGCCCTGGTGTCGCGCCTTGCCGGACCGCGGCCGATCATCGCCTCGACCACCTCGACCATCCTGGTCGACGATCTCGCCGAGGCGATCGAGCATCGCGAGCGGTTCCTCAACGCCCACTGGCTCAATCCGCCCTACCTGATGCCCCTGGTCGAGCTGTCGGTCGGCAAGGCGACGGGTGCCGACGCGGTGCAGACGCTGCGGGCTCTGCTCGACGGGATCGGCAAGGTCACCGTGCTCTGCGCGGCGACGCCGGGCTACATCGTGCCGCGCATCCAGGCGCTCGCGATGAACGAGGCGGCGCGCATGGTGGAGGAGGGGGTGGCCTCGGCCGAGGAGATCGACAAAGCGGTCAAGTATGGCTTCGGCTTGCGCTTTGCCGTTCTCGGCCTGCTCGAGTTCATCGACTGGGGCGGGGGCGACATTCTCTATTACGCCAGCCGCTATCTCACCCAGGCGCTGGGCAACGAACGCTACGCCGCGCCGGCGATCGTCGAGCGCAACATGCATGAGGGGAACATCGGCATGAAGACCGGCCGCGGCTTTCTCGACTACGACAAGCTCGACCACGAGCGCCATCGCCTCGAGCGGCTGGCGGCGTTCACGACGCTGCTGCGCGGTCTCGGCCTCGTCCGGCCGCCGGTGCTGTGACCATGGCCCGTGAATCGCTGGTCCATGAACCACTCGATGCCGGCCGCTTCTTCGCTCCCGGCGAGCGCAGCGTCGCGGTGATGCTGCAGGCCCAGGCCGACAAGTTCGGCGCCAGGCCGCTGGTTCAATCCGGCGGCAAGCGCTGGAGCTTTGCCGACGCCCCGCAACTTGCTGCCCGCGCTGCCGGTCGCCTGCATGAGGCCGGCGTGCGGCCGGGCGATCGCGTCGCCCTGATCTGCGAGAACCGACCGGAGTTCATCGAGGTATTCCTGGGCACAGCATGGCTCGGCGCCATCCTGGTGCCGATCAACACTGCCTCGCGCGGCCTGCAGCTGCGCCACATCCTGGAGAATTCCGGCGCCCGGCTGCTGGTGATCGAGGCGGCCCTGCTGAGCGCCCTCGAGCACGTCGATCTCGCGACCTTGCCGCTCCAGGCGATCTGGATCATCGACGAGCCGGTCGGCGCGCCACCCTCCGTCGTGCCGGCACAGGTGCTGCCGCCCCTGGGCGAGGCGATCGCCGCCGGGCCGGCGCGACCGAGCGACACGCTGGCGATTCTCTACACCTCGGGCACCACCGGGCCGTCCAAGGGCGTGTGCTGCCCACATGCGCAATTCTTCTGGTGGGGCGTCAACACCGCCCATCTGCTGGGTGTCGGCGAGAGCGACGTCCTCTGCACGACGCTCCCGCTCTTTCATACCAACGCCCTGAACACCTTCTTCCAGGCGATGCTGACCGGTGCCACGGCGAGCTTCGAAAGCCGGTTCTCCGCCTCAGCCTTCTGGACCACCCTGGCCGAGCGACAGGCGACGGTGACCTATCTGCTGGGCGCGATGGTGCCGATCCTGCTGTCGCGCGATCCGCACCCCGATGAACAGCGCCATTCGACGCGCATCGCCCTGGCGCCGGGCGTGCCGGGCCACTTCCATGCCGAGTTCACCCAGCGCACCGGCATCGGCCTGCTCGACGGCTACGGTTCGACCGAGACGAATTTCGTCATCGGCACGCCGCTCGGCGAGCAGAAGCCGGGTACCATGGGACGCATCTTCGAGGGCTTCGCCGCCCGCGTGGTCGACGACGACGACAACGAGGTGCCCGACGGCACGCCAGGCGAGCTCATCCTGCGGGCCGAGGCACCGTTCGCTTTCGGCACCGGCTATTTCGGCACCCCGGAGAAGACCGTCGAGGCGTGGCGCAATCTCTGGTTCCACAGCGGCGATCGGGTCATCCGCGAGCCCGATGGCTATTTCCGCTTCGTCGACCGCCTCAAGGACGCGATCCGCCGGCGCGGCGAGAACGTGTCCTCGTTCGAGGTGGAGCAGGTGCTGCTGAGCCACCCCGAGATCGCCACGGCCGCCGCCTTTCCGGTGCGTTCCGAGCTCGCCGAGGACGAGGTCATGGCGGCCATCGTCCTGCAGGCGGGCAGCACGCTCGACGCGGTGGCCGTCATCCGCTTCTGCGAGACCCGCATGCCGTACTTCGCCGTGCCGCGCTTCCTCGAGTTCGTCGATACCCTGCCGGCGACCGAGAACGGCAAGATCCAGAAGTACAAGCTGCGCGAACGTGGCATCACCGACCAGACCTGGGACCGCGAGGCCGCGGGGATCACGGTCAGGCGGCGGTGACGTTTTATTCCTATTCCTCCCCCGTAATCGGGGGAGGTGCCCCCGAAGGGGGCGGAGGGGGAAGGCCACCAGGAGATTCATTTAAGTCCGGCGTCGGAGTCATATGAATCTCGACTGAGGCCTTCCCCCTCCGCCCCGTATGACGGGGCACCTTCCTCGATTACGGGGGAGGAAGTTCCATTTTGACACCGTCAAAATTCGGCGATGTCTCAAGCGCGGACCAACTGCCGCAGGCGCCACGCGCGGCCCCGCCAATTTCCTGAACCGATTCAACGTCTTGTAGGCCATACTCCACGATTTTGGGGGAACCGTGACATCGTCACCCCCGATATGGTAACGGAAGATCAACAGCTAGAAAGGGACCAGCCGTCGAGATGACGGAAAGCGCCATCGCGGTCGCGTCGGATCATGCCGGCTTCGACCTCAAGGAGATACTCAAGCGTGACCTGCAGAGCGCCGGCCACGAGGTGCTCGATCTTGGCACCGGCTCCACGGAATCGGTCGACTATCCTGACTTTGGCAAGGCGATGGCCGACGCCATCGCGTCGGGCAAGGCGGGGCGCGGGGTTCTCGTCTGCGGCACCGGCATCGGCATCTCGATCGCCGCCAACCGCAATCCCGGGGTCCGCGCGGCAGTGGTTCATGACACGACATCGGCGCGCCTGGCGCGCGAGCACAACGACGCCAACGTCGTGGCGTTCGGCCAGCGGGTCATCGGCGTCGAAGTGGCACGCGAGGCGCTTCAGGTCTTTCTGAAAACCGACTGGGAAGGCGGCCGCCACGCGCGCCGCGTCGAAAAGCTTTCGAAGGGTTGTCAAAAATGAGTCAAGCCGCTGCCAGGCTGGGCGACGTGCCGCTGCCGATGTTCACCCGTGATCTCGCCGAATCGGATCCGGCGGTCGATGCCGTTCTCAAGGGCGAGCTGCATCGCCAGCGCGAGCAGATCGAGCTGATCGCCTCCGAGAACATCGTCTCCCGCGCGGTGCTCGAGGCCGCCGGCTCGGTGCTGACCAACAAATACGCCGAAGGCTATCCCGGCCGGCGCTACTACGGCGGATGCGAGGAGGTCGACAAGGCCGAGCAGCTCGCCATCGATCGCGCCTGCAAGCTGTTCGACTGCCGCTTCGCCAACGTCCAGCCGCACTCCGGCGCGCAGGCCAACCAGGCCGTGTTCATGGCGCTGCTCAAGCCCGGCGACACCTTCATGGGCATGGCGCTCGACCAGGGCGGCCATCTCACGCACGGCTCGCCCGCCAACCAGTCGGGCAAGTGGTTCAGGGTCGTGTCGTACGGCGTCAAGCCCGACAGCCATCTGATCGACTACGAGCAGATGGAGGAGCTGGCGCGGCGCGAGAAGCCGAAGCTGATCGTCGCCGGCGCGTCGGCTTATTCGCGCCACATCGACTGGGCACGCTTCCGCAAGGTTGCCGACGAGATCGGCGCCATGTTCATGGTCGACATGGCGCACTATGCCGGCCTGGTCGCCGCCGGCGTCTACCCGAGCCCGCTGCCGCATGCCCATGTCGTGACGACGACGACGCACAAGACCCTGCGCGGTCCGCGCGGCGGCATGGTGCTGTCGAACGACGTCGAGGTCGGCAAGAAGATCAATTCGGCGGTGTTCCCCGGCCTGCAGGGCGGCCCGCTGATGCACATCATCGCTGCCAAGGCGGTGGCGCTGGGCGAGGCGCTGCGCCCCGAGTTCAAGGTCTATGCCCAGAACGTCGTAGACAATGCGCGCGCGCTGTCGGCATCGCTGATCGAGCGCGGCCTCGCCATCGTCTCCGGCGGCACCGACAGCCACGTCATGCTGGTCGATCTGCGGCCCAAGAAGGCGACCGGTATCGCGGCGGAGAAGGTGCTCGACCGCGCCGGCATCACGGTGAACAAGAACAGCATCCCGGGCGATCCGGAAAAATTCACCGTGACGTCGGGCGTGCGGCTGGGTTCGCCGGCCGGCACGACGCGCGGATTCGGCGTCGCCGAGTTCCGCCAGATCGGCCATCTAATCGCCGACGTGCTCGACGGCATCGCCCGCAACGGGCCGGACGGCGACGCCCAGGTGGAGAGCCAAGTGCGCACCAAGGTGCACGCGCTCTGCGCCCGGTTTCCGATCTACCGCGACTGACGAAAGCGCAGGCAATAACCGGGGGGAGAAACAATGCGCTGTCCATTCTGCGGTCACGAGGACACACAAGTTAAGGACTCGCGACCAACCGACGACAATTCGGCGATCCGCCGGCGGCGCTACTGCCCGTCCTGCGGGTCGCGCTTCACCACCTTCGAGCGCGTGCAGCTGCGCGAGCTCACGGTGATCAAGAAGAACGGCCAGCGCGTCGCCTTCGACCGCGACAAGCTCGCGCGCTCGATCTCGGTCGCCTGCCGCAAGCGGCCGGTCGATCCCGAGCGCGTCGAGCGCGTCGTCAACGGCATCGTGCGCCGCCTGGAAAGCTCGGGCGAGAGCGAGATCCCCTCGACGCAGATCGGCGAGCTGGTGATGGACGCGCTGCGCGCGCTCGATCCGGTCGCCTATGTGCGCTTCGCCTCGGTCTATCGCAATTTCCGCGAGGCCCGGGATTTCGAGGAGTTCATCTCCGATCTCGCCGAGACGGCCAGCCTCAAGGACTGACGCGATGATGCGCGCGGCGCTCGCGCTGGCGCGCCGATCGTTGGGGCGCACCTGGCCCAACCCGGCCGTCGGCTGCGTCATCGTGCGCGACGGCAGGATTGTCGGGCGCGGCCGCACGCAGGATGGCGGCCGCCCGCATGCCGAGGTCGATGCGCTGCGGCAAGCTGGCGACCTGGCGAGGGGCGCGACGACCTACGTGACGCTGGAGCCGTGCTCGCATCACGGCCGCTCGCCGCCCTGCGCCGACGCCTTGATCGCGGCCGGCGTTTCCCGCGTCGTCTCGGCGCTCGAGGATCCCAATCCACAGGTCAACGGCCAGGGCCATGCCCGGCTGCGCGCGGCGGGCATCGCCGTGGAGGTCGGCGAGGGCGCGGCGGAGGCGGCCGAGATCAATGCCGGCTTCCTGCTGCGCGTACGCGAGGGCAGGCCGCTGATCCATCTCAAGCTGGCAACCTCGCTCGACGGCTGCGTCGCCACGGCGGCGGGCGAGAGCCAGTGGATCACCGGTCCCGAAGCACGGGCCTGGGGGCACCGCCTGCGGGCGACGCACGAGGCCATCCTGGTCGGCGCCAACACCGTGGCGCAGGACGATCCCGAGCTGACCTGCCGCCTGCCGGGCCTCGCACGATATTCGCCGATTCGGGTCGTGCTCGATACGCGGGCGCGTCTCGACCCGGCGTCCAGGCTGGCAACGACGGCACGCGCCCATCCGGTCTGGCTGATCTGCACCCCGGCCGCGCCCGCGGCCAAACGGGAGAC
Source organism: Reyranella sp. (assembly GCF_044224635.1). Classification (GTDB taxonomy): domain Bacteria; phylum Pseudomonadota; class Alphaproteobacteria; order Reyranellales; family Reyranellaceae; genus Reyranella. Next base: position 51,816 of record NZ_JBGAKA010000003.1, on the reverse strand, counting down.
GCTGCAGGCGCTGGGCGTCGAGCTCATCGAGGTCGCTCCCGATCCGGCCGGCCGGGTCGACGTCGCAGCCGCCGTCCGCGCGCTCGCCGCCCGTGGTATCATGCGCCTCATGGTCGAAGGCGGAGGCGAGGTGGCGGCCGCATTCCTCAAGACGGGCGAGGTCGATCGCCTGAGCATCTTTCGCGGCGGCTTGGCGCTGGGCGGGGACAGCCGCTCTGCGGTCGGCCCCCTGACGCTCGCGCGACTGGGTTTCGCGCCCCGGTTTACCCTGGTTTCGACGCGCGTGGTCGGCGGCGACACGCTGGAAACCTGGAGACGGGGGCCTTAAGTACGCGGCATGTTCACCGGAATTGTCACCGATGTCGGCGAGATCACGGCCATGACCCCGGGCGGTAGCCAGGGCGATCGCCGCTTCGTGATTCGCACGAGCCACGACATGGCGCCGATCGCCATCGGGGCATCGATTGCCTGCTCGGGTTGTTGCCTGACCGTGGTCGAGAAGGGGAAGGACTGGTTCGCCGTGGAAGTGTCCGGCGAAAGCCTTGCCAAGACCCATCTCGGCGATTGGCTCCAAGGCAGCCGGCTCAACCTCGAGCTGTCGCTCAAGCTGGGCGACGAGCTGGGCGGTCATCTGGTGTACGGACATGTCGACGGCGTCGGCAGCATCGTGTCCATGACCCCGGAAGGCGGCAGTGTACGCTTCGTCTTCGAGGCGCCGGCCGAGTTGGCCCGCTTCATCGCCGCCAAGGGGTCGATCGCGGTCGACGGCATCTCGCTCACGGTTAACGAGGTCGACGGCAACCGCTTCGGCATCAACATCATCTCGCACACCCAGGCGGTCACCACCCTGGGGCAGGCCGAGGTCGGCCAGCGGGTCAACCTTGAGGTCGACATGCTCGCGCGATACGTTCAGCGACTGTTGGAGCACGGAAGATCATGAGCGCGCTCGAAAAGGATGCCTGGCGGATCACCTTCTCGGAAGTGAAGGCGGCAGCCGAGGACATCATCGAAGAGGCCCGCCGCGGCCGGATGTTCATCCTTGTCGACGACGAAGATCGCGAGAACGAAGGCGATCTGGTGATCCCCGCCCAATGGGCGACGCCCGAGGCCATCAACTTCATGGCCAAGCATGCGCGCGGCCTGATCTGCCTGGCGCTGACGCGCGAGCGCGTCGAGCAGCTCGGCTTGGCGCTGATGGCGCGCAACAATGGCACCCGCCACCAGACCGCGTTCACCGTGTCGATCGAGGCGCGCGAGGGCGTGACCACCGGCATCTCGGCCGCCGATCGGGCGCGCACCGTGTCGGTGGCGATCGACCCGTCGTGCGGGCCGCAGGACATCGTCTCGCCGGGCCACGTGTTCCCGCTGGTGGCGCGCGACGGCGGCACGCTGGAGCGCACCGGCCATACCGAGGCCGCCGTCGACCTGGCGCGGCTCGCCGGGCTGACCCCGGCCGGCGTGATCTGCGAGATCATGAACGACGACGGCACGATGGCCCGTCGCAACGACCTGATCACTTTCGCCCAGCGTCACGGGCTCAAGGTCGGCACCATCGCCGATCTGATCGCCTATCGGCGGCGCTACGATTCGATCGTCAAGCGGCTTTCCGAGACTACCTTCGAGAGCATCTACGGCGGCGATTTCCGCTGCGTCATCTACGTCAACAAGGTGACCCTGGCGCAGCACATCGCGCTGGTGAAGGGCGACCCGGCGAGCGGCGGTCCGGTCACCGTGCGCATGCATGCCGTCAACATCTTCACCGACGCGCTGGGCCAGCGCGACACCGGTCGCGGCGGCGAGATCGAGGCGTCGATGAAGCTGATCGCCGAAGAGGGGCGCGGCGTCATCGTGCTGATCCGCGAGCCGCTGACGGTGATGCTGGCCGAGCAGCGCCGTCGCGCCGGCGAGCCGATCGCGCCGTCGGGCGGCGAGTTGCGCGACTACGGCGTCGGCGCCCAGATCCTGATCGACCTCGGGGTCAAGGAAATGGTCCTGCTGAGCAACAGCCGCAGGAGCGTCGTCGGCCTCGAAGGCTTCGGCCTCAAGATCGTCGGCCAGAAGCCGGTCCCCGGCCGCGCGGCACGCTGACCATGTCGACCCGGACGGAGACCCCGACGGCCCGCCCGCCGGTCGGCGGAGTGGCAGGTGCACGCATCCTGATCGTGGAATCGCGCTACTATCCGGAGATCGCCGATGCCCTGATCGCCGGCGCCGAGCGCGAGATCGTGCGCAATGGCGCGGTCTCCGAGCGCGTCGTCGTGCCGGGCGCCTTCGAGATCCCGGGGGCAATCGCCCTGGCGGCCGGCCATTACGACGGCTTCGTGGCGCTGGGCTGCGTCATCCGCGGCGAAACCTCGCACTACGACTATGTGTGCGGCGAGAGCGCGCGCGCGCTGATGGATCTGGCGGTTCAAAGCAAGCTCGCCATCGGCTATGGCATCGTCACCGTGAACACCTTCGAGCAAGCCCAGGCGCGAGCCTTCATCGATCGCGGCGACAAGGGGGGCGATTCCGCCCATGCCTGCCTTGCCATGGTGGCGCTGCGCCGGCGCTGGCCGCCGCAATGAGCCAACAGGCGACGCCGAGCCGCCGGCAGGCCGCGCGGCTTGCGGCGGTGCAGGCCCTGTACCAGTGGCAGGAGGGTGCGCACGGAGCCGGCGAGATCGTCGAGCAGTTCCTCAAGGTCCGCACCGGCGAGGCCGGGGAGGGCGGCATGCGGCGCGATGCCGACCGGCCGCTGTTCAAGGACGTGGTCGAAGGCACCGTGGCCAACAAGGACGCGCTCGAGCAGACCGTGTCGGCGGCGCTGTCCAAGGATTGGACATGGGCGCGCATCGATCGCCTGGTGCGGGCCATCCTGCTCGCCGGCGCCTATGAGCTCGTGCATCGCAAGGACGTGCCGCTCCGGGTGGCGATCAACGAGTACGTCGAGATCGCCCACGCCTTCTACGACCAGGGCGAGCCGAGCTTCGTCAACTCGGTGCTCGACCGGGTCGGACGCGATGTCCGCCCCGCTGAACTGGTGAGGTGAGCGGCTGATGGCGCGCACCGGGCGCATCGGCGAATTCGAGCTGATCGCCCGCTATTTTGCGCCGCTGGCAAGAGGCTTCACCGGTGCCGGAGGCCTGAAGAGCGACAATGCCTTCCTGTCGGGCGACGCCCGGCACGATCTTGTCGTCAAGACCGACACCGTGGTGGCCGGCGTCCATTTCCTGGGTGACGAGAAGCCGGGTCTTGTCGCTGCCAAGGCGCTGCGCGTGTGCCTCTCCGACCTTGCTGCAGGCGGCGGCACGCCGTTCGTCTACCAGCTCTCGCTGGCGCTCCCCGACGCCTGGACCGAAGCATGGGTTGCCGGCTTCGCGCGCGGCCTGGCGGCCGACCAGCGCCGCTACGGTATCGTGCTGTGCGGCGGCGACACGGTGGTCTCGCCCGGGCCGCTCACCGTCACCATCACGGCGTTCGGCAAGGTGCCGCGCGGGCGCGGCCTGACCCGTGCCGGCGGGCGCGCGGGCGACGAGCTGTGGGTGAGCGGCACGATCGGGGATGGTGCCCTGGGCCTGCGCGCCGCCCGCGGCCAGCTCATGAGCCCTGCGCTCGAGCGACGCTTCCGGCAGCCACAGCCGCGCACCACCCTCGGCGTCCGCCTCGTCGGCATCGCCACGGCGGCAGCCGACGTCTCCGACGGCCTGCTGGCCGACGCCGGCCATATTGGCGAGGCCTCGCGTGTGGGAATCGTCATCGAGCGCGACCGCGTGCCGCTGTCGGCGCCGGCGCGGCGGGCCGTCACCGCCGATCCCGATCTCTGGCCGGAAATCCTGGGCGGCGGCGATGACTACGAACTCGTATTCGCCGTGCCGCCGCGCCGGCGCCGTGCGCTGCTGCGCGCCGCCGATGCCGCCGGCGTAGCGGTGACGACCATCGGCACGGTGGGCGAGGGACGCGGTGTACGACTGACGATAGGCGGCCAACCGGCCCACGCACCGCGCCGCGGGTACGTGCATTTCTGATCCGGCCAGGCGGCTGCGTCTCGAAGCGCTGCTGGAGGCGCGCCAAGAGTCTCAGGGAAAAGTGCGGTCTTCCCAGGGCCAGCGCCAAGTCCTCTTGGGCGGCGGCGAGGGAGCTGGCGTCGGCTTCCGCAGCTCCTCCAGGCGGCGCTGCTCTTCGAGCCAGGCGCGGCGTTGAGCCTCTTCCCAGCGGGCAATCGCCGGCGCCGCCTTGGTGAAGAGCGTCGTCTTATTGTCGGCGCTGATGAAGCCGGTCGGCGGTTCGCCGTTTGCGCTCTGCCAGTCGGCGATCCTGGTGCGTGTGCGCGGGCCGAACACCCCATCGGCGCCGCCCGCGTCGAAGCCCAGGGACGTGAGCGCGACTTGGATCTTCTGTCGATCGCGCGTGCTGAGCTTCAAGGCCGTCTCGGCCTGCTCGGCTTCGGCCTTGAGCTGCTCCTCGCTCTTCTTCGGCTCGTCCGGCCGCGCCGCCTCCTGGGCGGGACGGTCGCGACGGCTCTGGACTTCCTCGATGGCGCGCGAGTCGGCGTCTTGCACCTTCAGGTCGTCGAGGACCGGGACGGTCGTGTCCCCCGGCGCAGCGGGCCGAGGCGACGTTGCTGGTGTCGGCGCGGGTGTGGGATCGGGCGGAGCGGCCGCGCTCGGCGCCGGCGTTGCAGGCGGTGAAGGCGGCGGTGCGGCTGAGGCAGGCGGAGGGACGACGGCAGGTGCCGGCGTCGCAGCCGGCAGAGGCGGCGGTGCAATCGAGGCAGCAGGAGGAGTCACGGCTGCTGGCGGCGTTGCCGTCGATGCAGGCGGGGACGCCGCGACCGGTGCAGGTGACGCATCCGGCGGGGGCGCCGGCGCAACCGCCGTCGATGCAGGCGCCGGCACCGCTGGCGGCAGAGGCGCCGGTTGTGATGTCGTGGTCGTCACGGGAGCACTGGCCGCCGGAGCGGCCGCCGACTGGGCTGGCGCAGAGGTCAGGGTGGCCGCCGGCGGGTAGGGGCCCGATCCGTTCGCCCCTGCCGACGGGGACGCAGCCGCCGGCGTGGGCGCCGATGCGATCGCCGGGCGCTGGTCGCGCGCGGTGAGAGCAAACAATGCATAGCCTAGCGCAAGCGCCACGACGACAGCTCCGGCCACCACGCCGTATCTCAGGCGATTGGGAGGAATGACTGGGGAGGCAGGCGGGAGCGGAAGCGCCGCAGGCGGCGGCGAAACCGACAGCGTTGCTGGCGGAACTGCCTGGGCGACGGGAGATTCTTCCTTGCCGAAGAGGATCTGCCGCCACGCCGCGATGTCTTGCGGCCGGGCTTCGATAGGCAAGCGCAGGCCGGCGTCGATACCCGTCAGCAGGTTCGCCGAGTAGCCGTTGACGCTCGCCTCCGCCGGAATCACGGAGGCGCCTTCGAACACGCGCTCCATGACGCTCGGCGGCACCTTGCCGGTCACCGCGGTGAATAGCGTTGCCGCCAGCCCGTATATGTCGGTCCACGGTCCCTGCTTGCCCGATGTCGATTGCTCAGGCGCGGCGTAGCCCGGCGTGAAAACCGCGGTAAGCGCTTGCGAGCGGTCGGCAATGGCGACGCGCGAGGCCCCGAAATCGATCAAGGTCGCGGCGTCGCCGGGCCCGAGAACGATGTTGGCCGGCTTGATATCGCGATGCAGGAAGCCGGCCGTGTGGATCTGCTCGAGGCCGTCGAGGAGCGGCGGCAGGATGCGATCGATGGTCTCTTGTGAAAGCCGCGGCTCGCTCTTCAGGCGCTGCGACATCGTCTCGCCCGACAGCAGCTCCATCACGACGTACGCCGTGCCGAACGCCTCGAGGAAGTCGTGCACGCGCACGACGGCCGGCACGTGGCCCAGCTTGGCGATGGTGCGTGCCTCGTCGAGGAAGCGATTGCGGCCCCACACGAAGTCGGTCGACATCTCGGTCGAGCGCGGCAGCACGGTCGAGCTTTCGTGGCGGATGGCGATGCCGGTCGGCAGGTACTCCTTCACGGCAACGTCGCGTCGCAGGTGGGTATCGTAGCAGCGATAGGTGATGCCGAAGCCGCCGAGGCCCAGCACCGACTCGATGCGATACCGTCCGATCATCACGCCGGCCGTCAGGGCGGCGTGATGTTCGGTGCGATCGACCTCGGGTCGTTTCGCAGTCGGCGCGTCGTCGGTCATTGCTGCAGTGCAAGCCTCGGGGACGTGAAGAGTGATTTTGAAACCCAGCCGCCCGCCTGTCTACGGCCGGTTGGGCAAGCTCATATTACAGCGAGCGGCTCGGAAATAGCAGGTCTGGGCTGCGCCGGCCCTCGTTCTAATCGCTTGGGGCGGAAGGGGGCGGCGACTATGGTGCGCGCCCGATGGATGGATCGAACAAGGTAGAGAGAACGGCGGCACAGTCTACCGGAGGCGCGATACCGCGTCGCGCCCTGCGCAACATCGCCCTGCTGGCGATCTGCCAGGCGCTGACCCAGAGCAGCAACACGCTGATGTTCGCCTCCTCTGCACTCGCTGTGCTGACCATCGTCTCGCCCGACATGCGCATGTGGGCAAATCTGCCGGTCACCATGCAGCATCTCGGAGTCATGCTCTCGGTTTTCCCGGCTTCGATTCTGATGATGCGGCGCGGCCGCAAGTTCGGCTTTCGCTCGGGCTCGGCGATGGGCATGGCGGGGGCGTCGTGCGCCGCCATCGGGCTCGGCCTCGCCAGCTTCCCGATCATGTGCATGGGCGGCCTGATGATGGGCTACGGCATCGCCAACATGCAGCTCTACCGCTTCGCCGCCGTCGAGCTGGCGCCCGGACATTTCCGCGCCCAGGCGATTTCCTACGTGACTGCGGGCGGCGTCATTGCCGGCATCATCGGGCCGGGGCTCGCGCGCTTCACGCCCGATTTGTGGCTGCCGACGTTCCAGGCGAGCTTCTGCGCCGTCATTTTCATCCACGCCATCGTCTTCGTGGTGCTGGGCTTCATCGAGTTCCCGACCGTGAAGGCGGAGGATTCGAGCGGCCCGCAGCGCTCCTTGTCCACCATCGTCACCCAGCCGGCCTACATGGTGGCCTGCGCTGGCGGCATGATCGCCTTCGGCGTCATGTCGTTCGTCATGGCCGCATCGCCGCTCGCCATCGTGCAGTGCGGCCTCGACAAGGGCGAGGCGCCGATCACGATCTTCGTCCACGTCATGGGCATGTTCGTGCCGGCCTTCTTCACCGGTCACCTGATCCAGCGGTTCGGCCTGTTCAACGTCATGACGGCGGGTATCGCATTGCTGGTGCTGGGCGTCGTGGTGGCCCTGATGGGAGTGACCGTATGGAACTTCCGGATCGCGCTCAGCCTGAACGGCGTCGGCTGGAATTTCCTGTTCGTCGGCGCGACCACGCTGCTCACCACCACCTATCGGCCGGCCGAGCGCGGCAAGGCGCAGGCGTTCAACGATTTCATGGTCTTCGGCACGACCACGGTAGCCAGCCTGATGGCGAGCGTGGTGCTCGAGATCGAGGGGTGGGCGATGCTCAACTACTTCGCCCTGGCGCTGGTCGTCGTTGCTCTCCTGGTGATCAGCGCCTATCGCCTTTTGCGCCCCTCGCGGGCGTAGAATTCCGGTCGCAGGCCGGAAGCCAAGCCCTTGAGGCAGCGGGGTTTTTCCCAGCGCGGGTTGCGCAGCGGGAAGCGTTCTGCCATTTTCCGGCCCGCCTTGCGCCGGGGAGAGACCGTACTTCAGCATGCGCCGGGCGGAGATTGCCGTAAAAACAACAGGTTAATTCAATATGTCCACCATCCTCTGGGCCGTCATCGCGTGCGGTGTCATCGCCGTCCTGTACGGCGTCGTCACCGCCTCGCGGGTCATGGCGGCCGATTCGGGCACTGCGCGGATGCAGGAGATTGCGCAGGCCGTGCAGGAGGGCGCCGCCGCCTACCTGCGCCGCCAGTACACCACCATCGCCATCGTCGGCGTGGTCGTGCTCGTGCTGCTCTTCATTCTGCTCGGCAAATACGCTGCCATCGGCTTCCTGATCGGCGCCGTGCTGTCCGGCGCGACCGGCTTCATCGGCATGAACGTTTCGGTGCGCGCCAACGTGCGAACCGCCGTCGCCGCCCAGAAGAGCCTGGGGCAGGGTCTCGACCTCGCCTTCAAGGCGGGCGCGGTTACCGGCATGCTGGTTGCGGGCTTGGCCCTGCTGGGCGTCGTCGGTTACTTCTCCGTGCTGATCAAGATGGGCGTGACCATCGGCAGCCGCGAGATGATCGACGGGTTGGTGGCGCTGGGCTTCGGTGCCTCGCTGATCTCGATCTTCGCCCGTCTGGGCGGCGGCATTTTCACCAAGGGCGCGGATGTCGGCGGCGACATGGTCGGCAAGGTCGAGGCCGGCATTCCGGAGGATGACCCGCGCAACCCGGCGACCATCGCCGACAACGTGGGCGACAATGTCGGCGACTGCGCCGGCATGGCGGCCGACCTGTTCGAGACTTACGCGGTGACCACGGTCGCCACCATGGTGCTGGCGTCGATTTTCTTCGCCGGCAACCAGGCCCTGGTCACCAAGCTGATGCTCTACCCGCTGGCCATCGGCGGCGTCTGCATCATCACCTCCATCATCGGCACCTACTTCGTGCGCCTCGGCTCCGACGGCAACATCATGTGGGCGATGTACAAGGGCGTGATCGCGGCCGCCGTGCTGTCGATCCCCGCCATCTGGTTCGTCACCGACTGGGTGGTCGGATCCGGCACGGAACTGAAGGTTGGTAATCTTACGTTCCACGGATCGACCTTGTTCTGGTGCGCGCTGGTCGGCCTCGCCGTCACCGGCCTGATCGTGTGGATCACCGAGTACTACACCGGTACCGACTACCGGCCGGTCAAGGCGGTCGCCCAGGCGTCGGTCACGGGCCACGGCACCAACGTCATTGCCGGCTTGGCGATGTCGATGGAAGCCACCGCCCTGCCGGCGCTGCTCATCTGTGCCGGCATCGTCGTTTGCTACCTGCTGGCCGGCCTGTTCGGCATCGCCATCGCCACCACCGCCATGCTGGCGCTGGCCGGAATGGTGGTGGCGCTCGACGCCTATGGCCCGGTCACCGACAACGCCGGCGGCATCGCCGAGATGTCGGGACTGCCGAAGGAAGTTCGCAAGAACACCGATGCGCTCGACGCCGTCGGCAACACGACCAAGGCCGTCACCAAGGGCTATGCCATCGCCTCGGCCGGCCTCGGCGCCCTGGTGTTGTTCGCGGCCTACACGTCGGACCTCGACTACTTCATCGCTCAGGGCAAGCTCGGGATCAAATCCGTCGAGTTCTCGCTCAAGAACCCCTACGTCGTGGTCGGCCTGCTGATCGGCGGCCTGCTGCCGTACCTGTTCGGCGGCATGTCGATGCTGGCGGTCGGCCGTGCCGCTCAGTCAGTCGTCGAGGAGGTTCGCCGGCAGTTCAAGGAAAAGCCCGGCATCATGGAAGGCAAGGACCGGCCTGATTATGGCCGCGCCGTCGACATGCTCACCAAGGCCGCGATCAAGGAGATGATGATCCCGTCGCTGCTGCCGGTGCTGTCGCCGATCGTGCTGTTCATCGTCATCAGCGCCATCGCCAACCGCGCCGACGCCTTCGCCGCGGTCGGCGCCATGCTGCTCGGCGTCATCGTCACCGGCCTGTTCGTCGCCATCTCGATGACGGCGGGCGGCGGTGCGTGGGACAATGCCAAGAAGTACATCGAAGAGGGTCACTTCGGAGGCAAGGGTTCGGAAGCCCACAAGGCTGCCGTCACCGGCGACACCGTCGGCGATCCCTACAAGGACACCTCTGGCCCGGCGGTGAACCCGATGATCAAGATCACCAATATCGTGGCCCTGCTGCTGCTCGCCGTGCTCGCGCACTGAGCGGCCTTGCAGGAGTCAAAGCAAGAGCCCCGGTCGCAAGACCGGGGCTTTTCATTTGCGCTGTTCATCCCCGGAGCTGGCGCCTGTTCCTGTGCCTCAACCCGGGAGAATGCCCTTCTAGCCGCCGCCGCCGGTGGGCGCTCCGGGGTTGCCGCCGGTCTGCTTGGCCGGGCCGGTGAACTTGCCGACGTTGCCAAGCAGCTGCTCGAGGACGGTGAGCTCCTTGCCCGAGGTCGGCGTGATCCGCGCCACCATGGTGATGTCCTTGGCGTCCTCGAGATCGTAGTACTTGAGCGAGGAGATGCGACCGGAATCGTTGAATGTGATCTGGATGACGTTCTGCTCGCTGATCCAGGGTCGCTTGGGTCCCCAGGATTCCTGCTTCTGGCTGATGTAGTACCAAACGTTGGGATTGAACGTCGCGACCGCGGACGGCGAGCCGATCAGGCGCTGCACGTCCTCGCGGCTCTGGGTGTTGACCTCAAGCTTGTCGACCGAGCCGGGCGACGGCGCGAATCCGCGGATGGCGGTACTGCTCTCGCACGCGGCCACGGCGAGCAGGGCGAGGGCGAGCGGGACGGCGCGACGCATGGACTGGTTCTTTGTTTCGTCGGAGAGAAGGGCTGAGCGGAAGATGTCGCGACGGGCGCGGCAGGTCAACCGCGCTAGCCAAGAGGCCCGTCGCCGGTGTTTCGCCGCCGCAAGCCAGAAGATGCCTTCGCCACCGCCCTCTATACCCGGACGGCCGAGCGGGCCCGTGCGCCGGAGCTGTTCGAGGCGTGCGGCATTCCCGATACCCTCGACGGCCGCTTCGATGCGCTTGCCTTGCATGCCGCGCTCGCGATCGATCGCCTGCGCCGGGAACCGGATGGCGAAGCCCTGGCGCAGGCATTTTTCGACGCCATGTTCCGCCACCTCGATCTCACCCTGCGCGAGATCGGCGTCCAGGATCTGGGCGTCGGGCGGCGCATCAAGATCATGGCCGAGGGGCTGCATGGCCGGGCGCTCGCCTATCGGGAGGCGCTCGTCGGAACGTCCGATCAGCTACTTGAGGCCTTGCGCCGCAACGCCTATGGCGGTAGGCCGCCTGTCGACGATCAGGCCGTGGAACGGCTTGCCGGCCATGTACGGCAGTATGCGGCGTGGCTGGCGGAAACACCGCGCAACCTCCTGGTCAAGTAGATAAAAAAGATGTCGCAAGTACCTCAAAAAGAAACAAAATCAGAAATCGAGAGAGTCGTCGACCTGGACCGCATGGGACCGGGCGGCGCGGCTCTCGACATCGTCGCAAGCGACAGCGAGCGAGCGGCGCTGGCCAAGCGGTTCGGCTTTCTCGGCCTTCCGGCCCTGTCGGCCCGGGTGACCGTCGATCGCCGGCTGGGCGGCCAGATCGTCGTCGAAGGGCGCCTGCGCGGACGGATCGTGCAAGCCTGCGTGCTCACCCTCGACCCCGTGAACCAGGATCTGGACGACACCTTCCGCATCGTCTTCAAGAAGGACCTTTCCGACGACCGCGACCCCGAGAACGGCGAGGCGGTGCTGAGTGCGCAGGCCGATGCGCCGGAGCCGTTGTCGGGAAACCTGCTCGACGTCGGCGAGATCGTCGCCGAGCAGCTGTCGCTCGCCGCCGACCCGTATCCCCGGCGGCCGGGCGCCCGGCTCGAGGACGTGATGCCCAAGCCGCGCCATCCAGGCCGCCGCGGGCCGCCGGACCAGCGCCGGCATCCTTTCGCCGGCCTGGCGGCGCTCAGAGACAAACCGGGCCGCGGACGCTAAATTCTTGCGGTGATGGTGGGTTTTGGCTAGAGAAGCCGGCCCGCCGCGCCGCTAGAGCGCGGCTGCAGCGTTTTTTGGGGCAGGCTGCCGGTGCCGCCCCGTCGTGGAGATTGTCATGGCCGTTCCCAAGAAGAAGGTTTCGAAGTCCCGCCGCAACATGCGCCGGGCCCACCACGCCGTGCCCTCGATGGCCTATGTCGAGTGCAAGAATTGCGGCGAGCTGAAGCGGCCGCACGCGGTGTGCTCGCATTGCGGCTACTATCGCGAGGACATGCCGGTCCTGGCCGACAGCACGTCGGCCGAGAAGTAGACCAGGCACGCTGCCGGCGATGCGCTGGCATCCGACAGGCAGGAATACGTGGTGAGCGGGGGCAAGATCGTCCTGGCGCTCGACGGCATGGGTGGTGATCGTGCGCCCGATGTCGTGGTGACCGGCGCCGATATTGCGCGCGAACGTTACCCGGGCACGAGCTTCCTGCTGTTCGGGGATCCGGCGCGGCTGAAACCGCTGGTCGACAAGCGCAAGGGCCTGGCGTCGGTGCTCGAGATCGTGGCGGCGGAGGACGCGGTGCTGGCCGAGGACAAGCCGTCCTTCGCGCTGCGCCGCCGCCGCAAGTCGAGCATGTGGCTGGCCGTCGAAGCGGCGGCGCAGGGGCGCGCCGACACCGTGGTATCGGCGGGCAATACCGGCGCGCTGCTGGCCATCTCGATGGTGGCGATGCGCATGCTGCCGGGCGCGCATCGGCCGGCGCTCGCGTCGTTCCTGCCGACCGCGCGCGGCGAGACCGTGATGCTCGATCTGGGCGCCAATCTCGATTGCGACGCCGACAATCTTGCCGAGTTCGCGGTGATGGGCAGCGTCTTCGCGCAAGTGCTGCTCGGCCTCGATCGCCCCCGGGTCGGCCTGCTCAATGTCGGCTCCGAGGAAATGAAGGGTCACGAGGAACTGCGGCAGGCCGCTGCACTGCTGCGCGCCGAAGGCTCGCCGGTCGACTTCCACGGCTTCGTCGAGGGTGATGATATCGGTTCCGGCAAGATCGACGTCGTGGTGGCCGACGGCTTCACCGGCAATGTCGCGCTGAAGGCGATCGAAGGCACCGCCAAGCTCTACACCCAGTGGGTGCGCGAGGTCTTCCGGACGTCGACCTTCGCCAAGATCGGCGGCCTGTTCGCGTACGGCGCCTTTCGCAAGATGCGCAAGCGCGTCGACCCGCGGCGCTACAATGGCGGCGTGTTCCTTGGCCTCGACGGCGTGTGCGTGAAGAGCCATGGCGGCACGGACGCGCTGGGTTTCGCCTATGCCATCGGCGTCGCAGTCGACCTCGTGCGCTACGAGTACAAGAGCAAGCTGATCGAGGGGTTGGGCAGGCTGCAGCACGTGCGGTCGCCGGCCGAGGCGCCGTCGACGTCGGCGCTGCAGGCAAGCGGAGGGGCTGCGTGATTCGTTCGGTCGTACAGGGGTGCGGCGCCTACCTGCCGGAGAGGGTCGTCACCAACGACGAGCTTGCCAAGACCCTGGACACCTCGGACGACTGGATTCGCCAGCGTACCGGCATCCGCCAGCGCCACATCGCGGCCGATGGCGAGTTCACCTCGCATCTCGCGATCAAGGCGGCGCAGCGTGCTCTCGACCATGCCGGGCTCACGGTCGCCGATCTCGATCTGATCGTGCTCGCCACGGCGACTCCGGACGAAACCTTTCCCGCCACCGCGACCCGCGTGCAGGCGGCGCTCGGCATGACCAAGGGGGCTGCGTTCGATGTCCAGGCGGTGTGCGCGGGCTTCGTCTACGGCGTGTCGGTGGCCGACAGCCTGTTGCGCAGCAGTGTCGCCTCGACGGCCCTGGTGATCGGCGCCGAGACCTTCTCGCGCATCCTCGACTGGAACGACCGCGGCACCTGCGTGCTGTTCGGTGACGGCGCCGGCGCGATCGTGCTCAAGGCCGAGCAGGGCGCCGGCACGTCGGCCGATCGCGGCATTCTCGCCAACGCGCTGCATTCCGACGGCCGCCAGCACGACATCCTCTATGTCGATGGCGGCCCGTCCTCGACCAGGACCACCGGCTATCTGCGCATGGAGGGCAAGGAAGTCTTCAAGCACGCCGTGGTCAACATGGCGGCGGTGGTCGGCGAGGTGCTGGAGAAGGCCGGTCTTCAGGCCACCGACATCGATTGGCTGGTGCCGCATCAGGCCAACAAACGCATCATCGACGGCACCGGCCGCAAGCTCGGCCTGCCGCCCGAGCGCGTCGTGGTCACCGTCGATCGGCATGCCAACACGTCGGCCGCCTCGATCCCGCTCGCCCTCGACGTGGCCGTCAAGGACGGCCGAATCCAGCGCGGCGATCTGCTGCTGCTGGAAGGGATCGGCGGCGGCTTGGCCTGGGGTGCCTCGCTGGTGCGCTGGTAGGCATCGTCAAGACGCGAGAGGCGCAACGGAAGGCGAACAGACGCCAATTAAAGGCCAGCGTCTATCCTCCTGATATTGACCGCTTTCCCACCTTAGAGTAAGGATTAACTAAGGGGGAAAGAGGGTACCGGATGGAAGAAGGCCGGACAATCACGCGTGCCGATCTGAGCGAGTCGGTGTTCCAGGAAGTGGGCCTGTCTCGCAACGAATCGAGCGATCTGGTCGAGACAATCTTGTCGGAGGTTGTCGAAGCCTTGGCGCGTGGCGAATCGGTGAAGGTTTCCTCATTTGGAAGCTTCACGGTTCGCGACAAGGGCCAGCGTGTCGGTCGCAATCCAAAGACCGGGCAGGAGGTCCCGATCCTGCCGCGGCGGGTACTCGTCTTTCGAGCGTCGAACGTTCTCAAATCTCTGATCAATGGGGCGCCCGACGAGAGCAAGGGACAGTAGTCAATCGGGGGGTAGGTCATGGCCGTTTCGGTTCAGGCCACGGAAAGGCGGGTCGAGAAATCGGCGCAGGCGTTTCGCACCATCAGCGAAGTCGCCACCGAGCTCGACGTGCCTCAGCACGTGTTGCGCTTCTGGGAAAGCAAGTTCAGCCAGGTCCGTCCGCTGAAGCGCGGCGGCGGCCGACGTTACTACCGGCCGGAGGATATCGATCTTCTGCGCCGGATCCGGTCCCTGCTGTACGAGGACGGTTACACTATCAAGGGCGTTCAGCGCCTGCTGAAGGAAGGCCGCGGGCGGCTGCCGCCGCAGCAGCAGCGGCTCGATCTCGCCGCCGAGAGTGCCCTGGAAAGCCTGCGGATCGTCTCGGCACGCGCCGAGGCGATGGCGCAGGGCAACCAGCGCCAGCCGCTGCCCCGGACCGGGCCGCAGCCGGCGACCAACACGCCGCGGGCCACCATGCTCGACCTTCACAAGCGGCGCGAAATCGAAGCCGTGCTCGAGGATCTCGAGCAGGCGCTGACCCAATTGCGCAGCACGCTCAAGACGAACAACTGATCAGGGGCTGACACGCCACCGGGGGGTCGCGGGTCGGGGTCTTGCCAGGGTTCGGGATACCCACGAAGTCGGGTGGAGAGCGCGAAGAAAGGGCTGTAACCACCTGATCATCTTATATTTTACTGATTAGCCGGCAACGTCAGAGGGGGACGCCGCCGTGTTCGCAGATTTGGATCGCGTTCCAGATTGGACGCACCTGTTTCATCTAAATGCTTTGAACGACAATGAGTTGGAGGTTATTGCTCCAACTCTACATGAATTGCTCTACCTGCGGCGGGGGCTGACCCAGCCGGGTGGCAAGCTGCCGCTGTTCGATCTTGACGGCCAGGAAATCGACGCCGCCATCGTACGGCGCTGCCTCCAGGTAGGCTGGGCCGAGCCATGGTTCAACAACCCGCTGAAACCGGGCTGGCTGGTCTGTAAATTGACAATGTCAGGACGGCGGGTCGTCGGCGAGGGCTGACAGTCTTTGCCACTTTAGGGCGCGCCTTTCACTCTCCTCCCCAGCTGCGCTGGGGAGGTGCCCCGTCATACGGGGCGGAGGGGTCATGAGCCTCAGTCCCGCTCCGTCGCCGAAGACGGCGACATCTCCCCAACGGAGTTGGGGAGGAACATGAGAATGCAGTCCAGCCATCGCCAAGATACTAGGATGCGCAGAGATCATGCACGCAGGGCTTGATCTCGCCGTCGCGACTCGTTCTGATCGTCGGGTGAATTCGCATCGCTCACCGAACGAACAGGACGATCAGCCATGACCGACACAGCCGACAACAAGTGGATTGGCAAGCGTACGCCGCGGCCGGATGGCGCGGACAAGGTCACGGGACGGGCGGCCTATGCCGCCGACACCACCATGCCGGGCATGATCTGGGGCAAGGTGCTGCGCAGCCCTCATCCGCATGCCCGGATCAAGTCGATCGATACCTCGGCGGCCGAGGCCTTCCCGGGCGTCAAGGCGGTGGTGACGGCCAAGGACATCGTCGATTTCCCGATCGACAAGGGGCCGGTGATGCTGGGCATCCAGGACATGCGCTGGATGTGCCGCAACGTGATGGCGCGCGAGAAGGCGCTGTTCCACGGCCATCCCGTGGCCGCCATCGCGGCGACCACCCAGGCGATCGCGGCCGAGGCCCTCGGGCTGATCAAGGTCGACTACGAGATCCTGCCGTGGGCGATCGATGTCGAGGACGCGATGAAGCCGGCCGCGACCCCGCTGCATGACCACGTCAAGTTCGAGGGCAAGCCTTCCAACATCGCCGGCACGCTCGAGCACAAGAAGGGCGACGTCGAGGCGGGCTTCAAGGAAGCCGACGTGATCGTCGAGCGCAGCTTCAAGACCGAGGCCGTGCACCAGGGCTACATCGAGCCGCATGCCTGCCTCGTCAGCGTCGTCGACGGCAAGGCCACGATCTGGAGCTCGAGCCAGGGCCAGTTCATGGTCCGCGCCATGTCCGCCTTGCTGACCGGCATGGCTCAGAGCGACATCCGTGCCATTCCGGCCGAGATCGGCGGCGGTTTCGGCGGCAAGACCATCATCTACCTGGAGCCGCTGGCGCTGATCCTGGCGCGCAAGTCGGGCCGGCCGGTCAAGATGGTGATGTCGCGCGAGGAGGTCTTCCGCGCTTCCGGTCCGACCTCGGGCTCGGTCAGCAAGGTCAAGATCGGCGCGAAGAAGGACGGCACCATCGTCGCCGGCGAGGGAACCTATTGGCTGCAGGCCGGCGCCTTCCCGGGTTCGCCGATCCGCGGTGCCGCCGGGTGCGCCTTCGGACCCTACGACATCCCCAACGCCTATACGAAGGGCTACGACGTCGTCTCCAACCGGTCGAAGGTTGCTGCCTACCGCGCCCCCGGCGCGCCGATCGGTGCCTATGCGGTCGAATGCGTGCTGGACGAACTCGCCGAGAAGCTCAAGATGGACCCGCTCGAGCTGCGTCTCAAGAACGCCGCCAAGCAGGGCACCAAGGCGGTGCATGGTCCGGTCTACCCGGTCATGGGCTACCAGGAGACGGTGAAGCAGGCGCTCGCCCATCCGCACTACAAGGCGCCGCTCAAGCCCAATCAGGGCCGTGGCGTGGCGAGCGGCTACTGGTTCAACGCCGGGGGCGAATCGAGCGCCACCATGCGCATCAACGAGGACGGCACCGTGGTCGTGATGACCGGCCATCCCGACATCGGCGGCTCGCGCGCCTCGACGGCCAACATCGCCGCCGAGATCCTGGGCATCGATCACAGCAAGGTGACGGTGCTGATCGGCGATACCAGCAGTGTCGGCTTCTCGAACCTGACGGGCGGCAGCCGCGTCACCTTCGCCTCCGCCATGGTGGTCACGCAGGCGGCGGAGAAGGTCATCACCGACCTGCGTCGCCGCGCCGCCAAGATCTGGAAGATCGATCCTGATGCCGTCAGCTGGGATAACGGCGAAGCCAAGCCGGCCGGCGACAATGCCGGCAAGTTCGACCCGCTGTCGCTGGCCCAGCTCGCTGCGCGGGCCAGCGAGACCGGCGGACCGATCGGCGAGGCCGCGGCGAGCAACACGATCGGCGCGGAAGGCGGCTTCGGCACCCACATCTGCGACGTCGAGGTAGACCCGGCCACGGGACGCGTCTGGGTCGTGCGCTACACCGCCTTCCAGGATGTCGGACGCGCCATCCATCCCGACTACGTCGAGGGCCAGTTGCAGGGCGGCGTCGCCCAGGGCATCGGCTGGGCACTGAGCGAGGAATACATCTACGACAAGAACGGCAAGCTCGATAACGCGGGCTTCCTCGACTATCGCATGCCCGTCACGTCGGACCTGCCGATGCTGGATGCCGTGATGATCGAAATCCCCAATCCCAAGCATCCGCAGGGCGTGCGCGGCGTCGGCGAGGTGCCGCTGGTTCCAGTGATGGCGGCGGTCGCCAATGCCCTGCACGGCGCGCTCGGCATTCGCTTCGACAGCCTGCCGATGTCGCCGCCCAAGGTGCTGGCAGCGCTCGAGCCCGAGCCGTTGCCGCGCGCGGCCGACTAGCCCCGTCACTCATTCCTTTGCCTCCCCCGTCTTACGGGGGAGGTCGTGCACGGTGGTGAGCGATGTCATCGGCGGCAGGCCGGCGCGCTTCGTCCGCAACAAGCTGAAATAGGTGATCATGGCGTCGGCATTCGCGGAGCCGGCAGCATCCGCCAGAATCGTCACCTGATGGCGACCTCGCCATCGCGACTCCGCGATGTTGCGCTCCAAACAGGCGCGGGTAAGCGGCACCGGTTCGAGGCAGACGATGCTCAGTCCGTCGAAGCGCTCCATCAGCGAGAGCGCAAACAGTCCGACGTTGGCTCCGATATCGAGGGCAACGTCGCCATCGCGGATTGTCACGCCATGTCGCTCGTACCACCAATCTTCGAATATCTCTCGAAAGATGAACTTGATCTCGCTGCCGCTTCGAGGCGCGCTCCAGACGCGAAGACCGCCGGGGCAACGGAACTGTTTCACCATAGTCGGGGTATGGACTTCAATTGCCGCGGCGGCAGCCCGCAGAGGTGGCTCCACATCGGCGCTGCTGCGCCCTTCGGGCCTGCACGATGAATGGTCGGGGCGGCCGGATTTGAACCGACGACCCCCAGTCCCCCAGTGATGGGCGCTGGTGCTGAAATTATCCAATGTCTTCAACTCCTTAGCTTGCCTCGCGGGCGGGTTTCCGGGACTTTGCCCGGGACTTGGCGACGCGTTCCATTGCCGTCGCAACTTCGTCTTCCAGCACGTGCGCATAGCGCGTGGTGGTCTTGAGGTCGGAGTGATTCAGCGCCTTCTGCACCAGCTTCAGGTTGCCGGTCTCGCGCAGGAGCTTGGTGCCGACGTCGTGCCGGATGTCGTGGAACCGGAAGTCAGTCACGCCAGCCTTGGCCCGCAGTCGGCGCCACGCGATTTTGACGCCGGAGTAGGTGAGGGGATAGCGCTTGCCCTTCACCCGGCCGGCACGGGTCCGCGCAGCGACGTAGGTGAAGACATGCTCGGCATGCTGCCCGCGCAGCGGCCACAGGATGCCGCGAATGGTCGGGGTGATGGGCACGGTCACCAGCTTCTTGCCCTTGCCGAGCTTCCTGATTTGGCGGGCGTCCCAATCGACCTCGGGCCAGCGTAGCAGGCATTCCCGGAGCCGGAGGCCGGACGCTCGGGCGAAGGTGAGGAACGGCACGTAGTCGTCGCGCGTCGCGCCCTCGAGCTTCTCCCATTCGTCGCCGACGAGCTCGCGTATGCGCTCCTGCGGTTCCGGCAGGAGATGGGACTTCCAATCGGGCTCGTTCTCGAAGCGCACGCCCCAGTTCTTCTTGGCGCGCGTGAACAGCTTCTTGAGCACCTCGGTCGTCGACCTGTTCACGGTGGCGTTGCTGACGAGCGGGGACTCGGCCTTGTGCTTCTTGGAGCGCACGACGCGATGCCCACGACGCCAGGCCACGAGGCGGGTCACGTCGTCGTCGGAGATCTCGGTGAGCAGCTTCGTTGGCGTGAAGTAGTCGACCAAGCGCTCGACATCGCGCCAAGTGTCGGTCGAGCCGGCATGATGCTGGCCGACCTCGCCCCAGTATCGGCCGGCGACATCGTCCATCTTCAGCGACGTCGATGAAGCCTGCGAGGCCTTCGCCTCCTGCTTGACGCGCTCCTTCTCGGCGCGCTCTACCGCTTCAGCTTCTCGGCGATTCGTGCGTTGCGTAGAGCCGAAAAAGCGACGATTTCGCCACTGGAAATCGTACTGGTAGTACGGCGATTTCGGGGAGAGGTAGACGGACATGGCACGTCCCTACGCGTCTGGCGTTCGATGAAATCGTCGATGTCGGGGTCTGTGAACATCTTGCGCGGGCGCTTCGTCCCGCTTCCCATGATGACGTACCGCAGCTTGCCGTCGCGGACGTAGCTGCTCAGCGTCTTCCGAGAGCATCGGAGGCGGGCGGCCGTTTCGTCCGGCGTGCGCAGTTCGGTCACGAGACCGGCTCCTCCATAGCCGCCAGCCGCTCGACGTCGGCGACGCGGACTGCGAGTAGGGAGTTCTCGAAGGGGCCGAGCTTCACCACCGGCAACACGCCTGAGCGCAACCACCTGCTCACGGTGCGCGGCGAGCGCTTCAACGCGAAGGCGATGCGCTTGCGGCCGATGATGAAAACTCCACCCCGGTCACATGGCGGACTCGCCTCGCCGGGGTGGAGTGCGACCTGCTCTCTCGGCGCCGAGAGAGCTTGAGTGCCCAGGCGCGGGCGGGGCCGGGTCGCGCGACCAAGGGTCATTAGCCCTGCTCTCCGTCGAGCGGCTTGCCGTCGCGCAGTCGCTCCAGGTCGAAAACTAGTTCCATGGCCAGTGAGTCGGCAGGGACGGAGACATAAGGCCGGTGCAGCCAGTTCACATTTCGGTCGCCCTCGATATATCGCGGCGGATCGCGGCGAGACGGATCGGTGCCAGTGGTCGCAAAGGCAACCGTGTTACCGTTGAAGCCAATCAGCACGCACTGCCAGTGCTTGTATCCGGCTTCATGTTCGACAAGCTTGCCGGTGCGCGGATTGCGTTCCGATTTCTGCAGTGCACGGTCGGAAACGAGTTTCCCGACATGGGGGGCGATGTCAGCAGCAACGGCTGGCTCCATGCGGGCACAGCTCACAAGGTAGCTGGCCACCTTGAGATGAAGCACGTCATAGAAATTGAAGGTCCAGCGCGAGCCAATCTTCTGTCCGATGTTGAGCATGTCGCGGGCAATCCAATTCCGGATGGTCTTTTCCTCGACACGGGCGAGCCGTGCGGCATCGCTCATCGTGATGTCGGATCGGTCAAAATGGATGGGGGTGGGGCCGCTGCTCATTTGAGCAATAGACCATGAATTGCTCAGATGAGCAACAGCAATTGCTCAAACGAGCAATGGATGCGGCCGGGGCAGTCTCCCGCCCCGGCCGTGAAAGGGGCGGTTGCCCGCCCTCTTCGCAGGTCGTCAGAAGCGGGCCGCCGTCACCCGGCAGAGCGTCTCGCCCGCGGCGAGCAGGTTGGAGCGCACGTTGGAGAGACGATGCGGGTCCGAGTAGGTGCCATCGAGGTAGCCTTCATCGATCCATGACAGAGCGATGAAGATGGCCTCGGCGCCCATGATTGCGGTCTGCATGTCGCGCAGGTCAGACCGCTCGATCTCGCGCTTTTCGCCCATCATGCGACGCCCGCTCCGGCGAGGTAGTCGAGCGCCGTCAGACTTTCCATCGACCGGACGTCGCCTTGCCGAAAGCGCTCGACAGCCGCGACGTTCGGTTCGTGGCTGCCATCGTCCTCGTCAACGTCGGGCTCGGCGTCGACATCGGGCTCCCGGTCGTCGTGGTCGCTGCCGTAGTCGGCGAGGTCTGCCTCGAACAGGCAGAGCGCGTCGAAGGCGGTCGGCGTCAGCGGCACGAGCAGCCACTTCGCGCCCATCTCGGTCGGGGGCGCCTCAACGAGGTCGCCCCACTCGATGATGTACTGCAGGAGCGCCACGGCCCGCGGCTCGAGGCCGGCCTCGACAGCGAAGCGCGCCATCGCTCGCCGGTGTGCGCGACGGTCGCTCATCGTTCGGGCCTCGGATAGCCGGGGTGCAGATGCCCCGCCACGTACGTCATCCCGGCCAGCAGGTGGTCCATTTCGTGGGTGTGGTCGAGTATCCGTTCGGCGAGGTACTGAACATGAGCCCACAGTGGACCAGTCTGGTCGGCGACGACGCACAGCAGGTTAGCCGCGTGCTGAATGTTGACCTTCTGCATGCGCAGGTCTGCGACCTTGCCGTTGATGATGGGCACGCACAGCGACGGCGACAGGGGGCGGAGGATGTCGGGGCGTCTCATTGCGCACCTCCAGTCCAGGCCTTGGCTGCTTCATCGGAGCGCCAGCTGGCGACGGCGTCGAGCAGCGCGCGGCCCAGCTTCTCGGCCTCATCGGGTGCGAGCCACAGTGACGACGACAGATTTGCTTCGCGATACTGGCCATGGGTCGCGTGAATGGCGACCATGTTTCGCCGCCTGTCGACCTCGGTTATCCAGGTCAAATCGCCGACGTGGCCGGCATGTGGTGAAGTAGACATTTGCACTCCTGCATAAGGCTTACTAGGCCTTGCCAGCGGAACGGCGCTGGCGCCGGGAGCTAGTAACCGGTGCAGGACCGGCGCGCTTCTTCCCCTCGCGGGTATTATATCCGCGCACTCCCGACATGAACGCTGGGCACAAAAATGCCGACAGCTTTCGGGGTCGGTATCCGCCTGCACATCTCGCTGTTACTAGCAGCACAGAGAGGATGCGCGCCGACGGCGGTTGTGTCAACGTAGATCGTTCACAACTGAATGGGACGAAATATGAGCGAACCAAGTTTCAAGGAAGGGGATGTCGTGCGCCTTCGTTCGGGCGGACCCAAAATGACCGTTCAGACGTACCACGGTGAGGGGGACATCGACGTCGTTTGGTTTGATGATAAGCACCAACAGAAGTCGGGCAACTTCGCGGCTACACTCTTGGAAAAGGTCAACGACCGGCTCTCTGTCTAGTTCTCCCAGTCTAGCCGCTTGAACACCCCAGCCACCGCAGCCGGGTCGAGCCCGACTTCCTTGGCCTGCGACATCGCCTGCACGAGCGTCGACACCGCGCGTGCCGCGCCGCCGGCATCGAAGGCCTGCGTCGGTCGCAGCGTGTCGATTGCGACCTTCGCGCCGAGCTTCTCTGAGGCTTCCTCGGCGAGCAGCTCGGCAAGCGGCTGCAGCGTCCACGTGCAGAGATGCCTTTGCGCTTCTCTGACCAGCGGACCTTGCGCGGCCGCATCGAACAGCGCCGGCAGCACGCCGAACACGCCGCATACCGACTCGCGCGCCGCAGCCAGGCTCTCTGTCGTCATCGCCTGTTGCAGGTTTGGCGTGACGTCCTGAGGCTTCCAATCGGTCTGTGGCGCCGGGCCGCCGGCCGCGCTGACGTTCACGCTCTCACGCAAGAGCACCCGGCCGCGGCGCCCGCGGAAGTCGCGCGCCATCGTCACCATGTCGACGTCGGGCGCCTCAGGGAACGGGATGATGGAACTGCCGATTGGTGCGTTCTCGTAGACCTCGCCGAGCGCTGACTCGACGGCCTGCAGCAAGCCGGCCGTGAGCGATGCGCGCCGCAATGGCGCGGTGCCTATCCAGGGTGCCGCGACGTCGCTACCGATCCTGATGTGCATCACCTCCGCGGCGAGCACCGTCTGCGTGGTGCCGCCGCCCGCCTCGGAAATGCTGACACGATAGGCGCGCGGCACTCCAAAGCGCGTCGACAAGTCCCAGTCGCTACACGGCGTCAGCTTGTCGCGAATCAGGAAGAGCGCCTCGCCCCGCAGCGCCAGCGAACGCGCCAACATCGCCATGGTACGACGGTCGAGAATATCAGCGCCGATGACATCGGCGAGGGCAAAGCCGTTCTCCCACAGGGAAATGCAGCTCTGTGCGGTGCCTGTCAGCTCTGCGACGCCACGGCGGCCGGAGATGTAGGATTCGCGCGCCGCCATCAACTCCACCGTGAAGCCGCTCATGCTCGAGCGCTGCTCAGAAACCGGGTTGTTCTTCAACCCAGTTTTGAAGGGCCAGTACCAAGCCAAGGTCATGCCCTCCTGAGATTGCGCAGCAGGTCGGCCGCACCGCTGTTCTGCAGCGCCTGCGCCATCCATGTCGGCGAGCGCTCAATGGTCGTGCTGTGCACGTCTGGCACTGCCTCCGTCACGCTGCGGGCGCCGGGTCTGTCGCTCTCGTCGATGCCGGCCATGTACTCGATGATGCGGCGGAACGCTTCTGTGACGGTGGCGGGTATGTCGGCATCGTCTTCGCCGGCAATGCCGGTGAAGCGATATGGGCCGCAGCCTTTCAGGATGAATCCGCCCAGCGGCGACGGTGCGAGTGTCGTGTTCACCCAGGTTTCGCCGCGCCATTCCTCGACAGTGGCCAGCGTGACCGGCTTCAGCGGCGGCCGCCAGTCGCCGGGCCCCTCGACGATGAACTCGACGGCGCGCTCAGTGTAGCGTGTGCAGACGTACGACTCGATGCGCTGCCACACCATGTCGGCGTTGATGGCGGTAGCCGCGTCGCTCAGGCCTTCTGGCGTTGCCGGATATTCATCGGGCAATGCCTCGTTGACGAAGATGAGCACCGCATTCATCAAGCCCTCCATCGAGTGAGCATGCGCTGCAGGCCGGCGTCCGCTCGCTCACTGGTAGGCCGCCAATTGCGAGCCGTGACCGTACCCTCGGGATATGCTGGCCGGGTCACGACTGAAAGCTCCCACAGCCTGGCAGCTCGAATGGTCCGGATGAGCGCCCGAGGTTCGCGCACCACCGATTCGGCGCCGGGGTCATCGGGCACCGTGAAGCCGGGCGAGAGGCCTGCGGCGAGGCCTGAATCCATCAACGCCAGGGCGTCGCGGCCATGTGTCGTTGTCGCAATCTGTGACGTGATGACGGCATCGAACGTGAGCGCGTCATCGTTGTCCCGGATCTCCAGCGTGCCGGTCGCGCGGCTGGCGAGCGGGCGCGAGAAATCGTGACCGAAGAGCAGGTGAATGTCCTCGCCGGTCACGTTGACACGTGGCGCGAAGGCGCGAGCGGCGAACTGCTCTTCCATCGTGACGCGCTTGCCCTCGCCGAGTACCGTCCGACGACCATAGGGGAACCGGCCACGAAGACGGCGTGAACCGTCTCCGTCCTGCCGGATTTCGAGGCCGCCGGGAGAGAAGCCGCCGAACAGCATCTACTCGACCTGCAGAGCGGTGAGCAAATGCAGTTGCGCCAGCCGCGAGACGTTGACGTCGATTGTCGCAATCGCAGTCAGCCTCAACATTCCCGATTGAGCGTCCGACACGGCGTCACGAATCAAGTCGATGCCGCCCCAGGCGCCGATGAAAATCGGGGGGACGCCACCGGCGCTCGTGGTCAGAAGCGCGACCGACGTGTCCGGGGTTCCTGCGGTCAACGTCGCCAGCGACGAAAGCACGTTGTTCGCCGCCGAGAAGTTCTTCAGGTGGAGGTCCCACTGTGAGACCGCCGTCCCGGACACCAGCGCCGCGTCCATGTAGGTCCAGGCCTGCGGGTGCGCCAGAATCTTCACGTCGCCGGGCCCGTTCGCCGAGTTGCCGACCATAAAGGTAGCGGCGACGGTGCGGAACACTGCCGCCGCGGCGGCGGCGCTGACGGCCGTCGTGCCGTAGCCGTAGGTCGACTGGCCATAAATGACTCCCAGCGGCTGGCCGCTCGAGCCGGTGCCATTGAACACGCCGGCATCCATCACGGTGCCAATCGTGCCGTTGATGTCACGCCGGACTGCGGCTTCCAATGCCGCGCCGCTTTGCTTCAGGGTCTTGCGGGTGAGCTTGACCTGAATGCCGACGTTCTGGTCCGGCGACAGTGCTCGCTCGGTCGTGGCGAAGACGGTCGGGCCTGCGACGTTGCCGGTTTCGGTCGATGCCCAGCCGGCAGTCACAGAGCCCGAGACGATTGGGAACTCGACCAGGCCGGTGTCGATGTTAATCATCTGCGCGCCCATGCGAGCCGCGACGCTGTCGGGAAACAGGCGGTCGATGACCGGCTTGATTTCGGTCGGGTCGAACACGCCCGAGGCGACGGTCTCACCAGCGCGACGCTCCAGGGCCGCCCACGGAACCGGCATGCCGCGATAGCCGCCGGCGCCGCGCATCTCCGACACGATCTCCTGCGTCGGCCCGTTCAGCGTCGCGCCCTCGTCGAGCGCCAACACGACCTGGCGCAGCTCGAAACGGCCGACCAGCTCGCGCCATTCCTTTGTGCCACGGGTCTCCAGGTCCTTGCCAGCGTCGCGCCGTTCGCTGTCTTCGGCGATGAGCGCGGCGCGGAAGCGCGTCTCGTTGGTCCGGTATTCCGAGTCGAACGATTCCATCTGCCGCGTCTCGTCTTCGGTCGGCGTCGCCTTGCCAACCAAGCCGGCGAGGGCCTGACGAATCTCGCTCTGACGGCGAGAAATCTTCACTGATTCCAACATTCGCTTGTTTCCTTTTTCGAGGGGAGTTGCAGCTGACGCACTAACTCATTCCATGCCGCGTGCGTCGGGTCGGAGCGCAAGCCAAGCTCGGCCCGTGATTTCCGGATGTGGCATGCAATGCAAAGCGTCTGGAGATTGTCGAGGTTGTAGGCCAAGTCAGGTCGCAATCGAGCGCGCTTGATATGGTCGACCTCGAGTCGGCCGCGCGCACCGCACGCGTCGCCGTCAGGCAACGTGCCCACACACTTCCACCCATCGCGTCGCTTCGCAGCGAGGCGCAGGGCGGGCCACCGGCGGTCATGATGCACAGCGCTCATGCCCACACCGCAGGTCGAGCTTTTTTCGCGGTGCGCGCCAGTAGCCGGGCGCCTTCAGCGACAGCCAGGACCGAGGCGGCAGCGGGGTCAATTCTCCCGAGCGAGCGACCCTTGGCTATCTTGGCCGCGCCCGTGGGGTCTACCAGCACGACGGCATCAGCGAAGGCGCTGCGCAGCAAGAGCGAGGGCTTCGCCTTCACGCGCTGGTCAAACACCATCTGCCGGAAGCGCTCGGTATCCTCTCCGGAGTCCTTCCATCCTTGTCCGCGCCAGGTCGGCACGATGCGCAGCGCCGTCTTGGCGAGCGCCTCGATGAACTCGGCTTGGCGAAAGCGGTCGCAGCAGATAGCGGCGATGGGATGGCCGTCGAGCTTCGCCAGCATGGCCGCCACGAACTCGTGCACCGGGACGACGGCGCCGCCCAGCGTCATCAGCTCGCCGCGCTTGTGCATCTCGACGTATCGGTCGTTGACGCTGTCGTGCCGGCCACGGTCGAGCAGCGACGGCGAACTCGGGAACGCGCCGTAGCACTCCAGGCGCTGCGTCTCGGGCCAGAAGTTTGTCCATGCGGACATGGACGATGAACCGCCCAGGTCGATACCGCAGACCAGCGGGCCTTGCCGCGACGGCAGCTCCTGCGCTTCACAGCGTAGCCACTGGTCCGTCGAAATGAGCACGGCCCGCGATTCATCGCTCACGCGCTGGTTCAAATTGAACAAGCGGAAGCTGGAGAGTGTCGAGCCGCCTCTGGCGATCGCGCGGCGCGCCTGCGCCTGCAGCCACTCGATACTCGAGCCGATGCCCTCAACGGCGCCTGGGTTGGCGAGCTTCAGCGCCTCGATATCGTCGGGTGCGCAGCCATCAGGTGCGCGATGCTCCTGCACGTAGACGCCCTCGCCGGGCTCGTCGAGCAGCCGAGAGAAGCTGTGCGAGTCGGTGGGGGCCGACGTCGAGATGACCATGGCCCGGCCGGCGCGCTTGCCCAGCGCCGAGAAGATGGCCGCCTCCAGGGCGTCCCCCTTGTCAGGGTCCCAGAAGCCGCGCTCATCCAGTAGGGCAAAGACCGGGGCCAGTCCCAGCGCATTGCGGGCGTCACTGGCCAGCACGCGGAGAGCATGGCCGCCGCCGTCGCCCTCGTAGCGCACCTCCAAGCGAGGCGCCCGGACGAAGGTCAGCTTCTTACGGGTCGCTACCGGCAGCGAGGCCGCCAGTCCTTCCACGAAGCGCCAGGCAATCTGGCCTTGGTCGCGGGTCTTGGCGCCGACGATGACCTCGCGCCGCGGCTGCCTGTCGAGTTTGCCCAGCAGCGCGCCCAAGGCGAGCCCGGCACCCAACATCGTCTTGCCGGCCCCGCGACCGACCGAGAGAGCAGCAATCGAGACGCCGTCTGCCAGCCCGCCCCGGATGAAGCGCTGCTGGAACTCTGCCAGCCGAATCTTCTCGCCAGCATGGGGCCCCTCGGGGATCCGCAAGGTGTGCAAGAAGGCGATGGCTTCGTCAGAGAGCGAGAAAGCGACAGGTCTCCAGCGGTTCGGCCCCTCTGGCTCATTTCCAGGCATTGGGACCCGCGAGCCGGCACGCGCACGATTGTTGCGCGCACGGTCAGGTGCGGTGTTGGCAGCGTCGGTCATTTTGTTGCGTGATGATGCGCGCCACGCTCGCCACATCGAAGGGCGGAGCGGGGACGCGCGGGGACACACAGATTGACAGGCAGCTTGTCGGTTGCCGGCCCGCGCTGCGCTTCGCTTGGCTGGCGCCGCTACGCGCGGGCCTCGACGGCGGGGCAGGTCGAGCCGCCCGACCATGACGTAGCTGTCAATCGTCCCGACCGAAGCGCGCCTGCGCCGCGCGCTGCCCCAGCCCCCTACACCCCCTGTATGAGGGGGAGAGGGTGATGAAGGATTACACTACGGATTCGTCAGGTCTAAATTCCAGCGATAGAGCCCGGGCGCTTTCTTGCCAGGGCGCCTTACGCAGCGGACGACGCCCATGTCGAGCAGCGCCTTGCGGGCGGTCGGAACGAAGCGATGCGACCAGCCACGCGCGGGGCCGAGCCCATCAGCAATCATGAAGTCGGCATCGGGTCCGTTCTCGGCCGAGAGATAGGCGAACAGCGCCAGTGCATCGGGCTTGGCCACCAGCGCCGCCCATGTAGGCGATTCGACGATGTGGTTCATGACGCGCCTCCTGCCTCCGCGATAGTTCCACACGCTGTTGCAGGTCTTGACTATCTCGGCGTCCGGCAACGGCGCGGCTAGCTGGTTATCCGCCCACGTGCGAGCGGCGTCGAGAAGCTGGTCCAGCGTGTCGCAGAAGCTCACCGTCCTCTGGCAGTAGCGGAACAGCGTCTCGTTGCGTTCGCCCACCGGCACCTTCTCGACCTTCGTCGGCGAGGCTAGCGCGGCCCGTAGCGCGGGGAGCCGGTTGATGTCGTCCAGGGAGCCCCGCTCGATGAGATAGCGTCCCTTGGGCACGACAGAGCCGGCACAGACGACGTTGCCAGCGCCGAGTACGTCGACGTCGGGCAGCGGGCGGATTCGGCGCGTCTCGCCGTTGTTCCGGAAGTAGAGATGGCGCCCGCCGCTGGGCGTGAGGACCTGCAGCGGAGTGTCGCCGAATCGGGCGAGGCATTCGTCGACCAACCTGTCGTCGGTGCTGTCGATGTCGACGACGGTCAGGCCGTTGCGCGGTGGATGGCGGCAAAGCTCATGCGTCGAGCCCGAAGTGCTCGGCGATGATGCGAGGCGCCGCGAGTGCGGGTTTGCTTTCAACCCGCACCACGCTTGCGACCACGGGGTCGGTGGTGCGATATTGGGTGCTGTCAGTGTTTTCGTGAATGCTTGCCCGGTCAGTGGTTGCCGCCGCTGCCGGGCATTTCATTTTCGGCGGGTCGCTCGCCGTGAACGGCCGACGAACATCCTCCGGGACTTTTCCGGGACTCTGTGCGCCGAGTTGTGCACTTCGTCGCTGTTCTGTTCCGTTTTCGCGTTTGGCCCACGCGAAGAGCGGAAGCAGGAATGCAGTGCTTTCGAGGGTTAGTTGGTCGGGGCGGCCGGATTTGAACCGACGACCCCCAGTCCCCCAGACTGATGCGCTACCAGACTGCGCTACGCCCCGACCGGTGCCGTGGCGACCGCCTCGGCAAAGGGGCTTTAGCGCGAATGGCAGCGATGCCGCAAGCCGGCTTGCACAGGGAGCGGGCAAAGAAGATACAGGCGCCATGACGACAGTAGCTTCCGCCGGCCCGGACATCGGCCGGCGCGTCCTGGTGTTCTCCTCGATCGGCCATGCGCTGATGCACATGATGACGGCGTTCTATGCCGTCATCGTGCTGACCCTGGCCGTCGCCTGGGACATGCCGGCGGAGAGCCTGCTCGAGCTCTACGCGCCGGCCACGGTGCTGCTCGGCATCATGTCCCTGCCGGCCGGCTGGCTGTCGGACCGCATCGGCGCGCCGCTCACCATGGTGATCATGTTCTTCGGCCTCGGCCTCTCCTCGATCTTGTGCGGGCTGGTGCCCAAGGGCGACACGCTGATGCTGTCGCTGGCGCTGTGCGGGCTGGGCGTGTTCGGCGCCATCTACCATTCCGCCGGCATCGGCTGGATCATCCGCACCGCGCGCGAGCAGGGCCATGCCATGGGCGTCAACGGCCTGTGGGGCAGCGCCGGCTTGGCGCTCTACGGCATCGTGCCCGGCGTGCTGATCACGCTGGCCTCATGGCGGGCCGCCTTCATCGTGCCCGGCATCGTCTGCCTGGTTGTCGGCGCGGGCCTGCTCTGGGAGGTCCGGCGCGGCCGGGTCGGCGATCGGCCGATGCCGGCGACGGCCGGCGCGCAAACCGGCCGCAAGGAATTCTGGCGGGTCTTTTCCGTCCTTTCCGTCACCATGGCGTTCGAGGGCATTATCTGGACCGCGGTGATGTTCGGGGCCGCCCTGGTGTTCGAGACCCGGCTGGCCAGCGACATCGAGAGCCTGCGTGCCGGGCTGGCGTCATGGGGTGTGGTGACCCAGGCCGTCCTGTGGGTCGGTCTCGCCACGTCGATGATCTACATCGTCTCGGGCTTTGCGCAGTATGTCATGGGCCGCACGATCATCGACCGCTACCCGCTCAAGTCGACCTACATCGTGGCCTCGGCCCTGCAGATCCTCGCCATGCTCGCGCTCGCCATGGGCAACGGCTATCTCGCCATCCTGGGCGCGATCGCCTCGGCGGTCCTCAGCGCGGCGACCGGCCCGATCGAGAACATCCTGATCGCGCGCTATACGCCCAGCCGCTACCATGGGCTGGGCTTCGGCGCAAAGTTCGTCGTTGCGCTGGGCACCGGTCCGATCGCCATCCTGCTGATCGCCTGGGTACGCAAGGCGACGGGTGAGCTCGACCTGCTGTTCTACGGGCTGGCCGGCGTTGCCCTGCTAATCACCCTGGTGGCGCTGTTGCTGCCCGGCGGCGAGCGGGCGCAGGCACAGCGGGCGATCTCGGCAGCGGCCCAGCCGGCGGAGTAGGCTCTTCTTGGACCGCGGGCGTCTCGCCCGCTCATGATCATGAACGGGCGAGACGCCCGCAGTCCGAGAAGAGCATGAAGAAAGGTCCCTCGCTGCGCTGGGGATGACAGAATCGCTGTCATCCCCAGCGCAGCGAGGGACCTTTCGTCTCGTCAGTAGCTCCTACTTCCTTGCCGCCTTGTAGGCCGGGCGGGCGAGGCAGCGGTCGAGCCAGGCCTGGACGTTGGGGAAGGGGCCGAAATCGTACTTGATGGGCTTGGCCCAGCTGCAGATCGAGGCGAGGTTGAGGTCGGCCACCGTGAAGGTCGACCCCAGCAGATACTCGCGCCCCTCGAGCGCGCCGTTCAGCACGCCGAACGGCTTGGGCAGCGCTTTCAGCGCCTCGGCGACCGCCTCCGGCTTCTTCTTGTCGGGCGGCGTCATGAACATGTCGATCAGGACCGTGAGCAGGGGCTTCTCGACCTCGGTCATGCCCCAGAAGCTCCACTGGGTGCACAGCGCACGGTCCTCGGCGCTGGCCGGAAAGAAGCCGTCCTTGCCGTGCTTCTCCGCGAGGTAGAGGTTGATCGCCATCGATTCGAACAGCTTGAAGTCGCCGTCGACCAGGGTCGGTACCTTGCCGTTGGGGTTGACCTTGAGATACTCGGCGCTCTTCAGGTCCTTCATCTCGACGGCAATGTGCTCGAAGGGGACGCCGAGCTCGTGCACGATCCAAAGTGCGCGCGATGCCCGAGAGGCCGATGGGCCATAGATCTTGATCGTCACGGAATGTCTCCCCGCCGTTACGGCGTCGGACGATAATGCAGCGCCGCGCGACGGTCTAACTCAATCCCCCAGCCCGTGCTGGTTTCCGACATAGCCGTGCCGGTGGCCGAAACGCTCGGTCATGACCTCGGCGAGATCGCGCTCGGGCGGCGCAATCCAGCCGCCGGCGCGCACCGCGTACTGCCCGGCGCTTTGCGCCGCCTTCGGCGTTTCGCCTTTCTGCAGGGCCCGCGCAGCGCCCATCACCAGCTTGCGGAACTCGACGATGCCGAGATCGGTCGGGCCGAGATGCTCGCGCGTGCGATCCTGGATCGGCCCCTGGCTGTCCTGGATCGCAGCATCCTGCTCGCTCACGCCCATGATGCCGGTGAAGCTCTCCGTCTTCTGCTTGGCGCGGTCGAGCATGTAGTCGTTGCGGATGTTGCGCACCGGCACGTAGTCGGCATCGACCTCGGCGTGCAGGCTGAGGCCCCTGGCATATTTCTCGCGCTCGGAGTTGGTGAAAGGCCGGTCAGGCAGCCAGCTGTAGGTATAGATCCAGCAGTTCACGTCATCGACCGGCACCCAGCACTGCCCGTGATAGACATCGCCCGGAAAGGCCACCGGCACGAGGGCGTGGTTGGGCATCAGGAACTGCGAGAGGCGCCAGTACTTGTCGGCCGAGTCGGTCTTGCGCGCCGCCCCGATGACCAGCCCGGTATCGTGGCCGGCGATCGCGAATCTCGGGCGCGGATCGTCCATCACCCAGCGGATACGGTCCTGCAGCTCCTGGCCGGCGCCGATTGCCGAGGTGCTGCGAAAGATCTCGAGCCTGGTCCTCTCGTCCGTGGTCGGCACCTTGTGCAGGAAGGAGAAGTGGGCCGTGTCGATTGCCCCCTCGAGGCTTTGAACCCAGTTGCAGTCCTGCCACTTCTTGGAGACGTAGCGCTGCGCCGCCGGCACCAGGCCGAGCTCGAGCTGCGGCAGCTCGGGCATATGCTCGCGCGGGCCCATGTAGACCCAGATCATGTCGCCCCATTCGCGCGTCGGATAGGCGAGGAGCTTGATCGTGTCCTTGTAGGTCGACTCGGGCGGCGAGGTCGGCAGGTCGACGCAGTTGCCGTCGACGTCGAACTTCCAGCCGTGGAAGGCGCAGCGGATGCCGCACTCCTCGTTGCGCCCGTAGTACAGATTGGCGCCGCGATGCGGACAGTGCGGCTCGACGATGCCGACCCGGCCGTCGGTCGTGCGGAAGGCCAGCAGGTCCTCGCCGAGGATCCTTATCTTCTTGGGTGGCCCGTCGCGCTCGGGCAGCTCGTCCGACAGCAGCGCCGGCATCCAGAAGCGGCGCAGCAGGTCGCCCATCGGCGTGCCGGGGCCGCCGCGGGTCAGGAACTCGTTGTCCGCCTTGCTCAGCATCAGTCCCCCAGCCCGTAATGGTTGCCGACATAGCCGTCGCGATGGCCGAACCGTTCGGTCATGACGGCGACCAGGTCCTTGTCAGGTGCGGCGACCCAGCCGCCGGCGCGCACGGCATATTTGCCCGCCTTGCCCGCCGCCTTCGGCGTCTCGCCGCTGCGCAGGGCGCGCGCGCTGCCCATCAGCAGCTTGCGGAACTCGATGATGGCGACGTCGGTCGGCCCGAGATGCTCGCGGGTGCGGTCCTGGATGGGGCCCATGCTGTCCTGGATGGCGGCGTCCTGCTCGCTCACACCCTCAATGCCGGTGAAGCTCACCGTCTTCTGGGCCTGCCGATCGAGCCGGTAGTCGTTGCGCGGATTGCGCAGCGGCACGTACTCGGCGTCGACCTCGGCATGGACGTTGAAGCCGCCGTCGAACTTGGCGCGCTCGGAGTTGGTGAAGGGCCGGTCGGGATTCCAGCAGTAGGTGTAGATCCAGCACGACCCGTCGTCGACCGGCACCCAGCACTGACCATAGTAGATCTCGCCCGGGAAGGCAGTCGGCGTGTAGGCGTGGTTGGGCATCAGGAACTGCGAGATGCGCCAGTAGAGATCGGCGCCGTCGGTCTTGCGCGCCGCGCCGATCAGCAGGCCGGCATCGTGGCCGTGGATGGTGAATTTCGGCCGCGGGTCGTTGTGGATCCAGCGGATGCGATCGTCGGGTTTCGACTGGTCGGCGATCGCCGCCTTGGCCAGCGCGGCGCGCGCCACCGCCTCGTCCTTGGCCAGCACGGCGTGCAGGAAGGAGAAGTGCGCCGTGTCGAGCGCGCCTTCGACACTCTGCACCCAGTTGCAGTCCTGCCACTTCTTGGTGACGTAGCGCTGCGAAGCGGGCAGCAGCCCGAGCTCGAGCTGCGGCAGCTCGGGCATATGCTCGCGCGGGCCCATGTAGACCCAGATCATGTCGCCCCATTCGCGCGTCGGATAGGCGAGGAGCTTGATCGTGTCCTTGTAGGTCGACTCGGGTGGCGAGGTCGGCAGGTCGACGCAGTTGCCGTCGACATCGAACTTCCAGCCGTGGAAGGCGCAGCGGATGCCGCACTCCTCGTTGCGGCCGTAGTACAGATTGGCGCCGCGATGCGGGCAGTGCGGCTCGACGATGCCGACCCGGCCGTCGGTGGCGCGAAAGGCCAGAAGATCCTCGCCCAGGATTTTCATCTTCCTGGGCGGCCCGTCGCGTTCGGGCAGCTCGGCCGAGAGCAGGGCAGGCATCCAGAAGCGGCGCAGCAGGTCGCCCATCGGGGCGCCGGGCCCGGTCAGGGTGAGAAGGTCGTTGTCGGATTTGCTCAGCATCGCACCATCGCCTTGTCGAAAGCCTGCACCATCAGGCTATCGCTTTGTCGAGAGCTTGCGCCAGATCGCGGATGATGTCGTCCACCGTTTCGATGCCGATCGACAGGCGGAGCACGTCGGGTCCGGCGCCGGCCGCGACACGCTGCTCGTCGGTGAGCTGGCGATGCGTGGTCGAGGCGGGATGGATGATCAGGCTCTTGGCGTCGCCGATGTTGGCGAGGTGCGAGAACAGGTCGACGTTGTCGACGACCTTGACGCCCACGTCGTAGCCGCCCTTGACGCCGAAGGTGAACACCGAGCCCGCGCCCTTGGGCAGGTATTTCTGCGCCAGCGCGAAGTATCTGTTGGAGGGCAGGCCGGCGTAGTTGACCCAGGCCACAGCGGGATGACTCTCGAGGAAGCGCGCCACGGCGAGCGCGTTGGCGCAGTGGCGCTCCATGCGCAGGCCGAGCGTCTCCATGCCGAGCATGGTGATCCACGAATTGAACGGCGCCTGGCTGGGGCCGAGGTCGCGCAGGCCGACGGCGTGGCTGTGGAAGGTGTAGGCCATGTCGCCGAACGTCTCGAAGAAGTTCAGGCCGTGATAGGCCGGTTCGGGCCCGGCGAGGCTCGGGAACCTGGCCCCGCGAGTCCAGTCGAACTTGCCCGAGTCGACCACCGCACCGCCCATCGAGGTGCCGGTGCCGCTCAGGAACTTGGTGGTCGAATGGACGATCAGGGTGGCGCCGTAGTCGATCGGCTTGCAGAGGTAAGGCGTGGCCAGCGTGTTGTCGACCAGCAGCGGCACGCCGACCGATTCGGCGATGCGCGCGATCGCCTGGAGATCGCTCACCACGCCGCCGGGATTGGCCAGGCTCTCGATGAAGAAGCAGCGCGTGTTCTCGTTCGCCGCGCGCTTGAAACTGTCCGGCTGGTCGGCATCGACGATCTGCGCCTTCCAGCCGAACTTGGGATAGGTGTTGCGCATCTGCTGCAGCGAGCCGCCGTAGAGCCTGGATGAGGCGACGATCTCGGCGCCCGACGACATCAGCGGAAACAGCGCCAGCACCTGCGCCGCATGGCCGGACGAGGTGACCGTGCAGCCGCGCCCGCCCTCCAGGGTCGCGAGCCTGGTCTCGAGCGCGGCATTGGTCGGGTTGGTGAGCCGCGAGTAGATGAAGCCCACGGTTTGCAGGTTGAACAGCGCGGCCGCATGGTCGGCATCGTCGAAGGCGTAGGCCGTCGTCTGGTAGATCGGCAGGGCGCGCGCGCCGGTCGTGGCGTCGGGGGCGGCACCGGCGTGGATCGATAGCGTCTCGAAGCCATAGGTCTTGTCGCTCACCGGAACGCTCCGTCGTGCTGGCAGATGAAACGGTGCAATTCCGACCACAGCTCGGGCAAGCGGTCAAACCGGGTGCGTGGCGGCCTTCAGCCTCGCTTCCAGTCGCGGCAGCACTACCTCGGCTACGGCGACCTGCGTCAGGCGGCAAAAGAGCGTCTCGGTGCCAGCGGCGGTGCCCAACTCGGCGAGCTTGTTGGAAGGCGCCCCGCCGAGGCACAGGCGGAAGTAAGGGCAGCGCGCTGCGCAGGCCCTTACGCCCTCGGCCACCTCTTCGGACAATGCGACCCACCGCGGATCGGCCAGGATGCCGGCGAGGGTTGCGCTCTTCACATTGCCGAGCGCGAAGGACCCCAGCCTGGGATGAGACAATCCTGCGAGCTCCGGTGAGAAAGTCGAGAGCGTGCCGTCGCGTGCAACGGTCACAATGGAGAACGGTGTATTCTGGTCGTTACCAGGTAGCTGGCCGAAATCGGATGACTGCAGCATGTCACGCAGATTGCGCTCCTCGCGCACCGTCAACTGACCCGAGGCCTCGGCCCGTTCCAGCACGCGGTCGAGAAAGCGGGCAAAGCGCACCGGGGTGTCGGCCCCTGCCGCGAGGCTCGAGGTGCAGTTGATGCCTTCGACCTCCTCGATGTTGAAGCCGACATCGCCGACCCCTTCGGCAAGGAAGAAGTCAACCACGTCGTCGGCCGAGTCGAGAGCCTCGCGGGTGACGACACAGATCGCATGAAACGGCACTCCGTGTCGGCGCAGCGCGCGAACCCCTTTCATGGCTGCGGCATGCGTGCCGACGCCTCTCCGGGTGCGCCGCCGTGCATCGTGCAGGCGTGCCGGCCCGTCGAGGCTGACGCCCACCCTGACGTCGTGGCTGAGGAAGAAATCGCACCACTCGGCGTCGATCAGCGTGGCGTTGGTCTGCACGCAGTGCTGCAGTCGCACCCCGTGCGGCGCGGCAGCCGCTGCCGTGGCGAAGGCGCGCTCATACCAGGCTCGGGGCAGGGCGAGCGGCTCGCCGGCGTGCCAGACCATATCGAGGGTATCGCCGGCCAGCCCTTCACGATACAGAAACTCGATAGCGGCGCCGACGGTGTCGTGATCCATCCGTCGCTTGTCGTCGCGGCCCGGCAGGTAGCAATAGTCACAGGCAATATTGCAGAAGGGCGTACCCTGCAGCACCAGCATGCGGGTACGGCCAAAGAGGCGATCGGCGGTTACCTGTTGAACCAGAAATTCCCCCAGTTGGGCCACTTTCCCCAGTTCGGCCAATACTGCGCCGTGCGCTGCCCGTTGGGAGAGTCAACCTCGACCGTGATCGAGCCGTGGTCAAGAAGCGACGCACGGATCTCGTCGAGACGAGTCACGGCGGGCGATTCACCTCCGTCCTTGGGGCCGGCATTCGCTCCTGCGAGCGGCGCCAGGAACGACGGCAACAGAAGCCAAGCGAACTTGTGCGTCATCTCCGATTGCTCTCTGGTTTGAAATTCCGTTCTTGATCCGTCATGAGGAAGTAGAGTTCCTCATCGTAGTATTTGGACTCGTAGGAAGCCCGGGCTCTGAGCACTTCCTTGAAATGTTTCATGCTCGTCGCTATCCGCCAGGACTGACCTGCCTTGTCGATCAGGATCAGGTCGTCATTGCCATCCAGGCCGGCTCTCTCGATTTGCATTCGGATCACGAATTGCTGCAGCAAGACCTTCGGCCCGCCGGGAGGCGTACCGGTGGACTCCAGCGTAAGCCTCGATGGCGCGCTGGTTTGCATCCGGCGTTTCTCCTTATCCTGTTCCCGCTTCTTCAACGTGACTTCCGAAGAAAGCTTCCACACATATTCGGTTTCCGGGATCGGGCCATTGTCGAACTCGATTGTCGCGCTTGGGTCGCTTTCGACGGTTTCGATATCGATCGAGGGCAGCAATCTCGGGCTGGCGGCGCCAGGCAGGAACGACGCAGTGAATTCGGTGCTCTCCGCTGGAATGCTGCAGTCGAGCTCGTCTCCGCTCGTGAAATCGACATTCAGAAGGCCCATCTCCTGATCTTCCCAGATCGCTCGGATGCACGGTGTCGATTTTTCGACCGGCATCTCGTCCTGCGCGATGCCGATTTGCGGCCAGATGTTGGTCGCTTCGAATATCCAAGGGTTCTGATTGCAGTTGGAGTTGTCCTGATCTGCTCCGCAGCGCAGCCACTTCAACGCGACTATGTTCGGCAACTGGTTGCGAGGCGCCGTGAGTGTGAGAAGGCCCGCTCCTGGCGCCAAGCACACCTGACCACCCAATACCGGAGCGGGCAGGTCGAATGGAATTCTCGTCCACTCCGGCACTTGCGCGGACTTGATCTGTATATCGAGATTTCTGCGCTCGCCCTTGCCCCCCACGTGAATGCGCGCCTCTGTACCCGATCTGACGTCGAGCGGCGTCGGGTCCGACTTCTGGGCAGACAACGATTCCGTAACCACTACGCACGATCCTGCGATAGCGCGATCGTCAATCAGGCGAGGCTTCCTGGAGAGCACGAAGGTCGCACCAAGAATTGTGCGCACGCCAACGTCCCAGCGCTTCCACAGGAGACTTTCCGCTTTCGGTAGTTCCAGGGCTTTGCCTTCTCCGGCCGTCACCATTCCGAGCGCGTGCACGGCGGCGCGTTCGCGCACGCCTGGCGGCCAATTGTTCTTCTCCGACTGCATGGAACCGATCAGGCTGTTGGCGCCCATCATCAACGCCGACTTCTTCATCTGTTCCCCTGACTCGATTGCGGTCCGCGTCGCGGTTTCCGCGGCCACCTTTTCAGCGTTCAACTCCGCCTGCTTGACTTGCGCCAGCGTCTCTTTGGATTGGTACCAAAGGCCAACGATCGCAGCGAGGATCACGCCAAAGGCAACGATGCCACTCGCCGCCCTGTTATCCTGCTGGCGCCTCGCTGCGAGACGGTAGCGCGCAGCGTCCGCTTCGGTGCAGACTTTCCCGATTTCATCGAGCGCCTTGGACTCGGTGGTTCCCCAGCGCTGGCGCATTGTCGAGCGAACCAGCGCCGTGGCGATCTGGTATTCTCCCCAACGCCGTGGAAGACCGTTGCTGTTGGTCACCTTGGCGATCTTGGTGGCGACATCGACCGAGATGGCGTCGGCCTTCGTGTTGTCGCTGTCGTCCTTGAACATCACGGGATCGATGTCCTGGAGCACCCGGTTCAGCGCATTGGCGACGTCCTCCGGATCGCGCAGCCACACGAGGAAGCGCGGCCAGTTGCGGATCAGGGCTTCGTGGCTGATGTCGTATGGTGCGCCGCCGCCACCCGTGAGGTAGCCGCGAACCAGGAAGGCGTTCAGAGCGAGCTTCAGGGCTTTCCAGCGCGCCTCGGTGTCGACGGGTACGAGCCGCAGTTCCGGGTCGGCATCGAGAAAGGAAAGGATGTCGCCCTTCTTGGCGAAGCGGCGAGCCCAGTTGTTTCGGTCGTCGCGCCGGGCCAGGGCGCGGAACGCCGCCCGCAGGGCAGCCTCTCCGACAAGGCTCGCGTCGGGGCTTTCAATGCGAACTTCCGTGATGAACCGCGTGATCGCCTTTTCCGCGGCCTTGTCGGCTCGTTCTCGCAAGCAGGCGGACAGATCCGGCGCCTCGCCGGCTGGAACCTCCTGTCCAGGCATATCTTCTCGGCGGATGCTGGGGGCGTCGATCGCGCCGTCCGTCGCCGACCACCGGCGCACGGCAGCATGCCAGGTCGCCTGCAGCGCATGTTGCAGCAACGGCAACTGGTCCGGCCGGTGCTCCAACTGCCTGGACATGACCTTGGCGCCTGCCAAGATCCAGGCTGGCATGCCGGGCTCGAACGGGGCGTCGGGATGACTGTGATCGTAGTCCAAGCCCCAATCGTCGAAGACGTTGCGCGCCGGTTGGACGATCGACCGGTGGAGGTCCGCCGCGTCCTTGGCATTGTTGGGATCGAGAAGCTCGAGCAGATACAGGCTCTTGTTGACCACCTCGGACAGCCCGTGATGCTCGGCGCACCGATGGAGTTCCTCGCTGCGCATAGTGATGGCAAGAAACAGGGCGCCCTTGCTGGACGAATCGCCCAGCGTTCTGTGCAGGTCGACGATCAGGTCGAGGAGGAACCGGCGTTCGGTTGCCGGCACCTCGGGTCGAAACACCTCCTCGAACTGATCGAGCAGCAGCAGCAAGCTCGGATCCGGCGATCTCAAGCCACCCGAGACAAGCCGGTCGTACAGATCGAGACGCCGGTTGGCGATCTCGAGGATCAGGTCCAGCAGGGCCTGTCGCCCTTGCTTCTTCGCTTCGTCGAATTCCCGACGGAGCTTCTCCTGCAATATGGCCAGGACCTCGCCAGGTGATACGCCGCCGACGCCTAGTGCTTCCGCCAGCTTGGGCACCTCCTGGCCGAGCAGGGGCATCAGGAGTTGCTCCGCCAGCGCGTTGGCAAGCTCCCCGAAAGGATTCGTGCGCGGTCTGAATTCGGCGCAGTACCAACTTCCGCCGCGTCCCTTGATCCGTCGCTTGCTGTTCAGATAGGGCAGCAGCCCGGCGCGAACGAGCGATGACTTGCCCGACCCCGAGCCTCCCAGGACCACCACGATGCGCTGTCGCTCGAGGTACGTGCGTACCTGCTCGACGCTGTAGTCACGGCCGAAAAAGACCTCTCCTTCGTCAGGCTGGAAGGATCGCAGGCCGGGATAAGGATAGGGCCAAATGCGGAAGTCGGCCTGGCCGGCGAGCTTGGCGTCCTCCTCGTCGAGCGAGATTGGCTGGCCAGCTCCCCAGGAGGCGACGTCGCCGACGTCCTCTGCGGCCTTGGCCATCCGACGCTTGTAGGCTGCTATCAGCAGCTCCAGCGCCGTGAGCGGCTTGGCGTTCGCTTCCATCAGTGCACCGGGGATGACGCTTTCCTCGGACTTGCCCAGGCAGCGAGCTGGGCTCGAAAATAGGCCTTGGACGCCGGATCCGGCTTTAGGGGCGTGTCATCGTCCGGCCGATCAAATCGCAAGAGGCGCCAGTCTTTGTAGCGGCCGTCGTGGGGATACCTGAAGAAGGGCAGCACCTTGGGGTTCCTGACGACCAGGGCGGCGCGAAAGAGATTGAGCGGTCGCTGGGTGGCGGATTCCACCGACTGCACGACGTCCTGCATCGCCTGAAATTTCCGTTCGATGGCCTTTCGGGTCTGCAGCTCGGTCGAGGGCGCAATATCGAGATCGTGAACCGCCACGATGGCGCGGTCGCCCTGAACGATGGTGATCAATTCCTTGAGACCGGGGTCGAAGCCGACGAAAGGCCAGGGGCTTGGATTGGGTTTCACGATTCCATTCACGACTCCGCACAAGCCATCATGAATTTCCGCTGCCAGCCGCACCGCCTCGGGATCCGGCTCGGCTTCGTCCGGATAGCCTACGTCCTCGATCTGCAAGGCGAGAGCGTCACGCAGCGCCGTTTCCTGGAGACGCAGCAGGC
Organism: Reyranella sp.; assembly: GCF_044224635.1. Classification (GTDB taxonomy): domain Bacteria; phylum Pseudomonadota; class Alphaproteobacteria; order Reyranellales; family Reyranellaceae; genus Reyranella. The sequence goes on along the minus strand of NZ_JBGAKA010000003.1, from coordinate 10,690 downwards.
CCCTCAGCCATGCCGCGAGACCATCCGGCGTATCATTGCGGAACGTCGCGGCGCCACCCGGCGGGCTGGCGCTAACCTTGCTCTCGAACGCCGTGTCATGAAATCGGCCTGGCAGCCATAGCGCCACGCGCGCATTGCCGATCCCGATGCGCTCCAGGTTGCTGCTCGTGATACCGGGTGCCGCCACGTAGTCGGCGGCCTCGAGGGCGGCCAAGGGCTGCACGAAGATGGCTTCCTTGCTCAGAGGTGGGACGGCCTCCGTCCTGCCGCGCCAGCGGTCGCCGAAAACCTCGGCCCTCAATGTCGCCGCCGTCAGCTCCTTGAGAAGGACGGCGGACTGAGCCTTGAGCTCATCGTCATTGTAGGCCGTCGGGTGACCCAGGACGACGACATCGGCTGGACCTCTCACGATCCCGGATTCGTCCCGATGGGCCAGCATGCCTCGAATTTCCATCGCCAGATCCCTGATCCGCAGGAGTACCGCCGTGCGCTCAGGGTCGATGTCGAGGCATTTGCCCAGGTGGTCGGTGAAATCGGCGTATTGGTAGTCATCCGGCAGGACCGAAAGGCCGCCGTTGCGGCGCAACTCGCCCCACCACACCTTGGCGTCGCTGTCCATCATGACGGGCACGAAGATCAGCTTGCCGAGTCGCTTGGCGTCCAGCGTCCGAAGCCATTCGACAATCGTCCATTTCTTGCTGCGATAGATTTTCGAGACGAAGGCGATGACTACCGCAGCCCGACCGATACGCTGATCCAGCCACGGCTCGAGGTTACCAAACGCCAGATTATCGCCTGCAAGGTAGTCCTCAACGCGAACCGTCCCCAGCGCGGTATGGGCGGCTGCGGTGAACGCTCTCACCCAAAAGTGGTCTTCGCTGGCGTAGCTCAGAAACACGCGTGGCGCGCTTGGACCGTCGGATCCGTCATCGCGAACTGTTTCAACCATTCTGCCCCCCAATCGTCTGCCGGATATTCCGGCAAACGACACCACGCCGAGCGACGACGGAGCCCTCGAAAGGAGCGGGCGCTCAAGTGACCGCAGGCACTGTCTGACCAGTCACCAGGACAGGCGCGTCACGCCACGTCACCATCCCCCGTCATTTTCAGTGATTGCTCGGAACACGAATAGCCGGTAACTCTACCCCAAGATGTGCCTGCTCGTCTCCTGAAAATTGAAACTCTGGAGCCAATTCCACTCCTGGCAGTTTCCAGAAACCCGGCACCGTGCCTGCGAGCTTGCCGCAAGATCACCGCGGGATTCCGTGAGAACTGTCGCACGGCAGTGCTCCTGGCGGTTACAGGAGAACACCGCAGGCCGCCATACTACTGCGAAAACACGATGCAGGCCGGGCTGCCGACCTTGACCCTGAGGCGGGTGGGCGAGAGACGTCCGTCGCGGCCGACCCGGTAGCCGACGATCGAGCGGCCGTCCTGGTTGGCGATGTAGAGGAAGCGCTGATCGGGGTCGAAGGTGAAGAAGCGCGGCGTGCCGCCGTGGGTCGGCACCCATTGGCGCGGTGCCAGCGTGCCCTTGGCGAGATCGATGCCGAATACGCCGATGCTGTCGTGGCCGCGATTGGAGACGTAGACGTTGCGGCCGGCGCGATCGACCCAGATCTCGGCGCCGGTGCTGTAGCCGGTGAAATCGGACGGCGTCGAGGGAATCGTCTGCAGCGGCGTCAGGGCGCCGCTGTCGCGATCCTGGCGATAGGTGGTGAGGGTGGAATCGAGCTCGTTGATGACGTAGGCCAGCGCCTTGCGCGGATGGAAATCGATATGGCGGGGCGCAGCACCGGGACGGGCCGTGACGCGCGCCGCTTCGACCAGGATCTTGCGCCTGGTGTCGAGCCGGTAGGCGATGACGACATCGGAGCCCTTGCACGGCACGTAGAAGAAGCGCCCCTGGCGATCGAGCGGGATGTGATGCACGCACATGCAATGCTGCTGGACGCGATGCGGGCCCAGCGTGCCGGTGACGGTCGTCAGGGTGCGATAGGGCAGCAGGCTGCCGTCGTCGGCGATCGGCAGAACGGCCAGCGAATCGGTGCCGTAGTTGCACACTGCGAGATACCGGCCGGTCGCATCGAAGGCGAGGTGGACCGGGTTGTAGCCGCCGGTCGGCTGGCGGTTCAGCGGGGTGATGTGCCCTGTCGTTGGTTCGATAATGAACGAATTGGCCTCGGTGCGATCGCCGTGCACGGAGTAGAGCCGTGTCCCGTCGGCATTGACGGCGAGAAACGACGGATTCTCGAGGCCGCCATAATGCTGGACGTGACTGAGCGCACCGCTGGTGCGATCCGCCCGATAGACGTTGATGCCGTTGCCCTGGCCACGACGTTCCGGCGTCGTGTAGCTGCCGACATAAGCGAACAAGGGGCGCGTGGTCTTCTTCATGTCGGCAGTGTGGCGTCACGGCGCGACGACGACAACTGTTGTGGCTAGCGCTTGAATTGTCGTGGCCAGAGCTTGTGTGCCCGAAGGGGGAACGAACCACCGCCTATTGAAATCGGATGGCGTGGCATTCGCAGACGCAACACCGGCCGCTTCTATGAGTTGACTTGGCAAACGGCCCACTGGCCCCCATGGACCTTCGCAGCGGAGAGCGGCAATGATCGACGACACCACCATATCGCGCGAGCTGGCGGAAGCCGCACGGCGCGCCATCGAGGCGAAGCGACACCTTCAGGTGCTGTCGCCGCTGGACAGCGGCTACCAGGCGGCATTGATCGGCTATCTGCAGGCGACCGTCCTGCATCTGTCGGTCGTGTCCGTGGCGCAGGCGCGCCAGTACGAAAACCTGGCCGCCGAGGTCGACGAGCTGCGCGACGAGATCGCCCGCGTCAGGGCCTGCTGATCATCCTGATGCGCAAGCAGCCGTCACGGTGATCATCTCCCTCCCCAGCGAAGCTGGGGAGGAGGAGAGGAAGACTCGGACATTCCCCAGCTTCGCCAGGGAGGTAAGGAGCCGCCGTCACGCCCCGATCACAACCCCCAGCCCGGGCTTGCGGTCTTCGAGGCGGATGGTGAAGCCGTGCAGGCCGGCGATGGCCTTCACCAACGGCAACCCGAGGCCGCTGCCGGCGGTCGAGCGGCTGCGGTCGAGGCGATAGAAGCGGTCGAACACCTTGTCGTGCTCCTCCGCCGGGATGCCCGGGCCGTTGTCGGCGACCTCCAGCGAGAACCCCGCATCGGCTTTGGCCAAGGCGAGCGACACGGTCGAGCGCGCGGGCGTGTGATTGAGGGCATTCTCCACCAGGTTGGAGATCATCTGGGCGAGAAGCTGACGGTCGCCGGTCACGACAATGCCGTCGTCGATCCGGCAGTCGAGCCGATGGTCGGCATCCTCGGCCGCCGGCCGGTAGGCCTCGGCGATGCTGCGCGCCAGCGCCGACAGATCGACCTGCGTGAAGGCGCTGCGCTGGGCTCCGGCCTCCACCTGGGCGATGCGCAGCAGGGCGGAGAAGGTTTCCAGCAACGCGTCGGCCTCGTCGATCGCAGAATCGGTTGCGGCTTCGTATTCGCCCGTCGTCGTCGCGCGTTCGCGTGCGTCCTCGAGGTGCTGGCGCAGGCGCCCCAGGGGGGTGCGCAGATCGTGGGCGATGTCGCTCGAGACCTGGCGCAACCCGTCCATCAGCTGCTGAATGCGGGTCAGCATGGCATTGAGGCTGGCGACCAGCTGGTCGATCTCGTCGTTGGTGCCGCGCGCCGGGATGCGCGCCGAGAGATCGCCGCCCATGATCGTCCGGCTGGTCCGCGTAATCTCGTCGATGCGGCCGAGGAAGCTCGAGCCGATCAGGGCGCCGCCGGCGATGGCGAGCAGCAGGGTGAGGCCGCTTGCCCAGGCGAAGGCGACGATGATGGCGTGCTGCATGTCGGTGAGACGGTTGGCATCCTGCGCGACCAGCAGGAACGCGCCGTCGGACAGGGTGAGGCCGAAGCCGGTGAGCTTGGCGCGCTCGCCGTCGGCCTCCGGTGCGTCGCCCTGGGGAATGAAATCGACCGCACCGTTGACCGGCGGCATGCCGGGCAGGTTGCCGACCACGACACGTCCGCCCGGCGCCTGCAGCAGGTAGAAGATCGGCCCCCGGGTGCGGTAGCTGATGCGCCGGGTGATCTGGTCGGTCAGTCCCTTGGGCCCGCTGCGGCTATGGACATCGGCCAGCTGGTAGGCCTCGGAGCGCAGCACCGCCGCCATGTCGTCCTGCATCGCCGCCGTGGCGATCCAGTACACGGCGGCGAACAGCGTGCCGGCCGATGCCATGAACAGCACGGCGTAGTACAGTGTCAGCCGGAAGCTGGCCGAGCGCAGGATGCGCGACAGGGTCTGCCCGAAGCTGCTGGCGAGCTCGCCAGCCTGGCTTTGGTCAGTCTGGCGTTGGCCAGTCTGGTGTTGGCTAGTCCTGGGCGCGGATGACATAGCCGGCTCCCCGGACCGTGTGCAGCAGCGGCTTGTCGAAGCCCTTGTCGATCTTGGAGCGCAGGCGGCTGATGTGGGTCTCGACGATGTTGGTCTTGGGATCGAAATGGAAATCCCAGACCTTCTCGAGCAGCATGGTGCGCGTCACCACCTCGCCGGCGTGGCGCATCAGGTACTCGAGGATCTTGAACTCCTGCGCCAAGAGGTCGAGGCGCTTGCCGCCGCGCGTCACGGTGCGGGTGAGCAGATCGACCTGCAGATCGCCGACGCTGAGCGAGGTCGTCGCCACGATCGGCGGCCGGCGCGCCAGCGCGCCGACCCGCGCCAGCAGCTCGGCGAAGGCGAACGGCTTCACCAGGTAGTCGTCGCCGCCGGCTTCGAAGCCGTTCACGCGATCGTCGATGCCGCCCATGGTGGTGAGGAACAGCACCGGCGTGCGGACCTGAGAGGCGCGCGCCGCCTTGACCAGCGACAGCCCGTCCATCGCCGGCAACATGCGATCGACGATGATGACGTCGTACTTCTCGCCGGTCGCCAGATAGAGGCCGTCGCGCCCGTTGTCGGCGCGATCGACGACGTGGCCGTGCTCGCGCAGGCCCTTGCTGATGTAGTCGGACGTCTGCTTGTCGTCTTCGACGAGGAGGATCTTCACGTCGTCACCCGTTGCCTGATCGCGGTCCCTTGCCAGGCTGGGGACAACGGCGTAGAGGCGCCGTCCACACCGGGGCAATGAGGCCGAACACGCGCCGTTTGCGCGGTTTTCCCGGCAAAAGCAACGTTCCCCAACTATACAAACATTCAATGCGGCGGCCATCCGCGCGCCATGGGCCAAGTCTCATATTCCCTCCTGCCAAGCCCCTTTCAGGAGGATGAAGAAAGTGACGAAGACCAAGACCATTCTGTCAGCCCTGGCGTTGACGACGGCGTTGACCGCTCCGGCGCTCATCGCCCCCCTGTTCTCGGCGCCGGCGGCGATCGCCGCGGCTCCGACCGCCCCGACCGTGTCGGGCGTGCAGGACTTCTCCGATCTCGCCGCCAAGGTGTCGCCCGCAGTCGTGAACGTCGCCGTGACCATGAAGGCCGGCGCGGCGGGCGACGACGAGGTCCAGATGTCGGACCGCTCGCAGCAGAAGCAGATGGAAGAGTTCATGCAGCGCTTCGGCGAGCGTTTCGGTCAGCCGATGCGTCCGATGAAGCCGCAGCCCAAGGCCAACCAGAAGGCCGAGGCGGTCGGCACCGGGTTCATCATCGACCCGGCCGGCTGGATCGTGACCAACCATCACGTCGCCGGCAAGGCCGACAAGATCGTGGTGACGATGGCCGACGGCCGCAAGCTCAATGCCAAGATGGTGGGTGGCGACGAGAAGACCGACCTCGCCCTGCTCAAGGTCGAGAGCGACAAGGCGCTGCCGTTCGTCGAGTTCGGCGACGCCACCAAGGTTCGCGTCGGCCAGGCGGTGATGGCGGTCGGCAATCCGTTCGGCCTCGGTGGCACCGTGACCACGGGCATCGTGTCGGCGCGCGGCCGTGACATCCACTCCGGTCCGTTCGACGACTATATCCAGACCGACGCCGCCATCAATCGCGGCAACTCGGGCGGCCCGCTGTTCGACATGGAAGGCAAGGTGATCGGCATCAACACCGCCATCTTCTCGCCGACCGGCGGCAGCGTCGGCCTGGGCTTCGCGATCCCGTCGAGCCTGGCCCAGCCGGTGGTGAACCAGCTCAAGACCAACGGCAAGGTCGAGCGCGGCATGCTGGGCGTGCAGATCCAGCCGATGACCGGCGAGCTGTCGCAGAGCATGGCGTACAACGGCGAGAAGGGTGCCCTGGTGGCCCAGGTGCAGCCGGACAGCCCGGCGCTGGCGGCCGGCCTCAAGTCGGGTGACGTGATCGTGAGCGTCGACGGCAAGAACGTCGACACGATCAAGGACCTGACCCGCATGATCTCGGCGACCAAGCCTGGCGCCTCGGTGAAGCTCGGCGTGTGGCGCGACGGCAAGGACATGACCGTCACCGCCAAGGTCGGCGACCAGAAGGACGAGGGCGGCATCGTCAAGGCCAAGGCCGAGAAGGCCGACAAGACGGCCGAGCCGCTGTCCTACGGTGTGTCGCTGGCGCCCCTCTCCAAGGAGGCGCGCGAGGAAATGAAGCTGGACGACTCGGTCAAGGGCGCGCTGATCGCCTCGGTCGAGGCGGGCAGCCCGGCCGAGGAGATGGGCTTGAAGGCGGGTGACATCCTGCAGCAGGTCGGTCGCGAGGCCGTCGACAGCCCGAAGGCGGCTGTCGAGAAGCTCAAGGAAGCCAAGGACACCGGCAAGCCGGTGCTCGTGAAAGTGTATCGAGAGGGGATGACCAGGTTCGTCGCTATCTCTCCCCGGGCGGCGTAGCTGATCCTCTCGGTGAGCCGGCGGTGGCCCCACCACCGCCGGCTTCTTCTTAACAAGCTCCCTCGACTTGGCAGTCAACTCCTTCAACAGGGGGGCGCGCGCCGCTAGACGGGGAACCCGCAGCCGGGCGCGTTCATGGAGGGGGCGGGAAGCCCGCGGTTCACGTGTAAGTGTGACCGCGGGCTTCTTCTGTTTAGGGCAGGTCCTCGTTGCTGGGAGCGCGCCACTCCCGTGGCGCTCATGCTCTTCCGGACCGCGGGCTTCTTCTGCCTAGGCTCGCATGAGGAAAGGTCCCTCGCTGCGCGCGGGATGACATCACCTTGGGGCAACATCACCGGTGTCATCCCGCGCGCAGCGAGGTAGCGCCAGGGTAAGCCCTGAAGAGGAGGAAGGTCATGTGATTGCCTGATCCGAAACCTGTTGAAGCGGTTCAGCGGGATCGAAGCCCGCGCGGCAAAGGCTAGCCAGCCAGCCGGAAGCGAGTCTTGCAGGGGCCTGGCGAGAGAGCTCTTGAAGCGTAGACAGCGAGTGCTGAAGCCAAGTGGTAAGCCCCGAAATCGCTCTGACCGTCGGAGCCCTCGTTTTCTTCGCTGCGGGGGCAGCACCCGCCTTGAGTAATGGCTTTCGAGAGCGGGTCCGTCCGGGGTCCTGGAGCTTGGCAGAGGCATGGGAAGGACCGCCAGGGAACCTGGGAGACCCCGTATTCGCCCGCGCGACGAGTACCCGGCAAAGAGGGACGGCCGGGTGATCAATGTGTCCTGGCCTGCGCGGCTTCTCCAGCCGAGCGGGAGCGCTTCGGCGAGAGCACGAACGAGGAGATAGGCGAGGAGCCCGGTCGCGAACACCATGAGCGAGCGGGCCATGCGGTACGGGGAGTCGTAGCGCCTTCATAGTACTGGTGACGCCGGGGAATTGAGCCCATCGAGACCCGGCCGAGGGAAGGGAGGCGTCGCGAGTGGAGAGCCATTGACGGGCAACACGGGAGGGGACACTGGACCCTGCAAACCTGTCCACGAAACGGCAATGGATAGCCGAACTGGCGAGAAGCAAGCGCGGCCAGGCGCTGTTCTCGCTGCATCACCTGATCGACGTTGACTGGCTGACGGAAGCGTGGCGGCGGACGCGCAAGGACGGCGCTCCGGGTATCGATGGAGTGACAGCGGAGGACTATGAGTCGAACCTGCAGGGCAATCTTGAAGCCCTGCTGGAGCGCCTCAAGTCGGGACGCTATCAGGCGCCACCGGTGCGTCGGACGTACATCCCGAAAGCGGACGGCACGCAGCGACCGTTGGGCATCCCGACGCTCGAAGACAAGGTGGCGCAGCGGGCGATAGCGATGGTTCTGGAGGAGGTCTACGAACAGGACTTTGTGGACTGCTCGTATGGCTTTCGACCGGGACGCTCGGCCCATCAGGCACTGCAAGCGCTACGCAATGCCTGCATGGACGGGAAGCTGCGCTGGGTGCTGGACGTCGATGTGCGCAAGTACTTCGACACCATCGCACACGCCCATCTGCGTGAGCTGCTCGACCGGAGGGTCACTGACGGGGTGATCCGGCGGATGATCGACAAATGGCTGAAGGCGGGCGTCCTCGAAGGGGGGCGCCTGGAGCGCACGACGACCGGCACGCCTCAGGGTGGTGTGATCACGCCCCGAACGCAAAAGGTAACTTCCAGTTTGAGCGTGTGATTGAAGGTTGGCGCTGCGGACCAGTGCTTGATATGCGTCGTAAACGGTAATATGTTTATGTCTTATGACGCGGTCGACCCAAGCGCAGAAAGTGGAACGGCTCAACGCCGCGCAACGCTTGCTGTCAGGCAGCAACAGCATGGCGGAGAACGCCCAGCAGTTGTCGCACGACTACGATCTCTCCTTGCGCCAAGCCTACCGATACCTCGAAGAGGCGCAAGCGATCGGGCGTCCGACGCCAGTGCCCGAGCCTTCGCTCGCGACGACGTTCAAGCTTCCACGCAGTCTCATTGGCGAGCTCCATACCTATTCGGCAGCCAGCGGCCTGACCTTGAGCGAGATCGTGCGACGGGCATTGGCGAGCTTCTTGTCGACGGTCGGTCGGCGTGGCTGAGCGCCGCGTCAAGCCGCGCGCTGTCCATCTTGAATACACCTACGACCGTTTGCTCGTCGCCAAGCTCGAGCAGGCTTACGCGATTCTGGTCTCCGACTGCGTGCGCGTCGTGGGCGGGCGAACCAAGCTGACAGGAGCCGATGATGAAGATCGCTGCGATTTACGCTCGGGTCTCTTCCGACAAGCAGAAGGAGGAGAACACGATCGCCAGCCAGACGGCGACACTGATCGCCTTCGCTCGCGACCAAGGCTTCACCGTGCCCGACGGTTGGGTGTTCGAGGACCAAGGTTATAGTGGCGCAAGCTTGGTCCGCCCCGGCCTCGAGCGCGTGCGCGATCTCGCCGCTGAAGGTCAGATCCACGCCGTCCTCGTCCTCGCGCCCGATCGACTGAGCCGCAAGTATGCTTATCAGATTCTGCTGATCGAAGAGTTCGCGCGCGCCGGCATCGAGGTCCTTTTCGTCAATGCGCCACGTGCAGCGTCTCCTGAAGACCACCTGCTGTTGCAGTTTCAAGGTATGATCGCCGAATACGAGCGGGCGCAAATTCTCGAGCGATCGCGTCGCGGCAAACGCCACCGTGCGCGCGAAGGCCAGATCAGTGTCTTGAGCGGCGCGCCATACGGCTATCGCTATGTCCGCAAGAGCGATCAAACGGCCGCGTATTACACGGTGATCGAGACGGAAGCGGAGATTGTCCGATCGGTCTACGAACGCTACACCGTGCAAGGGCTCAGCATCGGCGCGATCGCGCGCCTGCTGAACGAACAGAAGATTCCGACGCGCAGAGCCGCTCGCTGGGAGCGCTCGGTGGTGTGGGCGATGTTGCGCAATCCTGCGTACAAGGGAACTGCCTGCTTCGGAAAGACGAAGGCCGCGACACGCCAACGGATCACTCGACAACTCCGCTTGCGCGGCGGCATCGCTGCACGCGACAGCACCCACCTCGACAGACCGCGCGACGAGTGGATCGAGATCGAGGTGCCTGCCATCGTCAGTGCGACGGCCTTCGCGCTCGCCCAAGAGCGGCTGCAGGACAACAAGAAGCGCGGGCCACGCCGCACTGTAGAGCCCAGCGTCTCTCAAAGCATCGTGTCCTGCACCAAGTGCAGCTACGCGCTTTATCGAACGTCGACCCGAACAAGCGCACGTACGATCCATTATTATCGCTGTTTGGGTTCCGACGGCTGGCGGCGCCTTGGTGGACCGGTCTGCGACAATCGACCGATCCGCCAGGACCTTCTCGATTCGGTTGTGTGGAGCGAGGTCGTCAAGCTCATCGAGGATCGCAGTCTCATCCAAGCCGAACTCGATCGTCGCCTGGAGGTGGCGCGTCACTCTGATCCAACCAAACGCCGTGTCGATGCGCTGCAGCGTGAACTCATTCGCACGACGAAGAGTCTCGACCGGTTGGTCACCGCATTCCAGGAAGAGCTCATCTCGCTCGATGAGCTGCGTCAGCGCAGCCCGGCGCTGCGCCAACGTGAACAGGCCCTTCGTGCCGAGTTGCAATCGATTGCCGATCAAGCGAGTGACCGTGCCGCCACGCTTCGCCTTGCCGAGACGCTCGCTGCGTTTCTGGCCAGGCTCCGCTCGTCGGCGAAATCCATCGACGTCCGCGATCGCCAAAAAATCGTGCGGTTGCTGGTCAAGGAGATCCTCGTCGGCGAAGATAAAATCGTGATCCGCCACTCCATCCCTATCGCCGATGAGCCCGCTGGAGGCGGCGAAGCGCCGACAAATGGCCGCTCAACAGGCTCGCATCGCGGAAGTTACCTTTTGCGTTCGGGGCGTGGA
>NZ_JBGAKA010000042.1:0-70628 GCF_044224635.1 Reyranella sp. | reverse complement strand
GCGATGCCGAGTTCCTGCGCATCAACCGAATGGTGCTCGACAAGATCGCCGAGCTGGCCGGCGCCACGGGTACCCACGTCACCGTGCCGGTGCAAGGCTCGGGCACCTTCGCGGTCGAGGCGATGATCACCAGCTTCGTGCCGCGCACGGGCAAGCTCCTGGTGCTGGTCAACGGCGCCTACGGCCAGCGCGCCCTCAAGATCGCACAGATCGCCGGCCGCGCCGCCGTAGCGCTGGAGACGCCGGAGGACACGCCGCCCGATCTCGCGAAGCTCGATCGTCTGCTCGCTGGCGACCCGGCGATCAGCCACGTCTTCGCCGTCCATTGCGAGACGACATCGGGCATCCTCAATCCGATCGCGGAGATCGCGGCCGTGGTGGCGCGCCATGCCCGGCGCCTGCTGGTCGATTCGATGAGCGCCTTTGGCGCGCTCGAGATCGATGCCGGCCGCGTCCCCTACGATGCGCTCGCCGCCTCGTCGAACAAGTGCCTCGAGGGCGTCCCCGGGCTAGGCTTCGTGATCTGCCGCAACGAGGCGCTCGCCGGGTGCAAGGGCAACGCGACCACGTTGGTGCTCGATCTCCACGATCAGGCCGACGCCTTCGCGCGCACCGGGCAGTATCGCTTCACGCCGCCCATCCACGTCATCGTCGCGCTCGGCAAGGCGATAGAGGAGCACGCGGCAGAAGGCGGTGTCGCCGGCCGCGGCCAGCGCTATCGCGACAACGCCAAGGTGCTGATCGACGGCATGCGCGCCATGGGCTTCCGCACGTTGCTCGGCGACAGGCTGCAGGCCCCGATCATCGTCACCTTCCACATGCCGACCGATCCCAAATTCGTCTTCCAGCGCTTCTATGACGGGCTGAAGGATCGCGGCTACGTGATCTATCCTGGCAAGCTCACGGTCGCCGATTCGTTCCGCATGGGCTGCATCGGCCGGCTCTATCCGGAGCACATGAAGGGCGCGCTGGCCGCGGTGCGCGACGTGCTCAACGAGATGCGCGTCAGCAACGGCGGCCCGGCGCTGGCAGCAGAGTAGGAGCAGGAGGCAGCATGGCACCCGACAGTCTCACCCCGCGCGGCGGCGAGATCGCCGTCAACGGCCGCCGCTATCGCCTGCCGCGCCAGCCTACCGTCGTGGTCTGTGTCGACGGCTCGGAGCCGGGCTACATCGAGCGCGCCGTCGAGGCCGGCCGCGCGCCGTGGTTCGGCAAGGTTTTGACACGCGGCACCAGCCTGCTCGCCGACTGCGTGGTGCCGTCCTTCACCAACCCCAACAACCTCTCGATCGTCACCGGCCAGCCGCCGGCCGTCCACGGCATTTGCGGCAACTACTTCCTCGATCCCGACAGCGGGAAAGAGGTGATGATGAACGACCCGAAGTTCCTGCGTGTGGAGACGCTGTTTCCGTCGTTTCAGCGCGCCGGCTGCCGCATCGCCGTCGTCACCGCCAAGGACAAGCTGCGCGGGCTTCTGGGCAAGGGGCTGGCGCTGGGCGCAGGCAAGGCCTGCAGCTTCTCGTCGGAAAAGTCGGACAAGGCGACGCTCGGCGAAAATGGCATCGACAGGGTGAATGAGCTGGTCGGCATGGCCGTGCCCGATGTCTACAGCGCCGGCCTGTCGGAGTTTGTGTTCGCCGCCGGCGTCAAGCTGATGGAGCGCGACCGGCCGCAGATCATGTATCTCTCGACCACCGATTACATCCAGCACAAGCACGCACCCGGCACGCCGGTCGCCGACGACTTTTATGCCATGATGGATGGCTACCTGGGCAAGCTCGACGCCATGGGCTGCACCATCGCGCTCACCGCCGACCACGGCATGAACGCCAAGTTCGACGCCAATCACCAGCCCGACGTCATCTACCTGCAGGATCTGTTCGATGGCTGGCTGGGCAAGGACAAGGCTCGCGTGATTCTGCCGATTACCGATCCTTACGTCGTGCATCATGGCGCGCTCGGCTCCTTCGCCGTGGTCTATCTGCCGGCCGGTGCGACCGCGGCGGCGATGGCGGCGAAGCTCACGGCCATGCCTGGGATCGAGACGGCGCTCTCCAGGGACGAAGCGGCCAAGCGCTTTGAATTGCCGGCCGATCGACTGGGCGATCTCGTCGTCGTCTCGACCAAGCACAAGGTGCTCGGCACGTCGGCGGCGCGCCACGATCTGAGCGGCCTCACCGAGCCGCTGCGCAGCCATGGCGGCATTTCTGAGCAGAAAGTGCCGCTGCTCTGCAATCGTCCGCTGACGGCTGATGCCGGCCAGCGCGCCTGGCGCAACTTCGACGCCTTCGATCTTGCCCTGAATCTCGTCGCCTGAGAGACCGAACTCGGAGAGGCCAAGCATGGATACCCTGACCCGCCCCGTCACGGACGTGCGGCATGACGCGCTGCGCATCGCCGGCAAGAAGGTCGAGAGCGGCGCGCGGCTCGAGGTGCGTTTTCCGTGGGACAACCGGCTGGTCGGCAGCGTGCCGCGCGCCACGCCGGAGCTCGTGGCTGAGGCGTTTCGCATCGCCCACGCCTACAAGCCAAAGCTGACGCGCTATCAGCGCCAGCAGATCCTGCTCAAGACAGCCGAGCTGCTGGTGGCGCGCAAGGAGGAGCTGTCGCACTTGATCACCCTCGAATCGGGGCTCTGCCTGAAGGACTCGCTTTACGAGGTCGGGCGCGCCTATGACGTGTTCACGTTCGCCGGCCAGCTTTGCCTGCTCGATGACGGCCAGACCTTCTCGTGCGATCTCACGCCGCACGGCAAGTCGCGCAAGATCTTCACCCTCCGGCAGCCGCTCAACGCCATCTCGGCGATCACGCCGTTCAACCATCCGCTGAACATGGTGGCGCACAAGCTGGCGCCGGCCATCGCCACCAACAATTGCGTCGTGCTGAAGCCGACCGAGCTGACGCCGCTCACCGCCCTGTTCCTCGCCGACACGCTCTACGAGGCCGGGCTGCCGCCGGAGATGCTGTCGGTCATCACCGGCAATCCGTCCGACATCGGCGATGCCATGATCACCGACCCGCATGCCGATCTCGTCACCTTCACCGGCTCGGTGCGCGTCGGCAAGCACATCGCTGCAACCGCGGGTTACAAGCGCCTGGTGCTCGAGCTGGGCGGCAACGATCCGCTGATCGTCATGGAGGATGCCGACCTCGACAAGGCGGCCGAGCTGGCGGTCGCCGGCGCCACCAAGAATTCCGGCCAGCGCTGCACCGCGGTGAAGCGCATCCTGGTGATCGACAGCGTCGCTGACGCCTTCGTCGAGCGCGTCGTCGCCAGGGCGAAGAAGCTCAAGGCCGGCGATCCGCTCGATCCCGAGACCGACGTCGGCACCGTGATCCACGAGCGCGCGGCGATGCTGTTCCAGAATCGTGTCAGTGAAGCGGTGGCGAGCCATGGCGCCAAGCTGCTGCACGGCAATGACCGGCGTGGCGCGCTTTTTCCGCCGACGGTCGTCGATCACGTCGACCCGTCGTGCGAGCTGGTGCGCGAAGAGACGTTCGGGCCGGCGATCCCCATCCTCCGCGTCAGGGATATCGACGACGCGATCCGCGTTTCCAACGGCACCGCCTACGGCCTGTCGTCCGGCGTCTGCACCGACCGCCTCGATTACGTCACCCGCTTCGTCGACGAGCTGCAGGTCGGCACCGTCAACATCTGGGAAGTGCCGGGCTATCGCATCGAGATGTCGCCCTTCGGCGGCATCAAGGATTCTGGTCTCGGCTACAAGGAGGGCGTGCTCGAGGCGATGAAGAGCTTCACCAACGTGAAGACATGGTCGCTGCCCTGGCCAGGGTAGGCGGCCATGCGACTCCCTTCATGTCATCCTGAGAGCGTGTGAATTTCTCATCATGCTCTTCTGGACCGCGGGCGGGACGCCGGCGGCCCGGAAGAGCATGAACCTGATCCTTCGATGGCAGCATGAGCCTCAGTTTCGAGGCTCACGTGCTGCCATTTGAATCCTGCCGCCGGCTCGGCTTACCAGCCCAGCGCGTAGCTCGCCCGGCGCGGATCGGCGCCGGATGTCATGATTCCGCTCTTCAGGTCGGCGTGGATGGCGCACACCGCACCGGCGCGCCAGATGCGGTCCGGCCACCACGTGACCTGGTGGCCGCGCCGGGCGAGTTCCTCGCCGGTCTCGCGCGGGATGCGCGCCTCGATGCACAGGCGCCCCGGCAGGTAGGGGTGCGGTTCGAAACTGTCGGGGAAGCTGTAGCTGGCGACGCGCGGATGCTCGACGGCGTCCTGCGGATCCATGCCGAACAGCATCATGTTCAACAGCACCTGCAGCATGGCCTGCTGCTGGACGTCGCCGCCGGGCGTGCCGAACGGCAGGACGTAGCGGCCGGGGGCGACGGCCAGGGCAGGTGCCGGCGTGAGCCGCGGCCGCTTGCCGGGGGCGAGGCGGCTGGGATGGCCTTCGGTGGTCCAGGATTGCGAGCCGCGCGAGGACGGACAGAGGCCGGTGCCGGGAATGATCGGCGATTCGGACGATACGTCGCTGGGCGTCGCCGAGACCGTGTTGCCCCAGCGATCGACGACGCAGATGTACGACGTGTCGCGCGGCAGGCCGGTCGGAGCGCCGTCCTGGCGCAACGCGGAAGCGGCGAGCGCGGCGCCGGGAGTCATCGCTCCAGCTGAGATCGTTGCACCGATGGGCATACCGTGCGGCGGCATCTCGGGCCAGGCGCGCCGCGAATCGATCTGGGCGCGACGCTGGGTGCCGTATTCGGGATCGAGCAGGCCGTCGAGCGGCACGTCGACATGGCGCGGATCGCCATAGAAGGCTTCGCGATCGGCGAAGGCGAGCTTCAGCGCCTCGACCACCATGTGCAGGTAATCGGGCGAGTTGTGGCCGGCGGCCAGGAGCGCCGAGTGATCGATGATGTTCAGCGCCTGGCCAAGCACCGGGCCCTGGCACCAGGCGTTGCAGGTGAACACCTCGGTGCCGGCGAAACGCACCGACGGCGCGCGCTCGACCGGCGAGCTGTAGCCGGCAAGGTCCGCCGCCGACATCCAGCCGCCTTCCTGGCGATGGTAGTCGACGATCGCGCGCGCGATGTCGCCCTTGTAGAAGGCCGCGCGGGCCGCCTCGAGGCCGGCAATGCGATCGCTGCCGCGGGCGAGCGCCGCTTTCTCCTCGTCGGCCATGTAGGTGAGCGAGCGCGCGAGATCGGCCTGGACGAACAGGTCGCCGACCTTGGGCGGCTGCCCGCCCGGCAGATAGATCGAGGCGCTCGATGCCCACTTGGCGTACTTGTCGCGCCGCGCCGCGATCATATCGGAGAGCAGCGGATACATCGGGAAGCCTTCGGCGAAGCGAACGGCAGCCGCCGAGACCTCACCGAACTTCATCGTGCCGAAGCGCTTCAGCGCCGTGATCCAGGCGTCGGGCGCGGCCGGCACGACGGTGCGCAGCACGCCTTCCGGAATGGCGCCGCCATACTTGCGCACGAACAGCTCGGGATCGGCGGCAGCCGGCCAGTAGCCGAGGCCTTCGATGTTCCACACCACGCCGTCGGCCATGCGCACCAGGATGGGCGCGACGCCGGCCACGTTGACGATGTCGGGCTGCAGGACGCCGAGCGCAATGCCGCCCGCCACCGCCGCGTCGACGGCGTTGCCGCCTGCTTCGAGGATGGCGAAGGCGGCATGGGCCGCGCCGTAGTGGCCGGCCGACACCATGTGGCGCGTACCGCGCAGGGCAGGGCGCTGAGCGTAGGTCTCGCCCTCGCTGCGGGCCGTCTGGGTCTCTGCCGCCATGGTCCTGTCTCCCTCGAAGCTTCAGCTCTAGTGCGGACGATAGCCGATGCGGTCCATCAAGTCGTTCCCGCTCACCAGGGCATCTGCCATGACGGTGCGTAGTGTCCCGGCGCCGCCGGCCTCGACATCGAGGCCCGCCGTGCGCAGCGTCAGCTGCACGGACGGATCGTTCAGGATGGTCTGCATCTCCTCGCTCAGGCGGCGGACGATGGGTTCGGGCATGCCGGCCGGCCCGACCACGCCGTACCAGGCCGAGGCGTCGTAGCCGGGCACGGTCTCGGCAATCGCGGGAATCTCGGGCGCGGCGGCGCTGCGTTTGGCGCTGGTGACGCCGAGCGGACGCAGGCGACCGTCCTTCACCAGCGGCATGCCGCCGGCCAGGCTGGGGCAGTGCAATTCGACCTGGCCGCCCAAAGCGTCGTTGGTCGCCTGCGCGGTCGAGGCGTAGGGCACCTCCTCGAGCACGATGCCGGCCTTCACCTCAAGGAGCTTGCAGCCGATCCACGAGCCCGAGCCCGGCCCCGAGGAGGCATAGCGCAGCTTGCCGGGCTCCTTCTTGGCCTCGGCAATCAGCTCGGCGATCGAGGTGATCGGCACGTTGAGGCCGGCGAGCATCACGTTGGGGGCATATCCCATCATGCCAATCGGCTGGAAATCCTCGATCGGCCGGAAGGTGAGGTTGTTGAACAGGCGGGGCGCCAGCGTTAGGGCGAGCGAGGCGAGCATCAGCGTGTGCCCGTCGGGAACGGCGCGGGCGACCTGCGCGGCCGCGATCGTTCCGCCGGCGCCCGGTCGGTTCTCGACCACCACCGAGGCGCCCAGCCGCTCGGTGAGCCTGGCCGCAAGGAGCCGTGCCAAAAGGTCGGTCGTGGTGCCGACGCTGAAACCGCAGACGATACGGATCACCTTGCCCGGCCAGGGTCCCGGCTGTGCGCGGGCGCTGCGCGCGGCAACCAACGCGGCGGCAGCGATGGTGCCAGCAGTCCTGGCGAAGGTGCGGCGACGGATCATCTCGGTTCTCTCAATACTACAAGAACTCGTCGCTGGAGCGCGCTCCCGGCGATGAGCAAGCAATAACCAGGCTGAAGGCTAGCGTCGGCGCCCGGGTGGGGCGACCAGGATCTTGCTGTCGGCGATAAGCATCATGCAGACGCTTGCGCGTCGCTCTCGCTCCCCTTGGGGGCGGCTGGCGCGGCATCTCGAGGAGCGTCGACAGCAGGGCGACCTCGTGACAAACGGCGCGGCCGTCCTTACGAGGAGAGAACTGGATCGAGGACCCCAATGACAATCTCCATGCTTTCGCGCCGCCGGCTGATGGCGGCATCGGCCTTCACGCTCGCGCTGCCCGCCGCGGCCGGGGCGCAGGCCTGGCCGGCCAAGCAGATTCGCATGATCGCGCCCTATCCGCCGGGCGGCGGCGTCGACACGGTAGCGCGCGCCGTCTCAGAAAAGGTGGCGGCCAAGCTCGGCCAGCCCATCGTGGTCGACAACCAGCCCGGCGCCGGCGGCACGATCGGCGGCGCCGCCCTGGCGCGCAGCGCGCCGGACGGCTATACGCTGATGATCGGCAGCATGGTGGATTATTCGATCGCGCCGTACTTCCATCAGAATCTCAGCTTCGACATGGCGAAGGATTTCGTGCCGATCGTCGAGATTGGCAACGGCACGGTCGCCGTGCTGGTGACACCGAGCCTGCCCGTGACCAATGTCCAGGGCCTGATCGCGCTCGCCAAGGCAAAGCCAGGCCAGCTGTCCTATGCTTCGTCGGGCTTCGGCGGCCTGATCCATCTCAATTACGAGATGCTGAAGCAGATGACCGGCGCGGAGATGACTCACGTGCCCTACAAGGGCACCAGCTTCTTCCAGGCTGACCTCTACGAGAATCGCGTCCAGGTCTCGATCGACAACGTAGATGACCGGCGCGGAGATGACTCACGTGCCCTACAAGGGCACCAGCTTCTTCCAGGCTGACCTCTACGAGAATCGCGTCCAGGTCTCGATCGACAACGTGCTGGCCCACTTGCCTCACATCGCCGCGGGCAAGGTGCGCTGCCTCGCCGTCACCAGCAAGGCACGCTCGCCGCTGCTGCCCGATGTCCCCACCATGGCGGAAGCGGGCGTGCCGGGCTTCGAATCGGCAACCAATTACACGCTGTTCGCGCCCAAGGCCGTGTCCCCCGAGATCGTCGTCCGGCTCAACCAGCTCGGCAACGAGGTGGTCGGCGACGGCGACTTCCGCGAGCGCATGCTGAAGCTCGGCATCGTGCCGGCCGGTGGCCCGCAAGCCGAGGTGCTGACCAAGATGCCCAACGAGATGAAGCGCTGGGCCGACGTGATCGTGAAGGGCAACATCAAGCCGAGCTGACGCGAGCCGAGCTGACGCTGGTACTCCTGCATTGGCGCAGTGACATTCCTCGTTGCATCGGGGGCCTCGATTTCGACAAACTGCGGCCGCGTCGCCCGCGAGGGGCGGGCAGGTTCGTGTGAACGGAGGGAAACCCCATGAGCGTCAGCCAGGCCGAGAAAGCCAAGAAGTTTCGCGCCCTGCACGAGGCACCGGGCGCCTTCGTGATTGCCAATCCATGGGATGCCGGGTCGGCCCGCATGCTGGCTGGCCTGGGATTCGAGGCGCTGGCGACCTCGAGCGGCGCTAAGGCGGGCATGCTCGGCAAGCGCGACGGCAAGGTCACGCGCGAGGAGGCGCTTGCCAATGCGAAGCTGATCGTCGAGGCCTGCGATCTGCCGGTCTCTGCCGACCTCGAGAAGGGCTTCGGCGACGGCCCCGACGCGGCGGCCGAGACCATCCGGCAGGCCGCCGGCGTCGGCCTTGTCGGCGGCTCGATCGAGGATGCGAGCGGCAATCGCGCGGCGCCACTCTATGACGTCGAGACCGCCACCGCCCGCGTTGCCGCCGCGGTGAAGGCGGCGCGTGCGCTCGACTTCCCCTTCGTGCTGACCGCCCGCGCCGAGGGTTTCCTGCGCGGCACGCCCGACCTCGACGAGGTCATCAAGCGGTTGAAATCCTTCGAGGCGGCGGGCGCCGACGTGCTGATGGCGCCCGGCCTGCCCGACCTCGACGCCGTCAGGAAGGTGTGCAGTTCGCTCGCCAAGCCGTTCAACTTCATGGTCGGCATCAAGGGCCGGTCGTTCGCCAAGGCCGATCTCCAGGCGGCGGGCGTCAAGCGGATCAGCCTCGCCACCTCGCTCTATCGGGCGGCGATGACCGGCCTCCTGGATGCGGCGAAGGAGGTGAAGGAGAGAGGCACGTTCACCTATCTCGACCGCGCCATCCCGACACCCGATCTCAACGCCTTCATGAAGGAGTAGGCGGCGACGATGCTGACGGACGATGAGCTGAAGCGCATTGCCGCCGAGGAGCATTATCGCCAGACCATCCGCAAGTCCCTCGAGGCCGAGGCTGTCGCGGTTGCGACGCCGCCGGCACCAGCGGCGCCACCGCCCAAGCAAGGCTTGGGCACGAAGCTGTTCGAGTTCCTCAACAGCTCACTGGGCATGTGGCTGCTGTCGTCGGTGGTGCTGACCGGCGGCGCGGCCGTCATCCAGCAAATCCAGCACGATCACGAAGCCCGGTTGCAGAACCGCCAGACCCTCAGCACGCACCGTTTCGAGATCCACCACCGGCTCGACAACATGACCTTCCTGCTGCGGCGGGCCAAGACGGTGGGCGATGCCAAGGCGGCCCTCGACGGCATCTTCAAGAGCACGATCCCGCTGTCGCCCGAGCTGCAGAATCGTAGCCTGGGGTCGCTCTACATGGGCCTGATGCCGCTGCTGGCCGGGACGGAGAAGGAGAAGGCGAGTGAAGCGTTCAAGCTGGTGAAGCAGCTCGAGGAGGCCGAGCTCGTCTTCCAATCGCAGCCCGACGACCAGCCGCTCGACCAGTCGCAACGCAATCGGCTCACCAAGCTGGTCAACACCATCCAGCACCTGCACTTCTCGTCGTTCGAGTAGGCTTGGTCGATGGTTGCGGGCGGCGCGCCGCTCGACGAAGCTCAGGCCATGGATGCGCTCGTCCCCCAACCTGCAGGCATCGAGCACGTCGATGTGCTGATCGTCGGCGCCGGCCTATCGGGCATCGGCGCGGCATGGCATCTGCAGAAGGAGTGTCCGGGCAAGCGCTACGCGATCCTCGAAGGGCGCGCGGCGAGCGGCGGCACGTGGGACCTGTTCCGCTATCCCGGCGTGCGCTCGGACTCGGACATGCACACGCTGGGCTACCGCTTCCGGCCGTGGAAGGATGCCAAGGCGATCGCCGACGGTCCGTCGATCCTCTCCTACATTCGCGAGGTGGCGCGCGACAGCGGCATCGATCAACGGATCCGCTACGGCCATCGCGTCGTCGCCGCCCACTGGTCGACGCCTGATGCGCGCTGGACGGTCGAGGTCGAGCGAGGCCAGGGCGAACGCGGCGAGGCGCGCGAGCCCATCCGGCTCACCTGCAGCTTCCTGTGGATGTGCAGCGGCTACTACGACTACGCCGCGGGTTACCTGCCGGACTTCGAGGGCATCGACCGCTTCAGGGGCCGGATCGTCCATCCGCAGAAGTGGACGGACGACATCGACTACGCCGGCAAGCGTGTCGTGGTGATCGGCAGCGGCGCCACGGCGGTGACGCTGGTGCCGGCGATGGCCGAGACGGCGGGCCACGTCACCATGGTGCAGCGCTCACCCACCTACATGGTGGCGCGCCCGAGCCAGGACTCGTTCGCCAACAGGCTCAGGCGTCATCTGCCGCTCGGCCTCGCCTACAGGGCGACGCGTTGGAAGAACGTGCTGCTCGGCATGTATTTCTATCGGCTGTGCAAGCGTCGACCCGACAAGGTGACGCGCCTGCTGCTGGGCGGTGTTCGCCAGATGCTGGGGCCCGACTACGACATCGCCACTCACTTCACGCCGCGCTACAAGCCGTGGGACCAGCGCCTCTGCCTGGTGCCCGACGCCGATTTCTTCCGCGCCATCCGCGCCGGCAAGGTTTCGATCGTGACCGATCACATCGAGACGTTCACCGAGGCCGGCCTGAAACTGAAAGCGGGCGGCGATCTCGCGGCTGACCTGATCGTGACGGCGACCGGGCTGGTGCTGATCCCGCTGGGGGGCGTCAAGTTCTCGGTCGACGGCCGCGCCGTCGATCCGGCGCGGACCTTTCTCTACAAGGGCATGATGTACAGCGACGTGCCCAATCTGGCGTCGGTGTTCGGCTACACCAACGCCTCGTGGACGCTGAAGGCCGACCTGGTATGCGAGTACGTCTGCCGCCTGCTGAACCACATGGATCGCCATGGCTTTCGTCAGTGCGCGCCCCGGAACGCCGATCCGACGCTCGAGGAAGAGCCGTGGGTCGATTTCTCCTCCGGCTACATCCAGCGCGCACTGGCGCAGGCGCCCAAGCAGGGCTCGCGCCGGCCGTGGAAGCTCTATCAGAACTACGTGCTCGATCTCCTGAGCCTGCGCTTCGGCTCGGTGCAAGACGAGGCGATGGTGTTCTCCAATCCCGGAAGGTGAAGGGTGGGTCGGCGCGTCCTCGGTCACCTCGGGGCGACGGCGCTCCTGCTGGTCGGCCTGTGGTTCATTCCAGCGGCGACGGCACAGGATGTCAATGCGTCGACCGAGGCCGGTATACGCGCCTACAACCAGGGCGACAACGCCACGGCATACCGTCTGTTGAAGGCCGCTTCGGATTCAGGTGATTCCGATGCCCAGGTCAATCTCGGTTACCTGTACGCGCGTGGGCATGGCGTACCAATCAATCAGGCGAATGCCCTGCGGCTCTATCTGCTCTCGGCCCGGCAGGACAACGCCGAAGGCATGAACGCGGTGGGCTATAAATACTGGTTCGGCACCGGCGTGAAAGCGGACATCGGCGAGGCGGTGCATTGGTTCTGCCGCGCGGCCGTATCGGGCGATCCGCGCGGCCTCAACAACCTCGGCATCCTGCATTCCGAAGGCAAGGGCGTGCCGCGCGACGTCGAGGAGTTCCGCAGCCTGTGGCGGCAAGCGGCCGAACGCGGCAATCCCAATGCGATGTTCAATCTCGGTCGCTCATTGCTCGTCGGACCGGACGAGCCGCTTGATCGCGAGCAGGGCTTCGCGTGGCTAGTCAAGGCCGCACAGCAAGGCCATCGTACAGCCCAGGAGATCGTGCGGCAGGCGGGCTACTCGGCGCCGCTGCCGCAGCCGGTCGACACCGAGCGCGTCATGCGCCTGGCACCCCGGAATATGCCGCCCGGCAGGTCGCGTTACTGCGGATCGTTCGTGTCGTGATCGCCGCGGTCGGATGACGCGGCGGCTCACTGAGCCGGAGAGTTCGAAACCGACGATGAAGGCTTCGCCGGCAAAATAAGCGATGCGGACACCTTCCGGACACAATCTCACTCGTAAGCAGGATGTACGGAAACCTCTGTCACGGGAGACGTGTGAATGTCTGGCCTTACGGTACGGGCTCTACTGTCAGGAGCCTCGCACATGTCGAAGATTGCATGCGTCGTCCTCGTGGCCGGCTTGGCCCTCGTCACATCTGCTTGCGGCAACAACCCGACGGATCGGGCGCTCACGGGTGGCGCAATCGGCGCCGGGACTGGCGCCGTCGTCGGCTCGACGGTGGGCAATCCGATTGCCGGAGCTGTGGTAGGGGGCCTCGGCGGCGCTGCAATCGGTGCGGCGACGACACCGAATCGCGGCTACTAGTCTAGGCCAGGACTGGGGGCAAGGACCGCGTTGCCCGGTCTTCCGACCGTGGCGTGTCGCGATTTCCGTTACTGGATCGCGACGCGCCGAGAGGCCAGGACGGCAGCCCGCCCCTGATCGGGGGAGACTTCCGCCACCTCGCACGACGGCAGCCATAAGCCGACTTTTACCGAGACTTCGACGTAGCGCGTCTGACCGTCGGTGATCTGCACCTGTCCGGCGTTCGTCTTGTCGCCATATCGACAATCGATCTCGATGGTACCGGGCGGCCCCTCGAGCCGCAGGTAGGTATTTGTCCCAAGCTCCGCCTTGGCGCCGCCGACGACTGTCACATCGATCGCGCGGGCAGATCCCATCCAGCCGGAGCGGTAGACATAGAGCGCGCCCTTGTCCGGCGCTGGCTGATCGAAGCGCTTCGCCTCCTGATCCTCTTGTGGGGTTCCCATCGGCACCGTTGCGCAGGCGCCGAGCACGACGAGCAGCAGCAACGACAAACCTGCCCCTCGAACCAATTTCGCGTGCCTAGCAGGTTCGGCCATCGTGAACTCCCAAGGATAGAGACAGGCAATCTCTGCGCGCCAGGACCATTCACCTTGCCTAGCCAACCAAGTGGACGGAATTGCGACACGCCTCCCTGTCCGACGCGAGCGCGTCAGACAAGAACGGCGGATGGGAGTTACAGTTCCCGTGGGACGTCACGTCAGCCCTGGAAGCTCTACCGGAACGACGGGCGCGATCTCGTGCACCTGCCTTGCCGGGTGGCGCCGTGTAGCGGGAGATCACCGTGAGCCCATGGCTGTGTCGTCTGAGCACGCGCCGCCACCGCCCGTACTCGCGACCATCCTGCCATTTGACGTTGTAGCTTGCGGGCTCCCAATTGCCCTCGTCAGGCTTCACCCGGAAGCTCTTCCAATCATCGCTCATCGCACGATCCTGCCTGGCCTTCGACCCGCCTACGCTGCGCCACCTCGAGTGTCCGGTGCTTCGTCTGCCGCCGAAGCCTGAGGGTCTCGAACGGCCGGCGAGTCGGTCAGGTGACGACGACCGTCACGGAGCCGAATGGACCGAAATCGGCGACGAAGGTTTCGCCCGGCTTGGGTGCCAGCATGCCCGTGAGGGTGCCGGTGCTGACCATCTGGCCGGCCTTCAGGCCGATGCCGGTGCGCGAGAGCTCGTTGGCGAGCCAGGTGAGCGGCACCAGCGGATGGTCGAGTGCCGCCGCGGCTGTGCCGGTCCGGCGTACTGTGCCGTTGCAGGCGAGGGTCACCGGCTGGCCCGCGATGTCGCGCGTGCGCCAGCCCTCGATCGCGGGGCCGTAGACGATCGTGCCCGAGCCGGCGCCGTCGGCGAGAATGGCGGGCAGCGGCGGAAAGGCCGAGTCGTGGATGAAGCGGCACTCCGCCATCTCGATGCCGGGATGCAGCGAGGCGACCGCGTCGCCCACTTCCTCGACGGTGTAGGGTCTTTTGCGCGGTGGCAAGTCGGCGGCAAGCTTCGCCTCGTACTCGACTTCGGGGATCGGGCTCGCCAGCCGGGCGCGCTCGAACGTCGCCGGCGACGGCTTGATCAGCGGCGCGAAGACGCGGCCGTAAATCGGCGAGTCGGTGCGCAGCGCCTTCTGCATCTCCTCCTTCGCGGCGGCGATCTTCCAGCCAATGACGGACCAGCCAAGTTCCTCCTCGACCAGCGCGGCGACGCGATAGGCGGTGGCAGGGTCGGATGGCAGCAGCCGCGGATCGAGGCCGCTCTGCTGACGTCCGCTGCGCCGCAGATCGGCTAACAATCGGGCGAGCTCCCGTTGCGTGGCGATGTCCATTCGTGTTCTCTCCTTGCCGCTTCTCATGGAGGCCCGACGATGCGCACTCAAGCCGAAAAAGGTGCTCTGTTCCGCGCGCTGCATGCCCGCGCCGGAATCATTCTGCTGCCCAACCCGTGGGATGCCGGGACGGCCAAGCTCCTGGAGTCCCTGGGCTTCGAGGCGCTGGCCACGACGAGCCTCGGCATGTCGAACGCGCTCGGCCGGGTCGATGGCGACGGTTCGGTGAGTCGCGCCGAGCTTCTGGAGAATTGCCGGATCATCGCCGGCGCGACCGACCTGCCGGTCAATGCCGATCTCGAGAACGGCTACGCTGACGACCCGAAGGAGGCGGCCTCGATCCTGCGCGACGCCGCCGCGGTGGGCATCGCCGGCGGCTCGATCGAAGACTGGAGCGGTGAGCGCATCTATGACTTCAACCACGCGGTCGAGCGTGTGGCCGCCGGCGTCGAGACGGCGCGCTCGCTCGACACGCCGTTCACATTCACGGCACGGGCAGAGAACCTGATCCGCGGGCGCAACGATCTCGACGACACGATCCGGCGATTGCAAGCCTTCGAGAAGGCCGGTGCCGACGTGCTCTATGCGCCCGGCCTGCGCGACGTCGCGACCATCAGGAAGGTCGTGGCCGAGATCGGCAAGCCACTCAACATGGTGATGAGCGCCGGCGATCCCGATCTCACCGTGGATCAGCTCGAGGCAGCTGGCGTCAAGCGCGTGAGTGTCGGCGGCGCGCTGTCACGGCTCGCGCTGGCCGCCTTCATGAAGGGTGCGCGGGCGATGAAGGCCGGCAGCTTCACCTGGATGCGCGACACCATGCCGACGCCCGAGCTCAAGAAGGTCTTCGGCGGCGGGTGAGCCGGGGCTGGTCTGATATGAGTCGCAAGACGAGCGTCGCGATCCCCAAGCCGGGCGAGGGCAAGCGCGGGCCGGAGGGCCATCTGGGTTACCTGGTGCGCCAGGCCAATGTCGCGGTGCGCGCGGCGATGGAGAAGGCGCTGGCCGATCTCGACGTGACGGTACCGCAATTTGCCGTGCTGACCATGATCGCGGCCTATCCCGGCGTATCGGGCGCTGACCTGGCGCGGCTCACCTTCCTGACGCCGCAGACCATCAACGTGATCGTGCACAACCTCGAGAAGGCAGGCGCCATCGCGAAGTCGGCGCACGCCGTGCATGGCCGCATCCTCCAGCTCGAGGCGACCGCCGCGGGCCGGGCGCTGCTCAGACGCTGCCGCGCCCGCGTGAATGCGATCGAGGATCGGATCAGCGGCTTGATCGGCCGCGACGACGAACGCGTGGTCCGCCGCTGGCTCAGCGCCGTCGCGGAGACGCTGGGGAAGGAGCGCTCCTCCTAGCCCCCGGGGTGTCCACCCGAAAAGGGCGCAGCCGCTATATCCAAGGTTCGGAAAGGTGTTCCTGCCGAATGGCGCGCATGACGGCAGGCCGTTGGAGGACGCGGCGTGCATGTTCCCCGAAATGCGGCCAGCTCGCTCCCGGACGTGGCATCCCGCGCGTCCATCGACAAAGCGTCAGGGCGTAGGCGTCGATAGCCGAGTAGGATGTTCCCAGGAGCCAAGGACCACCATTGGCTTCCAGCGTGCTGTCAAGAATGTCGAGCATGCCGACCACCTTCGACTCAGCGGAAGATCCGAGCTCGGCGAGCGTATCCGGGCTACTTCCCCACTTGGTGGGATGCAGGTACATCGAGACGGCCGGGTGCAACGTCGTCGCTAGCCACATCAGCCACTTGTAGAAGTGCGCCCGCTCAACGCTTCCCTGTGGTGGCGCCAGGCCCTTTCCCGGATGACCGTCCACAAGATGGAGACAGATCGCGGCACTTTCGTAGAGGACGAGTTCGCCGTCGACCAGGACAGGAACCAGGCCGTTGGGGTTGATCGACAGGAACTCCGGTCGCTTGTGCGCATTGCCATGAAGATTGACGAAGGCCAGCTCGTATTCCATGCCAATCTCTTCGAGAAGAATGTGCGGCACGAGGCTTATGAAGCCAGGATAATAGTAGAGCTTCGTCATCTGCCGGCATTTCGCAGAGCTGTTGTTCAGGTTGGCTGAATGCTACGATATTCGTAGCAGAAAGCAAGGAGAGACAAGGTCATGGCCAGGCGAGGAAGGCCGCGGACGATCCCGTTGCCCGGCGAGCCCGTCAGAGGCTCGAGCAGCGGCGTTCCAGTGATGGCGCTCTTCGACCTGCTTGGTCGCAGATGGGCCATGGGCATATTGTGGGTCCTGTGCCGCATCGGTCCGTGCACCTTTCGCGAGCTTCAGAAGCATTGCGAAACGCTGTCGCCGTCAGTCCTGAATACCCGGCTTGGAGAACTTCACGCCGCTCTGCTGATCGAGAGAACTGGCGACGGCTATTGCCCGACCTCAATGGGAAGACAGCTCTACGAGTTGCTCGTGCCACTTGGTCGATGGTCCTCGAAGACATGGGCGCGAAAGATGCGCTCATGTGGACCGACGGCGACTCGCCCGCTCATGAGAGCATAAGCGGACGAGCCGCCGTCGGTCTAAGACCATGACCTCTCCGTCGCCGTAAGACGGCGACACCTCCCCAGCGAAGCTGGGGAAGAAGGCTTATATGAGGATCTTCCTGCGTTCCGGATCGACCGCCGCGCCCGCGATGCGGCGGGCGGGATGGCGGCGGGTGAAGGCTTCGATCTCGTAGTCGGGGTGGCCGGATTCTTCGGTGGGGACGTAGCCGAAGGCGATGGCCTTGCCGATGGTGTGGCCCCAACCGGCCGACGAGGTGACGCCCAGAACCTTGCCGTTGCGGCGGATCGCCTCGCCGCCGTAGAGCTGGATTTCGGCGTCGACCAGCAGGGTGATCAGGCGCCGCCTGGGGCCCATGGCATGGGCCTTCTCGAGGGCGGCGCGGCCGATGAAATCGGCGTTCTTCTTCAGCGATACGGCGAAGCCGAGGCCCGCCTCGTAGGGCGTGTAGTCCGGCGTGATGTCGGCGCCCCAGTAGAGGTAACGCTTCTCCAGTCTCAAGGAATCGATGGCGCGGTAGCCGGCGTCGACGATGCCGAACGCGCCGCCGGCGGCCCACAGCAATTCGTAGACGTGCGCAGCGTACTCGGTCGGCAGATGGAGCTCGTAACCGAGCTCGCCCACATAGGTGACACGCAGCGCCAGCACCGGGGCGTAGCCGATGCACAAGTTCCGCGCGTTCATGTAGGGGAAGGCATCGTTGCTTACGTCGCCGTCGGCGACCTTTTGCAGGATGTCGCGCGCGCGCGGGCCGGCGAGATTGATGGTGGCGCGGGCCGAGGTCAGTTCCTGCACCGTCACCGAGCCGTCGGCCGGCAGGTGCTTCCTGATCCATCCCATGTCGCGCACGCCGAAGGCGCTGCCGGTCACCATGTAGAAGCGGTCTTCGTCGAGCCGGGCGAAGGTGAGGTCGGCCTCGATGCCGCCGCGCTCGTTGCACAGCTGGGTGTAGGTGAGCGTGCCCCTGGGCTTGTCGAGGTCGTTGGCAGCCAGGCGCTGCAGGGCGGCCAGCGCGCCCGGTCCGCCGATCTCGTATTTCGAGAACGAGCTCTGGTCGATCAGCACGGCACGCTCGCGGGCGGCGCGGCACTCGTTGCCGACCGCGGCGAACCAGTTCGGCCGTCCCTCGAAGGAGGGCCGGTCGACCGCCTCGCTGCCGGCCGGGGCAAACCAGTTCGGCCGCTCCCAGCCGAAGCGCGAGCCGAACACCGCGTTCTTTGCCTGCAGCAGCGGATAGAGCGGCGAGCGCCGGCCGCCGCGCGCCGTGTGCAACTCCTCGATCGGATAATGGATCTGGTAGTAGCGCCAGTAGCTGTCGACGCTGCGCTCGGCGAGGTACCGGGCGCTCATGTGATGGCTGCCGAAGCGGCGCACGTCGAACGCCCACAGGTCGAGGCCGGGTTCGCCCTCGACGATCCACTCCGCCATCGCCTTGCCGGCGCCGCCGGAGGCCGCGATCCCCGAGGTGAAGCCACAGGCGACGTAGAAATTGTCGCGCTCCGGTGCCAGACCCATGATCGGCTCGCCGTCGGGCGAGATCGGGATCGGCCCATTGATCACGGTACGAATGCCGAGCTCGTTCAGGATCGGCAGGCGCTCGGCGGCGGGCAATACGAACTGCTCGAGACGCTCCTGGTTAGGCTGCAGGAGCTCGCGGCCGAAGTTGAACGGCACACCGCTGGCGCCGAAGGTGGGCGTGCCTTTCTCCCAGCCGCCGATCGCCAGGGCGCCGGGCTCCGGCTTGAGATAGAAGATGCGGTCGGGGTCGCGCAATGTCGGCAGGCCCTTGGGGATCGCCTCGCTCTTCTCGGTGATCAGGTACTGATGCTCGACGGCGCCGGCCGGCACCTTGACGCCGGCCATGTGCGCGACGTCGCGCGCCCAGATGCCGGCGGCATTGACCACGATCTCGCAGGCGATCGCGCCCTGGTCGGTGAGTACGCGGGTGATGCGCCGGCCTGTTGCCTCGAAACCGGTGACCAGCACGTTCTCGACGATGCGCACGCCGCCGGCGCGCGCGCCCTTGGCATAGGCCATGGTCAGGCTGGACGGTTCGACCGAGCCGTCGGTCGGCACGAACACTGCGCCGACGATGCCGTCGGGTGTGATCAGTGGAAACTTTTCCTGTGATTCCTTGGGCGAGAGCGTGTGCAGCTCGAAGTCGAAGCTGCGTGCCGTCGTCGCCATGCGCTTTAGCTCGCTCCAGCGCTCAGGCGACGAGGCGAGGCGCAGGCTGCCGACCGGCTTCCATTCCGTCGCCTGGCCGGTTTCGGCCTCGAGCCTGCCGTAGAGCTGGGCGCTGTACTGCATCAGGCGCGTCAGGTTGCGCTTGCTGCGTAGCTGGCCAACCAGGCCGGCGGCATGCCAGGTCGAGCCGTGCGTCAGGCCGCTCTTCTCCAGCACGAGCACGTCGCGCTGGCCGAGCTGGGCCAGGTGATAGGCGATGGAGCAGCCCACCGCACCGCCGCCGATCACGACGATGCGGGCCTGCGATGGAACGCTCACGCGCGCAGCTCGCCGAGATACCAGTTGAGGAAGTGCGCGACGTTGCGTTCGCGGACCAGGGAGAAGGGCCCCGGCAGGTAGGCGTGCGAGCTGACGCCCTGCTGCTGGTCTTCGCAGATCGTCCAGTCCTGCCGGTTGGTGATGTCCCAGATCGGCAGCAGGCGGTCGATCGTGTAGTCGCGGCCCTCGACCGCCTTCTCATCGACCAGCCAGTAGCCGCGCACATGCGTCTCGTCGGGCCCGACCGGCGTGATGCGCGAGGCGGCGGCGTAGTCGCAATTCGTGTGCTGCCAGAAGTTCGGGAACACGGTGGTGCGCAAGGTGCCCGAGTCCCATTCCTTGATGTCGCCCATCAGGCAGGACAGCGGCTTGCCGTCGAGGCTCTGGGTGACGAAGCCCTCCATCACCGGCGTGCGATGGCAGCGCCACGAGGCGCCGGTCATGGTCGACATGGCATCGCCCTCGTCGAGGCCGAGCGCCCGGAAGCGGGCATTGGCGCGCGCCACGATCGCGTCCATGGCCGGCTGCTGTGTCGGGTCGAGCATCGCGAGGTCGCGCTGCACGTCGTAGGCTGCCGTGTTGTATTCCTTGTGGTTGGGTGGGCAGTGGTAGCACTCGCGATTGTTCTCGAAAACGATCTTCCAGTTCGCCTTGACGACGTAGTCGACCTGATGGGCGATCTTGGCGCGCTCGATGGCGTGCGGTTTCATCTTGCGGCGGATGGTGGCCAGCGCGGCGGAAAAATCGGGCGGCGAGTCGGCCAGGGAGACGAACAGCAGGCCGGCTGCATTCTCGA
The DNA here is from genome assembly GCF_044224635.1 of Reyranella sp. Taxonomy (GTDB): domain Bacteria; phylum Pseudomonadota; class Alphaproteobacteria; order Reyranellales; family Reyranellaceae; genus Reyranella. The sequence goes on along the minus strand of NZ_JBGAKA010000042.1, from coordinate 50,534 downwards.
GCGCCACCGGGCGCAGCGCGAGGGTGTCGCGGTCGACGCCGAACTCGCGTCTGGTATCGAGCACCAGGCTGCCGTCGAGCTCGTAGGTCCAGCGATGATAGGGGCAGACGAAGCGATGGGTGCTGCCGTGCTCGGTCTTGCAGATGATCGAGCCTCTGTGGCGACAGACATTGTGAAAGGCGCGGATCTCGCCGTCGCGATCACGCACGACAATGATCGACTCAGCCCCTAGCCGCCAAGTGAAGAAATCGCCCGGCTTGGCAACCTGGAAGGCGTAGCCGGCGAAAACCCAATGGCGGTGAAAAATCCGTGCCAAGTCGGCGTCGAAAACCTCGGGCGTCACATAGAAATCGCTCACCAAGGGGCCGCCGGAGCGGTGCTCGGCGACCAGGCGGGCCAGCTCTGGCGTCAGGGGGGATCGCGCCTTGAGCGGCGTGCCATCCATTTTCGTCTCCTTTTGCCGGCAAACTACCATGCCGCGCTTGCCGGTCCCCAGCCCCATGTTAAGGTTTTGTGTATCGCTGCAACGAAACCATCATAGTGTGCGTGTAGCGAGGACGGTCGAAGGGTGACCGAACCAGGGGGATCGAACATGAGGATATTTGCAACCATGCGCCGTGCCGCAATGCTGGGGGGCGCTGCCCTGGCGGCCGTGGCGCTGACCAGCGGGGCTGCGCTGGCCCAGAAGACGAAGCTCACCGTCTATACGGCGATCGAGAACGAGCAGCTCGAGCCCTTCAAGAAGGCCTTCGAGGCCGACAACCCGACCATCGAGATCGCCTGGGTGCGCGATTCAACTGGCGTCGTGACCGCCAAGCTGGTCGCCGAGAAGGACAACCCGCGGGCCGACGTGGTGTGGGGCCTGGCGGCGTCCAGCCTCGGATTGATGGCGGGCATGGGCATGATCGAACCCTACACGCCGGTCGGCGCCGACAAGCTGAAGCCGATCTTCCGCAGCGGCAAGACGCCGGACACCTGGGTCGGCATGGACGCCTATCTCGCCGTGGTGTGCTTCAACACCGCCGAGGCGGAGAAGAACAAGAAGCCCAAGCCGGCGAGCTGGGCCGACCTTATCAAGCCCGAATACAAGGACTCGATCGTGATGCCGAACCCGGCGTCGTCGGGCACCGGCTATCTCACCATCGCGGGCTGGCTTACCATCATGGGCGAGGAGGCCGGCTGGAAATTCATGGACGCCCTGCACCAGAACGTGTCGCAGTATCTGCACTCGGGTTCGGCGCCCTGCGTGCAGGCGGCCAAGGGCGAGCGGCTGATCGGCATCGGCTTCGACATGCGCGGCGCGTCGGAGAAGACCAAGGGGGCACCGATCGATCTCGTCGTGCCGAAGGAAGGCCTGGGCTGGGAGATGGAGGCCACCTCCATCATCAAGGGCACCAAGAATCTCGATGCGGCCAAGAAGCTCGCCGACTGGTCGGCCTCACGCAAGGCCAACGAGCTGTATGGAAAGTACTACGCCATCGTCGCCGACCCCGAGATCAAGTCGATGCCGAAAAACTATCCGGCCGACGGCGAGAAGCTGATGGCCAAGGTCGATGTCGACTGGATGGCCAAGAACCGCGACCGCATCCTGGCCGAGTGGACCAAGCGCTACGATGGGAAGTCCGCGCCGAAGGCCAAGTGACCCGCCTGGAGTATTCCTCCCCAGCGGAGCTGGGGAGGTGTCGCCGTCTTCGGCGACGGAGGGGTCATGAGTCACGAGAGACGACGGGGCCCATGGCTCATGACCCCTCCGTCGCGGATTACCGCGACACCTCCCCAGCTCCGCTGGGGAGGAGAATGAAAAGCGCGCGCCGGCCTTCGGCCCCGGGATGACAGCGATGGCCTATCTCGAAGTCCGTAATCTCTTCAAGCGCTACGGCGAGTTCACGGCGCTGAAGAACATCTCGCTCGACATCGCCGAGGGCGAGTTCGTCTGCTTCCTCGGACCGTCGGGCTGCGGCAAGACCACCCTGCTGCGCGCCATCGCCGGGCTCGACCGGCAGAGCTCGGGCACGATCCGTCAGAAGGCGCGGGACATCTCCGCCCTGCCGCCGGCGCAGCGCGATTTCGGCATCGTTTTCCAGTCCTATGCGCTGTTTCCCAACCTCACGGTCGGCGACAATGTCGGCTACGGGCTGGTCAGCCGGCGCATGGCACGCGCTGCCATTGCCAAACGGGTGCACGAGCTTTTGTCCCTGGTCGGCCTGCCGGACGCCGCGCCCAAGTACCCGGCACAACTCTCCGGCGGCCAGCAGCAGCGCGTGGCGCTTGCCCGCGCGCTCGCGACGTCGCCCGGCCTGCTGCTGCTCGATGAGCCGCTTTCCGCTCTCGACGCGCGCGTACGCCTTCGCCTGCGCCACGAGATCAAGGCGCTGCAGCGCACGCTCGGCGTCACGACGATCATGGTGACGCACGACCAGGAGGAGGCGCTCACCATGGCCGACCGGATCGTGGTGATGAATGCCGGTTGCCTCGAGCAGGTGGGTGCGCCACAGGAGATCTATCGCAACCCTGCGACCGCCTTCGTGGCCGATTTCGTGGGCTCGATGAACTTCCTCGCCGGCACCGTGTCGGCCCCGGGTAAGGTGAAGGTCGACGGCCACGAATTTGCCTGCCCGGTGCAGGACGGCCTGGCGCCGGGTGCCGCGGTGCAGCTTTGCATCCGACCGGAGGACGTGCGCGTACGCGACCTGCCGGCCGATGTGCCGAATCGTGTCGCAGTGGAGGTGGGAGAGCTCGACTTCGTAGGCTCGTTCTGCCGGGCTACGCTCGCGGTACGGGCCGCGAGCAAGGTGAGCCTGGTGGCCGATTTCTCCAGCAACCTGATTCGTGACCTGGGCGTCGAGCGCGGCACCCGGCTCGACGTCGCCTTGCCGCCCGACCGGCTGCAGGTGTTCGCGGCGTGACCCAGCGCGAAGCGTCCTTCGCGGGAATCGCCGCAACCACACCGGCCGTGCGCCCGCGATCACGCGTGAGGCTGTCACGCGACGACGTCGTGATGCGCGCTGGCGTCGTGGTCGTGGCCGCGGTCCTGCTGCTCATCGTGGGGCTGCCGTTGTGGTCGTTGCTCGCCAAGGGCTTCGAGAATAAGGACGGTCATTTTGTCGGGTTGGCCAACTACATCGCCTATTTCTCGACGCCGGCGCTCTTCGACTCGGCGCTGAATTCCCTGCATATCGCCACCGTCACCACCGTGATCGTGGTGCCGCTCGCCTTCCTCTATGCCTACGCACTCACGCGCGCGGTGCTGCCGATGCGCTGGTTGTTCCAGGGCATCTCGCTTATCCCGATCTTCGCACCCTCGCTGTTGCCCGGGTTGGCGTTGATCTACTTGTTCGGCAACCAGGGGTTCTTCAAGGGCGCGCTGGGCGGGCCGATCTACGGCTTCGACGGCATCCTGATCGCCCAGGTCTTCTATTGCTTCCCGCACGCCACCCTGATCCTGGTGACGGCGCTCGCCACTGCCGATGCGCGCCTCTACGAGGCGGCCGACGTGCTGGGTGCCTCCAAGCTCCGGGTGTTCTTCACCGTCACCCTGCCCGGCGCCAAGTACGGGCTGATCAGTGCGGCGCTGGTGGTGTTCACGCTGATGATCACCGATTTCGGCATCGCCAAGGTGATCGGCGGCAACTTCAATGTCCTGGCGACCGACGTCTACAAGCAGGTGATCGGCCAGCAGAATTTCTCGATGGGCGCGGTGGTCGGCATGGTGCTGCTGGTGCCGGCGGCACTCGCCTTCGTCGTCGACCGCGTCGTCCAACGCAAGCAGGTCGCCATGCTGACCGCGCGCGCCGTGCCGCTGATCCCGCGACCCACGTTTGGCCGCGACCTCTTCTTCACCCTTTACTGCACGGTGATCGCGATCGGCATCGTGGGGATCCTCGGCATGGCGGCGTGGGGCTCCTTGATAAAGTACTGGCCCTACAATCTTAGCCTGACGCTCGACAACTACGAGTTCTCCAACTTCGACGCCAATGGCTGGATGTCGTACGTCAACTCGCTGGAGATGGCTGCCCTGGCGGCGGTCGGCGGGACCGCGTTGATGTTCGTCGGCGCCTGGCTGAACGAGCGCACACGCGAGTTCTTCATCATGCGCGGCCTCGTCCAGTTCCTGGCCTTCCTGCCCATGGCGGTGCCCGGCATGGTGCTGGGGCTGGGCTACATCTTTTTCTTCAACGCGCCCAATAACCCGCTCAACTTCCTCTACGCCACCATGGGCATCCTCGCGATCAATTGCGTGGCGCATTTCTATACGGTCGGCCATCTCACGGCGACGACGGCGCTGAAGCAGATCGATCCCGAGTTCGAAGCGGTCTCGGCCTCGCTCAAGGTGCCGGTCTGGCGCACTTTCGGCCGCGTCACTGCGCCGATCTGCCTCCCCGCCATCCTCGATATCGCGATCTACCTGTTCGTCAACGCCATGACGACGGTGTCGTCGGTGATCTTTCTCTATGCCCCCGACACCAAGCTCGCCTCGGTGGCGGCAGTGAACATCGAGGAGGCGGGCACCACCGCGGCAGCGGCCGCGCTCTGCATCGTGATCGTGATCACCTCCGCCGCCGTGAAGGCCCTGCATTTGCTCGCCGACCGCTACCTGCTCGATCACCTGCAGGGCTGGCGGCGGCGCTGACCAGAGCCCCCGCGATCCCCGCGGCGGAGCGGCCATAGGTGCGGTCGCCGTGGATCAGCATCAGGGCCATGGCACCCTCCATCAGCAGCATGATCGCGCGTGCCATCTCGGCCGCCGAAGCGACGCCCCCCTTGGCCAGAAGGCTGGTCAGCCAGCTTTCGGTGACGCCCTTGGCGCGCGCCGCGATTGCCCGCGCCGGATGCCCCGGAAGGTCGGCCAGCTCGACGGCGAGGCGGGTGAAACCGGAGCCCGACCAGCGGGGGGTCGCGGCCCATTCGAGGAGCTGGTCGAAGAACGACTCGACCATTGCTTCTGGATCCTCGGGCAAGTGCCGCGCAAAGCTCTGCAGCCGTTCGAGGTCGAGCTCGTGATGCCGCGTCAGGGCGGCGGCCAGCAGGTCGTCCTTGCTGCGGAAATGGCTGTAGAGCGTGCGCTTGGTGATGCCGGCCCGGGCTGCGATCTCGTCGACCCCGACGCGCGTGAAGCCGCGTCGGTAGAACAGGTAGTAGGCGGCCTCGACGATGCGGCGGTCGGTCTTGCTCTTGTCTTTGGGCATGACGGCGCACTGTTCCGAAGTATACCAGGTAGTGAGTTTACTCGAGCCGCTGCGACTGCGTGAATGCCCGCCTCCGGGGGGTGCCATGGGCAAGAGGCCAACGCTTGAATCGGTGGAGGTGCGCGGCGTCGTCATGCCGTTGCGTCGGCCTGTCGTCTCCAAGGTCGGCCAGTTTGCTGAGTGGCCGTTGCTGCTGATCGATGCCCGGACGTCGGACGGAGTCGTCGGCCGAGCCTACCTCGAGCCTTATCTGGCACAGTCGCTGCGCTACGTCGCACCGGCGGTGCGCGATCTCGCTGTCACCTGCGTCGGCAAGGAGCTCGATCCGATAGCGCGCTTCCAGGCCAATCGGCGGGCGCTGAACCTGATTGGCTACGGCGGAGTGGCCGCCATCGCCGTCGCCGGGCTCGACATGGCGTTGTGGGATGCGCTGGCCAAGGCGGCGGGGCTGCCGCTCGCCTGCTTGCTGGGAGGCTCGCTGGAGCCGGTACCGGCCTACAACAGCAACGGCCTGTGGTTGACCGAGGTCGCGACGCTCGCCGACGAGGCGGCGGCGCTGGTGGGCGAGGGCGGGTTCGGAGCCCTGAAGCTGCGGCTGGGGCGCACCCGCTTAGCCGACGACCTTGCGGCGATCGCCGAGGTACGACGCGGCGCGGGAGCCGACATCAAGCTGATGGTCGATTTCAACCAGGGGCTCAGCTTGGGCGATGCGCTCGATCGCTGCCATGCCCTCGACGACCAGGGCCTCTACTGGTTCGAGGAGCCGATCGTGTACGACGATCTCGCAGGCTATGCGCACCTCACGAAGGTGCTCAAGACACCAGTGCAGCTCGGCGAGAATTTCTATGGTCCGCGCGATCTACTAGCGGCTGTCCGCGCCGAGGCCGGCGTCTACGTGATGCCCGACCTCACGCGCATCGGCGGGGTTAGCGGCTGGTTGCGTTCGGTGCCGATCGCCGCAGCCGCTGGCCTGCAGGTCTCCACCCACCTCTATCCGGAGGTCGCCGCCCACCTGATGTGCGTCACCGAGACCGCCCACTGGCTCGAATGGCAGGACTGGGCCGATCCGATCCTGGCCGAGCCATTCAAAGTCCGCGAGGGCCGCATCGAGATTCCCGATCGGCCGGGTTGCGGCATCGACTGGAACGAGGATGCGGTGAAGCGCTACTGCGTCGACGTCTGAGGAGCGGATCGTTTTCTTCTGGCCCGCGAGCGTCTCGCTCGCTCATCGAGCCATGAGCGAGACGCTCGCGGTCCGGAAGAGCATGATTTCTAGAGTGCCGGCCGCTTGTCGCGCCACGGCGTGGCGCGCTCGTAGGCCGATCCGACGCGCAGCACCGTGGCGTCGTCGAACGCGCGGCCGGCGAGCTGGAAAGCCAGGGGATGGCCGTCGCCGCCGAAGCCACAGCACACCGTCAGCGCCGGCTGCCCCGTGACATTGAACGGATTGGGCAGCGAAGGCTTGCCGTAGAACAGGAACATCGGTGGATTGTCGAAACCCTCGGGCGGCCCCCAGTGGTTGGCCGTCATGACGAGGTCGTAGCCGCGCATTGCCGCCTCGGTGTCGAGCATCAGCTTGCGCCGGAAGCGCGTGGCGTTGACGTACTGCTCGGCGGTGATGAAGGCGCCGAGCTGCACGCGCCGGCGCGTCGTGTAGCCGAACTTCATCGGCGTGCGGTCGACGTCCCGGCGATAGATCGAATGGGTCTCCGACGAGATGATGAAGCGCGCGCAGGCCTGGTAGTCGAGCAGGGCGGGCAGCGTGATCTCCTCGACGACGCAGCCCAGCGCGCGCAGCACCCGCGCCGCCTCGTCGATGCCTCGCACCATGTCCGCGCTGGCGCCGTTCTCGTGCGCATACCAGTGTTTGATCAGGCCGATGCGGGTGCCAGCGATCGGCTGTGCCAGGCGCGCGCTGTAGACCATCGGCTCGGTCCGCGCCGAGGCCGGATCGAGCGGATCGTGGCCGGCCAGCACGTCGAGCATCAGGGCGCAGTCCTCGGCGGTCCATGCCATCGGGCCCACCGTGTCGAAGCTCGGCGCGAGGGGGAACACGCCACGTCGGCTCACCAGCCCATAGGTCGGCTTGAGGCCCGAGAGAGCGCACCAGCCGGCCGGATTGCGGATCGAGCCGCTGGTGTCCGACCCCATCGCGCCGGCGCAAAAGCTGGCGGCAACCGCCGTGCCGGAGCCGCTCGACGAGCCGCCGGGCTGGCGATCGGGCATCCAAGGATTGCGCGCCGGCGGAAACGGCTGGTCGGGCGTCGCCGCCCCGGTGGCGAATTCGTGCGTCGCGAGCTTGCCCATGATGACCGCGCCGGCCGCGCGCAGCCGCGCCACGGTCTCGGCGTCGATCGTGGGCACGTGATCGACCTTGAGATGCGATTGCCCCGCGGTGCGCACGCCAGTCGTCTCGTAGATGTCCTTGATGCCTATGGGGATGCCGTGCAGCGCGCCGCGGCGATGCCCGCGCCCGATCTCGCGATCGGCCTGCTGCGCGGCCGCGCGCGCCTGGTCCGCCGTCAGCGCGACGAACGCGTTGAGCTTGCCGTCGTGCCGGGCGATGCGGGCGAGGCAGGCTTCGACCAGGTCGATCGCCTTCAGCGACCCTTGGGCCAGCCGGGCGCTCGCCTCGGCGATGGTGAGGAAAGCGAGCTCGCTCATCGCCGCGCTCCCGGCAGCGGGGCGAAGACATGGGCGGACTCGGCCTCCCACGCCCATTCCTGGGGAACGCGGGCTGCGAGCTGCATCATCCCGAGATAGCCCTTGTGCAGCTCGATGATGTCGTCCTCGGTAAGGCTCAGGCCGACCACGCCGGCCCAGGCGCGGAACTCGTCGAGGGTGATGTCCGACTTGGTGCTCACTTACGCCGCCTTCTTCACCATGGTTTCGATCTCGCCCAGCCGGGCGTCGACGCGCTCGGGACGCTGGCTGCCGAGATTGACCAGCAGACGGTCGACTCCGAGCTCGGCATAGGCCGGCACGGCGTCGGCGGTCATGGCGAGCGGCGGCGTGACGATGATCTGGAAATCCTTGCTTCTCTTGCGGTCGGCCTTGGCGAACGCGGCATCGAGGCGGCCCAGCATCTCCTTGGTCCGGTTGGGGTCGAGGTTGAAGCCGTACCAGCCGGCGCCGAACTTCACGGCGCGCTGGAAGGCGGCTTCGGCGTAGCCTCCGACGATGATCGGCACGTGCGGCTTCTGGATCGGCTTGGGGTCGAGCCGCATGGTCTCGAACTTGACCCACTTGCCGGCGAAGTCGACGACCGGCTCGGTCCACAGCCGGCGCATGACCTCGAGGAATTCGTCGCAGCGCTTGCCGCGATCCTCCCAGCGATAGCCGCAGGACTCGACCTCCTCCTTGTTCCAGCCGACGCCGATGCCGAAATCGATGCGGCCATCGCTCAGCCAGTCGAGCGTGCACATTTCCTTGGCGGTGTAGATCGGATTGCGCTGCGGCACGAGGGCGACGCCGGTGCCGAGCCGCACCTTGGTCGTCGCGGCGGCAAGGAAGCCGAAGGTCGCCGTGACATCGAGCATGCCGCCGCCTTCCGGCACCGGAATGCGGCCGTCCTTCGAGCCGGGATAGCCGTAGGTGTTCTTGTCGAACAGGGCGACATGCTCGCCCATCCAGATGGACTCGAGGCCCATGCTCTCGGCGCGGCGACCGAAATCTCGGATCATGGCAGGCGTCGCCTGCGGCGACATGAAGGTGGAGAAGACGCCGATCTTCATGGTGCGGGTTCCTTTCGCGGACAAGGCGCCATCCTGCGCGCAGGCAGCGAGCCGGGGCAATACGTGCCTGGCGTTGTCTCGCTGGGCGGTTGTCGGCTGGCAGTCCATCGATGAAATGAAAGGTCCCTCGCTTACGGCACTTGCTTCGCAGGTGCCTTTCTCGGGATGACACGGGGTGTTGACCGCAAAGAATCTGTCATCCCGAGCATAGCGAGGACCTTTCGAGGGATCGACCGGCGGCAGCCGACCCATGCTACGCTGCGCCGGCGGTGTCGGCCTTCATCAGGTAGCCGGCGCCGCGGATCGTGTGGATCTGCACATTGGCGCCGGCGTCGGTCAGCAGGCGGCGCAGGCGATGGATGTAGACCTCGATGGCGTTGGAGGACACGCCCTGCGCGGCACCGAAGACCTGTCCGCGCAGCACCTCGTGCGAGACCAGCCGGCCGTTGCGCTTCATCAGCACCTCAAGAAGATCGGCTTCGCGCGCCGGCACCGCGACCGGCTTGCCGGCGACGCTGGTCTGCCGGCCGGCGGTCTCCAGCGCGACATTGCCCAGCGTCAGCACGTGACCCTCGGGCGCCGGCGCGCGGCGCAGCAGCGATTGCAGGCGGGCGATCAGCTCCTCGGTAGCGAACGGTTTGATCAGATAGTCGCTGGCGCCCTTGTCCAGACCTTTCACCCGATCCTCGATGCCGCTGCGCGCCGTCAGGATAAGGACCGGGGTCCCATCACGCCGCCGGCGCATCTGGTCGAGCAGGCTGAGGCCGTCGGCATCGGGCAGGCCGAGGTCGAGCACCACGGCGGCATAGTTCATGGCGCGGAGCGATGCCTCGGCATCGGCGACGGTCCGGACTCCGTCGACATCCAGGCCGGCCCGTTCCAGCGCCTTGGTGAGCAGGACGACCAACTCGCTGTTGTCCTCGACCACGAGTACCCGCATCTGCCGCGTCCCCAATCATTGCGTCAGGATAGGGATTATAGTGTGCCGAACATGTCATCATCCTGTCGAGGCGCCGATGAAGCAGCTCCGAATCCCCGCCGTCTACATGCGCGGGGGCACCAGCAAGGGGGTCTTCTTCCTCGCCCACGACCTGCCTGCCGACCCGACTGAGCGCGACCGCCTGCTGATGCGGGTGATCGGCAGCCCGGACCGCTACGGCAAGCATACTGACGGCATGGGCGGCGCCACCTCAAGCACCAGCAAGGTCGTCATCCTGGCGAAATCGACGCGACCGGATTGTGACGTCGATTACCTGTTCGGCCAGGTCGCGATCGACCGGCCGCTGGTCGACTGGTCGGGCAATTGCGGCAACCTCAGCGCCGCCGTCGGGCCGTTTGCGCTCGGTGCCGGCCTGCTTGAGGGCCCGGCCGACGGCGAGGCCGTCGTGCGCATCTGGCAGGCCAATATCTCCAAGAAGATCATCGCCCACGTGCCGATGCGGGGCGGTGAGGTGCAGGAGCTGGGCGACTTCGAGCTCGATGGCGTGGCCTTTCCGGCCGCCGAGGTGAAACTGGAATTCCTCGATCCGGCCGACGACGGCGAAGGCGGGGAGGCAGCCGCAGGCGGTGGTGGCGGGGCCACGTTCCCGACCGGCAATCATATCGACGTGCTCGACATTGCGGGCGTCGGCAAGGTCGAGGCGACGCTGATCAATGCCGGCAATCCGACCGTGTTCGTCGATGCCGCGAGCCTAGGGCTCAAGGGCACCGAGCTGCAAGGCGACGTCAACGGCGACAAGGCCGTGCTGGCGCGTGCCGAGGCGGTGCGCGCGCTGGGCACAGTGATGATGGGCATTGCCAGCACGCCGGAGGAGGCGACGGCCAGGCGCCCGCACACACCCAAGCTCGCGTACGTGGCGAGGCCGGCCGGCTACATCGCCTCGGACGGCCGTGCGGTGGCGGCGGGCTCGATCGATATCCTGGTGCGCATCTTCTCGATGGGCGTGCTGCATCACGCCATGACCGGGACCGGCGCCGTGGCGATCGCCGCGGCGGCCGCCATCCCGGGGACCCTCGTGCATCGCGTTGCGCCGGCGGGGCCGGATGGTCGTGTGCGCTTCGGCCATCCCTCCGGCGCGCTCAGGGTCGGCGCCGAGGTCCGTCGCCACGGCGAGCACTGGCAGGTCGGCAAGGTCATGATGAGCCGCTCGGCCCGCCGGTTGATGGAGGGCTGGGTGAGGGTGCCGGGAGGTTGACCCGCGTGTGCCCGCGCCCTCATGTCATCCTGAGTGGAGCGAAGGATCTCGTCCCCGGAGCGTCCCATGTACTCTCTAGGAAGCGGCGATGAGGTCCTTCGCTCCGCTCAGGACGACGCAAAACATGAAATCGGGGAGGGAATCATGAACATCCGACTGCCAATCATCCTCACGCTCGTGCTGTCGCTGCTCGCGACGCCGCTCATCGCATCGGCCGCCGACTATCCGGCACCGCGCACCGGCGAATGGGTCGCGCGCGATTTCAAGTTCCATACCGGCGAGGTTATGTCCGAGCTGCGGCTCGCCTATACGACCGTGGGGGAGCGCACTGGCCAGCCGGTGCTCGTGTTGCACGGCACGACCGGCTCGGCCGCGAGCATGCTGACGCCGGCCTTTGCCGGCGAGCTGTTCGGGCCGGGCCAGCCGCTCGATGCCCAAAAGTACTTCATCGTCATTCCCGACGGCATCGGCCACGGCAAATCCTCCAAGCCGTCGGATGGGCTGCGCGCGAAATTCCCCAGGTACAACTACGCCGACATGGTCGACGCGCAGCATCGCCTGCTCACCGAGGGCCTCGGCATCACGCATGTCCGGCTGGTGATCGGAAACTCGATGGGTGGCATGCACACCTGGCTATGGGGCGTGAAGTATCCCGAATTCATGGATACGCTCGCCCCGATGGCGTCGCAGCCTACCGCCATGTCGAGCCGCAATTGGATGATGCGGCGGTTGATCATCGATTCGATCCGCAACGACCCGGAGTGGAAGGATGGCAACTACACCACGCAGCCGCGCTCAGCCAGGGTCGCGTCGGTCTTCTTCGCCATCGGCACCAGCGGCGGCAACATCGCCTTGCAGAAGGCGGCGCCGACCCGCGAGGCCGCCGACAAGCTCCTCGACCAGCGCCTCGCCGCGCCTTTCACTGCCGACGCCAATGATGCGCTCTACCAGTGGGAATCCTCGGGCGACTACGATCCCTCGCCCGGCCTCGTGCACATCAAGGCGCGCCTGCTCGCCATCAATGCCGCCGACGACGAGCGCAATCCGCCGGAGACCGGCCTGATGGAAGCCGCAATGAAGCAGGTCGCCAACGGCCGCCTCCTTCTGATCCCCGCCAGCGCCGACACCCGCGGCCACGGCACCACGGGCATGGCCAAGTTCTACAAGGAGCCGCTGGCCGAGCTGCTGCAAAGCGCGCCGGCGATGCGGTGAGAGATGTCTCAGCCGACCGCCGTTTGGCGCGGGCTTCCTTGAAAGGAAAGGTCCCCTCGCTGCGCTCGGGATGACGTCAAGGCTGCGCTTGGATGACAACAATACCGTCACCCGAAGCGCAGCGAGGGACCTTTTCTTGTTCGCTCGCAAACTCTCGGGGTGACAGAGGGGCCGGATGACGGAGGGTTAGGATGGCGAATAGGATGTGGCGAATATTATAGCGTGAAACGAACGAGCAAACGGCTGGGACCCTCTCTTGAGTTCAACATTACCGGTAGTGATCATTGGCGGTGGCGTCATGGGCTCGTCGACCGCCTGGCATCTGGCGACGGATCCCAATTTCGACGGCAAGGTGGTCGTGATCGAGCGCGATCCGACCTATGCGCGGGCCTCCTCGGCGCTGTCGGCGAGCTCGATCCGCCAGCAATTCTCGACGCCGCTCAACATCCATCTGTCGCGCCATGGGCTCTCGGTGCTGCGGCGGGCGCCGAAGCTGCTGGGCGTCGATCTCGGGCTCAAGGAGCCGGGTTACCTGTTCCTCGGCAGTCCCGCGGGCGAGGCGGTGCTGCGGGCCAATCATGCCATCCAGAAAGGCGAAGGCTGCGCCGTCGAGCTGCTGGACGCGGAGGCGCTGCAGCGGCGCTTTCCCTGGATCGCGACCGACGGCGTGACGCTGGCCTCGCACGGGGTCGCCAATGAAGGCTGGTTCGACGGGCCGGCGCTGATGCAGGCGTTTCGCCGCAAGGCGCGCGAGGCGGGCGTCATCTATGTCGCGGACGAGGTGGTGGGTCTCGCGGCCGACTCCGTCGTGCTGCGCGACGGAGGACGGCTCGCCGCACGCACCATCGTGCTCGCAGCCGGGCCTTGGTCGGGCGCGGTGGCCGCGCTCGCCGGCATTGCCCTGCCGGTCGAGCCACGGCGGCGCTCGGTCTTCGTGTTCGACGTGCGCGAGCCGCCCGGGCTGACGCCGCTCACCATCGATCCGTCGGGCACCTGGTTCCGCCCCGAGGGCCGCTTCTACATCGGCGGCACGACGCCCGCCGAGGGCAACGACCCGGGCGGCGCCCCGCTCGAGGTCCAGCACCAGGAATGGGACGAGATGGTGTGGCCGGTGCTGGCCGGTCGCGTAGAAGCCTTCGAGGCGGCCAAGGTGGTGAACAGCTGGGCAGGTTATTACGAGTACAACACCTTCGACCAGAACGGCATCGTCGGCCGCCATCCGGGGATGGAGAGCCTGATCTTCGCCACCGGTTTTTCCGGCCACGGCATTCAGCAGTCGCCGGCGGTCGGGCGCGCCGTTGCCGAGCTGATCGTGCATGGCAGCTATCGAACGCTGGACCTGACGTCATTTGGTTATGAGCGTCTATCCGCAGGCCGGCCTATCCGGGAGCTGAACGTGGTGTGATACTGTCCTCATACAGAGGAGAGAGAACCGTGCCCGATCAAACCCTGGTCAATTCGGACCTGCACTCCGCGCTCGCCGAGGCGCGCCAAGCCTACGCCGCGCGCAATCAGAAGAGCCTGGCGCGCCACAATGAGTCCTGCGAGGCGATGCCGGGCGGCAACACGCGCACGACGCTGCACAATTCTCCCTTTCCGCTGACTGTGGCGCGCGGCGAAGGCTGCCGTCTGTGGGACGTCGACGGCCACGAATACATCGACGTGCTGGGTGAGTACACGGCGGGCATCTACGGCCATTCCCATCCGGTGATCCGCGCCGCCATCGATCGCGCGCTCGACCACGGCTGGAATTACGGCGGACGCAACGCCAACGAGGCCCGGCTCGCCAAGCTGGTGGCCGACCGCATGCCGTCGATCGACCTGGTCCGCTTCACCAATTCGGGCACCGAGGGCAACGTGATGGCCCTGGCCGGCGCGCGTGTGTTCGCGCAGCGCAACGGCCGCAAGGCCGCCACCAAGGTCATGGTGTTTCACGGTGGCTACCATGGCGGCGTGCTCTATTTCGTGAGCGGCGGCAGCCCGGTGAACATGCCGTACGAGTACGTCGTCGCGCCCTACAACGACGTCGAGGGCACGCGTGCGCTGCTCGCCAAGCACGGCGAGGAGCTGTTCGCGGTGCTGCTCGAGCCGATGCAGGGCAGCCACGGCTGCCTGCCGGGCGATCTCGCCTTCCTCCAGATGGTGCGCCAGGAGACCAAGGCCCGCGGCATCACCATGATCTTCGACGAGGTCATGACCTCGCGCCTGTCGCCCGGCGGCCTGCAGGAGAAGACCGGCGTCATCCCCGACATGACCACGCTGGGCAAGTACATCGGCGGCGGCATGTCGTTCGGCGCCTTCGGCGGCCGTCACGATATCATGGAGCTGTTCGACCCGACCAAGCCGGACCATCTGCCGCACGCCGGAACCTTCAACAACAACGCCCTCACCATGGCGGCCGGCGCGGCGGGCTACGGCGAGGTCTACACGCCGGCGGCGGCCAAGGAGCTGAACGAGCGCGGCGAGCGCATCCGCCAGCGCCTGAACGAGATCTGCGCGCGCGAGAAGGTGGCCTTCCAGTTCTCCGGCATCGGCTCGATGATGACGGCGCATGCCACGACGCGGCCAATTCGGACCGCGGCCGACATTGCGACAAGCAACCAGGACGCCAAGGAGCTGTTCTTCTTTGACATGCTGGCGGCCGGAATCTGGATCGCCCGGCGCGGCTTCGTCGCCCTCAACATCATGATCGGCGAGGCCGAGGCCGATCGGTTCGTCGCCGCCGTCGAGGAGTTCGTCGTTGCCCGCAAGGCGCTCTTGAAAGCATGAAGGATTTTCCCCAGCCCGTGGCCGGCACGGTGGTGCCGCGCTTCGGCGATGTCGCCACCTTCATGCGCCTGCCGCTGTTTCGCGATCCGGCCGAGGTCGAGATCGGCATCGTCGGCGTGCCGTGGGACGGCGGCACGACCAACCGGCCGGGCGCCCGCCACGGCCCGCGCCAGATGCGCGACCTGTCGACCATGATGCGCCGCGTCCACCACGTGACGCGGGTGGCGCCCTACGAGCTGGCGCGCTGCGGCGATCTCGGCGACGCCCCGGTCAACCCGGCCAGCCTCGACGATTCGCTGGAGCGCATCGGCAAGTTCTTCACCAGGATCCATGCCGCCGGCACGGTGCCGTTGTCGGCCGGCGGCGATCACCTGATCACCCTGCCGATCATGCGCGGCATCGCCTCGGGTCAGGCGCCGCTCGGCATGGTGCATTTCGACGCCCACAGCGACACTTGGGACACCTATTTCGGCGGCTACAAGTACACCCACGGCACGCCGTTCCGCCGCGCTGTCGAGGAGGGCCTGCTCGATCCCAAGCGGACGGTGCAGATCGGCATCCGAGGCTCGCTCTACAAGCGCGACGACAACGACTGGGCGGTCGAGCAGGGCATGCGCGTCATCACCATCGAGGAGTATTTCGACCTCGGCGTCGAGAAGGTGATCGCCGAGGCCCGCCGCGTCGTCGGCAGCGGCCCGACCTACGTGAGCTTCGACGTCGACGGCCTCGACCCGGCCTACGCGCCGGGCACCGGCACCCCCGAGATCGGCGGCTACACTCCGCACGAGGCCCAGCGCCTGCTGCGCGGTCTGCGCGGCCTCAACCTGGTCGGCGGCGACGTGGTCGAGGTCTCGCCGCCGTTTGACATGAGCGGCAACACGGCCCTCGTGGGCGTGACGATGATGTGGGAGATCCTCTGCCTGCTCGCCGAGGCGGTGGCCAAGCGGAAAGGGCGGTTGTAGAAGAGACCTTCAGGGCGCGTGCTGCTTTAAAATCGACATAATGTCGTGGCATCGCGCCGGCTGCTTCAACGTTGCCGCTCATGATTGGGCGCACGCGTACTTTTTCGCGCAGCTTCTGGAACCCTTACGGCAATCTTGGTGAGCCAACAGGACGCGGTCTCACCGGCCGCCACCGACGATCTGTCGATAACGATCACCGCGCTCGAGCGTCTCACCAGCCTGAGGGAGCCTACGGCGGCAGCCCTTTTCTTTACACGATGACGCGCAGCGGAGACACCTCGGAGGCGCGACTTGTCTACTGGCGTGCGTACGGCTCGGGCGAGCATCCGGCTGACGGTTCGGACCTCGCCGTCTCAAGCGGAGCGGTCTCCTTCGCTCCCGGCGAGACCAGCAAGACGATCAGGGCCCTGAGCTGGGGGGACATCAACATCGAGCCCGACGAAGGTTTCACGGTAACTGCCTATGATCCGGCGTCCAGCCTGGACTATGGGATATCGGCGAGCGGCACGATCCTCAACGACGACACGAGGATCGCGATCACCACCCTGATGCCATGGCTGCGCGAGGGTTCGGTCGATGGCGAGGGTGCCGAGTTCCTGTTCGAGGTGACGCGCTGGGGCGACCTTTCGAAGGCTCACGGGGTGGCCTGGACGGTGGGGTTGGACGGGGCCGACTATTTCGACTTTGTCGACGGTGTGCGATTCAGCGGACCGAGCGGTGTCGCCGCGTTCGAGCCGGGAGAGACCAGCAAGACTATCGCCATCCGTATCGCCCCCGATGCCGTCATGGAGCCCGACGAGGCATTCGAGGTGCGGTTGTCGAACGAGGTCGGGCTGACTGACGGCCACACCGTCGCGACGGCCACCATCTTGAACGACGAGGCGACCATCGAGCTCCATCGATTGACGTACGGGGAGGACGAGGGTGACAGGGGCACGACCGCCTTCACCTTCGAGCTCATCCTGTCGGGCGATATCGCCGTGCCGCGCACGTTCTCCTGGGCGGCGACGAAGGCCTGGGAGGGCCTTGGGGTCTACTCCGCCGACGCTGCGGACTTCGCTGGCGGTGTTTTCCCGAGCGGCACGGTGACATTCGCACCGGGCGACACCCGGAAGACGTTCACCGTGCTGGCGTCGGGCGACACGTCGTCGGAGACCAATGAAGACTTCATCGTGCAGCTCGGCGATCTGCCGTCTGGAGTCACCTCCACGTCGGACATCGCATGGAACTTCATTCGCAACGACGACCCGCTGCCGGTCGTCGTGCACGATGATGCCTATGTCACGACCGAAGGCCACTGGGTGTCGCTGTCCCAGTTTCAGGTGCAGGTGAACGGGCAGGCCACGCCCGGCGTGCTGGGCAACGACATCGGCGCCACCGCTGTCGTGCTCGGCTTGGGGCCGCGTCACGGCACGGTAACGCTCGATGCCAATGGCCTGTTCACCTACAAGCCCGACGCCAGCTTCCACGGGACCGACAGCTTCACTTACACCGCCGTCGGGCCGGACGGCCACGATGACGGGCGGGTGACCATCCACGTGGTGCCTGTCATCAAGAGCCAGATCACCACCCTGAACCTGCTGGCCCTGACACCTGAGGAGCAGATCGCTGTGACCTACGTCGCCTTCATGGGACGCGCGGCCGATGCCGAAGGCTTCGCATTCTGGCTTGATCAGTTCCATGCCGGCCTGTCGACGCAAGAAACCAAAGCGCTGTTCGGCAACATCGCGAGTTCGTTCGCAATCAGCGACGAGGCCCCAGCAGGAGCACGGCATGGCGTGGTCTGGCGCGGCCGACATTGCCGTGGCGACGGAGCTGCTGAAAGGCGTCTCCTCGAGTGACAGCAGCATCCTGGCCGGCATCAAGCACGGCGACGACTACGTCGCCGTGCACGGCTGACCGAGCTGTCGCTCGCGAATCTGCTCGGTCAGACGTGGATCTGCCCGGTGATGCCGACCAGCGTCACCACCAGCTCGGCCGTGTCGACCGCCGCTGCAGCGGCGGCATAGGTGTCGGTCAGGTGATTGGCAGCGGTGACGCTCGCCGCCGTGCTGTCGGTGAGCGCTGCCACGGCCCGCGCTTGCGCGATGTCGTTCAGGCCCTGCTCGAGCGCGAAGTAGGCGCCGACGGCGACATGGTTGGCAATGTACTGCGCATCGGCGCTGCCGCCGCCCGACGCCAACGCGCCCAGCACCAGGGCGAGCGGTAGCTTGTGGTCGGGCAGGCGGCCGCCTGAAACTTCCGCGACCCAGTAGGCGAGGCCACCTGCGTCGGGTGCGCGGCCGAGCACGTCCTGGTAGGCGGCGGTGACGAGTTCGCTCGCGCTGTGTGTCGCCGGCCGCAGGGCCACGGCCTCGGCCGAATCGTGGAAGCTCTCCGCGATGTCGGAGAGGCTCATGCCTTCGCCGAAACGGGCCACCCAGTAGTGCAGGCCGGTCGCATCGGGGGCGCGGTCGAGATAGGCGCCGTAGAGCTCGATCACCGGGGCAAATTTTTCGGCCGGCAGGTTGGCTGCCTTGACCAGCCAGGTCAGGTCGACCGTCTGGTCGGCGTACTGCAGGAACTGGATGTTGAAGATGCTGTCGGTGCCGTGCGTGCCGCCGTTATCGTGGACCGTCAGCGCCTGCTGGCCGGCGGCGATCGACACCGCGAAGCTCTGCGCCTCGTCCCAGAAGATCAGGCGGTTGTTGGAGCCAGCCGTGGCGACGACCGTGTCGTTGCCGCCGCCTGCCAGGAAGCTCGCATCGGGCGCGGCGGAGTACATCACGTCGTTGCCGCTGCCGGCCATCTGCGTGTCGATCGGCGTCGCCGAC
This sequence comes from Reyranella sp., assembly GCF_044224635.1. Taxonomy (GTDB): domain Bacteria; phylum Pseudomonadota; class Alphaproteobacteria; order Reyranellales; family Reyranellaceae; genus Reyranella. Next base: position 31,663 of record NZ_JBGAKA010000042.1, on the reverse strand, counting down.
CACGCCGGCAGCGAGATGCCCTGCTTCAGGCCGGTCGGCGTGAACGACGGCCCCTGCGAGAAGATGCCGTACTGGCCTTCCCAATTGGTGATCGCCGGCTGGTCGAACGCGTCGAACAGGAACATCGGCACGGTCATGTGGTTCGAGGTGTTGTACTGGCTGTCGAGCCACGCCACGATCTGCTGATAGACGTTCTGCTGGTTGCCCTGACCGTAGAAGGTCGAATAGCCAGTCTCGCCGATCGCTACCTCGCCCGCGCTGCCGAGGCTGGTGCTCGCCCCGGTGAAGTAGTTGATGTCGTACTGGTAGTCGGTCGATGATCCGTTGTTCTGCGTGTATTGGTTGAAGAACACCATCGGCGTGTTCGAATTCCAGCCCGTGCTCCAGTTGCTGATGATATACTGGGTCGTGTTAAAGGCGATCGGGTTGGCCGAGGCGGTCGCCGGGTAGTTGGCGATCGTCGTCGACACCGGGATCGAGTCCAGCCCCGCATTGGCCAGGGACGTCTTGAGGTTGATGAAGGCCGAGTTGATCCAGCCCTGGTAGCTCGGGAAAGCGGGATCGGTAGGCGGCGGCCCGTTGGCGTCGAGCTCGTTGCCGATCTGGATCAGCGCCAGCGATGCTTCGACGTTGGCCACGCTTCCGAAGGCGCCGATGATCATCTGCACCCACTGGTCGGTGTAGGTCGAGCTGGTCATCAGCCCGGCCGACCACGCCGTGCCGAATCCACCGCTCGCCACCGCGTTGTTGTTGGTGCCCATCACGAGCTGCATGCCGGGGTGGGCCACGATGTAGCCGATCGCCGCCGCCTGCGTCGGATCGATGACCGGCGCGCTGCCCGGAGGCACGCCGACCGCCGCATCGTGGTAGGTCCGCACCAGCTTGAAGTACTGACCGATCTGGTCGAGGTCGGCGCTGATGCTGCGCCCGGTGCGCCCGTTCTCCCAGGTCTCGTAGTCGACGCCCAGGTTGTAGTTGAACGGCGTGTTGGTCGGCACAATGGTCATCAATCGATCTTTCTCTCGGGTCTCAGGCGGCGAGGGTCAATATCTCCTGGATCTCGGCCGGTCCATGGATGAGGCGGGGATTGCGCGGCACCCACGGCGTGCCCATCGCCTGCTTGGCGATGCGCTCGAAATGCTCGCGGCCAATCTTCACCGCGCCGAGCGTCCTCGGCATGCCGAGGTCGGCGATGAACTGGTCGAGCACGTCGCCGGCGTCCTTGCCGGGATGGCCCATCGCCGCGGCGACGGCGGCCTGCTTGTCGGCGTTGGCCGGCTTGTTCCAGCGCATCACCCACGGCAGCATGATGCACGAAGTGTGGCCGTGCGGCACGTCGAACACGGCGCCCAGCACGTAGCCGATGCCATGGCTCGCGCCCATCGGCACGCCGGCCGCCAGCCCGCCCATCGACAGCCACGAGCCGATCTGGCAATCGAGCCGCGCCTTCATGTCCTTCGGATCGGCCAGTACGCGCGGCAGGCCGCGCGCCAGCATGCCGAGGCCGTGCAGGGCGGAGGCGTTGGTGAACTCGGTCGATTCGTTGGAGCAGACGCCCTCCACGCAGTGATCGACGGCGCGGATGCCGGTCGACAGGAACAGCCACATCGGCGTGTGCCGCGTCACCTCGGGGTCGAGGATCACCGCGCGGGGGATCGTGAGGGGGTGGCGGAACATCTCCTTGACCTTGGTCGCCTCGTTGGTGACGCCGGCGATGCCGGAGAACTCGCCGGCCGACAGCGTGGTCGGGATCGAGATCTGACGCACCACCGGCGCCTTGACGTCGGCGGCGCGGATCTTGTCTATCTCCTCGACGCTTTGGATGCCATTGGCGAGGCAGAGCTGGACCGCCTTGGCGCCGTCGGTGATCGAGCCGCCGCCCACGGTGACGATCAGGTCGGCCTTGGCCTCGCGCGCCTGCCGGGTGGCGGCAATCACCGCCGAGCGCGGCGAGTGCGCCGGCATGCTGGCGAAGGTGCCGACGCACTTGTTGCCGAGCGCGCGGCGCACTTTCTCGACCTCGTCGGTCTCGCGGTCGAGCGTGCCGCTCGCCATCACGAACACCCGCTCGGCGCCGTAGCTCTCGACCAGCGCCGCCACCGACTGGCCGGCCGGCTTGCCGTAGCGGACTTCTTCCATATCGGTGAAAACGACGCGCCCCGCTGTCAGCATTCTGCCCTCCCGGAAAGCACCATCTTGCCTACAATTCAGCCGCGCACGCCAGTTACCCAACGACCTCTATGAAGCGGGCAAAAGGGACGCTAAACATCCGCCGGCATGGTGGGCAGGCAGGCTTGGGTGACGGTGACGGCGATGGCACTGAGACGAGCGGGATTCGGGCAACCAGGGGGCGGGCTGTGAGCATCGGGTTGGCGTTCCTGCTCCTGTGTTCAGGCGGATTCATGGCGTTCATGACGGCGGCGGCGCTGCAGACCGAGGGTCCGCAACGCCAGCCGATCGTGCTGTGGCCGACGCTGCTGCCGATGGCGATGGTGTTCGCCGTCATCGTTGTTGCGACGGCATTCTCGCGATGGGCCGCCCATTATCACGATTGGGGCGTAGCGCTGACGCATGTCTCCTACGCCGTCCTGATCGGCAGCGTGGCAGGGCTGCTGACGGCGGTGTGGATCAATGGCAAGCCCGGCTGGTGCCAGTCGATCGTGCGCTTGGCGGCACGCGCTGCCGCCAATCCCGGCGCCGCCTGGCTCGGCGCCCTGGCGGTCACCGTGGCCTTCGTCGCGGGTGCCCTGTCGGGGTCGTAACAGTGCTAGTCTGCTAGTCTATGGCTGGAACAGGACGGGAAAAATGACGAACGGAACCCGGGAAGGCGCCATCGCGCGCGCCGAACTGTACTTCGACGACGGTGGTTTCCTGACCGAGCTGCAGCGGCGGGTGGCGATCCCGACCACCAGTCAGGAGAAGGACTCCATGCCGGCCCTGCAGGAGTACGTCTCGGGCGAGATGACCGAGTCTCTCGAGAAGCTCGGCTATGAATGCACGGTGCTGCCCAATCCGCGCGCCGAATACGGGCCGTTCCTGATCGCCCGCCGCGTCGAGGATCCGGCAAAGCCCACGGTGCTGACCTATGGCCATGGTGACGTGATCCGCGGCCAGGACGATCAATGGCGCTCCGGCCTGTCGCCGTGGAAGATCGTCATCGAAGGCGACCGCATGTACGGCCGCGGCACGGCCGACAACAAGGGCCAGCACACCATCAACATCGCCGCTCTCGCCTGCGTGCTGCAGGAGCGCGGCGCGCTCGGCTTCAATTCGACCGTCCTGATCGAGACCGGCGAGGAGACGGGTTCGCCGGGCCTCGCCGATTTCTGCAAGGTCAACAAGGCCGCGCTGAAGGCCGACGCCCTGATCGGCTCGGACGGACCGCGCCTCGATCATCGCCGGCCGACCATCTTCGGCGGCACGCGCGGCACGATGAACTTCAACCTCAAGCTCACCTATCGCGAAGGCGGGCACCACTCGGGCAACTGGGGCGGGCTGCTCTCCAATCCCGGCATCGTGCTGGCGCACGCGCTCGCCACCATCACCGACCGGCGCGGCCAGATAAAGGTGCCGGAATGGCGGCCGACCACGCTCACCAACTCGGTGCGTGCCGCGCTCGCCGATGCCCATATCGATGCGGGCGATGGCGCGCCCAAGATCGATCCCAATTGGGGCGAGGAGGCGCTGACGCCGGTCGAGCGCGTGTTCGGCTGGAACAGCTTCGAGGTGCTGGCCTTCAAGACCGGCAACCCTGACCGGCCGGTCAATGCCATCCCGCCTTCGGCCATCGCCTACTGCCAGCTCCGCTTCGTCGTCGGCACCGATCCGCACGATATCCTGCCGGCGCTGCGCCGCCATCTCGACCGCCATGGCTACCAGGACGTCGAGCTCGAAGCGGCGCGCGACGTGATCATGCACGCAACGCGCCTCGATCCGGAGAATCCATGGGCGAAGTTCGCCGCCGGCTCGATCGAGAAGACGGCCGGCCAGAAGCCCAACATGCTGCCTAATCTCGGCGGCTCGCTGCCCAACGAAGTGTTCACCGACATCCTTGGCCTGCCCACCGTGTGGGTGCCGCATTCCTACGCCGCCTGCTCGCAGCACGCGCCGAACGAGCACTTGCTGGCGCCGGTCGCGCGCGAAGGGCTGAGGCTGATGACCGGGCTGTTCTGGGACCTCGGCGCCCATCCGCCGGGCGTCGCCCGGGCCTGAGGACCCGTTGAGGCGGCGATGCTGTCGCCCGAGGAAGCGGCCGACCTGATCGAGGCCATCGCGACCCGACAGGATCGCGCCGCCTTCGCCGGGCTGTTCCGCTACTTTGCACCGAAGGTGAAGGCGTTCCTGATGCGCGGCGGCGCCGATTCCGACAGCGCGCAGGAAGTGGCGCAGGAGGCGCTGATCGTGGTGTGGCGAAAGGCCGCCAGCTTCGACCGCAGCCGCGCCTCCGCCGCGACCTGGATCTACACCATCGCCCGCAACAAGCGCATCGACCTGTTGCGCCGTACCGGCAAGCCCGCCATAGAGGTGGAGGATTGGCTGACTGTCTTCGCCCCCGAGGACGACGACGCCGACAAATCCGTTCTCGCCGGACAGACGTATAGCCGTTTGCAGGAGCTGCTGCGCACCCTGTCGGCGGATCAGCTGGTGGTCGTCCAGAAGGCCTTCTTCGAGGACAAGTCGCACACCATGATCGCCGACGAGCTGAAGCTGCCGCTCGGCACTGTGAAGTCGCGCATTCGCATGGCCCTCGGGCGATTGCGCCAGGCACTGGAGAAGGACGCGTTATGAGTAGCCGCCATCCGGCTCCCGACGAGCTGCTGCTGGACTATGCAGCCGGCACGTTGGCGGCCGGTCCCGAGCTGGCGGTGGCGCTGCATGTCGCGCTCGACCAGGACGCGCGGCGCGCGGTCGGCCGGCTGGGCGCGCTCGCGGGCGCGATGCTGGAGGGTGAGCCGGCGGCTGAGCTCGACCCCGGCGACGCGGCGCTGGCGCGCGCCCTGGCCGCCATCGACAGCGTTCCGGTCGAGGCGCGTTCGCCCTCCGTGCAGACGATCGGACACCCGGTGCGACGCCCCGGCTTCGACTGGGCGCCGCCGCCCTTGTTGCGGCATCTCGACTTGTCCGCGACCTGGCGGCGCGCAGTCGGCGGTTTCGAGGAAATCCGGCTCAGCCTTCCGGGCGACACGCACCGCGTCTCGCTGCTGCGCCTGGCACCCGGCCGCGGCCTGCCGATGCATCGCCATGTCGGCACCGAGTACACGGTGGTTCTGCAAGGCGGCTATACCGATTCAACGGGCAACTACGCGGTCGGCGACTTTGCCGTCGGCCCCGGCCCCGAGCAGCATGAGCCGATCGCCGATCCCGGAGACCCGTGCATCGCCCTGATTGTGCTCGAGAGACCGATCGTGCTCACCGGCCCTTTCGGCCGCTGGCTCAATCCTCTGGTTAGGCGCGGTCTGATCTGACAAGTTCCCCGTCATTCGCCTCCCCAAGCTTCGCTTGGGGAGGAGTATTCGAGGGGTGACCATGTCGCGTATTCCATACTACGAGATCGACAAGGCCGAGGGCCGGCATGCCGAGTTTCTGCACAAGCTCGGACCGCACCTCAACATCTACCGCATGCTGGCCAACTCCGAGAGCGGCATCAAAGGCTTTACGCGCATGGGCAATGCGCTGCTCCATCGCTGCGAGCTCGATGCGCAATTGCGCGAGCTCGCGATCCTGCGAGTCGGTCGCCTGAGCCGTGCCGCCTACGAGGTGTTCCAGCACGAGCGCATTGCCCGCGAGGTGGGAGTCCCCGAGGAGAAGATCACCGCCCTGCGCGACGCCACCATCGAGGCACCCGCCTTCGGCGACAACGACAAGGCCGTGCTGCGCTACACCGACGACGTCGTGCGCAACGTGCGCGCCTCCGACCGGACCCTGAAGCCGGTCGCGGCCTTGCTGTCGCGGGGCGCGCTGGTCGAGCTCACGCTCACCATCGGCTACTACATGATGGTTTGCCGCTTCCTCGAATCGATGGGTGTCGACGGCGAGGAAGGGCAGGCCGAATGGCTCAAGACGGCGAAGCTGTAGGCGAGGGATCGGCCATGGCGTACCGCGTCCTGATCGCGCAGTTCATGCACGAGACCAACACCTTCTCGATGCTGCCGACCACGCTCGAGGATTACCGCAAGCGCTGGCTGATCGAGGGCGAGGCGATGGTGCCGCATTTCACCGGCACGCGGAATGAGGTCGGCGCCTACATCGATGCCGTGAAGAAGTACGGCTGGCAGCCGGTGTGGGCGGGCGCGGCCAACGCCACGCCCTCGGGCAAGCTGACGCGCGAGTGCTGGGAGACGATCCGGGATCGCATCGTCGGCGTGGCGCGCGCCGCCGGAAAGCTCGACGGCATCTGCCTGTCGCTACATGGCGCCATGGTGACCGAGACCGAGGACGATGCCGAGGGTGCGCTGCTCGAGTTGCTGCGCGGTGTCGTCGGCGCCGACGTGCCGATCGCCACGACGCTCGACCTGCACGCCAACGCGACAGAGCGCATGGCCACGAACGCCAATGCGCTGGTGAGCTACCGCACCTATCCGCATATCGACGGTTACGAACGGGCCACGCAGGCGGCCGCGTTGGTGCAGCAGGCGATGGACGGCAAGAAAAGGCCGCGCTGCCTGCTGGTGCAGCCCGCCATGCTGGAGGGCGCCGAGCACGGCCGCACCACCAAGCCGGGGCTGATGCTGGATATGCTGGCCAAGGCCGACCGGTTCGAGCAGGAGCCTGGCATCGACGTCGTCAGCATCCAGGCCGGTTTCACCTGGGCCGACATTCCTTATACCGGCCCATCGGTTGCGATCAGCCACGAGCCCGGCGTCGAGGCGCGCGCCCGCGCGATCGCGCACGAGCTGATCGACGACATGTGGCGCCGTCGCGAGGAGGGGGGCGCCAGCACCTACCAGCCGATCGCCGACGGCATCGCCGCCGCGCGCGCCGGTGCCGGCGCCGGAGAGAAGGGGCCGCTGGTGATCGCCGACGGCACCGACAATCCCGGGGGCGGCGGCTACAACGACACCACGCCGGTGCTGCAGGCGCTGATCGATGCGGGATCGACAACGTCGCGTTCGGCACCATCTACGATCCGGCGACGGTGCAGCAGGCGATGCAGGCCGGCGTCGGTGCCGAGATCGAGGTCAGCCTGGGCGGCCACACCGACCCGACGATGGGCGCACCGATCAAGGCCAGGGTGGTGGTGAAGATGCTGTCCGACGGCGTCTTCAAGAATGACGGGCCGATGAATGCCGGCGTCGAGACCACCATGGGCCCCACGGCGGTGCTGCGGCTGGACGGCATCGACATCGTCACCATCTCGCGCCGCATCCAGACCATCGACCTGCAGGTCTTCCTCAGCCAGGGCATCGACCCGACGGCGAAGAGCGTGCTGGTTGTGAAGAGCGTCCAGCATTTCCGGGCTGCCTACGGCCCGATCGCGCGCGAGGTCATCGTCGTCGACTCGGGCGGCATCTGTTCGCCCGACATCGGCCGCCTCAAATTCACCCGCCTGCGCCGCCCGATCTGGCCGCTCGACGGCGTCAACGATCCGCTGTCGCGGGCGTGACTCGATTGCTGCTCATCCAATCGATTAGTCTGAAGTTCCGCTCTTGAGAGAGCCAACTTTTCTGCATGGTCGTCAAGTCGCTCGACCCAGCACAAATGCCGATCGCATCGATCCTTTTCGCTCTAGACGCTGAGAGAAGTCCGCGGGAACTTCAGATTAGATTAGCGAAGGACCTCATCGCCGCCGGGCTCAAGGTGCTTTGGATCTTCTGGCGATGAGATCCTTCGCTGCGCTCAGGATGACATGAGAGCTTAGGATGACACGAAAGAGGTGCCCTCGAGGCTGCCTATTTCTGCCGGAAGAACGTCGTCAGCACGAAGCGGCGGCCACGCGTCACCGGCAGCACCTGGTGGAGGAGGGAGCAGGAGAAGACGGCGGCGCTGCCGGCGGGCGGGCTGACGCGGACCGCGGCGTATTCGGGGAAGACCAGCTCGCCGCCGTCGAAATCGTCGTTGAGGCTCAGTGACACCGCAAAAGCGCGGTCGGCCGTCGTCGGGGCGCCATTGTCGCGGTGGGCACCGAAAAAGTGCTTGCCTTCGGCCGAGTACGACAACACGACATGCGCGTCGAAGGTGAATTGCCGATCGAAGGCGAACGCCTTGGTGAGCTCGGGGCCGATGCGATAGGCCAGCCGGTCGGAGATCGCCTTCAGCATCATCGGCTCGACGACGGTGTAGTCCTCGGTGCGCTTCAGCTCGGCGACGTTGACGTTGCCGTAGCGGCTCGACACGCCGCTGTCCTTGTGGTCGCCCTTGCTCCACAGGCGGATCACCTGGGTGCAGAACTCCGGCTCGAAGACGCGCGGCAGCACCAGCACCGGCGCCATCGGAGTGGCGAGACGCTGGTCGGCGCCGCCGTCGGCGCGTACCGACCGGGCGATCGCGGCCATCGCCTCGGCCGAGGCCGGCAGCACGCGGCTGTCGAAGCTCGCCGCCACGCGCTGGTTGGGATCGAGCACGATCGCGCGCAGCCTCACCAGCCCGCCGCCGGCACCGAAGCCCAGCCCACCGGCGCCTTGCGCCAGCAGGGCGGGGAGGAACTTGCGCTCGGCGTCGCACAGCAGCAGCGGCGTCTCGGCGCTGCCGCCCAGCCTGGCCCACGGCGATGCGGCATCGGCCACGCGATCGCCGGCGAGCACCACCGGCACGACAGCCGCGTCGGCGCAGGCGGCGAGCCAGGCGGCGAACGGCGGCGCCTCCAGCGTCGCCAGCGTGTCGACGGCGAGCAGGCAGACCGGCGCGCCGGTGAACGACCAGACGAACTTGCGCAGCTTGCCGTCGAGCCCCGGCAGGACGAAATCCGGAACGCGGTCACCGGGACGCAGGCTGGGCGCGTTGGTCATCCCGTTCGTGTGCAGGCTGGCCGATTCCCTGTCAAGCTAGTTGACCCGGGGGCGCCGACCCAGCTTGAAAATTCGCGAGCGTGGGACCGAGGTTCGTTCCTACTGCACCTTGAGCCGCGCATCGAGGAAAGCCTTCGTCATCGCGAACGAATCGGCCGCCGCTTCGGGGTTGCTGCCAAACATGTGGCCGGTACTGGAGAGCATGGGCGAGTAGGCAATGTCGAAGCTGTGCAACGCACCGGGATAGACCTTGATTGCAGGCGGACGGGCCTGGTGGGCTCTCGCCTCAACCGTCCTGACGCAGAGGTCGGCCGGAGTCCAGGTGTCGTTCTTGCCGACCAGAATCAGAAGGTCCGTGGCAAACGGCGTCAGGATCTTCCCACCCGAGCATGGGGGGTAATAGGCGACCGCCGCCTGGAACGGGCGGCCGCCGCGTCCGACAGGAATTTCTTCGCCGATTGCGGCATAAAGGGTCGTCCCGCCACCGTGGGAGAACCCTATGATCCCCATCCGATCGGCCTGGATGTCGGGCAAGGTGCGCAGATAAATCGCGGCGTTGTGGGCGTCCTGCGCACGCAGGGTAGTGGGGATGAAGTTCGTGTGGTCGCAGAGGCTGCGTTGATTGCGTGGCCCGAAACTGTCGACGATCACCGCGGCGTAGCCCCAGCCGACCAGACGACCCGCCCAGGCCCGGGTGTTGTCAGTGACGCCGCTGCAACTATGCAAGACCAGCACCGCCGGGAACGGACCGGCTCCGGCCGGCCGCCACAGTTCCAGAACAGCGCCGCTGTTTGGCCCCCCGACCGAATTCGCATCGTAGGTCAGCGGCTCTCGCATGGACTGCAGGCTTGCGCAGTGCGCAAGGACAAACGGCAACACCAGTGCGAGTGCTGCCTTCGCCAATAACGTTGGGTATCGCATAGAGCCTCATCGCCGTGGCGGTTGTCGCGATGCTAGCACCCGGGCTGCGCGCGTTGTGTAACCCGGGTTACACAACCGCCCGCTTTTTTGCAGGAGCCATGGGGCTCAGGCTCCGGGGCCGCCGCATCGATCAGAGATGAAGCAAATCCTTGACGGATCGAGTCAGGACAGGACAATTGCAACCAAAGGAGGCGATCATGAAGCTAGGGTTGTTTCTCGCGACTTTGATTGGGCTCGCGGGTGCTTCTCACATCTCCGGCGCGGCAGACGCGTCGTGGGCTGCCGTTGGCGCCCTGGAGAATGGCATGTCGACGTCGTGCGGTGGCGGCACGGTGAGTACCGGGCCGGAATGGACCAGCCCTGCCTACGGGCAGGTCGACATAAAGGGGAACACGCTCACTTTTAAGAGCACGAGCGCAATACGGAACCATTCATTCACCGTCGATTTGAAGGCGCTGCAGCCTGATGGTTCCGGAAAAGTTGTCGGCATAGACAAGGATAATAGAGAGTTCTACCTGACGTTCGAGCCGGGCAGCGGAGCCCGGATATTCCATATGACCTATCGCTATAAGGCTTGCCGGCGCGTTTACACGCCCAAGGCATAGTGATTTCTGATGATTTGGCCCGTCTCCGATGCATCGGCGAGGCCGCTGATGCGGCCAAGGCCAGCCGCGGGATGACAGCACCGCCGCCGCAGCGGCGTCGTCGTCAGCGGAAGATGCGCCAGCCGACATGATAGGTCGGCTCGCCACTGCTCGTGTCGGCCGGATAGAGGCCGCCGCGATCGTCGGTCTGGTAGACGGTGACGTGGCGGTCGATCTTTGAACAACCGGTCAGGAGAGCGGCGGCAATCGCACCCACGCCGGCGGCACGCGCACGCCGGACCAGGCCTGTGGCTCTCACAGGACACCTCACTCTCAAACGCTTTAATGCGATCGTATGTCACGGACCTGATGGTCCTGATCGGCAAGGACGACACTTGGACTCCGGCCGACCTCTGCCTCGGGACGGTTGCGGCGAGAGCCAAAGACCCCCGTCCGCCCGCCATCAAGGTCTACCCCGGTGCGCTGCACAGCTTCGACCTCGGCACCTTGCCCGTAGTCACCAGTTCCGGCCACATGATTGGCGGCAATCCCGAAGCGGCGGCCGATTCGTTCGCGATGACGAAGGCTTTCCTCGATGCCCGGCTCAAGGCGAAGTAGCCGAACCAACCCCCGGTTCCACGCTCGCGAATCTTCAGACCAAGTCGGTGCCCGGCGCCCGCTGGGATTTCGCGCGCGTGGGGTGGGCGCTATAGGAACGGCATGATTCGCAAGGCAACGATCGCGGATGCGCCGCGCATCACCGAGGTGCGCCACGCCGTGCGCGAGAACCGGCTGTCGCCGGGAAATGTTTCCCGGGTGGCCGACACCGCGGGCTGGCTCTACGAGAACGGCACCTTCTGGGTGTGGGAGCAGGACGGTGCGGTGCAGGGCTTCTCGGCCGCCGACCCGCGCGACGGAACGATTTTCGCGCTGTTCGTCCATCCCGACTACGAGGGCCGCGGCATCGGCCGCGCGCTGCTGCCGCTCGCCTGCGAGGACCTGCGCCGGGCCGGGCACACGGTGGCGACGCTCACGACGGACCCCGGCAGCCGCGCCGACCGTTTCTATCGGCTGAACGGCTGGACCGACAAAGGCCGCGAGAAGGGCGAGGTCGTCTTCGAGCTCGCGCTGAAGCCTGGCTAGAGCTTGATCGTCTTAGGTTGAACCACCAAAGCATGGCCTCGCCATGAGGAGCGGCCGTAGGCCGCGTCTCGAAGGGTCGGCCCAATCACGTCTGTTGCCGACCCTCGCCGACGCCATCCTCGATCGCATCGTCCACAACGCCCACCTCCCAAGCTCAAGGGCCACTCGCTGCGCACGAGGCTCGTCTCGCCGGTCAAGCCCACCTGACCGGCCGCATCAACCAAGGCCGTTGATATGTGGACGATCCGCTGCGTGGACCGGCGGCGCTTCCCCATCGCGATGGCAAACGACAAGCGCCAGCAGGCGTCCGCCACCTCGGCCGATATCGAGCGGAATCGATGGCTGGCTTCAATCGGAATCAAGTGGCCGACATCAATCGGAATACTCGGCCGAATTCAGCGGAATCCGCATCCAAGGCTCCCACCGATACTCGACGAACCGGGTGAATCGCTCGATGAACGGCGCCCGCGCCGCCTCGTTTGCGCCCCGGGTGCAACCTATTTTCGGGGCCTCGGTGCGTGGGTGGTGGCAGCCGATGAGGCTCCGCCGAGGTGTGGGAAGCGGAAGCGGCGAGGCCGGCGTGGGAACCGGCCTCCCGCCTTCCGCCGATAGCGTGCGCTCGCTGTGTGTTTGGCGGGCGTGCGAGGGAGCACCGGCTGCGCGCGACTCGTTGCGGAGCCGCAAGCGACGCTTGCCCCCCGCTGGGCCTGTAACCTTCAGATTCCGATCCTGACGTGCGATGCGCGCGACAAAGAATTTGTCATCCCGAGCGTCGCGAGGGATCTTTTCTGTTGCCTCAAAGGTCCCTCGCTGCGCTCGGGATGACAGCATTGCGTCGCGAGGAACTTCCCTCGTTCGGTGGCTTCCTTGCCTGTTCCAATCGGCGGGAGACGTGAGAGCCCGCCTCACCCCCAGCTCAGGGTCACGCCGACATCGCCCAGCATGCCGCCAGGATAGTCGAGGATCTCGTAGCGGATGTGGTAGCCGCGCGGCTGGAGTTGGCGCTTCCAGAATTCGTAGATCTCTTTCGGGATGCCGGTGAGCGTCGCCTCCCAGCCCGGTTCGGCTTGGTTGATGGCGCGGCCGTTGTCGGTGCAGAGCGTATGGGGAAAGCGATACACCTGCACCGAGGTCAGCCCGTTCTCGACCGCGCGGTTGACGATGACGGAAGCCTTCTCGACGATCTCGTCGTCGCTCAGGCCGGACGGCTGGGTCATCCGGTCCAGCAACTCGCGCTTCTCCGCTTCGGCCGCCTCGTGCGCCTTCAGCGCCGCCGACGCCTTCGCTGCCTCGGCGAGCGCGATCTTCTGCTGCAGCTCCTTGACGGTGAGAATCTTGGTCATGGCTGCTCTCCCTCCTGGTTCAAGGCCGCGCTGGTATAGCGGGCAATCATCCGTTCCTCGTCGGTCGGCACGACCAGCACCGGTCGCGCCCCTGCTTCATTGATGCGGCGCTGTCCGCCGCCAGCCCCGTTCCGAACAGGGTCAAGCGCAAAGCCCAGCCAGGCGCATCCCTGCACCACCTCGGCTCGCGTCGCGGCGTCATTTTCGCCGATCCCCGCGGTGAAGACGAGAACGTCGACCCCGCTCATCGCCGCCGCCAGCGAGCCGATCTCGCGCACGATCCGATAAACGAACAGAGCGACCGCGTGCGCCGCCGCGGGTTCGGCGGACTGGCGAAGCGTCCGCATGTCGGAGGCGATGCCGGAGACGCCCAGAAGGCCCGACTGTCGGTAGAGCAGGTCTTCGAGGCGCCTGGCGTCGTAACCGTGCTCTTCCATCAGGTAGAGCAGCACGCCGGGATCGAGCGTGCCGGTGCGCGTGCCCATCATCAGTCCGTCCACCGCGGTGAAGCCCATGGTGCTGGCGACGCTCCGGCCGCCTTGCACCGCGCACAGGCTGGCGCCGTTACCGAGGTGGGCGATGATCAGGCGCTGCCCGGCAAGATCGGGCTCGCTCTCGCGAAGGCGGGCCACGATGTAGTCGTAGGAGAGGCCATGGAAGCCATAGCGCCGCACGCCTTCGTCGGTAAGCGCGCGCGGCAGGCCGAACTCCTGGGCCAGCTCGGGCTGGCTGCGATGGAAGGCGGTGTCGAAGCAGGCGATCTGCGGCAGGTGCGGTGCCGCCTCGGCGATCACCTCGATCGGCGCCAGATTGTGCGGCTGATGCAGCGGCGCCAGCGGGACGAGGGTGGCGAGCCTGGCGAGGACGGCCGCATCGACCCGGGTCGGCTGCGAGAACCAGACACCGCCGTGCACGACGCGGTGGCCGAACGCCGCGACCGGCCGGCCAGCCAGCAGGGTGCGGCCGAGTTCCAGGAACTCTGCCGTGGCGCGGCGATGGTCGAGCGTGCCATCGGGCCAGCTCTGCTCGGCGACGGTCTTGCCCGATCGATCGGAAACCTTCAGGTGTGCCGCACCGCCCAGGCGCTCGATCTGGCCGTGATACAACAGCACGCCGTCAACGCCCGGCTCATAGAGGCCGAACTTGATGCTCGACGAGCCGGCATTGAGGACGGTGATGACGCCGGGATCGCTCATGGAATGTCAGGACACGATGTTGGCGCCGCCGTCGACATAGACGGTGCCGCCGGTGATGCGATGGGCGAACGGCGTCGCCAGGTAGGCGCAGGTCCAGCCGACATCCATGATGTCGACCAGCTCGCCGAGCGGCGCCTTGTGCGCGGCCTCGTTCAGCAGCAATTCGAAATCCTTGAGACCGGAGGCGGCGCGCGTCTTCAGCGGACCGGGCGAGATGGCGTGCACGCGAATGCCGCGCGGCCCGAGCTCGTAGGCCAGGTAGCGGCATGACGCCTCCAGCGCCGCCTTGACCGGGCCCATGACGTTGTAGTTGGGCACCACGCGGTTGGCGCCGTAGTAGCTCATGGCGAACATCGTGCCGCCGTCTCTCATCAGCGGCGCGGCGAGCCGCGCCATGCGCACGAAGGAATGGCAGGACACGTCCATTGCCTTGGCGAAGCCTTTGGCCGAGCAGTCAAGCAGGCCGCCGCGCAGGTCGTCGAGCGGGGCGAAGGCGATCGAATGGACCAGGATGTCGAGGCGTCCCCAGCGCCGCTCGATCTCGGCGAACACCGCTTCGAGCTGGCCGGGCTCGGAGACGTCGAGCCCGAGCGCGATCGGCGCCTCGAGAGCGCGCGCCAGCGGCTCGACATAGGCACGCGCCTTGGCGTTGAGCCAGGTGACGGCAAGGTCGGCGCCGGCATCGCGGAAGGCGCGGGCGCAGCCGTAGGCGATCGACTGGTCGTTGGCGATGCCGACGACCAGGGCCTTCTGGCCTTGGAGGACGGGGCGGATGGGCTGGACGCTCATGCGATCCTGCACGTCTCGAATTCCTTCCCCATTTTACGTCATCTTACGGGGGAGGTGCCCCCAAAGGGGGCAGAAGGGAAAGGCCTCAAGCGAGGTCCATGAAAATCCGACGTCGGACTCGGGGAAATCTCGCGTGTGGCTTGCCCCGTATGACCGTGCACCTTCCCCGATTAGGGGGGAGGGATGGAGAATGATCGTCCTCACGCGAGCGCCGCCGCGGCGTTGGCGCGCCTCGCCGCGGCAACCAGGACGGCCACCGCGCACGAGGCGAGCCGGGTCGAGAGCGAGTCGGCGCGGCTGGTCAGGATGATGGGCACGCGGGCGCCCAGCACCACGCCGGCGGCATCGGCGCCGGCCAGGAAGGACAGGCTCTTGGCCAGCATGTTGCCGGCCTCCAGGTCGGGCACGACCAGCACGTTGGCGCGGCCGGCGACTGGCGAGGCAATATTCTTGATCGCGGCGGCCTCCGCGCTGATGGCGTTGTCGAGCGCCAGCGGGCCGTCGAGCACGCCGCCGGTGATCTGGCCGCGGTCGGCCATCTTGCACAGCGCCGCCGCCTCGATGGTCGAGGGCACGCGCGGGTTGACCGTCTCCATGGCCGAGAGGATCGCCACGCGCACCTCGGCGACGCCCAGTGCGTGCGCCAGATCGATGGCGTTCTGCACGATGTCGACCTTGTCCTCGAGGCTCGGCGCGATGTTCACCGCGGCGTCGGTGATGATCAGCGCTTCGGGGTGGCTCGGCACGTCCATCACGAAGCAATGGCTGATGCGCCGCGCGGTACGAATGCCGCTGTCGCGCGCCACCACGGCGCCCATCAGCTCGTCGGTGTGCAGGCTGCCCTTCATCAGCGCCTGGGCGCGCCCGGTGCGCACCAGCTCAACGGCCTTGAACGCCGAGTCGTGGCTGTGCTGGGAGGCGATCAGCTCGAACGGGCTGATGTCGAAATTGTGGCGCGCGGCGACGTCGATGATCCGGGCCGGCGGCCCCACCAGGATGGGCTCCAGCAGGCCGAGGCGTGCGCCCTCGACCGCGCTGTCGAGCGAGACGGCGTCGCAGGGATGGCAGACGGCAGTCGGCATCGGCTCGTGCTTCCGCGCGATATCGATCAGCCGGTCGTACTTGGCATGGGGGCGCACGGGCCGCGCGGCGGTGTCAGGCATCGCTGGGGGACTCTCCGAACAGCTCGGCAATATGGCGCAGCCGCCGTTGGCCCTCTTCTGGCAGGGGACCGCTCGCCAGCAAGACGTCGCGGATCGCTTGCCAGCCCGTGCGGCGAAGGGCTTCGTCGTCGGGCAGCAGGTGCGGGATCGCCGCGACGGCGCGCCCCTCGTCGAGACGCAGCAACAGATACTGGTTGCGGAACAGCGCCTTGACCTCGCCGGCGCCGAGGCGGCGGTTGGCCGGCTGCAGCTTGCGCAGCGCCTGCAGCACCCTGAATCCGCGCTCGTCGACGCTGCCCTGCGGCTGGCGGACATGGATGACGGCGCGCGCCACCGCTGCCGGCAGGCCGCCGACCTCGAAGCGGGTCTCAAGCTCGGCCTCGGCATGGGCCGCCATCGCCTCGCGCGCGAGATCACGCTCGATGCGGCGATGTGGCCTGGTGGAGCCGTTCGGGGCCGCGAGCCCGACCATCGCCTGCAGCCAGGGCGAACCGTAGGTCGTGACGAACGCCGCTTCGGTCATGGCGTCGCGCGCCACGCGATAGCTCTCCCACCAGGTGGTGATCATGCTCGATGCCATCTGCTCCAGGGCGAGCAGCGGATTGTCCGCCGCGACCGGCTTGCGGTCGGCACGCACGCTCTCGGCCAGCGCCTCGATGGGCGCCATCGCCGGGTTCCTGTCGGAGAACATCGCGAATCGCATCCGATTGGGATGCATCTGGCGCGCCATGTCGGCCGACTGCGCGCCCGCCGCCACCGTCACCGTCGGCCGGGCGAAGGTCGCGTAGAGGCCGTGATTGATCTCCGAAACACGCGCCACTGTGGCGAAGCGCTGGTCGTCTTCGGCGTCGTTACCACCGAGGGCGCGAATGTCGCCAAGCGAGCGTGCTTCCAGCCGGAACAGGTACTTGCCGTGGATCAGCTCCGAATTGGCGGTCTCGCCGTCGACCTCGCTGATGACCGCCTCGTAGAGGCCGGGCGGCAGGAGATCGATCATCTCCATGCACGATGCGAGCTCGGCGTGCTCGCGCGTCGCCACCTTGCCGGAGACGAAGATGCCGAGATGCCCGATCGACTGGTGCAGCGTGTAGACGATGGTCTGGCCGTTGGTGACGATCTCCGTATCCTCCTTGTAGAGGTCGGTGATCCAGCCCAGCGCCTGCTGCGGCGGCGTGATGTTGTCGCCGTGCGAGCACAGCACGATGATCGGCGAGCGGATGTTGCGCAGGTCGACCCGCCGGCCATCGGACGTGTGGATTTCACCCGAGGTGAGCTTGTTGCCGACGAACAGGTTGTCGGCGATCCACTGCATCTCGTTCGCGTTCAGCAGCACGGGGCTGCCCCACCAGGTCTCGAAGTCGAGGAAGCGGTGCGCTTCGCCGTCGACATTGGCGTAGAGATTGTAGGGCTTCTGCCAGTACGTGTTGGCCGGGTTCAGCGATTCGAAATTGGCGACCAGGTTGGCGCCGTCGAAGATGCCGTGCCCGAGATCCCCGGAGAGCGCGGTGAGCCACGTGCCGCCGAGCGTTCCGCCGATATAGCGCATCGGGTTGGCGCCGCGCACCCCGGCCCAATAGGAGAGCGGCGACCCGGCCAGCAGGATCGGGCCGAACAACTCGGGCCGGATCGCCGCCGTCATCATGATCTGCCAGCCGGCCTGGCAGTTGCCGACTGTCACCGGCTTGCCGTCGGCGTCGGGATGCAGGCGGGCGATGACCTCCAGGAAATGCGCCTCCGCCGTGCAGACATCCTCGATGGTCTGCCCCGGCACCGGCTCGGGCAGGAAGCCGACGAAGTAGCAGGGATGGCCCGATGCGAGCGCCACGCCGATCTCGCTGTCGTGCTTCATGCCGCCGATGCCGGGACCGTGGCCGGCGCGCGGGTCGACGACCACGAAGGGCGGCTTGCTGGGATCGATCGTCGTGCCGTCCGGTGCCACGATGCGCACAAGCATGTAGTTGACGGGCCGCGGCAGGGTGCGGCCGTCGACGACGAGCTCGAAGGGGAAGCCCAGCACGTGCGGGGCATCCGACCGGGTGCGCTCGAGATAGGTGTTGCCGCGTTGGCGCAGCGTATCGAGGGTCAGGATCGTGCGCTGCCACGCATCGATCCAGTAATCCTGGGCGAAGGTGAAGCCCCAATTGGCGGACATCTGGTTCGCGGGCATCTGGCTGTCGGGGGCTGCGGACATGGTGCGCTCCCACGCACGAGGAAGAACCTGAGGCAAGCTGAATAGAGGGATTGGTAACGGCCCGCTTTGCGCTTGGTCAAACATTTCCGCGACGCTGCAGTGACGCTTGGGTTACGCTTCGCGGGCATCAGCCGCCCAGGACGACAGCGACGAGGACCAGGCCGACCGCCAGCGAGGCAATTGCCGTGCCGGTCTTCCAGCGATTGGCGCCGGCATGCTGCGCCCACGAGTAGCCGACGAGAAAGAGCAGCACGATCTGGGCTGCGTTGGCCAGTCGCAGTGCCAGCGTCGCGTCGCCAATCAGCAGCAGCGACACGATGGCGGGGAGGGCGGTCGCGGTCACGAGCAGGCATACGATTCCCGCCGCGGCGTAGTCGTCCTCGCCGATGCCGACACGCGACGTATTCGCATGGCGCAGGGCATCGACCAGTGCCCGTCGCACAACAGCGCGAGCGAGCGAAATTCGCCCAGCCGGACATTGCCGCCGCTATCGGCGTTGAGCTGGTTGTAGAGATACCCCGCTACATCGAGGTAGAGCGCATCGCCGAACGACCACGATGTCGCGGCGTCGACATGGCCGTCGAGCCCGCTCTGGTAGCCGGTCTGCGGGTTGACGAAGTTGTAGGTGAGGCCTGCGGTCAGCGAGGCCTCGAAGCAGGAGGACGCGAGGAAAGTGTAGCCCAGTCCGCCGTGGATCGCCCAATGGCCGATGCCGACGCCGGCCAGCCGCGCGGGGTCGTAGATGCCGGTCGGCACGCTGGCCAGCGAATAGACCATGAAGTTGTGGTCGCCCCGCTGCCACTTGAGTGACGCCATTGGGTAGAGGTCGCTCAGGCCCGTGGCCATGTCGCTGCCTTGCGAGAAGGGCCATGAACAGCGCTGACGAGAGGCGTCATCGGCCCAGCCCGTCGGGGCGGTCCTTCTGCCATGGCCAGCGCCCTGTCACCTCCAGCTCGAGGGCGAAGCTGAGCAGCGTCCGGATCGCGACAATGACCGCGAGCACGCCGAGATTGTACAATGTCGGCTCCACGGCCACGGTGCCGATGATGTCGGCGATCACGAGAAACTCCAGCCCCAGCAGGATCGCGCGTCCCAGATCGGCGCGCAGCCCGTGATAGGCTTCCTGGAAGGTCATGCCGCGAGCCATGCGAACGACGCTGGCGAGGCAGGCCAGGAGAGCACCCGCGATCAGGATGAGCACGCCGATCAGCTCGACGATGCGGCCGGCGCCGGAAGCCTCGCACCATGGTCATGGTGGCGCTGGGGGTGCCGATCACCATGGCCGTCACTTATAGTGCGGCAGGCCGCCTGGGCGGTGCACGCCGGCGGGAAGGGGAATGAGCTGGATCACGCGATATCGGATCGTCGACTTCGTCCGCTCCTCTTTCTGGTTCTTCCCGTCGCTGGCGATGCTGGCGGCGTGGCTGATCGCCAAGTCGATCCTGTGGTTCGTGCCCGATCCGAACTGGCCGCGTTTCGACAGCACCGACATCGAGGCGGCGCGCGTGTCGCTGTCGGCTTTCGCCGCCTCGATGCTGACCTTCGTGGTCTACGCCGTGTCGGCGCTGCTGCTCGCCGTCCAGCTGGCCAGCGGCCAGACGACTCCGCGCCTGATCCGCATCACCTTCGGCCGCTGGGAGATGAAGCTGGCGACCAGCACCTTCGTCTTCTCCTTCGGCGTCACCCTGGTGGCCCTCGCCAACATGACCGAGGAGAGCCGCCACGCGGTGCTCACCGTGCTGGCCATCGTGGGCAATGTCAGCTCGGTGCTGGTATTCTTCTGGTTCGTGCAGGGCGTCGGGCTGGGGCTGCGGCCGGTCGCCATCCTCCAGCAGATTTTCCTCGACGGGAAGCAGGCGATGGACACCGTCTACGAGGGCGCTTTCGATCCCACGCAGGCCGAGGGTGGCCAGACCGACGAGCTGGCCGGCCGCGACAGCCGCATCTTACGCCGGCTCGGCCCGTCGGGCACCTTCCTGGCCTTCGGCACCAGGCGCCTGGTCGCGCTGGCGACGCGCGCCGGCTGCACCATCGAGCTGATCCCGCAGGTCGGCGACTTCGTCTCGACCGACGACCCGCTGGCGCGCATCTATCCGCCCGACGCCTCGATCGACGAGGCGACGCTGAACGACATGGTCGCGTTCGGCGCCGAGCGCACGGTGCGGCAGGACCCGATGTTCGCCTTTCGCATCATGGTCGACATCGCGAGCCGCGCCCTGTCGCCCGCCGTCAACGACCCGACCACGGCGACGCTGGCGATCGACCAGATCCACCGCCTGCTGCGCTACGCCGGCCTGAGGAATCTCGACAATGCCGGGTGCGTGATGCGGCGGGCGGGCTCCGCCTGGTCTTCCCGACGTCTGATTGGGAGGACATCGTCGATCTCGCCGTCACCGAGGTCCGCCAGTACGGCGCCTCGAGCACCCAAGTGGCGCGCCGGCTGCGCGTCATGCTGGAGCATCTGGTGGATCGCCTGCCGGTGTCGCGCGCCGGCGCCCTGCAGGGCCAGCTCGGGCTGCTGCAGCGCAATGTAGACCGCAGCTTCGCCGAACCGGAGGATCGCCAGCGCGCCAGCGTCGGCGATGTCCAGGGGTTGGGCGGTTCTTCGTTGCGCAGCGATCTGTAATATGGGCCCGGGCCCGATCGTCGGGAGAAAGACATGGCAAAGCAGGCGCCGGACAAGATGAAGCGCAAGGACTACGAGAAGGAGCTGTTGAAGCTGCAGACCGAGCTCTGCCATCTCCAGGCCTGGCTGAAGCAATCGGGCGAGCGCGTAATCGTCGTGCTCGAGGGGCGCGATGCCGCCGGCAAGGGCGGCACCATCAAAGCGATCACCGCGCGGGTCAGCCCGCGCACCTTCCGGGTCGTCGCCCTGCCGGCGCCGTCGGACCGCCAGAAGACGCAGATGTACATGCAGCGCTATGTCGAGCATTTCCCGGCCGGCGGCGAGATCGTGATCTTCGACCGCAGCTGGTACAACCGCGCCGGCGTCGAGTACGTCATGGGCTTCTGCACCAGGGAGCAGCATCGCCGCTTCCTCGAGCTCTGCCCGGTGGTCGAGCGCTTCCTGATCGACGGCGGCACGCGGCTGATCAAGATCTGGCTCGAGGTCGGCCAGGAGGAGCAGGAGCGCCGCTTCAAGGCGCGCATCGAGGACCCGCTGCGCCAGTGGAAGCTTTCTGGCATGGATCTCGAATCCTACAAGCGCTGGTACGAGTATTCGACGGCGCGGGACATGATGCTCGACTACACCGACCGCGATCATGCGCCGTGGCATATCGTCCATTCCGACGACAAGAAGCGGGCGCGACTCAACGTCATCGCCCACATTCTTTCGTCCATTCCCTACGAGAAGGTCAAGCATGCCAAGGTCGTGCTGCCGGCCCGTGTGACCAGGGACAAGTACGACGACAAGGCGAGCATCGCCGGCCGCCGCATGGTGGAGGAACGCTACTGAGCCGCGGCGTGCCATCGGCCGGGCGGTTGCTTGCGGAAGATCAAGGCGGCGAGCGCCTGATGGCTGCAGGATGAGATTGTGAAGATCGGTCTCGCGCTCCTCGCCGTCCTCGCCGCGACCGGCGCCTGCAGCAGCATCGGCCCGCCGTCGGTGGTGCGCGACCGGGCCGACTACAGCGCCGCCATAGGCGATTCGTGGAAGCAGCAGACGCTGCTCAACATCGTGCGCCTGCGCTATGCCGACTTCCCGGTGTTCATGGAGATCGCCCAGGTGGTCGCGGGCTACCAGCTTCAGACCACGGTGGGCGCTGGCGTCTCGGCGCAGAACTACCTGACCTCGGCGGTCAACGTGCCGGCCGCCGTCGCCGGCACCGCCGCGCTGGGCGCGACCTACATCGACCGGCCGACCATCATCTACGCACCGCTCACCGGCAACGACTTCATTAAGAAGCTGATGTCGCCCATCCCGCCGAGCGCGGTGCTGTTCCTGCTGCAATCGGGCTACTCGGCGAGCAACGTCATGCGCATCGCCGTCGATTCGATCAACGGCGTCTCCAACGACTCGCGGCGTGGCGCGATGGGCCGGCCGGCCGATCCGGATTTCATGCGACTGGCCGATCTGCTTACCGAGCTGCAGCGCGACAATGCGCTGCAGATCCGCATCGAGCGGGCGAAGGACGCATCCGACACGACCCTGATCGCCTTTCCGCCGGTGCGCGAGGGCCACGCGGCGGCGCCGAAGATCGCCGAGGTGCGGCGCATCCTCAACCTCTCCGGCCGGACGACGACATACCTCGTGCGGTTCGGCGGCTATTCGGGACGGCCCGACGATATCGCGATGACGACGCGCTCGATGCTGCAGATCATGATCGAGATGGGCCTGCTGGCGCAGGTGCCCGAGGCCGATGTCACGGGCGGCCGGGCGACCCCGGCTCTGGCGCCGGACGCCGGGCAACCGCCCCTGATCGACATCCAGAGCGGCCCCGCGGCGCCGGCCAATGCCCATGTCGCGGTGCCCTACAAGGGCCGCTGGTTCTGGATCGCCGACACCGACGTGCGCTCGAAGTCGATCTTCGGCGTCGTCATGCTGCTGTTCTCGATCTCTGATGTCGGTGTGCGCACCGCGCCGCCGGTCGTCACCGTGCCGGCCAATTGATACCGACCCGACAGTGTGATTCAGGAGACGACGACGATGGCCAGGAAGCGCAGCCAGCCCGACGACAGGGAACCTCAGTTCGTGCCGCCCGACGAGCGGCGCGACCGCGGCAAGGCGCTGCGCGCCGACGTGCCGCGCGAGGCGCACGGCCAGTGGAAGCCGGGCAAGGACCGGCGCGACGTCGTCGACATCCTGGTCGAGTCCAACCGTGGCCGCATGCCGGAGCTGGTGCCGCTGCGCTTCGCCCGCATGATGCAATCGCCCTTCACCTTCTACCGCGGCTCGGCGGCGGTGATGGCGGCCGACCTCGCGACCACGCCGGCCTCCGGCATTCGCGTGCAGGCCTGCGGCGATGCCCATCTGAGCAATTTCGGCGGCTTCGCCACGCCCGAGCGGCGGCTGGTGTTCGACATCAACGATTTCGACGAGACGCTGCCGGCGCCCTGGGAATGGGACCTGAAGCGCCTGGCGGCGAGCGTGGTGGTGGCCGGGCGCGACATCCGGCTTTCCGAGACGGAGGCCAACCGCGCTGCACGCGCCACCGCGCGCTCCTATCGCGAGCACATGGCCGATTACGCCTCGATGCACGCGCTCGAGGTCTGGTACGACACGATCGACGTCGACCGCTTCCTCAAGGCGATGGAATCGGAGGAACGGCGGCGCATCGTGGCCGAGCGCATCGAGAGGACCGAGGCCAGGAACACGCCGGAGTACATCTTCCCCAAGATGGCCGAGCATCGCGGCGCCATGCCCACCATCAAGGACGACCCGCCACTGATCTTCCACCCGACGCGCGAGCAGGCGCCCGGCCAGGAGTCGCGCTACGCCGAAGCGATTGCCCGCTATCGCAGCTCGCTGGCCGAGCCGATCCGCGTGCTGTTCGACCGCTTCCACCTCTGCGACGTCGCCTTCAAGGTGGTGGGCATCGGCAGCGTCGGCACGCGTTGCGCCGTGGCGCTGTTCATGGCGGCCGACGATGACCCGCTGTTCCTCCAGGTCAAGGAGGCCAACCGCTCGGTGCTCGAGCCCCATGCCGGCGCGGCGAAGCACAAGAACCACGGCGAGCGCGTGGTGATTGGCCAGCGCCTGATGCAGTCGGCGAGCGACCTGTTCCTCGGCTGGGCACAAGTGGAGAACGGCAGCCACGTCTATGTCCGACAGCTGCGCGACATGAAGATCAGCGCGGTGATCGAGAGCTTCGACGCCGGCGACCTCAGGGACTACGGCCGGGTGTGCGGCTGGGCGCTCGCCCGCGCCCACGCCCGCTCGGGCGACCCTGCCCTGATCGCGGGCTACATGGGCGCCAGCGAGGCGTTCGACGACGCCATCACCGATTTCGCCGTCGACTACGCCGACCAGACCCACAAGGATCACCGTGCCTTCGTGAAGGCGATCCGCCAGGGGCGGATCGAGGTGGCGCAGGAGGGGTGAGGCTTCCGAGACCGTAAGGCTCTCGAGGCGCGCGCTGAAGGGCTGCACGAAGCGTTCCCGCGTGCAGATGCTGCCCGCCTGAAGGTGCGCTCGCAGACGCTCGAAGCCCTGGAGAAGTCGGATGCTGCCGGCACGATCCATCTGGGCACGCCGCGCCGTCGAGGCGCTGGACTGCACGCTCGTCTACGCGCTGGTGCCGAACAGCTCGCTGGACGGGGCTGTGAAGGGAATGATCGGGCGGACCGGATTGGGGATCAACACGGTTTCCAGACGGCAATCGAGGCCTATAGTGGTCGCAGCCCAAGGAGGGGCAGACCATGCCGATGACCATCATCTGGCGCGATCCGATCACGCCCGATCGACCCGCAGTCTTCTGGGGTGCCGAGATCAAGCGCCTGCGCGAGGCGCAAAATTTGTCGCAGCGGCGCCTGGCGTCTCTGGCGGGCGTCGATCGGGCATCATTGGCGCGCTTCGAGCTGGGACGTTCGCGCGGCAACCTGGAACTCCTCGAGAAGCTGGTCGCAGTGCTGGGTTACGAAATCGACATGATGTGGCATGGCTTCGTTGGCGGCAGGTTGCCGCCACCGTCGCCGGTTGGTCTGTTAACGCATGCCGTCTGACGTTCTAATGGCGACCGCCATGGACCAGACTTTCACCTTTACGCAGGCGCAGCTCCATTCACTGATGGAGGAAGCTTCGCAGCGCGGGGCCCGGCAAGCGCTCGCCGCTATCGGCCTGGGCGACGAGCATGCGCTGCGCGACCTGACCGAACTCCGTTCTCTGATCGACGCTTATCGCGCCATCAAGCGCAGCATGCTGGTGACCTTTGGCAAGGCGATGGCGCTGGCAGTGGTGTCCGCTCTGGTCGCCTACTTCTGGTTTCGCCACTAGGCCCGGCTGTGCAATCGATTGCACAAGATGGTGGCTCAGGTGGCGTCGCCCATGTGGTGCCGTGCGCTTTTACCCTCGACGCTATGCTGGCGGCGGCATTCGACACACTTCACGGCGCCTTGCGGCGACGACGCTTCGACAGCGTCGCCGTCGGCTACAGCCGCGCGGGCGCACTACGACTTGTGCGCGATCTCGGCAAACCACTGGCGCGTTACGGCATTGGTCTGTCCCGGTCGGCCCTGCGCGCCCGCGGCGTCGATGTCTGGTACGAGATCGCCTTTCGCCCCTTTGGCTTGCGCCACGGTGACAGGGTGGCTTCCGACCCGCTGGTCAGCGCATCGGTCGTCGCCGTGGACTGCAGCACTCGTCCGGAGCGCTGTCTCGGCGTATTGGGATTGATCCGTCCGCACGGCTTTGCTGCACTGCCTGCAACGCTCATTGCTGTCGACGAGGTCGGTCCCAGATTCATCTACTGTACCAATGTTGTTGCGTATTGATCCATGGCACCATCCGACAAGCCTTGGCCGACCAGGCGTGGTCGACGCAAGCCGCTCGACGTTCTTGCCGCACAAGAAGAGCTTGCTCAGGCTCTTCGGAAGCGATTTCTCGACGCGATCGAAGCGGAAGGCTCTCGGCCCTTGACCGATGTGGACGCGACGAAGCACATCGGAGCCTATTCGAAGGCGCTCGACGGGCTGATCAAGCTCCAGTTCGACCTTGGCCACCTGGAACGGATCGCGCCGGTGCGATGGACCACTCAGGAGTCGGTTCCTTCCGGAAGATCCTGGATGGATTACTCGCGCGTCGAGAGGGAACGAATGGGATATGAGTGGCTCACCAGGGACATGACCCCACTTCTGGACTCTCCATCGAAAGCGGCCTCCGACCCCGGCGGCGATGACGCCTGAGTTCCGTGCCGCACACGCACTGCTCAATGACGTAATCGACAGCGGCCAACACGTATTGGCGCATGCCGGCGACATCAATGTCGCCGGCCACGCGACTGTGCCTTGCGTCGAGCGCCACGCGTACATCATCCGGGCCGCCGCGCACTTCCGCAGTCTCGAGGCGACGGCCTCGGACTATGCCCGCCTGCCGGTCGACATCCAGACCTTCGTCGAAAGCCGCCGGTTCCTCGGGCGGCGGGGGATCGTCTATCCGGCGGTCATGGCGGAGCTGATCGAGCTCAATTCCGGCCGCTATGTCGAGAGCGTGCTGACCGGCGGCATCGGCTCGGGCAAGACGACGGCGGCGCTGCTGACCATGGCCTACCAGATCTATGTCCTGTCGTGCCTGAAGGATCCGCATCGCACCTTCGAGCAGGATCCGGCGGCCGAGCTGCTGACGGTGTTCCAGTCCCTCAACGCCCAGGCGGCGAAGAGCAACGATTACGCGCGTTTCCGCGCCATGATCGCGAGCTCGCCCTACTTCAAGCAGGCTTTTCCGTTCGATCGCGGGCTGGAGACCGAGATGGTCTTTCCGCGGCGCATCGTCGTGCGGCCGCTGAGCGGCAGCGTGCACGCCGCGATCGGCGCCAATGTCCTGAACGCCCTGATCGACGAGATCAATTTCATGCGCGTCGTCGAGCGCTCGTCACAGGCCGCCGACGGCAGGACCTTCGACCAGGCGCTCGAGATGTACAACGGCCTGGTGCGCCGCCGGAAGACCCGCTTCCTGACGGCGGAGCGGCTGCCCGGCATGATCTGCCTGGTTTCCTCGAAGCGCTATCCTGGGGAATTCACCGATCTCAAGATCGCCGAGGCCCGGCGCGAGATCGAGCAGACCGGCCGCACGCGGATCTTCGTATACGACAAGACGGTGTTCGACATAAAGCCGCAGGGCACCTATGGCGGGCCGCGCTTCGGCTTGTTCCTGGGCGACCTGGCGCGCAAGCCGCGCCTGCTGGCGCTCGGCGAGCCGGTGGCGGAGGCGGACCGGCACTTGGTGAAGCAGATCCCGGTCGAGTTCCGGTCTGAGTTCGAGCACGATCTGCTGTCGGCGATCCGCGACATCGCCGGCGCCTCGACCTTCGCGTTGCATCCGTTCCTGGTCAATACCGCGGCGGTGGCGGGGGCGTTCGGAGGGCGGCGGTCGATCCTGTCGCTGGAGCGGACGGATTTCGTCGCCTCGCGGCCGGTCATCTA
Organism: Reyranella sp.; assembly: GCF_044224635.1. Lineage (GTDB taxonomy): Bacteria > Pseudomonadota > Alphaproteobacteria > Reyranellales > Reyranellaceae > Reyranella. The sequence goes on along the minus strand of NZ_JBGAKA010000042.1, from coordinate 4,310 downwards.
TCCCGGGCGGATCGAGCGTCCGGACGAGCCGCGGTTCGCCCATGTCGATCTCGCCGTGTCGGGCGACAGCGCCGGCATCGCCGTCGGCCACGTCGACCGCTTCGTCGAGGTGGCGCGCGGCGAGGGCGTCACCGAGACCCTGCCGCACGTCAGCTTCGATGCCATCCTCGAGGTCGCGCCGCCGCGCGATGGCGAGATCGAGCTCGAGAGCATCCGGCGGCTGTTCCTGCGGCTGGTCGAGCTGGGCATGAACCTGAAATGGATCACCTTCGACACCTTCCAGTCGCGCGACAGCATGCAGTTGCTGCGCCAGAAGGGGTTTCTCACCGGGCTCCAGTCGATCGATGTCGATTCCATGCCCTACGACGTGACAAAGACGGCGCTCTATGACGGACGCGTCGCCGCGCCGGCGCACGGCCGGGCGCAGGCCGAGCTGGTCAGGCTGGAGCGCGACCCGCGGACCGGTCGGATTGACCATCCGCCCAATTTTTCGAAGGACTGCGCCGACGCCATGGCGGGGGTCGTGTTCGGCCTCAGCTATCGCCGCGAGACGTGGGTGCGCCATGGCGTGCCGATGCACGGCAGCCTTCTGCAGATCGCCGGCAGGCTGGCGGACAGGGACGCGCGGTCGCTGGCCGCGGGGCGGGCGGGGGCGGAGAGACATGGCCTGTCGATTGCGACCGAGGGGGGCGCCACCGACGCGGGCGCGGCGGAGTGGGATGAACGCGCGGTCGTCAAGCCTGCCCGGCATCGTCCTTCACGATGAAGCGGACGTCGGCGATCACCGTCGCGAGGTATCCGTCTTCCAGCAGGCGCCGTCTGGCGCGATCGATGAAATCCTGGTCGTAGGCCGGGCGGTCTGCCGCATGCCGATCGAAGGCATAGGACCGGATCAGCCAGTCCCACAGGAAAACGTCGATGACCTTCCTTCCCATCGCGGCTCCCCCAATGCCGTGCGGGCACGTCGTATAGCGGGGCGGGCAAGTCAGGATCGCGACGCTTTGGTGAAAGCCTGCTGTCAATCGGCCTGGGCCCGCGCCCGCACCTTGCGGCGGCGCCGGCGCATGCGGTCGATCATAGGCTCGCGGGTGGTGGAGGGCGCAAAATCGTGTACTCTCGGCGCGAGGCCAGCTCGTGGAGCCGTCCGGGAGCGCCTCGTGTCGTTCTGCAGCGCAGGAGTTCCAGGGGACCCGATGGGCTTGGTCATTTCGCTTCGCACAGGCGAGGATTTCTTCATTGCCGACGAGCGCTACGTGCTGTCCGCAATCGCCGGGACGACGGTGCGCCTCGAGCGTCCGCGCGACGGCGCTGCCTTCGAGATCACCAATGACGAAATGCGCGAGATCGAGCCCGAGGTCCTGGTGCAGACCGGCGATCGCATGACGACGCGTGCCGCCCGGGTGCGCATCGATGCGCCGCGCAGCAAGACCATCCTGATCGGGCCGAAATACCGCATGGCGCGCAAGACATGACGTCCGGGCGAGGTGGGCAGCTCCGATGGCGCGCAACTTCCGGGTCACGCAAGAGGCCCTGAAACAGGCCGAACGCCTCGGCCTCGGCGCGATCGATGCCGAGGAGGTCGTCAAGGACATGGCGCGCCGCGCGTCGCGCATCACCCATCCCGCGGCCAACCGGCGGTACCGGAATTTCATCCTGTTCGTCACGCCTGATGACGTCGTGACCATGATCGGCGTCATGGGGCAGGGCGAGGCGAGCTATTTCGGCCAGCGCACGTATGACGAGCGCAGATCGGCCGAGAACGACGGTTCGTCCGGCGAAGCCGCCGTGGAGCGCACCAGGCGACGCTGACCCTCTCGAGCTTCGTCCCGCCCGCCGGCGTGGCGGCAGAACCGCACCGGCGCTGCCGGCGGCGCTGCCCGCGATAGCGCCTTCTTCCTAACGTGCCAAACGCGAGAGGGCGACGCGAAGGGGATGGACCGGTGACCGACGAGAACATGGCAGGGCGGACGGCCCCGGCGCGCGGCAAGCCCGAGGTGAGGGTTCGCGTGCTGGACACGGCGCAGCGCTCGATCATCGCCACCAACACGCGCGAGATCGAAGACGAGTTCAGCCCGTTCTATGGCAGCAGCCTGGAGGCGTCGGGCCAGGTGCTGAGGCCGCCGTACGAGCCGCGCGTCCTGGAGCGGCTGACGCAGGAGAGCAACGTGCTGGGCGCCTGCATCGAGGCCATGGTCGTCAATACGGACGGCACTGGCCATTCGATTGAGAAGGCGAACAAGGACCCCGACCGGGACGCCAACGAACGGGACGACCCGGTCGCTCTGAGGCTGGCCGCCTTTTTCGACGAGCCCTTCCCGGGCCAGTCGTTCGTCACCATGCGTCGCGATCTGCGGCGCGATCTCGAACGCGTGGGCTATGGCTTTCTCGAGGTCATGCGCAACTTCGAGGGCGAGGTCGTCTTCCTGCGAGCTACGCCGGCGCGCACGTTCCGTATCGTCCGCCTCGACGCGCCGATCGCGGTGGCGAAGGCGGTGACGCGCAATGGCATCCCGGTCTCCTACGAGATGATGCTGCGGGAGCGGCGTTTCTGCCAAGTGATGAGCGGCAAGCTGCTGTTCTTCAAGGAGTTCGGGGCCTCGCGCGAGCTCGACAAGCATACCGGACGGTGGGCGTCGGCCGACTGGCCGGTCGCGCCGCAGGACCGCGCCACCGAGCTGCTCTACTTCCAGACCGGGCAGGATCCCGACAGCCCGTACGGCGTGCCGCGCTGGGAGGGGCAGATCCCCTCGGTGATCGGCTCGCGCGCCGCGGAGGAGGCCAACATCGCCTACCTCCAGTCGGGCGGCCTGCCGCCGGCCCTGCTGATCGTGCAGGGCGGCTCGGTGGCGCGCGACGCCCGACAGGCGCTCGAGCAGCAGTTCGCTCCCGGACACAAGCAGCGCGTCGCCATCATCGAGGTGCCGTCGAGCGAAGGTACGCTCGATCGCGCTGGCGGCGTGAGCGTCTCGGTCGAGCGCTTCGGGCACGAGCGATCCGGCGACGCGATGTTCGAGAAGTACGACGACAAATGCTTCGAGCGGATCCTGCGGGCGTTCCGCTTCTCGCCGCTGTTCCTCGGCAAGTCGGCCGATTTCAACTTCGCCACGGCCTATGCGAGCTGCCTGGCGGCGGAAGCCCAGGTGTTCGGCCCGGAACGGGCGCACTTCGACGAGATCGTGACGCGCAAGCTTCTGCCCGCCCTGGGTGGCGCCGGCTATGTGTTTCGCTCCAGGCCGCTGCAGCTCACCGATGTCTCCCAGCAGATCGCCGCCCTCGGATTGGCCGCGAGGCTGCCGGGCGTCGAACCGCAGAGCCTGATCGAGGCGGTGAACCGGGTGGCCGGCCTCGATGTCGAATTCTCCCGAGCCGGCGCGACCGCCGGCGAACCCGACAAGGGGGTGACAGGATGACGATGGATTTGCACGGGCAGCGCAACGCCGCGCCAAACGAAGACGGAACGGCGCTGCTGCCGAGCGAGATCAACCACATCGTCGGCCCGGCGCCGACGCTGCTTGCGAGGCCTCCAGGCCGGCGCGTGCTCCACCTGATGGCCGACAAGGGCGGCTGGCGCATGGCTTTGGGCGATCGCACCGCTTCGATGCCGGGTGCCGAGTTCCCGGCTGCCTCCCTGACCGACGGCTCGGGCGTTGCCTACCTGGCCGCCGGCAGAAGCATGACGTTGAGTGGCCCGAGCCAGGTGACGGTGCGCGCCTATGCCAGCGACTCGGTCCTGACCTTCTGGTGGCTGTGACCTCGGCCCCCGATCAAGGCGACGCGAGACAGGAACGGAGGAGGCGAGCTTGAGCGAACCGAGATGTGAAACCGCAACACCGGACGGCGCGCCCGGCCCGGGCAATCCGGCCGACACTGCCTCACCCGCTCGCCGGTCGGCGTGCGGGTAGGGCTTGCCGGTGCTCGCCCTTCAGCCCAAGGCGGCTGTCGCCGCCGTCATCGTCCTGGTCGCGCTGGCAGGCGCTGGCTGGATCTACCACGAAGGCAAATCCGCGGGTGTCGCCCGCAATGCCTCGGCAACCCTGGAGAAGACCAATGAGGCCATCAAGCGCCGGGCAAAAGCCAATGCCGATGCTGTTGCTCTGCCTGACGACGATGCTTTCGACCGGCTGCGGCCCGGCCGCCGATAGCCGGGCCATCACCGCTCCCGATCCCTGCGTGTCGTTCAACCGCATTCAGGGCACCGATGCCCAGGTCGACGACGCCAAGCGCTCCCCCGACTCGCGCAAGGTGTGGCGGCCGCTCTTCGATCAGCTGAATGCGCACAATGATGTCTGGGACAGAACCTGCGCTAGGTA
>NZ_JBGAKA010000041.1:0-70629 GCF_044224635.1 Reyranella sp. | reverse complement strand
AGTCGACGTCGAGTCCTTCGGCAGCCAGGCGATCGACGGGAACGTAGACACGGTCGAGGCTGCGGTAATCCTTGGCACAATCCTGCAGATGGTTGATCACCTGCAGCGCCGAGCACAGCGCATCGTTGAGCGGCCACAGGACATCCGACTCGCCGTGCAGATCGAGCACGAAGCGGCCGACCGGTGCAGCGGAGAAGCGGCAATAGTCCATGAGCTCGGACCAGTCGGCGTAGCGCCGCTTGCGACGTTCTGCCGGAAGGCTTCGGAGAAGGTCGTGCGCGTGCTCGTCGGAAGACCCTTGCCTGCAAGACCGATCGCAGATCTTTCACCCCTTCATCGCCGAGGCCGGCTTCGTCGCGCAATCCCGCGCTTCCAGCGATCGAGCTGCAAGCTTCTGCTCGGCACTGGCCGTGGTATGTCGGCGGGTCGTCGGCAGGCGCGCGCGCCGACAGCGAGGATTGCCGGGCGGCAGGCCGGCGCGTGCCGAGCCGGGCGCAGGCCACCGGAAATTTCGTCCCGGTGTCCTTGCCGGAGCCGGGGCGACGGCGGACTCGGTCATGCGTCACCCGCCATCGCCTGGGCGCGTCCTTTCCACAAGCCGCCGCGGCCACGCCAGCAGTCGATAGCCGACTGCACCGTGAAGAAGGCATAGGCAGCACCGATGGCGGGCAGCGCCAAGCCCCAGAGCGGCGACCGGCTGGCAGAAACGCAGGTGCCATCGGATGGAAGGTGAGCGCCATCACCAGCCAGGCGCACAATCCCAGCCAGCGCGCCGGTCCATCGTGCAGCAGCGCAAGCAGGGACGGCACCAGATAGACCAGGGTCATTCCGGCAATAGTGCCGGCGAGAGCGAGCGGCGAGTAACCCAGCTGGGCGTAGGCCGAGCGCGAGATCATGCGCCCGATCTCCCGGAAGCCGCCGTAGGGCCGCAGGCTGGTGGCGCGCCGCGTCAAGCCGAGCCAGATCGCCCCCTGCCCCTTCAGGCGACGCGCCAGTGCGCAGTCGTCGATGATCTCCGACCTGATCGCTGCAATCCCGCCGGCGCGCTCGAGCGCGTCGCGCCGCACCAGGGTGCATCCGCCGGCGGCAGCGGCCGTCCTGCGGTCCCGTCGCGCGACCCAGGCGAACGGATAGAGCATCTGGAACAAGTAGACGAAGGCCGGAATGAGGAACCGCTCGGCCCAGCTCACGCAGGAGGCCGCCATCAGCGAGACCCACCGTCGTGCTCGGCACGCATGAGCGGCGCGCGCGATCCAGCTTGCCGAGATTGTCGGGGTGTGGCGCGATCAGCTCGAGCCGGGGTGTGGCCGATATCGGCATCGGTCAGCAGGAAGTAATCGACGGCGTCGCCGTGGGCATTGGCATGCCGGATACCCTGCTCCAGGGCCCACAGCTTGCCGGTCCATCCGGCCGGCAGCGCGCTGCCGGAAACGACATCGAGGCGTCGACCGTCGTCGAGGGCCTTCGCGACGGCGGCCGTGCCGTCGCTGCTGCCATCGTCGACCAGCACGACGCGAAATGGCCCGGCATAGTCCTGCCGCAGCAGGCTGCCGATCGATCGCGCGATCACGTCGGCCTCGTTGCGGGCGGGAACGACCGCCACCACGGACGGCCAGCGCGCCGGCGCGGCGAACACGCCGTCGTCGCGTTCCCGCGCCAGCCAGAATCCACCTCGGGCGACGAGCAGGTACACCCAGATCGCCAGCGCGAGGAGACCGATGACAGTCCACGAGCTCATGTCAGGTAGCCGGCGGTACGGAACCACGCCAGCGCGTCGGCGACACCTTCCTGGTATGGCCGGCTGCGATAGCCGAGCTCGCGTTCGGCCTTCGCCGAGGTGAAGAACATGTGGTGCTTCGACATCCGCAGGCCGTCGCGCGTCAGCAACGGTTCCTTGCCGGTCACGCGCGCAGCCACCTCGGCGGCGAAGGCCAGCGGCAGCAGCGGCGCTCGCGGCAGCCTGATCCGCGGCGCCTTGCGGCCAGCCAGGCCGGCGATCGTCGCGAGCAGCTGCTGCAGGGTGAGGTTCTCGCCGCCGAGGATGTAGCGCTCACCGATGCGGCCCCGTTCGAAAGCCAGCAGATGGCCGGCGGCGACGTCGTCGACATGGGCGAAATTCAACCCCGTATCGACGAACGCCGGAATCCTGCCGCGCGCCGCGTCGAGCAGGATGCGGCCGGTCGGCGTCGGCCGAATGTCCCGTGGTCCGATGGGGGTCGTGGGGTTGACGATGATCGCCGGCAATCCGTCGCGCAGGATCATCTCCTCGACGGCGCGCTCGGCCATGGTCTTGCTGCGCTTGTAGGCGCCGATCGCCTCGTGCGGCGAGAGTGCGGCCGTCTCGTCGACCGGCACCGTGGCGCCGGCGACGCGCAGTGCGGCGACACTGCTGGTGTAGACGATGCGTTCGACGCCGGCGGCCAGCGCCTCGCGCTTGAGGTTCACCGTTCCTTCGACATTGGCGCGGACGATCTCGGAAGGGTCGCGGGCCCACAGGCGATAGTCGGCGGCGACATGGAACAGGTATCGCGCATCCTTCAGCGCGGCCTTCAGCGACTCTCGGTCGGTAAGATCGCCGACGACCACCTCGCAGTCGAGACCGGCAAAGTTGTCGCGCGGACTGGTTGGGCGAACGAGCGCGCGCACGCGCACGCCCCGTTCGACAAGGGCGCGCACGACGGCTGATCCCAAAAAACCAGATCCGCCGGTGACGAGGGTCAAATCGCCCGGCCGCAAGGAAACACTCATGACAGGTACCTTCGGCGCCGCGAAGAGGCCTAAAGTATGACGATATCGGGTGAATTCGCAAATTCCGGGAGGCGCTCGATTCATTCTCCTCCCCAGCTTCGCTGGGGAGGAAAATGAATGGCGCGCCACGAGAAAGCAGTTGGTTACGTCTCGTAATCCAACCCGATCGAGCGGTAGTGGGCGGGATCGTCGGCCCAGCGTTCGCTGACCTTGACGTGCAGGAAGAGATGCACGGGGCGTTCCAGTATCTGGTTGAGCTCATGGCGGGCGCGCGCGCCGATCTGCTTGATGCGGGCGCCGCCCTTGCCGAGGACGATGGCGCGCTGGCCTTCCCGCTGCACGTGGATCGTCTGCTCGATGCGGGTGCTGCCGTCGGGCCGATCCTCCCATTTGTCGGTTTCGACGGCCGCTTCGTAGGGCAGCTCCTGGTGGAGCTGCAGGAAGACCTGCTCGCGCGTCACCTCGGCCGCCAGCAGCCGCATCGGCAGATCCGCCGCCTGGTCCTCGGGATAAAGGAAAGGTCCCTCGGGCAGCGCCGTGGCCAAGGCCGTCAGGACGTCGGCGACACCGTCCTGGCGCAGGGCGCTCACCATGAAGGTGCGCTCGAATGGCAAATGCTCGTTCAACCGGGCCGTCAGTGCCAGCAGCTTCTCACGCGCCACCAAGTCGATCTTGTTCAGGATCAGAAAGCGCGGCGCGCGCTGATCCTTCAGCCGCTCGATGATCGCCTCGGTCTCCGGCCCGATGCCGCGCTCGGCATCGACCACCAGGGCTACGATGTCGGCATCGTCGGCGCCTTGCCAGGCGGCGGCGACCATGGCCCGCTCGAGGCGCCGCTTAGCGATGCGGAAGATCCCCGGGGTGTCGACGAGGACGACCTGGGCACGGCTTCCCTCGGCGAGGTCGACCATGGCGATGCCGATCACCCGCATGCGCGTGGTCTGCACCTTGGGCGAGACGATGCTCACCTTGGAGCCCACCATCGCGTTGACCAAGGTCGATTTTCCGGCATTGGGCGCGCCGACGATGGCGGCGAAGCCGGCGCGGGTCCGCGGCCCGCTCACGACTGGCCGAGCCCCTCGATGAGCAGACGTGCCGCCTCGCTCTCCGCGTCACGCTTGGTTCGGCCCCTGCCCTGTACAGGCTGAATGGCGCCGACGCGGACCTCGACCAGGAACATCGGCTCATGCTCGGTGCCTTCGCGGCCGACCTGGCGGTAGACCGGCAGCGCGAGGCCGCGCGCCTGCGCCCATTCCTGCAACTGCATTTTGGGGGGACGCGGGGCGGGATTGTGACTGCCCAGCCGCTCTCCCCACAGTCGCTCGACGGTCGCCGCGGCCGCGGCAAAGCCCGCGTCGACGAAGATTGCCCCGAGCAGCGCCTCCATCATGTCGGCGAGAAGCGCCGGAGTCGCCGGCGGCGCGCCGCGGTAGGCAATCAGATGATCATTGAGACCGTTCGCATGCACGATCTCATCCAGGGCGCGGGTGCTCACCAGCGCAGCGTGGCGCCGCGCCAGCTTGCCTTCCGCCTCGTCGGGAAAGCGGCGCAGCAGCAGATCGGCCATGGCGAGCGACAGCACGCGATCCCCGAGGAACTCCAGGCGCTCGTTGCCGTAGGGGAAGGCTGCCTTGAGGTCGGGCCGGCGGTCGAGCGCGCCGCGATGCGTCAGCGCCTCGACGGCCAGCTCGCGCCGTGCAAAGGCATGCCCCAGCCTGCCGGTCAACGCGTCGAAGTCGACGTCGATCTCGCTCAGTGGATCGCCATGAAGAAGCGATTGAACCGAATGGCCTCTGGCCATTTCCATGGCTCCAGCCAGCCCGCCGCCGACGGATCGTGCGAAAAGAAGATGAACTCGGCGCGCCCGACCAGGTTTTCAGACGGCACGTACCAGCCAAGCTGGTCGCGGTCGCGCGCCGACCCGGAGAAATCGCGCAGCATCAGGCGCGTTCGGCTGTCCAGCGAATCGTCACGGTTGTCGCCCATGACGAAGTAGTTGTTCGCCGGGACGAGGAACTCGGGCGTGTTGTCTGCGGGTCCGGCATCGCTGTACTCGAGCACCGTGTAGCTGCGCCCGTTCGGCAAGGTCTCGCGGTAGAGGGTTCCTCTGGGATAGAGGCCATTGCCCTTGGAATACTCGCCGATGCGCGTGCGCTGGACCGGCGTGCCATTGATGTGCAGCACGCCGTTGGTCACCTGGATGCGATCGCCCGGCATGCCGACGATGCGCTTGATGTAGTCGGTCCGGTTGATTCCCTGCCCCTGATCACCGGGATATTTGAACACCGCGACGTCGCCGCGCTCCGGCGGCTGGCCGAAGATGCGGCCGGAGAACAGTCCCATCGAGAACGGGAACGAATGCTTGCTGTATCCATACGAATACTTCGAAACGAACAGATAGTCGCCGACCAGCAAGGTCGGGATCATCGAACCGCTGGGAATATTGAAGGGCTCGATGGCGAAGGTGCGCACAACCAGTGCGATGAGCACCGCATAGACGACGGTGCGGACGGTCTCGCCCCAGCCGCCGGCCTTCTCCTGTCCCCGCTTTCGACGTTCAGCCACGTCCGTCATCGCTATCCCAGTTTAAACGAGCCGCGCCTATAGCAGGGTAAGAACCCGCTGTCTCTTGCCCCTGGTGTCCCAGGTCCCTCCCCCGTAACCGCAGGGCATTCGCATATGGGCGCTTTCTCCTCCCCAGCTTCGCTGGGGAGGTGTCGCCGTCTTACGGCGACGGAGGGGTCATGAGCAGCGGGACGGCGGCCTATGACCCCTCCGCCCCCGATTACGGGGGCACCTCCCCAGCTTCGCTGGGGAGGAGAATGAAAAGCGCGCCCATATGCGGTGACGAGGGCGGGATTGCACATAGCCGTCATGTCGCCGAAACCGCGGAAATGATCACGAAAGCCTGCGCCATCGGGTATTCGTCGGTCAAGCTCAGGTCGATTTGCGGCGACATTCCGGCTGGCGTCAGCTCCTGCAGGCGCGCCAAAGCGCCGCCGGTCAGGGCCATCGTCGGCTTGCCGCCGCGCATGTTGACGACCCCCATGTCACGCCAGAAGACGCCCCGCCGAAGGCCCGTTCCGAGCGCCTTGGCGCAGGCCTCCTTGGCGGCAAACCGCTTCGCATAGCTCGCCGCTCGCGTCGCCCGGCCCTCCGACCGCTTCTGTTCAGTCTCTGTGAAGATCCGTTGCACAAATCGGTCGCCGAACCGGTCCAGCGACTTCTCGATACGCCTGATGTCGGTGAGATCGTTGCCGATTCCCAGGATCACTTGACTGCCCCGCTGCCGGCCCGCGCCGCATCCATGACCCGCCGCATCTCGCGGATCACCTGCTCGAAGCCGACGAAGATCGCCTCGCCGACCAGGAAATGGCCGATATTGAGCTCGCGCACCTCAGGAATGGCTGCAACCGGTCCGACGTCGGCGTAGCTCAGCCCATGGCCGGCATGGCATTCCAGGCCGAGCTTGGCACACTGGGCGGCTGCCTTCTGCAGGCGGCCAAGCTCGGCCCGCTGCGCGTCGCCTTCCAGCTCGCAGTAGCGCCCGGTGTGGAGCTCGACCACGGGCGCCCCGAGGGCCACGGCCGCCTCGAGCTGCCGCGGATCGGCCTCGATGAACAGGGAGACCCGGATGCCGGCGTCGCGCAGGCGGCTGACCATCGGCCGCAGATGGTTGTGCTGCCCGGCCGCATCGAGCCCGCCTTCCGTCGTCCGCTCCTCGCGCTTCTCGGGCACGATGCAGGCGGCATGCGGGCGGTGGCGCAGGGCGATCGCGACCATCTCCTCGGTCGCCGCCATCTCGAAATTGAGCGGGATCTTGAGCTCGGCCATCAGGCCTTCGATGTCGGCATCGACGATGTGGCGGCGGTCTTCACGGAGATGAGCCGTGATGCCGTCGGCGCCGGCGGCGGCGGCTAGCCGGGCCGCGCGCAACGGATCGGGCAGTCGTCCACCGCGCGCGTTGCGCACCGTGGCCACGTGATCGATGTTGACACCAAGACGCAAGTGGTTGGACCCAGGCATAGGCTACTTTCGAGGTGAGAGGACGCGAGCGGTCAATTGCGCGCCCGCTCGACGGCGTTGATTGCAGGCGAGGCGCGCAACGCCGCGGCGATGTCGGCCAGATGCTTGACGTCGGTGACCTCGACGTCGATCACCATGTCGAAGAAGTCCATCGACCGGTTGGTGATTCGGAGGTTCGAGATGTTGCCGTGGTTGCGCGCGATCACCGTCGACAGGCTCGACAGGCTGCCCGGCTGGTTGGCCACGGTGACCTTGAGACGGCCGGTATAGGTTCCCGTCGCGCCTTCCTTGACCGAATCCCATCCGACATCGATCCAGCGCTCGGACGCCTCGGAAAAGCTTTCCAGGGTCGCGCAATCGATGGTGTGGATGGTGACGCCTTTTCCCGTGGTGATGATGCCGACGATGCGATCGCCGGGGAGCGGATGGCAGCAGCGGGCAAAATGCACCGCCATGCCCGGGATCAGGCCGCGGATGGCGATCTCGCCGCTGCTCGTCTTGCCGCGCCCGACATCGACCGGCTTGCCGGCCTTGGTGCGCGCCCGCGAGATCGGCACCACGTCGGCGCCGCCCGCCTTGCGGCCCTGCTTGAGCCCGGGATAGACCGCCATCAGCACTTCGCGCGCGCCGATGAGACCCTCGCCGACGGCGGCCACGAGGTCGTCGGTGGTGGCGTGCTTGAAGTTGGCGCGGACGCCTTCGAGGCCCTTGTCGGTCGGCTCGTAGCCCTCCTCGTGGAAGGCCTTGTCGAGCAGCGAGCGGCCGAGCTGGATGTACTGCTCGCGCTGGCGCAGGCGGATGAAGCGCCGGATCGCCGCCTTGGCTTTGCCGGTGACGACGAAGCGCTCCCAGGTCGGCGACGGCGTCTGCGCCTTCGACGTGATGATCTCGACCTGGTCGCCGTTGGCGAGCTGGGTGCGCAGCGGCAGCATCCGGCCGTTGATCTTCGAGCCGACGCAGGTGTCACCGACCTGGCTGTGCACGGCATAGGCAAAGTCGATCGGGGTGGCGCCGCGCGGCAGGGCGATCAGCTTGCCCTTGGGCGTGAAGCAGAACACCTGGTCCTGGAACATCTCGAGCTTGGTGTGCTCGAGGAACTCCTCGGCATTGGGCGCCTTGTCGAGGATCTCCATCAGGCTGCGCAGCCAGGCGTACTGCGGCGCGTCGGTCGACGGCCCGCCCTGCTTGTAGATCCAGTGGGCCGCCACGCCGCGCTCGGCCTGGTCCTGCATCTCGGCGGTGCGGATCTGGATCTCGATGCGCTGGCCGAACGGGCCGATCACGCCGGTATGCAGCGAGCGGTATCCGTTCGGCTTGGGCACCGAGATGTAGTCCTTGAAGCGCTGCGGCAGCACCTGGTAGCGGCCGTGCAGCAGACCGAGCGCCTGGTAGCATTGGGCGACGTCGTCGACGATGATACGGAAGGCCATGATGTCGGCGAGCTGCTCGAACGATACGTTCTTGGTCTGCATCTTGCGCCAGATCGAATAGGGCGTCTTTTCCCGCCCCGACACCTGGGCCGGCAGGCCGCCATCGACGAGGGTCTTGGCGAGCTCGATCTCGATCTGGGGCACCAGCCGTTCGCCCTGCTCGCGCAGATAGCCCTGCCGGGCCAGCACCGAGGCGCGGCCGTCGGGATTGAGCTCGGCGAAGGCCAGCTCCTCGAGCTCGCGCTTGATCTTCTCCATGCCGATGCGTGAGGCGAGCGGCGCATAGAGGTCCATGGTCTCGCGCGCGATGCGTTTGCGCCGGGCCGGATCCTTGATGTGGTGCAGGGTCCGCATGTTGTGCAGACGGTCGGCGAGCTTCACCAGCAGAACGCGGATGTCCGACGACATGGCGAGCACCAGCTTGCGCAGGTTCTCGGCTTCCTTGGTGCTCTCGGACTGAACCTCCAGGCGCGACAGCTTGGTGACGCCATCGACCAGCCGGGCGACGTTCTCGCCAAACAGTCGGGCGATCTCCTCGCGCGTGGCGTCGGTATCCTCGAGCGTGTCGTGCAGCAGGCCGGTGACGATCGAGTCGGTATCGAGCCTCATCTCGGCGAGGATGCCGGCGACCTCGACGGGATGAGAAAAGTAGGGGTCACCTGAAGCCCGGAGCTGGGTACCGTGCTTCTTCAGGCCAAAGACATAGGCGCGGTTCAGCGTGTCCTCGTCCGCCTCCGGATGGTAGGACTGCACGCGCTCGACGAGCTCAAACTGACGAATCATGGCGATCATCCATTATATGGGGACGATCGCGCCTTCTCCACGATGTTTGCGCAGCGGGATTGGCAGAACCGGCTGCTGCCAGCGCGGGCTGCAGCGCGCTGCGCGCTACTCCGCGACGTCGTCTTCCTCGGCCATCGGCAGGGCCTTGGGCTGCGCCGCCTCGGCGCCGCCCTGGGCCAACGCGGCGGCGAGCTCCTGCTCGAGCTCGGCCATCTCGTTGACCTCTTCCGGCTTGTCGATGTCGGCATGCTTCTGCATGCCCGAGATCAGCGAGTCCTTCAGCATGCCCTGATCGAGCTTGGTCTCGGCGATCTCGCGCAGCGCCACGACGGGATTCTTGTCGCGGTCGCGGTCGAGCGTGATCTGCGCACCGGCCGAGATGTCGCGCGCCCGCTGCGCGGCGAACATCACGAGCTCGAAACGATTGGGCACCTGCACGATGCAGTCTTCGACGGTAACGCGGGCCATGGCGACCTCTGAATGTCCGGGAGCCGGCGGTTATACGCGCCCTGGCCCAAAAGGCAAGATACTCACATCCGCTCGATCGGCTGATCGGCAGGCAATGCCGCAAGCAGCTCCTGTATCGACACCCCGCTCACCGGGTGCCGCCATTGGGGTTCGAGGTCGGCGAGCGGCCGCAGGACGAAGGCGCGGCCCGTCATCCGGGGGTGCGGCAGGGAGGCCCGGCCCGGCCCTCCAGGCGCCGTCTCGCCGCGAAAATCGAGCAAATCCAGGTCGATGATCCGTGCCGCGTTGGGCGTCGAGCGGGCCCGGCCGAACACCGCTTCGACCTCGTGGAGGCAGGCCAGCAAGCGGTCGGCCGACAGCTCGGTTTCGACCTCGGCGACGGCGTTGACATACCAGGGCTGATCCGACGGGGGGACCGGCGCCGTCCGGTACCACGGCGACACACGGACCGCGCGGATGCCGCGGCGGGCGAGCTCGGCCAAAGCCGACTCTAGAACCTGCCGCGGCGAGCCGAAGCGGGGATGGTCGAGATTGCCGCCCAGGGCAATCAAGATCGGGTATGATCGTTCCTTCATTCTCTGCATTACCCACAATCCCTTGTGGTTCAATCGGGAGCGCCTTACACTTGACATCGATCGGCAAAGCCGCGAGGTACGACACGCCAATCCCAAATAATTCTGCTTCCTGAGTGCAATTATAATTCTCAAGGGATAGTGATGATGAAAGGCAATTTTTACGACAGCGAGCGCGTCGGTCTGTTTATCGACGGTGCCAATCTTTACTCGGCCGCCCGGTCCCTGGGATTCGACATCGACTATCGCCGCCTGCTGAAGGTGTTTCGCGAGAAGGGCCGATTGGTCCGCGCCTACTACTACACGGCCCTGATCGAGGACCAGGAATACTCGCCGATCCGGCCGCTGATCGATTGGCTGGACTACAACGGCTACACCATGGTCACCAAGCCGACCAAGGAATTCACTGATGCCATGGGGCGCCGCAAGATCAAGGGCAACATGGACATCGAGCTGGCCATCGACGTGCTGGAGATGGCCGAACACCTCGACCACGTGATCCTGTTCTCCGGTGACGGCGATTTCCGCCGGCTGGTCGAGGCGGTGCAGCGCAAGGGCCTGCGGGTCTCGGTGGTCAGCACGATCAAGTCTTCGCCGCCCATGGTGGCCGACGAGCTGCGGCGGCAGGCCGACGACTTCATCGAGCTGAGCGAGCTCGCGCCGCTCATCGCCCGCATGCCGTCCGAACGCCCGGCGCGTCCGGCAGGCGCGGCGGCGTACGCGGCGCGCGATCAGTTTGGCGAGGCCGACGACGGCCCGCCTGAAGCGCAGGCACGCTCCGCCTGAGGGCGGCCACCGCCGTGGCCGCAACGCGTTTCGACGAGCCCCCGCTCGACTGCCCGCTGTGCCCGAGGCTGGTGTCGTTCCGACGCGAGCTGCAGTCGCAATACCCGGACTGGAGCAACGCGCCCGTCCGGTCGTTCGGGAACCTCGACGCCCGTCTGCTGATCGTCGGCCTTGCGCCGGGCATGCGCGGCGCCAACCGCACCGGTCGCCCGTTCACCGGCGACTATGCCGGTGACCTGCTCTATTCGACGCTGCTCGAGTTTGGTTTTGCGCAAGGCATCTATCGGGCCGACCCGAATGACGGTCTGCACCTGATGGATTGCCGGATCGCCAACGCGGTGCGCTGCCTGCCGCCGGAGAACAAGCCGGTGCCCGCCGAGTTCACCAACTGCCGGCCCTTCCTGCAGGCCGAGCTGGCGGTGATGCCGAAGCTCGAGGTCATCGTCGCTCTGGGCAAGGGCGCCCACGACCAAGTATTGCGCGCCCTCACCGTCCGGCCCGTCGGCAGCTATCCGTTCACCCACGGCCGGCTGCATCGCCTGCCCACCGATCTCACGCTTGCCGACAGCTATCACTGCTCGCGCTACAACACCAACACCGGCCGCCTCACGACGGAGATGTTCCATGCCGTGTTCGCCGCTGTGCGTGGGGCGTTGAACGTCGATGAAAGGAAAGGTCCCTCGCTGCGCTCGGGATGACAGTATTGTTGTCGCTGGCGACAGTATCGTTGTCATCCCGAGCGCAGCGAGGGACCTTTCCTCATCGCCCGGTCGAGGACGCCGGCATCGAAATGTCAGGCTCTCACAGCGCGTGCTTGATCGCGTCGGTGATCTCGGCGGAGCCGGGTCGCACGCGGCTCGGCCAGGCACCCTGCAGGGTGCCGTCCTTGCCGATCAGGTACTTGTGGAAATTCCAGCGCGGCGCCGCATCCTCGCCCGCCTCCTGGGCGATCCAGCGGAACAGCGCATGGGCATCGGGACCGATCACCTTCTGCTTCGACGTCAGCGGGAAGGCGACGCCATACATGGTCTCGCAGAACTTGGCGATCTCGGGCTCGGTCCTGGGCTCCTGGGCGCCGAAATCGTTCGACGGCACGCCCAGCACCACGAGGCCCTTGGGCCCGTAGGTTTCGTGCAGCTTCTGCAGGTCGGTGTATTGCGGCGTGAACCCGCAATAGGATGCGACATTGACCACCAGCACCGCCTTGCCGGCGAATGCCTTCATGTCGAGCGGCTTGTTGTCGATGGTGGTGAAAGTGAAATCGTGTGCCGACGCCATGTCAGGTCTCCTCGTCGTAGCGTTGCTCGCGCCACGGATCGCCGTAATTGTGATAGCCGCGCACTTCCCAGAAGCCCGGCTTGTCGAACACCGAGAGCTCGATGCGCTTGATCCACTTGGCGCTCTTCCAGAAATAGAGCCTGGGGATCACCACGCGCAGCGGCCCGCCGTGCTCGCGGCTGATCGGCTCGCCGTTCCAGCTCCAGGCCAGCAGCACGTCGTCGCCTGAGAAATCGGCGAGCGGCACGCTGGTCGTATAGGTGTCGTAGGCATGGAAGATCACGTGCTGGGCCTCGGCCCTGGGCTTGACGGCGGCCATCAAGTCGCGCGCCATCACCCCTTCCCACGCATTGTCGTAGCGCGACCACGCGGTGACGCAGTGGATGTCGGTCATCAGCCTGATCTTCGGCAGGTCGGTGAATTCGGCCCACTTGAACGTCGTCGGCTGCTCGACCGCCCCGTCGACGAACAGGCGCCAGGCATGCGTCGGAATGTCGGGCTGGATGCCGAGATCGAGCACCGGCCAAGTCTCGACCTGGCGCTGCCCCGGCGGCAGCCGCTGGCCCGGCGTCGCGGTCTCGCCGGTAAGCAGCCGGCCGTCCTCGGCCCATTTCTCCTTGCTCCCGATCAGCTTGGTCTTGAGCTTGCCGAACAGGGTGACGTCGTCGGACATGGCTTCCTTCAGATGCTGCGGCCCGCCTTCTCCCAATATGGGGCGCGGAGCTTGCGCTTGAATATCTTGCCCGAATCCTCGCGCGGCAGGGCAGCGCTGAATTCGATCAGCTTGGGCACCTTGTAGCGCGCCACGTGCTCGGCCAGCCAGGCGCGGACGTGGCCGGCATCGAGGGTTTCGCCGGCCAGAGGCTCGACATAGGCGCAGATCTGCTCGCCGAACTCGTCGTCGGGAATGCCGAAGACCGCGCAGTCGCGCACGCCCGGCATCTGGATCAGCGCCGATTCGATCTCGGCCGGGTAGATGTTGACGCCGCCCGAGATGATCATGTCGCGCTTGCGATCGCACAGGAAGACGTAGCCGTCGGCGTCCTGGTAGCCGATGTCGCCCACCGTCACCAGGTCACCGAGGGCGACCTCGCGCCGCTTGACGGCGTCGTTGTTGTAGGTGAACTCCGAGAAATTCGGGCCGCGCACGTAGATCTCGCCGACCTCGCCCTGCTTCACGTCGTTGCCGCTCTCGTCGACGATGCGCAGCAGCGCGCCGTCGACGACGCGTCCCACCGTGCCGGGCTTGCGCAAGGCATCCGCCGAATCATGCCACACGACGACCCCGGTCTCGGTGGCGCCGTAATACTCGGTGACCACCGGCCCCCACCAGTCGATCATCTGGCGCTTGACCGCCGGAGCGCACGGCGCCGCGCCATGGGTGATCCAGCGCAGCGACGAGATGTCGTATCGCTGTTTCACGTCGTCGGGCAGTCGCAGCAGGCGCACGAACATGGTCGGCACGATGTGCATGTGCGTGATGCCATGGCGGGCGATCAGCCGCAGCATGTCCTCGGCGTCGAAACGCGGCTGCAGGACGATGGAGAGCCCGAGGCGGGCGGCGGTCATGCCATAGCCGGCCGGCGCGGAGTGATACATCGGCCCGTTCATCAGCACGACGATCGAGGCATCGGGGACGAGGCCCCAGTAGCGGCCGATCTCCTGCGTCGCCGCCGCCTGCAGCTCAGGGGATGACGGCTGACGGCGCACGCCCTTGGGCCGACCCGTCGTGCCCGAGGTGTAGATCATGCTGCCGCGCGAGGCCTTGGCCGGCTCGGTGTTGGGCGCGCTGCGCGCGACGAAGGCGTCCCACGTCTCGACACCGTCTGGAGCACGCCGCTTGTCCTCGGGGACGGAATAGGCGGCGACGATCTCGTCGGGCGTCGGCACGACCAGGACCTTGACGCCGGCCGGCACGCCCGCCGCGATCTGCGTCAGCAGATCGCTGTGAACCACCAGCACCTTGGCGGCGCTGTCGGTCAGGATGTAGCCTGCCTCCTCGGGCGTGAAATGCCAGTTGATCGGCACGGCATAGGCGCCGAGCTGGCCTGCCGCCATGTTGGCCTCGAACGTCGCGAAGTCGTTGCGCAGCATCAGGGCAACGCTGTCGTCCTCGCCCAACCCGAGCGCCTTGAATCCGCCGGCCGCCCGCGCGGCGTTGGCCTGGATGTCGGCCCAACTGCGAAACCGTTCGCCGGCGATCACTCCAGCTGTCATGGCATTCACTCCCTACGCACGCTCGTCGATGATTTTCTTCATGGCCGGGAGCGCGCCACTCTTCTCATTTTCCTCCCCAGCGAAGCTGGGGAGGTGTCGCGTCATACGCGACGGAGGGGTCATGAGCCTCAATGGATGACTCATGACCCCTTCGTCCGCGACTACGCGGACACCTCCCCAGCGAAGCTGGGGAGGAGAACGAGAAGGATTGCGCTCCCGGCAAGATGTCACTTCTTGACCTTGGCCGCGCCTCTAAACATCGTCATGCCGAGGAACTCGCCGAGTGTGCGCTGGTCGGGGCCGTGCTTCAGCATGCCCGCCTTCTGCAACATCACGACGCCGTGGGACGCGGCCCAAAGCGACCACCCGAAGAGCTGGGGATCGACGTCGATCAGGCCTGCCGCCGCCAGCTCCTCCGATCGGCTGGTGATCAGGCGATGCGCGCGATCGCTCTCGCGTACCAAGTCGGCGTTGCTGCCATCGATCGGCTGATCGATCTCGAACATGATGCGATAGGCATGCGGATGCTCGGCGGCAAACCGCATGTAGGCGCCGCCGACCCGGCGCATCCGATCGATCGGGTTCGTCGCGGTCGCCGCCGCAGCCTCGAGCGTCTCGGCGAACCTGGCGAATGCCTGGGCGCGCACCGTCGACAGGATATCGGCCTTGTCCTTGAAGTAGCGGTACGGCGTCTTTGGGCTGCAGCCGAGCGCCTCGGCGAGCTGGCGCATGGTGACGCCGTCATAGCCGTAGCGGGCGAATCGCTCGGTCGCGACCCGGCACAGCTCGGCGCGGAAGTCGGCGATATCCTGGTCAGTGAGGTAACGCGGCATGATCGGCTTTTCGTACACACTGTGTACGAAAAGCCGATCGCGCGGTCAACCGTCAGGCGCTTTCGGCAAACAGTTCGCGGCCGATCAGCATGCGGCGGATCTCGCTGGTGCCGGCGCCGATCTCGTAGAGCTTGGCATCGCGCAACAGGCGGCCGGTCGGATAGTCGTTGATGTAGCCGTTGCCGCCCAGCAGCTGGATGGCGTCGAGCGCCACCAAGGTCGCCTTCTCGGCCGCGTAGAGGATGGCGCCGGCCGAATCCTTGCGCGTGGTCTGGCCGCGATCGCACGCCTTGGCTACGGAATAGACGTAGGCCTTGCAGGCGTTCATGGTCGTGTACATGTCGGCCAGCTTGCCCTGCACCAGCTGGAATTCGCCGATCGCCTGGCCGAACTGGCGGCGCTCGTGGACGTAGGGAACCACGATATCCATGGCCGACTGCATGATGCCGAGCGGCCCCGCCGCCAGGACGGCGCGCTCGTAGTCGAGGCCGCTCATCAGCACGTTGACGCCGCGCCCGACCGCCCCCAGCACGTTCTCGGCCGGGATCTCGCAATCCTCGAACACCAGCTCGCCGGTCGACGAGCCGCGCATGCCCATCTTATCGAGCTTCTGCGCCACCTTGAAGCCTTTGCGGTCCGTCTCGACGATGAAGGCGGTGATGCCGCGCGGGCCCGCGGCGGGATCGGTCTTGGCATAGACCACGATCACCTGGGCGTCGGGGCTGTTGGTGATCCACATCTTGGTGCCGTTCAGCACGTAGCGGTCGCCCTTCCTGTCGGCTCTGAGCTTCATCGACACCACGTCCGAGCCCGCGCCCGACTCGCTCATCGCCAGGCTGCCGACATGCTCGCCGGAGATCAGCTTGGGCAGGAAGCGCCTTTTCTGCTCGTCGCTGCCGTTGCGGCGGATCTGGTTGACGCATAGGTTGGAATGGGCGCCGTAGGACAGGCCGACGGCCGCCGAGGCGCGACTCAGCTCCTCGACGGCGATGACGTGCTCGAGGTAGCCGAGCCCGGCGCCGCCATATTCCTCTTCGACGGTGATGCCGTGCAGGCCGAGATCGCCCATGCGCGGCCACAGCTCGCGCGGGAAGCGGTCGGTCTTGTCGAGCTCGGCGGCGATCGGCGCCACCTCGGCCGAGGCGAAGCGCTCGACCTGGTCGCGCAGGGTATCGGCAGTCTCGCCCAGACCGAAGTCGAAGGGCTGCATCGCATTGCGGATCATGGGCCTGTCTTGTCAGTTGGATGGGTTGAGATCACCTGGGATTGACCTTGACGTTGAGCCGGATCAGCTTCCACTCGCCGTCGGACGGTATGAAGTCGAGCTCGAAGGCGACGCGGGCGTGCTCCGGGTCGAAGTGGCCCTCGACGAGCAGCTTGCCGTCATCGTCGACCTTGGGCGCCGGATCGTAGACCGGTTTCAGCGCTGCAATGATGTCGAAGTCGATGCGCTTGTCGCGAAACACCTTGAACGTCTCGGCCAGCTTCTCCGGTGGGTACTTGATGCGGAAAGGCTGAGACAGCTTGGCATGCAGGACGGTGTAATTGTTGGTGACGTTGGCGTCGTTGAACGTCAGCAATGAGGATTTGACGAGCGCCTCGAGGGCACGCTCCCCGGGAACCTTGTTCTGCGCCTGCGCGGCCGCGGCAACCAGAATCAAAGCGAATGTGCAGACCAGACGAGCAATCGCGGACATCACGGCACCTCCCCGCGGCCAAGATAGCCGCGGGCGTGGCCGATGCGAAGCCGATCATGCCTGCAGAACGGTTCGTCGGACCGCGGCCGCTGCGGCGCGCTTTGTCTCCTCGCCCAGCCAGGCCGCAAGTCGCGGCTCGGCCCGGCCCACGCGGGCGGCGGCAATGCGCTCGAGCGGACGCGACCGCAACTCGCGCTTGGTGAAGGCGAAGGCTTGCGGCGGCAGCTCGGCGTAGCGGCGTGCCCGATCGGTGCACGTGCCGGCAGCGCGCCCCTCCGTGGCGATCATGGGCTTCGTGATCACCAAGAAGAGCGCCACGGAGGGGGGCGCTCCCGACGAAGACATGAGGCGCCTACAACAAGAACGCCGTCGCCAATCCCAGGAAGGCCAGGAAGCCGATCACATCGGTGACGGTGGTCAGGAACACCGTCGACGAGACGGCGGGATCGATGCCGAACTTCTGCAGGCCGAGCGGGATCAGCGTGCCGGCCAGGGCGGCGGCGAGCAGATTGCAGATCATCGCGGCGCCGATCACCGCGCCGAGCCGCCAGTCGCCATACCAGGCGACCACGGCTGCCCCCATCAGCAGGGCGAACACCAGGCCGTTGAGGCCGCCGACCGCAGCCTCCTTGGCGACGAAGCGAAGGGCGTTGGCAGCCGTCAGCTCGCCCATCGCCAGGGCGCGTACCGCCACCGTGACGGTCTGCGTGCCGGCATTGCCGCCCATCGACGCCACGATGGGCATCAGCACGGCAAGCGCCACGATCTTCTCGATCGAGTGCTCGAACTGGCCGATGACCAGGGATGCAAGCACCGCCGTGGCGAGATTGACAGTCAGCCACAGCGCGCGCAGGCGGGCGGTGCGCACCGGGCTTGCGTGCATGTCATCGATGCCCACGCCGCCCATCTTGAGGAGGTCGGCCTCGGCCTCCTCGTCGATCACATCGACCACATCGTCGACCATGATCACGCCGGCGAGCCGGCCGCCCGCATCGACGACCGGGCAGGACACCAGGTTCATGTCGCGGAACAGATGAGCGACCTCGGCCTGCTCGGCCAGCGCGGGCACCGAGGGGATGTCGGGATCGACGATGTCGCGGATCGGTACCGGCCGTTTGGTGCGCAGCATGCGGCCGAGCGGCACCGAGCCCTGCAGGCGGCCGGTGGCATCGACCACGAAGATGTCATAGACGTCGTCCGGCAGGTCGGTCGCTTCGCGGCAATGGTCGATCACCTGGCCGACCGTCCAGCCGTCCGGCACCTTGACGAGCGAGCGCTGCATCAGGCGGCCGGCGGTGCCCTCGGGATAGGCCAGCGTGCTCTCGATGTCGGCGCGCTCGTCGGGCGGCAGCTCGGCCAGCACCTCGCGGCGCTCGTCCTCGGGCAGATCCTCGAGGATCTGGGCCGCATCGTCGGCTTCCAGCTCGTGGGCCGCCGCCGCGATGTCCTTGCTGTCGAGCTGCTCCAGGACGTCCTCGAGCACCTCCTCGTCAAGCTCCGTCAGCGCCTCGGGGTCGAGGTCGCGCTTCAGGATGCCGACCAGCTTGTCGCGTTCGGGCTCGGTGAGCTGCTCTAGGACGAATGCCTGGCCGCTGGCGCTGAGCTCGCCCAGCAGGCTCCTGACTTCTTCGGGACGATCTTCGGCGAGCGCGGCCTCGACGCGCCGGATCAGCTCCGGCGGGACTTCGTCGAGGATCTCCGCGTCGCCGCTCATCCCCGCGCCTCGGCCAGGCGCTGGGCCTCGACGACGGCGAGCGCCGTCATGTTCAGGATGCCGCGGGCGGTCACCGACGGCGTGAGGACGTGGGCCGGCAGCGCCGTGCCGAGCAGCATCGGGCCGATATGCAGGCCGTCGGCGGCATTTTTCAAGAGGTTGAAGCCGATATTGGCAGCGTCGAGCGACGGACAGACCACCAGGTTGGCGGCGTCCTTGAGGCGCGAGCGCGGGAACACGCTGCTGCGGATTTCCGGATCGAGCGCGGCGTCGCCGTGCATCTCGCCGTCGACCTCGAGGGCCGGCGCGCGCTCATGCAGCATCTTGACGGCCTGCGCCATCTTGCGCGCCGAGGGATGATCGGAGCTGCCGAAGCTCGAATGCGACAGCAGCGCCACCTTGGGCTGGATGCCGAAGCGCAGCACCTCGTCGGCCGCCAGCAGGGTGATGTTGACCAGGGTCTCGGGATCGGGATCGTCGTTGACGTAGGTGTCGGCGATGAACAGCGACTTGGTCGGCATGACCAGCAGGCTGAGCGCCGCCATATTCTTCACGCCCTCGCGCGTGCCGATGACGTCGCGCACATGGTTGAAGTGCGTGCGGAACCGGCCATAGGCGCCGGCGATCATCGCATCGGCATCGCCCAGCCGCACCGCCAGGGCGGCGATCAGGGTCGGGCTGGAGCGCACGAGGTTGCGCGCCGTCGGCTCGGTGACGCCGCGCCGCTCCATGAGCTGATGGTAGGCGCTCCAATAGCGGTCGTAGCGCGGATCGTTCGACGGATCGATCAGCTCGGCATCGACCCCGGGGCGAAAGCCGAGCCCCAGGCGCTCGGCGCGGCGCCGGACGATGTCGGGCCGGCCGATCAGCATCGGGCGGGCGACGCCCTCGTCGAGGACGATCTGCACGGCGCGCAGGACACGGTCATCCTCGCCGGCGCTGAAGATCACCCGCTTGGGCGTGCTGCGCGCCTGCTCGAACACCGGCCGCATGATCAGGCCCGATTTGAACACGAACTGGCTGAGCTGCTGGCGGTAGGCGTCAAAGTCGGCGATCGGGCGCGTCGCCACGCCCGAATCCATGGCAGCCTTGGCGACCGCCGGCGCGAGCTCGACGATCAGGCGCGGATCGAACGGCTTGGGGATGATCTGGCTGGGACCGAAGCCGCCCGCCTGCTCGCCGAACGCACGCGCCACCACCTCGGACGGCTCCTTGCGCGCCAGGGCCGCGATCGCGCGAACGCAGGCGATCTTCATCTCGTCGTTGATCGTCTTGGCCCCGACGTCGAGCGCGCCGCGGAAGATGTACGGGAAGCACAGGACGTTGTTGACCTGGTTGGGATAGTCGCTGCGGCCGGTCGCCATGATGGCGTCGTCGCGCACCTCGGCCACGTCTTCCGGCGTGATCTCGGGATTGGGGTTGGCGAGGGCGAAGATCAGCGGCCTGCTCGCCATCTCGGCCACCATCGGCTTCTTCAGCACGCCTGCCGCCGACAGGCCGAGGAAGATGTCGGCGCCGCAGATCACCTCGCCCAGGGTGCGTGCTGTCGTGTCGCGGGCGTAGCGCTCCTTCCACGGGTCCATCAGCTCGTTGCGGCCCTTCCACACGACGCCGGCGATGTCGGTGACCCACATGTTGGCGCGCGGCAGGCCGAGCTTCTCGAGCACACCGAGGCACGACAGGGCGGCCGCGCCGGCGCCAGACACCACGAGCTTGACCTTGTCGATGTCCTTGGCCACCAGCGACAACCCGTTCAGCACCGCCGCGCCGACGATGATCGCCGTGCCGTGCTGGTCGTCGTGGAACACCGGGATCGACATGCGCTCGCGCAGCTTCTGCTCGACGTAGAAGCACTCGGGCGCCTTGATGTCCTCGAGGTTGATGCCGCCGAAGGTCGGCTCGAGCGCCGCCACGATCTCGACCAGCTTCTCCTGGTCGTCCTGGTTGAGCTCGAGATCGAACACGTCGATGCCGGCGAATTTCTTGAACAGGACGCCCTTGCCCTCCATCACCGGCTTGGCAGCAAGCGGGCCGATGGCGCCGAGCCCCAGCACCGCGGTGCCGTTGGTCACCACCGCCACCAGGTTGGCGCGGCCAGTCAGCTCGGCGGCCGTGGCCGGATCGCGCACGATCTCGTTGCAGGCCGCCGCCACGCCGGGCGAATAGGCGAGCGAAAGATCGCGCTGGGTAGCCAGCGGCTTGGTCGGAACGACCTCGGTCTTTCCGGGACGCGGCAGGCGGTGGTAGCGCAGCGCGCTTTCGGTCAATTCGTCCGCCACGCCGGCCTCCACTCCTGCCCCGACAAGAAGGGCCCATCGATCCCATCAAAAAAAGGGGCCGCCCGAAGGCGGCAATAGGATCACCCTTTTCGATCGAACCGGCGAGTTGGTGCGGCCAAGAAGACTCGAACTTCCACGCCTCGCGGCACTAGCACCTCAAGCTAGCGCGTCTACCAATTCCGCCATGGCCGCGCCGGATCGATGCGGCGGGGGATACCAAATAGGTCCCGCAGTGGCAAGGCGACTGCGCGCCCTATTGCACATGGCCTCGACAGCCCCGATTTTGCCGTCATGGATCAACCCGAATGATGGACCGGCCGGAATGGCGCCTGTCCGACGGCGCCGTCCCCTATTCGGAGGCCCTGGCCGCCATGGAGACCCGGGTGGCCGACATCCGCGCCGGCCGCGCCGGCGAGCTGATCTGGCTGCTGGAGCACCCGCCGCTCTACACGGCTGGCACCAGCGCCAAGCCGCAGGACCTGCTGGAGCCGATGCGCTTTCCGGTTCACGCGACGGGGCGAGGTGGGCAGTACACCTATCACGGTCCCGGCCAGCGTGTGGTCTACGTGATGCTGGATCTCAGGGCGCGCCGGCAGGACGTGCGGCGCTTCGTCTTCGACCTGGAGGAATGGGCCATCCGCACTCTCGCCCGCTTCGCCGTGACGGCGGAGCGGCGCGCTGGCCGGGTCGGCGTCTGGGTGGGACGGCCCGACAAGCCCCACCTCGCCAACGGCCAGCCGCGCGAGGACAAGATCGCGGCGATCGGCGTGCGCATTCGCCACTGGGTGTCGTTCCATGGCCTGTCGATCAATGTCGAACCCGACCTCTCACACTACGCCGGCATCGTGCCGTGCGGCATAGCTGAGCATGGAGTGACCTCGCTGGTCGATCTCGGCCTGCCGGTGACTCTTGCCGATCTCGACGCGGCGCTGGCGGCGACGTTCGATGAGGTGTTCGGCGCCTCGCGAACGCTCAGGCCGTCGGCCGCCGCGTAAACCCGTCGGGGATATCCGCCGCCTCGGCCGGCAGCACCTCGACCGTGTCGACCCGTGCCAGCGACGGGCCGCGCCGGCACGCCGCGACCATCCTGTCGACCGTCGCCGCCTCGCCGGCGAACACCGCTTCGACGGAGTCGTCGACCCGATTGCGCACCCATCCACTGAGCCCGAGCTGGCGCGCCACCGCCTGCGTCCAGTCGCGATAGCCGACGCCCTGGACTCTGCCCGTCACGACAACACGAACGATCTTCATGCGATAGGCATTCTGCAGCAGTCTCTTCTTCTTCGCATCGTCGACGCAGATTGTGCAGTTGATTGCACGCCGGCAGTAGCCGTCGCAGCAGGCGTCAGCTTAGACTCGCCGGCATGTCCAGGACCACGCTACCGAACTCGACCTATCTCGATCTCACCAGCTATCAGACAACCCTGGCGACGACGCCTGAGGGAGCCTACAACCTCAACCCGCCGACCCTCAGCACGATGACGCTCAACGTCGCGCTGATTCTGCCGCGCGCCAACGATCCATCCGCGCTGCTGAGCAGCGATTGGGCGACGCGCCAGGCGACCCTGGCCGAGCTCGAGAGCAGCGGCACGCTGTGGACGACCTACGGCGCCAACCAGAACGACTACACCGCCGCTCTCGCCGAGCTGCAGCATCTCGGGATTACCGTGCTGGGCGATGCCCAAGGCAGCGGTGGCTATATCACGTCGGCCGAATCGCGAACCATCTGGGTCCAACTTTCGCCCACCCAGTTCACGACCCTGTTCGACCAGACGTTGTATGGCGTCTACCCGGACCTTCAATACTGGCACGACGAGCTGTCGCTTCCGGACACCATCAAGGCGACCGGCATCTGGCTCGACGCTCAGCCGATCTGGGGAACCTATCCGGCAACAAGCGATCTGGGCGGACAGCCGGCCCTCCTGCCGCAGGGCCTGCAAAGCATCGGCAACGGTTTATCGCAGAACGGCTTCTCCAAGGACTTCACCGGCGACATGGCCCAGTGGTTCTACAAGTTCCCGCTGGCCGGCAAGGACGTGCCGACCGAGACGCTCGGCCTGGTCGAACCGGAGATCGGCGATGCCCTGCCGCCGAACGTGAAATACACCTTTCAGCAAGGCCTCGACAGCTTCCGATCCCTGGCCGGGCACGGATCCGGCACGTATTACAGCGTCGCCAACAACGGGCTGAATTACGACGACGGCAATAGCCTCGAACGATCGCTCGACATCGGCGTCGTCGCCTCGGCCGCGCCGGGCAGCACGATCGGTCTGTACGGCGGCTCCGGCACCGGCAACAACGCCAACTCGAATGCCTTCACCGCCTACCAGGCGTCGTTCTGGGACCAAGTCAACAATCCCGGCGTCGTCTCCTCCTCGTTCGACATCTTTCAGCAGACCGCACCGGATTCGCCGTTCCGCCGCGCCGTGGACGAGCTCTTCATCGACGCGGCGCTGCGCAACATCACCGTGTTCGCCGCCAACAACGACTGGGGATCGAGCTACAATTTCCCCACCGGGCTAGCCCATCAGAACATCACGCACTCCTCGCCCTACATCGTGCTGGTGGGCGGCACGTCGGTCACCACCATGGAGACGGCACCGCACGACCCGTCGGTCTACAATCCGTCGGCGCCGCTCCAGTCGCTCTATGGTCAGGCGCTGGACGGCAATCTGTCGACCTTGTGGCGGTTGATCGAAGGTGGCCTGGCGACCTTGCCAACCAAGGCGGCCGGTCCCGATGCCGGCGAAAACCTGTTCCTTGAGGCGGTCTGGAACATCTATGCCATCGACGGCACCACCATGGATCCGGGCGTCATCGGAAATTTCGGCGCGAGCAACGGCGGCGTCGACATCACAAGGCCAACGCCGTCGTACCAGACCGCTTTCGGCCTCACGCCGACCACGGTCAATCCCGGCGGCGGAACCGGTCGTGGCGCTCCCGATGTCGCGGCCAACGCCGGCGGCAACATGATGTCCTACGGGCCGCCATCGACGATGGCGCCGGGCTCGCACGCTGACCTCGGGTACTACGACGGCACCAGCGCCTCGACACCTCTGTGGGCCTCGCTGGCGGCGCAGATCGACGCCGTGTTCAACGATCAGGGCTTGCCCAATCTCGGCTATGCCAATGATCTTCTCTACACCGCCGCGGCCATCGCGCCCGCCTCCTTCAACGACATCGAGCTCGGCAACAACACGTCGTCCTATCAGTACGGCGGCGACATCAACAGTGACGGCACGTTCATCTCCCTCACCGGGCTTGGCTACAATGCGGGCCCGAGCTACGATCTCACCACGGGCCTCGGCTCGCCGAACGGCACCATCCTGACACGCACATTGTCGGCGATCGCACACGCCCAGACCTCGTACGCCGACGATCCCGCCGTGCTCGAGAGCAACGGCTCGGGCGGATGGACGACGGGCGCCACTCAGAGCCTGCTGGTGCAGACGATCTCGAGCGTCGCGACGACCGTAACCGTGACGACTGGAAGCCACGACTTCAAGACGACGAGCGATGCGACATCGCACTTCGCCTGGACGAGCCAGTTCGCGCAGCAGTCACTGCAAGCGGACTTCGATTCTGCGTTGGTGCGTTTGTTCGACCAACATGCGCAAGGCGCACTGACGCCCGTCCTGGCAGCCGGCGGCAATGCCTTCGCGGTCAAGATCGGTGGCGCCGCGACGACGACGCCGCAGGTCGGCCTCACCAACGATTTCGGCTTCGTCGATTTTACCGACCTCTCGAGCGGCAGCACGGTACACGTGGCGCGCGACGTGGCGGTGGCGCAAACGGCGGGCGGACAAGACGACCAGCTCGCCGTGGTGCGCATCAGGCAAAACGGCGTGGACAAGCTTTCCCTGACGCTGTTTCGCGTCGACGACCTCACCGGCACGATCGGCAGCCTCCATCCGGGTGATGCGGGATACGCCGCGGCAGCAGCGACGCGTGCCTACAAGACAATCGACGGCGACAGCGCGATTGGCGGGCCGGGCTACGGCAACTACAACCAGGTCCTGATCGATCACGTCGACGCCGGCGACTTGATCGCCATGAAGCTCACCAACCAGTCCACCGGCAACGTCTTCTGGAGCTTCGCCGACGCCAACGAGGTGGGCAAGGACGGCAACCACGTCGGCCACCTGTGGAACTACGATCTCAACACATGGGGCTTCGAGGACAAGTTCGACGGCGGCGACCGCGACTTCAACGACATGGTCATCGGCGTGGACTTTACGAGCGCCTCGGGCCACGGCTGGACGGTGTAGCTGGGCTCGCCACCACGCCCATTGTCATCCTGACAGTTTGTGATTTTTTAGGTGTCGCTGTGCGGAGCGGCTTTGAAAAGAAGGTCCCTCGCCGCGCTCGGGACGACAACAATACTGTCATCCCGAGCGTGGCGAGGGACCTTTCCTTGCTCACACTTGCGGCTAACGGCAATGAGGTCCTTCGCTACGCTCAGAACGACAAAACGGTAGAGCGCTCCCGGTCTACGCGAACTCGATGATCTTCTGGTCGACGCGCAGGCTGTCGCCGGGCTTGGCGTGCAACGTCCTGACCGTACCGTCGCGGGCGGCGCGCAGGACGTTCTCCATCTTCATCGCTTCGACGACCGCCAGCGCCTCGCCCGCCTTGACATCCTGCCCCTCCGTGACCGCGATCGAGGACAGCAGGCCGGGCATCGGCGAGAGCAGGAACTTCGAGGTGTCGGGGGCGGCCTTGACCGGCATCAGGGCGTAGAGCTCGGCCTGGCGCGGGGTCAGCACCAGCGCCTCTGCCTGGCCGCCCTCGCTGATCAGGCGCCAGCCCGATCCGACCGCATCGACCTGCACGGCCACCGCCTGTCCATCGATCTTGGCGTGGAACAGCGGCTCGCCGGGCGCCCAGAAGGTCTCGACCTTGAGCTTGCGCTTACCCACCGTGACCGCATAGCCCTTCTGCGAGCTCGTCACCTCGAGCGCCACCGGCTCGCGATTCAGCATGACCACCCGCTTGTCCTGCAGCGTGCCGATGCGCTCCGACTTGATGCGGTCGACCACAGCGGCAACCGCGGCCAGCATCGCCGGATCACGCGGCGGCAGATGGGCCGCGGTGAAACCTCCACGGAACTCCTCGGCGATGAAGTTGGTGGTGAGCCTGCCCTCGCGGAAGCGCGGATGGGCCATCAGCGCGGCCAGGAACGGCACGTTGTGCGAGACGCCGCGCACGTAGAACTCGTCGAGCGCCCGTCGCATGCGCTCGATCGCATCGATGCGCGTCTTGCCGTAGGTGCAGAGCTTGGCGATCATCGGATCGTAGAACATCGAGATCTCGCCGCCCTCGAACACGCCCGTGTCGACGCGCACGTCGGGCCCGGCGACGGGCTCGCGATACTTCACCAGGCGGCCCGTCGAGGGCAGGAAGTTGCGGAACGGATCCTCGGCGTAAAGCCGAGCCTCGACCGCCCAACCGTCGAGCTTGAGTTCCTCCTGGGTGAGCGGCAGCTTCTCCCCGGCGGCAACCCGTATCATCAGCTCCACGAGATCGAGGCCGGTGATCAGCTCGGTCACCGGATGCTCGACCTGCAGGCGCGTGTTCATCTCGAGGAAGTAGAACTTGCGGTTCTTGTCGACGATGAACTCGACCGTGCCGGCGCTCTTGTATTGCACCGCCTTGGCGAGCGCGACCGCCTCCTCGCCCATCGCCTTGCGCGTCGTCGCGTCGAGGAACGGGCTCGGCGCCTCCTCGATCACCTTCTGATGGCGGCGCTGGATCGAGCACTCGCGCTCCCAGAGATAGAGACAGTTGCCGTGGCCGTCGGCGATCAGCTGGATCTCGATGTGGCGCGGCTCCTCGACGTACTTCTCGATGAACACGCGGTCGTCGGCGAACGACGCCTTGGCCTCGTTGGTGGCCGAGCCGAATCCCTCTCGCGTCTCCTCGTCATTGTAGGCAATTCGCATGCCCTTGCCGCCGCCGCCGGCCGACGCCTTGATCATCACCGGATAGCCGACCTCGCGGGCGATCTTCACCGCCTCCTCGGCATTGGGGATGGCGTGCAGGTAGCCCGGCACGGTGCTGACGCCGGCCGCCAGCGCGAGCTTCTTGGATTCGATCTTGTCGCCCATGGCGTGGATCGCATGCGCATCGGGCCCGATGAACACGATGCCGGCCTTGGCCAGCGCCTCCTGGAACTCCTGCTTCTCCGACAGGAAGCCGTAACCCGGATGGACCGCCTGGGCGCCGGTCTTCTTGCAAGCCTCGACGATGCGGTCGACCAGCAGGTAGGACTGGGTCGAGGGCGGCGGGCCGATCAGCACCGCCTCGTCGGCAGTGCGCACATGCAGGGCGTCGGCGTCGGCCTCCGAGTAGACCGCCACGGTCTTGATGCCGAGCCGCTTGCAGGTGCGCATGACGCGACAGGCGATCTCGCCGCGATTGGCGATCAGGATCTTGTCGAAGGGCGGCTTCTTGGCAGCCATGCTTACGGTTCCTTCTTGGTGCGGTCGAACAAGCCCTTGGACCAGGCGGTGTGGGCGACGATCAGGGGAAGCCACGCCGTCAGCACCCACAGCCACCATGGGTAGCGGCTGCTGAACAGGGCATTGACGGCAATCAGGACGAGCAGCGTGAACAGCGCCACGATGAGATGCAGCCGCACCGGCCGGGCGCGCCGCATCCGCTCTTCGGGGGACAGGGTCACGAGATTTTCACTCCTCCCCAGCTCCGCTGGGGAGGTGCCCCGTCATACGGGGCGGAGGGGTCATGAGCAGCGGGACTGAGGCCCATGACCCCTCCGTCCGCGATTACGCGGACACCTCCCCAGCGAAGCTGGGGAGGAGAATGGAAGAGGCGATGACGATCCACGGCCCTCACAGCGGGATGTTGCCGTGCTTGCGCCAGGGATTTTCCAGCTTCTTGTTCTCGAGCATCTTCAGCGCCCGGCAGACGCGGCGACGCGTGCCGTGCGGCATGATCACGTCGTCGATGAAGCCGCGGTTGGCGGCGACGAACGGGTTGGCGAACTTCTGGCGGTATTCCTCGGTGCGCTTGGCTATCGCCGTGGCATCGCCGATGTCGGACCGGAAGATGATCTCGACCGCGCCCTTGGCGCCCATCACCGCGATCTCGGCCCCCGGCCAAGCGTAGTTGACGTCGCCGCGCAGGTGCTTGGACGCCATGACGTCGTAGGCACCGCCATAGGCCTTGCGCGTGATCACCGTCACCTTGGGCACGGTCGCCTCGGCATAGGCGTAGAGCAGCTTGGCGCCGTGCTTGATGATGGCGCCGTACTCCTGGGCCGTGCCCGGCAGGAAGCCCGGCACGTCGACGAAGGTGACGATCGGGATGTTGAAGGCGTCGCAGAAGCGAACGAAGCGGGCGCCCTTGCGCGCGCTGTCGATGTCGAGGCAGCCTGCCAGCACCATCGGCTGGTTGGCAACGAAGCCTACCGTCTGGCCGGCCATGCGGCCGAAGCCGACCACGATATTGCCGGCCCATTCCGGCGACAGCTCGAAGAAATCGCCCTCGTCGACGACCTTCAGGATGAGCTCCTTGATGTCGTACGGCTTATTGGGATTGTCCGGCACCAGCGTGTCGAGCGAGGCGTCGTCGCGGTCGGCCGGATCGAGCGTCGGCCGCACCGGTACTTTCTCGCGGTTGCTCGCCGGCAGGAAGTCGACGAAGCGGCGGAGCTGCAGCAGCGCCTCGACGTCGTTCTCGAAGGCGAGGTCGGCGATGCCCGATTTCTGCGTGTGCGTCAGCGCGCCGCCCAGCTCCTCCTGGGTCACCGACTCGTGGGTCACCGTCTTCACCACATCGGGGCCAGTCACGAACATGTAAGAGCTGTCCTTCACCATGAAGATGAAGTCGGTCATGGCCGGCGAGTAGACCGCGCCGCCAGCGCACGGCCCCATGACCATCGAGATCTGCGGGATCACACCCGAGGCCATGACGTTGCGCTGGAACACGTCGGCGTAGCCGGCCAGCGAATCGACGCCCTCCTGGATGCGTGCGCCGCCCGAATCGTTCAGGCCGAGGACCGGCGCGCCGACCTTCATGGCCATGTCCATGACCTTGCAGATCTTTGCAGCATGCATGGCTGACAGCGCACCGCCGAACACGGTGAAATCCTGGCTGAACACGTAGACCGGCCGGCCGTTGATCGTGCCGTGGCCGGTCACCACGCCATCGCCGGGAATTTTCTGGTTCTCCATGCCGAAATCGATGGAGCGGTGCTCGACGAACATGTCGAACTCCTCGAACGAGCCGGGGTCGAGCAGGGCATCGATGCGCTCGCGGGCGGTCAGCTTGCCCTTGGCGTGCTGCGCCTCGACGCGGCGCTTGCCTCCGCCCTGGCGCGCGGCAAGGCGCCTGCGCTCCAGCTCTTCCAACAAATGCTGCATTGCACTCTCCGGCTTCGTGACCGTTTTGGGACATTGGCAGCGCGGCGTCCAGTCTCGACGGCGCCGCCAGGGAGGCTCATTTCCGCGACGCTGTCATTCTCCTCCCCAGCTTCGCTGGGGAGGAGAATGAAAACAGAGCGGGCTCCCGGTCCGTCACCTCAGGAAGCGCTTTTCGTCGTCCTTGACCCGGCCCATGCCTTGCAGGTCGAAGACGTCGTCCACACTGGCGATGCTCGCCTCCACGCTGTGGATACCGCCGTCGCGGCGGATCCGGGCAAAGGTCTCGCGCATCGCCCCGACGCTCGCCCGGATGGCGTGGTTGCCCCAGATCAGCAGGCCGACCTTGCCGAGTGCGCGCACCCTGGCCACCGTCATCTGCGGGTAGGCCGTCGGCACCAAGGCGAGCGGCGCCTTGCCGTCCCACGCCCGGGCGAAGGCCTCGATCTCGTCGGGCGTCTTCTGCTTGGAATGGACCAGGATCATGTCGGCGCCGGCCGCCTCGTAGGCGCGCGCCCTCTTCAAGGCCTCGTCCTGGCCGAGCCCCGCGATCAACGCTTCGGTCCGGGCCACGATCACGAAGGAAGGATCGCGCCGGGCGGCGCGCGCCGCTTCGATCTTGCCCTGGAATTCCTCGATGCGGACCATGTCCTGGCGGCCGCCGGCGATCAGGCTGGTGACCTTGGGAAAGCTCTTGTCCTCCATGACGATGGCGGCGGCGCCCGCCCGCTCGTACTGCTCGATCGCGTAGAGCACGTTGATGGCGTTGCCGAAGCCGGTATCGATGTCGGCCACCACCGGCAGGCCGCTGCGATCGACCATGGCGCGTGTCATGTCGAGATGCTGGGTCATCGACACGACGCTGACGTCGGGTACGCCGTACATCGCCGAAAGCTCGAAGCCCGAGGCCCAGATGGCGTCGAAGCCTGCTTCGGCCGCCAGCATCGCAGAAAGCGGGCTGTGCGCCGCCATCGCCTCGACCAGCCCGGAGCGGGCCAATGTTTCGCGCAGTTTGCTGCCAGCCGACATGCTCATCCCTTCAACCGTTGATCTTCCAGATAGGCGAGAAAGCGGGCGCCGGCCGCAAGGTCACGGCGGATACCGGCGTGCCGCTCGGCCGCAATTGGATCCTCGCCCCAGCGCTCGATCTGGTAGAGCTCGTCGAGCTGGGCCGCGTCGAAAGCTTGCTCCGCCGTCAACCGCCCTTCGGCGACGGCAAGCGCGATCACCAGCGAGCCTGCGATGTGCGTCAGGTTGTAAAGCGCCGACAGCGCCAGATCGGAATGCGCCGCCACGGCGGCGCGCAAACTGGCAACCGACTGCGCGGGCTGAGTGACGAAACTCGTGCCGTCGACGACCACGAGCGGCGCACCGTAGCGGCTCGCCGACCAGTCGAGCAGCGGTTGCCAGAGCGAACGCTGGCGCTCGACCAGGCTCGGCGGATCAATGGCGCGGTAGCAGAGAAGATCGGACTCGGCATACTTTGCGGTGTCCGCGATCACCTGGTCACGCTGGCGCGTCACTCGATCGAGACCGGTGGCCGCCAGCCTTGTCAGCGGCAGATGCGATACCCCGATGTCGGCTTTCTCCGGAACGTCGCCCCATTCACCGGCAATCGCCTCGGCGAGTGTACGCGTCGGCACCACCAGGACCGCTTTCGCCGGTGTCCGCATCGGCTTGCCATCGAGCAGCACGCGGTGGCCGTCCTCGGTCTGCTCGACCGCCGTTTCCTTGTAGAAGCGCTTCATCCCTGCCCTGCTTGCGCATTGAACGGCTCGATGCGCGCCACGTGGAAGGCCGGCCGTGCCTGGATCGAGGCCCACCAGGCAGCGACCTTGGGACGTCGTGTGCTGGCCATCTCGTCCGGCGCGATCTCCTCGTCGAGGCGCTTGACGAACGGCACGGCGCCAATGTCGGCAAGCGAGTATCGGTCGCCAGCAAGCCACGGCGTTTGTCCCAAGGTCTCCTCCATGCGGTCGAGCAGCCCGCTCACCAGCCGCCCGCGCGCCTCGGCGCGTTCGTCGTCGGTATAGGGCCGGCGCGCCGTCCTGAGCCAGGCCTCGCGCCGTTCGCGGCTCGGCACCCTGGCGAGCTTCTCGGCCAGCTCGGCATCGGACCATTGCTGCGCAACCTTGGCCATCGAGTGCGCCCAGTTGAAGACGATCAGGTTGCCGATCAGGCCGTCGACGTGGCGGATCCAGTTGCGCATGACGGCACGATTGTACGGATCGACCGGCCGCAACGGCGGCTCCGGATAAGTCTCGTCGAGCCATTCGCAGATCGTGCCGCTTTCGTAGAGCGACCGTCCGTCCTCCAGGATGAGCAGCGGGATGACGCCGTTTGGATTGAGCTTCAGGAAGGCCGGCGAATGATGCTCCATCTTGGTGAGATCGATGATCCGGCTCTCGAACGCGAGCCCCTTCTCGGCCAGGCAGAGCCGCACACGCCGTGAAGCGCTCGATCGCCAGCCATGATAAAGCGTGAGCATTGCAGTCCTCGTGCGTCTCGCGGTTTCCCTTAGCCTGTCGCCAGGCGGCGCCGATCACCATCCTATCTTCACATGGTTGTGATCATCTGCTGCGAAGATTCAAGACGGCACTCCTTTTGCCGCGCCGATCTCGCTGCGAAAAGCGAGCTGCATGAGGCGCGGTCACATAGCACCTCTGCCGTATCGGATATATTGCTTGGCGGCTGTGCTGACTAATCTGGCTTCATATGAGTAATGCGCACGAGATCGTACCGCTGTTCGCCACCCCGCTCGTTACGTACGAAGTCCCGGAGGCAGCAGCGCTCAACGTCGATCTCCGCCGGGTGATCGAGCAGCGTGAACAAACTCAACCCACCACCCAGCATTCCAATCTGGGCGGCTGGCAGTCGAGCTGGGACATGGACCGCTGGGGCGGCGTCCCGGCGATCAAGCTCCTGGCGATCGGTCGCAACCTTGCCAATCGCGTGACGACGGATCGCAAGGGCAACGTCGGCACCGGCCCTCACCCCGGCTACGTGGTGACCTGGACCGCCAACATGTGGGCAAACGTCAATCGCAGCGGCCACGGCAACGAATTCCACTCACATCCGGGCGCCTTCTGGTCGGGCGTCTACTATGTCGACGACGGCGGCATCGCCGACGACGAGTCGCTTGGCGGTGAGCTCGAATTCATGGATCCGCGCGGCCCCTTGCCGGCCATGTTTGCGCCGCATCTCGCCGCCGCCATGCCCGGCGGTCTCGAGGCCGGCGCCACCGCGCGCGTGCGGCCCAAGGCTGGCCGCCTGGTGATGTTCCCGTCCTGGCTCATGCACCAGGTACGCCCCTATCATGGCGCCGCCACGCGCATTTCGATCGCCTTCAACCTTACCGTCTAGATCGCGCCGAAACGGATCGTAACCTGGCCCAGAAGGGCACCAAACTCGGCGACGACCGTGCTGCCGGGGTGGGCGAAATGCAGGCCCGTGCAGGTGCCGGCAGCGACCAGATCGCCGGCACGCAGACCCTCGTCACGACGCGACAGCTCATTGGCCAGCCAGGTCAGCGCCAGCAGCGGATGGCCGAGCACCAGGGCGCCCGTCCCTGCCCCTTTGCGATCGCCGTCGATCGACAGCGTGACCTCGTGGGTGACGAGGTCGAGCCGGCGCCAATCCCGCAACGGCTGGCCGGCGACCAGACCGCCATTGAAGGCGTTGTCGGCCGTGATCTCCTCGATCGGACGCGTGCGCCAGTCGGCCAGCCGCGTGTCGCAGACCTCGATGACCGGCACGAGGGCCTCGACCGCGGCGCTCACCTCCTCGCGACCATAGGCCGTGGATCGGGGCGGCAGATCGGCGCCCAGCCGGAAGCCGAACTCGGCCTCGACACCCGCGACGAAGAACTGCGCCGGATCGAGCATTGCGGGCGCCTGCCACAGTGAGGTGCGGAACAGGCTGCCGGCGATCGGACCCGGCGAATTGACCAGTCGCTGCGACTGCTCGGACGAGCAGCCGACCTTGTGGCCGACAACGGTGTCGGCCCATTTGGCACGGAAGGCCGCCTGCACTGCGTAGGCGTCGTTGAAGCTCTTGACCTCCGGGAGGCCCGGCGTTGGCTTGTGGTTGCGTCGCGCCGCCACCAGCCGATTGGCAGCCTGCTCCAGATCGTCCCTCATCGCATGGCTCCCGTCAGCACCGTCGCCACCGAAGGCACGAAAACGACCAGCATCAGCACGCCGAACACGATCAGGGTATAGGGCGTGGCGGCGGCCCACACCTGGCGCATGGTGATCTCCGGCGGCGCCACGCCCTTCATGACGAACAGAAGCAGTCCGAACGGCGGCGTCAGCAAGCCGATCTGCAAGGAGATCAGCAGGATCACGCCCAGCCACACCAGGTCGAGGTTCAGCGCGTTGGCAAGCGGCATGAAGAACGGGAAGGTGAGCAGCATCATGCTGATCTGATCCATGAAGCAGCCCAGCACGAGCAGCACCGCAATCATGGTGAACACGGCGATCAGCGGCGTCATCTCATACTTGGCGATCTCCGCCAGCGCGCCATCCGTAGCGCCGGAGAAGGCAAGAATTTGTGAGAAAGTCGTCGAGGCGGCGATGATGAAGAAGATCATCGTCGTCACCACCGCCGTGCTCTTGAGGCTGTCGAACAGGATCTTCCAGGTGAGCGCCCGGTAGGCCAGCGCCAGCAGCACGGTCGCCAGGCAGCCCAGCGCCGCCGAGTCGGTCGGCGAGGCCCAGCCGGCGAACATGCTGCC
Source organism: Reyranella sp. (assembly GCF_044224635.1). Lineage (GTDB taxonomy): Bacteria > Pseudomonadota > Alphaproteobacteria > Reyranellales > Reyranellaceae > Reyranella. The sequence continues at coordinate 36,682 of NZ_JBGAKA010000041.1, read as the reverse complement.
CATTACCACGACGAAGATGAACGACAGCGGGACGACATCGACGAAGAAGGGTCGCCAGCGTTCGCCGAGGCCGAGCGCCTGCGGCGCCTCGCGTGGCGCCAGGTCCGGCCGCATCCAGCAGCGCACGACGATCCACACCAGGAAACAGGCGCTCATGATCAGGCCGGGCACAATGCCGGCGACCAGCAGCTCGGTGACCGAAACCTTGTCTCGGCTGACGCCGCTTGCCAGCGTCGCCAGCAGCACGGTGAGCGCCGACGGCGGAATCAGCATGTCGACACCGCCGATCGCCATGATCGGTCCCATCGCCATCGACGGGTGATAGCCGCGCCGCAGCATCTCGGGCAGCAATGACTGGCCGAGCATCGCCGTGGTGGCGATGGTCGACCCCGACAGCGCAGAGAAGATCGTGCCGCCACTCACCGCCACCACCGAGAGGCGTCCGGGCACGCGCAGGATCAGACGATCGATGGCATTGATGGCACGGAACGCCATGCCGGTGCGCAGCAGGATGTCGCCCATCACCAGGAACAGCGGCACCGGCGCCAAGTTGAAGTTGGCGATCGACGCCATCGAGCCGCGCACGAACGACATGATGCCGTTCTCGCCGCCGAGGAAGATTACCGAGCCGACGATGTTGGTCAGGAAGAACGCGAAGGCGACGGGCAGGCCGATCAGCATGGCGAGGCAGACCAGGCCGAACATCAGGGTCAGGGCGGCGGGCCAAGCCATCAGAGGGACGCCCGATCGGCGACGCTGTACTCGTCCTTGACCACGCCCTTGACGCGCAGGAAGCGCAGCACGAACTCGATCGCCAGGAGGAGCGCGCTGGTCGGAATGGCGAGATAGAGCAGCCACTCCGGCACGTACCACGTCTTGTAGGCGACCATGTTGCTGCGCCAGGCGTCGATCACGACGGCGCCGCCGTAGTAGAGCAGCACCAAGCTGATGGCGAGCCCCATCAGATCGACAAACTGCTCCAGCCGGATCGCCAGCCGCTTGGGCAGGGCCACGAGCAGCATGTCGACTCGCACGTGATTGCCCTGGCGCAGCACGAACGGTGCCGCCAGGAACGTGCCCGCATACATCAGGTATTCGGAGAGCTCGATCAACCATGGCAGCGAGCCCAGCGTCAGATCACGCAAGGCGACGTCGAGACAGATCAGCGCAACGATCGCCCCGAGCACGATGCCGAACAGGCTGCAGAAGAAATCGAGCAGCCGCTCGAAAAAGACGAGCACGCCTATTCCTTGACGAAGTACTGGCGGAGCTTCGCGGCGTTGTCGGGGCTGATCTTCTTGACGACGTCCCAGCCCGCCTCGCGCGCCTCCTTGACGTAGCGCTGCTCGTCGGCCTCGGAGAACTTGATGGTCTTGATGCCGGCGTCGGTCTGCTTCTTGAGCTCGGCCTCGATCAGCCCGACATCGGCGGTGCTGTTCTCGATCTCGAGCGCGAGGTCGAGCAGCAGCTTGCGCTGGGCGTCGTTCAGCTTCTTGGCCCAGGTATCGTGGTTCGCCAGCAACGTGATGTCGGGCCGGTAGAAGCCCGGATCGACGCGGAACTTGGTCACCTTCTGCCACGAATAGTCGAAGATGCCGCGGGTCGCCCAGCCGTAGCCGTCGACCGTGTTGCGCTCGAGCATGGTGTAGACCTCGGGCGGCGTCGAGTTGATGCCGGTCCCGCCGAGCTTCTCGACCATCGGCCGGTACATCGGCGTGACCCGGATCTTGAGCCCGCTGAAATCGGGCTTGGCGATTTCCTTGTTGAGGAAGATGTGCGCCCTTTCGTAGTTGTAGAAGCGCGCCAGGAACTCCGTGTTCGCCTTGTCGACATGCAGCTTGTTGAGGAAGGCGAGCCCACCGTTGCTGCGCAGTTCCGCCATCGGCACTTCGATCAGCTTCATTGCCTCGGCCTCGGGCAGCACGTTGCCGTAGTAGGCGCTCGAGGTCGTGACGATGTCGATGACGCCGTCCTTCAGGTTCTTGCCGACATCGAACAGCGGCATGACCTTGGGAGCGCCGCCGAGATACTGGATGCGGATCTGGCCCTTGCCTTTCTCGTTCACCGCCTTGATGTACTGCTCGAATTTTTGCGCATAGATCGAGCCTTCCTGAAACGCTGCGACGCCCTTCAGGACGACTTCCTGCGCCGCCGCCGGCAGCGCCAATACGGCACCGACCGCCGCTCCCATGATGATGCGCCGGGAGCGCGCCACCCCGTGGCGCTCATGCGGACCGCGGGCGTCTCGCCCGCTCAGGAGTCTCATGAGCGGGCAGGACGTCCGCAATCGCCATGAGCGCCACGGAGTGGCGCGCTCCCGGCCTTGATACTCGATCGACACATTCATCGCTCCCTCCCTGTTCACCCTGCACTCCCCGAAATGCTTGCCGCAGCATGGGCGACGCGCGGCCCGACCTCCGTCATGGCTCGTTCCGACGAAATCTCGAATGGTGGGCCGCCGCAATTCACGGCCATCACCATGCCGTCGGCGGTGATGACCGGCGCGCCGACACCGACCACGTCGGCCCGCCAGTCGCCGGCGGACACGCAGAAGCCGCGGCGCTCGAGCATGTCGAAGGCGCGGTCGATTCCCGCCTTGAGCGTTCGCCAGTCGCGCCCCGCGTCGTGGCGCACCCGATCGAGCAGGCTGTTGCGCTCGGCTTCAGGCAAGGCAAACAGATACGCCCGCCCCATCGCCGTCGTGGCGAGCGGTATGCGCGCGCCGAGGTCGAAGCGCGCCGGCGGCGCCTTGTCGTGGCGCACCGTCTCGATGTTGATCATGTGCAGCTGATCGCGCGCGCCGAGCGAGGCTGGCAGCTGCGTGGCCTCGGCGACCTGGCGCAGGAACGGATGCGCGGCGATGCGATGCGGCATGCCGGCGAGCAGCGAATGGCAGAGCGAGGCGATGCCCGCTCCCAGCGTGTAGCGCCCGAGCCGCGGCACGTAGGCGAGATAGCCGAGGGCCGTCAGGGTCTGGGTGAGGCGCGAGACGGTCGGCCGGGGCAGGCCGGTGCGGGCTGCGATCTCGGCGTTGCTGAGCGCACTTTCGCCAGGCTGGAACACCCGCAGGACCGACAGGCCGCGCACCAGCCCCTGAACGGCATAGGCTTCCCTGCCCTCCAGGGACTCGGTCTCGCTCCTGCGCTGCATCGCCGACAGCCGTCCCATGGACCAAAATTGCAATAGCTGGAATTATCCTGTCAATGTGGGGCGCCTCGCTCAGCGATGCGAAGCCTTGTCGCCTCACCCCTCCAGCAGGATGGGCAGCGCCTGACGGTAGGCCACTTCGGCGCGGGCCTTGAGCTCGGGCAAAGTGCAGCTGCCGATCGGGTGCTGGACCTTCAGAAAGGGATAATCGGGCAAGCCGAGGACGCGGGCGATCGCCCGTGCCGTCACCTCGAACGGCTCGGTGCACAGCACCACCGTCCGCTTGCCGAGCTGTTCGAAGCTGATGCCGTCGTGCAGACTGCACGTTGAGCAGGAGCCTCAATCGCCCAGGCCAGTGATGACGAAATCGACGTCCTGCGCCACTTTCACCAGGGTCGGCGCCGGCGCCGGGGCGCTGGCGTTGGCCTTCGACCCCAGGATGCGCACGGTGCAGCCGTGCCGCTCGACGAACAGCGCTGCGACCTCGCGCAGCATCTCCTCGGCGTTGAGCTTACCGTTCTCCAGGATGCCGATGCGGGCACCGTCGAGCGTGGTGAGCGCCGGGGCGCGCACCGCCTTGCGCTTCGGCGCCGTCGATGTGGGTGCGTAGAGCTGCATTCGGATCAGGTCCCCTTCCTGCTTACTTCGCCATCGGCGAGATGGCGTGGTGCTGCATGAGCGAGCTGCGGCCGCGGCTCCACGACGGAATGAAGCACGAATGGCCGCCGGCGTCGCCACCGCCCATGGTGATCAGGATGTCGTCGGGCCGGAGGCCGCGATGGATGAAACCGGTTTCGGTCAACCCATGCGCCTTGTCGCCGTGCTGGGCGTCGTACTCGCGGTCGCGATACTTGCCCACGCCCTTCATGCCCTCGACCGAGCGCTTGGCCTGGGCGAACAGGAATTTCTGGGCGTCCTCGCGCGTCCAGCCGGCCGCCGCAACGATGTGCAGGTGCTCGGGCGCCAGAATGACGACGCTCTGGCCCAGCGTGATGCAGCCGTAGTTGGCCATGGCGTCGGCCACCGAGCCCAGGATCTGCTCGGGCGTGTTGCCGCCATGGTTCTCGACGTTGCAGAAGCCGCCACCGGCATAGGCGGTTACGCTCGATACTCCCTTGGCATAGCCCTGCGATTCACACAGCAGCGGCCACGGATTGCCGCGCGCCCGCTCGGCGATGCAAAAGCTGTACTTGCCCGGATTGCCCTGGGTCGACTTGTCGGAGATGCCGGGCAGCATCTGGAAGACGTTGCGCAGGATCAGCCGCACAGCGCGGCCGATCGTGGCATTGGCGCGATTGCCCGGCCCGAACAGGTTGACGTCCGCGTTCATGCCGATCTCGTCGGCATAAGGTCCGCTCACGATCAGCAGCGGTGCCGATCCGCCGGTGCTCGCGGTCGAGCCATGGAAATTGAAGTCGGGCCGGTCCATCGCCTCGAACGCCGCCACCAGCACCGGGAAGTGCTCCGGCAGGCAGCCCGCCATGACGGCATTAACTGCCGCGCCGTGCAGCGAGAGTTCCAATCCGGTCGCCGGATGCGTGGTGATCACCGTGTCCCGGGGTCGGCGGTCGGCGGCAGCCATCGCCTTCACGCGATCGACCTGCGGAGGCACGACCGGCAGCCCATCGGTCCAGCCCTGCTCGTAGCAATAGTCGATGGCGGCCAGCACGTCGTCCGACACCTCGTGAACGCGGGATGAAGCCCCAGCCATCGCGCAACTCCCAATCAGTTCGGCGACACTAGGGACGCCGAATTGTCCAGGCAACGCATAAAAGCCCGTTCAGGAGACCGGCACGCCAGGCCGAATCCAGCGCCAGGTCGTCAACACCGGGGAGACAAGGAAAAGGACCAGTGCGAGCTGGGCCTTGCGCAGGGGGAATTCCAGTGTCGTCGGTTGGTACACCGGCGTCACGGACGCGTCTGGCTGCGCTGCGGCGCCGGCGTATGCGACGGTGGCCGGCCGGCGCGCTGACGCTCCGGCGTCGGCACCGGCAGCTGCGCCCTGAGACCCGGTCGCAATCCATCGACCCGTGGCGCCAAGGCGGCGCAGGGATTGGCACCGGCTTGGCGGGCCGCCAGGTTCACCTGAGAGACCAGGCTGGGTACGGTGCCTCCGGGAAGGATCAGCTTGGAGACGTTGGGGTCGAGCATGCTCGCCGTTGGCCTGCCGCTGCCGCCCTTCAGGCGCAGCGGCGTCGCCAGGGTCGCGTACTGGGGGTCGCGCGCCTCGGGCACGAGCAGGAATTCCCAACCCTCCGACCGCAGCTGGACATAGCCGCCGCCGACCATCGTGGCGCGCGGGGTATCGACGACCAGGCGCCTCAGCCACGCCACGCCCGACGTGACCTCGAAGCGGCCGGCGATGCAATTGAACGCCACCCGCGGATCATTGCCGCCGAGCAGCCGCTGTGTATCCGACGGCCAGCTGGCCAGGGGATCGCGCGGCCAGCCGCCCTTGGCGATGGCAAGATCAATCGAGCCGTTGGCGGTATTGAGGGCGTCGCGAGTGGTGCGGCCGCCGCCGCGCAGACGCAGGTCGATGTCGGCGACCGCATCCTGCAATCCCAGGTTCAGGCCGAGCAAGGTCGACAGGTCGGCCAGCGGCACCCGAGTGAGATTGGCCGTCAACGTCGCCTGGCCGATCCTTCCAGTCGGATCGTACGCCAGATCGAAGCTGGCCGAGCCCGCCCCGACCGTGGCGGCGGCGCGCAGCGCGAAGCGCGATTCGCTCGATGTCAGCGACACCGAGCCGTTCTGCACCCTGCTGCCGAGCCCGCTGATCTCGCCGAACCGGGCCGAGACCGTCAGCGCCGAGCGGCCAAGCCAGGTCGCCGAGAACGGCATGGTCGGGACCAGGCGCGGCTGGGCCGGCGTCGGTCCGCTCGCAGGTGTCGGCGAGACAGGGGTTGCACGCAGGTCGTTGACGTCGAGGCGGCTCACGTCAGCGTTGACCGCGACGGTCGCCACCCCCTTACGGTCAATGCGGAAGAGGGCATCACCAGAGAGCTCGCTCGAAGCGACCTTCAAGCTCGCCACCTCGACCTTGAAGGAGCTGCGCTGGGTGGCTGCCTTGGCGTTCAGCGCGTAGGGACCGCCCGCCGGAACCGGCAGACGAAGATAGGGTCCGAACACGGAAACGTCCGGTCCCTCCGAGTTGATCTGCAAGTTGGTGCCCTTGACGCCGATGCCGCCCTTGATCGCAATCTTGCCGCCGCCAAAACTGCCTTGCACGTCGATGTTGCCAGGCAAGCTCCGCATCCAGCCGTCGAACGTGCCGGCCGTCCCGGTCAGATCGAGCGGCGCGCCTTGCGGCGCCACGAGACGCGCGTCGATCTGCAGCGGCTGGTTGCCGGCCGGCGCGCGCAGCGACGCCCGCGGGACCTCGAGCACCACCGACGGCCGACCTGGCCCCTCGCCCACCGTCAGCACCGAATCGCGCAGCTCGACGGTCGGGATCCAGGGGAACACCGGCGCCGCACGCAGGCGCAGCGAGCGGTTCTCGCCGGCATGCGGGCCCGAGCCGTCGGGCGGCGGCAGCATCTCGAGGTTGATGTCGCCGATGTCGTTCTGCTCGACCAGGATGTCAGCGCCCTCGAGCACGAGACGTCCGATCTTGAGCTCCCCCAGGAACAGCGAGAACGGATCGAAGTAGAGGGTGAGCTTGCGCACGCGCACCATCTCGGGCCGCGTGCCCCACGCCGCGTTCGAGAGCGTCACGCCCTCGGCCACCATGGCGGGCTCCGTGCCAATCTGCACCGACAGCGGCACCTTTGCCGCGAGCTCGCGGCCCGTCGCCTTGCGGACCTGATCGGCGAGGCGGGCCTGGTAGTGCGACAGATCACGGGTGGCGAGCCAGGCGACACCGGCGATCGCTGCGATCGGTATCACCGCCGCGAGGATCCAGGTCAACCGCCTCCAGTTAATGCGCATGCGACCCGATTCTCGCTCAATCGCCGTCTGTCGAGAAGCCGAATGCCTCGACGGTGCGGCGGAAGTGAGGCGGCAGCTCGGCGACGACCGTCAGCTCGCCCTTGCCGGACGGATGCGGCAAGGCGAGACGACGGGCATGCAGATGCAGGCGACCGGCGTCTGCAACCGAGGCCAGCAGTGCTTCCTCGCCGCCATATTTGCCATCGCCGAGAATCGGGCAGCCGATCGCCGCGCAATGCACGCGCAGCTGATGGGTGCGCCCGGTGCGCGGCCATAAGGCGAGCAGCGCCGCGCGCTTGCCGGCCCGATCGACGACACGGAAGTGCGTCAGCGCCTTCTGGCCAGCCTCGTGATCGACCTGCATCAGCTCGCGATCGCGCGCGCCCGGCCGCTTGGCGAGCGGCAGATCGATCGTGCCCTCGGCGCGCGGAGGCACGCCGACGACGACGGCCCAGTAGAGCTTCTCGGTCTCGCGATCGCGGAACGACTCGCCCAAGCGTCGGGCTGCCTGCCCGGTACGCGCGATCAGCAGCAACCCGGACGTATCCTTGTCGAGGCGATGAACCAGGCGCGGCCGCTCCTCGAAGCCGAAGCGCAACGCGTCGAGCATGCCGTCGACGTGGCGCTCGGTCCCCGTGCCACCCTGCACCGCCAAGCCGGGGGGCTTGTTCAGGACGATGACATGATCGTCGCGATGGATCACCAGACGCCGGATCTCGGCAGCGTCGCGATCCGGCACGCCGGCGACCTCGGTCGGCTTGGACGGCGGGGCCGAGAGGACGCCGGGCGGTACGCGAATCGTCTGGCCAGGCTCGATCCGATCGCGCGCCTCGGCGCGCTTGCCGTCGACCCTGACCTGTCCGGTGCGCAACAGCTTTTGCAAGGCGCCATGGCCCAGGTCCGGATAGTGGCGCTGGAACCAGCGATCGAGACGCAGCCCAGCCTCGTCGGCGGTCACCGCGCGGCCGCGCGGCACAGCGCCACCCGCGCCCGCATCACTTGCAGAGGCGTGCTGTGCCTTCACCACCGAGCGCTACCGCAGCGCCATCCGAAGAAGCGATTCATGCCGCCGATCTCGACGTGAGTCTCGACAGACACGCGCTATTGGAATCCACCAGAAAGTCAAGGTGGATAGTTTCGAGATGAAGGAGTCAGCGCTTCGAGCGCCCCCAAGATCAGACGCCGGGCATTTCTTTTCACGGGCTTTCGCCGACCGAAGAAAATGCCGTCATTCTCGAGCGGAGCCCCCGCCGGGCGGCGCAGTCAAGGGACCTTTCTGGCTGGTGCTGCGACAAGATAAGGTCCCTCCACTGAGCCTTGCTTCGCTCGGCTCCGGTCGGGATGACGGCGCTTTGTCCGTATGCGAATGCCCTCCATCTCTACTGGACCACGCGTCGCAGAAGGGTCCCTCGCGCTGCTGGGCTCAGGAGGCAGGGATCTTTGCTCATGTTTCTTGCCAACCTCGCGCAACAGCGGCCTATCATGCCTCTTCCATGTCCGCCGAGACCCTGTCGTTCGACACCCTGACCTTCGACCACCCGGCAGCATGCCGTCCGGCACGACTGACGGCGAGCCTGTTTCTTCCCGAACCCTGCGAGCGGCCGGCGCCATGCATGGTGATCCTGACGAGCAGCGCCGGCGTCCAGCGCCACCGCGAGCACTTTTATGCCCAAGCCCTGAACGAGGCCGGGACCGCGGCGCTCATCGTCGACAGCTTCGCCGGCCGAGGCGTTCGCCGGACAGTGGCCGACCAGACGCTGGTCTCGGCGGCCCAGATGGAGGGAGACGCCTTCGCCGCCCTTGCCTTGTTGCGGGCCGACCAGCGCATCGATCCCGAGCGCATAGGCCTGATGGGCGTCTCGAAAGGCGGTGTGGCGACGCTCAATACCGCCATCGCCGTCCGCCAGCGCTGGCGTAACGGCTTCCCTCATCTGTTCGATCTCCACGTCGCAATCTGCCCAGGCGCCACGGCACAACATCGCGACGCAACGACCCACGGCCTGCCGATATTCTTCATGCTGGCGGCGCACGACGACTACACGCCGGCACCGCTCGCCATCGAGTACGCCGAACGCATGCGGTCGGCCGGCAATGCCCGCATCAAGGTCAAGGTTTACGGCAGCGCCCATCACGGCTGGGAATCGATCGGGCCGGTGTTCGACATCAAGGATGCCGAGAACTGGTCATGCTGCCGCAACTTCATCGAGGACGACGGCCGGCATTTCATCCCGGCGCTCGGCGAGGCGCTCAGCGAGCCCGATTACCAGGCCTGGGCGCGCCTGCACTGCGTGACCAAAGGGGCCCGTGCCGGCGGCGGTACACCCGAATTGAAGCGGCGCGCGACGGCGGATCTGCTCACTTTTCTGTACAGCGCCGGCTTTGCCCCTCGATGGACGACTCCGCCGATACGCGATATGTTGGTTGTGTGACTCGATATCGTTCTCTTGCGGGTTTCCTGGCGTTCCTGATCGGCGCCATCGGGTCAATATCCAGCTTTGCCGCTGAGCCGTTGTGGGTCGGATCGGATCCTGCCCGGGTGCGCGCCGAGGCCTTGGTCGCCGCGCTGCGCGGCGCCTCCGCGCACGGTCTGGAGCCCGGCTGGTACGGAGTCTCCGAGGTGGAGAAGGCGCTGTTGCCGGGAGCCGATCCAGCCGTGACCGAGGCGCTTCTCACGGCGGCCTTCGTCACCTACGCCAGCGACGTTTCCACCGGTCGCGTCCGCGCCAATCGCATCGACGGCAATATCGACATCCAGCAGCGCCGCGTCGAGCGTTCCGATCTCCTGAAGGAGGCCGCCGCCGCGAGCGATTTCTCCGCCTATCTCGCGAGCCTATCGCCCAAGGGCGACTATCCGGCCCTGCAAAAGGCCCTCGCGACGTGGCGCGACAAGCGCGCCAAGGCGGCCTTCACGCTACTGCCCGACGGTGGTTTGCTGAAGCCCGGCATGAGCGACCCGCGCGTGCCAGTGCTGCGCAAGCGCCTGGCCGAGCTCGAACTGGTGATGCCCGAGACAGGTCCGGCGCCTGACCTGTATGACGACAAGCTGGTCGCGGTCGTCAAGGCGTACCAGGAGACCAAAGGCCTGACGGTGGACGGCGTCATTGGCGCCAAGACCACGCAGTCTCTCAACACCACGATCGACGACCGCATCGAGCAGATCGTCGCCAACCTCGAGCGCCGGCGCTGGCTGCCGGAAGATCTCGGCAGCCGCTACGTGCTGGTCAATGCCGGCGACTACTCGATGGTGTTCATCGACGGCGGCAGGACGGTGTTCCAGAGCCTGGTGATCGTCGGCACGCCCAAGGACCCGACACCGGAGATCCAGTCGGTGATGCGCGGCTTCCAGACCAATCCCTACTGGACCGTGCCGCAATCGATCTCCGGCGAGGAATACCTGCCGATGCTGCGCCGCAACCCCTATGCGCTGCAGTCGGCCGGCTTCAAGATCTTCGAGAACTGGCAGGACAATACCGAGCTCGATCCGGCTTCGGTCGACTGGAATTCGATCAGCCCCAAGGCCTTCCCCTACCGCATCCGGCAGGATCCGGGGGCCGGCAACGCGCTGGGTTACATCTTCTTCCCGTTCAACAATCGATACGGGATCTACATGCACGACACGGCCAACCGTTGGCTGTTCACCGAGGGCAGCCGCAATTTCAGCCACGGCTGCATCCGGCTGCAGAACCCGCTCGACTTCGTCGAGAAGGTGTTCGACGGCCGCAATGGTTTCAGCAAGGAGCGCGTCCGCCAAGTGATCGATGGCGGCCAGCAGGCGCACTACGCGTTCCCCGACTCGGTGGTGCTCCACGTGACCTACCGCACTGTCACGGCCAACACCGACGGCACGCCGGTCTTCCGCGACGACATCTACGGCCGCGACCGCCGCGTCGTGCGCGAGATGGCCAAGCCGCGCAGTTGAGCGAGCGGCGACAGCCTTGAGCCGATCGTCGCACGCCCCCGCCGGCCTCTTCGAGAGCCGGGCCTACGGCTTCTCCCAGGTCACCGTCGTGACGACGCCGCTTGGCGAGGCCGTGCATGTGTCCGGCCAGGTAGCCTGGGATGCGGAGCAAAGGATCGTCGGCGCGGGCGACATCGGCCGCCAGCTCGAGAAGAGTCTGGAGAACCTCGCCACCGCCCTGGCATCGGCCGGCGCGTCGCTCGACCAAGTGGGCTCATTGCGCCTCTACATCAGGCAGAGTCACATGCGCGAAGGCAAGGCCATCAGCGCCGCTCTCAGGAAGGTGTTCGGAGACGCCCCGCCCTGCTCGACCTGGATCGGCGTGCCGAGCCTCGCCGACGAGGCGTTCCTGATCGAGGTCGAGCCGTCGGTGGTGTTTCTGCCGCGCCGCTGAGCGACCTGCGAAGACTACTCTTGTCGTTCCGCCTGCATCAGGCGATCGACCTCTTTTGCTGGGATGCGCTCGAGCGCTAGATGAATCAGCACGCTAGCGACCTGGGCAGGCGACGGCTTATGCCGACCGACTTCGACATGATCCGCAATGTCGGCGATGCGCTGCCAATCCTGAGCCGATACCTGCACTCTTTGGCGCGAGCCTTCGCCTGCCAGGCTGGGGCGACCGCCAGTCGAGCGCAACCGATCCATGAGGATATCTCGAACGGCGAGCAGCGTATCAGGCGCCTGTGTATTGCCGACCGCCATCGATAGCGGTCGCCCGTCAAATGCTGCGACAACGTCCCGAGGGATGATCGCCTGCGGCTTGCGCGACGTATTCCTCAACTGCTCGCGGGCCGTCCGGCCGACCAACTTCACGTTGTGACGAGGCTTGTCCCTCGACTTTTCCATACTGAACCTCCGTGTCCGTGTTCAGGGCCGGCCATGGCCGGCCCCCGTCGGCAATTCATTCGCCAAAGTCCTCTACAGTGAAGAATACGCCATCGAATTCGAGGGCAATCGCCCCTTGGTTCGTCTCGCGTCCCATCCGCCGCACGAACGCTGCCAACCCGCCAAGCCGGTCGACGAAGGCTGCAGGCTTGACGTAGGCATAGACGACGACCGGCTCCTCGATAATCAGAGCCCCGTCACCGGGTTCCGCCACGCTCCGGTGACTGGCGGCATGGCTGTCGCACCACCAGCGATGTCAGACAGAAGAGCAAGCGCCGCGTCAATCCACCTTGCCTGATCCACGGCAGCGCCATCTCGATCCCTGTTGGGAATGTAGACGGCAAACCGTTGGCCGTAGTCCGCGATCCCGCCGAAGGCCGCAACAATATCGATCTCGACCTCGGGATCAGGCATTCAGTCAATATGGCCTTTCTGGGCAGAAAGTCCAGTACCCACTACCGCTTCTTCGCGCGCAGCTTCTTCCAGTATTCGAGGCGCTTCAGGATCTCGCGTTCGAAGCCGCGCTCGACGGGCCGGTAGAACTCCTCGCGCGCCATCCGGTCGGGAAAATAGTTCTGGCCGGAGAAGCCGTCCTCGGTGTCGTGGTCGTACTCGTAGCCCTTGCCGTAGCCGATCTCCTTCATGAGCCGGGTCGGCGCATTCAGGATGTGCATCGGCGGCATCAGCGAACCGTGCTCCTTGGCGGCGCGCTTGGCGCCACTGAAGGCGGTATAGGCCGCGTTCGATTTCGGCGCCGTGCCGAGATAGATCACCGCCTGGGCGATCGCGAGCTCGCCCTCGGGCGAGCCCAGGCGATCGTAGGTGTCCCACGCGGCCAGGGTCTGGGGAAGCGCCTGCGGGTCGGCCATGCCGACATCCTCGACGGCGAAGCGCACCAGACGGCGGGCAATGTATTTCGGGTCCTCGCCGCCATCGAGCATGCGGGCGAACCAGTAGAGGGCGGCATCGACGTCCGATCCGCGCAGCGACTTGTGCAGCGCGCTGATCAGGTTGTAGTGCCCTTCCTGCGCCTTGTCGTAGAGCGGCGCGCGCTTCTGCAGGAGCGTCGCCAGCCGGGCCGGCGGCACCGGCCCCTTGTCCTTGAGCTGCGCCAGCTGCTCGGCCAGGCCGATCAGGTAGCGGCCGTCGCCGTCGGCCATGGCGAACAGGGCCTGCCGGCCCTCCTCGTCGATCGGCAGGGCGCGGCCGAGCGTCTGCTCGACGCGCGCCAGCAGGGCGCCCAGCGCCGCATCGTCCAGGCGGCGCAGCACCAGCACCTGGCAGCGCGACAGCAGCGCGCCGTTGAGCTCGAAGGACGGGTTCTCCGTCGTCGCGCCGACCAGCGTGACCGTGCCGTCCTCGACGTAAGGCAGAAAGCCATCCTGCTGGGCGCGGTTGAAGCGATGGATCTCGTCGACGAACAGCAGGGTGCCCTTGCCGTCGCGGCGGCGCTGGCGCGCCGCCTCGAAGATGCGGCGCAGGTCGGCGACGCCGGAGAACACCGCCGACAGCGGCTCGAAATGCAGGTCGGTGTGCTCGGCCAGCAGGCGGGCGATCGTCGTCTTGCCGCAACCCGGCGGCCCCCACAGGATCAGCGAGCCGAGCTTGCGGTTGGCCAGCATGCGCCCGATCGGCCCTTCCGGCCCGAGCAGGTGATCCTGGCCGAGAATCTCCCCCAGTGTCTTGGGACGCAGCCGCTCGGCGAGCGGTGTCGGGGCGAGCGAGGCGAACAGCTCGGCCGGCATCGCGGCGCCCGCTTTCGCTTCAGCGGAACTGGACGGTCGACACCATGCCTTCGCGGCCGATGGTGACGCTGGCCACGCCGCCGGTGATGCGCTTCTTGAGCTCGGCGACATTTTTGACGTCCTGGCCGTTGATGCCTAGGATCATGTCGCCAGGCCGGATGAAACGCCCGGCGTAGGAGCCGGGCGTGATCTCGGTGACGATAACGCCGGGCCGCCATTCGACCAGGCCGAGCTCGTCGGCGACGGCCGGTGACATGTTGGCTACCGAGGCGCCGCTCAGGGGCTGGCGCCCTTCCAGCTGTGACTTGTCGCGAGGCGGATCCTCGGGCGGCGGCGCCAGCTTCATGTCGAACACGAGCTCCTTGCCGCCGCGGATCACCCGGATCGGCACCACCGTATCGACCTGCAGCGTGGCGAGGCGGAAGCGCATGCTCGCCTCGTCGTCGATCGGCTGGTCCTTCAGCCCGACGATGACGTCGTTGCGCTTCAGGCCGGCGCGCGCGCCGGGGCCACCCGGAAAGACCTCCTTGACCACCAGGCCGACCGGCCGCGGCAGATTGAGGCCGGAGGCGAGGTCGGGCGTCACGCGCTGCATGTTGATGCCGAGCCATGGCCGCACGATGCGCCCACCGCTCTCGCCAGTCGCGACCACGCGGGTGACGATGTTCGACGGCGTGGCGAAGCCAATGCCAACCGATCCGCCGGTCTGCGAGTAGATCGCGGTGTTGATGCCGATCAGCCGTCCGTCGAGGCTCACCAGGGCGCCGCCGGAATTGCCCGGGTTGATCGCGGCATCGGTCTGGATGAAGAAGCTCGAATCGTTGACGCCTCCGGCGCTGCGCGCCAGCGCCGAGATGATGCCGCTGGTCACCGTTTGCGTCAGGCCGAACGGGTTGCCGATGGCGAGCACGATGTCGCCCACCTCCACCGAGTCCGAATCGCGCATCTCGAGGAAGGGGAACTTGTCGCCGTTGCCGTCGATGCGCAGCAGGGCGAGGTCGAAGCGCTCCTCCTGGCTCACCACCTTGGCTTCGAACTCGCGCCGGTCAGCCAGCACGACGCGGACCTCGTCGGCGCCCTTGACGACGTGGGCGTTGGTCACGATCAGGCCGTCGGGACGCACCAGCACGCCCGAGCCGAGGGCGTTCTGCACCCGCTCGCCGGCATTGGGCACGCCGGGAAAAGGAAACGGCAGGCGCCGCTGCACGCGCGCCGTCGTCGTGGTGTAGATGTTGACCACGGCCGGCGAGACGCGCTTCACCAGGGGAGCGTAGGAGAAGCTGAGCTCACTGCGGTCCGCCGGCAGGGGCTGTGCCGGCCCGGGCAACGGCGCAAGCGCCGCCGCCAGGCTGCCGACCATTGCCATCGCCATCAGGATTGCCCGCCGGGCCATGCTACGCCTCCTCTACAGATTTCGATTTGCGACCACTCCCCGGTCAAATCAAGACCCTTTCGCCATTGGGGCCAGAGGCCTTGGCATGTCCATTGCTGCGTTCCTGAGCGCGACACGCCACCACAGGCGTGCGTCGAACAGGAGCGCCTCATGAAGCTAAGCCGCCGTACCCTTGTCGCCACCTCGGCCGCCACGATGGGATCCGCCCTCGGCATCCCCGCCGTCCAGGCGAGCCAGGACTGGCCGACCAAGGCACCGATCAAGCTGATCGCCACCTTCCCGCCCGGCGGCACGGCGGACACGATCTCGCGCATCCTGGCCCCCAAGCTCTCGGCGGCGCTCGGCACCCAGGTGGTGGTCGAGAACAAACCGGGCGCCGGTGGCACGATCGGCTCGGATCTCGCCGCCAAGGCGGCGCCCGACGGCTTCACGCTGGTGATCTCGCACGCCTCGCCGCTCGGCATCGCCCCCGGCATCTATCCCAAGCTGCCCTACAACGTGGTCAGCGACTTCAGCCACGTGGCGCTGATCGGCCATACCCCCAACGTCCTCATCGTACCGGCCGATTCTCCCTACAAGACGCTGGCCGACTACATCGCCGACGCCAAGGCCAGGCCGGACCAGATCGCCTTCGGCAGCTCCGGCATCGGCTCCAACACCCATCTGATGGGCGAGTTGCTGTCGAGCCTGGCCGGCATCAAGCTGAAGCATGTGCCCTATCGCGGCTCGGCGCCGTCGCTTCAGGACATGCTGGCCGGCGCCATCCCCTCAATGTTCGACCCGATCACCACCAACGTGCCGCACATCAACTCCGGCAAGGTGCGCCTGCTCGCCGTCAGCTCGGACAAGCGCATCGACATGTACCCCAACGCGCCGACCTTCGCCGAGCAGGGCTTCCCCCAACTCACGACCTCGACCTGGGTCGGCGTCTCCGGTCCCAAGGGCATGTCGCCGGAAATCGTCGCGCGGCTCTACGCCGAGTTGCAGAAGGCCTACAGGGCGCCCGAGGTCGTCGAGCGCTTCAAGGAGGTCGTGCTGCTGCCCGAGGACAAGCCGATGACCCCGGCCGAGTACGCCAGGTTCGTCGGCGACTTCGCCGCGACCTGGGCGGCGGTCAGCAAGTCGGCCGGCATCCAGCTCGAGCTCGGGTGAACATCGCTCATATTCTCCTCCCCAGCTTCGCTGGGGAGGAGGATGATCTCGATTGATCAGCCGCAGCGCGAGTAGCCGCAATTGAGGCAGACGTCGCAGCCTTCCTGGTGGCTGAGGGCGGCGGCGCCGCAGTTGGGGCATTGGCCCATTGCCGACGCAGCACCACCGCCCGCGGGATCACGCTGGGCGGCCGCCAGACGCATCTTGGCGTCGACTGCATCGGAGAGGCGCGGGCCGTCGCCGGCAAGGAAGCCGATCTCGATCAGGTGACGCTCGATCACGCCGCCGATCGCGGCCAGCAGCGATGGCACGTAGCGGCCCTCCATCCACTGGCCGCCGCGCGGATCGAACACCGCCTTCAGTTCCTCGACCACGAACGAGACGTCGCCGCCGCGGCGGAACACCGCCGAGATCATGCGGGTCAGCGCCACCGTCCAGGCGTAGTGCTCCATGTTCTTGGAGTTGATGAAGATCTCGAACGGCCGACGCCGGCCGTCCTGCACGATGTCGTTGATGGTGATGTAGATCGCGTGGTCGCTGCCCGGCCATTTGATCTTGTAGGTCCGGCCCGGCAGGTCGCCCGGCCGGTCGAGCGGCTGGGCGATGTAGACGACACCGCTCTCGCGCGCCGCCGGCACCAGAGCAGCCACGGGCGCCACCGCGCTCCTGGTTTCCGCCGATTTCACCTCGAGCACCGCACCGGTCACGTCGTTGGGCCGGTAGGTCGTGCAGCCCTTGCAGCCGAGCGCATAGGCCTGCTCGTAGACGTCCTTGAAGGCTTCGAAGGAGATGTCGCGCGGCAGGTTGATGGTCTTGGAGATCGAGCTGTCGACGAACTCCTGCGCCGCCGCCTGCATGGCAAGGTGCGCGGCGGGCTCGAGCGTCTGGGCATCGACGAAGGCCTCGGACGGCGGCGCCTCGTTGCCCCGCAGCGTCCGCCACACCCGCAAGGCGTGATCCTCGACGTTCTCCTCGCGCTTGGAGCCGTCGGGCTGCAGCACGTGCCGGACATGGCTGAAGGCGAAGACCGGCTCGATGCCCGAGGAGACATTGTCGGCCAGCAGCGAGATCGTGCCGGTCGGCGCGATCGAGTTCAGCAGCGCATTGCGGATGCCGTAGCGGCCGATCGCGGCGCGCACCTCCTCGGGCAGGCCGCGGATGGTCTCGCCGGCCAGGAAGCGGGCGCGATCGTAGAGCGGGAAGCTGCCCTTCTCGGCGGCGATGTCGGCCGAGGCGAGATAGGACAGGCGCTGCACCGCGCCCATCCAGTCGCGCGTCAGCCTGACCGCCTCGGGCGAGCCGTAGCGCACGCCGCAGAAGATCAGCGCATCGGCGAGGCCGGTGACGCCGAGCCCGATGCGACGCTTGGCCTTGGCCTCGCGCTCCTGCTGCGGCAGCGGAAAGCGCGACACGTCGACCACGTTGTCGAGCATGCGCACGGCGAGCGGCACCAGCCGCTCCAGCGCATCGAGGTCGAGATGGGCGCCCGGCGTGAACGGCTCGGCGACCAGTGCGCCTAGGTTGATCGATCCCAGCAGGCAGGCGCCATACAGCGGCAACGGCTGCTCGCCGCACGGGTTCGTCGCCTGGATGGTCTCGCAATAGTGCAGGTTGTTGCGCCGGTTGATGCGGTCGATGAAGATCACGCCGGGCTCGGCGTACTCGTAGGTGGCGCGCATGATGCGCTCCCACAGGCCGCGCGCCCTGATGGTGCGGAACACCCGGCCACCGAACACGAGATCCCAGTCGCCATCCTCCTTCACCGCCTTCATGAAGGCGTCGGTGACCAGCACCGAGACGTTGAACATGCGCAGCCGCGTGGGATCGCGCTTGGCGTCGACGAAGGCCTCGATGTCGGGGTGATCGCAGCGCAAGGTCGCCATCATGGCACCGCGGCGCGAGCCCGCGCTCATGATGGTGCGGCACATCGCATCCCACACATCCATGAAGGAGAGCGGGCCCGAGGCGTCGGCGCCGACGCCCTTCACCGGCGCGCCGTGCGGCCGCAGGGTCGAGAAATCATGCCCGATGCCGCCGCCCTGCTGCATCGTGAGCGCCGCCTCGCGCAGGCTCTCGAAGATGCCCGACATGTCATCGGCAATCGTGCCCATGACGAAGCAGTTGAACAGGGTGACGCTGCGCCCGGTCCCGGCGCCGGCGATCACCCGGCCGGCCGGCAGGAACTTGAAGCCCGACAGTGCCGAGTAGAACCGCTCGGCCCACAGGTCGGGGTCGCGCTCGATCGCTGCCAAGGCCTTGGCGACCCGCCGCCAAGTGCCCTCGAGGTCGCCATCATCGGCGCCGGCAGGATCGCGGAAGCGGTATTTCATGTCCCAGATGCGCTGGGAGACAGGACCCCATTCCATGATGAATCCTAGGCGTCGGCCAGGTCGATATCAACAGGATTGTTCCCAATTCGTTCCGTCCCAGCTGCCTCGGCGACCAAGCGGCCAGTAGCGCCTTCGATGCGCCCGCGCAGCGTGGTCATGAAGGCGTCGCGGTCAAGACCGGGCGGGATGGCCGGCAGCACCTCGACGGTGATGCGGCCGGGCCGCTTGACGAACTGGCGCCGCCCCCAGAACAGGCCGGAATTGAGCGCCACCGGGACGACCGGCACGCCGAGCTGGCGATAAAGGGCGGCGGTGCCGACCTGGTAGGGCCGCTCGCTGCCAACGGCAACGCGCGTGCCTTCCGGAAAGATCAGGATCGAGCGGCCCTCGGCGATCGCCGCCCTGGCGTCGCGCACCAGGCCGCGCAGCGCCCTGGCACCGTCACCCCGTTCGACGGCGATGTTGCCGGCCCGTGCCATTGCCCAGCCGACGATCGGGATATAGACGAGCTCGCGCTTCATCACGGTCGCGGCATGCGGAAACAGCAAGGTGTAGGCCAGGGTCTCCCACGACGACTGGTGCTTGGAGGCGACGATCACCGGGCCAGCCGGCAGGTTCTCCAGCCCGCGCACACGATGGTCGAGGCCGACGGTGACGCGCAGCCACCACAGGCAGAACCTTGTCCACAGCTGGGCCCAGGCGACGACGGCGCGGCGGGGCAGCAACAGGATCGGCACGCCGGCAAGGGCGATGACCGCCGTGCCGGCGTACCAACCCGCGTTGAAGGCGATGGAGCGCAGCCAGAGATGAAAACCGGTCATGCTTGTATCGCAAGATTTAGAAGCTTAATGTCCTCTCACAAGCACATCTAGCGCGGAATTCCCCGCTCATCATGCACGTCACCTGTTCCAATTGCGGGGCGCGATACATCGTCGATCCGTTGGCAATCGGCCCCACGGGACGCACCGTCCAGTGTGCGCGATGCAATCACCGCTGGTTCGAGCGAGCCGGGCCGGCTCCCGCGGCGGTCCTGCGCGAGCGCCTGGAGCAGCCCGAGCCGGAACCGCAAGCGGCGGCGGCGCGATCCCAGGGTCAAACCCAAGGTCAAGACCAATCCCAACCGACCTACCGCTCCGGCCTGCCGGCGATCGCACGGCCACCGGCCCGCCGGCCACGCTGGCCCTACTGGATCGCCGCCGCAGTCCTGGTGGCGGTGGCGCTGGGCGCGGTCCTGGTGTTTCGCGGCGATACCGGCGCCAAGTCGCCGATGCCGTGGCGTGCCACGGGCCTCTCGCTCGATGGCCTCTCGCCCGCTCCGGCGCCGCCTGCCCGCCTCGCGACTGCAGACGCCAGACGCACCGGCCCGCCCGGTGCCGGCCTGCCAAGGACGGTCCGGGTCGACAGCGCACCGGCCATCGAGTAGCAGGGCAGACATGACCATGCCCGCGCCGGCCGGCCGGCCCACCGTCTCGATCCGCTTCTCCGCGCCGCAGATCGCCGCGCGCATCGACGTCATGGCGGCCGAGCTCGCGGCCAAGCTGCCGGCCGACACGCTGGTGGTGTCGGTGTTGAAAGGCAGCTTCGTGTTCGCTGCCGACCTGATCCGCGCGCTGAGCCGTGCCGGTGCCGACTGGTCGATGGATTTCCTCACCCTGTCGAGCTACGGCAGCGGCACCGAATCCAGCGGACGGGTCCGCGTGGTGCGTGACATCGTCGACGACGTGCGCCATCGCGAGGTCCTGCTGGTCGACGACATCCTCGAATCGGGCCTGACGCTCTCGTTCGCCAAGAATCTGTTGCTCGAGCGCGGCGCCAATCACGTGTCGATCTGCACCCTGCTCGACAAGCCGGGCAAGCGCCGCACCTCCCTCAACGCCGATTTCGTCGGCTTCGAAGCCGGCGACGAGTTCCTCGTCGGCTACGGCCTCGACTGGGCCCATCGCTTCCGCGGGCTGCCGTACATTGGCGTGGTCGAGCAGACGGGGTAGAATTTCTTCCCCACGCCAGGCGTGGGGAGGTGTCCGCGTAATCGCGGACGGCGGGGTCGTGAGCCCCAAGCTCAACTCTCTCCCATGACTCTTGACCCCTCCGTCGCGTAAGACGCGACATCTCCCCAGCGGAGCTGGGGAGGTGGCCATGCACTCAGTATGTCTTGAGCAGGCGGTCGATGTAGTCGAGCTCGTCCTTGGGGCGCTGCTCGCCGGCGCGGCGGCGCAGCTCGTCGAGAATCTCGCGGCTGCGCTGGCGCTCGAGCTCAAGCGGCACCTTGTCGACGCCGGTGTCGACCGCGTCGCCGTAATTGCCGTCGGAGCGGCCGAGCGGGTCACGGTCCTCGCTGCGCCGTTCGCGCTCCTCGATCTCGGCCAGGTCCTGGCCGTTGCCGGGGCCGCGCTGCTGGCGCATCGCCTCGGCCATGTCGCCCATGCCCTGCTGCAGGTTGTCGAGCGCCCGGCGCTGGGCGCGTGAAGCGTCACGCGGGTCGCCGCGGCGCAGCGCATCCTCGGCCTCGCGCATGTTGCGCTCGGCGCGGCCCAGCGAATCGGGCATCGGCATGCCGTTCTCGTCGAGCCGGTTCATGAATTCGCCAAGCTGGCGGCGTAGACTTTCCTGCTGGCCGCGCTGCCCTTCGCCCCACTGGCCCTCGCCCGGCTGGTTGCCCTGACCGCGCTGGCCCTGTTGGCCTTGCTGCCCCTGCTGCCCTTGCTGACCGCGTTGCCCCTGCTGACCCTGGCGGCCCTGCTGCTGACGGCCCTCGCGCTCCGACTCGCCCAACAGCTGGTTCTGGCGGCGCGACAGGCGGTCGAGCTGATTCATCATCTCGCGACCCTGCTGGTTGCCCTGGCCCTGCTGGCCGCGCTGGCCCTGCTGACGCTGCTGGCCGGGACCGGCCATCATCGGCGTGGCGTTCTCCATCATCTTGCGCAGCTCCTCGAGCAGCCGCTTGGCCTCCTCGCGCTGGCCGTTCTTGGCCATCTCGCGAATCTTGTCGAGCATCTTCTGCAGGTCGTCGCCGGTGATGGTGTTGTTGGGATCCATCTTCTCCGCCTGCTCCTGCATGCGACGGCGCTCTTCCGGATCCTTCATCTTCTCGGCCAGCTCCTTCTGCCACTTCGCCATGGCGTCGTAGAGCTGCTGGATCAGGCGCTCGATCTCCTCGTCGCC
The DNA here is from genome assembly GCF_044224635.1 of Reyranella sp. Classification (GTDB taxonomy): domain Bacteria; phylum Pseudomonadota; class Alphaproteobacteria; order Reyranellales; family Reyranellaceae; genus Reyranella. Next base: position 14,980 of record NZ_JBGAKA010000041.1, on the reverse strand, counting down.
TGCGTTGCGCTGCACGGCGTCGCGCAGCTCCTGGCGGGCCTGCTCGAGGTTGCGCTCGGCATCCGACATGGCGCCGCTCTCCAGGCGCATGGCGAGATCCCACAGGAGCTTCTGCGTCTCGGTGATGGTCGGCTTGTCGCCGTCCTGGGCGAGCTTCGTCGCGCCGAGCTTGAGCCCGAGCTGCACCACCGGATCGTTGCGGTAGCTTTCCGGCTTGGCATGGACCATCCGCATGCCGTCAACGACGTCGGTGCGATAACCCTTGGGATCGCGCGTCAGCGCCTTGCGCAACACGATCAGGGCGCGCGCCGTCGGATCGTTGAACACCCGCTCGGGCAGCAGGAAGGTCTCGACCGAGCTGCGCCCCTTCTGGCCGAGCGCATCGGTCGCGAACAGCATCACGGTGACCTTCAGCCCGGCCCACGGATGGCTGGTCAGGTCGCGCACGAAGCTGTCGCCGACCTTCTTGGAATTGCCGGCGACCGGCAGGTCGAGGCGGATGACCTCGGGCTCCTCGTCGGCGCTCAGCGCCTCGTCGCCCAGCGCACTGCCATGCAGGCGGATCTGCAGCTGCACGCCCGTCACGCCGAAATCGTCGCCGGCGATGTACTCGATCTTGGTCGACCACTTGTCCACGCCGATCGGCTTGGCGAACTCGACGGTCGGCGCCAGGTCGGGAATGACGTGCAGCTTCCAGCGCGCCTGTTCGTCGCCGCGCGCCTGCAGGACGATCTGCTTGCCCTCGGTGATGACCTGCTCGATCTGGTACTTGCCCTTGCCGACGGTGTTGAACTCGGCGGGCGGTCCGCCGCCTTCGATCACGAGCTGGGGCGGCTTGCGGCCGCGCACGTCGTCGACGAAGCCCGCGAGCTTGCTGCCCACCGGCACGCGCAACAGCTTGTCGCGATCGGCCATGTCGAGATAGATCGGCGGCTTGCCGGTATAGGCCGGCGGCGCGATCCACAGGTTGGCGACCACCGGCGGCGGCGGCGGGAAGGCCGGGGTGACGGCAGCGGCCATGCGATCGGCGCGCCACCCGCCGGCGCTGGCGATGGCGACGATCAGCACCAGGAGCGGCACGAAGCGCAGCGCCCATTTGTCGAGGATGGCGAGCCCGGGGCGGGCCGGCTTGTTGCTGAGCGCCGCCAGGCGCTCGGCCTCGCGGCGACGATGGGCATCCCACAGCGCGGCCGCCATCGCATCGCCCGATCCGGCGGCCAGCCGATCCTGCACCGCGACCAGCGGCCGATGCGGCACGTCGCTGTCCCGCTCGAGGCGGCGCACCGCCTCCTCGTGGGTCGGCCAGGCGAACCGGCGCAGCTCCCACCAAGCGAGCGTCCCGAAGGCGATCGCCAGCACCGCCAGCAGGCCAGTATGGACCCAGGGGTCGAGACCGGCGAACAGGTCGAAATGGGCGGCCGCCACGAACAGGGCGAGGTAGGCCAGCAGCGGCACGAGCCGGGGCCACAGGCTCTCCCAAGCCAGGGCCATGCGGGCCACGCCGATCTTGCGGGCCACGCCGGGCGCTGCGATCTGGGTGGTCTGGCTGGCGTCCATCGCCGTCCTTTCTTTATCTGACCGGGGCGCCCGGGGGCTTGGGCGCTAAGGCTTCGTCGGCTCCATCCAGGGCGGGAACCGCTCGACGGAGAGCATCTCTTCGATCGAGGGCCGCGGCCGGGTCACCGCAAAGCGCGTGCCATCGACCATGACCTCCGGCGCCAGTGGGCGGGTGTTGTAGGCCGAAGCCATCACCGCGCCATAGGCGCCAACCGAGCGTATCATGACGAGGTCTCCCGCAGCCAGTGGGGGCAGATCACGGTTCTGCGCGAGGTAATCGCCCGATTCGCAGATCGGTCCGACAATGTCACAACGGATCGTGGCGGCATCGCGGCGTTCCTTGACGGGGACGATATCGTGCCAAGCTTCATACAACGTCGGGCGAATGAGATCGTTCATCGCCGCATCGACGACGACGAAGGTCTTCGCCGCGCCCGGCTTGACCAGGATGACCTCGCTCACCAGCACGCCGGCCTCTCCGACCAGGCGCCGGCCCGGCTCGAAGGTCAGCTCGCAGCCCAGCCCGTCGGTTTCGCGGGCCGCCATTGCAAGAAAGTCTGAGATCGAAGGCGGCTTCTCGTCGGCATAGACGATGCCCAGGCCGCCGCCGATGTCGAACCGGTCGATGGCATGGCCGTCGCTCCTGAGCTGGCCGATCAGCGCGCGCATCCGTGCGATGGCGCTGCGATAGGGGTTGAGCGAAGTGAGCTGGGAGCCGATATGCATGGCCACTCCGACCACCCGCAGGTTGGGCAGGCGCCCCGCCAAGGCGTAGGCGTCGCGGGCAAGGTCGATATCGATGCCGAACTTGTTCTCCTTGCGCCCGGTGGTGATCTTGGCGTGAGTTCCGGCATCGACGTCCGGATTGACCCGGATAGTGATGTCGGCAGCGACGCCGAGCTGGCCGGCGACGGCGTTCAGGGTCTCGAGCTCGGCCGAGCTCTCGACGTTGATCTGGCCGACCCCGGCCTGCAGCGCCGCCATCAGCTCGGACGGCTTCTTGCCGACGCCGGAATAGATGATCCGCCTGGCCGGGATGCCGGCCGCCAGGGCGCGCTGCATCTCGCCGAGCGAGACGATGTCTGCCCCCGCCCCCAGCTCGCCGAACAGGCGAATGACCGCCAGGTTCGAGTTGGCCTTCATGGCGTAGCAGACCCTGGCGTTCATGCCCCTGATGCCGTCGGCGAACTCGCGCCACGCTGCCCGCAGCGCGCCAGTCGAATAGCAGTAGAAGGGCGTGCCGACCTGGGCCGCGATGGTGGCCAGCGCCACGCCTTCGGCGTGCATCGCACCGTCCCGGTAGGTGAAGAAGCTCATCGGCTACGTCCCTGAAAGGGACGCTTTTGTCCCAGGAAGCGGCGGCGGGCGTCCTGCACCGCGCGTGCAACATTGTTGGGCGCCGTGCCGCCCAGGCTCTTGCGGGCGTTGACCGAGGCCTCGACGGTCAGCACGCCGAACACGCCGCGGTCGATCCGGGGCTCGACCGCCTGCATCTCGGCCAGCGTCAGCTTGTCGAGGTCGACGCCCTGGGCGGCGGCGATGCCGACCAGCCGGCCGGTCACGTGATGGGCCTCGCGGAACGGCAGCCCGACCTTGCGCACCAGCCAGTCGGCGAGATCGGTCGCCACCGAGTAGTCGGCCGAGGCGACGGCGCGCATGCGCTCGGGATTGGCCTTGAGGTCGCGCACCATGCCGGTCATCGCCGCGACGCCGAGCTCGAGCGAGTCGGCGGCGTCGAACAGCGGCTCCTTGTCCTCCTGCATGTCCTTGCCGTAGGTCAGCGGCAGGCCCTTGAGCACCGTGCACAGCGCCACGAAGGCGCCGACGATGCGGCCGACCTTGGCGCGCGTCAGCTCGGCGGCGTCGGGATTGCGCTTCTGCGGCATGATCGAGCTGCCGGTGGTGAAGGCGTCCGACAGCGTGATGAACCGGAACGGCGCGCTGCACCAGATCACGATCTCCTCGCTGAGGCGCGACAGGTGCACGGCGATGAGCGACGCCGCGGCGATGAACTCGACCACGTAGTCGCGGTCCGACACGGCATCGAGCGAGTTGGCCATCGGCCGGTCGAAGCCGAGCGCCCGGGCGGTCTGGCGCGGATCGATCGGATGCGGCGAGCCGGCCAGCGCCGCCGCCCCCAGCGGCGATTCGTTCAGCCGGGCCCGGCAATCGCGCAACCGGCTGCGGTCGCGCCCGACCATCTCGACATAGGCCAGCAGATGATGGCCGAAGGTGATGGGCTGGGCCGTCTGCAAATGGGTGAAGCCCGGCATGATCGTGGCGGCGTACTCTCCGGCGCGGTCGATCAGGGCGACCTGCAGGTCGGCCAGCATGGTTTCCAGGCGGTCGATCGTGTCGCGCACCCACAGCCGCACGTCGAGCGCGATCTGGTCGTTGCGCGAGCGCGCAGTATGCAGGCGCCCGCCGGCCGGCCCGATCAGCTCGGTCAGCCGCGCCTCGACGTTGAAATGGATGTCCTCGAGCTTGGTCGAGAACTTGAAGCGGCCGGACTCGATCTCCTCGCGCACCTGGGCGAGGCCTCTCTTGATTGCGCGTCCGTCCCGTGCGGTCAGGATGCCGCGCTTGACCAACATGTCGCAGTGCGCAAGCGAGCCGGCGATGTCCTGTCGATAAAGCCGCCGGTCGAAGCCGATGGAGGCGTTGATCCGCTCCATGATTTCCGCCGGGCCGCGCGCATAGCGGCCACCCCACATCGTGTTGGAGCGGCTCATCGTCTCGGAGCTGGTCGCCGTGCCGGAGCGGCCCTTCGCGTTGGAATCGGGCTTCGCCCCTCGCGCAGTCGTGTTCTTTCGTGCCATGAATATCAGCCAATGACTCTGTAGGAACGCGGCTTATGGCACATCCCGCCCGACATTTCCTCACCGGCCGCCGCCGCCTGCTGGCCGTTGCCGCCGCCGCTTCGGCGGTGCAGTTGGCCGCACCGCCGGCGAGCGCGCGCGCCGAGGTGTCGGCGAGGCTGGCCAGGGGCGCCATGGCGCGCTTCAAGATCACCAATCCGCCCAGGCCCGTGCCCGACCTCGAGTTCCTCAACGCCGACGACCGGCCGATGCGTCTGTCCGACCTCAACGGCAAGGTGCGGTTGATCAACCTGTGGGCGACCTGGTGCGCGCCGTGCGTCAGCGAGATGCCGAGCCTCGATCGCCTGCAGGCGATGCTGCCCAGGGACCGGTTCATCGTCCTGCCGATCTCGCTGGACGGCCCGTCCAAGCCCAAGGTCGCGCCGTTCTACAAGGATCAGAACCTCGACAATCTCGGCATCTATTTCGACAAGGGCAAGAAGGCGATGTCGACGCTCGGCGTCACCCTCTTGCCGACCTCGATCCTGGTCGACCCGGCGGGCCGCGAGCTCGGCCGGATCGAGGGCGACACCGACTGGGACACGCCCGAAGGCATCGCCCTCATGAAGGCGGCGCTCGGCAACGGCGGCTGATGGAAAAAGCCGAACCCCGGCTTCGAACGGACGGTCTTGACAGGCAAATGAGGCCGCTATCGCAACGGCTTGGCGACCCGCGGCGGTCGCGCCGCGGTGCGCGGAACAGGGAATTGGAACAGGGAAACGAAAAAAATTAACAGGGAACCTCGCACACCAGATCAGGGAATGTGAGATACCGGAACAGCGAGGCTCGTTCGTCATCGCGCTTGCAGCCGCAAGCTTGTGCAATTGATTGCACGCGCTCCGAATCGGCAGCGAAGGGACGCACCGGGGACGTCGTGCGGCAGCGGTGGAATTGGTAATCACGGTCGTGTCCCTTGGTTCACGCGCAGCTTCACGACCGAGCTATCACGACACTGCCGGCGCGGGCAGGCCGGTCAGCCGAACTGGCTCACACCTGCAGCCACGCGCTTGTGCAATCGAGGACAGGCGGCATTCCGCTCGCCTCCCCCTGCAGGGCATTCACATATGGGTACTTTCTCACTTTCCTCCCCAACTCTGTTGGGGAGGTGTCGCCGTCTTCGGCGACGGAGGGGTCATGAGCAGCGGGACTGAGGCTCATGACCCCTCCGTCCCGTATGACGGGGCACCTCCCCAGCGAAGCTGGGGAGGAGAGTGAAAGGCGCACCCCTCACGGAAACTGCGGATCGCCGTAGGGGTAGAACTTCTTCAGGTCGACGTTGCGATACGGCAGGCCCTCCAGCCGCACGGTTCCCAGGAACGGCTGCTCCGGTTCGACCAGCAGGATGGTCTTGGCGAAGCCGCTGTCGTCGAAGCCGCGGCGGAAATGGACGCGCGATTTGATGGCGAACGCCTTGAACCGGGTGAGATCGAGGCCGAGCGCACGCAGCGGATCGGGCTCCGTCACCTGGACAAGGAAGCGGCTCAGCACCAGCACGTTGTTGCGGCCGAACCGCACGACGACCCAGCGCTGGCCGCGGCCTTCCACAACGTTCATCACCGTGCCCTGGATGCGCACCGGCGCGCCGGCCGATTCGTCGGCCAGGCCGCCCACCTCCCTGTCGAACGGATCGCCCGCCTTCACGCCGTTGGCCTCGAGCGCATCGCTCGCCCGCGCATCGGCGATGGTGGCGATCAGCGTGTCGGGCAGATCCTGGGCGATGATCTCCTTGAGGAGCCAGGTGGCGGATCCCGAGCGGTCGCTGTGATCGGCCAGCACGATGGGCGTCGCCCCCTGCGCCATCGCCTCCTTGGCGAGCCTGACGCCCTCGGGGATAACATGAACCTTGGTCGACCCGAGCAGTGCCTCGCGCCGCCGCCACGCCGCAAGCGCCATGTCGTCGGCCGCCTTGCGCGCCAGCTCCGGCTTGCCGTTGGTCATCACCTGGAAGGTCATGCCGACATCGGGCACATCGGCGAACGGAAAGCCGAAGAAGAAGTTCACGTAGAGATCGGGCTCGCGCGCCTCCCAGGTGAGCGCGCGCTGGACCAGGTCCATCCACGGCGAGGCGCCGGTCCATTGCAGGACGGTCGCCGAGATGATCGGCACGCGTTGCGTGACGGTGGCCGGCGCGTAGTCGCCGCGGATCGCGCGCACCAGCATGCGCGCCGCGCGCTCGCCCTGCAGATGGCTGTCGTAGTGGGGAAAGTATTTCACCGTGAACGCCATGTCGGCGTGGCGCAGAAATTCCTCGTCCTCGTTGCCGTGCGGATCGAAGGTGCCGACGATGAAGGCGCCCTGCCCCACGGCGGCACGCACCCGCCGCGCCAGGTCGGCCTCGGGCCGCATCACGCCGCGCACCGCCATCGCACCGTGCAGCGCGAGGTAGACGCCGTCGAACGGCCCCTGGGCACGCAGGCCCTCGATCATGCGCCCGACGAAAGTCTCGTAGGCGTCCTCGGTGATCCAGCCCGAGCCGGTTCCAGTCCTGGGAAAGAGCGGCGAATCGATGCCGACCAGCTCGACGCCGTCGTGCTCGCGCGCCACCTTCACGAAGCCGCCCATGTAGGATCTCGGATCGTGGGCGAGCAACGCCTCGCCACTGGCCGGCGAGCCTTCGTAGATGAAGTCGTCGAGCGTCGTGTCGTTCGGCAGGAAGCTCACCGTCTCATGGGCGAAGTACAGGACGGCGATGCGGATCGGCCGGTGAGCCATGCGATTTTTCCTTGCGCGAACAACCCGGGAGGCCAAGTCTCGCGCGACATCCGGGAGGAAACAAATGACAAAGCGGGTGATCGACGCCGACGGCCATATCTGCGAGCCGCCGGCGCTGTGGAACGACTACGTCGAGAAGCGCTATCGCGCCGACACGATTCGCGTCGAGCGCGACGCCGACGGCCGCGACTGGATGTCGATCAACGGGACGATCCGCCGCAACCTCAGGCCAGCTGCAGCCTGTGTGCCCTGGGGCATGGATGACCCCGACAAGGTTCCGACCTGGGACGACATCCTGCCCGGTTCCTACGATGGTGGGGCGCGCATCGGCGTGCTCGATGAGGAAGGCATCGAGCGTGCCCTCCTCTTCCCCTCGCTTTACCTGCTGGCCGGCGACATCGAGGATTCGGCAGTCGCCGCCGCTGCGTGCCATGCCTACAATGAATGGATTGCCGACATGTGCCGCGATGGCAGGGGCCGGCTGAGCGCAGTCGGCATCGTGCCGCTGCAAAGCGCCGAGGCGGCGCGCCGCGAGGTCGCGCACATCGCCAGGCTCGGTCTCAAAGGCGTCTGCTTCCGGCCCGAGCGCTACAGGGGCCTGCCGCTCTACGACGAGTCGTTGAAGCCGTTCTGGGAAGCAGTCGCCGGCGACGGGCTGTTCGCCGCCGTGCACGGCAGCTTCGGTGCCCTGATGCCGAGCTTCGCCACCGGGCGCTACGACAACCTCTTCTTCAGCCACATGATCTGCCATCCCTTCGAGCAGATGGCGGCGTGCCTCGACATCGTCGCCGGCGGCGTGCTGGAGCGCCATCCCAGGCTGCGCATCGCTTTCCTCGAATCGGGACTGGGCTGGCTGGAATACTGGCTCGACCGGCTCGACGGACACTTCGAGTCGATGGGCCAGCACGTGCCGTGGCTGAAGCGCCGTCCGAGCGAGCTGTTCCGCGAGCAGTGCTTCATCTCGATCGAATCTGACGAGGCGCACCGCCTGCCGCGGCTCGCCGAGATGGGCCTCGAGCAGTGCATCCTCTGGGGCGCCGACTATCCCCATTACGATTGCACCTATCCGGGCGCGGTGAAGGACCTCGAAGAGCACCTTGCCCCACTGCCGGCCGGACTCGCCAACGGCGTGCGCTGGCGCACGGCGGAGCGGTTCTTGGGGTTGGTGTGAGTCATTGCTGGGACCGGGCCAGCGGAGCGTGATTGCTTTGAGTGGAACCGACTCGGGATCCGTTCTGTCATCCTGAGCGCAGCGAAGGATCTCATTGCCAGGAGTTTCAAAGTGCTCCTGTTGCGGGCGGCGATGAGGTCCTTCGCTGCGCTCAGGACGACAGAAACTCGGACGTCGGCCGAAGGGATGGTGCTTCAACGAAGATCGAAGATCTTACTGTCACGGGCCTGGCTTTCGGTCGGATCAGGTCTGAACGACGGCAGTACCCGTCGTACCAGCCGATCAAGCGGCGCCCCCGGATCAGTTACTCCGGCACGTGGATCATGCGCTTGATATGCTTGAGGTTGGCCACGATGGTGAAGGTCATGATCACCAGCAGCGACCACGAGCTCCATTTGGCGACGTGGACCAGCGTCCAAGCGCCGAGCTGGTTGGGATAGCGCCAGATGCCGAAGAACGTCGCGGCGTTCTCGGCCAGCCAGATGAAGAAGCCGATCAGCACGAAGGCGAGCAGCAGCGGCATGCTGCGCTCGCGGTCGTAGGGACGGAAGACCACCGTGGCGCGTCCATAGAGGCCGAGCACGCAGGCGGCGATGTGCCAGCGATAGTCGCCGATGAAATGGTGGGTGAAGAAATTGACGTAGATCGCGACCGCAACCAGCCAAGCCATCCAGTACGGCGGATGATGGCGGATGCGCAGGTCGAACAGCCGCCACGCCTGGATGATGTAGCTGCCGACCGCGGCGTACATGAAACCGGAGAACAACGGCACGCCGAACAGCTTGCTGTAGGCGAAGTCGGGATAGCTCCACGACTGGATGCCGCTTGACGTCTTGAAGGCCTCGAGCGCGAATCCCACGGCGTGGAACAGGCAGATCGCCTTGAGCTCGTCCCAGGTCTCGAGCTTGGCCCACACCATCCACGCCTGCACTGCCAGGGCGAAGATCAGCAGCACGTCGTAGCGCGGCACGCCCCACAGGCCGGCGCGCGGCACGGTGAAGATAGCGAGGAAGAACAGGCCGGCGAACAGGCAGGCGCGCGCTTGCTTGATGCCGAAATAGAGGAACTCGACGACGAACCGGCGGAAGCCGGCCAGGCGCTCGTCGGCGCGCGGCTCGAGAAGCCGGCGGTCGAGCCATTGGACCGGACCGACCGCAGCCAGCGCGAGAGCGCGCATCGCGGCCGCTCAGCCGCCGCCGACCTCGCACTGCTTGCCCATTTCCCGGCAGATTCGCAGCACCGCCTGGACCACCAGGGAGGCCGTCGGCCCCTCGCCCGGCCCGGCGTGGCCGGCGATCAGCAGCTGCGAGACTTCGTCGTTGAAGGGCACGACGTTCAGCGTTGCCGTGCGATCGCCCTCGGCGACCTGCAGGCGACGCTGGCCGGAATCCTCGGATACCACGCGTACGGCGGGATTCCTGCGCGCCATCTGGACGGCTGTGGCAAAGACGCGATCGGCCGGCGCCTCGAGGATAACCGTCGCGAAATCGTAACCGGTACGTCCGCCCTGCTGGTTGGCCTCGGCCATGTGGTGGATGCGGCCGACCGCGCGGCGCGCCAGCATCACCCATTGCGCCTCCGCCGGTCCGACAGGAAGGACCGAAAGCGCCAAGCCGACCAGCACCGTCAGCATGACCGAGAGATGCACCGTGCCTGACTTCATTGGATCGCCCCCGTAAGAGCGAGACATCATGGCGTCGATTGCGGCCAAATCGCGATTGCACTCTGGTCTGCCGTTGCAGACTGGTCGATCACGCGCGCGATGCCTATCATCGTGCGGTAAAGGAGCACGACATGCGTCATCTCGCGTTACTCGCCGGACTGGCTATGGCGGCCTGCGCATCGGCCGACGCCACGCCGAAGAAGGCAATGGTCGGCGCCGACGAAGCCACCTTGGTTGCAACGATGGGGCGGCCGCCTGACGTCAGCGTCGAGACCGTGCCCGGCACCAGGCGCCTGCAATGGCGCCAACCAGCGACGATCTCCAATCCGACCCTGGCCTACAGCTATTCCGGCGGGACGATCCGGCCGCTTCCGCACACGGGCACCGCAACGGCGCTGTGTCTCACCGAGTGGACGGTCGAGCGCGGCGTCGCCACGGACTACCGCGAAGAAGGTCCATGCCCCGCCCGCTAGTCCCAGGTCCAGGCCGGAAATCGGCCGACGCTAGTCGGCTTTTGCCGCCATGGCTTCGATCTCGACTTCAACGCCCGACCGGGGAAAGCCCTTCACGAGCAGAAGCGTAGCGCCATCAGCATCGTCGCGTTCGTCCTTGGCAACGTGACCGGGCTGACGCGGTGCGGGTCAGAGGAACCCGGCGCCCCTTCCTCCTCGTTTCACAGCAGCGATTGCAGAGGATCAGGCGATTCCCAGGAGCAGAAGCAAGGCTCCGTCATACGCTTGAGAGCAGGCACCGGCTTATGAGGTGTACGCGCCATCGAACATCCCCTACCGTAACATGTTACGGCAAAATTGCACCCTTCGCCAGCGGCCCTACCGCGTCGGGACCGGGCGGTCGCTCGAGTAGTCGTAGAAGCCGCGCTTGACCTTGCGGCCGATCCAGCCGGCCTCGACGTACTTCACCAGCAGCGGGCACGGGCGGTACTTGGAATCGGCCAGACCCTCGTGCAGGACCTGCATCACCGACAGGCAGGTGTCGAGGCCGATGAAGTCGGCGAGCTCGAGCGGGCCCATCGGGTGGTTGGCGCCGAGCTTCATGCCGGTGTCGATCGCCTCGACGTTGCCGACACCTTCGTAGAGCGCGTAGACCGCCTCGTTGATCATCGGCAGCAGGATGCGGTTGACGATGAAGGCGGGGAAGTCCTCGGCATTGACCGGCTTCTTGTCGAGCTTCACCACCACGTCGCGGACGGTTCGGAAGGTCTCCTCCTCCGTGGCTATGCCGCGGATCAGCTCGACCAGCCCCATCAGGGGCACCGGGTTCATGAAATGCATGCCCATGAACTTGCCGGGCCGGTCGGTCACCGAAGCGAGCCGGGTGACCGAGATCGACGAGGTGTTGGTGGCCAGCAGCACGTTGGGTGGCAGGCCGTCGCACACCTTCTTGAAGATGTCGCGCTTGACCGCCTCGTTCTCGGTCGCCGCCTCGACGATCAGGTCGCAGTCGGCGAAGGCCTTGTAATCGAGACCGGGCAAGATGCGCCCCAGCGCGGCGTCCTTGTCGTCGGGACGAATCATGCCGCGGCCGATCTGGCGATCCATGTTGCGGGAGATCGACTCCAGGCCCTTGTCGAGATGCGCCTGGTCGACATCAGCCAGACGGATGTCGAAGCCCTTGAGCGCGCAGACATGGGCGATGCCGCTGCCCATCTGGCCGGCACCGATGACGCCGATGCGCTTGATCATGACGCGATACTCCGCGTTACTTTTTTTCGACCGCGGCGATCAACTCGGGAACGATCTGGAAGAGATCGCCGACGATGCCGTAGTCGGCGACCTGGAAGATCGGCGCCTCCTCGTCCTTGTTGATCGCGACGATGGTCTTGCTGTCCTTCATGCCGGCGAGATGCTGGATGGCGCCGGAGATGCCGATGGCGATGTAAAGATCGGGCGCCACCACCTTGCCGGTCTGGCCGACCTGATAGTCGTTCGGCACGTAGCCGGCATCGACCGCGGCGCGGCTCGCGCCGAGGCCGGCGCCGAGCTTGTCGGCCAGCGATTCCAGCATCTTGAAGTTCTCGCCGCTCTGTAGGCCGCGGCCGCCCGAGACCACGATCTTGGCGCTGGTAAGCTCGGGCCGCTCGCTCTTCGACAGCTCGGCGCCGACATAGGTGGCGAGGCCGCCGGCGCCGGTGCCGGCGATCTTCTCGACCGGCGCCGAGCCGCCGCCTGCCGCGGCCTTGAAGTTGGTCGGCCGGATGGTGACGATCTTGATCTTGTCGGCGGTCTGCACGGTCGCCATGGCGTTGCCGGCATAGATCGGCCGCACGAACGTGTCCGGCGACACGACCTTGATGGCCTCCGAGACCTGCGCCACGTCGAGCAGCGCAGCGACCCGCGGGGCGATGTTCTTGCCCACCGAATCGGCCGCCATCACGACGTGGCTGTAGGCGGGCGCCAGCTTGACCACCAGCGGCGCCACGTCCTCGGCCAGCCAGTTGGCGTAGGCCGCGTCCTCGGCTTCGAGCACCTTGGTCACGCCCTGGATGGCGGCGGCCGACTTGGCCGCCTCGCCGGCGTTGCTGCCGGCCACCAGGACATGCACGTCGGCATCCATCTGCGTGGCGGCGGCCACGGCGTTCGCGACATTGCTGCGAACGCTCTTGCCGTCATGCGCGGCAACGACGAGGACGGCCATGTCAGATCACTCCCGCTTCGTTCTTGAGCTTCTCGACCAGCTCGGCGACCGTCTTCACCTTGATGCCGGACTTGCGCTTGGGCGGCTCCTCGACCTTCAAGGTCTTGAGGCGCGGCGCCACGTCGACGCCGAGCTTGTCCGGCGCCAACGTCTCGATCGGCTTCTTCTTGGCCTTCATGATGTTGGGCAGCGAGGCGTAGCGCGGCTCGTTGAGGCGCAGGTCGGTGGTGATCACCGCCGGCAGCTTGATCTTGATGTTCTCGAGGCCACCGTCGACCTCGCGCTTCACCTCGGCGCTGCCGTCAGCCAGGTTCAGCTTGTTGGCGAAGGTGCCCTGCGACCAGCCGAGCAGCGCCGCCAGCATCTGGCCGGTCTGGTTGGAATCGTCGTCGATCGCCTGCTTGCCGACGATCACCAGGCCGGGCTGCTCCTTGTCGACCACTGCCTTCATCAGCTTGGCGACGGCGAGCGGCTGCAGCTCGGCATCGCTCTGGACGAGCACGCCACGGTCGGCGCCCATCGCCAGCGCGGTGCGGATCGTCTCCTGACACTGCGCGGGGCCGGCGGAAAAGGCGATAACCTCGGTGGCCAATCCCTTCTCCCGCAAGCGGATCGCCTCTTCCACGGCGATCTCGTCGAAGGGGTTCATGGACATCTTGACGTTCGCCGTCTCGACACCCGTGTTGTCGGCCTTGACGCGGATTTTGACATTATAGTCGATGACCCGCTTGACCGCGACCAGCACTTTCATCGCGTTGCGCCTATAGGTGAGTTGCGGCCGGACCTCCCGCCCGGCGAAGGGGTCTTCGTGTAGGGGTGTTCAGGCGAACATGTCAAGACGATGTCGCACTGCACAAGGCCGCACAGTGGAAGATTTTATCCCATTTTTTCAACAAGTTGAGGCCCTTGGAAGCCTCTGCGGAGGCCTGCCGGCAAGTCATGGGTCTATTGCAGCGCCACATCGTAGCGGACGTAGTCCGTGACCGTCACGATGCGGTCGTAGAGCGCACGCGCCACGGCATTGTCGGCTTCGGTATGCCAGTAGAGCCGGCGCCAGCCGTGCTCGCGGCCGCGCGCGATCAGCGCCTCGACGAGGCGGCGCCCGACGCCGCCGCCGCGCGCGTCGGGGTCGACCCACAGGTCCTCAAGATAGCAGACCATGCGGCTGCTGAACGTGTGGGGGTGCAGGACATAGTGGGCGAACCCGACCGGCGGGCTCGCGCTGCTGTGGCAGGCGATCAAGGCACCCATGGCGCATTCCACGTCCACGAGCCGTCGCCACAGTTCATCGTTGTCGTCGGCCGATGGCGAGGCGCCGTAGTGAGCGCAATTGGCCGACCACAGGCGATCCCACGCCGCCCGATCGGCCGGCGCCACATCGCGCACATCCACGCTTGCCATCGTCAGCGAGCCCCGCCCGGCACCCACAGCACGTCGGAGGCGCCGTTGTCGTTGAGGCGGCGGGCCAGCACGAACAGATGGTCCGACAGCCGATTGATGTACTTGATCGCCTCGGGATTGATCGTCTCCTCGGCGGCCAGCCGGGTCATGCGGCGCTCGGCGCGGCGCGCCACGGTACGGGCGAGATGCAGCCACGCCGAGGCCTCGCTGCCGCCGGGCAGGATGAAGGATTTGAGCGGCGTCAACTCGGCGTTCATCGCGTCGATCTCGCGCTCCAGCCGCTCGACCTGCGAGGGCACGATGCGCAGCGCCCCCTCGCCGCGCTTGGCCTGGCCCTCGGGCGTGCACAGGTCGGCGCCGAGATCGAACAGGTCGTTCTGGATGCGCCCAAGCATGGCATCGGCTTCGGCCACGCGCGAATCGTCCGACGCGGCGCGGGCGATGGCGTTGCGCGCCAGGCCGATCACCGAGTTCGCCTCGTCGGTCGTGCCGTAGGCTTCTACCCGCGGGTCATGCTTAAAGACCCGCTCGCCGCGGCCGAGAGAGGTCTGCCCGGCGTCGCCGCCGCGCGTGTAGATGCGGGTCAACGTCACCATCGGCTCAGCTCCTGCTCGCGAGATACCAGAGCAGAATAAGGACGATCGTCAGGAACTGCAGCCGCACCCGCCACCACATCAGGCGATTGCTGCGCCGCCCGCCCTCGAGGCTGTTGTCGATATTGCGGCTCATGCTGACCAGCCCGGCGAACAGCATGCCGAGCGTCGCCAGCCCCGAGATGATGACCATGAAGAACAGGATCTTGGCGAGCATGATGCGAACTCTATCGTTGCGGCGGCGGAGGGCTCATGGCCGGGAGCGCGCCACTCTCCCCTCCCCAGCTTCGCTGGGGAGGTGTCCGCGTAGTCGCGGACGGAGGGGTCAGAGGCCTCAGTCCCGCTGCTCATGACCCCTCCGTCGCGTATG